>CAWHYQ010000003.1:0-571153 GCA_963833705.1 uncultured Chloroflexia bacterium | reverse complement strand
GACGTATCGCCTCGGCGCACGGCGTGTTCGTCGTGGCCAATCGCAATGCCCCGGGACAGGTGGTCGTGTCCGGCGAACGCCCGGCGGTCGAGGCCGGAGCCGAGCTTGCGACGTCGCTCGGGGCGAGGCGGGCCATCGTCCTGCCGGTCTCGGTCGCGGCCCACTCCCCGCTCATGGCCGAGGCGGCCGAGGGGATGCGGGCGGCCATCGCCGGGGTCGCCTTCCACGACCCGACCGTGCCGTTGCTGGCGAACGCCGACGGGCGGCCACTCATGACGGCCGCAGCCTGTCGGAACGAGCTCGTCGAGCACCTCACCGCCGGCGTCGACTGGATCGCGATCGTCGAGCGGATGAGGTCGGCCGGGGTCGATGCCTTCGTCGAGATCGGGCCCGGACGCGTCCTCACCGGACTCATCAAGCGGATCGCTCCGGAGGCCGAGATCATGGCCGCCGACGACCCGGCCTCGCTCGATCGGATCCTCGCCCTCGCGTCGGTCCCCGCCTGACCGTAACTCGCCAAGGAGAACGCCACCGTGCGCAAGCCAGACTACGATCGGCGCGTCGTCGTCACCGGTCTCGGGGTCGTCAGCTCCGTCGGGAACGATGCCAAGACCGCCTGGGCGAACCTCGTCAACGGTGTGTCGGGCCTCGGTCCGATCACCCGCTTCGACCCGACGCCGTACGAAGCCAAGCTGGCAGGCGAGGTCCACGACTTCGTGCCCTCGGACTGGATGGACGCCAAGGCCGCTCGTCGCAGCGAGGCGAGCCTTCACTTCGGCGTGGCCGCGGGCAAGCAGGCGCTCGTCGATTTCGGGCTTCGAGTTGACCGACGAGAACCGGACCGAGGTCGGCGGTCATCTTCGGATCCGGCGCGGGCGGTCAGAGCCTGATGATCGACAACTACGCGTCGCTGCACGAGCGAGGACCGCGCACCGTGGCACCGACGTTCATCGCCAACGCGCTGGTCGACAGCTGCTCGGGCATGATCGCCATCGAGACCGGCGCGATCGGCCACAACATGTGCGTCGTGTCGGCCTGCGCGACCGGCACCCACAACGTCGGCGAGGCGGCCGAGGCGATCCGCCGTGGCGACTGCATCGCCGTCATCAGCGGCTCGACCGAGGCACCCCTTTTAGAAGTGGGACATGCCGGCTTCTCGAACATGCGCGGCATGGGCATGCCGCGGCCCGGCGAGGGCCCCGAGACCGTATCCCGGCCGTTCGACCTGACCCGCGACGGGTTCGTGCTCGGCGAGGGCGCCGGCTCGCTCTTCCTCGAGGACCTCGAGCTGGCCAAGGCGCGCGGGGCGACGGATCTACGCCGAGGTCGTCGGCTACGGCTCGGCCGCCGACGGGTGGGACATGATCCAGCCGATCGACGCCGGGGTCGGCTCGGCGCGGGCGATGCAGATGGCACTCGAGCGTCGGGGTGTCCCGGCCGACGAGGTCGATCTCATCAACCCGCACGGGACCTCGACGCCGCTCGGCGACAAGCGCGAGGCCGAGGCGATCTGGACCGTCTTCGGGTCGCGCTCGGCCGGGTCGGCGCGGTCGCTGGCGATCAGCGCGACCAAGTCGATGACCGGCCACATGATGGGCGCGGCCGGGGCGTTCGAGGCGTTCGCCACGGTGATGTCGGTCGCCGAGCAGTGCGCGCCGGCGACGATCAACTACCGCGACGCCGATCCCGAGTGCGACCTGTGGGTCGTGCGCGAGACGACAGGCCCTGCCGATCCGCTACGCGCTGTCGAACAACATCGGCCTCGGCGGACACAACGGCGCGGTGATCTTCAAGCGCTACGACGGAGACTGACGTCGCGGTCACCATGCGGCGCGCGCAGGTCGCGGCGATCGTCGCCTCCACCCGCCACGATCGCCTCCATCCACGCTGATCCACTGCCAGCCCGGAGGACCCACGTTGCCTGAACAGGATCCAGCTCGCCGCGCCGTCGTGACCGGTCTCGGCGCCATCATGCCGATCGGCAACGACTTCCCGACCTACTGGTCGAACCTCCTGGCCGGGGTGACGGGCACGCGCGAGGTCCGCAGCTTCGACGCCTCGGCGTTCGAGGTCCGCATCGCCGCCGAGGTCCTCGACTTCGATCCGACGACGGTGATGGACGCCAAGATGGCCCGGCGGATGAGCCGCTTCATCCAGCTCGCGATGGGGCCGGCGCGGAGGCCGTCCGCGAATTCGGGGATCGACTTCGCCGCGATGGACCAGGACCAGCGCGATCGCGTCGGCGTGGTGGTCAACACCGGTGGCGGCGGGATCGAGCAGATCATCGACGGCACGCACATCCACGACACCAAGGGCCCGCGCTTCGTCAGCCCGTTCGCGGTGCCCGCGCTGTCGGGCTCGATGGCCGCCTGCATGCTGTCGATGGAATACGGCCTGACCGGCCCGGTCATCACCCAGGTGGCCGCCTGCGCGACATCGGTCATCGCCTTCCACGACGCGCTGCGGCTCATCCGCACCGGCGACTGCGACATCGTCCTGACCGGCGGCTCAGAGGCCCCGATCTGGCCGATGGGCCTGGCCGCCCTGTCGAACATGACCGCCCTCTCGAAGCGCAACGACGATCCGGCCACGGCATCGCGGCCGTTCGACGTGACGCGCGACGGGTTCGTGCTCGGCGAGGGCGCCGGCGTCGTCATCGTCGAATCACTGGCCAACGCCCAGGCCCGCGGCGCGACGCCGATCGCCGAGATCATCGGCGGGGCACTGACCGCCGACGCCTTCCACATCAGCGCCCCCGATCCGACCGGTCGCGGTCAGGCCCGCGCGATGACCTCCGCGCTGCGCAACGCCGGGATCGCGCCCGACGAGGTCGACTACATCGTCGCCCACGGCACCGCCACCCAGCTCAACGACGTCGACCGAGACGCGCGCGATCAAGGCGGCCTATGGCGACCACGCCTACAAGGTCGCCATCAGCTCGCCGAAGTCGATGATCGGCCACCTCGTCGGTGCGGCCGGGATCGCGTCCGCCCTGGCCGCCATCGGTGCCATCCGCGACGGGATCATCCCGCCGACCGCGAACCTCCACACGCCCGACCCCGAGTGCGACCTCGACTACGTGCCGCTGACGGCGCGAAAGGCGAAGGTCGAGACGGTCGCGGTCAACGGCTTCGGCTTCGGCGGCCAGAACGCGGTGGCGATCTTCCGGGCGAGTCCGAGGCCTGATCCGCGTCCCGCCGGACCCGCCGTCGGCAGCCGGTCGCGTCGACCTCCGCGGTCGCGGCGCGGAGCTCACCCAGGACGGCCGGGTCGATCCAGCCGACGCCGCGGCGCGCTCCTCGAGGTTGGCGAAGCCCATCCAGGCGAGCGAGCGCCGCGTCCCACTCGGTCGGTCCAGGCCTCGGGCGCCGGGCGGGGCGCACCGACCCGGCGGGCCTCGGCGGTCGCGGCCCGGATGACCCGCGCGAACGGATCGTCGCGATCGGGCGACCAGCCGGCCTGCGTCAGCCGGGTCATGAGCTCGGCGGCGAGCGCCGCGTCGATCGGCTCGAGGTCGTCGGGATCGGGGCGCTCGCCGAGCAGGCGTCCGACGCGCATGGAGCCGAGCAGCTCGGGCACGGGATCCGGGTGGTCGTCGACCCGCAGGTCGATGTAGCGGTCGTTGGCACCGCCATAGCCGCCTTCGATCCGGACGACCAGCAGGGCGGCCGATTGCCGTCCACGCCGGTCGCCACCGGCCCGATCGCCCGCCGCAAGCGCGGCCAGCAGGCGGTCGGCCAGCGGTCCCGCTCGCCGCCGAGGTAGGCATCGAGCATGGCGTCGACCACCTCGGGCCCGACCAGGATGTTGCCCTGGGCGGCCGCGCCATCGACGGCCGACCGCCCGCCCAGGGCATGCAGCCCTCGCCCGTGTAGGTCGCCGCGCGGCCGCGGACGGTCGACGATCCCGACCTGTCGTTCGGCCCGTCCGGGATCGTCGCCGGTCAGGCGCGGCGAGCGACTCGCGTCGGATCGAGCCCGAGCTCGAGCGGTCCAGGCCGTCGGGCCCGTAGCGTACGTTCGCCCAGGCCTGCGTGGCGATCGCGCCGATCCCCGCCCGCGCCCACGGCACGACCGATCCGACCGCCAGGTACTTCGACGGCCACCGCGACGCCGAGGTCACCGCGTCGATCGGATCGCGGGCGACGATCGAGAACGTCATCGCCGAGGCGCTCCCGTCGTGCAGCAGGCCGTGACCCTCGAACGCCTCGATCGCCGCGACGTGCTCGGGCGACAGGGCGATCGGGACCGACGACGCGTAGTCGTACCGGACGAGGACCGACTCGCTGACCGCGACCAGCCGCGGCTCCTCGCCCGGGACGCCGGCCGAGCAGGCGGTGCTCGAGGGTGAACGACGATGCGCCCGATCCGGGTCGCGCGGGTCTGGACCGTCACGATCTCGCCGTAGAACGCCTGCGCCCGGTACGTGATGCGTGCCTCGGCCAGGATGAGGCTCTCGGCGCCCTCCGTCCCGAGTGCGAAGGCGCTCGCCGGTGACGTCGGTCCAGTAGCGGATCCGGGCGATCTCGCAGTAGGTCAGGTACTTCGCGTTGTTGACGTGACGCATGGCGTCCGTGTCGGCGAACCGGACCGCGACCTCGACCTCGTGGTGGAACGGGCCGGGCAGGTCGCGCGGGTCGGCGACGGGCGTCGGTTCGGCAGGCGGCATCGCCCGAAGTGTATGCCCGGCGTCAGGCGCCGGTCGCAGCCGACGCTGGGATGGGGACGGACACCCCGGCCGGCCGCGCGTCGAACCCACGCAGCCGAGCGAATTGGCGACGACCGACACCGACGACAGCGCCATCGCGCCGGCCGCGAGCGCCGGGTCGAGCGTGATCCCGAAGGTCGGGTAGAGGACGCCCATCGCCACCGGGATGAGCACGATGTTGTAGGCGAACGCCCAGAACAGGTTCTGGCGGATGACCGACATCGTCGCCCGCGACAGCTCGATGGCGGCCGCCACGGATCGCGGATCGCCGCCGACGAGCGTCACGTCGGACGCCTCGATGGCGACGTCCGCGCCGGTCCCGATGGCGATCCCGAGGTCGGCCAGCGGCGAGGGCCGGCGCGTCGTTGATGCCGTCGCCGACCATGGCCACGACCCGACCCGCGGCCTGCAGTCGCTCGATCGTCGGCCGCCTTGTCGGCCGGGCGGGCCTCTGCCCGGATCCGCTCGGGCGGGATCCCGACCTGTCGCGCGACGGCCTCGGCCGTCGTGCGGCCGTCGCCGGTCACCAGCCACACCTCGATGCCCGGCGTCGGTCAGCGATCGCGACGGCGGCCTCGGCCGATTCGGGCTTGACCGGGTCGCCGATCGCGATGAGCCCGGCCGCCGGCCCGTCGACGGCGACGAACGCGACGGTCCGCCCGGCGCCCCGGCATCGGTCGCCGCCGGCTCGAGCGCCTCGAGAGTCCACGCCGCGCTCGGCCAGCAGGCGCGGTTGCCGACGAGGACGGCTCGCGCACCGTCCGGCCCGCGCTTCGACCGTGCCCTCGACGCCGGCCCCGGCGATCGCCGCGAAGCCGCGGACCGCGACCGAACCCGAGCTCGTCGACGCGTGCCCGGGCGACGATGGCGGCGCGCGAGCGGATGCTCGCTCCCGTTCTCGAGCGCGCCGGCGAGATCGAGGACCTCGGCGATCGTAGCCCGGCGCGGGCGTGATCGCCGCGACCGACGGTCGGCCGAGCGGTCAGCGTGCCCGTCTTGTCGATGACGACGGCGTCGACGCGGTGGGCGCGTCTCGAGCGCCTCGCCGCCGCGGATGAGGATGCCCGCCTCCGCGCCACGACCGGTGCCGACCATGATCGCCGTGGGTGTCGCCAGGCCCATCGCGCACGGGCAGGCGATGACCACGACGCTGATGAACGCGGTCAGCGCCAGCGTCAGGCGCGGCTCCGGCCCGAGCGCCATCCAGATCGACGAAGGTCAGCGGTCGCCGTCAGCGAGGACGATCGGGACGAAGACCTCGGCGATCCGGTCGGCCAGCCGCTGGATCGGGGCCTTCGAGCCCTGGGCCCGCTGGACGAGCTCGACGATCCGGGCGAGGGCCGTGTCGCGCCCGACCCGGGTCGCGCGCATGACGAACGATGCCGGTCGTGTTGAGCGTGGCGCCGATGACCTCGTCGCCGGGCCCGACCGCGACCGGGATCGGCTCGCCGGTGAGCATCGACGCGTCGACGGCCGAGCGCGCCGTCGACGACCACGCCATCGACCGGGATCCGTGTCGCCGGGTCGGACGCGGAGCAGGTCGCCGACCTGGACCGACTCGAGGGCGACCGCCTCGGCCACGCCGTCGATCCCGTCGCGCACGAGATCGGCCGTGGTCGGGCTCAGTGCCGACGAGCCGGCGGATCGCGCCGGTCGTCCGGACCTTGGCGCGCGCCTCCAGCCAGCGTCCGAGCAGGACGAGCCCGATGATGATCGTCGACGTGTCGAAGTAGGTCTCGGGGGCGATGCCCGCGCCGACCGACGACGTCCGGCCAGAGCGTGACGAACACGCTGTACGCCCACGCCGCCGTCGTCCCGACCGCCACGAGCGTGTCCATGTTCGTGGTGCCGTGACGGGCCGCGCGCCAGGCCGCGCGATAGAACCGTCGACCCGGCCCAGAACTGGACGATCGTCGCCGGGATGATGACGATCCGGTTCAGGTCCGTCATCGGCGATCGATGTCCACGGGCGCGAACATCGCGACCATGATCAGCCGGCCGCCACCGCGATCGAGACCGACGCCTGGATGAGCAGCGTCCGCGCCTCGCGCGCCCGGATCGCGTCCTCCGCCGAGAACTCGTCGGCGAGCGGCAAGGGTGGCGCATCGGGGATGGCCGGCATCTCCGGACGGACGTCGTACCCGGAGGCCTCGATCGCGGCGACCAGGGCCGCTCGATCGGCGATGGCCGACCGATAGTGGATCGTGGCCGTCTCGGTCGCGAGATTGACCGTGCGCATCCTCGACGCCCGGTGTCCTTCGCAGGAACCGCTCGATTCGGTTGACGCAAGACGCGCACGTCATGCCCTCGATGGGCAGGGTCAGCTCGGTCGATCGTGTGTCGCATCGCATACTCCCTGGGAGTATACCACCGGGGCAGCGCTGTGCGAGACTCATCCCGTGACCGATCTCGACGTCCTGCGTGACGTCCATCCCGGGTCCCTGGGGGCCTGTCCATCTGGCGGCCACAGACCGTGGTGTGGTCGCGATCGAATGGCTCGTCGACGACCGAGCGGCTTCGCGGCGGGTCTCCGTCGGCGACTGGACGGCGCCATCGAACCGGCCGCATCGGCGCCGCCCGACGATCCGCGCCTGGCCACCTCGACGTCGCCTCGGTCGGGGTCCAGGCGCTCCTCGCGGCCGCCCGCCGGGGACGCTCCCACCCTTCGACCTTGCCGACCGACCGGCGTGGGATCGACACGTCCTGTTCGAGGTGGCTCGTATCGGCTGGGGCCAGACCGCGAGCTACGGCGAGATCGCCCGCCGGATCGGTGCGCCACGGGCCGCGCGTGCCGTCGGCGGCGCGCTCGGGCGGAACCCGGTCAGCCTGCTCATCCCGTGCCACCGCGTCATCGCCGCGGACGGGACGATCGGCGGGTACGGCGGCGACGCCTGGGGCAGCCGGGAGGAGCGGCTCGCGATCAAGCGCGACCTGCTGTCACTTGAAGGTGTGACGGTCGCGATCCGCGACGCCTGACCCGGGCCGACGAGGGTCTGCCGAGGGCCTCAGGAACGCGGGATGGGGCGCATCGGGTAGACGCCGATGACGATCGGCGTGCGCGGGTCGAGCGACAGCTCGTAGCCGATCTCGCCGGACTTGAGCAACTCCCCGAGCAGGCCGCCCTCGCGCGTCGGCAGACCGACATACACCCAACCCGGATCGAGCCGGACGGGCGTCACGTCGTCGTCGGGGCCGTCGATGCCGAAGCGACGACGCAACTCGTGCATCGGCACGTACGGGCGGCTCTTGATGAACCGACGGAGCTGCGGTGCGGTGCACTGGCCGTTCCGATCGGGACCCATCTGACCCGCCGGTCCGGACGGACCTGGCAGGGCCCCGAGCGGTCGCGAGGTCGGCTGGAGGCTCGGCTGCGGAGCGGAGATCGGGGACGACATCGCCTGCGGGGGCGCCTGGGGGGTCGCCCCCTGGGTCGCCGGCGCCTCCGCGGGCGGCGATACCGGCTCGAACGGCGCGGCGGCGGGTCCCGGTCGGACGGGCGGAGCGGCAGCCGGAGCCGGTCGAGGGCTGGGTGTCCCATTCACCGGTCGCGGGGCGGGCGAGGCCGCCGTGCCACCGCCATCGGGATCGGGCACGCCGAGGGCGCCCGGACTCACGCCGGCGGCGGGTCGCGATCCGTCGGGTGCCCCGTGCGCGTGGTAGTGCGGACGGCCGTGGTGCCGGCGGCTCATCGGCAGCCTCGTGCGGGGCCTGATCGGCGGTCGATTCGAGGCGACGTCGGGTCGACGCCGTGGTGTCGTCATGATGCGATCTCGGACGCTGCGCAGGTCGCATCGGGCGCGACCCTCGCCCGATGATACCGCAGCCCGCACGCCCGGAGCCCACAGCGGCCCGGCCGGCGCGGTCCGGGGCGGACCGGCAGCGATCAGCCCGAGACGACGTAGCAGCTCGCGTGGCGCCTCGTTGAGCTCGATCGGACCGTCCGGCCCGCAGACCACGATGTCCTCGATCCGGGCGCCGTACCGGCCCACGAGGTAGATCCCGGGTTCGACCGAGAAGGCCATCCCGGTTCGGAGCGGTTCCGTGTTGCCGGCGATGATGTACGGATCCTCGTGGCCCTCCAGCCCGATGCCGTGCCCGGTCCGATGGAAGAACGCCTCGCCGTACCCTTCGGCCTCGATCGGGCGTCGCGCCGCGGCGTCGACCGCCTCCGGTGCCACGCCGGCCCGGACCGCGCGGGTGGCGGCCGCCTGGGCACCGTGGAGCACGCCGAACAGGTGCCGGAACGCCTCGTCGGGCCCCTTCGCCGGGTCGCCACCGGTCACCCAGAGGGTCCGGGTGATGTCCGAGCCGTAGCCGTCGATCGTGCCGCCGATGTCGAGCACGATCGGCTCGCCGGCGACGATCACGCGCTCGGACGCCTCGTGGTGCGGCGACGCCGAATTCGGGCCCGAACCGACGATCGCGAAATGCGCCTCGTCGTGACCTTCGGCGATCAGCCGCTCACGGACCTCGCGGGCCACGTCCGCCTCCTTCCGTCCGACCAGGGGTCCAGCGGCGATCTGGGCGACGACCCGATCGGCGGCGTGAGCGGCGAGGGTCAGCAGCGCGATCTCGTCGGCGTCCTTGACGACCCGGAGCTGGCCCAGGATCGGCGAAGCGAGCTCGAACCGGGCCCCGGCGAGCCGCGCCTGGAGCCGGAGCAGGTGGCGCGCCGGCGTGTCATCCGAGACCGCGATCCGGAGGCCATCGGCCGCGCCGCTGGCGCCACGGACCATCGAGGCCACGAGCGCGTGCGCGTCGTCCGCCTCTTCCCAGGTCACGACCGGCAGCAGGCCGGCTGCCGCGGGCGGGCATAGTCGGGCCGGCGTCGCCTCGAGGCGCGGAGCCACGAGCGCCCAATCCCCCACCGTCGGGATGACGAGCATCGTCAGGCGCTCGAGCGGCATCGCCGGATAGCCGGCCAGGTAGCGCATGTCCGCACCGACGCCGACCAGGACGGCCGCGAACCCCGCCGCGCGGGCCCGGTCGCGCGCCGCCGCGAGCCGTTCGCCGAAGCGTTCGGCCGGGATCGAGGGGCGGGACGAGATCATGTGGGCGACTCCTGCATACGGTCTCTCTCCGACATCCACATCTCGATGAGATCGAAGCCGTCGCCCGTCAGGCGCCGATACGGCGCGAAGACGGCCCCGACAGCGTGCGCTCGCCGCCGCAGTGCAGCATCGTCATGCTGGCCGGCCGCGAAGACGGGCTTCCGGGCCGCCTGCGCGACGGCCGCCGCCTCGATCCCGTCGTAGGCACGGGCGGTGAGATCGATCACGACCCCATCCACGTCGGGCAGGACCGCCTCCAGGGCGGCCAGCGTACGGACGGCTACTGGTTCCCCTCCCGCGCCACGAATGAGCCCGTCCAGGCGGGTCGACCAGATCAGGTCGTCGGCGAGGAGGGCGATGCGCGCAGTCAGCCGAGCATCTCCGCCAGGTGGTGGAACACGTCGCGCGCGGTGACGACCCCGGTCGGGCGTCCGTCCTCGATGATCGGGATGTGGCGGAACCCGCCGACAGCCATCTTGTGGATGGCGATCGCGATCGGGTCGTCGTGACGAAGCACGACCGGGTCCGGCGTCATGAAGTCACGGACATGGAACGCCTCGAGCCGCTTGCCCGCGGCCTTCACGACGGCGTCGCGGTCGGTGAAGATGCCGACCAATCGATCGTCGACGGTGACCAGCACGCAATCGATCTCGAGTTCGTGCATCCGGGCGATCACGACGTCGACCGGCGTGTCCGGCCCGACCGTCAGTGGCGGCGGAGCGCCGAGATCGTCCAGGTGCTCGCCCAGCAGCCGGCCGTGGAACGACGTGGTCGCCTGTGGCACATCGTGGCCCGCGAGGTCGGCCCCGCAGTTGTCACAGACCTCCGCGCCTGTCAGGTTGTCGAACCCGCAGACCGGACAATGCATCCGAGCGCTCATCGCCGCGTCCCGGCGCCTACTCGACCGTCCACGTCTCGCCACCGTTGAGGACCGCCTCGAGGTCGCCCGCCCCGCTCTTGGCGACGGCCGCCGCCAGCTGATCCTCGATGAGGCGATCGTGCGTCGGGCGTGCGACAGCCCGCAGCACGCCGACCGGGACCGGGAATGCCGGCCAGACCATGCGCGACAGCATCAGGGCGAGGTACGGCTCCTCGGCGGCCTCGTCGTGGACCAGGAGGTCCGCCTCGGTCACGCCGTTCTCGCCGATCGTCACGACCTCCGGATGAAGTCCATCCAGGCGGATGCCCTTGTCGCGGTCCTTGCCGAAGATCATCGGCTTGCCGTGCTCCAGGAAGAGCATCCGGTCCTCGCGGACCTCGCGGTCGGTGAAGTCGCGCCACGCCCCGTCGTTGAAGATGTTGCAGTTCTGGAGGACCTCGACGAAGCACGAGCCCTTGTGGCGGCCGCTCCGTTCGAGGGTCATCTGGAGGTGCTCGGTGTGGGTGTCGACCGAGCGCGCGACGAAGCTCGCCTCGGCGGCGAGCGCGATCGTCAACGGGATGATCGGCGTGTCGACGGTGCCGGCCGGCGTCGACTTGGTCTTCTTGCCGAACTCGGAGGTCGGTGACGCCTGGCCCTTGGTCAGCCCATAGATCCGGTTGTTGAACATGACCATGTTGATGTCGACGTTGCGGCGCATCGAGTGGATGACGTGGTTGCCGCCGATCGACAGCGCGTCGCCGTCCCCGGTGATGACCCAGACCATCAGGTCCGGGCGGGCCGCCTTGAGCCCGGTGGCGAGCGTCGGGGCGCGGCCGTGGATCGTGTGGAATCCGTAGGTGTTCATGTAGTACGGGAGCCGGCCCGAACAGCCGATGCCCGAGATGAACACGATGTTCTCCTTCGGGTACCCGAAGTCCGGCATGACCTTCTGGGTCTGGGCGAGGATGGAATAGTCGCCGCAGCCGGGGCACCAGCGCACCTCCTGGTCGGACACGAAGTCCTTGCGGGTGAGCTGGATGACAGCAGCGTTCTCGGCGCTGAGCGGCGGCTGGGTCGGGACGATGGTGTCGGCCGCGTGGCCGTTGGTGTCGGTCATGTCTTCCTACTCCGCGAGGACGCGTTCGGCCTCGGCGATGATCTCGGCGATCGTGAATGGCTTGCCGCGGACCCGGTCGTACCCGACGGCGTCGATGAGGAACTTCGCCCTGATCAGCATCAGCAACTGGCCCAGATTGACCTCGGGGATGAGCACCCGGCGGTAGTTCCGCAGGACTGATTCGGTATTGGCCGGGAACGGATTCAGATGACGGAGATGGGCGTGGGCGACGGATCGGCCGTCGGCGGTCAGTCGTTCGACCGCCGAGCGGATGGCGCCGTAGGTCGAGCCCCACCCCAGGATCACCAGTTCGCCGCGGTCCGGCCCGAACACCTCGAGCGGGGCGATGTCGTCGCTGATCCCCGCGACCTTGGCGGCGCGGAGCAGCTGCATCCGGTGGTGGTTGTCCGGGTCGTAGCTGACGTTGCCGGTGATATCGGCCTTCTCGAGGCCGCCGATCCGATGCTCGAGGCCCGGCGTCCCCGGGACGGCCCACGGGCGGGCGAGCGTGTCGGGGTCGCGCTGATAGGGCCGGAACGTGCTCGGGTCGGTCGCATTGGCGACCGAGATGTTCGGCAAGTCAGCCACCGACGGGATCCGCCAGGGCTCCGACCCGGTCGCAAGGAACGCGTCCGACAGGTAGACGACCGGGGTCATGTACTTCAGCGCGAGGCGGCAGGCCTCGATGGCGAGATCGAAGCACTCCCCAGGGGTCGCGGGCGCGACGATCGGCAGGGGCGAGTCCGAGTTGCGCCCGAACATGACCTGGAGCAGGTCGGCCTGCTCGTTCTTGGTCGGCATCCCGGTCGAGGGACCGGCGCGCTGCACGTCGATGACCACGAGCGGCAGCTCGACCATCACCGCGAGGCCCATCGCCTCGGTCTTGAGCGCGATCCCGGGTCCGGACGACGCGGTGAGTGCGAGGGCGCCCCCGTACGACGCGCCGATCGACGCGCCGATGGCGGCGATCTCGTCCTCGGCCTGGAACGTCTTGACCCCGAACGCCTTGTAACCCGACAGCTGGTGGAGGATGTCCGACGCGGGCGTGATGGGATAGCTGCCATAGAACAGCTGGCGCCCGGCCAGCTTGGACGCGGTCAGGAACCCAAGCGCGGCAGCCTCGTTGCCGGTGATGTTCCGGTACGTCCCCGGATCGAGCTTGGCCGGCTTGACCCGGTAGTGCGTATGGAACGCCTCGGTCGTCTCACCGAACGCGTAGCCGGCCTTGAGCGCCCGCTTGTTGGCCTCGGCGACCACTGGCCGTGCCCCGAACTTCTGGTCGATCCAGGCGATCGTCCCGTCCTGGCTTCGCTCGTACAGCCAGAACATCAACCCGAGGGCGAAGAAGTTCTTGGTCAGGTCCATCTGCTTCGAGGTCATGTCGAGACCCTGGAGCGAGGCCGTGTTGAGGGTCGAGATCGGGACTTCGAAGACCGTGTACGCCTTGAGCGAGCCGTCGGTCAGCGGATTGCTGGTGTAAGCCGCCTTGTTGAGGTTCCCCTGCGTGAAGGCGTCGCTGTTGACGATCAGGGCGCCGCCAGCCGGCAGATCCATGATGTTGGTCTTGAGGGCGGCCGGGTTCATCGCCACGAGGACGTCGGGCTGATCGCCCGGCGTGTGGATGTCCGACGACGAGAAGCTGATCTGGAACCCCGACACGCCGGGCAAGGAGCCGGCCGGCGCCCGGATCTCCGCGGGGAAGTCGGGCAGAGTGCTGATGTCGTTGCCGAAGACGGCGGCGGTCCGGGTGAACTGGGTGCCGGTCAACTGCATCCCATCGCCCGAATCGCCGGCGAAGCGGATGGTGACCCGCTCGAGTTCCTCGACGTCCGGACCGCGCTCGTCGGTGAGTGTCACGCGCCTTCCGGCTCCTTCATGCGCTGATGCGTCCGGGGCGGAAGGTTGAGGAGCTCCTCCGGGAATGACTCGGCGAGGTACTTGATGATGTCCGACTGGCGGACGACGCCCACCAGCTGCCCGTCGGCATCGACCATCGGCACGTTCCGATAGCGGCCGGTCTGCATCAGGACGATGGCGTCGCGGATCGTGTCGTCAAGATCGAGCGTCTTCGGCTCGGTGGTCATCAGGCGCTCGACCGGCTGGCCGAACTCCACGTTCCCGCCGACGATCCGACCGAAGATGTCACGCTCGGTCAGCACGCCGACGAGACGCCCGGTCGCGTCGCAGACGAAGACCGAATCGCCCGTGCCGCTCCGCTGGATCGCCCGCACGCATTCGGCGATGGACGTTCCGGGCAGGACGGTGACGGGTTGACGTCGGCTCAGGACGCGCAACCGTTCCTCGGCAAGGGAGGGGACCCGGCGCGCCACCGCGGCTTCCGTGAGTTCACTCACGGATCAAGTGTAGTCGTTCATGGCCGAATCGGACCCATGGACGGACCCTTTCGGCGAGTGGTCCCCGCGACCACCAGATGGCATGATGCGCGCGGCCGGGGTCGCAACCATGTCATGCAGGAGGAACGCGTCCGTGTTCCAGCAGCGCCGGTCTCACCACGGTCTCCGGATCCCGACCCTGATCCTCGGCGTCATCGTCATCGTCGGAGCGTGCGGCGGCACACCGACGTCGGTCGCACCGAGCGCCGCGGCGCCATCCGTCGCCCTGGCCAGCCCGACGGCCGCGCCGACGCCGACCCCCGCCCCGACACCGAGCCCGACGCCGGCCGACGTCTCCGCGGCGTTCGTCAGGATCATCTCGTCGCCGGACTTCAGCGGCAAGGCGACCCTCACGGGCACGGTAACGTCGGGGACGCTCGAAGGGACGATCAGTGGCGAGTTCGCCGGCGGACCCGGCAACTCGAGTACGACGACCACGGTCCAGCTCGCCGGGGTCCAGTTGGTGTCGGAGTCCATCAAGATCGGTGACAAGCGCTGGTCGCGGAAGTCGCCGGGACCCTGGCTGGACGATCCCGAGACCGCGGCGAGCAAGGCCTCGTCGCTGGCTGACTACCTGCGATCCGTCTCCGGTGTCGTGGACCTGGGCGTGGAGACTCGAACCGGCCGACAGCTGCACCACCTCCAGGCGAAGAGCGGCAACCAGGTCTCGGGGGCCCTGTTCGGGCTCGACGCCGCTACGGCCAAGGACCCGCAGTTCACCGTCGACTTCTACGCCACCGACGATGGGACACCGGCAGCCATCGCCATGACGGCCGCTTGGACCCAGGTCAACGGCGCGACCTCGGTCCCCACCAACATGACCTTCGAATTCGCGTTCAGCGACATCGGCACGCCGCCGACCATCACGCGACCCGACGACGTGTGGGTCCGCTACGCCTCCAAGGCGCACGGCTACACGATGGCGCACCCGGCCGACTGGACGGTCAAGGCGGAGGCAGATGAGGACGCCTATCTACTCAACGGTCAGGGCTACGTCTATGTCGCGCTGACGAAGTTCAAGGGCACGACCGACGCCTTCGCCAAGGCGCTCAAGGCGTCCTACAAGAAGTCGTTCAAGGGCCCGCCGAAGAGCGAGACGGCCACGAGGCTCGGTGGTGAGCCGGCAACCCGGCTCCTGTACGAGTTCACGAACGCCGGCGGCCAGGACGTCACCGTCGCGGATGACGTCGTGAGTCGAGCCGGGACGGGCTGGGAGGTCTTCGTCGCGACCGCCGGCGGCATGGACGACGTCGCCGTCTTCGACCAGTTCGTCTCGACGTTCGAATTCGCCAAGTAGGTTTCTGGTCGGCCTCAACGACGGATCCGACGGGGCCGACAGTGGCCGCTCGCTGCTAGCCTTCCGCGCGATGGACCGACAACGAGCACTGGGCATCGGCCTGGTGATCATCGCGGGCGCGAGTTTCGCATCGGGCTCGATCTTCGCAACGCTGAGCTACGCCCAGGGACTCGACTGGCTGACGCTGCTCCAATGGCGGTTCGTCATCGGGGCGAGCCTTGCCTGGATCTGGGTGGCGGCGTCGGCGTCGCGTCGCGCGTCGATCGGGCGCCTGTCGCGCCGTCAGTGGGCCGTCACCCTCGCGCTGGGAGCGATCTACACCGGGAATGCTGGGACGTATTACGCGGGCATCGAGACGATCCCGGCCTCCCTTGCCGGAGTCCTGGTCTACATCTACCCGGTCTTCGTGGCCCTCATCTCCCTGCGGTTCGCGACCCGGCTCCCCGGTCGTCGGCCGTGGTTCGCGCTCGGCCTCGCGATCGCCGGGGTCGTGCTCGCCCTCGGCGGCGTGGACGTGCGCGCCGACTTGTCGGTGAGCGGGCTGCTCCTCATCCTCGCCTCCGCCGTGATCTATTCGGTCTGGATCGTGCTGTCGGCCAGACTGTCCGGCGAGCGGCGCGACCGGCTCGGCAGCGAGGCCCCGGCGGATGCGCCCGCGGCAAGGGACGCCGCTGGCACGACGTCGGTGATGATGACCGCGACCGCGGCGGTCCTGGTGGTCATGGGCCTCGGGGCCGGACGGCCGCTGGACCCGCGGGTCATCCCGTCCGGGGCGTGGCCCTATCTCGTCGGGATCGGCCTGATCGCGTCGTTCCTGGCGATCCAGGCGCTCTATGCCGGCGCGCGCCGGGTCGGCGCCGCGCAGGCCGCTCTCCTGAGCACCACCGAACCGGTCTTCATCGTCGTCCTCTCGTTCGTCGTGCTCGATCAGCGACTGGCACCGATCCAGCTGGTCGGCGCGGGCCTCATCCTCGGCGGCGTCATCATCGCCCAGACCGCGCCGCGACCGACGGGGGCACCGGAGCCGGCCACGCCGCTGGAGGCCGAGGTCGGGGTCGACGGCTGACGGGGGTCCGGCCCGTCACCTGCGACGCCCCGCGATAGGTCTAACCCCGAGCGCCGGCGAGCACGGCGCGAGCGCCGTCCGCGATGAACGCGCCGTCCGAGCCGAGGCCGATGAACCGGAACCCGAGCTCGCGGTGGCGCGGCAGGGCGGTCGCGTCGCGGAGGAGGATCCCGGCCGCCTTGCCGGCGCCCTCCGCGGCACCGACGACCCGGCGCAAGGCATCGAGGTAGACCGGATCGTCGAAGCGGCCCGGAATGCCGAGGCTGTGCGAGAGATCGGTAGGCCCGACGAACAGGACGTCGGCGCCTTGGAGCGCGGCGATCTCGGCGGCGTGCTCGACGGCGCTGGGGGATTCGACCTGGATGATCCCGAGGATCCGCTCGTTGATCCCGCGGATGTCGGCGTGCCCGAGCCCACCCATGCCCGCGCCACGTGTCGACAGGGCGAGTCCGCGCACCCCATCCGGTGGGTAGCGCATGAACGAGAGGGCCTCGGCCGCCTGGTCCGGCGTGTCGACACGCGGGACCATGATCCCGTGTGCGCCGAGATCGAGCGCGCGGCCGATGCGCAGTCGTTCGCCCGACTGCGGCCGGACGAGCGCCGCGGTCGGCGTCGCCCCCATCGCGTGAAGGTTGGCCAGCAGCTCCACCCTCGCCGAAGGACCCGTGCTCAAGGTCGATGATCAGCCAGTCGAAGCCGGCTCGGGCGGCCAGCTCGGTCGCGGCGGGCGATCCGAGGCCGATGAACGTCCCGAACAGCGTTTCGCCCGCGACGAGTCGGGGTCGTAGCTCGACGAAGCCCGGAACGGGCGCGAGACGGGTCGGCTCGGTCATGGCGGCATGATGACGCCTCGAGCCCGGCGCGTGCCCGCTCGACGCGCGGGACTGACCGGATTGGCTAGGGGCCGTTGACCAGCCCGGTCGTGTCGACGACCTCGAGGTCCCGCCCGGTGATGACATCGAGCTCGTGCAGGACGTCATCGTCGAACTGCGGGTCGCTGGTGCCCGTGATGTACCACGGCGAGCCGTTGTCGGCGAGGATCATCCCGTATCGCTTGAGAGCCTCGGCGATGACCCTGGCCTGTGGCGAGAACCGGCTGGTGTCGTAGACGGCGTCCAGGCGCACGCGCAGACCCATCGGCGGCAGCGACGCCGATGACGACTCGCCGGCCTGGTGGCGGGCCGGGTAGATGTAGCTCGTGCGGGTATGGTCGGTCGTGAACCGCAGGGCGTGGTCGATCGCGCCGGCGGCGACCTCGTCGTAGCGGACGAGGCCGGGCAGGATCGGCAACCCCGCGGCGTCGGCACTGGTATAGCCCGCGGTCCGCAGCGCGTTCGAGCGCAGGTCCCAGGTCGCGCCGCTGCCCGCCAGCCACTGCCCGTTCACCTTGCGAGCCGCGAACAGTTCGTACAGCCGGCAGGCGTCGGCGTCGACCAGCAGCATGTGCGCGTCGGAGCCCGCCTCGATGTGGGGGCTCGCCGGGATCGGATATGGGACGTGGTCCGAGTCCTCGTCGTAGTCGAAGGTCACCGTGGACCGAGGCGTCGAGGCCGACACGATGTCGTACGGGATGCCATACCCCGCGTACGACCCGAAGTCCATGTGCAGGCCGCGCGTGAGCCCGATGGCGTTGATCATCGTCGACGAGTTCGAGGCGACGTTCAGCCCATCGATCCGGGTGTTCCACACGTTCGTCGCCGGGAAGACCGGGCAGGCCGGGGCGCCTGGCAACGTGGGTGCGGTGCCGACGGGCGGCGGCACGGGTGTCGGCGTCGGCGTGGGCGTAGGTCCGGGTGGCGGTGGCGGCGGAGCAGGTGGCTTGGGCGCCGCGGGCGCGGGGTGGCTGGCGGCGTTGCGCGGGTCCGTGTGCGCCTTGTACTCGGCGCCGTCGGTCCAACCGTCGCCATCGGTGTCGGCCACCCGCGGGTTCGTGCCAAGCGACTGCTCGGTCGCGTTGCTCAGGGCATCCTTGTCGGGGTTCTCCGCGCCGTCGCGCTTGCCGTTCCCGTCGGTGTCGGCCTTCTTCGGCGACGTGCGCGCGCGGAACTCGAAGGCGGTTCGCAGGCCATCGTGGTCGTTGTCCTCGCGGTCGTCGCGGATCCCGTCGCCGTCGGTGTCGGCTTTGCGTGGGTTCGTTCCGTTCAGGTACTCCTGCCGGTTCGTCAGGCCGTCGTGGTCGGGGTCCTCCATGCCGTCCGGCAGGCCGTCACCGTCGGTATCGAGCTTGTGCGCGTCGGTGTGTGACGAGGCGCGCTCCCATGTGTTCGGCAGCCCGTCGTGGTCCGTGTCCGTGGCGGCCGTGACGGTCGCCGGAGCGATCAGGCCGCCGACGAGCAACGCGGCCAGGGCGGCCATCCCGACCCGACCGATCCTCCGATCATCCATCGGTCCATCCTGGGCGGCTCCGACGCGCCTGGGAATGCCTCGGTCGTCCGGGCGGCGGCGGGTCCGGTGGTCCGGTTCCCGCCCGCACCACCGACCCCGAGGTGAACCTTTTCGCGGGTGCGACCATCTGTTGTGGGTGAAGCGCCCACTCGGGCGCCGCTGGAGTACCGCTCATGCGGACGAGGCTGGTCGAACTGGCGCGGGAAGGCGACGACGTCGCGTTCACCGAACTGGTCGACCTGGAAGGCGACCTCTGCTACGCCATCGCATTTCGGATCCTGCGCGATGCGGAGCGGGCCCAGGACGCCGTCCAGCAGGCATTCCTCCTCGCCTGGCGTGACCTCCCGCGGCTGCGCGATGCGGAGCGCTTCGGCCCATGGCTCCATCGGCTCCTCGTCAATGCCTGTTACGAGGAGTTGCGCCGCCACCGGCGCTGGAGCACCCGAATCAGGGCCTTGCCGGTCGACGGACCGAGCGGGCCCGACCCGATGGTCTCGGTCGACGACCGGGACGCCCTCGATCGCGCCTTCGAGCGGCTGACGCCGCAACATCGCGCGGTCTTCGTCCTGCACCACCATGCGGGACTTCGGCTGGCCGAGATCGCCGACATCGTCGGCGTTCCGGTCGGCACGGTGAAGTCCCGCCTGCATCACGCGACACGAACCCTGCGCACGGCGATCGTCGCTGACGGCCAGGTCGATCCCAAGGAGGCACGACTGGCATGAACGTCACGCGCGATCCCGACGCGATCCTCGCCGCGTGGCTCGAAGAGGGCCCGACCGGGCTCCCTGAGCCGACACGGCGTGCGATCGCGGTCAACACCCGAACCACGACCCAACGACGGCAGCCGATCTGGATGCCGCGAAGGAGACCTTCGATGAACATCTATGCCCGATGGGCGATCGCGGCGATCGCGGTCGTCATCGCGGTCGGCGGCGCCGCGTACTTCCTGGCGCCAGCCGGCGGCGGGGTCGGTGGGACGCCGACGGCCGTCCCATCGCCATCACCCTCCGCCTCGGCGAGCCCGGCGGTTACGGCGACCCCGGTGCCCTCCGTGGCTTCGCTGGCCACGCCGTCGCCGAGTCCATCCGTCCTCGCGAAGGAGGGCTTCGTCTATCCCGGGAGGTACGTCCCCGCCTTCGATCCGGGGCTGACGTTCACGATCGCCCACGAGGTCGAGCATTCGTGCGCTCCCGAGGGCATCCAGGCCGGCTTCCAATGCCGCGGCAGTATCGATGCCAACCTGCCCGTCTGGCTCAACGTGGAGTTCGGACAGCCCAGGATCGAAATCCACATCGGTCGGGTCGACAAGGTGTTCGACCCCAAACATCCGGCAACGTTGATCGACCCACCGGCTGACCTCGCAAGCTGGATCTCGAAGTTGCCCGGCGTGACCGTCGTCACAGCACCCACGACCGTCAAGGTCGGGGGCCTGGACGCCACCCAATTCGATGTGACCGAGTCGAAGGCGGTGCGGATCGGCCCGATCCCGGGCGTGACAGATCCGCCGGCGTTCGGGTTCGGGCCCAACTACACGATCCGGCTGATCGTGTTGCCCGTCCACGGCCACCAGGTCCTCATCATGCTGGGCACGGAAGACGTGTTCGCTCCGGCGATGACCGAGCTCCAGCCGCTCGTCGACTCGATCGTCTGGAACTGACTGTCAGTCGGACGCCTCCGGCCGGCGCTCGCGCAAGTCGCGGGCCTCGCCGGAGGCGTCTTTGCGCTCAGTCGCGACCGAACGCGCGGTCGGTGCGTCGGTTCTTGAACGGTCGAGGCACCGAGACCGTCATGTACTGTCGAGCGGGCCAGCGTGACCCGGACACTGACGGAGCGGGCATGCAACGCGATCTCGTCGAAGCGGCACGACGCGGCGACCATGAGGCCTTCGAGGTCCTCGCGTCGTCCGCGGCCGACCGCCTGTACGCGATCGCTCGCCTGATCCTGCGGGACGCGCACCTGGCCGAGGATGCCGTCCAGGAGGCACTCGTGCACGCCTGGCGGAACCTCCCCACGTTGCGCGACCCGGACCGATGGGATGCCTGGCTCCGTCGCCTGGTGGTCAATGCGTGCGCCGATCAGGGACGGGGCAGGCAGCGTCGCACCGCGGAGGTCCGGATGATCCGGACCGAGCCGTCGGTCGAGGACGACACCCGCTCGCTCGACGACCATGACCAGCTCGAACGAGGCTTCAGGCGCCTGAAGCCAGACCAGCGAGCTGCCGTGGTGTTGCACTTATACCTGGGCCTGACCGTGCCCGAGGTCGCCGACGCGCTCGGCGTCCCGGTCGGCACGGCCAAGTCCAGGATCCACTACGCGACGGAGGCGCTGCGCGCCGCCCTGGAGGCGGACGAACGGGCTTCCATCGCCACAAGGGGCGGACTCGCACGATGAACACGGAACGAACGACGGAGGACCGGATCAGCCGTTGGTTGCTGGAAACGGCACCCGGCGAGCTGCCTGACCGCGTCCTCGATTCGACGTTCGACACGACCCGTTCGATGTCCCAGGTCTCCGGGGTCCGCCCCTGGAGGAATCTCTCGATGCGACCACTTCCGATCCTGTTCGCGACCGGCGCCGTCGCGATCGCTCTCATCGCCTTCGTGGCGTTCGGCGGCTTCGGTTTCGCCCCTGGGCCCGGCGGGCCTGGGTCCGTGCCAACGGCGTCGCCGAGCCCGACCGCGGTCCCGACGGCGTCGCCGTCGGCGGGGGCCGTGGCCTCCGCCCCCATCACCTGGACGCCGTACACCTCGGACCGCTTCGCGTACACGATCGACTATCCGTCCGATTGGCTCGTGACCCCGGCGACGATGGATTGGCCCTCGACCGACTTCCCCGAGAAGTCGGGTCCGTCACTGGACATCTTCGGCCCGAGGTCGTTCGGCACCCAGCTGTTCGTCTCGTCGGTCGCGCTGAAACCCGGCAAAACCCCGGCCGATTGGCTCGCCGAGCTGGACCGCTGGAATACGAACCACCAGTGTCACCTGTCGACGCCGGGCACGATCACGGTCGACGGCGTCGGCGCACGACAGCAGGAAGGCGATTGCATGGGAGGGGACCAGATCGTCGAGGTCGTGATGGCCAACAAGGATCGCTTCTATCAGATCAACCTCTTCGGCGCCCCAACCGGTTCCTTCACCGATGAGGCCCGGGCGAGACTCGATCGGTTCCTCGCGTCGTTCCATTTCGGCGCCTAGTCGGGCCCACCCGTCCTGATCAGTCCGGGAACGCCTCCGGCCCGCGCTCGCGCAACTCGCGGGCCTCGCCGGAGGCGTCTTGCGCCGGCAGCCAGGAATACGGGTAGCGCGCGTCTTCCAGCGCGGCTGCCTGCTCCGTGATCCGCAGCGGGTGGAACGTGTCGACCATGACGGCCAACTCCTCGGTGGCCTCCTTCCCGATCGACGCCTCGGCCGTGCCGGGATGCGGGCCATGGGGGATGCCCGCCGGATGGAGCGTGAACGACGAGATGCCGACGCCCCGGCGGCTCATGAAGTTGCCGGCCACGTAGTAGATGACCTCGTCGCTGTTGATGTTCGAGTGGTTGTACGGCGCCGGGATGGCGAGCGGGTGATAGTCGAACTTCCGAGGCACGAACGAGCAGACCACGAAGTTCCGCGCCGCGAACGTCTGGTGGACCGGCGGCGGCTGGTGGACCCGACCCGTGATCGGCTGGAAGTCGCCGATGTTGAACGCGAACGGCCAGAGATAGCCGTCCCAGCCGACCACGTCGAACGGGTGATGCCGGTAGTGGTAGGCGGTCAGTCGGTCGCGCATCTTCACGTGGACCCGGAACTCGCCTTCATCGGTCCGGGCGGCGGCCTCGTCCGGTAACCGGATGTCGCGCTGGCCGTACGGGGCGTGCTCCAGGAGCTGGCCGTAGTCGTTGCGGTAGCGCTTGGGCGCCTCGATCTCCGACGGGCATTCGAGATAGAGCATCCGCTGCTCGCTACCTTCGTCGGGAACGAGCCGCCAGGTCGTCCCGATGGGCAGGACGAGGTAGTCGCCCGGGCCGTAGCGGATGGGGCCGAAGACCGTGTCCAGCAGCCCCGCGCCCTCGTGGACATAGAGCAGTTCGTCCGCTTCGCCGTTGCGATAGAAGACCGTCTCTGGCATCGCCTCGGCCGGCCGGACGACGCCCATCACGACGTCGCTGTTGAAGAACAGCGGGGTGCGTCCGGTCACGGCGTCGCCGCGCGGTTCGACGCCCGCCGCGTCGATCAGCCGGTGATGGTGGTAGCCATCATCCGCCTCCTCAAGGTGGTTCTCGCTGACCGGTTCGATCCGATGCGTCCGAGTCGGCGGCGTGACGTGGTACAGCAGCGAGCTGCGCCCGGTGAACCCCTCGACCCCGAACAATTCCTCGGCGTAGAGACTTCCGTCGGGTGCCCGGTGCTGCGTATGCCGGGTCGGCGGGACGCGCCCGCGTGAGACGTAGAACATGGGCGTGGGACCTCCGCGACCAGTCTACGGAACGTGTGGGGGCCCGCCGTCGCCAGAACGGTGGTGCGCGAGCGCACCCACTGTGCGTGGAGACCCTGAGAATCGTCCTCGAATCGGGGGTTCCAACGCCCCATCGCAGGGCTATGATGGCCCGACCTTGACCGGGCCGCAGCGACCCTGTCGAGACGCACACGTACCCCGCCGGACGTCCCTGGTCGACCGGAATGAGCCACGTGTCGACCACCCAGTGCCCGAGACGACCGCGCGAGTTCCGTGGGCGACGGTGACGGCGATGCCGTCAGGAGGGACGGGGCCGCCAGGCCCCGCGATAGGAGGAGCCTTATGCGCCCGATCTCGGTACGGGGTTCTCGCCGTCTGCCTGGGGCATTGATGGCGTTTGCATTACTCGCTTCGAGTCTCCAGATCGCCTCGGCCGCGAGCCCACAGGATCGGTTCAAGGCCACCCCGCTCAAGCCGACCGGCACGATCGTCGGCAACTTCGACAAGGCCGCAAAGACCAAGGACGGCGATGTCGCGATCATCGTCCAACTCAGTGAGGACGCCGTCGCCTCTTACACGGGCGGGGTCAGCGGCCTGGCCGCGACCAGCCCGAAGGCGACCGGCAAGTCGCGGATCGACCTCAAGGCGAGTGCGACCACCAAGTACCGCGCCTTCCTGAAAGGCAAGCAAGATCAGTTCGCGACGCGCCTGGCCAAGGTCAACGGCTCCAAGCTGACCGGCCGGTTCGACCTCTCGCTCAACGGCGTGTCAGCCGTGGTCAAGCCCGAGAACGTCGCGAAGATCGCGGCGCTCCCCGGCGTCGAGGCCGTCTATCCCGACGTCCTCCTCAAGCTCGATACGGACGCGACGCCGCAGTTCATCGGCGCCACGAGTGCGTGGAACACGCTCGGCGGTCAGGAGAAAGCAGGCGAAGGCGTCATCGTCGGCGTCATCGACACCGGCATCTGGCCCGAGCATCCGTCGTTCTCCGATCCCGATCCGGCCGGCAAGGCCTACGCGGCTCCGACACCGGCTCCGGACGGCTCGCGCGCCTGCGAGTTCAGCGGCGGCGCCAACCCAGGCCCGGCCTTCACGTGCAACAACAAGCTCATCGGCGCCGCGCGGTTCATGAACACCTATGACGTGGTCGTCGGCCTCCTGCCGGACGAGTTCACCTCCGCCCGGGACGACGATGGCCACGGAACCCATACCTCGTCGACCGCCGCCGGCAACGCCAAGGTCGCGGCCAGCATCTTCGGCATCTCGCGCGGCATCGTCTCCGGCATCGCCCCCCGGGCGAAGGTCGAGATGTTCAAGGTCTGCGGGTCCGAGGGCTGCTTCTCATCCGACTCCGTCAACGCCATCAACGCGGCGATCGGCGACGGCGTCAACGTGATCAACTTCTCGATCAGCGGCGGTGAGAACCCCTATGCCGACGCGGTCGAACAGGCCTTCCTCGGTGCCTACAACGCGGGCATCTTCGTCGCCGCCTCGGCCGGCAACGCCGGCCCGGCCGCGGACACCGTTGCCCACCGTGGCCCGTGGGTGACCTCGGTCGCCGCGAGCACTGGCCCCCGCGTGTTCAAGAACAAGATCAACCTCACCGCCGATGGCGGCGCGACGCTCTCGATCGACGGGATCTCTCTGACGCATGGCGTCGGGCCGGCCCCGATCGTGGTCAACCCCGATCCCACCTGCGCGGCGACGCCGGCCCCCGGCGCATTCACCGGCAACATCGTGGTCTGCCGACGCGGCAATCCCGTCGGTCGGGTCGCTGACGGCTTCAACGTCCTCCAGGGCGGGGCCGTCGGGATGGTCCTCTACAACCAGAGCGCCGCGGTCACCGACCGGGAGACGGACAACCACTTCCTGCCGGCCAGCCAGATCCAGTTCGCGGATGGCACGGCGCTGCTGGCGTTCATCGCCGGCCACACCAATGTCATGGCGACGATCACGGAGGGTGTCAAGGGCAACGGACAGGGCGACGTCATGGCGTCGTTCAGTTCGAAGGGTGGCGCCGGGCAGAGCCTGGGCGTCAGCAAGCCTGACATCACGGCGCCGGGCGTCTCGATCCTCGCCGGGGCATCGCCCCAGCACGTCGGTCCGCCGGATGGCGTGGCGCTTGGCCCGCAGGGCGAGCTCTTCCAGGCCATCGCCGGAACGTCCATGTCGAGCCCGCACATCGCCGGCGCGGCAGCCCTTGTTCGCGCGATCAATCCGACGTTCACGCCGGGCCAGATCAAGTCCGCCCTCATGACGACGGCCAAGACGGCCGGGCTCGTCAAGGAGGACGGGTCGACGCCGTTCGACGCGTTCGATGCCGGCTCTGGTCGGGTCGACCTGTCGAAGGCGGGCTCGCCCGGGATCACGTTCGACGTGACCGGCGCGGACTACGTGGCCCACCAGAACGACCTGTACACCGTCAACTATCCGAGCATCTACCACCCGACGATGCCGGGCGTGATCACCCTGACGCGCACCGCCCAGAGCGTCGTCAACAACAAGACCACCTGGAACCTGAGCGTCAAGAGCCCGAGTGACTTCGACATCACCGTGCCGAATTCGATCACGGTCAACGCGTTCGCGAAGACGTCGTTCGATATCACCCTTGATGCGTCGGCCGTGCCGCTCGGTCAGGTCCGCTTCGCGACCATCACCCTCAAGAGCGGCAACCGCACCCTACACATGCCGGTCACGATCGTCCGCGGGCAGGAGAAGGTCCAGATCACGAAGGTCTGCACCCCGACCGACCTGGCCGTGGGCGACACCACGTCGTGCACGATCACGGCGACCAACCCCACCTTCGATGACGTCAACTTCCTGATCGAGGACCACGTGCCCTCGAAGCTCACTCTCGTCAAGTCGAGCGTCGTCAACGCGAGAGTCAAGAACGGCAACCTCGTCCAGCAATTCGGGACGATCCCGGCATCCCAAGCGGCCGATGTCAACATCGCGCCGGGAGCGTCACCTGCCGGCGGGTATCTCCCACTGTCGCTATTCGGCATCGCGCCGATCGCAGGCGTCGGTGATGACACGGTCACGAACTTCAACGTTCCGCCATTCTTGTTCGCCGGTGAGACCTGGTCGTCGCTCGGCGTTTCGAGCAACGGGTATCTGGTCCTCGGCGGCGCCGCCGGTGCCGACAACAGCATCAACAACCAGGACTTCCCGGATCCGGCGAGGCCGAACAACGTCCTGGCTGGGTTCTGGACCGACCTCAACCCATCGGTTGCCGGGGCGGTCCGGATCGGCACGCTGACGGACGGCGCGGACACATGGATCGTCGTTGACTGGCAAGGCGTCCGTGAATTCTCGACCGCCGGCAAGCTCCATTCCTTCCAGATGTGGATCGGCATCACCGGCGATGCGAACCCCGGTGAAGACATCTCGTACGCCTACGGCCCGAACACAGGCAACGGCGACCTCGGCTTCGCGAGCGTCGGTGCCGAGAACAAGTTCGGCAACCGTGGCAACAACACCTACTTCAACGGCACCGGCACCTTGCCGGCCGATGGGACCCAACTGGTCGTCTCCACGACCCCGGGCTCGGTGTCGTCGGTCGTCGTCAAGTTCGACGCCAAGGCCGGCAGCCAGAAGAAGCCGTGGACCAACTGCGCGACGCTCGAGAGTGATGCCTTCCTTGGCGTGAGCTACTCGTGCGTGAGCGGGACCATCCACTGACCCACACTCGCTGAGCCGGGGCCCGGACCCCGGGACCGGCTCAGACAGTCAACCCGTCGCAGACACGAACGCCCCGGCACCGCCGGGGCGTTCGTTCGTCGTCGAGAGGCTGACGATCAGTTCGATGCGGGGATCCAGTGGCCGATGTCGACGAACCCCTGCGGTAGGTCCGTGAGGTCCGACGCATTGACGTTGACCGGGAGGTAGTCGCTACCGCCGGGCCCCATCACCATGAACACGTTGTCCTGGACGAGGATGTGCTGCCCGTCGGGCAGGAACTTGGGGGCGCCCCAGCCTGGCAGAAGCCCGAGCCCTGTCCCGTCGGCCTTGATCCGATGCGTGAGCGACTCCGTCATCCCGCCGTTGCTGCCGGTCGTCGAGACCGGGAACGAGAATACGATCGTGGTGCTGTCCGGTGACCAGTTCGCGTCACCCGGGAACTGATCACCTGGGATGGGCAGGTCGTGGACCTTACCGGTCGCGACGTCCAGGAGCGACAGGACACTGGAGAGCGGTGGCGTGTCACCGTAGTGGATCGTCCCCACGACCAGACTGTCGGCGCCCCCAGGCCCCCATGTGACGCGGTTGAAGGCGATGGCCTTCCCATCGGGTGACCAGGCGGGCTGTTCCGGGACCGCGTCGCCCGCGGGGCCGACGGTCGACTCGAGCTTCGTGGTCTTGCCCGATGCCAGGTCACGGATCTCCAGCCAGCTCTTGCCGCCCTCGACCCGGACGTAGACGACCTTGGTCGCCGTCGGGTCGTAGTCAGGGTAGAGCAGCTCACAGTCACACGTGATCGGGATCTGGTGAAAGCCGGTGCCGTCCAAGTCTGCCTCGTACAGCCTGGGCTTGTCGACGAAGTCCTGGAAGACGACCTTCTTGCCATCACTCGAGACGTCGGCCGCGGTCTTGCCGGTCGTCGGCTGGTTCGGCAGGAACTCGACCGCGGTCGCCCCGGTCATGGTCGACGGATCCATGAGGTAGAAGCGGCGCCGATCGGGGTTGTATTCGGTGGTGGGCATCTCCGAGCCATCGATGGCATTGCCGAGATGTTCGGCGAGGATCCGGCCGGGCACGGTGGAGTAGTCGACGGCCGCGGCCGGCGAGGCGCTCGCGGCCGGCGCCGACGGTCGAGCGGTCGGCGGTGAAGCGGTGGCAACCGGACTTGCAGTGGGCGCGGGCACGCCGACGGATGACTGCGAAGGTCGTCCGACAACGTAGAAGGCGCCACCGAGGATGACGACGCCGAAGACGGCGGCCACCCCGATGCGGGCAGGCGTGGTCATGGTACTGAACCTCCGCGGGATCCGGAGATCCCGTTCCTGTGGTGTCGTTTCGATGCGGAGGAGCGCGGCGTCGACGGCGTGCGCTGGCGCCCGTGTCGGCCCGACCTCGATCCACGACCGAGCGGCGCGTTCAAGCGAGCGGTCGTCGGTCATGCGAGTCGTCCTCCCTGGATCGCGGCCTCGGACTCCGCGTCGGCCACGAGGGCGTCACGGAGTCCGCGAGTCGCGTAGTGCAAGCGCGATCGGGCCGTTCCCGCGGGGATCTCGAGCATCTCGGCGATCTCCACGAGCGGCAGCCCGAGGTAGTGATGCAGGACGAACACCGCCCGCTGGTCGATCGGGAGCCGGCGGAAAGCCCGCTCGAGTTCGTCGCGGTCGGCGATGACGGCGGTCCCGTCCGGGGTCGTCGGCCCGTCCACGGGCAGGACCCGGACGTTGGCCGTCCATTGGCGTGCCCGCTGCAATTCGTCGTAGCAGGCGTGGACGAGGATGCGATGGATCCACGCCTCGAAGCGGTCGGGTTCCCGCAGATGCGGGATCCGGCGCCAGGCGAGCACCAGGGCGTTCTGCAGCGCGTCCTCGGCGAGAGCCGAGTCGCGCAGGATCCGCTGGGCCACCGCATAGAGCGAGTCGCTGACCTGGTGCACCAGGACCGCGAACGCCTCACGATCGCCCCGACGGGCCTGCTCGACGAGGTCTCGATCCACCATCTCCTCCGATGGGGCCGGACCCCAACGGTCCGGTTCGCCCACTATGACGGGGGCTCGGTCGCGGAACGTTCAGATGGTGGCGTTCAGCGACCGACGCGGGCCCGACCCGTGTGCACGACACGACCATGAGCGACGTTCAGCGTTGCCCACTCCTGGCCAGGTGCATCTCACGCACCGCGGTGACGCACAGATCGCCTCCCGTCGGCAATCGGTTCATGTCACGCACGCGAGCGACTGATCGGCGGCCCGTCGTGTCCGATATGGTCATGTGGCGCACGCGGTCGCCCGTCGTCGGCCGACCTCTACGTAGCGCCGACGACCTCGCTGCGACGTTCGAGCAGGACGACGTCGCGCCAGCGTCCGGCGGCATCCTGGCCGAGCCGGCGTTGGACCCCGATCCGGCGGAACCCGACCCGCTCGTGGAGCGCGAGGCTGGGCGCGTTCTCGGCCAGCACGCCGGCGAGCAGCGTCCAGTAGCCGACAGCCTCGGAGGCGGGGATCAGCGCTTCCAGCAGGGCACGACCCACGCCCAGCCCGCGGGCCTGGATTGCGACGTAGATGCTCTCCCAGGCGACACCGCTGTAGACCTTCCGGGCGGAATAGCCGCCGAGGGCCGTCCAGCCGACGATCGCACCGGCGGCGTCCCTTGCGACGAAGCGGCAATCGGTGGGGTGGGCGTGATCGAAATGGTTCCAGTCGGGCGCCTCACGCTCCAGCGTGGCGTCCCCGGTGGCGATGCCCTCGGCGTAGATGCGCCGGACGTCCGGCCAGTCGTCGGGCGTCATGGGGTCGATCTCAATCATTTGGCCGGTCGCATGACGATGGGCGTCCTGAGCGCGCCGAGACGCTCGATCCGGAGGACGACCTCGTCGCCGGGTTCGAGGTATCGGCCCAGGGTGGCGTCGCGAACCTCCAGCAGGCAACCCGTCCCGACCGTCCCGCTGCCGATCAGGTCGCCCGGCCGGAGACGGGCATCGGCCGAGGCGCGCGAGACCATCCCCCCGAATGAGAACTGCGCGTCGGACCAGCGGCCCCTGCTGGTCTCGACCCCGTTGACCTCCGCGCTCATCGCCAGGTCGTAGCCGTTCGGCGTGCGCCTGTCCTCGAGTTCGTCCGGGGTGACCAGCCACGGGCCGAACGAGCTGGCAAAGTCCTTGCCCTTGGCCGGCCCGAGTCGGACGACCGTCTCCTCGCGCTGCAGGTCGCGAGCCGACCAATCGTTGAAGATCGTGTAGGCACCGATCGCGTCTTCGGCGCGATCCGGCGTGAGGTCGACCGCCGGCGTGTCGATGAGCGCCGCGACCTCGAGTTCGTAGTCGAGTTCGGACGAGGCAGCCGGGGACCAGACCGGGTCACCCGGACCGCGGATCTCGGACACGTTGCTGAAGTAGAAGATCGGCAGCCGATACCAGGCCTCGGGAACCTCGCCACCGCGTCGCTGCCACATCGTCCGGACGTGGCCCTCGAAGACGTAGAAGTCGCGCAGGGACGGCGGTCGCAGGATGGGCGGCCCGAAGTCGAGGTCGGCCGAGTCGAGCGCCGCCGCATCGTCCGCCCCGCGGGAGGCGAATCCCTCGACGAGCGCGCGCAGGGCCTCCACCCGATTGCCTCGGGCAAGATGGTCGTCCAGGGTGGAGATGGGCACGCGGTGCAGGGCCGAAATCGTGCTCCAGCGTCGGATCGGCCCGGATCGCACGCCGCCGGGCCACCTCGAGATCCAGCCAGCGGACCGGGGCCTCACCCGGATCGAGTGCGGCTGCCAGGCGCCAGGCCGCTCCGGCCGGGGCATGCCGCATGCGGACGTGGGCGATCTTCACGGGTTCGAGTCTATCGACGCCCGTCGGTTTGAGCGACAATCCGACGATGGCACGGCTGCAATCCAAACGCCTCGACTCACCGGACGAGGTCCGGACCTTCCCGAACGGATCCCTCGAGGTCTACGAACTCGACGACGTCGTCATCGGCCGGACCCTGTTCCGACCCGGATGGCATTGGGCGGAGCACGTCAAGCCGATCGCGGGGACGAGTTCCTGCCAGTACCACCACATCGGCGTGTGCGTCTCGGGTCGACTCGGGCTCAGGATGGACGATGGGACGACCTTCGAGGTCGGCCCGGGGTCCGTCTTCGACATCCCGGCCGGACATGACGGCTGGGTCATCGGCGACGAAACCTGGGAGACCTACGACTTCGCCGGGATGCGCGCGTTCGCTCGCGCCGTGGACGCCGGCGACCGCGTCCTCGCGTCGATCCTGTTCACGGATGTCGTCGATTCCACCGCGATCGCGGAGCGGATGGGCGACGCCCCTTGGCGCGAGTTGATCTCGACGCTCAACGAGCGCTGCCAGTTCGAGATCGACCGGTATCGTGGCCGCCTGATCAAGACCACGGGCGACGGCGTGCTGGCCATGTTCGACAGCTCCGAGCGGGCGGTCAGGAGCGCGAAATCGTCGATCGCCGCCGCGCGCGAACTGGGGCTGGGACTCCGGGCCGGCGTCCACACCGGTGAGATCGAGATGGTGCCCGGCGACGTCCGCGGACTCGCGGTCCACGTCGCGTCGCGGATCCTGGCACTGGCCGGCGGTGGCGAGGTCTATGTCTCGGCCACCACGCAGGAATTGCTGGCCGGTTCCAGCCTGGCCTTCGAGGATCGCGGTGAGCACGAATTGAAGGGCATCAGCGGCAGGCGCCGTGTGTATGCGCTGACGTCCGCCGAGCCCGCCTGACGTTCACACGGGCTTGACGACCATCAGCCACACCAGCACGAGCAGACCGAGCGCCCCGATCCCGCCGAGGACATCGGGAACGCGCGAGTCGAGGTAGGCAGCCAGCGCCTCCCCGCTGATCGGTTCGGCGATGTTCTTTCCCTCGAGACGGTCGCGCAGGCCGTAGTAGTAGCGGGCGCCCACGGCGTACATCGCGACCATCACCGCGATCAGGACGACGACCGAACCCCACACCCACGGTCTCGACCAGAGGTCGTTGGTCGATGCCGCGCCCGCGCCCCCGATGAGCAGGAGCAGCAGGCCCACGTACCGGGCACGCGTCGCGTCACGCGACAGGGCGAGGTAGCCGGTGACGACGACCGGGTCGCGCATTCCCCGGATCTGGTACGTCGTGAACGCTGACGCGCCATGGGCGAACACGAACAGCACCAGGCCGACGAGGTGGGTGAAGACGAACCATACGTACACGCCGAACCTCCCTCAACGTCCTGCGGCCACCGCCGATCCGAGGATAGCGGCCGAAGAATGAACGATGCGCGAGCTGCAGCGACCAGTAGATTCGGAACGCGCCCCCACCGGGCGCCCTAGGAGAAGCTGGACCGTGGATCGCGACCTCGTGGAGGCGGCACGGAACGGGGATCGGGAGGCGTACGTCGACCTGATCCGCGTTCGGACTGACCGGCTCTTCTCGGTCGCGCAACGGATCCTCCGCGACATCGATCGGGCCGAGGACGCCCTCCAGGACGCGCTGGTGATCGCCTGGCGTGACCTCCGGGGCCTCCGCGATCCGGACCGCTTCGATGCGTGGCTCCAACGCCTCCTCATCAACGTCTGCATCGCCCAGGCGACGCGCGAGCGTCGGCGGACGGCGAACCTGCGGGTGCTGCCGGTCGACGAAGGACCAGCCGCACCCGACGACCTGCTCACCATCGGCGACCGGGACCAGCTCGACCGCGGGTTCCGCCGCCTGCCGCCCGACCAGCGGGCGATCCTCGTGCTCCATCACTTCCTGGGTTACGCCCCGTCAGAGATCGCCGAGACCCTTGGCATCCCGCCCGGCACGGCCCGCTCACGACTCCACAACGCCCATCGCGCCATGCGGGCCGCCCTCGAGGCGGACGCTCGGGCCGCGGTCCAGGAAGGCAGACCGGCATGAACCAGCCACGCGACATCGAACGCCTTCTTGACCTTTGGCTCGCCGACGGCCCGACGCGCAGTCCCGACAGGGTCATCGACGTCGTCGCCGATCGTATCGAGCGTCAACCCCAGCAAGCCGCCTGGCGCCTCCATGTGAGGGAGATCCACGTGAACACCATCCTTCGCGCCGGCATCGCCATGGCGGCAGTCGTCGTCATCGCCATCGTCGGCTTCAACCTCCTCCCAGGTCCGTCCAATGGGGTCGGTGGCGCCCCGGCCCTGACTGCATCACCGACGCTCCCGGCGTCGGCCACTCCCGGACCGTCCCCGAGCGGATCGACCGTTCCAACGCTCCCGGCCGGTCTGAACACGTCCAAGGTCTTCACGCCGGCCGTGTCGTTCACCGCGCCGGCCGGCTACGTCGAATTCACGGATGTGGAGCAGGCATACGGCGTCGGGGCCGCCCCGGGCAACCCACCGGCCGGGTTCTTCATCTTCCGCGACATCGCCCCTTCGACCGACGACAACGCCTGCGAGGGTGACCCGAATACGGCGATCGGGGCCTTGACGGTCGACGGCATCAGCGCGGCATTCGCTGCCGATAAGCGGTTCCAGGTCACGACCCCGGCCCCGGCGACGATCGGCCCTTACAGCGGCAAGACCTTCGACTTGCAGCTCGCCTCGGGGTGGGCCGGGACCTGCCCATGGAGCAACGGCAAGCCCGGGGCGATGGTCCTCACCGTCCAGAGCGGCCCTACCCCGACGAGCCCGTCCTACGGGATCGCCCGCGGCGACTCGCCCATTCGGGTTTACCTGCTGAATGTTGGAGGTAAGCCCTTCTGGATCCAGGTCGACAAGACCACCGCGGACCAGGTCCTGCCGGTCCTGCAGACCATCTCCTTCGCCAAGTAGCGCACCCAGGACCGAACTCGCGGGGGTCTTCAGACTCTCGCGCGTTCGGTTTCCCGCCTACGTCCGACTGACGTCTGATTCGTGCTCAGCGCCGGACCCCGTTGTACGTTTTGGGTTCCTGTCACGTCTATGCGTTGACGGAGACCAGGGAGAGGTACGGCCATGCGTTCGATGCGTAGCGTCCTCATCGGGGCCGGAGCGATCGTCGCCCTGAGCCTGTGGGCTCCCACGGTGTCGGCGACGTCCACGCCCCACGCGGCACACCTGATCAAGGACTGCAGCGCCTATGACGGCGTCGTGCCCAGCCATTGCATCATCCATGACTCGGACTTCGCGGCCATCCCGGTCGGCACATACGTCTGGTACATGGGTCCGGTGCTCACGAACAACTACTTCCTGAGCAGCAACGTGGTCCTCGACGACGAGGCCGGCGACACCGCTAACGGCTACTGCATCTTCGAAACGAAGTCATCGAAGGGTTTCTGTACGTTCTGGCAGGGGACGGGGAGCCTTGCCGGCTTCCATGCCATCTTCGAGGTCACGATCGACGCGCTCCACCTGTGGCATTGGGACGGCACGTACTACTTCACCGACGATGCAGACGCGTCCTACGCCGCAGCACCGCGCCATGACCACCCCTGGCACGCAAGAAGGCTGATCGGGTCGTGACCGCCGTCACGGGAACGGCCCCCGCGTGAGCCTGACCGCGCTGCGCGGCGACCGGGCAGACGTGACCGTTGCCGCTTCCGCCCGGCGTCCACTCGAGGCTGCGGCCGTGACGGACGTCCATGACCGACGCGGACGGGAGTTATTCGGCCTGTGCCGCCGGCTCGGACTCGACGAGGACGAGGCGAACGACGCCGTCCAGGAGGTCTTTCTCCGGATGTGGGCGGAGTCGCAACGAGGGACGGTCATCCTCGACGCGGAGGCCTGGGCATTCCGGGTGATCTATCGGCTCGCCATGGATCACCATCGGCTCGGTCGCCTGGTGCGGTCACTGACCGATCGCCTGTCGGTGGTCAGCGTCAGGGACGAACTCGATCCAGCCGACCGGCTGGCGGTGTGGGCCGCCGTTGACAGGTTGCCGCCCCGACAGCGCGCCGTGATGTATCTGCGGTATCGAGCCGATCTGTCGTATGAACGCATCGGGACGGTCATGGGGATCACGGCCAACGGTGCTCGCAACGACGCCAGCGCCGCGACCGCGACCCTGCGCAAGCGATACGCGACCGAGGAGGGTGTCCGATGACCGGACCACTCGGCGCCCTCGAACGATCGCTCCGCGACGGACCCGCCGATGAGCTTGGGTATCTCCCAAAGGCGCTCGATCTGCCGGTCGGACTTGCGGACGACGGCCCGATCCGCACCTCCCGGCTCGAGCGCGTGGTCCTCCAGCGCTCGACACGCCCCGCCACGGCGACGCCGAAATGGCAATACCCGGCGACCGCGGCCATCCTCGTCATCGGACTCGCCGCATTCGGGATCATGAGCACGGGCGGCCAGCCAGGCATCATCGCGCCGGCATCGGGATCGCCGCCACCGGCCAGTCCGACGACGGCGAGTCCGAGCCCGAGTTCGAGTGCGACCTCGAGTCCGGGTGCAAGTCCGAGGTCCAGTCCGGGCGCCAGTGCCGCGACGGCATCCACCTTGCCATCGGCCGCACTGAAGATCGCCGTCACGCCGTTGACGGAGACCTTCGTATCGCCGCGCAACGGCTACTCCGTCAGCTACCCGGCCGGCTGGACAGTGAAACCGGCGACGACCAGTTGGCCGCCCGACATCTTCCTGCCAACTGGCAACCCCGCGCTTGACGAACTCACGAGTCCGAAGGTGGCCGCGCTCAGCGTCGCCTCCCAGAGATTGGGCGTCGGCCAGACCGCGGACGACTGGCTGGCGGCGTTCTTCCAACCGTACCAGGGTGTCAAACCGTGCAGCGGCGACCAGTCGACATGGCCCCGCCTGCCGATCGGTGGAGAGTCGGGGTACCTCGATGTGAACGGCTGCGATGAGGCGTCGAGCAAGGACCCGTCGGTCCACTACCTCGCGTTCGATGCGCTCGCATTCTCCGGCGGGCGCGTTTATCAGTTCCAGTTCAATGGCCAGGTGGACCTGGCCGACTTCAAGGCGCTCCTCGCGACCGTCCAATTCGACGCGCCGAAGGCCCTCGATCCGGGCGACCCGTCCTGACCGAAGAGCCATCGGTCGCCCGGTTACGACACCGCTTGTACCTTCCGGCCGCGGCCCGCGTCTGTCATAGGACAGGGCCCCACAAGCCAAGGAGAGGGAGCACCGATGTCTCAGGTCCAGATCGTCAGGTCGGCGCCGCATCGTCGGATGCGGTCGGTCCGATCACTTCTCGTCGTCGCCGCCACGGTCGCGGCGTTCACCATCCTGGCGCCGTCGGCGTCAGCGTCATCGCCCAGGCACAACGGCTTCCATCTGGCCAAGCAATGCGATGCCTTCCCGACCTGCGTCGTGACGGCGTCGAATGACCGGGCCATCCCGGTCGGGACGACCATCACCTACGCGGATACGAGCGTCTACCCGAACGCGCTCATCCCGACGATCAACGCCCCGCACGGCTCGGCCACGGGTCTGTGCGACCTGTCGGCGATCGACGCCGGCACGGGTCCCGGGACGTGCATCTTCAAGGGCGGTCATGGATCGCTCAAGCACTTCAGGATCGAGATCGACGTCACGTTCGACGGGGTCCTGTGGTACTGGGACGCCGTGCCCTGCGGCCACGGGGGCCACCACCGCTGAACCAGCGGACCTGGAACGCGGGAACCTTCAGAGGTTCCCGCGTTTCGCCTGTTCGCGCTCGATCGCCTCGAACAGCGCCTTGAAGTTGCCGACGCCGAAGCCGCGCGAGCCGTGCCGCTCGATGATCTCGAAGAAGAACGTGGGGCGATCCTGGACCGGTCGCGTGAAGATCTGCAGGAGGTAGCCCTCCTCGTCGCGGTCGGCCTCGATTCCGAGGTCTTCCAGCGTGTCGATCGGCACACCGACGTCACCGACGCGATCCGCCAGCGACGCGTAGTACTCGTGCGGAAGTCCCAGGAACTCGACGCCGGCGTCGCGAAGACGTCGGACGGTCCCCACGATGTCCTCGGTCCGCAGCGCGATGTGCTGGCAACCGGGCGACCGATACCAGTCGAGGTACTCCTGGATCTGGCTCTTCTTCTTGCCGGTCGCGGGTTCGTTGATGGGGAACTTGATCCGGCCGTTGCCGTTGGTCATGACCTTCGACATCAAGGCCGAGTAGTCGGTGTGGATGACCTTGTCGTCGTAGTGGATGAGCTGGGCGAAGCCCATGACGTCGCGGTAGAAATCCACGAACAGGTCCATCTCGCCCAGACCCACGTTGCCGACGCAATGGTCGACCTCGAGCAGCGACAGGCCGCCGGCCGCACGAGCCGGCGACTTGACCGCCCGATAGCCGGGTGCGTAGACGCCCGCGTACTCGCTTCGATCGACGAACGAGTGGAGCACCTCGCCGTAGGTGTGGATCGACGCTCGCCGCAAGACGCCGTCCTCGCCCCCATCGAGCTCGATCGGAGCCAAGGCCGAAACCGCGCCGCGCGACGTGGTCTCACGCCATGCCGACTCGACGTCGTCCACCGCGAACGCGATGTCGTGGACACCGTCGCCATGCGCCCGCACATGGTCGGCGATCTCACCTTCTGGTGTCAGGGGTGCCGTGAACACGAACCGTATGTCGTTCTGGACCATGACGTAACTGGCGCGGTCGCGGACCTTCGTCTCGAGGCCGCTGAACGCGACCGGAGTGAAGCCCCACAACGCCCGGTAGTAGGCCGCCGCCTGACGGGCGTTGCCCACCCAGAACTCGACATGGTCGATGCCGTTGAGCGGCAGGAAATCGCCGGCCTTGGCGTAGGCGTCCGAGTCGATCCGGGCGCCCGCCTGGTTGGCGGCCCCGCGCGAGATGATGTCCGTCATGCTCCCATGCTACGCCCGGCGTGCCACACTTGCGCCATGCACCATGACGACATCGACGGTCGCCTGGCGGCCGCGACGATCCGATTTCGCGCCCTTGGTGCCGACCTGCGATCGGCCGGTCCGTGGCCGCTTGCCGAGCGCATCGACGACACCCCGGAGGCGTCATGGGGCCCGCACGAGGTCCTGGCCCACATGGAGGAGATGCTCTCCTTTTGGCTCGGTGAGACCGAGCGCATCCTCGAGGCGTCGGAACCGGAGCCCTTCGGGCGGGTCGGGACCGATGCGCTGCGGATCGGGATCATCGATCGCGATCGGAAGTTGCCGCTGCGAGAGCTCGAAGCGCGCGTCGTGGCGGGGATCGGGCGCTGGCGCGAGCGCTGGCCGGAACTCACGGATGCGGAGCGCGCCAGGACCGGGATCCACCCAAGGCTCGGCGAGATGACCGTCGCGCAGATCGCCGATCGCTTCGTCGCCACGCATGTCGAGGACCACAACGACCAGCTGGCGGCCTGCCTCGAGAGCGACGCCGCTCCGGCCTGAGGGCCACGGACATGCCGGACATCCCGGACATCGGATCCAGCCTGCCGGAGATCGTCCTCCGGACCGCGATCGTCTACCTCTTCCTGGTCGTCGCCCTGCGGATCTCGGGCAAGCGCGAGGTCGGCTCGATGTCGATCCTCGAGCTCGTCGTCGTCCTGATCATCTCGGACGCCGTCCAGAACTCGATGGTCGGCGAGAACACGACGCTGTGGGGCGGGCTGGTCGCGGTCCTCACGCTGCTCGGCCTCGACTACGCGTTGAAGTATGTGACCCGCCGTTCGAGGCGCCTACGGCGGGCGATCGAGGGCGAGCCACGGCTGCTGGTCCGCGACGGCCGATTGCTCAACCGAGCGCTTGCCGAGGAGAAGGTCGAACCTAGCGAGGTCCGCGCCGCCATCCGCGCCCAGGGCCTGGAGCGCGTCGAGGACGTCAAGCTCGCGGTCCTCGAGACCGACGGCACGATCAGCGTCATCCCGATGCCGACTGCACCCGGGAAGGCCACGACCGAACCGACCGCCTCGACCGAGTGAGCGACCGCCCTATTCCGGCGCCTCCTCGAGGACATGCGTCTTGAGGAAGGCCAGGATCCGCTCGTAGGCGTCCCGCCGGTTCTCCCGACGTTCCCACCCGTGCGCCTCCTCGTCGTACCAATGGACCTCGAACCGCTTCCCTTCGATCTCGAGCGCCTCGACCATCCGCTCGGTCATCAGTGGCACGACGCGTCGATCCCTGCGGCCGTGGAGGATCAGGAGCGGGGCTTCGATCCGCTCGGCACGATAGACCGGCGATGCTCGCCGATACGTCTCCGCGCGGGCCGGTTCGTCGGGTGAGCCCATCATCTTGTGGAGGTCGAGCCGACCTGGCCGGTCGCCATGGCGGTAGCTTTCGGCGATCTCCGAGTCGCCGTAGAGGTCCACCCCAGCCGCCCACATCGTCGGTTCCTCGACGAGCGCGCAGAGGACCATGTACCCGCCGTACGAGCCACCGAAGATCGCCAACCGCCCGTCCGACCAGGGCTGCTCGGCCGCCCAGCGGGCCGCATCGATCAGGTCCCCGACATCGCCATGGCCCCATTCATCGTGATTCGCCAGCCGGAACGCCCGGCCGTAGCCGGTAGACCCGCGGAAGTCGACGTCGAGGACCGCGAAGCCCTCGGCCACGAGCAGGTGCTTGAACGGCTGGAACGTCCGATACGACTGCGCCGTGGGGCCGCCGTGCGGATAGATGATCGTGGGGACGCGTTTGCCGCCGCGCTTGCCCGTGGCGGGGAGCGGACGCCACAGCGTGCCCTCCACCCGGAGCCCATCGCGCGCCGTCAGGGCGATCCGGATGCCGGTCGGGACGCGCGCGGGCGACAGGGCCGCGCGAAGCACGGCGGGCATGGAATCCGTGACCTGGCGCGGACGCGAGCCCTCCGGTGCCACGCCCGGGACAGGCAGCAGCCACAGGTCCTGGGGAGCCGTCTCGCGCTCGCCGACCGCCGCGACCCAGGCGCCGTCCGGTAGCCAGCCGACCGAGCGCCAGACACCATCCCACGGGTTGATCCGGCTGCCCTGCCTGGCGGCCGAGACGGTCCGGGGCGTCTTCGGCGGCCGTCCACGGCCTCGCTTCGGGGTCGCGCCGGGGTCGAGTTCGCCGACGATGAGATCCTGGAGCCCGTCGTGCACCTCGACATGGACGAAGCGACGGCCATCGGGCGACGGCAACGGGACGTATCCGACGGTGCCACCGGGTTCACCGTGCTCGCGGTCACCCGAGGTCAGGACGATCCGGTCGTGCCCGTCGGCGGTCAGCCTGACGACCTGGAACCAGCCATCGGCATCGGACACGAAAAGCAGGGAGCCGTCGGCCAGCCAGCGGGCACCGACATCGACGCTGCGCTCGCCGGCCACGAGACGACTCGCCCGAGTGGCGACGTCGACGATCGCGATCCGTGCGGTCTCGCCAAGATCGACGCCCTGCGTCCGCACCACGGCCATGCGGGCGCCATCGGGCGCCCATTCGAAGGCTTCGACATCGACGCCCGTCTCGGTGAGCGCGGTCGGGCGAGGTGGTTTCGGGTCGCTGGCCGGCCGGCCGCGGCGCGGGACCGGCGCATCGATCAGCCAGACCTGGGTCCAGCCACGACGGCGCGACAGGAACGCCAGCCGGTGGCCGTCCGGTGACCACCGCGGTTCGCGGCCGCCGCCGGGCTTGGCGACGACCTTGCTCTGGCGCGACCCGTCCGCCTCGATGACCCAGATCTCCTCGTCACGGACGAATGCCAGGCGCCGGCCGTCGGGCGACCACTGCGGATCGGATACCGCCTTCTCGGAGGCGGTCAGCTGGGCCGGGTACCCGCCGCGCAGCGCCAGGGTGAACAGCTGGCGAGCGCCGGCTGCCTCCGCGGTATAGGCGACGGTCCGATCGCGCGGATGGAGCCGGAACTCCCTCGGCGCCTCGACCGCGACGATCGTCTCGATCGACAGGTTCGACGACGGCGAGGTCGGTGGCGTGGCCATCAGCGGGCCTCGACCGGCCAGTCGAGCGCGGCGCCCCATGGTCCGATCATCGCCAGGTGCTTGCGGACATGACCGTGCAGGCAGTCGTACACCCAGCTCCACCCGTCCGGCGAGCGAAGGACATCCATCGACAGCCTCGCGACGGCTTCGTTGAGGGCCGCCATCGTCGAGTCGTACCGGGCGAGCACGTCCGCCGGCGGGGTGTCGCGCCAGCGGGCCACCATCCGTTCGTTCCAGGCGTCGACGCCCTCCTCCGGATCGGCCAGCCAGTCGCCTCGGCGCTCGAAGACGTCGAGGGCCTGGGCCCCTTCCTCGGCCCAGTCGGCGAGATGCGCGACATGGTCGCGCAGGTCCCAGCCCGGCGTCACGTCGTGGCCCGTCCAGCGCTCGAACGGGATGGTCCGGACGACATGGTCGAAGTCCGCCGCGACGGCCGCTTCGGCCGCGGTGAAGCGGCCGTGATCCGCCGGTCGCGGGTCGGTGACGAACGGGTCGCCGTCGGTCTGACGTCGACGTAACACCTCCGTCCATGGTTCGATGACAGCGAGGTGATCGAGGTAGTGGCCATGCAGCGTCAGGTAGATCCAGCCCCACGGGGGGTTCGATCGGATCGTCTCGGGTGACATCCGCCGAGCGAGCGCGAGGAGCCTCGGCCGCGCCTCCACCAACCGCGCCACGATCTCGTCGCGCGGGAGGGACGCCCACGGTTCGCGGCGGCGTTCGTTGTACCTATCGAAGTCGCCGCCGTCGTAATCCTTGTCGTCCGGCCACTCCCCGGTGTCGAGGGCACGCGCCGTGTACTCGACCGCGAGTTCCTGCCAGTCGGCGATGTGGCCGACGTGCTCGGCCAGCGACCAGTCTGGTCCGCCCGCATCCGAGGGAGCCGCGCCGGGCAGTCGCCAGGCCGCGTCATCGAGTCCCGCCCAGGTCGCGCTCATCCGGTCCCACACCGCGACTTCATCGGCCCACAGGTCGCGCTCGGGTGCCCGGAGATCCAACGCACGGACGTCCGCCAGCGACGCACGCCGCAGGTCGGTCGCCGATCCGTTCCGGTCGGAGCCGGACGATGCCCTGAGTGCCGTCATCGCCCCCCGGACCGACGCGAGGCATCGGGCACGACCGTCGCCTCGAGCTGATCGCCGAGCTCGACGGTCCGCCGATACGCGGCCCAGACCGCCTCCGACAGGACGGTCCGGAGCCGGCCGGACTCGAGTTCATGAAGCGCAGCGGCCGAGGTCCCGCCGGGTGACGTGACCATGTTGCGGAGCTCTGCCGGGTGCAGCGCCGACTGCTTGGCGAAGAGCGTGGAGCCTTCGAGCGTCTCGATCACGAGGTCATGGGCGATGTGGCGCGGGAAACCGAGGTGGACGGCCGCGTCGATGAGCGCCTCCATGACGAGGAACACATACGTCGGGCCCGTGCCGGAGACCGCGGTCGCCATGGCCACCATCTTCTCGTCGTCCACCTCGATCTCGTGGCCGAGCGCGCCCAGGAGCGCGCCGGCCTGGGCACGCTGCTCGGCGGTGGTCTCCGGGCGTCGCGTACCAGACGGTCATCCCCTTGCCGAGGCGGGCGGGCGTGTTCGGCATGCTGCGGACGACCTGGTCGTGCCCCAGGATCCCGATGAGCGCAGCGGTCGTCGCCCCGGCGAGCACGCTCAGGACGAGCTGGCCGCGATGCAGGTGCGGACCGATCTCGCGCCCGACCTTGCCGAGCATCTGGGGCTTGATCCCGAGGAGGATGACGTCCGCGCCCTCGACGGCATCGACGTTGGACGAGGACGTCCGGATGCCGTATTCGCGTTCGAGCTGTTCCCGTCGCTCCTGCCGCGGATGGGTGGCGATGACCTGGCCCGGATCGACCAGCTTGCCGCGGAGCAGCCCGGCGATCATCGCCTCCGCCATCACGCCGGAGCCGACGGTCGCGATCATGGATTTCGCCAGGGGGGACATCGGGCCGAGTATAGCCGCGAGGCGCGGCCGGACGGCCTGGGGTCGGCCGACGTCTCAGCCCGTGGCGATCACCCCGTCGCGACCGCCGAACCGAGGAGGAAGAACCGCCCGGTCGTCGTGACCTCGGCAACCGCGAACCCGGCGCGCGTCAGTGCGGCCTCGAGCTCGGCTGGCTCGTAGTAGACCTTGACGATCGTGAACTCCCGGCCGTCGTCGAGGCGGCGGACGGAGGCGTCATCGGCGGGCGTCGGGTGGTCCGCGGCGCTCGACTGCGGGTCCTGCCGTGAGTCGATGAAGGCGAACGTCCCGCCCGGTTTGAGCCACCGGCGGACCACGGCGAGGAACTCGTCGAGCCGAGCGCGTGGGACGTGGCTCAGCCAGAACCCGGTGAAGACCGCGTCGACGGCTCGATCGGGCTCCGCCCACGCGTCGCGCAGGTGGAGGTGCGCGCGCAGGTGATGGGCGACCAGGCGCTCGCGGGCGCGTTCCAGCGGAGCCGCGGCGGCGTCATACAGCGACAGTTCGCCCTTCGAGGCCAGCAGCGGCGACCACCAGCCGGTGCCCGCCGCGAGTTCGACGATGTCGCCGGCGATCGGCACGGCATCGAGCCAGCGTCCGGCGGCATCGAGCTCGGCGTTCCAGGCGGCATCGTGGACGGGGCCACGCTCGTAGCGGCCGCGCCGGAGATACCAGTCGTCGTATTCGGGCGCGCGGGCCTCGTAGTACGCCAGCAGTTCGGCATCGGCGTCGCGGGCCGGGTCGGGGGCCGCCATGCGGACCGACGTCGCGACCGCGACGCTGGCGCTCCCGGCCTTCGCGGCCCCGCCACGTTCGGTCAGTGCCTGGTGGAGCCGGAACCGCAAGAACCCGTTGTCACCGGCCTTGCCGACGCAGTCCGGGCAGAGTTGCGCCCAGCCCTCAAGGTCATCCGGACCGCGGCAGGTATGGGCCGATCCGCACCAGAGGCAGTCGAACGACGCGCGGAACGGCATCGGGCCCGGCCCGGCCTCAGGGTCCGACCGGCGTCCACGACCCGAGGGGCGCGACGTCCACGAACGTGTCCGGGTCGAAGATCTCCGCGAGGAGTTCGATGCCGTCGATGACCCGCGGACCCGGCCGGCTGAAATAGCTCGACCCATCGAGCGCGAAGACCTGTCCGCGGCGGACCGCGGCGAGCTCGGTGTAGCCAGGCGGCCGCGCCGTGCCCTCCCAGGCGTCCACCGTCTCGGACAGGTGGAACCCGCACGGCATGAGGAGGAGCATCTCCGGATCCACCTCCGAGACCGCGTCCCACGTCGCCTGTCGCGACGGTTCGCCGTCCGATCCGAGGAGGTCCCAGCCACCGGCGCGACGGATCTGCTCGGGCACCCAGTGGCCCGCCGCGAACGGTGGATCCAGCCACTCGAGACTCACCACGCGCGGAGCGCGGCGGCCGCCCTCTCGGCGCGCCTGCACGCGCTCCTCGATGGACCGCAGGCGCTCGCGCAGCGACTCGACCAGATCGATCGCGGCGTCCTCGGCCTCGGTCATCGCGCCGACCGTCGCGATCGAGTTCAGGATCCCTTCGATCGAGTCCGGCTCGAGCGAGACGACGGTGATGTCGGCATCGATGGCCCGGGCGACCTCGTTGACCTCGCGATAGCTGACCGCGCAGACCTTGCACAGTTCCTGGGTGAGGATGAGGTCCGGTTCGACCGCCGCGAGCGCCGCCTCATCGAGCGCGTACAAGGATGATCCGCCGTGCATCGAGGCGGACACCAGCCGGTGGATCTCGCGCGACGAGGCGCTCGACAGGTCGTGGACGCTTCGGGTCAGGACCGGTTTGCCGATCGCCTCGGGCGGGTAGTCGCACTCGTGCGTGACCCCCACGAGTTCATCGCCGAGGCCGATGGCGCAGACGATCTCGGTCGCCGATGGGAGGAGCGAGACGATGCGCATGGTTGGGGGGCCGCTCAGCGGTGCCGGCCCGGCGATCCCGGGATCGGGGTCGCGGTCGCGGCTAGCGCGGCTTCAGCTCGTCGACCGCCGCTCGAGCCGCCGCCTTGTCCGTGAACCAGGTCGCGTCGATCGCGGTGTAGTTCGCCCATTCCGGCGGCAGCGATTCCTCGGGGAAGATGGCGTTGACGGGGCACTCCGGCTCGCACGCGCCGCAGTCGATGCACTCGTTCGGATCGATGAACAGTTTCCGATCGGTGCCCTCGTCAAAATGGATGCAATCGACCGGGCAGACGGACACGCACGAGACGTCGAGCACGTCGATGCAGGGCTCGGCGATCACATAGGCCATTCACGGTCCTCCTCGAGGCTCACCCGGCGCCGCGGATCCCGACCGGGACGGGGTGAGAGCGTACCATCCGACGCCCTTCTGAGGCGGGGCCGTGAGCGTAGGGCAGGCTCACGGCTCGACCCAGTGGACGGGGACCTGCATCCCGCGGTCCCAGTGACCCGGGATGTGGCAGCCGACGACCCACGGTGAGTTCGCCGGGATGCCACTGGGAACGGTCCAGGTGAGGTCGACCCGCTGCCCGGACTGCACGACGATCCGCAGGCCGGACACGGCGGGCGGGACGCTCACGAGAGGCGTCGGACCGGGCGGCGCGCCCTCCGTCGCCGCCTCGGCGACCTCCCAGGCATCCTGCACGGCCGCATCGCCGATGACGACCTCGTGAACGTCGAGCCCGCCGTTGACGACGTGCAGGAGGACCGTCTCGCCCGGCACGAGGTCGACCGCGGCGGGCTGGAACGAGTACTCGCGAGCGATGATGTTCACTTCGCGTGGCGCGCCCGAGCCACCCGGGACGATCGGTGGCGTCGCCGGCGGTGGGGCCGCATCGCACGCGATCGCGAGGGCGGCCAGCCCCAGGGTCACGGCGGCTCGTCCGAGCGATCGAGGGGGGATCACGGCGCGAAGTCTATGGCGCGTCGCCCGGGACGGCGTCCCGCGCGGCTTGACACGCTCCGCCGGGCCACTGCACAGTCAGCCACGGGGGCACTGACCGCCCGATCCACCCGCCATCCGCACCTCCGAGGGCCCGCTTGGCGATCCCCACCCAGACCGACGACCCGGCGACGCGCGAAGCCGAGGGCGCGTCCATCGCCGTCCGCCTCGAAGCGGTCGAGAAGCGCTTCGGTGATGTCGTGGCCGTCGATGGGGTCGACCTAGACGTCCGCGACGGCGAGTTCTTCTCCATGCTGGGGCCTTCGGGGTCGGGCAAGACGACGACCCTGCGGATGATCGCCGGGTTCGAGCTGCCGACCGCGGGCAGGATCCTTCTCCATGGCGCCGACGTGACGTCCGTGCCCCCGTTCGATCGCGACGTCAACACCGTCTTCCAGGACTACGCGCTGTTCCCGCACATGACCGTGGGCGACAACGTGGCCTACGGGCTGATGGTCCGGAAGGTCGCCAAGGCCGAGCGGGCCGAGCGTGTCGCCGAGGCGATGCGGATGGTCCGCCTCGAAGGCTACGAGCGGCGGAAGCCCGGGCAGCTGTCCGGTGGCCAGCGCCAGCGCGTCGCGCTCGCGCGCGCGCTCGTGAACCGGCCACGCGTGCTGCTCCTCGACGAACCGCTCGGCGCGCTCGACCTCAAGCTGCGCGAGGAGATGCAGATCGAGTTGAAGTCGATCCAGCAGCAGGTCGGCATCACGTTCATCTACGTCACCCACGACCAGGAGGAAGCGCTCACGATGAGCGACCGCATGGCCGTCTTCAATAAGGGCCGGATCGAGCAGATCGGCGCCCCGGCCGAGATCTACGAACGCCCCGCCACACGCTTCGTGGCCGGCTTCGTGGGTACCTCCAACCTCCTCCGGGGCGAGGTGGCGCTGGCGGTGGTCGGCACGGCCGGCACCTTCACCATCCGGCCCGAGAAGATCCGCCTGGGCGAACCGGATTCCCCGGTCGGGCCAGATGAGACATCGACGACCGGGGTCGTTCGAGACGTCGTCTACCTCGGCCCCGACACCCGCTATATCGTGACCCTCGATGCCGGGTCGGACCTGGTGGTCACCCAGCAGAACCTCTCGACGACCTCGACCGAGGCGCTCGAACAGCAGGGCAAGGCTGTCCGCCTCGCGTGGAAGCGACAGCACCAACTCCCCGTCGCGGACGCGGAGTGATCGGAGGAGGATCCAGGATGCAAAGACGAGGGGTGTTGGCGCTCGCTGCCGTTGCGGCGATCGTCGTCGGGGCATGCTCGACTTCGACCGGCGGGAGCCCAGCGGCGTCCGCCTCGGCACCGCCGGTGGCGACGAGTGCCGCTGCGAGTGCACCCGCCAGTGCCCCGGCCAGCGTCGCTCCGAGCACCGCGGTCGCGAGTGGGCCGCCGGCTGGCTCGCTCACCACCCTCGGTGACGGCGAGGGCACGCTCAACCTGGTGGCCTGGACCGGGTACGTCGTCGGTGGCACCGGTGGCGAACAGGTCAAGGGCTACGACTGGGTCACCCCGTTCGAGAAGGACACCGGGTGCAAGGTCACCGTCAAGGTCGGCCTTGACTCGGGGAACATGGTCCAGTTGATGAAGACCGGCCAGTACGACGGCGTGTCGGCGTCCGGTGACGCGACCCTGCGCCTGATCGCCGGCGGCGATGTCGCGCCGGTGAACTTCGAGCTGATCCCGAACTACAAGGATGTCTTCACGGGCCTCAAGAACCAGTCCTACAACACCGTCAACGGCGTCGGGTACGGCGTCCCGCACGGGCGCGGTGCGAATGTGCTGATGTACGACCCGACCGTGGTCAAGACCGTGCCGGACAGCTGGAGCGTGGTCTTCGACGCGAATTCGCCGTACAAGGGCAAAGTCACGGCCTACAACTACGCGATCTACATCGCCGACGCGGCGCTGTACCTGATGAAGACCCAGCCCGATCTCAAGATCACGAACCCGTACTCGCTCGACAAGGACCAGCTGGCCGCGGCGGTCGCCCTGCTCAAGGTCCAGAAGGGCATCATCGGCAAGTACTGGGGCACGGCGCAGGACGAGATCGACGGCTTCGCCAACGGCGACATGGCGCTCGGGTCGGCCTGGCTCTACCAGCAGAACACGATCAACGCCGCCGGTGGCAAGCAGGTCGCCAGCGTCACGCCCAAGGAGGGCGCGACCGGCTGGTCCGACACCTGGATGATCTCGACCATGTCAGCCCATCCGAACTGCATGTACAAGTGGATGAACTACATCATCTCGCCGAAGGCCAACGCCGATGTCACGGTCTACTTCGGGGAGGCCCCGGTCAGCGCGCCGGCCTGCGTCGAGGCCGAGAAGCAGGTCAAGGGCTTCTGCGAGCAGTTCCACGCCGCAGACGAGACGTACTTCCAGAACATCTGGTACTGGAATACCCCGACCAACCATTGCCTCGATGGTCGAGGCGATATCTGCACCGACTTCGCGGAATGGACGAACGCATGGACGGACATCACCGGCGGCTAGGACGTCGGTGACCCACCCAGTGCGCGTCCCGTTCGTGCGAATGACATGACGGCTGGAACGAGCGCCGCCAGTCCCCCCGCCGGTCCGACGCGGCGGGTGGCGGCGGCGCTCTACCGTCGCCCGCGGATCCAACTTGCGGCGTTGCTTGCGGCGCCGCTCGGTTGGCTCGTCATCGCCTATCTCGGCTCGCTGGCCCTGTTCTTCATCACGTCCTTCTGGCACGTCGACGTGTTCACGGGCAACCTCATCCGCGAACCAACGCTGGACAACTACCGTGCCGTCGCATCCAGTGAGGCATATCGCGCGATCACGCTGCGGACCGTGGGGATGGCACTGCTGGTCACCGCGACCGATATCGTCATCGCGTTCCCGATCGCCTTCTACATGGCCCGCATGGCGTCGTCGCGTAGACGCGGCCTGCTCGCGGTGTCGATCCTGCTGCCGCTCTGGTCCGGGTACCTCGTCAAGGTCTACGCCTGGCGACTGATCCTGAGCAGCGGTGGCGTCCTCAACTGGATGCTCGAGCCGTTCGGACTCGAGGGACCCGGGTACAGCATCCAGGCCGTCTGGATCGTCGAGAGCTACCTTTGGCTCCCGTACATGATCATCCCGATCTTCGCCGGGCTGGAGCGCATCCCAGGATCCTTGCTCGAGGCGTCGGCCGATCTCGGCGGGCGCGCCGGGATGACGTTCCGTCGTGTCATCGTCCCGCTGGCGCTCCCGGCGATCGCGGCCGGGGCGATCTTCACGTTCAGCCTGACCCTTGGTGACTACATCACGCCGACACTCGTGTCGAATACCAAGTTCATCGGCAATGCGATCTACGACCTCGTCGGCGTCGCCGGGAACCAACCATTGGCCGCGGCCTTATCCATGGTCCCGGTCGTCGTGATGATCGTCTTCCTGCTCGTCGCACGGCGATTCGGCGCCTTCGAGGCGCTCTGATGACCATCCCGCGCTGGGTTGCGGCGGCCATCCGGATCGCGACCGGCGCGACGCTGATCTTCATCTACTTCCCGATCGGCATCATCGTCCTGTACTCGTTCAATGCTGCCAAGGTGGCCACGTGGCCGATCACCTCGTTCACGCTCGAGTGGTACGCGAAGGCCTTCGAGGATCCGGGGATCCGGTCCGCGCTCCTCACCTCGGTCCAGGCGGCCATCGGCGCGACCGTCTTGTCGCTCATCCTGGGGTCGCTGCTGGCACTCGCCGTCCAGCGCTACCGGTTCTTCGGGCGCCAGACGATCGCGTTCATCGTCATCCTGCCGCTCGCCCTGCCGGGCATCATCACCGGGTTGTCGCTCAACACGGCATTCCGCGCCATCGGTCTCGACCTCGGGCTGATGACGATCATCATCGGCCATGCCACGTTCTGCATCGTGGTCATCTACAACAACGCGATCGCCCGCCTGCGACGGACCTCGGCGACGTTCGAGGAGGCTTCCGCCGACCTGGGCGCCGACACCTTCACGACGTTCCGTCGGGTCACGTTCCCGGCGATCAGGACCGCGCTGATCGCGGGCGCGCTCCTCGCCTTCGCGCTGTCATTCGACGAGATCATCGTGACGAACTTCACCGCGGGTCCCGGCGTCCAAACGCTCCCGCTGTGGATCTTCAACAACTACCAGCGACCGAACCAGCTGCCGCTCGTCAACGTGGCGGCGGTGCTGGTCCTGCTGATCTCGATCATCCCGGTCTACCTGTCGTCACGACTCACCGCGGATCCATCGTCCGTGCCCGGAGCGCGCGCCTGACCGACCGACGTTCCGGCAGCAGGACTCCCGTCTAGAAGACGTCCCACTTGAAGCCGCAGGTGACAAAGACGAGCGTTGAAGACGCGGCGACCACGACTCTTCCGATGAACTGACGCACGGGGAACCTCCGCCGGACGAACGCCGGCATGGATCGGGCGGCCGACCCCTCCGAGGTGTGCCCGGTCCGAGACCGCCACGGACAGTGTCGTGACGGGCGCTTAGCTGCGACTTATCCGGACCGGACGCCCTCGCCACACCTCCTGCGAAACGACTTGCACAACTATTGTGCAAAACTTCTGTGCAAGTGTATGATGTCCCCATGGACACCGTCGACCGCTCCCCGACCGAGGATCCTTCGAGCTCGACCGCTCGCATGATCACCCTCGACTCCAAGGCCCTGCAGGTGCTGGCGCACCCGCTTCGAAGCCGCCTCCTCACCTCGCTCCGCAGCGACGGTCCGGCCACCGCCACCGCGCTCGCGAGGGTCCTCGAAACCAACACCGGCGCGACCAGCTACCACCTCCGCAAGCTCGCCGACGTCGGGCTGGTCGAGGAGACCGGCGCGGGCCAGGGTCGCGAGCGCTGGTGGCGTGCCGCGACCGAGATGCATCGCTGGTCCGACCTGGACCTCGTCGGCGACCCCGACGGGCAGGCGGCCAGTGCCTGGCTGAAGGGTCATTACCTTCGATCGTTCGTCGAGCGGGCCGAGATGTGGCTCGCGACACAGGACGCATGGCCGGTCGTCTGGCGGGACGCGTCCGGATCGTCCGACTACGTGGTGCGGCTCACGGCGGCGCGGACGAGCGACCTGCTCGAGGAGCTCTACGCCGTGATCGAGCGCCACCGGACCGGACCGGACGGCGGCTCGCCCGAACCCGATGACGCCCGACCCGAGTTCGTGATGCTCTACCTCCACAGCCTGCCGCAGGACACCCATGGCGTCCCGACCGATGCCGAGGCGACCGGCGCGACGGAACGGGGTGGTGCGTCATGACCGCCCTCGATCGCCGCTCCGTCACGCGCCGCTACCTGGTCATGCTGGCGCTGCGATGGCTGCCGGTCGGCCTGATGATCCCGATCTACGTCCTGCTCCCGATCGAGCGCGGGTTGTCGCTCGCCGAAGTCGGTCTCGTGTATTCGATCCAGGGCTTCGTCGTCCTCGCGCTCGAACTCCCGACCGGCGGCCTGTCCGATGCCCTCGGGCGTCGTCCGGTGCTGCTTCTCGCAGCCGTCGTCGGCCTGGCGGCGGGGCTCGTCTTCTACAGCGCCCACACCGTGGCCACCTTCGCGCTGGCCGCGGGTCTCACGGGTGTCTTCCGTGCGCTCGACTCCGGGCCGCTCGAGGCCTGGTACGTCGACTCGACCCTCGCGGCCGACCCGGACGCGCGGCTCGAGGACGGGCTGTCGGCCGGCGGCGTCGTGCTCGGCGTCGCGATCGCGACCGGGGCGCTGCTGTCGGGGCTGCTCGTCGCATGGGCGCCCATCCCGGCGATCGAGACCCTGGCCTTCCCGGTCCTCGTCGGCCTCGCCGTCAACCTCGTCGGGCTCGTGCGTCCTCGTCGACCCTGCTCACCGAGGTCCGGGCCGCCCGCGGCGTCGGCGCCGTGGCCGACGGCCGTGCGCGCCGTTCCCGGCGTCATCGGCAGCGGGATCCGGCTCCTCCGCGGCTCGCGGATCCTGATGGCCCTGGTCGCCGTCGAGTTGTTGTGGGGGTTCGGCGCGGTCGCCTTCGAGACGCTGATGCCGGTCCGCCTGAGCGAGGTCGTCGGCAGCGCCGACGAGGCCGCCGCGATCATGGGCCCGGTCGGCATCGGCGGCCTGGGCGGCGGCCGCGGTCGGTGCCGCCGCTGGTGATGCTCATCAGCCGGCGGATCGGGGTCCCGTTCACGGCGGCGCCTGATGCGCGTCCTCCAGGGCGCGACGGTCGTCGCCATGGGCCTGCTCGCCGGGCCGGTCGGCGTCGTCACCGCGTTCCTGGCCTGCTACACGATCCACGGCGGGTCCAACCCGATGCACACGACCCTGCTCCACCGCCAGGTCGAGGGATCGAACCGGACGACGATCCTGTCGCTGAACTCGATGGTCGGCCAGCCCGCCGGCGCGATCGGGCTCATCGCCCTGACCGCCCTGGCCTACAACACGTCGGTCAGCACGGCGATGGTCGTCGGCGGGATCATCCTCGCGCTGGCGGCCCCGCTCTACCTGCCGGCCTGGCGCGCGGAACGAGCGAGCCGGACGTCGAGTCGATCGCCGACGCCGGCGACCCCGAGGAGATCGCGCCGGTCCTGTAGGCTCGGCGGCCGGTCGGCCGGACGGGGCCGGCTCGGGGTCACATGGTCGGGCGGTGGTCGGCCGACAGGTACGTCTCGGGGTGGTCCTGGAAGTCGAGCAGGCAGCCCTGCCCGCAGAACCAGTAGGTCACGCCGTCGTATTCGAACGACAGCTGCGAGGTCGCGTCGTCGACCTCCATGCCGCACACGGGATCGATCTGGATGGCCATGGCGGCGTGCCTCCTGAGGTGCTCGGTCGGATACTCCACCCCAGTATATGGTCGGCGCGGGTCCTCGACAAGCCGATCGGCGGGCGTAGCATCCGCGGATGGAGCCGCTCGACCTCGCCGCGATCCGGACGGCCCTGCTCGACGAGCGGGCGAGGCTCCAGCACGACATCGCCGAGACGATCGTCGCGCCCGCCCAGATGACCTACGGCTCGCAGGCCGCCGCCGCCAGCCAGGTCTTCGACCAGCAACGCGACCTCGCGCTGCGCGACCGGGCGAGCCAGCAGCTGGAGCTCGTCGACGCGGCGCTCGCGCGGCTCGACGACGGGACGTACGGGGACGTGCCTGCGCTGCGGCCGGCCGATCGCCGCCGGGCGCGGCTCGAGGCCCTGCCGTGGGCGGCCCTACGACATCGACTGCCAGCGCATCGTCGACCGCGGCGGACGCTGATGACGTCGCGCCGGTGTCGCGCGCCTCTGGTCGAGCTCGAGGCCATCCGCGCCGCCGCCGACCGGCTGCGTGGCGTCGCGCTGCGGACCCCGCTGGTCGCCTTCGGCCCGCCCGAGGATCGTCGATTCCTCAAGGCCGAGTCGCTCCAGCCGATCGGCGCGTTCAAGCTGCGCGGCGCCTACGTCGCCGTCGCCTCGCTGTCGCCCGAGCAGCTGGCGCGCGGCGTCATCACCTACTCGTCGGGCAACCACGCCCAGGGCGTCGCCCGAGCGGCCCGGCTGCTCGGCGCGCCGGCCGTCGTCGTCATGCCATCCGACGCCCCGGCGATCAAGCGCGAGCGCGTCGCCGCCGACGGCGCCGAGATCGTCGTCGTCGGCACCGCGAGCGACGAACGCCAGCGGGTCGCCGAGGCGATCGCCGCCGAACGCGGCCTGAGCGTCATCCCGCCGTACGACGACGACCGGATCATCGCCGGCCAGGGGACGATCGGCCTGGAGCTCCTCGAGGACCTGCCGGACCTGGCCGTCGTCCTGGTGCCGATCGGTGGCGGCGGGCTGGCGAGCGGCGTCGCGACGGCCATCAAGGCGCTCCGACCCGAGGCGCGGGTCATCGGCGTCGAGCCCGAGCTGGCCGCCGACGCGCGCGACTCGCTCGAACGAGGCGAGATCGTCCGTTGGCCGGCCGAGCTCGTGTCGCGGACCATCGCCGACGGGACCCGCACCCAGGCCCTCGGGCGAGCGCACTTTCGCCCACCTGCGGGCCCACCTGGACGCGATCGTGACGGTCAGCGAGGTCGAGATCGCCGCCGCCGTCCGTCTGGCCGCCGAGCGGAGCCGCCTGGTCGTCGAGCCGTCCGGGGCGCTGTCGATCGCGGCGATGGCGTTCCATGCCGGCGAGATCGGACTGGACCCCGCGAAGGGCCGGTCGTCGCGATCGTCAGCGGCGGCAACGTCGATCCGGACCTGTATCGGGGTCACCTCGCAGCGCCGATCCCGCCGGAGGGGTGACCCTACCGGCTCGAGTCGCCTCGTTCCTCGGCCAGCCGTTCCGCGAGTCGTCGCTCGCGCAGTCGGATCTGGGTCATCTCCTCGTCGGCCCGTCGGTCGTTCCGGGCGGAGTCGCGCGCGTCGGCCCGCATCCAGCCCACGACGACCGCCATGATCGCGGTCAGGAAGATCGCGTCGCCGGCGATCCACATGATCCCGGCCGCCAGGCGCTGATCGTCGAGGGCGAGCATCCCCCACGGTCGGACGAGCGTCGCGTAATGCGGATAGAGCACGGCCGACGCGTTGAGGATGACCACGGCCAGGAACGTGTTCTGGGTCATCTGGAGGAACAGGTACACGATCCGCGACGGATGGCTCATCCGGTACGGCGCGGGATCGAGCGCGACGGCGGGCCACCAGAACAAGAGCGCGCCCGTCAGGAACAGGACGTGCTCGATGTCATGGACGACCGGGTCCTCGAGCGACGCGTTGAACAGCGGCGAGAAATGGACCGCCCACATCATCGAGGCGAACATGACCCAGGCCGTGACCGGATGGCCCATGAACCGGACGACGCGCGAATGGAGCACCGGCAGTATCCACCGGCGACGGGTCCCGGACGAGCTCAGGCGGAGGATCAGCGTGACCGGCGCGGCCAGCGCGATCAGCGGCGCCGCGACCAGCATCAGCAGGACGTGCTGGACCATGTGGACCGAGAAGAGCGCTGTGTCGTACCGCCCGATCCCCGAGAGCAGGGCGAACGCCAGGGCGGCCATGCCGGCCAGGAAGGCCGCCGTCCGACGACCCGGTACGCGTGTTCCCGGGATGGGCCGAATCGACCCGGCGGACGGCCCACAGCCACCAGACCACGGCGGCGACGATGGCGAGGGTCGGCAACGGCTCGAAGGTCCAGCCCAGGAGCAGCGAGGCGGCGGTCGGGGGCTCGGTCGGGACGGGACCATGCGCCGCCGCGGGACCGGCCAACACGGCCGTGCCGCCGAGCGCGACGAGCGTGGCCACGGACCCCTGGATCCAGCGCGGGCGAGGCATCCGCGGCATCGTCGCACGAACGCGCAAAGGCCGGAGCCCCGGGTTCCGCGCGGGTCGCGCGGACGCGCGAGACGTCCCCGCCCCGGGTAGAATGGCCGCGGTTCGGCCCTCGGGCGGTCGACCGTGCCTGCTGCCTCATCCGGTCGTCGCGCCCGTCGTGGGGGTGACGTCCATCCGCGAGGATCTTGATGTCGAGTTCGCCCCGGTCGCGCCCCTCGCAGACGGCCATCCTCGGCCTCACCCTGTGGGTCGCCATCGTCGTGGTGACGGGGATCCTCATCTTCGTCTTCCACATCGATCCGGCAAAGTCCGCCCAGAACTTCGTCGCGGGGCTCTTCCCGCCGATGGCGGTGACCGAGCAGGGCGCCCAGATCCGCGACCTGTACACGATCGTGTTCCTGATCGCGGTCGCCATCTTCATCGTCGTCGAGGCACTCATCATCTGGACGGTCATCCGCTACCGGCGCAAGCCGGGTGATGACACCCTGCCGCCGCAGGTCCACGGCAACAACATCGCCGAGTTGACGTGGACGATCATCCCGACCCTGATCGTCGCGTTCCTGTTCGTGATCTCGTGGCAGACGCTCAACGCGGTCGACACGACGTCTGCCACGGCGCAGACGAAGATCCGGGCGGTCGCCGGCCAGTTCCAGTGGCAGTTCGACTACCTGAGCCCGGACGGCGCGACGATCCTGTACACGCAGTTGCTGCCCACCGGCGACACGGGCGGCCTCTTCGTGCCGGCCGGCCGGACCGTCCTCCTGACCCTGGTCAGTAACGACGTCATCCACGCCTTCTATGTCCCGCAATTCCTGTTCAAGCGCGACGTCGTGCCCGGGCGAGTCAACTCGTTCGACTTCAAGGTCGACGCATCCGATGCCGGCCAGACCTTCCGCGGCCAGTGCGCCGAGCTGTGCGGGACCGGTCACAGCATCATGCTGTTCGACGTCCACGCGCTCGAGGGGGCCGTCTTCGACAAATGGCTCGCGGACCAGGTCGCCCAGGAGTCGGCGACGCCGGCACCGGCCCCGAGCGGCGCCGGCCCGGTCGTCCAGATCACCGCCCAGGGCGTCGCCTACAAGCAGACCGCCATCAGCGCGGCGGCGGACAAGCCATTCCAGATCGACTTCGACAACGAGGACGCGGGTACGCCGCACAACGTCTCGATCCATAAGGACTCACCGACCGGCGAAAAGGTCTTCGAGGGAGCGATCTTCAACGGCGTCGCCAAGAAGACCTACGACGTGTCGGCGCTCGCGGCGGGTAACTATGCCTTCGTATGTACCGTTCATCCGACGACGATGATCGGCACCTTGACGGTCAAGTAAGGAGCCAGCGCCGATGGCGACCACGACCCTCCACCCGGCCGCCGCCGCGGGGAGAAGTGCGCTCTACGACTGGGTGACGACGACCGATCACAAGAAGATCGGGATCCTGTACATCATCAATTCGTTCGTCTTCTTCTTCATCGCGGGCGTCCTGGCGCTGCTCGTCCGGTCCGAACTGGCGCGGCCGGGCCTCCAGTTCGTGACGGATCTCCAATACAACGAACTGTTCACCATGCACGCGACATTCATGATCTTCCTGTTCGTCATCCCGATGCTGGCGGGCTTCGGGAACTACATCGTGCCGATCCAGATCGGCGCTCCCGACATGGCGTTCCCGCGCATCAACGCGATGTCGTTCTGGATGCTCCCGCTCGCTGGCGTGCTCTTGCTGCTCGGCTTCGTGACGGGTGGGACGGCGGCCGCCGGCTGGACGAGCTATGCCCCGCTGTCGGAGGATCGGGCCCTGGCGGCCACGGGCTCGGGGCAGGACCTCTGGATCGTCGCGCTCGTGCTCATCGGGACGAGCTCGATCCTGGGCGCCATCAACTTCCTGGTCACGATCTTCAAGATGCGAGCCCCCGGGATGACCCTGTTCCGGATGCCGATCATGGCCTGGACCGTACTGGTCACGTCGGTCCTCGTGCTGATGGCGACGCCGGTCATCACCAGCGCCCTGATCATGCTGTTCATCGATCGCAACTACGGCGGCTCGTTCTTCGACCCGTCACGGGGTGGCGACGCGATCCTCTACCAGAACATCTTCTGGTTCTATTCGCATCCGGCGGTCTACGTGATGATCCTGCCGGCGATGGGCATGATCAGCGAGATCCTGCCGGTGTTCAGCCGCAAGCCGCTGTTCGGCTACAAGGCGTTCATCTTCGCGACCGCCGCGATCGGCGCTCTTGGCTTCTCCGTGTGGGCCCACCATATGTTCACGACCGGCGCGGTCTACCTGCCGTTCTTCAGCGTGATGACCTTCCTCATCGCGATCCCGACCGGGGTCAAGATGTTCAACTGGATCTTCACCATGTGGCGCGGCCAGCTGATGCTCAAGACGCCGCTCCTCTTCGCGCTCGGATTCCTGACGATGTTCCTGATCGGCGGGATCAACGGCGCGATCAGCGCGTCGGTGCCTGTGGACTTCGCGCTCCACGACACGTACTGGGTCGTGGCGCACCTTCACTACGTCCTGTTCGGCGGGTCGGTGTTCGGCGTCATGGCCGGTTTCTACTACTGGTTCCCGAAGATGACCGGACGGATGCTCAACGAGACCCTCGGCAAGACCCAGTTCGTCCTGATGTTCATCGGCTTCAACCTGACGTTCTTCCCGATGCACGAATTGGGATTGGCCGGGATGCCGCGGCGGATCGCCGATTACGCCTCCACCGCGGGCTGGAACGACCTGAACCTGCTCGCGACCGTCGGCGGGTTCATCATCGCGTTCAGCATGATCCCGTTCCTGTGGAACGTGTTCGTGTCGCTCCGAAGCGGCAAGCCGGCCGGCGACGACCCGTGGGAGGGCAACACGCTCGAATGGGCGACGACGTCACCGCCGCCGCCCTACAACTTCGACCACCTGCCGGAGATCCGCTCCGAGCGACCGGTGTTCGACGCCCGCTACGGCCGGACGGCCGAGGCCGAGCATTGAGCGGGCGACGACGATGACCGCAGACAATCAGGCGCTGGTCCCGGTCGAGCACAATCCGCTCGCGTCGATGCCGCACGACGTGCGCGGCGGGACGAGCAACCCCGTCCTCGGCATGCTCCTGTTCATCACCTCGGAGGTGATGTTCTTCGGCGGGCTGTTCGCGGCCTACTTCAGCATCCGGGCGGCCAGTCCGCAGTGGCCGACGATCAACCCGGAGACGGGCCAACCATTCCAGCTCGCCATCTTTCCGTTCGTCGGCCCCGCGACGGTCCTGCTGATCCTGAGCTCGGTCACCTGCCAGTACGCCGTGTGGGCGATCCGGCGGGATGACCGCACCGTCTTCATCCGTGGCATGGCCGTCACCCTCGTCCTCGGCATCACCTTCCTCGCGATGCAGTTGATCGACTATTCGGCGCTCGGCAGCGAGGGGCTGACGCTGTCGTCCGGGACCTACGGGACGACGTACTACACGCTGACCGGCTTCCATGGCGCGCACGTCTTCGGTGGCGTGATCATGCTGTCCGTGGTGCTCTACCGCGGGATGGCGGGCCAGTTCTCGGCGAAGCACTACGATGCCGTCGAGGGCGCGTCGCTGTACTGGCACTTCGTCGACGTCGTCTGGATCCTGCTCTTCTCGCTGCTGTACCTGCTCCCCGGCAAGACGCCGACCACCTAAGGGGCGACACATGCATCCGCTTCGTCACCCACGCAACGCGGCCCTGGTCGGGATCCTGTTCGTCGTCATCGGCATCCTCTACTGGGCGGTCCCGTACTTCGGGGGCTGGCATGTCGACTACGCGGGCACGACCATGCTGATCTTCCTCGGGGCGGCGATGGCGCTCATGGCGTACGTGCTCGTCGCCGGATCGTCGCGGGAGTGACCCGGACCGCGCGCGGATCCGCGCGCCGACCCGGCTGACCGATGCTCGAACGGATCTGGACCAACCTCCTCGAGATCCTCGCGAATTTCGTGACCCCGGATTGGGGCGCCCTCGTCCTGCTCCTTCCGGTCGGGCTGTTCATCTTCATCGTGATCGTCCTGTTCCGGACGTTCCGCGGTCTCCGGAAAGCGCCGCCGGCGCGGCGCGGGATGACCCGCATCCCACCCAGGACACCGGCCGGGATCCACATGCCGGGCCCGTCGTTCGCGCCGATCTTCGCCGCGATCGGCGTCTTCCTGCTGTTCCTCGGGTTGGTCTTCGGCGGCATGGTCCTCGTCCTCGGCGCGATCGCATTGGTCCTGACGCTCCTGTACTGGCTGGCCGAGGGGCTGCGCATCTACGACCACGATCTCGGATCGACCGTGCCGGACCTGCCCGCCGTCGTCCACGACGGACCGCCGCCCGGCGTCCACATGCCGGGCCCGTCGTGGCGGCCGTTCCTCGGCGCCCTCGGCGTCTTCCTCCTGTTCCTCGGCCTCGTCTTCCCGGGCCCGCTCCTCGCGGTCGGCGTCCTCGCCCTGATCGTGTCGTTGCTCGGCTGGCTGACCGACGCCCGCAAGGAGTACGCCAACACGGTCGCCGCCGACACGACCGGCCATCTCGAGAACATCCCGGCGCCGCGAACGCCGCGACGACTCCTGACCGTCCTCGGCGTCCTCGTCGTCGGCGCCGCCATCATCCAGTCGGGCGTGTTCTCGACCGGCGAGGCCAACGGCGGGACGGGCGCTCCTCCCGCGTCAGGATCGCCAGTGGGCGCTGGGCCGGTACCTGCCAGCGGCCCGCCGGCCGACGTTTCGGTCGCGGCCAAGGGTGTCGCGTTCGTCCCGACCACGTGGACGGGGCCGGCCGACAAGGCATTCACGCTGGCGTTCGACAACGAGGACACCGGCACCCCGCACAACATCGAACTCACCGACAAGTCGGGCGCCGTCGTCTTCAAGGGTGCGGTCTTCAACGGCGTCGAGACCCGCGTCTACGACGTCCCGGCGCTCACGGCCGGTGACTACGTCTTCTCCTGCGTCGTCCATCCGTCGATGACGGGGACCGCGACGCTCAAGTAGTCGGGCCACGACCATGCCGCGGCGACCGATCCTCCTCGCGCTGCTCATCGCCGTGCTGACGACCGGGGGAGTGCTGCTGTTCGTCCGGGCCGGTCAGGCTCCGGCGCACGCGACCGTCGGCGGACGGGCGCCCGCGGTGACCGGGACCACGCTCGATGGAGCGCCCTTCGACCTCGCGACGCTCGCGGGTCACCCCGCCGTCATCAACTTCTGGGGTCCGAGCTGCGTGCCATGCCGCGAAGAGTTCCCGCTGCTGGCGGCGAAGCTGGCCGAGCACGGAGCGGACGGCCTGACCGTGGTCGGGGTCCTGACCGACGATCCGCCCGACGCGGCCCGAGAGTTCGTGACCAAGTACGGGGCGACCTGGCCGACGGTCATCGATCCGGACAAGACGATCAAGACGACGTACGGCGTCGCCGCCCGGCCACAGACGTACTTCGTGGACGGCGCCGGGGTCGTGCGGTCCATCCAGATCGGCGAGCTGACCGACCCCGACTTCGAGCGCCAGTACGCCCGGATCGCGCCATGACCACGGGCGACCCGCTGGTCGTCGTGGACGGATTGGTCAAGCGCTACGGGTCCCGGACCGTGCTCGACGGCGTGTCCCTGTCCGTTGGGGCGGGCGAACTCGTCGCGCTGCTCGGACCGAATGGCTCCGGCAAGACGACGACGGTCGAGATCGCCGAGGGCTATCGTCGGGCGGATGGTGGGGTGGTCCGCGTCCTCAGCACGGACCCGGCGAACGGCGGACCGGCGTGGCGGGCACGGATCGGCTTGATGCTCCAGGGCGGTGGCATCGACCCGCGCGCCCAGCCGAGGGAAACCCTCGTCCAGTACGGCCGCTTCCACGCCTCCCCGCGTGACCCAGACGAACTTCTCGACCTCGTGGGGCTGCGCGCCGTCGCCCGGACCCGCTACCGGCGGCTCTCCGGCGGCGAACGGCAACGGCTGGGCCTCGCGCTGGCCCTTGTCGGCCGACCCGAGGCGATCTTCCTCGACGAACCCACGGCCGGGATGGATCCCGAGGCCCGCGCCGCCACCCGCGGGGTCGTGGGCGACCTGCGGGACGCCGGTGCGGCGATCCTCCTGACCAGCCACGACCTGACCGACGTCGAGCGGCTCGCGGATCGGATCTTCATCCTTGACGGCGGTCGGATCGTCGCGTCGGGGACGCCGGCGGAGCTCGCCAGTCGGTCCGAACCGCGACTCCGCTTTCGCCTGGACCGGGCCCTCTCCGACCATGAAACGGCGGCGCTCACGGACTCGCTTCGCGCGACCCACGCGGGCCTCCTCGTCACTTCGGACGGCGAGGCGGGGCGATATCGCCTCGACGGCCTCCCCCCGGACCCCGGACTGGTCGCGGCGCTCGCGGCGTGGTGCGCGACCGCCGGCCGCCTGCTCGTCGAACTCAGGACCGCGGGCGGCACGCTCGAGGACGTCTATCTCGAGCTCGTCGCCGCCGGTCGCGAGGCGGAGGCGCCGGAGTGAGCCAACCGGCGTCGGCCATCGTGGCCACTACCGCGCAGACCGCCATGGAGCTGCGCCTGACCGCGCGGCGGGGCGAGAACGTCCTGGCCACCATCGTCATCCCGGTGGTCGTCCTGCTCTTCTTCGCATCGGTCAGCGTGCTCCCGACCGGCGTCGCGCGACCGGTCGACTTCCTGCTGCCGGGCGCCCTCGCCCTCGCGGTGATCGCCACGAGCCTGGTCAACCTCGGCATCGCCACGGCGTACGAGCGGAACTACGGGGTCCTGAAGCGGCTCGGCGGATCGCCGCTGACGCGTGGTGGACTGCTGGCCGCGAAGATGGCGGCGGTCCTCGTCATCGAGGTCGGTCAGGTCGTCCTGCTGGTGGCCGTCGCCGCGGCGATCCTGGGCTGGCGGCCCGGTCCTGGCGCATCACCGGCCATCTTCGTCGCCGCGCTGCTGCTCGGGACGCTGGCCTTCGCGGGCCTCGGGCTCCTGCTGGCGGGCGCCCTGCGCGCGGAGGCGACGCTTGCCATCGCCAATGGCCTCTTCATCGCATTCCTGCTGCTCGGCGGGATCATCATCCCGGTCGCGGACCTGCCCGGACCGCTCGCCACCATCGCGGCGGTCCTGCCGGCCGCGGCCCTCGCCGATGCGTTCCGCGTCGCGCTGGGGTCGGGCGATGGCGACGCCGCGGGATCGCTGCTGATCCTCGCCGCGTGGGGGATCGTCGCGGTCGTGGCGGCCGCCCGCACCTTCCGCTGGGAGTAGGCGGGTCGAGGCCCGCGCGACCTACTCAGAGACCTCGGGCAGGTCGCGAAGGCGCAGGACCGGCGAACCGATGAGGAACAGCACCCCGCCGATGGCCGCGATCGTGGTGGCAAGGATCGCCTCGCGGACGCCGATCGCACCGCCCAACAGCCCGCCGAGCACCGCCCCGACGGGCCGGACGCCGTAGTTCACGAAGCGGAAGGCGCCACCGGCACGTGCCCGGATCCGGTCCGGCGTGCGTGCGTAGATGATCGCCCCGACGTTGATGTCGAGGATCATCACGCCGAACCCGGCCCCGAATTCCGAGCCGAAGAGCAGCGCAAGGATGACGACGTTCGACATGTCCGGCCCCGCCAGCGGGATCAGCAACAGCGACGCCGGGTAGACCACGAGGCCGAATGCGTAGGCGGGCCCGAGCCCGATCCGCCGACCGATCCTGGTGGCGAAGATGGCACCGATCACCGCCCCCACGGCCCCGGTCCCCAGGGCAAGCCCGAGCGCACCCGGCGACACGCCCAGGGTCGTCGTCGCATACAGGATGAACAGCGCGCTCACCGCGAAGGTGAAGAGGTTGACCGTGGCGACCGACAGCAGGGTCGGGCGCATCAACGGGTCGCGATACGTGAACGACAGTCCCGCGAGCAACTGCTCGCGGGTCGATCCCTCCTCGGGTTCGATGGGCGGTTCCGGCGATCGGATCCGGCTCAGGAACAGGACGGAGCCCAGGTACGACAGCGCGTCGCCGAACATCGCGAACGGCGCCCCCAGCACCTGGACGAGGAGGCCGCCGATCGTCGGGCCGCCGACGGACGCGAGCGACCGACTGCCGTTGAGCAGGGCCATCGCCTCGACGAATCGCTCGCGTTCGGTCACCGACACGAACAGGGTGTTCCAGGACAGGTCGAACAGGACCGCGAGGGTCCCGGTGGCGAATCCGACGACATACAGCTGCGGCATCGACAGGACGCCGAGGATGTACGCGACGGGGATGCTGCCGATCAGGATCGCCCGCCCGAAGTCCGCGGCGATCATCAGCCGCCGACGCGTCCGGATCCGGTCCAGCCAGACGCCGGCCGGCAACGAGAACAGGAGATGCGGCAGCAGGCCGACCGCCGTCAGCGTCCCCATCTGGGTCGCATCCGCGCCCAGCGTCAGGACGGCGACCAGCGGCACCCCGAGCTGGGTGATCTGGTCGCCGAAGACCGAGATCGTCTGGCCGAGCCAGAGTCGCCGGAAGTCGGGGGCGTCCCCGAGCAGTGGCGGGATGAACCTTCTGATGCCGCGAGCGATCACCCGTGGGTCATTCGCGTCGCTCGCACGACCCGACGATCAGGAGGGCGGATTCTGCTGTTTGGCGAGCTGCTCCTGGACTTCCTTGTCGATCTCGTCCTGGCGCTTCTGTCGAACGCGCCGGACCGCGTACAGCCCGAACAGCCACGGCCAGATGAGGGCCACCACCAGCCCGATGAGGGCCGCCAGCGCCCAGTTGGGCGATGACGGTGTGCCAAGGCCGGTGATCCAGTACACCAGAAAGAAGGCCAGCACCCCAAGGATGATCCCGGTGATCCGCCTGATCATTGGTGAGATTCCTCCATCCCTCGGGTGCCTCGAACTTGTGGCGCGGCGCCCTCTGTCGAGAGCCTAGGCTTCGCGGCCGACCGGCGTCAATGTGCGAGGGTCAGGAACGTTCGGGCGACACGCACCACTCATTGGGTGTGACCGCGTCAACATCATTGGGCTGTGGGAACGATTCGCGCGACGAGTACGGCATACCATCAGAGCGCGACCGGACGGCCGCGCCGAGACCTGGGGCTGTCGTGGACCAGCGAGACCTCGTCGAGCGCGCGAAGCGGGGCGATCATGACGCCTTCGCGACGCTTGCCGGCGCGGCCCTCGCGCGGCTGGACGCGGCCGCCCGCCTGATCCTCAGGGACCCGGAGCTCGCGCGCGACGGCGTCCAGGATGGGATCATCCGCGCCTGGCGGACCCTGCCGGCGCTTCGCGATCCAGAACGGTTCGACGCCTGGCTTCGCCGGCTCGTCGTCCATTCCTGCATCGACATCATGCGACGTCGGCAACACCGGGCGATCGAGGTCGAGCTGACCCCGATCCACGGCCCGGCCACCATCGACATCGCGTCGGCCATCGCCGACCGCGACCAGCTGGACGAGGCGCTCCGGCACCTCGACCCGGAATGGCGGGCCGTCGTCGTCCTGCACTACTTCCTCGGGATGCCGCTGCCGGAGGTGGCGGCCACGCTCGGCATCCCGCTCGGAACGGCCAAGTCCCGCCTCCACCGATCGCTCCTGGCGATGCGCGCCACGATCGGTCTGGACGAGCCGTCGCCCGCTTCCCCGATCCCCGGAGGGCAGTTCGCATGATGCCGACCGATCGTTTCGAGCGGCAGTGCCCGGGCTCCTCGATGAGCTCGCCCAGCCGCGAACCCCCGACTACTCCGACGACCTCTTCGGGCTGGTCGCCCGCACACGCCAGCGACCTGCCTGGACGCTCCTCGAAAGGTGGCTTCCCATGGTTGACATCGTCCGTCAGCCCGCGTTCGCCCGGCAGGTGCCGTGGCGCCCGATCGCGGTGCTGACCCTGATCCTTCTCCTGCTCGCCGCAAGCCTGGCCTTGGTCATCGGCTCGCAACGCCGTCTCCCGGCGCCGTTCGGACCCGCCCGGAACGGTCTGGTGGCCTATGCCAAGGACGGCGACATCTACACGGCCGACCCCGTGAGCGGCGAGGCGAGGGCGATCGTCACGGGACCGGAAACAGACCTGCGGCCGATCTGGTCCCTCGACGGCACGCGGTTCGCCTTCGAACGGAAGGCGGAGGGCAGTTCCGGGCCTGGGTCGCTCTATGTCGCCAAAGGGGACGGGACCGATCTCATCCGCGTGACAACCGAGCCGCTCGTCCCCATCAACAGCTACGCCTTCTCACCCGACGGACGAGAGATCCTCCTCTCCGCGGGACCCGAGGGCAGGACGACCGTCCGCATCGCGAAGAGCGACGGAAGCGGAGTACGAGTGTTGCCGACCGGGACGCTGACCGCGACCCAGCCCGCCTATCGGGCACCGGACGGCGGCGAGATCGTGTTCGTCGGTTACTCGGCTCCGTTTTCCGACACGGGCGCCGCGGGCAGTACTCCCCCATCGGGCCTGTACGCGGTCCACCCCGACGGCACGGATCTCCGGACCATCGTCGAGCCTTCGAACCTCGTCATCTCCAACCCGAGGTGGTCCCCCGATGGGAAGCAGATCGCCTACACCGCGTACGGGGCCGATTACCTCTCGGGCGGGTCCCTGCTTCGCGCCTACGTCGTTACGTCGGAAGGGAAGGACAACCGGATCCTGCGATCGATCCCTGAAGGAGACCTCAACTCCGCCGGCGAATGGTCGAACGATGGCAGGCGACTGTTCATCGGGGGGTGCCACTACGCTCCCGTTGACAATGCGGTCTGCGAAGACACGTCCGCCGTGGTTCGCGTCGACGGGTACGGCGTCGACGTCAAGATCGACCCAGGAGCAGCGGCCGCCGGGGCGGACGGGACCACATACACGTGGGCACCCGACGACGGGGCGATCCTGATGGTCCCGATGGACGCGCAGGGACGATCGGGGTCGGCGCCACTGCTCTGGGATCCAACGACGGGTCGATCCCGGCCCGTGCCGTGGACCGGCGCCGGGCACACGTCCTGGCAACGCGTCGCCGATTGATCGGGTCTACACGCCGGTCGTCGCCCGTGGCGGCGACCGGCGGTCCGTCCGGCGGGACGCCTCCTGCCGCCCTCCGCCGCCGCTGGCTATCCTCCGGGTCCAGCACGCGGCAGCGAGGAGCGCATGATCCGGACGTCCCCCTTCCACGAGCGCACGAGCGCGCTGAACCAGACCGGCCTGTGGGAGCACTGGTCGGGCACGCTCGCGGCGAACCGCTACCAGATGTCGGACAAGTTCGAGTACTTCTCGGTCCGCAACGCGGCAGGCGTCTTCGACTCCTCGCCGCTCTACAAGTACCGGATCACGGGGCCCGATGCCGAGCGCTTCCTGGCCGGCGTCCTCGCCCGCGACATCCGCGCCTGCGCCCCGGGCAACGCGCAGTACACGGCCTGGTGCGACGACCGCGGCTTCGTCATCGAGGACGGCGTCATCCTCCGCCCGGGGCCGACGAATTCCTGCTCACCGCCGCCGAACCGAACCTCGCCTACTTCGAGGACCTCATCGGTCGCGACACGGGTCGCCATCGAGGAGGTCAGCGACGAGATCGGCGTCCTGGCCGTCCAGGGTCCGCGTTCACGCGACCTGCTCGCCCGGCTCGTCCCGGCCGTGGCGACCATCCCGTTCTTCGGGCTCACCGAGGGCACGATCGCCGGGTCGCCGGTGACGATCTCGCGGACCGGCTACAGCGGCGACCTCGGCTACGAGGTGTGGGTCCCGGCGCAAGGCCGCACTCAAGGTCTGGGACGCGCTGTGGGCGTCGTTCGACGGCTACGGCGTCCTGCCGTTCGGCCTGGCGGCGCTGTACATGCTCCGGATCGAGGCCGGGCTGCTCCTGCTCGACGTCGACTTCACCTCGAGCCGGTTCGGCTGGACGGACGAGGACCGCTCCACCCCGCATCGAGCTCGGCTGGTCGTGGATGCTCCGCGGCCTCGCCGACGACGACCGCGCGTTCATCGGCCGCCGCGCCATCGAGCGCGAGATCGCCGAGAAGACGTCGCGCTGGCGGCTGACCGGACTCGTCGTCGATTGGGCCGACTACGACCGGACCTACGACCGCGCCGGGCTCATCCCGCCCAAGGACCACACGCCGATCCACGAGGAGTACTTCGTCTACGACGACGACGGGACGCAGGTCGGCTACGCCACGAGCCTGATGTACTCGCCGATGCTCCAGCGCCACATCGCGCTGACCCGCGTCCGGCCGGAACTCGCGGCTGCCGGGACGGAGGTCAAGCTCGAGCTCGACGTGAACCACCGCTACGAGTACGTCGCGGCGCGGACCGCCCGCCTGCCGCTCTACAACCCAGCACGAAAGACGGCCTGACATGACGACGACAAGCGCACCAGGAAGGCCGATCGCAAGGCGTCGACGCCGAAGACCTCGACTCCGTCGGCGGCCGACCGGACGTACGACGCGATCGTCATCGGTGCCGGCCACAACGGCATGGTCAACGGGGCGTATCTCGCCAAGGCGGGCTCAAGACGCTGATCCTCGAGCGCCGGCCGACACGTCGGCGGCGCCGCCATCACCGAAGAGCTCATGCCGGGCTTCTGGTTCACCACCTTCTCGTACGCGCTGAGCCTCCTCCGGCCGGAGATCATCCACGACCTCGAGCTGACCAAGCACGGCTTCATGCCGCTGCTGATGTCGTCCTCGTTCGCCCCGACCGAGGACGGCGACTACCTGTGGCTCGGCCAGGATCACGGCGAGAACCTCAAGGAGATCGCGCGCCACAGCAAGCACGACGCCGACGCCTACAGCCAGTACGCCCACGACATGGAGATGGTCTGCCGGGCGATCAAGCCGCTGATGGACTCGGCGCCGCCGGACCTGTTCAGCGACGACCCGGACGAGCTGCTGGCGCTCGCCGCCCTCGGCGCGCGGTTCCGCGGGCATGGACAAGCGGACGCTCCACAACACCGTCCGGCTGCTGACCGGCAGCGCCGCGGACTTCCTCGACGACTACTTCGAGTCGGACATCCTGAAGGGCTACCTCGCCTCGTCGAGCATCATCGGGACCAAGGTCGGGCCGTACTCGCAGGGGTCCGGGCTCGTGCTGCTGTACCACTCGATCGGCGAGCACGACGGCGAGTTCGGGGCGTGGGCCTTCCACAAGCGCGGCAACGGCGGGTTCACCCAGGTGCTGGCGCGCGCGGCCCGGTCGTTCGGGGCGGAGATCGTGCTCGAATCGCCGGTCGCCAACGTGATCACCAAGAACGGCCGGGCGACCGGTGTCGCCCTGGCCGACGGGACCGAGTACCACGCCACGACCGTGGTCAGCGCGCTGGACCCGCGGCGGACGTTCCTCGAGCTGGTCAACCCGCGCGAGCTGCCGACCGACCTCGTCGAGAACATCACGCGGTTCCGCTTCCAGGGCACGTCGTCCAAGGTCAACTTCGCCCTCGACGGGCTGCCGGAGCACCCGGCCCTGCCCGGCCGCGGCGACCAGTTCCGCGGGTTCACGAACATCGGGCCGTCGATGGAGTACCTGGAGCGCGCCTTCGACGACGCCAAGTACGGCTGGTACAGCCAGCGACCGTACATGGACTGCGCGATCCAGTCGACGATCGACGCGGACATGGCGCCGCCCGGCAAGCACGTGATGAGCACGTTCATCGCGTACACGCCGTACAAGCTGCGCGAGAGCGACTGGGACACCGAGCGCCAGAACCTGGGCGACACCGTCCAGGCCACGTTCGAGTCGTTCTTCCCGGGCTTCGGCAACCTCGTCCTCCACCGCGAGGTCGTCACCCCGCTCGACATCGAGCGGACGGTCGGGCTGTCCGAGGGCAACATCTTCGCCGGCGAGTTCCTCGCGCCGCAGATGTACTTCTTCCGGCCGGCGCCCGGGCTGGAGCCAGTACCGGACCCCGATCGACGGCTACTACCAGTGCGGCTCGGGCACGCATCCGGGCGGCTGCGTGATGGGCGCCCCGGGCAAGCTCGCGGCGGAACGGATCCTGAAGGACCGCGCCAGGGACTGACCGGGAAGCGAGTCAGGGCTGTTGCGTCCCGGGCCCGCGCGACGGTGATGGCCTGCGGTACCCTCACACCCTCACGCCGGGTGGAACCAAGCCACGGGATCGACCGCGGTCGATCGTCACCAGAGGAAGGGGCCAAGACCCATGCGGACAACCCGACTCGCCCTCGTCGCGACCGCCGCGCTCCTGCTCCAAACCGGCGCGGTGGCCGGGGGGAACGCCACGACGCAGGCGCCCACCACCGAGTACGTCGTCCTCTACGCCGATGGCGCATCGCTCGACGCGGCCCACCAGGCGGTCGCGGCCGTTGGCGGTCAGGTCATCAAGGAGAACACCGACGTCGGCGTGGCCACGGTCAGGTCCACGAGCCCCACGTTCCTGCGTGATGTGGCGCGCCAGTCGCAGCTCGCGGGCGCGGCGCGCAATGCCCCGATCGGCCGAGAGGCACCGCTGGCCCGCCCGACCCGCGATGCCATCGAGGCGCTGACTACGACCGAACGCCATAACGCGGGGACCGGCCACAAGCCGGGCAATCATCCCGGCGCAGAGCCCCTCGCCGACCTGCAGTGGGACATGGCGATGATCCACGCGACCGCGACCGGTTCGCAGCGCAAGCAGATGGGCGATCGCGGCGTCCGAGTCGGCATCATCGACACGGGCGTCGACGGCTCGCATCCGGACATCGCGCCCCACTTCGACGCGTCGCTGTCCCGCAACTTCACCACCGACATCCCCCTCGTCGACGGGCCGTGCGAGTACGTCAGCTGCGTCGATCCCGCCAATGAGGACGACGACGGTCACGGCACGCACGTCGCCGGGACGATCGGCGCCGCGGTGAACGGGATCGGCATCGCCGGCGTCGCCCCGAACGTCGACGCTGGTGAACATCCGGGCCGGCCAGGATTCGGGCTACTTCTTCCTCCAGCCGTCGGTCGACGCGCTCACGTACGCCGGCAACAACGGCATCGACGTCGTGAACATGAGCTACTACATCGACCCGTGGCTCTACAACTGCCGCCGCCAATCCGGCCGACTCGCCCGAGCAGCAGATGGAGCAGCGCACGATCATCGCGGCCACCAACCGAGCGCTCGACTACGCCCACCGGCACGGCGTCACCCTGATCGTCGCCGAGGGCAACGAGAACACCGACATCGGCCACCCGACCTTCGACGGCACCAGCCCCGACTTCCCGCCCGACACCGCATACGCGCGCAACGTCGACAACAGCTGCCTGTCGATGCCTGACCGAGGGCCATCACGTCATCGACGTCGGCTCCGTCGGCCCGTCCACGAACAAGGCCGACTACTCCAACTGGGGTCTCGAGCAGACCGATGGTCACGGCACCGGGCGGCTTCTTCCGCGACTACGCCGGGACGCCGCAGAACCGCACCGTCGGGAACCTGGTCCTGTCCGCGTATCCGGAGTCGATCGCGCTCGCGAACGGCGACATCGATGACCCCGGCGCGGAGCCGAACAATCCGTTCGTGGTCCGGGACTGCAAGAACGGGGTCTGCGCGTACTACCAGTACCTGCAGGGGACCTCGATGGCGTCACCGCACGCGGTCGGCGTCGCCGCCCTCATCGTCAGCCAGTTCGGCGATCGCGTCGGCGGCCGGCCGAAGGGCCAACTCGGGATGGACCCGTCCGACGTGGAGCGGATCCTGACCAAGACGGCGACCGACCATGCCTGCCCGGTGCCGGCCCTCATCAGCTACGCGGACGTCGGCCGAGGGCCGGAGTACGACGCGCTGTGCGAGGGCACGCCAAGGTTCAACTCCATCTGGGGCCACGGGATCGTGGACGCCCTGGCGGCCGTCTCCGGCCGGCGCTGACACCGCGCAAACCCCTCGGCGACACGGGCCGGACCGTCATCCGACGGTCCGGCCCCATCATTGGTGAACCTTTCGCGCGACGGCGACGCCATACCCTGTCGAACACGACCATCCCGGTCGTGGCACAGTCGAGGCGACCGTGGACCAGCGAGAGCTCGTCGAACGCGCGAAGCGAGGCGATCATGACGCCTTCGCCGGACTCGTCGACCCTGCCCTCGCGCGGCTGGACGCGGCCGCTCGCCTCATCCTTCGTGACCCGGAGCTCGCGCGCGACGCGGTCCAGGAAGGCTCTGATCCGCGCCTGGCGCGACCTGCCGGGTCTTCGTGACCCGGATCGGTTCGACGCCTGGCTGCATCGCCTGATCGTCAACGCCTGTCTCGACCTGGCGCGACGCCGCCGGCGCCGGCCGATCGAGGTCGAGATCACGCCGCTCGATGCACCGGCGTCGTCCGACCTGTCGGGCGCGCTGGCCGACCGCGAGCTGGTCGATGGGGCGCTCCGGCGCCTCGATCCCGGCCATCGCGCGGTCGTTGCGCTGCACTACCTCCTGGGGATGCCGCTGGCCGACGTTGCGGCCTCCCTGGGCATCCCCGTCGGCACGGCCAAGTCCCGCCTGCACTACGCGCTCGCCGCGATGCGCATGACGGTGACGGCCGACCCCGACCCGGCCGCACAGGCCGGTCCCCGGAGGGCAGGTCGCATGACCACCGAAGCTCGCTTCGAACGTCAGCTGCCCGCCCTCCTGGAGGACCTGTACCTGGGGCCGTCTCCCGACTATCGAGACGAAGTCCTCGCCGCCGCCAGCTCGTACGCGACAGCGACCCGCCGTGGACCTTCCCAGGAAGGTGGCTCCCCATGGCTGACATCGCAGACTCGTGCCCGACGTCGTGCCACGCATGCCGTGGCGCAGCGATCGGCGTGGCGCTCGTCCTCATCGCGCTCCTTGCCGTCGCGGCCGTCGCCTACGTCGGTTCGCACCAGACGCAGGTCCCGCCGCCGTTCGGCCCGGCGGCGAACGGCCTCATCGCGTATGTCGGCCGACGGTGACATCTACACCGCGCGACCCGCGTCACCGGCGTGACCCCGCGATCCTGACCGACCCGGACGTCGACCGGCAGTCCGGTCTTCTCGCCTGATGGCACCCGTTCTCGTCGTCCGCGCCAGGTCGGCGACGCGACTGTTCCGACGTCCTTCGACGTCGTCGGTGGCCGACGCCGATGGCCGCGCGCAGGGTGCTGACCACCTCCGGGTCCACGATGACGACCAGGTCGTAGTGGGCTCCGGATGGCTGCGATGCTGGTCGTGACGACCGCCGATGGATCGCGTACCCGATTCGACGCCACCGGTACCGCAGCACCCGTCGACCTCGCCAGGGCACGCCCGGTTCAGCCGGCGTGCCGTTCCGACCTCCGGACGGCGCCCAGATCCTCTATCGAGCCCGACACGTCGGCACCGAGCTCGACCTGTGCATCATGAACGCCGACGGGACGGACGCGCAGGCTCGCTGATCCCAACGACCGATAGCAGGCGGACAGCGACCTGTCGGCTCGGTCCGCTGGTCGCCGGACGGGACGATGGATCGCGTTCCAATCGCGCCTGGCGCCGATCGCAACCCGGATGCTGTCGCATCTCTGCGTCGATGAACGCGGATGGCACCGACGATCCGGCCGCTCACCGACGGAGTCGGACGCCTGGTTCGAGACCGATCTCGTCTGGTCGCCGGACGGCACGCGGATCGCCTTCAATCGCTGGCGCACGAATCCGGCGACGGACGGCCGCCGTCCGACCGATCGGCATCGCATCCGATCGGCGGCGGTCGCGTCGTCGACATCGGGCCGACGCCAGTCGCGCGACGGCGCGCCCTTCGACTGGTCGCCCGACGGCACGACGCTCGCTGTCGATCCCCGGGACGATCCTGCGCTGGCCATCCGGGCATGACGAGCCGAAGCCACGTGCTGATCGACGTCGGCTGCCGGGACGCTCCCCGAGCTCGGCTGGACGGTCGGCGCGGCCAGCGAGCTGGCAGCGCTGGCGCCCTGAGGCGCCCCGCCGCCGACCGGCCGCCGGACAAGGAAGAACCCCGGGTGGTCGGGCCCGGGGTTCAGGTGAAGGCGGTCTTGGTTGCGGGGAGAGGATTCGAACCTCTGACCTTCGGGTTATGAGCCCGACGAGCTGCCGCTGCTCCACCCCGCGACCTGTAACTCTAGCCGTCGGCCGCCGTTTGGTCAAACGCACGAGGTCGCCGGCGCGATCGGCGGACCTGGGCCGACCGGACGCCCGTCGACGCCGCCGATGGCCAGCCCGATGACCAGGCTCGGATGCAGGACGGCGCTGAACACGTACAGCGGGTACAGGATGTCGGTCTCGGCCAGGACGCCCGCGACGAGCGACGCCACGATGAACCCGACGCGTCCCGGCTGCCCCGAACAGGCCCTGGGCGGTCGACGACCGCCCCGGTGGCGAGCTGGCCGCGACCACCGCGTACAGCGCCGGGTTGAGGAAGGCGAACCCGGTCGCCTCGATCAGGATGAGCGGCACCGCCAGCGATCGGGTTCGTCAGGCGCGTGTAGAGGATGCCGACGACGGCCGGCAGGATCGAGCCCGATGATGATGAACGCCAGCGAGCCGCGTCGGTCCACGAGCCGGCCGGCGAACGGCGACAGGAGCAGGACCGGCAGGCCGAACATCGCGAACGTCAGGCCGATGAGGTCGAGGCCCGCCCCGAGCTTGTCGAGGAACAGGCTCCAGATGACCTCGTAGGTGCCGCCCGCGTAGTAGCCGCCGGCGTTGATCACGAGGGCCGCGATCAGGCCGCGGTTCCACAGGCGGCGTCGGCGCCCCGCGGATCGGACGCTCCGCGCGATCGGCGTCGACGTCGGCCGCGCGCGCGGCTGCGCGGTCGACGGTGCGTCGGGCGGGAACTCGGTCGCATCGGCCGAGGGGGCCGGGTGGGTCCGCTCGCCGGTCTCGCGCCCGCTCAGGCCGATGGCAGACAGCGGCCACGACAGGCGGCGACGCCACCGAACACGAACACGAACGAGATCCCGCCGAACCATCGCGACGCCGAGCGCGCCGATCGCCGGACCGAGCAGCAGGCCACCCATCTGGGCCGCGCCGTACAGCCCGAACGCCTCGCCGCGCCGTTCGGCGGGTGTCGCGTCGGTCAGGTAGCCGCGGGCGGCCGGGTCGTACAGCGACGTGGCGAGACCGGCCCCGGCACGCAGGACGATGAATGCGAGCGGTCCGCTGAAGACGAGCGGCAGCATGCTGAAGATGCCCGTCGCGATCAGCCCGATGACCATCAGCGGGACCCGCGCGGTCCGGTCAGCCAGCCAGCCGAAGATCGGCTCGCCGACGAGCCGGGCGGCCGGCCAGGCGGCGATCACGAGCCCGAGCAGTGCGAGGTCGACGCCCTGCTCGCGTGAAGTACAGCGGCAGCACCGGCAACAACGCGCCGAAGCCGATCCAGACGATGAACTCCGCAGCGAGGAGCGGGACGATCCCACCCCATCGTTCGAGCCACGTCCTGAGGCGCTCGGAGAGCGACGGCCGAGCCATGCGGCGAGCCTAGCGCCCCGCGTTCACCCGCCGACCCCGAAGCGCACGACGCAGGACGCCGATGGACGTGAGGCCTACCATCTGCGCTGCTGCTTCCGGCCCCGTATCTCATCGCGCTCGCCCTCGGTCTCGGCCTCGTCGTCCTGCTCCCGGCACGCCGGCTCCAGCTGGCGGGTCTCAGCGGCCGAGTCATCGGGGCGTACACGCTGTGCCTCTGGCTCCTGGCGTTCGCGGTCGCGCGTTCCGACCCGGCGACGCGGTTCTTGATCCCGATCCTGGTCATCGCGTACATCGCGCCGTTCGTGGTCGGGCCCGAACGGGTCGCACAGGTCCGACGGATCCGCCGCGGCCGCCAGGATCCACCCCGACCACCGATCAAGAACGTGACACCGCCGTCCGACGGGCCCACCAACCAGTCGTAGGAGCGGACCGTCGCGTGAGTGGACCCCTCGCCCTCCACGGCGGTGCCGAATTCACGTCCGGGGACGAGCCATTCCTGGAGGCCCTCCTCGAAGCCGCGGCGAGACGGGTGGGTCGCGGCCGGGCGATCCGAGTCGCCGTCGTCCCGACCGCCGCGGCGCGCGGGCACCCCGATGCGGTCGGGGCCTACGGCATCGCCGCATTCGAGCGAGTCGCGACGGGCGCCGGCTTGGTGGTGGAAGCGACGACGGTCGCGGTGGTCGACGCGGCCAGTGCCGCGGACGGCAGCCTCGCCGACCGCCTGGCGGCGGCTGACGTCATCCATCTGCCCGGTGGCGACCCGGATCTTATCCCGACGATCCTGCCAGGCTCGGTCGCGCTGGCGGCGATCACGCGGGCGTGCGGCGGACGGCGCGGTCCTGGCCGGCGCGAGTGCCGGGGCGATGGCCCTCGCTCAATGGACATGGACACCGGCGGGAGGGATGCCCGGTCTCGGTCTCGTCTCGGACCTGCTCGTCGTGCCGCACGCGGACGCCGCCCGGTGGGCCGACGCGGTCGACCGATTCGGGGCGGCAGCGCCGGCCGCCCTCGGGGCGCTCGGACTTGCCGAACGGACCGGTGTCCTGGCCGACGAGATGCCCGTCGGTGGCGGCCCGATCCTCTGGACGGTCGTCGGTCCGGGCGAGGTGCGCTGGCTCCCTATCCGCTCGGGCGAGACGCTCGTGGCGCGTGCCGGCGACACGTTCCGGACGGGCTTACCGTCGGCTTACGAGGCATCGACCTCCGGCTGACGGCACCGTTCGAACGTGCGACGCACCGGTCCTCTGACCGCTCGATCGCATCAACCCGAACGGAGACTCGCAGATGCTCATCCCTCGCTGGCGACTCGCGCTGACGGCCGGCGCCCTCGTCATCCTCGGTGCACTGGGTGGCGGCCTGGTCCAGGCCGCGGTCCCGATGCCCGATCCGATCGCCGCCACGGCGCCGGCCGCGGCCGACGCGACGCTCGACCAGCTCGACGACATCATCCTCGCCGCGGATCCCTCGACGGCCCCGGGCGCCGTCCCGGATCGCACCCAGAAGCTGCGCGACCGGCTGGCAGCGCGCCTCGGCGGTCTGCGCAAGCGGATCGTGCACGGCACGGTGTCACTGGTCGGCCGCGACGGGAAGCTCGTGACGGTCCAGCTCGACCATGGGACCGCGTCGGCCATCGGTCCGGGCACGATCACGATCGCCGAGGCAGGCGGTGGCTCGGTCCCCATCAAGACCACCGACGCCACGCGCGTCCGCGTGGACAAGAAGCTCGTGTCGCTGTCCGACCTCAAGGTCGGTGACGAGGTCCTCGTCGTCTCGAGCCTCGACGGCGGCACGCCGACGGCCAAGCGGATCGTCGTCCCGCCGGCGGCCCCCGCGACGACACCCAACGGCTGACCCCCGCGGGGGGACGGCGGCGGCTCGGGGCCACAGGGTCCCGGCCGCCGCCGCATCATGTCCGGGTGCGCACCGACCTCGGTTGGCGGCTCGATCCGGCCGTCACGTTCCTGAACCATGGCTCGTACGGCGCGTGCCCGGAGCCGGTCCTGGACGCTCAGCGCGCGATCCGCGATCGCATGGAGGCCGAGCCGGTCCGATTCCTGTCGGGCGACCTGCCCGACCTCCTTGATGCGGCGCGGCGGGATGTCGGTGCCTTCCTCGGGGCGGATCCCGACGGCATCGCCTTCGTCACCAACGCGACCACCGGGATCAACACGGTCCTTCAGTCACTGCGCTTCGAGCCCGGCGACGAGCTTCTGGCGAACGACCACGAATACAACGCGACGATCAACGCCATGCGCTCGGTCGCCGCGCGAGACGGCGCGAGCGTGGTCCTCGCCAGGATCCCGTTCCCGATCCCTGGACCGGAGGCGGCCTATGACGCCATCCTGGCCCGCGTGACCTCGCGGACCCGACTCGTGATCGTCAGCCAGGTCACCAGCCCGACCGCGCTGATCATGCCCGTCGAGACGCTCGTGGCGGAGCTGGACCGACGCGGGATCGACACGATCGTCGATGGCGCCCATGCCCCGGGGATGATCCCGGTCGAGTTGGACCGACTGGGTGCCGCGTACTGGACCGGGAACGGTCACAAATGGCTGTGCGGACCGAAGGGCACGGCCGTGTTGTGGGTCCGGACCGACCGCCGCGAGCGGATCCATCCCGTCGTCGTGTCCCACGGCGCCAACGCTCCGCTGGCGGGTCGGACGCGCTTCTGGCATGAGTTCGACTGGATGGGCACGCCCGATCCGACCGGGTTCCTGGCACTCCCCGAGGCCATCGCCTGGATGGCGGCTGCAGGCGGCGGCTGGCCCGGGGTCATGGCCGCGAACCACGCCCTCGCGCTCGCCGGCCGCGACCGTCTCGCGACCGCGCTCGGCATCGACCCGCCCGCCCCGGACGCCATGATCGGCTCGATGGCGGCACTGCCGTTGCGGGCGGTCGCGGACGAGGCCGCGGGCGCGGCGTTGGGTCGCGCGCTCGAGATCGAGGACCGGATCCAGGTACCGATCGGTCCCTGGCCGGTCCGTGCCGCGCAGACCGCGGGCGAGCCGCCGGCCACCCTGATCCGCCTGTCGGCCCAGCGCTACAACGAGCCGGCCGACTACGACCGGCTGGCCGAGGCGCTCGTCCGCCGCGGGATGGCCCGCTAGCCGGTCAGCTGCCTTCGGCGTCGACCGACGTGGCGATCCGGTAGATCGTGCCGGTGCCCCAATCACCGACGATGACCGCCCCGTCGGGTGCCGTGGCGACCGGGACCGGCTGCGACAGCCCGGTGAGGAACGGCTCCACCGTTCCCGAGGTAGCCCGAGCCAGTGGCCTCGCGGTCGAGCGACGACGCGGAGGACCTGTCCCGTGGCCCACTCGGCGACGAGTGCCGCGGTCCCGCCCTGCGATCCCAGGTCGGTGACGATCGCCACGCCGCTGACCGCGGCGTGCTTGTCGAGCGCGGCGACGGGTACGGGCGCGCCGGTGCACGCGGTCGCCTCCCTGGCCGTAGCACTCGGGGAAGCCCCAATCCTGACCGTCGGCCACGACCGCGAGCCAATCGCCCGGGGTGGCGTCGCCGAGGTCGTCGCGCTGGTTCATCGTCACGAACAGGTCGCTCGTGCCCGGCGCGTAGGTCAGGCCGACGGGCGCGCGGATCCCGGACGCCATGACCCGCAGGTCGCTGCCGTCGGTCTTGAACGAGATGACGGCCGCCGACTCGGTCGAGGTCGGCGTGCATGCGTCGCACGGGGCGGAGATGCCGAGGACGAGCAGCCCATCGGGTGACCGCGCAAGGCCGTTGACCTCGCCGACACCGTCGGGCAGCGTCAGGATGGTGGTCCGAGCGGCGAATGCGTCGGCTTCAAGATCGGCGAACGCCTCCACCTTGCCCGCCGATGCGACATCGAGCGTGCCGTCGCCCCACAGGAGACCGAGCGGTGTGTGCAGGCCGGCGATGATCCTCATCGGGGTCGCGCCGGGAGAGGCGATCAGGTAGACCGCGTCCGCGCCGGCATCCGAGTACGCGGCGGTCGCCGCCCACAGGCGTCCCTCGGCGTCGAATGCGAAGGCCGAGACGTTGGTGAGGCCGGACGCATAGACCGTGGCTGCCACCCCGGACGGACCTCGGAGACCGGCTCCGATATCGGACAGGGCCGCGGTCGCCCCGGCGGTCGTGCCGGGCGTGGTCGATGGCGCTGAGGCCGTGGAGAGCGCACCGACGTTGGTGCAGCCGGCGAGGAGCAGGAGCGTGAGTCCGAACGCTCGGAGGCGTCCGATGTCAGACATGTCGTGACGGCCGGATCGCCGGCAGCCCGCCCAGGGGGCTGCCAGTGGTCAGGCTACTGCGCCGGCGCGGTGCTCGGGGCGGTCCCCGAGGAACCACCGGACGAGCCGCCGGTCGAGCCGCCCATGTTCGGGCAGTTCACGGTCGACCCGCTGTGGGCCGGTGGCGTCGACTGCGTCGACGGTGCGGACGAGGGGGCCGGACTGGCGGCCGAGACGACCGCCACGGTGCCGCCGACGAGGAGCAGCGCCGATGCGGCGGCCGTCAGCACGGCACGCCGAAGGCCGTTCGTCCTGGGTGCCGACGCTGGCGCCACGGGCGCTGCGACGGTCGGTGCTTGCGCCGGTTCGAGCGGCTTGAAATCCCACTCCATGTGGTCTCCTTTGCGTGGTTCGACTACCTGGTCGTGCTCGATCACCTCATGGGCGCCTCGCGTTTCGCGGTCCCTGGGGGAGGCCCTCCCGTCGGTCGAACCCCACGACGGAGCCTCGCCACCGCGTCTGAGAACGTCGTGAGGGCCTCGGGTGCGGCGGGACAGGGTCCCTGATGCGCCTCATTCATCAGAAACCGCCCCTATACGCTCGGCCGATCAGCGGAACGATCAGAATCGAGGTTGGCCACGCTCGGTCAGGTCCGATCTGATGAACCAGCCGCATCAACTCGCTCGACGGCGACCGCGGCCGCCGCCCTCAGTCGAGGCCCGCGTCCTCCGCCGGCCGACGACTCACGGCCGAATAGATCGCGCCGAGGAACCGGCTCGGGATGCGCCCGATCCGCCGCGTCTCGACCAGTCCAGCCGCCGCGGCTAGCCGCTCCCACGATGGATAGCTGAACGGATGCGGCACCCATGGGTTGCCGCGGTCGGCGTCATATTCGACCACGACGAATTGGCCACCCGGGCGGAGGTGCCCGGCGAGCGATCGGACGACGTCGACCTGGCGATCTTTAGCCACGTAATGCAGGCTGTTTGCCGCGACGAGCCCGTCGAGGGTCGGCAGTTCGAGCGGTTTGGTGAAGTCCGCGGTCGATGTTTCGATCGTGACCCCGGGAAAGCGCTCCGCTACCAGCGAGGCGTTCTCGCGCAGGGCACCGGCCTCCCGGTCGACGGTCACGATCCTGCCGCCTGGCCCGAGCAGATCGGCGAGCGCGAGCGTGAAGGCCCCGGTTCCAGCACCGATGTCGGCCCATGTCCCTGGCACCGCGCCGTCGGGCGCGACCGCCGGCTTGAGCAATGCGACGTGATCGGCGTGATCCAACCTGGCTACCCGGTGTTCTGGAGACCGGCCGCCACGCCGTTGACCGTCAACTGGACCAGGCGCAGCACGCGGTGGCGGTCGTCATCATCGGGCGGCAGTGAGCGCAGCCGCCGGAGCAGCCGGACCTGCAGCTCCGACAACGAGTCAACGTACGGATTCCTGAGCGACACCGAACGCTGGAGCACCGGGGAACCGTCGAGCAGTCGGTCATGGCCGGTCACTCGTCCGAGCAGCACGACGGTCCGTCGATATTCCTCCTCGATCGAGTTCCAGCGCCGATCGTCATCGGCTCCGGTGGCCAGTGCGGCATACAGACGAGCGACGCCCATGTCGGCCTTGGCCAGGCTCATCTCGGCGTTGTCGAACAGGCTCGAGAGGAACGGCCAATCGCTGGCCAGCGCCGCGATCGCCGCCAGACCCGCGTCCCCGTGGGCCGCCCGGTACGCCTCGAGTGCATGACCCAGGCCGTACCAGCCCGGCAGGTTGATGCGTGCCTGCGACCAGGCGAAGGTCCACGGGATGGCGCGCAGGGAGTCGATCGTCGGCGCCTCGTCACGACGCCCCCGAGCCGCCGGCCGCGAACCGAGGCGAAGGTCGGACAGCTCGCGGATCGGCGTGATGTCGCGGAAGAACGACGCGAACCCCGGGTCGTCGTGGACGAGCGCGCGGTAGGACGCTCGCGCGGTGACGCTGAGCTCGGCCAGGATCGGCGCCCCGACGGCGAGCCGCGCCTCCAGCCGGGCATCGTGCTCGGGCGTGGAGGCGAGAAGGACCGCGCCGGTCACCTGCTCGAGGTGGCGACGGGCGATCGTCGCGTCGGCGTAGTTGGCGGCGACGACCTCGCCCTGCTCGGTCAACTTGAGCCGGCCGTCGACGGACCCGGGCGCCTGGCCGAGGATCGCCCGGTTGGTGGGTCCGCCACCGCGACCGATGGCGCCGCCACGCCCATGGAAGAGCGTCAGCTCGACCCCTCGTGATCGAGCCACGGCGGCCAGGGCGGATTGCGCCCGATGAAGCATCCAGGCCGCGGCGAGGAAGCCGGATTCCTTGTTCGAGTCGGAATAGCCCAGCATCACCTCCTGGCGATCGCCACGCGACGCGATGCCCCTCCGGTACTCGGGGTCGTCGAGCAGCTCGGCGAGGATCTCGCCGGCGCGTTCGAGCGCCTCGCTCGACTCGAATAGCGGGACCATGTCCAGCACCGGCGGAGCATCGTCGACGGCATCGCCGCGCTCGGCGGCCAGCCTCGCGAGGGCGAGGACGTCGGTGACGTCCGCCGCGCGCGCCGTGAAGCTGACGACGTAACGGTGGCAGGCCACGACCCCGAATCGGGCCTGCGCGGCGGCCATCCCCCGGAACGTGGCCAGGACCTCGCCGAGCGTGACGCCGGGCGAGACCTCGGTCGTCTCGGGGCGGCCGTCGCGGATGGCGGCGAGGGCCTCGGCGTGGACTGCCGCGTGCTGGCGGACCTCGAGCGAGGCGAGGTGGAACCCGAACGTCCCGAGCTGCCAGCGGAGCTCGGCGACGTCGCCCCAGGCGACCCGTTCGAGGCCGTCGGCGACGAGCGCATCCTGGACCTCGGCCAGCTCCGCGTCGAGCTCATCGGGCGACCCGTAGCGACCGGTCAATGGGGCCGCCTCACCGATGAGCCACGCCCGGGTGCGACGCAGTCGCTCGGCGATGAACCCGAACCGCTGGCGATACGGGCTCGTCCGGGAAGCGGCGGCGGAGCTGCCGGTCGGTCTCGGGCAGGTCCTCGGCATCGCGCGCCAGCCGTGACGCGACGGCCCGCCCCACGCCGTCGCTCGAGGTGGCCGCCGCGACCGTCTGCATCAGCCGGCTGGCCACCGCCTCGTAGCCGTGGAGGACGTGGTCGGCATGGATCCGCAGCGCCCGGGCGGTGATGTCCGAGGTGACCTCGGGGTTGCCATCCCGGTCGCCCCCGATCCAGCTGCCCGGCTGGAGGAAGGGCCCGACCCGTGGCGGCCGCGTCCCGGTCCGACCCGTATCGGAAGCGGGGCCTAGCGCCCGACCCGTCGGCGGATCGAGCGCACCGTCGAGGGCTCGATAGAGCCGTGGGACGACCGTGAACAGGGTGGCGTCGAAGAACGCCATCGCCGTGCGGACCTCGTCCAGCGGTGTGGGGCTGACCAGACGCAGGTCCGACGTCCGCCACAGGAGCGTGATCTCCTCCTTGAGCCGGCGGCGCACCTCGCGGTCCTCCGATGGGGTCAGGCGCGGGTCGTCGAGCCGCTCGAGAAGGACGGCGCAGCGACGCAGGGCGACGAGCTTCGTCCGTCGGCGCGCCTCGGTCGGGTGGGCGGTCAGGACCGGCGACACCATCAGACGGGAGACCAGCGCATCGAGCTGCTCGTCCGTCCGTCCGAGCCGCCGCAGCCCGGCGACTGCGTCGGCCACCGAATCGTCGAGGATTCCGTCACGGGCGGCACGTTCGCGTCGCCGCAGGGTCCGCACCCGGGCGCGCGCCTCGGCCAGGTTGACCAGCCCGAAATAGAGCGCGAACGCCACGATGACCGCCTCGGCGGCGCCGAGGTCGAGCCCGCGCAGCTCCTCGTCGAGTCGAGCGCGCTCGAGCGCGTCGTCGTCGCGCCGAAGGGTGATCGTCCGCCGTCGGATCCGCTCCACGAGCGCGAAGAGCTCGGGACCGGCCTGTTCCGTGATGACCTGGCCAAGCAACGCGCCGAGGAGCCGCACCTCGACCGACAGTGGGTCGCGGGCGCCGGCGGTCCCGATGCCGAGCGGCTCGGCGGCGACCGCGGCGGTGGCTCGCGACGGGCTCACCACGACCTCACCACCGGCTTCCGGCTCGACCGTTCCGCGCCCGAGCCGCCACCCCATCGCAACCTTTCGAGCGTCCGACCTTCCGTAGGCTTGTAAGGTGATGGTTGTGACGGCCTCTCCATCGGCACCGATGCCAGCCCGCGTCCCCGATCCGGGGCGCCCGTCGAAGCCCGTGACGAGCGGCGCCGATCAGCTCGAACAGCTCCGGTTCCTCCACGAAGTCGCGCGCCTCGCGACCACCGCGCGGACCTGGGATGAGCTGCTCGAGACGGTCGTGGACCGGACCCGCGACGTGCTCCACGCGGATGTCTCCTCGCTCTATCTGCTCGACCGCGATGGAGCGTACCTGACGCTGGCCGCCACGAACGGGCTGGACCGCTTCCAGATCGGCCGGGCGCGGGTGCCGTTCGCCGAGGGCGTCACCGGTCGGGTCGCCGCCGACCGTCGGCCGCTGGTCATCCCCGACGTCAAGGCCGACGACCGCTTCCTGTGGGTCCGCGGCATCGACCAGCGCCGCTTCGTGGCCTCCATGCTGTCGGTCCCGCTGACCTGGCACGACCAGATCGTGGGCGTCCTCAACGTCCAGACCGAACGCGCCCGGACGTTCAGCGACGCCGATGTCGCGCAGCTCGGGGCGGTCGCCGACCTGCTCGCGGGGATCATCGAGAAGGGCCGCCAGCAGAGCGAGGCCGAGGCTCGGGTCGAGGCCCTCAAGGCGATCGACGAGGCGCGCAGCGAACTCATCGCCCTCGTCACCCACGAGCTGCGAACGCCGCTCGCGGTCGTCCGCGCCTATGCCGACCTGCTGGCCGACGAGCCGCCGCTCAAGGGCCGCGAATCGCGCGACATCGCCCGCCGCGAGACGAGGGCGGCCTGGCATCGGGCGACGCTCGAACAGATCGAGCGGCTGGACCGCCTGGTCGACTCGATCCTTGCCTCGGTGCGCGTCGTGCCGGAGGGTCCCGCCTCGGTCACGCCGGTCGACCTCGGGAGCCTGGTCGGCGAGGTCGTCACCTCGCTGCGTCCGATCCTCGAACACCACCCGGTGGAGGTCGTACCGAGCGTCCGGCTCCACGCGCTCGCCGACCCGCCACGACTCCGCCAGATCGTGGAGCACCTCGTCGAGAACGCCGTGAAGTACGCCCCGCCCGACACCTCGATCCGGATCGACTGGTCGCTCAACGAGGGGGTCGTCCAGTTGGGCGTGTCCGACGAAGGCCCCGGCATCCCCGACGAGTGGCGCGAGCGGATCTTCGAACCGTATGCCCGCCGCGACACGCATACCGCGCGCGGTTCGGGCATCGGCCTGTACGCCGCCAAGCGTCTCGGCGAATCCATGGGCGCCCGCCTGTGGTGCGAGCCGGCCCGTCCACACGGGGCCCGGTTCGTGGTCGCCCTGCCGGCCGCCGTGGCCATCTGACCCATATGAGCGAGGACCATGATCACGATGAGTAGCCGCCCCCTTCGAATCCTCGTCGTCGATGACGACCCGGCGATGGTGGGGGCCATCACAGCCCTGGTCGGCACCGAGGGCCACCAGGTCATCACGGCGTACGACGGCCTGACCGCCGTCAAGCGCTTCCGCGAGGAACACCCGGACCTCGTCCTGCTCGACCTCGCGATGCCCGGACCCGACGGCTTCAACGTGGCCGGCCAGATGCGCGCCGTCGGCCCGGCGCCGATCCTCGTCGTCTCCGGTGAGAGCGGCGAAGCGGCCAAGGTCCGTGCGCTCGGCATCGGCGCGGACGACTACCTGACCAAGCCCTTCGGCAAGGCCGAGCTGCTGGCGCGCATCGCGGCGGTCATGCGCCGGGTCGACCGCTCCGGCGGGCCCGGTGGGACCGGCGGCGGGCCACTGACCGCCGGCGACCTCGTCCTGGAGCCGGGGCGCCACGAGGCTCGTGTCGGCGAGGCGGTGCTGTCGCTGACACCGACCGAGTTCCGGTTGCTCGAGGCCCTGGTTCGCGCGGGCGGCGACATCGTCCCGCACCTCCAGCTTGCGCGGGCCGGCTGGCCGGCAGAGACCGACCCTGACCTCCTCTGGCTGAAACCGCACCTCGCGCGCCTGCGCTCGAAGGTCGGTGCCGCGGGTGGACCGCAGGTCGTCGCGGTCCGGGGCGTCGGCTACCGGATCCTGGTCGACGAGGACGCGTCCGCGTAGGGCTCGCGCTCGGGCCCGGCCATCCACCGAGCGGGTCGGAGGGAACGGCCGAACGGGTTCGCGCCGCGGGTCAGGCGGCGCGCGCCGGGTCAGACGGCGACGGCGATCGGCCGACCATTCGCGTCGTGCGCGGCGTCGGCGCAGGCGATCCGGCAGCCGCGAGCGTCACGCCCGGCAAGCGGATTGAAATGGAAGAACGCCTCGTTGGTGGCCTCGAGGCGACAACCGCACGCCGCGCAGGTCACGGGTCCGTCGCGTCCGTCTCGGACGGCGGTGGGGCGGATCTCGGGGTCGGACGGATGGATCATCGCGGGCACCTTCCGGGTCGGGGCTGGTCGTCGGCCGGGCTCATCCGGGGGCGACGCTGCCCCATGTTCGTCCGAGCGTACGGATTGGCAGTTCCGATGTCGGCAACGATCCGGGAACGATGAGGTTGCGGTCAGGTTGCGATGCGGCGACATCGGCCGTCGGGGCGACCGGGATCGGCTCGACCAGCCAGAACAATGCCGCGAGGTCCGCCTCGTCGAGCAGGCGGGCCGCCAACGCCGATCCGGCGCCACGCTGCGCCTCGAGGAGGCGGATGAGCTCGATGGCGCGGGCCTGGCCGTCCGGTCGGTCCGCCAGTGCGGTGCCCAGCCGGACGGCGGTCACGCTGCGGTCGTCGAGCGCCGCGGTGTGGCGTCCGCTCGGGTCGTACAGGTAGGCGCGCCCGCCGGTCATCCCGGCGCCGAAGTTCGCACCGACCGGTCCGAGCACGACGACCGTGCCGCCCGTCATGTACTCGCAGCCGTGCGCGCCGATGCCCTCGACCACGGCCTCGGCGCCGCTGTTGCGCACCGCGAAGCGCATCCCTGCGCGACCGACGAGGTGGAGGCGCCCGCCGGTCGCTCCGTAGAGCACGGTGTTGCCGGCGATGGCCTCGGTGGACGCCTCGGCGGCGAGATCCGGCTCGGGCGCGACGGTGATCGAGCCACCCGACAGGCCCTTGGCGACGTAGTCGTTCGCCTGGCCGATCAGGTGGAGCTCGATGCCGGGGCCCGCGAACGCGCCGAACGACTGGCCGGCGGCGCCGCGCAGCTCTAGCCGGATCGGACCGTGCAGCTCACCGCGTTCGAGGGCGCCGGTCAGACCGGCACCGAACGATCGATCGGCCGTGGTCAGGCGCAGACCGGCCGCAGTGACCGAACCCTGGCCGCGGAACGCCGCGGCGATCCCGACCTCGAGGCGAGACGCCGGGGCGTGGCCGATCTCGCGGCCGGCGCTCGCGGGGTCCGCACGGCGGGCGACACCGGCCGGCCAGGACGCGGCGCCGATGACCGCCGCGAGCTCGGCCCGGGCCGCCGGCGTGGCACGCAGCAGCCGCCGGCTCTCGCCGACGATCTCACCGACGGAATGCGCCCCGGCGGCCGCCAGCTCGCGACGCAGGTCCTCGGCGATGGCCGTGAAGAAGCGTGCCACGGCCTCGGGTGTGCCCGCGAACTTGGCGCGCAGATCCTCGCGCTGGGTGGCGATCCCGGTCGGGCACGTGTCGAGATGACACTGGCGGGCCATGTCGCAACCGATCGCCACGAGGGCTGCCGTCCCGAACGCGAATTCCTCCGCGCCGAGCAGCGCCGCCACGAGCAGGTCGCGCCCCGTCTGGAGGCCGCCGTCCGACCGCAGCGCGATCCGGTCGCGGAGGTCGTTGCGCAGCAGGACCTGGTGGACCTCGGCGAGACCGAGCTCCCAGGGCGCACCGACGTGCTTGATCGAGGACAGCGGCGACGCCCCCGTCCCGCCGGCGTGACCGGACAGGTGGATGTACGACGCTCCGGCCTTGGCGACGCCCGCGGCGATCGTGCCGACGCCCCGACTGGCGACGAGCTTGACCCCGATCCGGGCACGTGGGTTGATCGCGCGCAGGTCGGCGATGAGCTGTGCGAGGTCCTCGATCGAGTAGATGTCATGGTGGGGTGGCGGGCTGATGTAGCTCTGGCCGGCCTGGCCGCGTCGCAACGCGGCGATGTAGGCGGTCGCCTTGCGTCCGGGCAGTTGGCCGCCCTCGCCCGGCTTGGACCCCTGGGCGATCTTGATCTCGAGCTGGTCGGCGCGGGCGAGGTACGCGGCCGTGACCCCGAACCGGGCCGACGCCACCTGCTTGATCCGCGCATCGCGTCGCTGGCCGTCCGGGCCGGGTTCGTACCAGGCGGGATCCTCGCCGCCCTCACCCGTATTGGCCGACCCGCCCGCTCGCTGGATTCCGATCGTCAGGGCCTGGTGGGCCTCTGGGCTGAGCGCACCGACGCTCATCGCCGACACGACGAAGCGACGGACGATGGACCGTGCGTCCTCGACGTCGGCCAGCGGGATGGGCGTGGCTGCGGCACGCACGCGGAGTTCGTCGCGCGGGACGGCGCGGTCGGCGGCCGGTCGCGCCAGGGCGGCTCGGTAGCGCGCCAGGGCGCCGTCGATGTCGACCGGGCCGCCGTCCGGCGGGGCCGCCAGGACCTGGATCTCACCGGCGATGCGTGGCGCGAACAGGTGCGCCTCGCCATCGGCCCGGAAGCGGGCGAAGCCCGGATCGGGCAGGCGCGGCTCGCGACCGTTGGCGGGTTCCGGGATGGCGAGCGCGTCGGTCCGGCGGCGCAGGCCGCGCGCGGCCAGGTCGGCGAGGGTCGTCCGGCCGGGCCACGCCGCGGCCGTCGGGAAGCAACGCGCCACGACGGACGCATCGAGATCGACCACGTCGATGAGCGCGCCGCCGATGTACGACGCCACCGCGCTGATCCCCATCCGGGCGAGCGACTTGCGCAACCCGGCCTCGAAGGCCCCGATCAGGTTGCCGACCGCCTCGGCGGGCGTCATCGTCTCGGCGCCGCGCGTGCCGGCCAGCTCGGCGGCCAGTTCGATCGCGAGGCGTGGGTGGACCGCCGTCGCGCCGACGGCGAGGACCATCGCCATGGCGTGGACATCGAGCACGTCGAGCGTGCTGACAGCGATGTCGGTGCGGCCGCGCAGGCCGGCCGCCGTGAGGGCCGTGTGGACCGCCCCGGCCGCGAGGATCGACGGGATCGGCAACCGGTCGACCGTCGCGGCCTCGTCGGTCAGGACGAGGACTTCGGCGCCACGACGCGATGCCCCGACCGCCGCAGCGGCTAGGGCGTCCAACGCCGTCTCGAGACCGGGGACCCCTGCCGCGGCGTCCCAGATCGCGTCGAGCGAACGGACCGTCGTTCGGGCATCGCGCAGCGCCGAGAGCAGCCCGTCGAGATCGACGACGATGGGTCGCTGGAGGCGGGCGGTGCGGGGACCACGCGGCGGCCCGCCGAGGAGCGGCGGCCGACGACCGAGCTCGACCCGCAGGTCCATCACGATCCGCTCGCGTTCGGGGTCGATGGCCGGGTTGGTGACCTGGGCGAACGCCTGGCGGAGGTGGTCCGCCACGGGACGATCCAGACGACCGCGGCCCGGCGTCGGCGTGTCGTCACCCATGCTCCACAGCGGCTCGTGGCCCTCGAGGGCCATCGTCTTGATGTCGAGCCGGGCGCGTTCGGCATCGAGCCCGGCGAGATAGCGAAGCACGTGGTCGGTGGCCGGTCGCGCGTGACCGGCGGACGACCCCGATGGGCGATCCTCGTGGACGGGGCGCGGCGCATCGTGGATCGGCAGCGTCCGGAGAGCCCAGCTCTTGGCCTCGACGTCCTCCAAGATCGCCCGGCGACCGGGCTCCACGAGCAGCAGCTCGCCCGGCCCGAGCCGGCCGCGGCGGACCGTCTCGGCGGCCGTGAACGGCACCGCGCCGGCCTCGGATGCCACCGCCACCAGGCGGTCGCGGGTCACCGCGAAGGCCGCCGGTCGAAGTCCGTTGCGGTCGACCAGCGCACCCACCCGGCGCCCGTCGGCGAAGACGATCGCGGCCGGCCCATCCCACGGCGCGAGGAACCCGGCCGTCCGGCGACGAAGTGTCGCCACATGTGGATGCGGGGCCCGACGCAGGCCCAGAGCCTCCGGGATGGCTGTCAGCAGGGCTGCCGTCGAGTCCCAGCCGGTGGTCGTCAGGAGTTCGAGCGCCTCGTCGAGCGAGAGGGAATCGGAGCCGTCGGAGGAGAGGAGCGGCCCGGCGTCGAGCAGCTGGCGCGCGATGGCAGACGACACGGCGTCCCCGGCCCGACCCCGCACCTGCTCGCGGTTGCCCCGGACCGTGTTGATCTCGCCGTTGTGGGCGATCGAGCGGAACGGCTGGGCGAGCCGCCAGACCGGATGGGTATTGGTCGCGTAGCGCTGGTGGAAGACGGCGTACCCGACGGTCAGCGGGGCGCGGAGGTCCGGGTAGAGATCGGGCAGGCGGCCACCGATGACGAGCCCCTTGTAGACGATCGTCCGGGCCGATGCCGACGGGACCGCGAATTCCGCGAAGGCCTCGCCGGCCGCTCGGGCGGCCGTCTCCAGCCGCCGCCGGGCGACGACCAGACGTCGTTCGAACGCGTCGTCGGCCAGCGGGCGGGGATCGTCGACGTCGCGCGTCGGGCGGGCGATGACGACCTGGGCGAAGGTCGGCCGTGACGCGGCCGCGGACGCACCGAGCGCCCCGACGTCGATCGGGACGGGACGCCAGGCGATGATCTCCAGCCCGGCGTCCGCGAGTGCGGACGCCACGATGACGCGCGTGCGCCGTTCGACCTCCCGGCCACGCGGCAGGAAGAGCGACAGGATCCCGGGGCGGGAAGGCGCCGCATCGCCGGCGAGCAAGGCCAGCAGCGACCGATCGAGTGGCAGCGCCACACCCGCGCCGTCACTCGACTCCCCGTCGGCGCCGAACGCGCCGCGATGCCCGAGGGCGGCGAGGCCGGCGAGGGCCATCGGCAGCACACGCTCTCGCGACCGACCGCCCGCATCCGCGACGAAGCCGACGCCGCAGGCATCGTGTTCGAACCGCGCGTCGTAGAGCGGGGTGTCGGTGCGGCGACGAGGACGGTCACGCCGAGGTGTGTCCACTGGCCTGTCTCCGGAGAGAGGACGGACCGGCCGCCGTCGATGAGGAGTCGACAGCGGCCGGTCGCTGGGTTGGCGACGTCAGACGAGGGGGAGGCCTCGTCACACCTGATAGGCGACCTCGCCGTGGACGGAGCGGTCGAGGCCCATCGCCTCATCCGCCGGCTTGACCCGGATGCCGAGCAGGACATCGACGACCTTGACGATGACGAACGTGCCGACGACCGCGTAGCCGACCGTGGCGGCGACCGCCACGAACTGGGTCACCAGCTGCTGCGGATTGCCGTCGAGCAGCCCCGAGTACGCCGACTGGACGGTGGCCGAGGCGAAGATCCCGGTGGCGATGGCACCGAACATCCCGCCGATGCCGTGGACCGCGAACACGTCGAGCGCGTCATCCACCCGGGAGCGAGCCCGGAGCAGCGTGGCGCTGTAGCACAGGCCGCCGGCCACGAGGCCGATGATCAACGCCCCGCCGACGGTCACGAACCCGGAGGCCGGGGTGATCGCGACGAGTCCGGCGACGGCACCGCAGGCGGCACCGACGACGCTGACCTTGCGAGTGTGGACGTAGCTGGCGAGGACCCAGGTGATGGTGGCCGCGGCGGCGGCGAGGTTGGTGACGCTGAAGGCGCTGGCGGCGAGCCCACCGGCGGTCAGAGCCGACCCGGCGTTGAAGCCGAACCAGCCGAACCACAGCAGGCCGGCGCCGAGGACCGTCATCGGCACGTCATGCGGCTCCGACTTCTCGCCGTTCATCGCGCGTCGACCGATCAGGAGGGCCACCACCAGGGCGGACACGCCCGAACTGATGTGGACGACGGTGCCGCCGGCGAAGTCAAGCGCGCCCAGCTTGAACAGCCACCCATCGGTGGACCAGACCCAATGGGCGATCGGCGAATAGATGAAGATCGACCACAGGATCGTGAACAGGACGAAGGCGCCGAACCGCTTGCGCTCGGCGAAGGCGCCCGTGATGAGCGCCGGGGTGATCGCCGCGAACATGAGCTGGAACATCGCGAACAGGACGAACGGGATCGTGACCGCGTATACGGTCGACGGCACCTGGCCGACGTTGTTGAACATCGCGAAATCGAGGTTCCCGATGAGACCCATGCCGTTGAGGTCAGGCCCGAACGCGAGCGTGAACCCGACCACGACCCACACGACGCTGACCAGCGCCAGCCCGAAGAAGCTGTGCATGACCGTCGAGAGGACGTTCTTGCTGCGCACGAGGCCGCCGTAGAACAGGGCCAGTCCGGGCAGCATGATCATGACCAGGGCTGTTGACGCCAGCATCCAGGCGGTATCGCCAGAATCCATCGCTTCCGTCCTTCCAAGAACACACTTGGGGCCCGGGGCACATCCGGGGCTTGCCCAGAAGGCTAGGCAGGCGGCACGCACCGGGCGGCCCCGCGCCAGGACCGACAAGGATTCGGTTCGGTGCCGAACCGAGGCGCGTGCTCGTGGACGGTTGCGACTCGGGGTCGGTCGTGCTCAGACGTCCCGGCGCGTTCGCCCGGCCCACGCGACGAGGGGAAGGAGCAGCATGGGGATCTCGAGAGTCGAGTAGAGCAGCCCACCCCCGCTCGAGTTGACCAGGGTCGCGACCCAATCCGCCCACATCGCGCCGAACGGCAGGCACAACAGGACGAAGACGCCGAGGGCCGCCCACCACGTCCGCCGGTTCGACCCGAACAGGGCGAACGGGAAGAGACTCGGCTTGATCAGCACGAAGACCGACGGCCACCAGTAGAGGACACCCATCGCGAGGGCCGCCGCGCTCCAGATGACCGGGTTGCCGGTCCACAGCTTGAGCAGGGTCGTCGGCCAGGCGAGGCACAGCGCGATGAGCGGCCACACCTCGTGGCGTGGCCGCAGGTGCCGCAGCATCCAGCCGACTGCGGCGATCGGGATCGCCCACCAGGCGATGGCCGGCAGGATCGTGAACGGGACGAACAACCACAGCGCGACCGGGGGATAGAGGACGTCCCCAGCCGAGATCTCATACGGCCCGGCGAGCTGATATGGCTCATAGAACGAGCCGCCCGCAAGCCACCTGGCCGCCGCGTTCCGGTACAGGTCGAAGTCGACGCCGAACGGCTGCGGGATCCAGTGCCCGAGGGCCAGCAGCGAGATGACCGGCAGGATGAACGCGGCGACCGAGAGCCCGACCGCCGCGCGCCGACCACTCACGTGAACGCGTTGACCGCGCGAGCGAGGACCAGGCCGATGATCACGAATGAGATGAGCGCCTGCGAGGCCATGGCGATCTTGGCCCACGAGCTCAGCGGCATCGTGTCCGTCGGGCTGAACGCGTTGGCAGTCGTGAACGCGACATACAGGTAGTCGATGAAGAATGGCCTCCAGCCCGGTCGCGACAGCTCCGGGTTCATCTGCTGGGGGAACGCGAAATCCGGATAGCGAGCCCGGTGATGAGCACGGAACTCCGGCCCGCCCGAAATCGAATTCCCAATAGAGCAGCGCGAACGCGACGTTGTTGCCCAGCCAGACCTTGGCCCCGGCAAGCAAGAGTGGCGGTGCGGTCTGCGTCGCCGAGGCATTGGTCACGAGGTCATAGATGAGCAGGATGGTCGACCCGATCGTGCTCGCCAGGATCACGGCGACAAGCGCGATGGACGTCCGGCGGATCCACGGCGTTCGGCGATCGATGTCGCCGGGATCTCCGATGATGAGCGCCAGCAGGAGCAGCCCCTCCGTGGCGGCCAGCAGCCAACCCGGCACGAGCGAAAGGTGCGGCGGCGCGATCAGCGCCACGAACATGAGGGCCACGACCGCCAGCGCCATCGGCCACCGGGACTCGCCCGTTCGACGGGCCCCGGGCGTGGTCCCCTCCCCCTCGTCGCTCAACTCGTCCACGACCGCTCGAACCGGTACTCGTCGACGTCACGGACCGGTTCGTAGCCGATCTCCTGATAGATGTGGTTGGAGGTCGGGTTCGCAAGGTCGGTGAACAGGAAACAGAACCGTCGACCGGCGTCGAGCTGGGCCTGGCTGACAGCGGCCACGAGGGCGCTCGCATAGCCGCGCTGCCGGACGGCCGGCGGCGTGTAGACGAACGAGATCCGGATGCCGTTGGGGGTCCGGCCGTTGATGCCGCACATCGAGACGGTGTCGCCGTCGACCCACAGGAAGAGCGTCCGGCCCACGCCCGCCAGCCAGCGGTCCGCATGCCGGACGACTTCGGACGGGTCGTCCTCGCCCAGGGCGTCCCGGAAGAACCCTTCGACCCCGGCGAGGACCCAGGCACGATCCTCGCTCGTGGCAGGGCGCATGAGCCCCGGGACGGGCTTCGGAGGCCGGACGGCGGTCAGCCGGAAGACCCGTTCCGAGAACCGCAGGCGTTGGCTCACGCCGGCGCGCGCCGCGTATCCCTCGGCGAACCTGCGCACATGATCCACGGGCCCGACGACGCCCGTGAGCACCTCGCTCCCGAGATCGTCGACGAAGAGCGAGACAGCGGCCGGATCGTCCACCTCGGACAGCACGAGGTTGTACGGCGGCGTCCGGAACGCGGTCGCGACGACCCGATCACCGTCCGTCGCCACCGCGAGGTACGGGGTCGACGGATATTCGCCGGGCGTCTCGATGAGGGTCTGGGCGAGGCCCAGGATGACGCAGTGCTCGGCCTCGCGCGCGATGAGGAAGGTCCTCGCCTCCCTCAGGAAATCGCTGGCATGTTCGTAGCGTCGGAGGTGCATCGCGAGTCCCCAGCCCCTGGCGTGCCTGACGGCGACCAGAGTAGCGGGCCCGGATGCCTCGTTAGCGGCTCAGCCGGAACGGCGCCCGAGCCAGGCACAACAGGCATGGCGAGTCGGGCTCGTCCTCGTTGACGTGCAGCGTCTCGGAGCTGGTCAAGGCGCCCGTGTGGTACCCGCACGCGGCGTCGAGTGATGGTTCGGTCCAATAGGGCCGCCACGTCATGTCGCCGGTGAACAGGTGCCAGCGGGTCGTCGCCCAGCCCGACAACTTGAAATACATGCGGATCCACGAGCCCGCGGGCGGTGGTGTCATCGGATTGCCCACGTGACCCCGATCCTTGCGACGGTCGCGCGACTCGGCGTGACCGTTTCGAGTACGTCCATGATCCGTCCAGAGATGCGAGAGCCCTGACCGACCGTTGTGGAGTCGCCGGGGCGCGGAGGCTTGCCGCCCACAACGCGGCACGCTCACGATCATGGCGGGGCCGGGTTGCGAATTGAGCGGCGCCTCGGTATAGGTTCCTCCACCCTGGCGCGAGAACGCGTCAGATCAGCTGGTAGATGAGGTGCGCCTCGTCCATCGGCATCGGTCCGCGGATCACCAGGGAGCCCGACCCAGGTCGGATCAGGCGCGACTGCGGGATCGTGGTCGCCAGCGAGCTCATGGGGTCGAGGAAGATCATGAACGTGGTCCCTCGATCGCGGGCGAGCCACCGCACCGACTCCCACAGGTACGCGGCGGCGGCCTCCCCACCCGGCGCGAACCAGGCCCGGGTCACGAGGACGCGTCGGATGGCTCCGCCCGGCGGCATGATCCGGAGCGCGACATCGGCAAGACGGAGGGGCATCGGCATCCGCACGACCTGCGACGACAGCAGCCGGCCCTCCTCGGTGATGCCGAGCCCGGCGACGAGGTTCCCCTGCCGGTCCTGGGCGACGTAGAGGTCATGGAGCGGGAACCCGAGTGGGGCTTCGGCCCGCCAGTCGGCCAGCTGACGTGCCGTCTCGGGCGGGTACAGGTTGTACCCGGCGTGGAACGCGTTCTGCGCGGACGCGACCGCCTCTAGATCGCCGTATTCGGCGGGTCGAACGTCGAGGTCCGGCGCGGGTCGTGGGGCCGTGGATCGGGTCTTCGCGATGATCAGCTTCGATCGATCGACCCGCTGTCGCGCCCAGCTCTCGGCGGTCCGCTGCGACCCGACATTCCCGCCCTGGATCCCGGCGACGATGACGCCGTCGTCGCCGAACCGCTCGCCGGCACGTTCCACCCGCCACGCGGCGACGCCGGTCGCGATGCCCATGCGGCGATAGCTCGGATGGACGCTCAGGCTGTAGAGGTAGGCGTAGGGACGGATCGCGCCCTCGTACTGGAGTTCCCCGAACGCCATCAAGCCGAGCCCGACGAGTCCCTGATGATCGGGGGTCTCGGCCACGACACCGATCGTGCCCGGCCGCATAGCCTGCAGTGCCGCGTACGGATCGACATGGAAGACCGAGTGGAACGCGACCGCGCCTGTGTCCGGGGTCTGCTCCCCGAGGTCGGACAACGCTGGGCCGTCGTCCGGGGTGAGTTCCCGCAGCGTGAACGGGGTCGCCAACGCAGCCTCCTCGGTCGCCTCGTCGCCGAGGACCGTCTGGCGAGCCGGGAGGGATTTCGAACCCTCGACCAAGGGATTAAAAGTCCCGTGCTCTACCACTGAGCTACCGGCCCACGAGGGACCGTATCACGCTCGGATCGGGCTGTCAGGCACCCCGCCGGCGAAGCGGCCGGCGATCGTCAGCCGGGCCGCGCCGGGCGGCTGCGCTGTTCGGGATCCTCGACCGCCTGCGTCGGGATCTCTCGATGGCCATCCATCGGTGCGGCGAAGTCAGGGTGGGCCGCGTCCCAGACTGGACCGGGAGCATCCGGCCGGCGTCCTCGGTCGAAGTTCCACGCCGCCCCGAAGAGGATGACCAGTTCGGCGACCAGCGCCGGCAGCCAGCCGATGACGCCGATGTAGAGAAGGACGAACGGGACGAGCAGGGCCGCCAGGATCAGCAGCGCCATCGGATCGTCACCCGCCCTTCAGCCGACCAGGATCGATCATGGGGTCGAGCATCGACGTCGAGGGGCGATCCGTCAAGGTTCGGCCATGTGCGCGTTCAGGCCGGCGACGGGACCCGCGTCGGCAGCGGCTCGCCGCGGACCCCCGCCACGAGGTTCGCCGCGGCCATGGCAGCCATCCTGCCGCGAGTCGCTCGCGAGGCGGATGCGATGTGCGGCACGATCAGGCAGTCGTCGCGGCCGACCAGGCGGTCATCCATCGGGATCGGTTCGGGGTCGGTCACATCGAGGGCGGCCCCGGCGATGACCCCGTCCCGTAACGCATCGGCGAGCGCGCCCTGGTCAACGACCGGGCCGCGCGACGTATTGACGAGGATCGCCGTCGGCCTCATCTGCGCGAACGTCGTCGCATTCATCAGGTGGCGCGTGACCGGGCTGAGGTTGACATGGAGCGAGACGAAGTCGCTCCGAGGCAGCAGCCCTTCGAGCGGCAGGTAGGTGGCGCCGAACGGCCGCGTGACCTCGTCGGGCAACGGCTGGAGGTCGTGATAGAGGATCTCCATCCCGAACCCCTGCGCACGCCGCGCGACCGCCTGGCCGATGCGCCCGAACCCGACGATCCCGATGGTCGCCCCGTGCACGTCCGGTCCCAGCAGGAGGAGCGGTCCCCACGTCTTCCAGTGCCCACCGCGCACGTACCGATCGCCTTCGGGCAGTCGTCGTGCGGCGGCCATCAACAACGCCCAGGCGAGGTCCGCGGTCGTCTCGGTCAGCACGCCCGGGGTGTTGCCCACCGCGACCCCGCGCCGGGCGCACGCCGCGACATCGATGTTGTCGAACCCGACCGCGTAGTTGCTCACGACGCGGAGACCCGGCCCCGCGGCGTCGAGGAACGCGTCGTCGACACGATCGGTGAGTAGGGTCAGGACGCCGTCGCAGCCGGCGACGCGTCGCAACAACTCGTCGCGCGGCGGCGGCAGGTCGTCCTCCCAGAGGTCCACCTCACAGGCCGCCCGAACGGCAGCGAGACCCTCGTCCGGGATGACCCTCGAGACGAAGACCCGCGGCCGGGCGCTCGGACTCGTCACACCCGTGCCGCCACGAGCGGCTCGACCAGCGTCCGGATCCGCCCGAGCGCCTCGGTCAGGTTGGCCTGCGAATTCGCGTAGCTGATCCGGATATGCGTGGTGCCGATACCCCCGAAGGCCGTCCCCGGCAGCACGCACACGCCCGCCTCATGCAGTAGCCGCTCGCTCAGCTCAGCGCCGGTCAACCCGGTGCCCGAGACGTCCGGGAAGACGTAGAACGCGCCTGACGGTCGCCGGCACTCGATCCCCGGGATCGCGTTGAGGCCATCGACGACGAGGTCGCGCCGCGCCCGGAACTCGGTGACCATCGCCTCGACGTCGTCCTGCGGACCTGTCAGCGCCTCGACGGCGCCGACCTGGGCGAACGTGGCGACCCCGCTGATCGTGTTGATGATCAACTGGCTGTACATCTTCGTGAGCGACGGCGGGACGATCGCATAGCCCATCCGCCAGCCGGTCATCGCGAACGTCTTGGAGAAGCCGTCGAGGACGATCGTCCGCTCCGCCATGCCGGGCAGCGAAGCGATCGAGACGTGCTCAGCGCCGTCGTACAGGATCCGACCGTAGATCTCGTCGGCCAGGACCCACAGGTCGTGGCGGATGGCGAGCCCGGCGATACGCTCCAGGTCGTCGCGGGTCAGCACGCCACCGGTCGGGTTGGCCGGGGAGTTGATGATCAGGCCCCGCGTGCGCGGCGTGACCAGGAACGCCAGCTCGTCGACATCGAGTCGGAAGTCATTGGCCATCCGGATCGGCATCGGCACCGGCGTGCCGCCCACGAACCGGGTCAGCGATTCGTAGATGGGATAGCCGGGGTCGGGCACGAGGATCTCATCGCCCGGGTCGACCAGGCCCAGGATCGCGTACAGCATCACGCCCTTGCCGCCGACCGTCACGAACACCTGCGAAGGCTCCGCCCTGAACCCCTTGCGAGCGGTGACATCGGCCGCGATCGCTTCGCGCAGGGCGGGGATGCCGGCGAAGGGCGGATAGTGGGTCGCCCCCTCGTCGAGGGCGCGCTTGGCCGCCGCGCGGACGTTGGCGGGCGTGTCGAAGTCGGGCTCCCCCAACTGGAGGTGCACGATCGACCGGCCTTCGGCCTCGAGCGCTCGCGCTCGAGCGGTCACCTCGAACGCACTCTCGGTCCCGATCGTCCCCATCCGTTCGGCGAGTCGCATCGTGGTCGTCCTCCGGTTAGGGCAGCATCTGGCGCAGGGCGAACCCGACGTTCGCCGGTCGCTCGGCGAGACGACGCATGTACCACGGATACCAGTGCTCGCCGTAGGCGATGAGTGCGTGGACCCGATAGCCGGCTTTCGCGAGGCGGAACTGTTCGTCGGTCCGGATGCCGTACAGCATCTGTATCTCATACCCGTCGCGACCGATGCCCGCGGCCCCCACGCCCTCGGCGATCTGCTCGATGAGCGCGACGTCGTGCGTGCCGAGGCCGAGCCGGATCGGCCGCCCTCGCCCATCGAGCAGGAACCGGGTCGCCAGCCCGACGTAGTTCGAGTCGACGTTGCGACGGTTCGTGTAGGCGATCGAGGGCTTCTCGTCGTAGGCGCCCTTGACCAGACGGATCGCCGGGTCGAGCGGTCGGAGGCGCTCGATGTCGGCCGCGGTCCGGCGCAGATACGCCTGGAGGCAGATGCCCGTCCGCGGCTGGGTGGCCCGAAGCTTCTCGTACAGTTCGATCGTGGCGTCGACGTAGGCGCTCCCCTCCATGTCGATCCACAGATACGACCCGGCAGCCGCCGCGTGCTCCGCAAGCGTGACCAGGTGGGCGAGACAGGTCTCCGCGTCGTGGTCGAGCCCGAGCTGGGTCGGCTTCACGGAGATCTCACCGTGGATCCCGGCCGCGACGATCCTGTCGATGACGTCGAGATAGTGGGCGGCGACCTCGTCGGCGGCCGCGAGGTCTTCCAGGTTCTCCCCCAATCGCGTGTAGAGCGTCCCGATGCCGGCCTCTTGGAGCGGCGCAGCCGCGGCGAGCGCATCGGCGAGCGTCTCGCCGGGCATGAACCGCCGGACGGCCCGGCGCATGAAGCGCATTCGGGGCAGGTGTTCCTTCAGCCAACCGTTGCGGGCGGCCCATAGGAAGACGCGGCGCATCCTACCTCCTTCGATGGCCCCATCGGATGCTTGGATGGTACGCGACCATCGGACTAGAATCAGCGTCCGATGACCCGCTTCTACGATCTGGATGCCGCCAACGCCACGGTCCCGCAACTCGACGGGATCGTGGGCCTGCTCGCCGACCAGCGAGCGGAGCTCGTGCGCCTGCGCGACGAGGTCCTGGCCGCCGGGGACGGTGCCGCCGAGGCCGCACCGAAGGTCGTGGTGGAGCGTGCGGCTGGAACCGAGGCGGCACTCATCGCGGACGACCTGCGCCTGACCCGGTTGCGCATGCAGGGCCTCATCGACCAGATGGCGGCGGGCGTGGCCCGCATCGATGCGTTGGGGCTCACCCTGCGCGACATCGAGCACGGCCTCGTCGACTTCCCGGCGCTGGTCGAGGGCCGCCAGGTGTGGCTGTGCTGGCAACGTGGCGAGACCGTCATCGGTTGGTGGCACGGGCTGGACACGGGGTTCTCCGGGCGCCGACCCCTGGCCGAGCTGGCGTGACCGACCGGTCGGTCGTCGTCGGCCGCGACGGCCGGGCTAAGGCGTATCGGCCATTGCCGGACGGCGCACGTGCCGCGGCCCTGGCCGCCGGTCTCGCGGCTTATGACCGGGGCGATTTCTTCGAGGCCCACGAGGACCTGGAGCCCGCGTGGATGGGCACCGACGACCCGGCCCAGCGCGCGCTCCTCCAGGGATTGATCAAGGTCGCCGCCGCCTATGTCCACGATGTGCGGGGCAACCCGCTCGGGATCGAGCGGAACCTCATCGGCGCACGGGCTCTCCTGGTCGAGGCGTCCGAGGCGGGTCTCCGGCTCGCCCCGATGGGCCTGGACGTCGCGGGGCTCATCGACGACATCGACCTGCGGCTGGCCGACCTCGCCGCCCATCCGGACGACCCGACATTGGGTCCACCCGACCTGCGTAGGAGCGCACCATGACGATGCCCGCCGGACTCCCCACGATCGACGTCGCGGAGGCCGAGCGGCGGCTGCGCGAGGACGCGACGCGGCCGATCCTGCTCGATGTGCGCGAGATGAACGAGTTCGTGGAGGTGCGGGCGCCCGAGGCCGTCTTGCTGCCGACCTCCGCGTTCATGGCGCGGGTCGCCGAGATCCCGGTCGACCGCCCCATCATGGTCATCTGCCACGTCGGCGGCCGCTCCGCAGCGGTCACCGCCTACCTCGCCCGAGCTGGGCGGACGGACGTGGTCAACGTCGCGGGCGGGATGGACGCCTGGGCACGCGCCGGGCTGCCGGTCCGGCGCGGGGCGCTGACGCCCGGCGAAGGGGACTTCACGGTCGACTGACCGCGGGACTGGCGCCCGTCAGCGCCGGGCCTGGCGCCCCGTCAGCGGCGGCGGAGCACCCTCGCGACGATCGCCCGTGCCTGCGCCTTGTGCGCGTACGCCCAGCCGATCAGCACCAGGATGATGAAGTCGACCGTGCCGACGCCGGCCGCATTGAGATAGCCGAGCTGCTGGCCGATCTCGCCTTCGATCTTGAGGCCGGGCACGGTCGCCCCGACCAGGCCGAGCTGGAAGAACGGCGCCTGTGGGGCCGTGTTCGCCCGGATGCTCGAGGAGAGGACCGTCGTCGCGCTCGTCCCACCGACGAGGATGACGTTCGGACCCGAGATCACCGCGGGTGCGCCCTCGAGCCCGGCCGGTGGCAGGTCCATCACGGACAGGTGCTTCCATTCGGGCAGCGCGCCGGTGGTCGTCGGGATGGCCCAGTAGACCTCGGGTTTGGTGCCCGTCCCATCGGTCCCGCCGGCGAGGTAGATCGCGCCGTTCGCACCCCAGCCGGAGGCGTTGGTCCGGGCGACCGGCAGGTTCGTCTCCGCGGTCACCGCCCACCCGGTGAGCTTCCCGGCGTTGGGATTGGCTGGGTAGCCCTCGGCGGCCACCTTCCCGAACTCGCCCCGCTGGACGAGCTTGGTCGGGCCGGCGGCATCGCTGCCGCCATATAGCCACACGTAGTCGCCGATCAGGACGGCCGTGGCATCGGCCTGCGCGGCGTACAGCTCGGCCTCGGTGCTCCACGCGCCCAGATCGCCTTGCGCGTTCAGCAGCGTCTTCCAGGTCGTCTTGACCGGTCCGGTCGCGTTGCGGCCACCCATCAGGAGGAGCCCGTCGGGCGTCACCGCGATGGCGGCCTGCGTCCGGGCCTCGGGGAGGACCAGAGTGTCGACCTTCGACCACTGCCCGAGGTCACCGGTCTGGCTGTCGGGGCTGAGCGAGAAGACGGTCGTGGTCGGCTGGCCAGAGGCATCGGTCCCGCCGATCACGTAGATGCTCCCGGCCACGTACACGACGCTCGCGTTGGCCCGCGGTTCGGGCAGGTCCGGGCCCTTGGCCCACGCGTCGAAGTTTCCGGGGCTGACCGCCCGTGCCACGTAGACCGACGCCTTGGCGGTCTTGCCGTCCGAGCCGCCGATGTACAGGATCTGCGTCCCGACCTGGAGGATCGCGGCGTCGGTCCGCGCCTCCGGCAGTGCCAGCTGGGTCGGTGAGAGCTCCCACGGGACCATCGCCCCGACCGGGGCCGGACACGGCAGGGTCTGGTTGCTCGCCGGGCAGAGATTGATCGGCGACCAGACGAGGACGCCGAGGTCGACCGTGGCACCGACCGTCATGTAGTAGGCCCGGTCCGGCAGGTAGCCGAGCATGAGGACGATGATCGTGAGCCAGACGAAGGCCTTGATCGACGCCCAGCCCCAGCCGTTCGCGTCGAGCAGCCCGAAGAGCGCCCGCCGTCGCGGCACCGCGGTCCCAGCTCCGAGCGCCTGCTGCGCCATCGTCCTCCCAATCCTCATCCGTCGGCCGATGCGGCCGACGACATCACTTGACGGTCAAGGTCCCGGTCATCTGTGTGGGATGCACCGTGCAGATGAACGGGTACGTCCCCGCCGCCAGCGGCGGCACCTGGTACTGGCGCGTCGCCACGCCGTTGAAGGTGTCGCCCGTGAACACGACCTTCCCGGTCGAGTCCTTGATCTGGATGTTGTGGGGGGTGCCCTGGTCCCGGTTGTCGAAGTCGATGACGAACGGTTCGGTGGCGGTCGCGGAGATGGTCGGGGTCGTGAACGCGATCCCGGACGCGATCACGGACACGGTCGGGGCGTTGGTGTCGATCGACGCGGCGGGCGAGCCGGACGGCGCGGCCGAGGATGCGAACTCGTTCGCCCAGCAGGCCGGGAACGGCGTGGCGCCCGGCGCGGGCTTGTAGTTGACGTCCACCCAGCCGTGGAACGTCCGGACCGCGTTCGAGGCCAGCGGATCCGTCTTGGGCTCGCCGAGGACCGGATCGCGGATGATGTAGGTCTGGTCGCTCGGGGCGCGGATGAACGCGATGACGTCGTCGATCTGGACGTAGTTCAGGGGTCCCGGCGGGTGGCCCTCGTTCGACCAGACCGGCATGACCGAGTTCGCATTGCCGCAGGCATACCGTCCGCCCGACACCATCATGTTGTTGAGGTAGTCGACCGACAGGTGCGCGAACAGCTTGTCCTGCCGGTTGAGCGTCGGTCCGATCCCGCCCTCGCCGTTCGCCCCATGACAGCGCGCGCAATTGGCCTGGTACAGGTTGTACCCGCGCTCGACGGCCGTGACCTGTTGGGCGGCCGCTTCGGAATCGAGACGCGGCTCGGTGAACCCGAGCGGGGCGAGTTCGTAGAACCAGTAGATGGCGACGAACAGCACGACGACGACCACGGCCAGGAACCCGACCCAGCGGGCATTCGACGATTGGCGCACGACCTGCGCCGCGCGCTCGGGCGAGAGCTCGAGGCTGCGGGCCTGCGGGGGCGCGCTGAACCGCTCGACCGGCGCCGGCTCGACCGGCGGCCGGGGAACGGGCAGGCGCTGCTCGGGCTCCTGCCCAGGCGTGTCGCTCATCGAGCTCCCCAGGCGTCGGGTCGGTCGAGGCGGGACATCAGATGCAGCCCGTCGGCGTCAGCGGCGGGATGAGTCCGGGCTGGCCGAGCGCGACCGGCAACGGGCCAAGCGTGATCTTCCCGGTGTTGATGGTCAGGCTGCCGGCGGCGTCCACGGTGATCGAGAAGCGGTCCATGCTCCGCGGTGCCGGGCCGAACTGGGCGCCCGCGGCCTTGGTCCCGAGGCGGTCGTACCGCGAACCGTGGCACGGGCATTCGAACCAGAAGTTCTTGAGGCAGGGGTTCGGCTTGCAGCCCAGGTGCGGACAGCGCTGGTACAGCGCGCGGACATTGAGGGCGCTGCCATTGCCGGACGCGTCCTCGCCGGCGATGAACCGCTGCTGTCCCGGGTCATACAGGATGACGAACGCCCTGGCTTCGGAGTAGTAGGCCGGGAACCCCTCCTCGATCGGCAGCGAGGAATTCTGGAGCTTGACCGTGGTCAGGTCCCCGATCGCGATCGGCGCCCCGAAGCCACCTTTGAGGTTCGGCCAGATGAAGCCGATCGTGCCGGCCAGCAGCTCGACCACCCACAGGCCCATGGCGGTCCCGATCGCGGCCCGCATCAACTGGCGACGCGACAGGCCCTGGACCTGCTGATGGCGCAGCGACTTGATCGCCTCCTTGGTCAGGGCCGCGGGTTTGTCGATGGGTTCGACGTGGTAGTTGCTCATGCGCGCTGGATCCTTCGAGACGTGGTCACAGGGCGAAGTGGAGTTCGAGCGGGAAGAGGCTCGGGACGACGAAGGTGTAGCCGGGGCCGCGGAAGAAGATGGCGACGAAGGTCAGGATGAACCCGAGGCACAGGATCATCGTGAACAGCATCACCGCGGTCTTGCGCTCCGACGGGCGGACGGCAAGGATGTTCTCGCGATCGATGTACGGGAGGAGGGCCCCGCCGACGAAGACGAAGCCGGGCACGAGCACGCCGGCGACCGTCGGGTGGAAGTAGGCCAGCAATTCCTGCAGCCCGAGGAAGTACCAGGGCGCCTTGGCGACGGCCGGGGTGACGTTGCCGTTCGCCAGCTCCTCGAGCGGGGCGTTGATGAACAGGCCCATCAGCAGCAGGAAGATGCTGACCATGCCCGCCGCCAGGAACTCGATGGTGACGAGGTGCGGCCAGGTCATGACGGTGTCGTCCGGTTCCTTCTGGACACGGACGACGGCATCCTGCTTGACCAGCGCGAGTAGCCGATACGGCCGCGCCGACATCGGCACGCGCTGCTTGTCGATCTCCGTCCGCCGGGTCGGATCGACCGGCAGCACGACCCGCTTCTCGGTCTCGGGCGGCGTCTTGATGTCAGACATCAGAGCGGCCCACTGATGCCACCATCCTTGCGAATACGCCAGAAATGAACCGCCAGGAAGATGGCTGCGATCAAGGGGAAGAACATGATGTGCAGGACATAGAACCGCAGAAGCGTGTTCTGCCCGACCTCCAGACCGCCCAGCAGGAGCAGCTTCGTCGGCGTGTTGAACAGCGGCGCGTAGCCGCCCATGTTCGTGCCGATCGTGATCGCCCAGTACGCGATCTGGTCCCACGGCAGCAGGTAGCCGGTGAAGCTCAGGAGGATGGTCAGGAACAGGAGCACGACACCGACGACCCAGTTGAACTCACGGGGCGGCTTGTAGGCCCCGTGGTAGAAGACCCGCATCATGTGCAGGAAGACGAAGAAGACCATGAGATGCGCGGCCCACCGGTGGATGTTCCGGGTCAGCAACCCGAACGTCACCTGGCTCTGGATCTCCAGGATGTTGGTGTACGCCTGGGTCGCGGAGGGCACGTAGAAGAACATCAGGTAGACGCCGGTGATCGTCAGCACGAGGAACAGGAAGAACGACAGTCCGCCAAGGCAGAACGTGTAGGCGAACTTGACGGCGTGCTGGCGGACGCGGACCGGGTGGATGTGCAGGAAGACGTTGTTCATGACCGCGTACGCGCGCGAGCGTTCGTCGCGGGGGTAGGGCTGGCGGAAGAGCGAGCGCCACACGACGCTTCGGCGGATGCTCTGATCCACCCGCTCGAGGAAGCTCACCGGGGTCCTCCTGCCACGCCGGGCGTCCCGGCCAGTTGCGCGTCGCGATACGACTCCTTGTAGAGCCGCCCGTCGGTCGAGATCTCCTGCAGCTCGAACCGCTCCATCGTAATGGCGTCGAACGGGCAACGCTTGACGCACAGAGCGCACCGGATGCAGCGCTCCTCGTCGAGGATCATCGCCCCGCCGTTGTCCCAGCCGTACGCCTCCTCGAGCTCCGGCAGGAGGCCCTCGGACTTGAGCTGGTTGATATCGACCATGTGGATGACGCCTTCGGGGCAGACATCGGCACAAGCCCCGCACAGGACGCAGCGGAACGGGTCGAACCAGATGTTGAAGTTGCACATCAGGCAGCGCGTCGACTCGGCGACCGCGCCGTTCGCGTCATACCCGAGCTCGACCGGCGTGTTGAAGTTGACGATCGGTTCGGTGGATGGCATCCGTGCGGTCAGCGGGACCATCGGGATGTGCTGGCGCGGCAGGACGTCGTAGAACTCGGGCATGTCGTGGCGCCACGAACTGGTGATCTTGACGTTGGCCGCGACCGTGACGTCGGTCCGCCCCGACAGGTAGCGGTCGATCGCATAGGCGCACTTCTTGCCGTGGCCGGCGGCCTCGATGAGGGTCGTGGGACCGGTGACGAAGTCGCCGCAGGCGAACACGCCGCGCACGTTGGAGGCGTACGTCGCCGGGTCGACCTTGACCCGTCCGCGATTGATCTCGAAGCTCGCCTCGACCGGCAGGAACGTCAGGTCGGCCGCCTGGGAGACGGCCGGGATGACCGTCTGGGCCGCGATGACGAACTCGGAGCCTTCGATCGGGACCGGCGAGCGGCGACCGGACGCGTCGGGTTCGCCGAGACGGTTTCGGATGAACTTGACGCCGGTGACCTTGCCGTCCTCGCCGAGGACCTCGATCGGGCTGGCGAGGAACTCCATGCGCACGCCTTCGCGTTCGGTCTCGCCAAGCTCTTCCTCGTCGACCACGAGCTCGGAGCGGGTGCGCCGGTAGACGATCGACACACGCTCCGCGCCGTGACGCAGGCTGGTCCGCGAGCAGTCCATCGCGGTGTAGCCACCACCGATGACGACGACGTCGGTCCCGACCTCGAGCGGCTGGCCGAGGTTGGCCTTCTTCATGAAGTCGACGCCGTAGTCGACGCCCTCGAGGTCCGCACCCGGGATGTCGAGTGCGACCGCATCCATCGCCCCGCCGGTGATCGCGACGCAGTCGTAGTCGCGCTGGAGCTGGTCGAACGTGATGTCCACGCCGATCGTCGTGTCGTACACGAACCGGACCCCGAGACGCTCGACCAGGCGCACGTCCATCTCGATGGCCTCGCGCGGAAGGCGGAACGCGGGAACGCCGATGAGCATGGTGCCGCCGGCATACGGCAGGCTGTCGTAGACCGTGACCTGGTACCCCTTGGTGGCGAGTTCGCGAGCCACTGCGATGCCGGCCGGCCCGGCACCGACGATCGCGACACGCTCCTCGCGTGGGGTGATCTGGGGCATGACATCGGGGATCCCCGAGGCCTCGTGCCACTCGACCAGGAACCGCTTCATCGCCCGGATGGCGAGCGGACGATCGATGTCGCCGCGACGGCAGGCCCGCTCGCACGGGGCGGAACAGACGTACGAGCACATGGCGGCGACCGGGTTCGGGTCGCGCGACAGGATGTAGCCCTCTTCGAACCGGCCCTCGGCGGCGAGGTTCAGGTAGCCACGGCAGTTCGTCCCGACCGGGCAGGCTTCCTGGCACTCGATGTTGCACTGGAGCCAGGAGGCGTCGACGGGCTGGACGAGGAATTCGTGTGGCTGGTCGATGGCCAAGCGGGCGTGCCTTTCCCTGGTGCTCAGGACTCGGGCGCGAACGGAAGATCGGCGGCGACGCCGACGCCCGGAATCTACCATCGGACCCCGTGGCCATGCACGACCGACGGCTCCGGATCGCACCTTCGCGGGTTGACGGGGCGCAACGTCGCAGCTACGCTGGCCACGGGGAGCAGGGACGCCGGCCCCTGGGAGGAGCCGCCAATGCGAAGGAGCACGGGCCTGGAGATGCGGGCGACGTGACCGCCACGGAGTTCGGCTTCCTGGCGCTCGGCCTCGTCCTCGGCGTCGCCACCGGGGCCGTCCTCGTCGAGATCCTTCGAGCACGACCGCCCGCTCCCCGTGAGGTCCGCCTGACCGTGTCACACGATGCCATCCCTCGCCGTCGCTCGGCCACACTGGCCGATCATGCGTTCTCCACCGCCGGTCCTGAACCCGCTCGCGGAGGTCCGGCAGATCGTCGGTCGTACGGGGACGCGGTCCCACCGGGGACCGTCGAACGTCGAACGAGCGTTCGGTTCGGCCGTCCGGCGACGGTCGTCGCCGGCGCATCGGTTGCCGGCGCGATCCCGGTCGGGCCGGGATCCGACCTACCGCAGCCGGGCCGGATCATGGAGCCCGTCTTTCCGCTCACCAACGGGTCCTCCGCGACCCAGCTCGGGCCACGGAGCGAGTCGGTCGCCATCCCGGTCTCGAGCGGTGGCGATCCGGTCATGGCCGAGCTTCGCGAGAGTCTCGTCCGCGCGACGGCGATGACGGCGGTCGCCACGGCCGACCGTGACGAGACCATGCGAGCGGCCGGGCCAGACGCGGACGCCGACGCTGAGCCGTCGCCCGAACCGACGCTGACGGCCGTCGCCCTGCTCGATCCACCCTCGGGTTCCGGCCCGGGCGCCGCGCCGGGCGCCACCGACCGGTGTGCCGAGGAACGCCGTCTCGCCACGGAACGTTGCGAACTGGCGACACGTGCACGCGCCCAGGCGGACGTCGCAGCCGACAACCTGCGCGTCGCGCAACGAGCCTATGACGCACACGAGGCGGCCTCGTCCGTGGCCGCGGCTCGGGCCGACGCGCGCACCGTCCAGACCGCCAAGGAATCCGCGCAGGGTGGGTTCCGGGCGGCCGTCGCCGCGGCAACGACACCGGACGCACTCGAGGGCGCCGCTCGAGATTGGCTGATCGAGATCAATCGGATCAACACCGAGGCACGGGAATCGGTCGCCACGGCAGCGCGCGAGCATGACGCAGCGGTCGCCATCGCCATGACCCTGGAGCGTCTCAGTCTCGAGGCCGACGCCGCGCGGATCGGTGCGTCGACAGCCGATGCGGCCTGTCTCGCGGCACGCGTCGCGGTCGCCGATTGCGAGGAACGGCCGGCATCGGTCCCACCTGCCTTCCTCCTGGAACCCGCCGCTCACCGGCAGCGGCTTCGGGCGGCTCGAAGAGGACGAGACGCTCGGGATCGCCCTCGAGGAGGGGGCCACGCCGCGGATCTTCCGGCTGCTGCGCGGCGATCGGGCGGCGATGACCGGCCTCGTCGCAAGCCTCGCCGGCGAGGACCCCGATCAGCGTCGGCACTGGCAACTGCTCCTGACCAGCCTGGTCGAGGCGATCGTGGCCGATGCCATCGAGGCGTCTGCCCTCGTGTTCCCGCACGACCACCCATTCTGGGGTCCGTTCAACACACCGCAGGCCCGCGACATCGCCCACGCGCTGTCATCGCTCGGCTTCCGCTTCGACGGACTCGGCGGGTGGATCGATTCGCGCTACCCGTCGCAGCGCGACCTCTCGCTCGCGCTCGGGTATGCCGGGCTGGACCCGATGCGCGTCCGCCGCTGGCCGACCGAGGCGGCCACGCTCGAGCTCTACCGTGAGGTGACGGTCGCCGCCGACGAGTACCTGGCCGGCGTCGCGGGTGACCTCACGCTCGGCGAGATGGTCACCATGCTCGGGCGTCGAGCCGACGGCCTCGCCGAGGTTTGGAACCAATGGGGCCGCATCCGACCGCTGCTCCTCGACGAGAGCTGAGGACGCACGCTCAGGCTCCGCCCCGCGACCTGCCCTGACTCAGCCGGGGCCCTCGTCCTCGTCGTCGTCGATGACCACCAGCCGAAGGCCTTCGGCCGCGGTCGCGCCGATCCGGGCGCCTTCCTCGGCCGCCCAGGTCCGGATGCGATCGGCCAGGCCGTCGACATCGTGGATCTGGCTGCCATGTGCCCGCAGCGCGTCCAGCTTGCGCTCGAGCGTGGCGGAGGTGTCGACCCAGGTGTCGCTGCGGTCCGACCAGAACAGGTACATCCGACGGACGCGATGGGCGGCCAGCCCGGAGCGTGCGAGGTTCGGGAACGCCATCGGGTTACGAGCCGCGGGATAGACGGCGTCGACCGCGGCGATGCCCGCGGCGCGATGGTCGGTGTGGTTGATGCCGCCGCCCTTGTAGAACAACGTGTCCGGGTCCGTGGCCAGGACCGCGTCGGGTCTGAAGAGCCGGATCTCGCGCACGAGCAACTCGCGCAGGGCGAGGTCGTTGGCCAGAGCCCCGTCGGGTTGATGGAGGAACGTCACGCCGGCATAGCCGATGATCGCGGCCGCCGCCCGCTGCTCGCTCTCACGCAGGGCCGCGAGGACGAGCGGATCGGCATCCGGGTCTTCGCCGCCCTGGTCGCCGCTGGTGCAGCACACGAGCCATCCCTCGGCGCCGGCATCGATCCAGCGCGCGGCCGTGCCGGCCGGACCGAACTCGGCGTCGTCGGGGTGCGCGGCGATGATCATGAAGCGCGCCGGTCGCCACGCGTGGTCGGTCGGAGCGGGGGTATCACCCATGGTGGGGGTCTCGGTCATGGTGCCGCGGCGCCCCTGATGAGCCGTCCCGAACCTTGCGTCGGGCATAGGCCGGCAGTACGCTTGCGGCCGAGGCTTCGTTCGTCTCCCCCCACGAACGAAGCCTCGAGATTCGCGCCGGTCACCCGGCTGCGGCCCCGAGTTCGTCGAGCGCAGCCAGGACGTCGGCAGCGTGACCTTCCGGCTTCACCTTCGGCCAGACCCGCACGACGCGTCCGTTCGGATCGACGATGAAGGTCGTCCGCGCCGTCGTCCAGTAGGTCTTCCCGTAGTTCGTCTTCTCGACCCACGAGCCGTATGCCTCGGCGACCTTGTGGCCCTCGTCGGTCAGGAGGGTGAACGGGAGCTCGAACTTCTCGCGGAACTTCCGCTTGCTGTCGGCTCCCTGCGGGCTGATCCCCCAGACGTCGGCCCCACGCTCGTGGATGGTCTCGTTGTTGTCGCGGAACTCGCACGCCTCGACCGTACAGCCGGGTGTGTCGTCCTTCGGGTAGAAGTAGAGGACGGTCCACCGGCCGCGCTGGTCGGCCAGACGGTGGACGGTCCCGGTCTCATCGGGCAGGGCGACCTCGGGCGCGAGATCGCCGACGGCTGGCAGGCTCATGGCTCAGAGCGTAGCAGGCGATTCGATGATGAGCAGTGACCCACGTCGGACGAGGACCTCGCTATCCGACCCGCTCACCACGTTCGAGAGCCCCCGCGTGGATCCCGCATCAAGGGGCTCGTCGACGAGGGGGTAGACGAGGCCGTGGGTCGTCACACCCTCGACCCGGCCACCCATCGGCAGCAGCGACAACCCGTCACCGATCGCTCCCAGGGAGGACCGTCGCGCGACCGATCCATCCGGGCGCGGTGCCCGGAGGAGGCTGATCCTCGAGCGACCGTCGAGCAGGAGCGCCGACCGGTCGACGAGGTCGGGGGACGCGAGGAGCCCGACGTTGGCGAGCGCGTGGTCGACCCGTGGCCCGCCCATCGCGCCGACGATGACGACGCCGGCGGCGCCACGGATCACCGCGGCGCGGACCGCGAGCGCCGTGTCCGATTCGTCCTTGTCGGGTCGCGATCGTTCCATCGGGATGCCCGCGGCGAGGAGCGCGGCCACACCGGCCTCACCGAGTGAATCGCCGTCGCCGACCCACAGGTCGATGGTGACCAGCAGGCCAGCCGCATGGCGGGCGCCGCCGTCGGCCGCGATGACGAGCCCGATGTCGTCGGACCAACCCGGCCAGACGCCATCAAGGTCATCCCGGGTCGGGGCGTCGCCGTCGGCCAGGATGAGTGCCAGCATGCCCGCGATGCTACCCCGCCCCACGCGTCCCGAGACGGCCCGATGCTAGACTCCGGCCCGTGCCCGACGCGCCCACTCCGCCATCCATCCAGCGTGTGCTCGACGCCGCCGCCCGCAAGGGCGTGACCCTCGAGGTGACCGTCTTCGACGAGTCCACCCACACGGCTGAGGAGGCCGCGGCGGCGGTCGGCGCCGACCTCGGGCAGATCGTCAAGTCGCTGGTCTTCGTGGTCCCGGTCGACGACGGGCTCGAGGCGCTGCTGTGCCTGGTGTCTGGTCCCGATCGCGTCGACGTCGCCCGCCTGGCCGCCGTCACCGGCGCGGCCGATGTCCGTCGGGCGTCGGCACGCGAGGCGCGCGACCTGACCGGGTTCTCGATCGGCGGCATCCCGCCCATCGGCCACGACCGGTCGATCCGGGTGATCATGGATCCGGCCCTCGGCCGGTACCCGGTGGTGTGGGCGGCGGCGGGCCTGCCGACCGCGGTCTTCCCCGTGCCGCCCGGGACCCTGCGCGTACTCGCCAACGCGACGGTCGCTCCGATCGCCGAGACGCAGTCGCTCGCGGATCGGGAGGCGGACGCCGCAGCCACGACGTCGGCCGCGGAGACGGGTGAGGGCGGCGGTGGCTATCCGACCGGCGGTCCCATCACGCCGCAGAACGCGGGCGCCTGATCGCGCCGCACGCTCGCGTGTGAGCGCCGAGCCCCGCAACAGCACGGTCGTCTATCCGGGCGGCCTGCGCGCCCGCTGGCGGTGGGGAGGGAGCGGGTCCGCCGCGGCTGTCTTCGCGCTGTCGGAGGCAGGCGGCAACCTGGTCGAGCTGGGCACGCGCGTCGCCACCGAGCCCGACGAGCTCTGTCGAGCCGAACTCCGCCTCGAAGGTCCGCGCGGTGCGTGGACGGCTCGGTTCGCGTCGCTCATCCACGACGAGCCGCGAGCGCTCCACTGGGACACGGCCGGGTTGCTGGTCGTCGCCTACGGGTTCCACACGTATGGGCTGGAGGTGGCGACCGGGGACGCGGACTGGGACCATCGCTCCGCCACGCCGATCGTCGCGCTCCTCGGATCGTCGCGGCTGTCCCACGTCATCGTCGCGGCGGAGATCGAGACGTTCGCGATCGAACCCGACGGGGCCGTCGCCTGGCGGGTGGCCCACTCCGATGTGGTCACGGCGGCCGATCTCGTCGGTGGGCGCCTCGTCCTGACCGGCTTCAGCGGCCAGGTCACGGCACTCGACCCGGCCACCGGGCGCGCCCAGCCATGAGCCCTGCGAGTGTGGACGGATGGTGGATAACTCAGCCAGATGTCCACGATTTGGTGGACGACCCCGATTGACCGGGCTTGCCGCCGGACCGTACCGTGGACGACAGCCCGGAGGTGTCGAGCGTCACTAACGGCCGCGATCGCATCAAGGCCCATGTGTCGTGGAGGTTCCTTCGGGCCCTTTCATGCCCGGCGCGTATCATCGCCGCCGTGTCACCCCTGATCCCCATCGTCGCCGGTTTCGTGGCGCTCGCCGTCGGCGGGCTGATCCTGCGAACGTATGGCCCCAACTACCGGGTCGGGCGACTGTTGGCGTCGACCCCCGAGGTGAGCGTCGCCGATGCCCGTGCCCTGGCCGGTGGACGACCTCGATACGTCCGGGTGAGCGGCCGGATCGACGCCGAGACCGAGTTCGAGGATGACGCCCACCGCCCGCTCGTCTTCCGGCGGACCCGGCTCCAGCTTCGGCACGGCAGGACCTGGTCGGCGTTCGAGGACCGTCGCGAGCGTGTCCCGTTCGAGGTCCGTGATGGGCTCGAATCCATCGTCGTCGACGACGCCGTCCTCGACACCGGCCTCATCGTGATCCCGCGCGAATCCGTCGGCACCGCCGCGGACGCGGCCGACCGGGTCCCGCCCGGGACGTCGCACGAGACACCGGTCCGTCTGCTGGTGGAGCAGGTGTCATCGGTCGAGCACGCGATCGTGCTCGGCGTCCCGGGGCTCGACGGGGAGGGGCGACCGTGCCTTTCCGCCGGTCTCGGCCGACCGCTCATCCTGACCACCCTCGAACCGGCGGAGGCGATGCGCATCCTCACTGCGGGTGGGCGTCGCCGGCCGCTGGCCGCGGCCATGTGCCTCGCGGGCGGCCTCGTGCTGGTGTCGGTCGGGCTTGGCGCGGCCCTGTTGGGGGCGGTGTCGTGAGTCCGGTCGTGGCAGGTGGCGCGCACCTCCGGCGGGTCGTCGTCGCGGGTGGCGCGCTCGTCGGCTGGCTCTCGGGCGCCGTCGCGACGCTTGCAGCCTCGCCCGCCCCGAGCGCCGGCACCGGCGGCGACCCGCGCAGCTCAGGTCAGGGGCCGGGGCTCGTGGGCGACCCGGCGTTCGCACTCGTGGCGGTCGTCGCCATCGGCCTCGGGACGGTCCTCGCGACCCTCATCTACGTGCGTCTGACGGCGCACCGAGGAGTCTGATCCGCGGCGGGACCTTCGGACTATTGGCAAGAACTGTGAGCTTGGTAGGCTCGGGCCGACGAGTTCACATTTCCTCAATGAGCCGTGTCGATCACACTCCCGCCACGACCAACTGACGCAACCCTGTCGGTCACCAAGGCCGCCAGGCTGTTAGGCGTTCACCCGAACACGATCCGCGCCTGGAGCGACGCGGGGCGCCTGCGCTACTACCGGATCAACCCGCGCGGCGACCGCCGGTATCGACTCGGCGACCTGCAACGATTCCTGGCCGCGGCCGAGAGTGGCGCCCCCGAAGGCATCCCGTCGGTATCGAGTGGCGCCTGGGGCGGCCGACGGAGGATCGACCCGGCGGCACTGGCGCGGCTGGCCCCGGCCCGCCGCGTGGGGACCGAGGCGCGGATCGATCCACTCGATGCCGAGCGTCATCGACTCGACCTGACCGTCGCCTCGGCCGTGGCCCGATTGATCAACACGGTGGACGATCCGGACGAGGCGCTCCGCGCCGCGGTCAGCGCGATCCGCGACGCGTACGGCCACCATCTCGTCGGCGTCTGGCAGCTGCGCGGCGATCGCCTGATGTCGCGCGCGGTCGCGACCGCGGACGGCGCAGCGCCATTCCGATCGGCCGAGTTGCCGGCCCGCATGGGCATCCTTGGGAAGACGCTCGAAGGCGCGACGGGAAGGGAGCGGACCGGTCGGTCGCCGCTGCCCGCGATGCTCATCGGCGATGAGCCCGAGGACAGCATGCTCGCCATCGTGCCGGACGGCCGGCCCGAGTTGGCGGTCGCGCTGCCGGGTGGTCGTGAGGCGTGGGGTGTCCTGCTGATCATCGGCGAGACACCCGGATCGCTGACCGGGCGGGACCTCGACGTCGCCCGCGTGGCCGCCGACGGCCTGGCCGCCATCATCAGCAGCTCCGAACGAGCCGAGGGGGTCGCCCACCTGCTGCATCGCGCGGAGGCGCTGCACCGCGTCGCGAGCGACATCGGCAGTCGGCTCGACCTCGAGCGGATCCTGGCCGGGCTGGTGGACCACGCGATGGTCCTGTTCGAGGGCGACCGAGCGGCGGTCTTCCTGCAGCGCGCCGACGGGAAGGCGGTCGCCGAGGTCAGTCGCGGCCTCTCCCCCGCGTACCTCAACAGCGTCCGCGAGTTCCCGGGACGCTCGCTGCCGACCGCCGCGGTGGCCGCACGCCGGCCCCTGTTCGCCGTCGGGTACCGCGACGACCCGCGTGGCGAGGACGTCCGTGCGGCCGTCGTCCAGGAGGGCTTCGACACGCTGTGCACCGCGCCCCTCCTCGACGGGACGGAGATGCTCGGGCTCCTCAACATCTACCACGATCGCCCGCACCACTGGACGCCTGACGAACTCGAGACCGTCGCCGCCCTGGCCACCCAGGCGAGCGTCGCCATCCGCGCCGCGCAGGATTACGAGCGCATGGCGTCGTGGGCGGCGCAGCTCCAATCGATCCAGCAGCTCGGCGCCCGCCTCAACCGCCTGTCGAGCGTGGCCGATATCGGCAAGGCCATCGCCACCGAGCTGCGCCAGCTGATCGACTACCACAACGCCCGGGTCTACCGGCTCATCGGCGAGGACCTCATCCCGGTGGCGATGCAGGGCCAGGTCGGCGAGTACATCGACGAGACACCCGAACAGCTCCGGGTCGCCATGGGCGAGGGCATCACGGGCTGGGTCGCGGCCAACCGGATGCCCCAGATCCTGGGCGACGCGGCGGCCGACCCGCGCGCGAACACGATCCCGGGGACGGAGGACGACCTCGACGAGTCGATGTTGCTCGCCCCGATGATCTATGACGACCAGGTCCTCGGCGTTCTCGTCCTGTCGAAGCTCGGGCTCTACAAGTTCACCGAGGACGACCTCCGACTGCTGGTGATCTACGCCAGCTTCGCTGCGCAGGCGATGGTCAACGTCGATACGACCGAACGCCTGCGCGAACAGACGCTCGCGCTCGAACAGCAGCTTCGCGGGCAGCGCGAGCTGCTCCAGATCACCGAATCGATCCTGACCACGCTCGACGCGCGGGGTGTCCTCGAGAGCATCACCGACCGCCTCGGGCGCCTGCTGCTGTGCGACAACATCGCCATCGAGGTGGTCGATCCGGCCAGCGGTCTGCTGACGCCCCTGACCGCGCGTGGAGTGCACGCGACGGAGTACCTGGAGGCGTGGGAGCCAGGCGAGACCGGCATCGCGACCTGGGTCGTGGCCCACAACGAACCGGTGTTCATCTCGGATGAACGCCATGATCCGCGGGTCAACCACTTCCGCGATGAGTCGTCCCTGGACGGCAGCCTCATCGTCATCCCGCTGCGTGGTCGGCACGGCGCCATCGGTGTCCTGACCATCGAACGGCTCGGGGTCGGCAACACGTTCTCCGCCGAGGAGTTCGAACTCGTCCAGCTGTTCGCGGCCCAGGTCTCCATCGCATTGCAGAACGCGGAGGTCTTCCAGGCGGTCGAGATCCGGGCCCGGACCGACGACCTCACGGGGCTCCTCAACCACGGGACGTTCCAGGAATGGCTCGAGCGGAGCGTGCGCGACGGCTCGCCGTTCAGCCTGATCATGCTCGACCTCGACGACTTCCGGGACGTCAACAACGAGATGGGCCACCAGGCCGGGGACGAGCTGCTCAAGAAGATCGCCGGCGGCCTCGTCCGGTCGGGTCGCGATTCGGACCTGGTCTTCCGCTACGGCGGTGACGAGTTCACGTTCATCCTCCCTCACACCGACGCCGCCGGGGCGCTGCAGGTCGCGGACCGAGCGCGAAAGGCCGTCTCGACCTCGACCGGCTCGGTCAGCGCATCGGTCGGCGTCGCGACCTTCCCGACCGACGGCGCAACGGCCACCGACATCCTCCTGGCCGCCGACCGGGCGTGTTTCGTGGCCAAGCGGGGCGGCCGCGACCGCGTCGTGACGGCGGCCGAGGGCCTCGCGCTGGCCGCCGACGCGCTGTCGCTGCAAGCGCCGACGCCGGTGGACTCCCCGACCCCGCCTCAGGCCTGAGTCGCGGTTCGACGGAGCGTCGTCACGCAGGTTTTCGGTGATGCGTCACCATGACCTGAACGCTGTGCGCAATCCCTCGCGGCTCCTGGTCCTCGCGCTGCTCTTCTCGGCATGTGTGCCCGAACCCGCCAACCGCCTGAGCCAGTCGCCGCTGGCCGTCGCGTCGCCCAGCCCGACCCCGACCGCCGTCCCGACGCCCGCCGGGCCGACCCCGACCCTCTCCTTCATCCGCCCGACGCCCACGCCCCAGCCGACGTTCCTCGTGTACATGGTCGCCAAGGGCGACACGCTGATCGGGATCGCGCACAAGTTCGGCACCAGTGGTCGGAGCATCGCCTACTGGAACCGTGCGACGTACCCATCCCTGGACCCGGACTCGCCCAAGTACCAGCCGAACCGACTCACGGTCGGCTGGACGCTCCAGCTGATCCCTGGATCCGAGGTGGATCCGGAGAACCTGCCGACGTTCCCGCCATCGCCGACGCCGGTCGGTGTGCCCGACGCCTCGGCGTCACCCGACGCCTCGGCCTCGCCGATCGAGTGACCGCCGCTATCCTTCGGCGATGACCGCCTCGAAAGGCGCCGCTCCACGGATCGTCGTGACCGTCGCGGTGGCCGCCCATCAGTCCGACCCCGACATCCAGACCGGCAAGACCGCCCTGTACGCCTCGGCGGTCACGCGTCACGGCGCCGAGGCGGTCATCCTCGACGCACGATCCGAGGCGAGTCGCCGGGCCGAAGCCTTCGCGACGATGGATGGCCTGCTGATCAGCGGCGGGGCCGATCTCGATCCCTCGCGGTACGGTCATCCGAGCCGCGGATCGACCACGGTCGAGCCCGATCGGGACGCGCTCGAGGCGGAGGCGTGGACGGCCGCGCAGGCGCGGGGCCTCCCGGTCCTTGGCCTGTGCCGGGGCTTCCAGGCGATCAATGCGTTCTCTGGCGGTACCCTCCTCCAGCATGTCGACGGTCACCAGGGTCCGCCATGGGGCACGGGGCCGGCCAGGACCCATCCGCTCCGGATCGCCACGGGGACGCGCCTGGCCCGGATCCTCTTTCCGACGAAGCCGGGTGGGGGCGTCCTCCACGTCAACACCTACCACCATCAGGCCGTGCGGACGAGCGATCTCGCGCCGGGTCTCGTCGCGAACGCCTGGTCGAGCAGCCCCATCGGCGACCTGGTCGAGGGCCTCGAAGCCGCCGACGGTCGCTTCCTGTTCGGCGTCCAGTGCCATCCCGAACGGACCGAGTCGACACCCGCCCAGTTCGAGCGCCTGTTCGCGGTCTTCGTGGACGCGGCGCGCGGTCCGGCCGACCGCCGCTGACCGATCGGGACCGCGGTCCGCGATGCCCTGACATGCCGAAGCGGCGCCGGGAGGAGGCTCGGCGCCGCTTCGACAGTGGGTCGTGATGGCGGGAGGAGGATCGCCATCGAGACCCGGTGGATGCGGGATCAGTGCGGCCGGCTGGGACCCCCGTCGTTGCCATCGAAACGGCCGGTCTGTCGAAGCTGGCGAAGGAAGAGCAGTTGGTTGATCTGGTTGAGCGACCAGCGCAGGTCGGTCGTCGGCAACCCGCAGATGAACGCGGTCAGGTTGGCGGCCTCGGTGGGCGTCAGGCCCTTGGTCTGGAGCAGCCGATAGACCGCACGCGTTGCCGGCGTCTCAGAGGGAGCCTTGGCCGGGGTCCGGCCGGGTGCATGACTCGAGGTGGCCACGCTGGATCGCGGACCGTGGGCGGTCTTGGCAGCCGGCGTCGCGACGGACGTGCCGGGGCGGTTCGTTCGCCCCTGTCCACGTGACCCTCGCGGCGCCTGTCCGGCCATATCCCACCTAGACCCCCGGTCCGCTGCCGGAGCATCCGGCTGAGTGCGGTAGCGACATGGTCCCGGGTCCGGTACCTCGCGGCGATACCCCGGCGGTCCTACTCCGCCCCGTACTTTGCGGGCCTCCGCGACGGGTCCGGCGACCCGGGCGGATAGACTCGACCGATGCGCGTCCGCCGCTTCGAACTTCGACTCATCGCCTGCGCGCTCGTCGCGTGCTGGACGCTCGCCGCTGCCCTGATCCTGCTGGCGTACCGGCCGGGCGGCCCGCTCGATCTCATCGTCGGCCTGACCGCGATGACCCCGATCGCGATCGCGGCGGCGGGCTTCATCTGGCCGCCGATCGCGCGTGGCGACATCGCGTTCCCGGCGGTGGTCTGGCTGGGAATCATCGCTCTCCTGTGCCTCGTGCCGTCCATCACCGGCGTCGTGAACCAGCTCCTCGCGCTCGGCTCGCAGACCCTGTTGCCGTCCTTCGAGGCGGCCTACCCCTGGTTGCTTGCGCTGGTGGCGACCAGCCTGTTCAGCGGGTTCGGCGTCGCTCGCCGGCTCCAGGGCGGGACGGCAATTCGCCGGCGCCGGCTGGTCGGGGGGGCGGCCCTGGCGATCCTCGCCACGACCCTGTCCGGCGCTGCGTTCGCGGCGGTGGCGGTCGCCAACGACCTCGCCATGCGCGATGCGGCCGCCGGCTCATCGCGGTTCGGGCCGACGATCGGGATCGACCAGCCTCCGCCCTGCGACGGGCCCCTGGCGGTCGGGCGGACGGCGCGTCTCGGCCTCCATCTCAGCGGGGCCGTCGACCTGCATCCCATCGGTTCGGTCGACCTGGCCGGGCTGCGTGTCGAGGACGACTTCCGCTGGCTGGCGTACGTCGCGACGAGTCAGGAGCTCGGCCAGTACGGCTCCAGCCGCTCGGACGGCCGGGCCTGGACCCTCATCCCTGGAACCGGCTGGCGTTCCAGACCGCTCGGGGATGTGCACGACGACACGGTCGACCGCCAGGTCCTCGACGTCGCGCTGACGCCCGACTTTCGGGCGACGGCCGAGGATCGTGGCGTCGAAGTCATCGAAGGAGCGCGGGCCCGTCGTTGCCGGGTCGCCATCGACGGCCCGACATTCAGCGCCGCATTCCCCGAGGCGCGCTGGCTCGTGGGCGCCGCCGACCTGCACCGCTGGCGCGGACAACTCGACTACTGGGTCTTCCTCGACGGGCAGCTCGGGCAGGTCGCGGGCAGCGTCAACGGCGAGGCGGCGGGGGTCATCCCGGACGCCATCCAGGGCACCATCGAGGTGCGGATGACGGCCACCGAGCGCGGGAGGGACGTTCTGGTCTATCCTCCCACCAGATGACATTCGCCGATGAGCGGGGTCGCTACGCGACCAAGCGCGACCGGCTAGCGCGCCTTGCGCGGCTGGTGTCAATCCTCCAGGCGCACCCGGACGGCATGCGAACCGTCGATATCGCCGCGCGCGTCGGGATGTCCGTCCGGACGGTGTACCGGGACCTGATCGCCCTCGAGACCGAGCTTCAGGTGCCGGTCTGGGCAGTCGATGGCTGCTGGGGCATCGACCAGGAGAAGGCCTTCCTGCCGCCGCTGAAACTGACCCAGTCGGAGGCCATGGCGGTCGTGCTGTCGGCCCGCCTCATGGTTCGCTACGCAGACAAGTACGACCCGGACCTCGCGTCCGCGTTCGAGAAACTGGAGAACGTCCTCCCGGCGCCGCTGGCCGAGCATGTCGAGCGGACGATCGACGGCCTGTCCAAGGCGCCCCGGGACGAACACTTCAACGCCAATGTCCGGCTGCTGACCAAAGCCTGGGCGGAGCGTCGCGTGGTCGCCATCGACTACGAGCCCGCCCGCTATGATGCCGGTTCGACGCCGCGTCAGGCGACCGTTCGGCCGTACCTCCTTGAACCCTCCCTTGCAACGCACGCGTTATATCTCATCGGTTTCGATGAGGCGCGTGAGGCCCTGCGAACCTTCAAGATCGAGCGAATCCGTGCCGTCTCGCTGACTCCGCGGACGTTCGAGCCACCTGACCCGGCAACGACCACGTCGGCGCTCCGCGCGGCGTGGGACATCATCGCGGACCAGGAGCCCGTCGAGGTCATCCTGCGGTTCGCGCCCGACGTTGCCGGCCGGGTCCTCGAGACGACGTGGCACCCCACACAGGTCGTTGCGACCGAGCCGGATGGCTCGCTGTGTTGGCGCGCCACGGTATCCGGGACGATCGAGATCCGGCTGTGGATCCTGTCGTGGGGCGACTCCGTGGAAGTCGTGGCTCCGCGCGCGCTGCGTGACGACGTAGCGGACACGATGCGGCGAGGCGCCGCGAAGTACAGGGAGGTTCACGGATGAAGAGGCTTGGATCGGTACTGGCGGTGATCCTCCTTGCGATATGTGCAACGCCGGCAAGTGCCTACACCACGACCGACCACGAGAAGGCCATCCTGACCTACATCAACGAGGCGCGAGCCGACCGCGGACTGCAGCCCCTCCGCATCGATACGCGGCTCTGGGACCTCGCCGGCGACCGGGCGGGCGTCATGGCCCGCACGAACGTCATGAGCCACACCGTCGCCGGATCGTTGAAGAGGAGCCTCAGCGCCCGCAGGATCCAGTGGTACGGCTATGGCGAGGCCATCGCCTGGACTTCGAAGACCGGGCCCTCGGCCGCGGCGCTGTCGTTGTTCAACCTGTGGAAGGGCAGCTCACCGCACTGGTCCATCCTCATGAGTTCGAGCTACAACTACATCGGTGTCGGCCTCGCCTACCGCTCCGGCGGCCATCGCACGTTCGGTGCGATCGTCGTAACCGAGTCGAAGGACCACTCCGGCGCACGGGCCGCGGTGAGTGCCAGCGACGTCGCCGACACGGACCTCCATTGGTCATGGCGCGGCTGGGATCAGCCGCTCCAGACGCATACGTCCGGCCTCAAGAGCTTCACCGTCCAGCAGCGGACCGACCGCGGGGCCTGGGCCACCGTGTCGGCCTCGACCACTTCGACATCGCGGACGACCCTCAACAAGCCCCGCGGGCATTGGTATGGCCTGCGCGTCCGCGCCAACGACAGGGCCGGCAACATCGGCCCGTGGTCGGCTGAATCGCGCATATGGGTGCCATAACGCCCCGATGCGCCGCCACCCGTTCGCCGCGGTCAACCTGATCAGCGACCCGGTCCACGGGTACATCGAACTCACCAAGCGTCTGTCGGGGTCGGAGTCGACGGCGGCCGGCCTGCCGACCGAAGACGTGGCCGAGGAGGATCTCCTCGACACCACCTGGGTCCAGCGGATGCGTCGCATCAGCCAGCTCCAGAGCGCTCGCTGGGTCTTCCCGACCGCCGAGCACTCGCGCTTCACGCATGGCCTGGGGGTCATGCACGAAGCCGGGCTGTGGGCCCGCTCGCTCTATCCGAGCCTGCGGGCCGCGCTCGCCTCGAACGGGGAGACGACACCATCGGAGGGGTTGGTGGTCGAGACCCTGCGGATGGCAGGCCTCCTCCATGACGTCGGCCACGGCCCGTTCGCCCATTTCTTCGACGACCACGTCCTGGCCGCGTTCCATGCGCCGGCCGACCCGAGACGGCCGGCCGGCAAGCCACTCACGCACGAGGATCTGTCGCAGCGGATCATCGAGGACGAGCTGGGACCCCTGATCCGCGGCCTGCGCCGAGCCCCCGGCGCCGTTGCCGAGCGCGACGGGTTCGCCGACGGCGAGTCGATCGACCCCACCTGGGTCTCGTTCCTGGTCTCGAAGCCGGCGCTGGCCGATCCGACCATGCCCCACTGGGTCCGCTGGCTGCAGCCGCTGTTGTCGGGCGTGTTCACGGTCGACAACCTCGACTATGTCCGCCGCGACGCCTACCTGACCGGCGTCTCGGTCGGGCCCGTCGACGTCGAGCGGCTGCGCCGCTACACCTTCGTCTCCGACCGCGGGCTGACCCTGTACGAGCCCGGGCTCGCCGCCCTCGAGATGTTCCTGACCGCACGCCAGTTCATGTACCAGCAGGTCTACTTCCACCGGACCGTGCGGGCCATCGACCTCGACCTGGCCGAGGTGTTCGGGCCGTCCATCCGGGCCATCTTCGGGACGGGCTCACCGTCCGAGCGCCTGGCCGCGTTCGCCGACCTGGATGAATATGCACTGCTCCACCAGGCGGCCCGCTGGGCGCGCGGCGAGGACGTGGTGGAGGCGGGGTCCGGATCGGCCGGGGCGGAACCAGGCGACGCGCGCGTCTCGGGTGCCGTCGCGGCGACCTGGCGCGCCATCCTGTTGCGCAGACCGAACTGGCGAGCCGAGGCCGAGGTGCGGGCGCAATACGAGGCCGGCGACGAGCCGGCAGCTCTCATCGCCTCGCTCGGCACGGCCGAGCCCGGGATCGTCGCCATCGATCTCGCAATCGTGGACGCCAGGCCGGCCGATGGATCCGGCGTCGGGGCGACCGAGTCGAGGCTGGCGATCGAATCCCGGGACGGTTCGGCCGGTCCGGCACTGGCCGAGGCGCTCCGCCGGCTGCCGGCGTATGCGCTGATCGGGCGACGCTATCGGCGGCTCATGGACTGATGGCGGCCGCGACGGTTCGTCAGCGCGGCGGCAGGACGAGCATGGGGTCGATCCGGGCGATCTGGAACCCGGGCAGCCGCATGTGCCTGGCGACGTCAGGTTCGATGGCGATCCGCGCGGTCTCGATCGGGCTGAACAGGCCGTAGTGGAGGTGGCAGCCCGATGCCCGTCCGGTCCGGCCCTCGTACCCGATGAGGTCGCCCGCCCGGATGGACTGGCCGGTCTTGACCACGACCTTCGAGAAGTGGGCGTAGATGCTTCGGTAGCCGTCGCCGTCATCGGTGACGACGACGATCGGCAGCGTCGTCCACAGGTGCTTGGCGTCGAGTCGGGCGACATAGCGGCTGAGGTCGCCGATCCAACCGATCTCCTGGTCGAACTTGCGCCCGGCTGCGAGCACGATGCCGCTGTGCGCGGCGACGACCTTGTCGCCGCAGAAGGTGGCCATGTCGACGCCGTCGTGGAACTGCTTGCCCTCGACCACCCGCGAGCCCCACGGGGTCGGGCCGAACGGCAGTGTGATCCGGGCGTGGGCGAGGGGCCACTGGTAGCCGTCGAGTTCGGACACGGCGGCGGGACGGACGACCTCGACCGGCGAGGGGGTCGGACGGACGACCTCGGTCGCCAGCGATGGCGCGGGAGACGGGGTCCTCGGCACGCCGACCGCCCCGTTGACCGCCCCGCTGGGCCCCGATGGCGATGGCGATGGGGCCGGTGCGGTGGCAGCCATCACGGACGCGACGCCAAGGACCGCCACGACGGCCACCAGGATGCGGGCGACGTTCCGGGCTCGTCGCGGGCGGCGGTGGCGACTTGACACCGCGGATATGTATCACCCGACGGGCCACGCCGCAACCCGGCAGGAAATGGTTGCATGAAGTCGACGGTATGCGTATGGTTTGCAGCGATGAACCGCCACACCTTCTCGGAAGAGTCCAAGAAGAAGCTCTGGCGGCCCTGCCGGGAGGCACGGGCCCTGGGGCTCTAGACGGCGCGTCCGACACGACGAACCGGGGCCTCCAGGGAACGGAGGCTCCAGGGGCCGCGGCACCACGACGGTGACCGCGGCTTTTCGTTTGCCCTGGATCATCCACCCGGCGGCCCCTCAGACCGACAGCGAGGGACCACGACATGCAATCCACCACCATCCTGGGCGACGGAGGGCTCGGCCGAGCCGTCGAGACGGCATGGCACGAGCGGGCGGCGGCCGGGGGGACGTCGCCGGACGGGCGGCCCGGATCCGTGCGCGTCGTCGGCCGACCGGCGAGCGGCCGACACGATCCGGCGGACCTCGCTGGCGCTCGACTGCTGATCGAGGCATCTCGCGGCGACGCGGTCGCGGGCAACATCGCCGCCGCCCTCGAGGCCGGCTGCCGACGATTCGTCATCGCCACGACCGGTTGGACCGGCGACCGCGAGCGGGTCGACACGCTCCTCCACGAATACGGAGCGGCCGCCGTGGCGGCGCCGAACTTCAGCCTCGGCGTCGTCCTGTTCGGTCGGCTGGTGGAGGCCGCGGTCGCGCTGTTCGGACCGCTCGATGCGTTCGATCCCTACCTTCTCGAATGGCACCGACGGGCGAAGCGCGACCGGCCATCCGGCACGGCGGGCGACCTGGCGCGCCGCATCGTCGCCGGCCACCCGCGTCTCGCGACCGCGGATGAGCTCGAGGTCGTGTCGGTCCGCGCCGGCGCGTCACCCGGGATGCACCTGGTCGGCTTCGATGCCGTCGGTGAGACCGTCGAACTCCGACTGACCGCTCGAGACCGGTCCGCCTATGCCGCGGGCATCCTCGCCGCCGCCGACTGGCTCGAGCGCGCGACGCGCGCGCCGGGCCTCCACGACTTCGACCCCATCGTCGACGAGCTCATCGCTCGTGACCCGATCGCTGCCTGAAAGGAGCCTCCGATGACCCCGACCACCCGTACCACCCGCACCGCCCCCACGGCGCGCCCGATCCGTCCGCTCCTGAGCGGCGCCTTCACGGCCCTTGTCACGCCGTTCACGACCGACGGGACCCTCGACGAGGCCGCCTTCCGCCGGCTCGTCCGTTGGCAGATCCTGGCCGGGATCGACGGGCTCGTCCCGTGCGGCACGACCGGCGAATCCCCGACCCTGACCGAGGCGGAACGCGAGCGCCTCATCGCCGCGACCGTCGAGGTCGCCTCGGAACGCGCGTCGCGGCAGCGCGTCCGCGTCGTCGCCGGGACCGGGACGAACGACACCGCAGCCACGATCCGCGCCACACGCCGGGCAGCCGAGCTCGGCGCGGACGCCGCCCTCGTGGTGGCCCCGTACTACAACCGACCCGATGGCCGGATGCTCGAGGCGCACTATCGTGCCGTCGCGGACGAAGGCGACCTGCCGGTCGTCGTCTACAACGTCCCGGGACGAACCGGCACGAACGTCGACGCCGACACGTTCCTGCGGCTGGCCGAACACCCCCGCGTCGTGGCGGTCAAGGAGGCCAGCGGCAATCTCGAGCAGATCGCGCGGATCTGTCGGGACCGGCCACGCGACGTCGCGGTCCTCGCCGGCGACGATGCCTGGACCCTGCCCGTCCTGGCGATGGGCGGCGACGGCGTCGTGTCCGTGGCCTCCAACGAGATCCCGGGCGAGCTCGTCGCGCTGTGCGCCTCGGCTCGGGCGGGCGACTGGGACGCCGCCCGACGGACCCACGAGCGCTGGCTGCCGCTCTTCCTCGGCAACTTCCGTGGCGGGCCCAACCCGGTCCCGGCCAAGGGCGCCCTGATGCTCATGGGCCTGCTCGAGACGGACACGGTCCGTGCCCCACTCCTGCCGCTCGACCCCGACGGACGCGCCGCCATGGCGGTGACGCTCCGCTCGCTCGGCCTGGTGGAGACCGGCGGGGGCCGGATCACCGAGCGGCGGGCGCGGCGCGAGGCCGTGGCATGACCGGGGTCGCACCGACCACCTCGACGTTCGAGCCTGCGTCTCAAAGCACCGCGCCGTCCGTCGCGGTCGACCCCGCGACGATCCTCGATGACCTGGAATCGGGGCGGATCCGGGCGGCCGAACCCGACCCGTCGTCGCCCGGCGGGTGGCGCGTGCGGCCGGACGTCAAGACCGCCATCCTCGCCCGCTTCGCCGATCGGACCAGCCGCGACTGGACGGCGGGGCCGCTCACGTTCCGGGACCGGGCGTCCGTTCCTCCCCGCGGCGACCTGGCCGGCGGCCCGTGGCGGATCGTCCCGGGCGGGACGGCCGTCCGGCGGGGCGCCCACCTTGGCGACGGCGTCGTGGTCATGCCCCCGTCATACGTGAACGTCGGCGCCTGGATCGGGCCGGACACGATGGTCGACTCGCACGTGCTCGTCGGTTCATGCGCCCAGATCGGGGCGCGCGTGCATCTCGGTGCGGGCGTGACCATCGGCGGGGTCCTCGAGCCACCCGGCGCACGGCCGGTCATCGTCGAGGACGACGCGTTCGTCGGAGCCGGGAGCGCCCTCCTCGAGGGCGTGCTCGTCGGGCGAGGCGCCGTCATCGGGGCCGGGGTGACCCTGACCGGGACATCCCGCATCTACGACCTCGTCCGGGCGCGGATCCTGCAGGGGACCGCGGAGACGCCATTGACCGTACCGGCGGGTGCCGTCGTGATCCCGGGATCGCGCCGGATCACGGGGACCTTCGCGACCGAACACGGACTGACTGCGTCCGTTGCCCTGTTGGTCAAGGATCGCGACGAAGGGACCTCCGCACGCGTCGCACTCGAGGATGTCCTGCGATGACCATCCTCCGACAACCCCCGGCCACCGGGCCGCGCGCGCCGACCGTCGAGGGCGATCGACCGCGGCGCGGACGACCGCCCGCCCGCAACGAAGTCCTGCGCGGTGGCCGTCTTGGAGGGCTCGCTCCAGAGGAGCTTGCGGCCCGGTTCGGGACGCCGTTCTACGTCTACGACTTCGACGTCATCGAGCGTCAGGTCGCCGTCCTGCGCGGCTGCCTGCCGCCGGTCGCCGACCTGGCCTATGCCGTCAAGGCCAACCCCGCGCTGGCCGTCGTCGCGCATCTCGGCGCGGCTCGGCCTTGGTGCCGATGTCGCCTCGGTCGGTGAGCTCGAGACCGTCCGTCGCGCCGGGATCGCGCCCGACCGAGTCGTCATGACGGGTCCGGGCAAGCGCGACGACGAGCTGCGGTCGGCGGTCTCGACCGGGATCCGCGCGGTCACCGTCGAGTCGCCCGGCGAACTCGCCAGGCTCGAGGCGATCGCCGCCGAAGCCGGGCCGGATCCAGCCGATCCTGCTGCGGGCGGCGGTGTCCGAGGACGCCCGGCTGGAGCGGGTCCGGCTCGTCGGCGACGACGGGGCTGGCAAGTTCGGGATGGACGCGGACGACCTTGCCGCCTCGCGCCCGGCGCGCCGTCGCGTCGCCGCATCTCGACCTGCTCGGCCTGCATGCCTTCGGCGCGTCGAACGTGCTCGATGTCGCGGCGCTCGTCGACCACGTCGCGGCGACGGTCCGGGCGGCGCGTCGGCTGGCCGTGGCGGCCGGGACGATCGGTCCGGCTGGTCGACGCCGGCGGCGGCCTCGGCATCCCGTACGAACCGCACGAGGAGTCGCTCGACCTGGTCCGGCTCGGGCGGGGGCCTCGCCGAGATCACCGAGTCCTGGCCGTCGGATCCGCTCCTGTCCGAGGCCCGGCTGCTCCTCGAGCCCGGTCGCTTCCTCGTCGGACCGGCCGGCGCCTATGTCGCTCGCGTCGTCGACCGCAAGACCGTCGACGGCGCGACGGTCGTCATCCTCGACGGTGGCGTCCATCACGTCCTGCGGCCGGCGCTGGTCGGGCAGGAGCACCGGATCCGCGCCCTCGGCGGTCGCGGTCGGAAGGGCTGCGGCGGCGGTCGCGTCGTGCCGGTCACGGTGGCCGGTCCGCTCTGTTCGGGTCTCGACGTGTTCAGCCAGGCGGCGATCATGACGCCGCCCGACGTCGGCGAGCTGGTCGCCGTCCTCGACGTCGGGGCGTACGGCTTCACCGAGTCGATGCCGCTGTTCCTGTCCCACCCGATCCCGCCCGAGGTCGCCGTGCTGGACGTCGACGGTCGCCGCCCGCGAGCCCTCATCCGACCGAGGGCCGAGGACCCCGGGGAGTGGCTGGATGCGCGCGCCGAGGTGCTGGCGAAGGCGCGACCGCGCCTGGTCGTCCTTTCTTCATCGTTCCGAGCACCGCATCGCCACCTGCGACTCCGTATGGTCGGTGGCGATTCCGGCTCTGCCGCGGGTCGTGCTTCGAGGAACGCCGCGCCATGCTCCAATGCCGCCCGAAGACCTTCCACTACTTTCCGAGCGCCTCCGCCTGGGCCTGCCCGCTGCGCGGGTTCGACGGACGCGAGATCCCGCTCCGCTGCCCGGATGGCGGCAACCTCGGCGCGACCGAGGCGGCGCACGCCCTGCTCCTGTCGGGTGCGAGCCTGCTCTCGGCGGAGTACGCCGATGCGTTCGTCTTCGCTGCCCTCGCCCGGGCGGGCGCCGTCGAGGCCGAAGCGTGCATGGCCGGCGATCCGCCCGAGATCATCACCGCCAAGGTCACCGCCGTCCTCGTCAGTGCCGCGGTCCGCGCCTCGGTCCTGGCCCGCGGCAACGACATCAGCCCGAGTGCCTTCAACCGGGCGACACTGTCGTGGTACGAGATGAGCCGCCTTCGACGCCGCGAACTCCTCGACGCCTACGACTGGGCGACCGACACGCGTCAGTCCGCCTGACCTGGCGACGACCCTACGGACCGCCCTCGCGCGGACCCGGCCACGTCGAGCCGCCCGAGGTCGTCGCCTCGACGCGGATGCGTGTCCCGAGGATCGCGACCCGGCCGAGGGCCGACGCCCGGGCATTGCGGGCGTCACCGTACGCCCAGAAGACGTCGCCGTCGGCCAGCCGTTCGGCGCGTTCGCGAAGCCCGACGCCGTTGACGACATCACCGAGGTTCGAGGCACGCCATCGTCGGTCTGAGACGGCCACCGGCCTCCGCCAGCTGACGCCACCGTCCGTCGAGACGGCGAACGCCTGGCCGACGGTCGCGCCCGATGGGACGTCGTCGAGCGTGCGGAACGTCACCACGACGGATCCACGACCGGCCACGAGGTTGGGCCGGATGCTGGACTGGCGATGGCCGCCGATCGCCGGCATGGGCGGAAGCAGCGAGAACGCCCAGGTCCTGCCGCCGTCGTCGCTGTGCCCGACACGGATCGTGCCGCGGGGCCGACCGCCGGTCGCCTGGCCGTACGCCGCGACCGCGAGGTAGAGCCGGCCGGTCGCCGGGTCGACATCGAAGCCGTGGAGCCACATCGGGTCCGGGCGGATCGATCCGGCGGTCCCGGCCGCGCTGGCGCCACCCGTGGTGAAGGCGGTCTCCGGGACGGTCACCGCGATCCGGGATGGACCGACGCGGACGCGCCTCGTGGCGCGATCGACCTCGACGCGCGCCACCGCCACGCCAAGTCGCCCGACGTTGCGCGGTCCACCCTTCGCGAAGATGTGCGCACGATCCCATCGGCGGAGGTCGGCCTGGTACCACGACGCGTACACCGCCCCGTCCCGCGCCGGACGAAGGCGATAGCCGATCCGCCACCAGTCGCCGTACCCGTGCGGGGACGGCGCCGGCCCGATCTCGGTCGACGTCCAGACCTTCCCGAAATCCGTCGATGTCAGGAGGCGGAAACCGGGGCCCCGTCCGCCACGCGGCAGCCAGTTGTACCCGGCGTAGACCGTCCCGTAGTTGGGACTCCGCGGGTCGCGGTCGACGGCGATCTCCGGGAAGCCACCGACCCACGGCGGCGTCCTCCGCTCGACGCGGAGCTTCGACCAGGTGTCGCCTTCGTCGTCGCTGTACGCCGTGGACAGGCTGTAGCCGCCGCTGCAGCCGGGTGACGTCATGTCCGCCCAGTAGAGGCGGGCTCGACCGGAGGGACCCGGTCCCCAGGCGATCGCCGCGTGCAGGTTGACGCCGCGGCCCGACCCCGCTCCCGGGCTGCGTTTGGTCGATCGCCATGTCCGACCGCCATCGCGTGAGATCCGGATGATCGGGTTGATGCCGCAGGCCGTCCCGGGTCCACGATGCACGTACACGACGGCGATCCGGTCCGGGTCGGTCGGGTGGGTCGCCACGACCGGTTCCCAGGCACGGTCGGACGCCGCCCTGGGCACCTTGCTCACCGTCACCTCGCGCACGACCGAGATGCCGGCCGCCGGGGTCACGTCGTCGCCGTCGCGGATCATCGGCTTCGCGACCGTCGCGCCACTGGAGGTCGGCGCTCCGCCGGCGAGGAGGACGATGGCCATCGCGACCGGGGCGAACCGACGGATCATCGGACGACCGGCAGGGCTGCGCCGAGTTCGTCGACCAGGGTCATCACGAAGGTCACCGTCAGGTGGTGGTGGTCGCGGTACACGACGGTCGTGCCGATGATCGGCGGACACGGGTCGACCGGGCACGTGGCGGCAGTCAGGTCCACGAGGGTCGCGTCCGCGAGTCGGGCCGCCTCTTTCTCTCGACGCCCGTGTCGCCAACCGAAGGCCGCGGCCTGCGTCGTCGTGCATCGTTCGATCGCCCTCGGGTGCTGCGCGAGACAGGCCGGCACGTCGTAGTCGGAGCGGGGCGTGTCCACCATGATCGCCACCGCGCCTCGGATGGGCTTGAGCAGGCGGGCCATGGCGGCGCCCTGTCGCTCCGGGTCGTTGTCCCGCCCGTCGATGACCGGGAACCACTGGTCCGACGCGACGACGACGAGATCGGGTCGCAGCTTGACAAGGCGGTCGACGACGTTGTCGCGCCACGCCTCGCACTCGGTGTATTCGCGTTTGAAATACGGCGACCAGATGGGCAGGTCCAGGAAGGCGCAGCTGAACTTCGTGTACGGGACGAGCCGCCATCCGCGCTGCCTGGCCAGCGACTCGAGCGCCGGGAACCAGTGGGCCGCGTGCGAGTCGCCGACGAGCGCGACGGTCACCGCACCGTGCGGGTCGCCGTAGACGCACTCCGGTGGTCGCGATCCCGCCAGTCCGAGACCGCAGCCGTCGGCGAGCAGCGGATCCTCATCCGTCCGAGCGGCGGCCAGGGACGGCTTCAGGTTGCGGGGCAACGGGCCCTCGATCAACGAGCTGGGAGGCGGCGGCGAGGCGGGTTTGGTCGGTCGACTCGAGGCGGGCGATGCGACCGCGGTGGACGACGGGGTGGGCGGGGGCATCGCGACCACAGGCGAGATGGGCCCGAGCGAGACTGCGCCGGATCCGGTCGCGGTGGCGTCCGATGATCTCGGACGGCCCGGGGACGGCGAGGTCGCGTCGGCGATCCAGGCCGCCGAGGCACCGGGGTCCGGGTCGTCGAGGCCGGCGGCGACGACGTCGCGGCCGCCCAGCAGATCGGTCGAGGTCGACACGACCACCAGGATCATCGCGGCTGTTCCCGCCATCGCCAACCCGCGGACCCGACCGTGACTGATCGATGGACCTCGGCGGAACGGCTCCTCCACGAGCCACCAGCTGAACGCGGCGACCAGGACCGCCAAACCGATCAGCCCCAGTCGGATGGAGAGGTCGGCGCCCTCGACGCCGTCGTCCGTCGCGGTCAGTCCGAGGGCGACGGGCCCGAGGACGAGGATCGGCCAGTGCCACAGGTACAGCGAGTACGAGATCCGGCCGAGCCAGCGGAGGGGAGCCCGTCCGATGGCGACCCAGCCAGGCGTTCCGACGGTACCGCCGGAAGCGATGATGGCCAGCGCACCGAGCGTCGGCAGGAGCGAGGCGAAGCCCGGGTAGGCGGTCGTCGGTCCGATGAGGACCAGACCCGCACCGATCAACCCGACCCCGGCCCAACCCAGGCCGACGGCGACCACGGTCGGCGCTCGCCGATGCCACGACACCGTCAGGGCGAGCAACCCTCCCGCGGCGAGTTGCCAGGCTCGCGTCGGCAGCGAGAAGTAGGCCCACGGCCCGGATGCCTCGGTCATCACGACACAGAGGGCGAACGACGCGACCAGGATCGCCGTCGCCAGGACGGTCAGGGCGAGTCGTGGCCGTCGCACTCGGGTCGCGGCCAGGAGCAGGAGCGGCCAGAGCAGGTAGAACTGCTCCTCCACCGCAAGCGACCAGAAGTGCAGCATCGGCGACGCCGCGACCGGTGCGAAGTAGTCGGTCGCGTCGAGCGCGAAGCGGACATTGGCGAGCGACAGGCCCGCGGCCAGGCCATCATCTGCGATCCGGGGCAGATCAAGGGGCGACAGCACGAGCTGGGCGACCACGAGCGTGCTGGCCAGGACGAGGAGCGCGGCGGGGAGGATCCGGCGGGCGCGGCGCGCATAGAAGCCACGAAGGCTGATTCGTCCCGTGCGCTCGCGCTCCCCGACGAGCAGTCCGGTGATGAGGAAGCCCGACAGGACGAAGAAGATGTCGACCCCGACGAAGCCGGCCTCGGCCCCGGGGACCCCGGCGTGGCACAGCAGGACGAGCAGGATGGCGATCCCGCGCAGACCTTCCAGGTCCGGGCGGAACCTTGGATCGCCATCTCGCCGCGGCATCGTCACGACAACTCGCTTCCCTGCCGCCACGATGGCTCACGACGAGAGCGATGGCGGTCAGGGTGGGGACGCTCGGCGGACTGTCGTGTTTCACGGGTGTCGGCTGGCCGACGCGGTATCATCCGCGGGTCCGCCCGTAGCTCAGTGGATCAGAGCGGCTGACTTCGGATCAGCAGGTCGGGGGTTCGAATCCCTCCGGGCGGGCCAGAGGCACCTGAGGCGTTCGGGCAGATGGCTATCGACGCGCTCAGCAGCGTCCTGCTGACTTGAGCGCGCTGACGGCGTGCAGCGTCAGCACCTCGCTCGGCCGGCCCCTGCCCCAGTCGACGACGTCGGTGGGCGAGGTCACGTGACGACCAGCCTGCCACCAGCCGTGCGTTGTGGAGAAGCGGCCGTCCGGCAGCGCCTTCGACTCGAGGAGATCGAGGCCATCCGCGGCTCGTCGGTCGGCGAGCAGGCGCGGGTCGACCGCCATCAGGACTCGCAAACCGGCCAGGACGTCGTAGTGCCAATAAGCCGGCCAGTGCAGAGTGGCCATGCCGGAATGGATCTGCCGCCTTCCGTCCAATGTGCGGAAGAGCCGATGGTCAAGCAGGAGCTCAGCCGTGCGACGTGCGGCGGAGAGCGCCTCGGGGTCGGCCGTTGCGTCGTGGTAGGCCGCAAGCCCGATGGCGGTCGCCCAGCTTTCGTGGAAGGACGACCGATAGCCCGACGATCGCCGGTCGCAGTTCCAACCGCCATCGGGCCACTGCCATTCGAGGATCTTGGCGACGAGGCGCCGGGTGCGCTCGTCCCGCGCATGGCCGAGGCGGCTGGCCGCGTAGACCGCATTCCCCTCCATCGACGCGTCTGCTCTGTAGAGCCCATCGATCCTCGGGATCGCCTCGAGGTGCCGTGGATTCGCGATCCAAGACAGCTCGCGGTCGATGGCCGTATCGAGCTTGGCAAGGACATCGGCCGCGTCGACGGGCAGGGCAAAGTCGGCCAGGGAGACGAGCCGCCAGTGCAGCCCGGACCACTTGCGGTATGGGCTGATCGCGGGATCCGGGAGGTCGAGCAGCGTCGAGACGATCGAACCCTGTGGGACATGTGCCCGGTCTCGTCGGACCGCCGAATGGCGCTCCGATTGACCCATCAGCCATGTCCGCGTGCGGTAGCGGACGACCGGCTCGTTGGACTCGATCAGCCAGTCCGTAACGCGGTCCAAGTCGCGCCTGCCCATAGCCCACGCATTATCGGACGCACGCCGGCCGCTGCGATCGACGAACGCCTGGGCAAGTGAGCCGGCTCGCCATGGTATGCCTGCCGGATCTCTCGGAAACCGCCATCGTGACCGGCGTCGTCCGGGATAGGCCGCGAGAGCGAGGCTCCGGCATGTACCCGCGATCCCGAGATCGCCCGGCGCTCCGACTGAGGTGCCCGTAGCTCGGCCTCGCCGTCGTTGTTCATGCGCACCCGACGCCCTCCGGGCGGGCCAGAACGACACACCCGGGTCGGCCTGCCGTCCACCCCGCTACCCAGCGTACCTGCGGGACTTTGCGCTGCCCGGCGCAGGTGGCGTCGCCGCTGTACATTTCAGGCCTTCCGGGCTTGGGTCTCGGGCAGGAGGACCGGACGAACGTGTATGCGGTCAACTGGGATCTTGTCGAGAGGCTTGGCCTCGACCGGACGGCACTTGTGGGAAAGACCGCGCTCGTGACCGGCGGTGCTCGCGGCATCGGCGAGGGCGCCGCGATGACCATGGCAGCCCTCGGGGCCCGGGTCGTGATCGTTGACAAGCTACCGACGGGGCAGGACGTCGCCGACGCCATCGAGACCGCCGGAGGTCAGGCTCGGTTCATCCAGTGCGACCTGAGCGAGGTCGACGAGGTGATGGCCATGATCCCGGGGGCGACGACCGCCTTCGGCCAGATCGACATCCTCGTCAACAACGCCCTGCACGTCACCGTGGCCCCGATCGTGAGCCTCGACGTGGCGGAATGGGATGAGACGTTCGCCACCAACGCGCGCGCGTCGTTCCTGACGATCAAACACCTGCTCCCGGGCATGCTCGAGCGTCGGACCGGCGTGATCGTGAACATGATCGCGTACGAGGGTCGCCCCCTGGCCGGCGCCTACGCCGCGACCAAGATGGCGCTCCGCTCGCTGGCGTTCACCGTCGCCCGCGAGATCGGGAACGAGACCGGCGTCGCGGTGTTCTCCTTCGTGCCGGGGATCGTCGACACCCCACTGATGCGCGAGAACCTCTTGCCGGGGGTGATGACGGCTGCGGGCATCTCGATCGAGGAGGCCACGGCGATCGTCGCCCAGAACCCGGGGTACGAAGGGCTCATGCCGGTGGACCACTGCGCCACCACCCTCGTCCACGCGATCGTGCACGGTTCCGATCACCACGGTCAGGTCACCGCGCCGTTCGAGCCGCTCGACCGGATCGGCGTGATCCAGATGCCCCATCTCGACCCTGAGATCGCGACGGCGGCGCTCGACATGTCGGATCCCCAGTCAGGCCTGTACATCAAGCAGTACCTGGGCGATGTCGCGAGCCGAAACAAGGAGCTCGAGGACCGGGTCGCCCTCCGGACCCGCGAGCTCGAGACGGCGCGCCGACGCTCCGACACGCTGCTGCTGAACATCCTGCCGGCGCCCATCGCCGAGCGGCTCAAGGCGGGCGAGGACTTGATCGCCGACCACTTCGCGGCCGTGACGGTGCTGTTCGCCGACATCGTCGATTTCACGCCGACCGCGTCGAAGCTGACGCCGCAGCGAGCCGTCGAGGTCCTCGACGCGGTGTTCTCCGAGTTCGACCGGATCGCGCAGCACTACGCGCTCGAGAAGATCAAGACCATCGGCGACTGCTACATGGCCGTCGGTGGACTGCCCGAGCCGCAGACCGACCATGCCGAGCGGGTGGCGAGCGCTGCCCTGGAGATGCTCCCCGCCCTCAGTCGCGTGAGCAAGTGGCTGGATCTGCCCCTGTCGGTCCGGATCGGCGTGCAGACGGGCGACGCAGTGGCCGGCGTCATCGGCAGGCAGAAGTTCGTCTACGATCTGTGGGGAGACACGGTGAACACCGCGAGCCGGATGGAGACCCACGGCGTCGGGGGGCACATCCAGTGCACGGAGCGCGTCTACCGGCGACTGAACGACCGCTTCACATTCACGCCTCGCGGGGTGATCGACATCAAGGGCAAGGAACCGATGTCGACATACTTCCTGGTCGGGGCGAGGTAGTCATTTGACCGCGCGGTCTCGACGCCTCCCCGGCGGTCAACCGAGCCCGGCGATCCAGTTCAACAACACGATGTAGAACGCGATGATGACGATGATCGCGAAGACGATCAGGACGGCCCACGAAGTCCATTTTCCGAGCTTCATCGCGGGTCGAGTCTAGCCGCGCCGCCGGCTCGGCGCGGCCGCACCGCGAGCCCGACCCCGCCTCCCGAACGACCGTTTCGGACGACCGTGCCATGATGGCGTCGACTTCGTGGGACGCCGCCGCACAGGTCTGCAATGGAATCCGGATACGAATTCGAACCGCGCCCACTCGGTCGACCGTCGCGTCGCCTGCCGGCAGTCGTGGCTGCGGTCGCGGTGGTCATCGGCTTGATGATCGTCAAACCCTGGGACGGTCAGCGGCCGCCGACCCTGAACCCGGCCCCGGCCGTGGTGGCGCCCGTCCCATCGCCCACGGCCACGGCATCGCCGGCCCCACTCCCGACGGCCGAGACCACACCGCCATGGCCCGCCGCCGGTGGGGGTCAGCTCCTCACGGGCCTGCCGTCGTGGGCCGAGACGGCGGTCCTCCCGTTGATCCGGCACCGCGGCTCGTGGGGCATTGGCGTCGGCGGGACCGGACCCAGGCTGAACCGCGATGCGCCCTGGATCGGCTGGATGCCGGCGACGCCCCTGGCCGCGGGCGACATGGCAAGCACCGTCTTCACCTGGCCGGACACCGACCTGTGCGCCGGGCTGCCGACGCTCGACGACAGGCTGACCTTCATGGCCGTGACGACGCCGCGTGGGCTATCGCCCGACTGGGGCTTGACCGGGTGGTGGTCCGACGGCAGCCAGGTCGCGTCGATCGAAGGGTCGGTGGCGCAGATCCCGTCCAAGGATGGGACGGGTATCAAGTTCCTGCAGCGGATCGACAGTGGGGCGTGGCCGGAAGGCCGCTACGAGTTCCACGTCATCGCCGACGACGAGACGGTCGCACTCACCTTCTGCCTGGGCCACGACGACTAGCACGGAACCACGGGCGACACGGAACCAGGACGCGCGGGCCGTCGTCTCCTCGCTGACGCCGCCAGCATCCGGCGGCCCACAGGAAGGTGAACCCGCATGTCGCCCACGCTTCGAACCTTCGGCGCCGCGGCGCTCGGTGCCTCCATCGTCGCGGTGGCGGCGCTCTCGGTCCGACCGGGTCCCGTCGCGGGCGCCCCCTCGACCACCACCGACCCCGCGCAGCACACGATCACGGTGTCGGCGAGCGGCAAGGTGACGGTCGTCCCCGACGTCGCCCGGGTCAACCTCGGCGTGACCGTCACGAAGTCGACGGTCAAGGCCGTCCGTCAGGCCGGCGCGACGTCGATGACCCAGATCATCGATGCGATCAAGGCGCACGGCATCGCGGACGCCGACATCCAGACGACCAACCTGAGCCTCTACCCGCAGTACGGCAACGGCTCCACGCCACGGATCGTCGGCTACCAGATCAGTGAGCAGATCCAGGTCACCGTCCGCGACCTGGACAAGGCCGGCGACGTCGTCGATGCCGCGACCGCGAAGGGCGCGACCGATGTCAACGGCATCTCGTTCGAATACGCCGATCCGGTCAAGGCCCAGAACGACGCCCGTGCCGCCGCCGTGACCGCCGCTCGCGGGAGCGCCGAGGCGATGGCCGCGGCCGGTCACGTGACCCTCGGGTCCGTCGTGTCGATCACGGACGCCACCGGGCCGTCGCCGATCTACTACGGCAACGCCCGGGCCGGCGCCGCGATGGACAGCATGGTCCCGACACCCGTCCAGCCGGGCACCCAGGACCTGAACGCGACCGTCACGGTGGTGTTCGAGATCGACTGAGCATCGAGCGACGCAACGCTGACCACGACGGGTTCCGCTACGAGCGGGTCTTCGCCTCGCTGATCTCGATGAGGTGGCCGTCAGGGTCGCGGAAGAAGGCCCGGACCTCCCAGTCCGACTCGACCGGCGGGGTCAGGAAGGTGGCGCCGCGAGCCACGAGCGTGCCGTGGGCGGCTCGACAATCCGGGACGCGGATCGTCATCGAGTGGCTGACCGCGTCGGGGTCGGGCGGCGGCGTGAACGTCACCGACGGCTTGTCGGCGGTCGGACCGCCGCCGGTCACGAGGAGCAGCCACGTTCCAAAGGCACGCAGCACGCACGACGACCCGCCGTACTCGCGGTAGACCTCGGCGCCGAGGACGTCGCGGTAGAACGTCCGGGCACGCTCGAGGTCGGCGACGACCAGGATGTGGGTGAGCTCCATCCCCGCGCCGGGGAACGCGCCGCTCATCGCGCCGGTCTAGGTGGTCGTGCCGCCCCAGCGGCGGACTTCCGCATCGATGTCCAACGGCAGGATCGCGCCGTGATCCTCGTAGTCGCCCCACGCCTCGCGCGGGACGCGCCACATGATCTCGAACTCGTTGCCGTCCGGGTCCGAGCCATACAGCGACTTCGACACCCCATGGTCCGATGCACCGCCGATGGCGCCCGCCTCGGACAGCGTGGTCGCCGCGGCCGCCAGATCCTCGATGGTCGTGACCTCCCAGGCGAGGTGATACAGCCCGACGGAGCCTCGCGGTGCCCTCGGCGCATTCGGGCCGACAGAGAACAGCCCGAGGTCATGATGGTTGTCGCCGCCGGCTGCGCGCATGAAGATCGCCTTGCCACCCATCTCGCTGGCGACGACCTCGAAGCCGAACACGCGGCCGTAGAACTCGGCGGCGACCGTCGCGTCGCGAACGAACAGGACGGCGTGGTTGAGGCGGGCGACAGGGATGCTCATACGCTCAGTCTGCGCGACGGCCGTGACCGTGTCGACCATCGTCGTCAAGCGGCGACCGGCGTCGTCGCCGGTGCGCCGACGAGCTTCCAGCCCGACTGCCAGCTCCCGCCGTGGGTGATGTTCAGGGTGATGTTGAGGAACGCCAGACCCTCCAGCTGCCGGGCGCGGCGGAGGGGACCGACGTCGACCGGGTCGAGTCCGATCGACGCGACCAGGTCGAGGACCGTGGCCTTCGCCGCGGCGTCGTCGGCCGCCACGTAGCCGTCGAGCTGGACGCCGTCGGCGATCGGATCGGCCTGGTTGGACGCGAACAGGGTATTGAACGCCTTGACGACGCTGGCGCCCGGGAACGCGGCCGCGAGCTCTTCGGCATTCGAGGTGGTGGTGTCGATGTCCGCGCCCTCGGGACCGAACGACATGCGGTTGGAGACATCGATCACGATCTTGCCGGCGACGCTCTCGCGGAGTTCAGCCGCCAGGGCGACGGCGCTGTCGAACGGGATGGCCAGGACGACGATGTCGGCGGCGCTGACGGCTTCGGCGTTCGACGCGGCCGGCCGGGCGCCACTCGAGGCGGCGACGGAGCCTGCGTCCTCTGGGTTGCGCGACGCGACCGTGACGGAATGGCCTGCCCGGACGAACGAGGTGGCCAGCGCGCTTCCAACGTTGCCGGCTCCGATGATGGCGATGTTCATGTCGAACCCTCCTGATCAGGCTTGACGAGTTGGCCTCTGTCAAGCAAACTTTGTTGTAGGCACAACCTTACGACTGGTTGTTACCCATGTCAATATGTGTTTCTGGAGGGCAAACGTGACGGTCGAGGAGCGACGATCACCCGCCGTCGGCGCCCAGGTGAAGCGGTGGCGTACGGAGCGCGGCATGACGCTGGCCAACGTGGCCGAACGGACGGGCCTCAACATCGGGTACCTCTCGCAGATCGAGAACGACAAGGCCTCGCCGTCACTCGGGTGCCTCGCCTCGCTCGGTGACGCCCTGGACGTGCCGATCGCCTGGTTCTTCATGGGCGAGGTACCGGCGCCGGTCGTCGTTCGCGCCACGGAACGACCGGTCCGTGGGCGCGACGGGCTGGGGCGCATCGAGCGCGTCGACGGCAGTGACAGTCGAGACCTGTCCATCGTGGAAGGCGTGGCACCGGTCGGCGGGCGGGCCGGGTTGCATGCGCACGCGGGCGATGAGCACCATCTCATCCTCAGCGGTCGATGGCGCATGTCACAGGGCGACCATGTCGTCGAGCTGGGCCCGGGCGACTACCTCCGCTGGGACGGGACCATCCCGCACGACGCCGAGGTCATCGGCGACGAAGAGGGCCACGTCCTGATCGTGACCCTCCTCCCGAGGTCCTGAGCGGCCGATCGGTCAGGCGGCGCCTCCGGGGACATCGCCGGTCGCGCGTGGGTCCCGGATCTGGATCACGGCACGCACGAACATGACCCCGGCGCTGATCGCGAAGAGTCCAAGGCTCAGCCAGAACAGTGGTCGAGCGACGGCCAGGTTGGAGCTGCTGATGAGCGCGCTCGGCAGGTCGCCGAGGTAGGCCTGGTCCGCGGCTTCCAGCCCGTAGATCTGGGGGACGATGTACAGGGCCGACGCGATCACGAGCAGCAGGCTGAACAGGCGGAAGGCAGTCGGGTCCTCATCGGGATCCCGGACGATCTTGACACACAGCGCCCAGAAGAGGATGAGGATCGAAAGGGGCGCGGTGATGGGCAGCCCCTGGACGAAGTACAGGTTCGGCATGAAGAAGAGCATGCCCAGCCCCAGGGTCACGACGAGCAGGGCGTCACGGATCAGGACGTAGGACAACCACCAGACGTCGCCCCCGAAGCGGAGGGTCAGCGACTGGAGGAACCGGATCACCGTCGGGCGCGCGAAGTGCATGATGAGGGTGAACGTCCAGATCATCGGCAGGACCGCCGCGACCGACAGGACCATCCACCCGGACGCCCCATTGACCAGGGCTTCGGCAAGATCGTCGGCGTTCATCGTGTGGCCTCCGTCGAGATCGCAGCGGGTCGTCGCCCGGTCGAGCGCAGGTTGTAGGCGACCGCGATGAGACCCATCGCGCCGACCAGCCACCCGGACAGGTAGCACAGCGGCAGGGCGACATCGGGGTTCTGGTTGCTCACGAGCATCGGCACGAGCCGCTCGACGCGCTGGCCATGGAGCTCGGTCATCTGGACGCCCAGCAGGTACGGGACGATGTAGAGGGTGGCGCCGAGGCCGAGGAGCAGGAGCTGCCAGCGGAACGCTGCCGCCTCGTCGCTGTGACGGAAGAGCTTGATGAGCAGGACCCCGAACGCGCAGACCGCGGCGAGGCCGCCGGTGATCGGGAGCGCCTGACCGGACACGACGTCCGGGTAGAAGAAGATGAAACTCCCGATGAAGACCTGGACGACGATGAGGTCACGCAGCGCGATGTAGATGATCCACCACAGGTCGGCCCCGAGGCGCAACGTGAACTTGCCGGTCGTCCGCACCATGTACGAGCGGCCGAGATGCAGCGCGAGCGCCAGCAGCCAGAGCACGACGAGCGCCGCCGCGATCGTCCCTTCGATGAAGCCTTCGCCGGCATCGAAGAAGCCAGAAACCTGATCTGGTGTCATAGCGTGCCTCCAGCGCTGTCTTGGGTCGGGCCTGATGGACGCACGGGCGTCGCCAGGACTTCGGGTCCGCGTCCGGCCTCCACATCGACGACGGGTCCGCCGTAGACCGCGTCGCACCGGAAGCACCGCATGGCCTCCCGCAGGGCGGTCGCCTCGTCGAACCCGACCTGCGAGGCCGCGAACGACCCGGGCTCGATGACGGGCAGAGCGGCATGCGCACGGGGCCGGTTCGACAGGTCCAGCCTGAGCACCCCATCGGGGGCCGTGGCATAGCGGACGGTCGCGAAGATCGCCTCCTGACCGTCGGGGACGCCCGCCAGGTATTCGTGGATGGACGCGGCGGCTCGCCGTCCCGAGGCGACCGCATCGATGATGGTCTTCGGCCCGGACACGACATCGCCACCGGCGAAGATGCCGGCCCGACCCGTGGCCAGGGTCCCCGGGTCGGCGACGATGCCGGCCCAGCCGCTGATCTCGATCCCCGTGCCCTCGGGGAGGATGGACGGATCGGGCTCCTCGCCCACGGCGACGAGGATCGTCGCGGCCGGGAGTTCCTCCTCCGTACCCGGGACCGGCTCCCAGGGTGTTCGCGAAGCGCCCGCCGCCGGGGGAGCGGCGGGCGCCGCGCGCGTCTGGATGCAGCTGATGGCGACGACCGCTCCGTCGCGGCTCATGACCTCGACCGGGGCAAGACCGGTCCGGACGACGATCCCCTCGCGCTCGGCCGCCTCGATCTCCTCGACCTGGGCCGGCATCTCCTGACGCCCCCGCCGATACACGACCGTCACAGGGGAGGCGCCGCTGCGCCAGGCGGATCGCGCCGCATCCATCGCGGTGCTGCCACCGCCCACGACGATGGCCGGACCTGCGAGGCGCGGCTCCTCGCCGAGGTTGACGCGCTTGAGGAACAGGGTCGCCGGAATGACCGCGCGAGCGTCGTCACCCGGGACGCCGAGTCTGCGGCTCTTCGATGCGCCGGTCGCGAGGAAGACGGCCCGGTAGCCCTCCTTCTCGAGGTCACCGAGGGTGAAGTCGCGGCCCATCGCGGCGTTCAATCGGAGGTCCACCCCGAGTCCGACGATCCGCGCGATCTCAGCCTGGAGGACGTCGCGGGGCAGCCGATACGATGGGATCCCGATGGCCATCATCCCGCCCGGGACTGGCATCGCCTCGAACACGGTGACCGGATAGCCGAGACGGGCGAGGTAGTACGCGGCGGACATGCCGGCCGGTCCACCGCCCACGATGCCGACCCGTTCGGTCCGCCGGACCGACGGGGCTTCGACCGGCGGCAGATCGCCGTGCTCGGTGGCGAACCGCTTGAGCGTGCGGATCGCGATCGGTTCGTCGAGCACGCCCCGGCGGCAGACGGACTCACATGGGGCGGTGCAGATCCATCCGCAGACCGACGGGAACGGATTGACCTCTGCGGCCACGGCATACGCCTCGTCGTAGCGTTTCGCCCCGATGAGCCCGACATACCGGCCGGCATCCGTGCCGGCAGGGCAGGCTTCCTGGCAGGGCGCCTTTGGCACGCTCCGCCCAGTGGCCTTCATCGAACGCCAGACCTGCCACGCTTCGGTCCGGTCGGCGGTCTGCCACGCCATGAGGTCCCCCCACGGCGACGGGTGGTCGCGCTTGAGGGCCTCGCGGGTCACGCTGGCCAACGGGATCCACGACCCGCCACCGGCGGTGGACGCGGTGGGACGGTCGATCGGCCCCTGTCGAGGTGCGAGCTTGGTCTCGCCGGGCTCGGTGACGAGGGTCATGACCACGACCGGGCACTCGCCGATGCAGATGCCGCAGCCGATGCATTCGCCGACCTGGACCGGGTGCTCCATCATCCACGGTTGCGGGCTCCCGAAGCCGCCGGTCTCGATGCCGGCCACGGGTGGCCGCGACATGTCGAGCGCCTCGACCGGGCAGGTGTCCATGCAGATCCCACAGTTGATGCAGCCCGCGTGGTCGATGTCGATGCGGTAACCCATGGGCCGCCTCCTCGTGTTCGGCCGAGCATCGGCGGTGTCGGCCGCGCGCGCGCGGGCCGAACCGACCCGAACGAGCCTGCCGAATGGCCTCATCGGCCCCGATCCGCAAGCCCCGATGCCGTCGCGCCGGTCCGCGGCAGCGGGTATCCTTTCGCGCGACCCCACGTTCGCCGCGGCCTGTCCCCCACGGCGGCCCGTCAATCCAAGTCAAGGTGGTGCCCATGAAGGTCGGTGTCGCCAAGGAGACCGCGCCCGGAGAGCGGCGCGTCGCCCTGGTACCCGAGGTGCTCGGCAAGCTCAAAGCGGCCGGGCTCGAGATCCTCGTCGAGCGCGACGCGGGTGCCGGCTCCTCCATCCCCGATGCCGCGTATCAGGAAGCCGGCGCCACGATCGTCTCGACCGACGAGCTGTACGCGGGCGCCGAGGCGGTCCTGCGGGTGGCCAAGCCGTCGGAGGCCGAGGTCGCCAGGCTTCGGTCGGGCCAGGCCGTGCTCGGGCTGCTGAGCCCCCTCATCGACCCGAAGACGGCCAAGGCCATGGCCGATCGTGGCGTGACCGCGATCAGCCTCGACGCGATCCCCCGGACGCTGTCACGGGCGCAGACGATGGACGCGCTCAGTTCGCAGGCGAACGTCGGTGGCTACAAGGCGGTCCTCATCGCCGCCAACGCCTATGGCCGCTACTTCCCGTTGCTGACGACCGCCGCGGGCACGGCCAAGCCGGCCAACGTCCTCATCCTCGGGATCGGCGTGGCCGGGCTCCAGGCGATCGGCACGGCCCGGCGCCTGGGCGCCGTGGTCAAGGCCTACGACGTGCGGCCCGAGACGCGTGAGCAGGCGGAGAGCCTCGGTGCCCAGTTCGTCAAGCTCAAGACCACGATCGATGCGACCGGCGCCGGCGGGTACGCCCGCGAGCTGACGGCCGAGGAGCGGGCCGCCCAACAGGCCGAGCTCAACGAGGTCATCGGCGGGATGGACGTCGTCATCACCACGGCCCAGGTCCCGGGCCGCAAGCCGCCGGTGCTCGTGACCGCGGCGGCCGTTGGTCTCATGAAGTCCGGCTCGGTCATCGTCGACATGGCGGCCTCCGCGCTCGGCGGGAACGTCGAACTCAGCCAGGCCGGTGAGACGGTCGAGTCGCCCAATGGTGTCACGATCATCGCGCCCGACAACCTGCCGGCCTCGATGCCCGCCGGCGCGTCCGCCTTCTATGCCCGCAACATCTCGGCCTTGCTGCTGGGGATGGTCAAGGACGGCAACCTCCACCTCGACTTCGAGGACGAAGTGACGAAGGCCACCGTCATCAGCCAGGGCGGCGCCGTGGTCTCCGATGCCGTCAAGAAGCTGCTCGAGCCGGCGCCGCCGGCCGCTGGAGGTCCCGCGTGAGCGATCAACTCCTCACCTCGCTGGCGATCTTCACGCTGGCGATCCTCGTCGGGTTCGAGGTCATCAGCAAGGTCCCGGCCACCCTGCACACGCCGCTGATGTCGGGCGCGAACTCCATCCACGGGATCGTCCTGGTCGGGGCGATGATCATCGCGTCCGAGGCGGACAACCCGGTCAGTTACACGCTCGCGTTCGTGGCGATGGTGTTCGGGGCGATGAACGTGGTCGGCGGCTACGTGGTCACCGACCGGATGCTCCAGATGTTCCGCAAGAAGCCGACGGCCCCCAAGGCCACCACCGAGGGCGCCGACGGCGCTCCCGGCGCCTAGCCGAGGAGCACGTCGATGTCACAGCAGTGGATCTACACGATCGTCTACCTCGCCTGGCTGGCGGGGGCCAGCTGCTTCGTGCTGGGCCTCCATCGGATGAATTCGCCGGCGACCGGCCGGAGCGGCAACCAGCTGAGCGCGGCGGGCATGGTCATCGCGGTCGGCGCGACCCTCGTCTGGCTGCTGACCCGTGAGGGCGGCCTGAGCGGGATCGCCCTGGGCATCATCGTCGTCGGCTTCGCCATCGGTGGCGGCGCCGGTCTGTACACGGCGCGGACCGTGAAGATGACCGCGATGCCCCAGCTGGTGTCGCTGTTCAACGCGGTCGGCGGCGGGGCGGCGGCGCTCGTCGCGATCGACGATTTCATCCGGCTCAACTCAGGGGCCCCGGTCGACACGACGATCTTCGTCGTGCTCGGGGCGCTCATCGGCTCGGTGACCTTCTCCGGTTCGCTCATCGCCGGCGGGAAGTTGCAGGGGCTGATCCCCGGCAAGCCCATCTACATCCCGGGCGGGCAGCTCGTGACGATCGGGCTCGCGGTCATCGCGGTGCTCGGGACCGCGGCGCTCATCCTGGGTGCGGCCGGGACGCTCGCGCTGTCGAGCACGACGACGCTAGCCCTCCTAGGCATCGTCGTGCTGGCCGGCCTGACCTTCGGGATCACCATGGTCCTGCCGATCGGCGGGGCCGACATGCCGGTCGTCATCAGCCTGCTGAACTCGTTCACCGGCACGGCCGCGGCGATGGCCGGGTTCGTGCTCGGCAACCCGGTCCTCATCATCTCGGGCGCCCTCGTCGGAGCCTCCGGCGCGATCCTGACCAAGTTGATGGCCGACGCGATGAACCGGTCGGTCATGAACATCATGATCGGCGGGTTCGGCGGCGGCGACGAGGCCGCGGGCGCCGTCGCGGGCGCGGGCGGGTCGGTCAGGGAGATCGGGGCGGACGACGTCGCCATCCAGCTGGCGTACGCCCAGTCCGTGATCATCGTCCCGGGCTATGGCCTTGCCGTGGCCCAGGCCCAGCACGCCGTCCGCGAGCTGGCCGAACTGCTCGAGTCCAAGGGTGTCGACGTCAAGTACGCGATCCATCCCGTCGCCGGCCGGATGCCCGGGCACATGAACGTCCTCCTCGCCGAGGCGAACGTGCCCTATCCGCAGCTCAAGGAGATGGACGAGATCAACCCCGAGTTCGATCGCTGCGACGTGGCCCTGGTCATCGGGGCGAACGACGTGACGAACCCGGCGGCGCGGCGGCCCGGCTCACCGGTGTCGGGGATGCCCATCCTCGACGTCGACCATGCCAAGTCCATCGTCGTCATCAAGCGATCGATGGGGCGCGGCTACGCCGGCATCGACAATGAGCTCTACACCGACCCCAAGACCGGGATGCTGTTCGCCGACGCGAAGGATGGCCTGGCGGCGTTGACCGCCGCGGTCAAGGCGCTCTAGCCGGGCGATCAGAGGCGCGCGAGGGACCGCCCGAGGGCGCGCCGGAAATCCGCGTCGGCGACGCCGCGCCACGTCGGTCCCAGCCGGCGACGGAGCCGCCCGACGCGGGCGTCGTTCGACCCTGCGAAGCGCTCGATGGCCGCCCGCTGCCCGGGTCGGAGGTCCGTGCGTTCGGCCGCGAACGCACGGGCGCGCGTCGCGGCCGCGTCCAGATCGTGGATGTCGCCGAGGTGGTCCTGCAGGACGACGACCCTCCGGATCAGCTCGGTCGCACCCGGTTCCATCGGCTCGCGAACCGATTCGAGCGTGTAGCGGAGCCATTTGGCGGCGATCCTAAGCTCGTGGAGGGTGGGGACCTCGGCGGCGTCGGGAGCCTCGAGCGCCTCATCGAACGTCCACACCGTCCCGTAGGCCTCCCAGACGACCGCCGGGGCACGCACCCGCACGGTCGCGGGGGTGTGGTTCGCCGGCGTCCGCGCCGCCGCCCCCGGCGTCGAGACGAGGTTCTCGTGATCGGTCACGAACACGGTCATCCAGGGCGAGGCCAGGCGTTCGACGAGTTCGCGGTGGCGGGTGCCTCGCTCGATGGTCCACGCGTCCATCAGCGGCGTGAGGGCGGCGCGGTCCCGCTTCGATCGGTGGTCGCGATAGCTGCCGAGGATCCCGATCTGGACGTCGAGGTCACGGACCGCTCCAAGGCTGCCGCCGAGCGAGCGGAGCTGCCGGACATGGTCGCGCACGACCGCGCGTTCGTACCCGTCACCGAAGACCCTCCACGCCGCGCGGACGCGTCGCGACGCGACACGCATCGCGTGGACCTCTTCGGGATCGACCCCTTCGATCACACCCGGGATCCTCGTGAGCATCCGCGACAAGTGGAAGCGTAGGACCTTGCGTCCGGCTTCGGCCCAGGCATCGGTCGCCAGGACCTCCGGCGTGCGCGAGATCGCGAGATGCTCGACGGCCAGCCTGGCCGCATCCGCGCTGGAGGCCTGGCCCGGAGCGTCCGGCTGACCAGGGCCTACCGCCCGAAGCCGGCTGAACGGGATCGGGTCCGGGGCTTCGGCGAGAATCGAGTGGTCGAGCCGTTCCTTGTCGAAGATGGTGCGCCCCTTGTCGGCCGTGTCGATGGAGGACCGCGATCGTACATCGAGCATCGTCGCCGGGAAAAGGATCAGAACGGTGTCGGGATGTCCCGCGCGGACAGTTCCGGCTCGACGTAGCCGCCGGCTCCCTGGCGCTTCGGCAGCTTGACGTCGCGAAGCTCGAGGGGTGCGTACGGGATCTGGCTCAGCAGGTGACTGATGATGTTGAGGCGTCCGCGTTTCTTGTCGTCGGTATGCGCGATGTGCCAGGGCGCCCATGGCATGTCGGTGGCTGCGATCATCTTGTCCCGCGCTCGGGAATAGTCGTACCAGCGGCTGTACGACTTCAGGTCCATATCGGTGAGCTTCCAGATCTTGCGCGGGTCATGGATGCGACCCTCCAGGCGGCGGGTCTGTTCGTCCGGGCTGACCTCCAGCCAGTACTTGATCAGGATGATGCCCGCGTCCACCATCGCCTTCTCGACGGCCGGCACCTGCTCGAGGAATTTCTCGCTCACCTCGGGCGTGCAGAACCCCATCACCGGCTCCACGCCGCCGCGGTTGTACCAGCTCCGGTCGAAGATCACGACCTCGCCACCGGCCGGGAAGTGCGGAAGGTAGCGCTGGACGTACATCTGCGACTTCTCGCGGTCGGTCGGCGCCGACAGGGCGACGACCTTGAACACGCGAGGGCTGACCCGTTCGACGATCCGCTTGATCGTCCCCCCCTTGCCGGCGGTATCCCGACCTTCGAACACGATGCAGACCTTGGCACCGGTCGCCTTCACCCACTCCTGCATCGCCACGAGCTCGCCATGAAGCCTGCGCATCTCGCGTTCGTAGTCCTTCGTCTTCATCCCCTTCCCGGGCTCGTCCTTGTGGTCCTTGTTCTTCGCCATGCACATGCTCCCTTTCGTCGCTGTCGCGATGTTCGGCCGGCGGTCGCGGGGGACTACGCGGCCGCGGCGCCGGGCGCCGCCGGCAAGGCCACGGGCTCGTCGCCGGTCCGGATCTTGAGCAATTTCCTGGCCTCCTCGACCACGATCAACGAGAGTGCGACGAGGATGCAGACGGCCCACTGGTCGGGCGTCAAGCTCACCGTCCCGAGGATCCGCTGGAGGAACCCGAGCTCGGTCGCGAGGATGATCGTCAGGACGGACAATCCGGTCCCGATGAGCAGCGGCCGGTTGCCGAGGATGGTCCCGCTAAACAGCGATTCGCTCTCGTCGGCGGTCTCGAGCGACGAGAACAGGCGGAACAGCGAGAAGGTCGTGACGCCCATCGTCCGGGCGATCACATCACCGTAGCTGGCATCGGCCCAGGACAGGACGCCGAGGGTCCCGGCAGCCATCACGAAGCCGCAGAACACCAGCCAGCGCATCAGGCGCGGCGGGATGATCTTCTGCTCCTTCGGTCGCGGCGGTACGGCCATCAGTCCTTCGCGCGGCTCGCCGTAGCCGAGGCCGATGGCCTGGAAGACGTTGACCGTGAAGTTGAGCCACATCGTCTGGAGCGGCAGGAACGGGATCCCGCTGAGGATGTTCAGGAGCGACGAGCCGAGGAACGTCACGATGAACCCGAACAGGCCGGCCATCTGGAAACGGATGAACCGGAGCAGGTTGTCGTAGACCGCGCGGCCGAGGCCGACCGCCTTGACGATCGTCGCGTAGTTGTCGTCGGTCAGGATCATCACCGCGGCCTGCTTGGAGACCTCGGTGCCGGTGATCCCCATCGCGATCCCGATGTCGGCCTTCTTGAGGGCGGGCGCATCGTTCACGCCGTCGCCGGTCATCCCGACGACATGGCCCTTCCTCTTGAGGATGTCGACGAGGTGGACCTTGTCCTCGGGCGAGACGCGGGCGATGACCCCGATGCCGTCGATCTGGCGCATCGCTTCCTCGTCGCTCATCGCGCGGAAGTCGGCACCGGTGATCGCGCGTCCCTCGATCCCGAGCTGGTGGGCGATTGCCTCCGCGGTGACCGCGTGGTCGCCGGTGATCATCCGGACCTGGATGCCGGCAGCCTTGGCGGTCGCGATGGCATCCTTCGCCGCCGGCCGCGGCGGATCGACGATCCCGACCATCGCGAGGGCGGTCAGGCCGTCGAGCAGCGGCAACAGGTCGGCGTTCGGGTCGAAGGTCGCCGGATCGAAGTCCTTCTGGCCGGTCGCCATGACCCGCAGGCCCATCGTGCCGAGGCGTTCGTTCTCGGCATCCGCCCCGGCGCGGACCTGGTCGATCGGGACTTCCTTCCCGTCAGGCCCGTGGGCGAACGCGGCTCGATCGAGCAGCTGGTCCGGCGCGCCCTTGATGTAGCCGCGGATGACGTCCTTGCCGGACGCGTCCTTCATGGCGTGGAAGGTGGCCATCATCTTGTAGGCGGCGTCGAATGGCAGGGTCGCCACGCGCGGGTAGCGCTCACGGGTGAGGGTCGGGTCGACGCCGCCCTTGGCCGCGAGCACGACCAGGGCACCTTCGGTCGGGTCGCCGACAAGCGCACCGTCGCGGACTTCCGCGTCGGCACACAGGGCCATCGGCAGGAGGTACTGCTCGAGCGGGATGTCGGGCTGGCTGCCGTCGTGGGAGATGTGTCCCGTCGTCTGGTAGCCGTCGCCGCTGATCGCGTAGCGCCGACCGACGATCGCCATCTGGACGGCGGTCATCTGGTTCAGGGTGAGGGTGCCGGTCTTGTCCGAGTTGAGCGCAGAGGTCGACCCGAGCGTCTCGACCGAGCGGAGGCGCTTCATGATCGCGCCGGCCATGGCCAGGGTCTGCGAACCCTTCGACAGGATCGCCGTGGTGACCGCCGGCAGGGCGGTCGGGATCGCCGCCACGGCGAACGCGACCGCGCTGAGGAACAGCTCCTGGGCCTGGACGCCGCGGTACAGGCCGAGCGCGATCGAGATGACCAGCGCGACGCCGGCGATGATCAGGATCTGGTTGGTGAGGGCATCGAGCTGCTTGGTCAGCGGCGTCTTCTCGATCCCGGTCGCATCGAGCATCCCGCTGATGTGGCCGACCTCGGTCGCCATCCCCGTGGTCGTGACGAGGATGGTGCCCGCCCCACGGGTGACCTGGCAGTTCATGAAGGCCATGTCCACCCGGTCACCGAGCGCCGCGTCGGCAGCCACGCCCTCGACCTGCTTGGGCGACGGGACACTCTCGCCGGTCAGCGCGGATTCGTCGATCTCGAGCGTCGCCGCGGTCAGGATCCGTGCGTCGGCCGGGACGAGGTCGCCCGCCTCGATGTTGACGATATCGCCCGGGACGAGCTGATCCATCGGGATCTCGGCAAGGTCGCCGTTCCGTCGGACCTTCGCCTTGACGACCATCATGCCCTGGAGGGCCGAGGCACTCGCCTCTGCCTTCCCTTCCTGGTTCATCGCCATCCAGGCGTTGAACACGGTGAGGAGCAGCAGGAAGACGCCGGTGTAGAACTGGCCGGGCAGGAACAGGCAGATCACGCCCGCGACGAGCAGCACGAGCTGCATCGGATCGGCGTACTGGCGCGCGAACAGCTGCCATTTCGAGGCTTTCTTCGCCTGGGCGAACGCGTTCGTCCCCACCTTGGCTCGCCGGGCATCCGCCTCGGCCGTCGTCAAGCCACGATCGGCCGCGACACCCTGCTGTTCGAGCGCCTCCTCGGGGCTCAGGGCGTGCCAGATCGGAGAGGCCGAGGCTGCGGCGGTCCCGGATCCTGAGCGTGGCTCAACGGGTGCTGTGGTCATCCGACACTCCTCCCAATCGGCGATCGCCTTCGGGCTCGGAAGCGCCCTGGCACCGAAATCTCTCCACCTTACCCAGGCAAGGGCTCACGAGGATACCGCTGTGAGGCGCCGAAGTCAGGCCGAGGGGACGACGGAGGCGGTCCGGGGAACCGTGCTGATGTCGTGCATCTTGAGGGGGGCGAGCGTCCCGAGACCCTCGGCCACGACGATCGCGTCATCGCCGGTCTGGAGGACCAGGTCGGTCGGTGGGTTGACGAACGCCCGACCACCCCGGTTGATCGACAGTAACGTCGCGTGGTGGTCGCCGCGAAGCAGGGCGGCAACCTCGTCGATCGACTTCCCGATGTACTCGTCCGGCAGGGTGATGCGGTACAGCTCGGAGCCCTCGCCACCGGACACGATGTCGGTCACGAGGCCGGTCAACCCCGGATACAGCGCTGAGCGCGCCAGGAGATGCGATGCGACCTGGGACGTCACGAGCAGCTCGTCCACCTCCGCTCGATGGAAATGTGGCTCGTGGCGTGGATTGTTGACCTCGGCCACGGTACGCACATTCGGAGCGACTGCGTTGATGGCCATGAGCGCCAGGATCGAGTGCATGTCGGACTCGTCGGATCCGTCGGTCGGGAAGATGATCGCGGCCGAGGCGTCGCGGATGCCGGCACGCTCCAGGTCCTCTGCATCGGTGGCGTCACCTCGGACGAAGTAGACGCCCGACCCGGCCGGATTCTTGTCGAGGTCCGCCAGGACGACCACCTTCTGTGGATAGTCGTCGCCCTTCAGTTCTTCGATCAGGTCGCGCGCGGTGCTGTTCCAGCCGCACACGACGATGTGCTCCTTGTGCCCGGCAGAGCCCAATCCTTGACCCTCCTTGAGCAGGAAATCGATGACCATGGCGACGAGGGCCCCGGTGATCATGCCGAGCATCGCGACGCCGAACAGGATAAGCAACCAGCTGAGGATGCGTCCGCCGGGCGATGTGACGAACCCGGCGTCACCCTGACCGAGGACCGTCGCGATGCCCCAGTTGAACGAGTCGAACAGGGACTCGAAGGTCATCGGTTTTTCGAGGACCGTGATGAGCAAGGCGCAGATGGCGACGATGACGAGGATCCCCTCGCCCAGCGAGATGAAGAAGCGGCGATCGAGCTGCCCGCCGACGCGCCTGATGTGCCAGGCCACGCGCCGGATGATCGGGCTCGCCAGGACCGGTACCGGCAGGGGGAGGTTCGGCATGGGGCCCGATCGTGCCACATGCGGCCAGTCGGCGTCATGGACGGCGGGCATGCCCGCGTCGGGCGACACGGTGCCCCCGGCCGGTGCACCGCGAGGTGATCGTCGGGTGAGCGGCGCATGTTGGACTGCCTGTCATGACGACGGTCAGCGCGGCCTACCACCGAGCCTGGCGGGCGGCCCATCCCGAGTACCGGGCACGGCAGAACCGGTTGCGGGCTGCACGCCGTCGGCGCGATGGACGCGACGATCGGTCGGTCGAGTACGCTCGGCGGCAGAGCCGAGCTGGGCCCGCCGCGTCTCCTCTCCCGCCCCTCCACGACGGCCATCGGCTGTTCGACGAGGCAAGACGGGTCGTCGGTCCGAGGCGCACCTCGCTGGTGGCGCTCCACGATCCCCTCTACGACGACCTGTTGTCGGAGGCGACCCTTGCGCTGATCGAGGGCCGGGACGCGAACGAGGCGGTCCGTGCGTTCGGGGCTCGAGAGCGCGCCTACGGTCGCCGGACGGTCCAGCTCTTCGAGCGCGCGGCCTGATCCCTCGCCCGGGCCGCGTCCGTGCACCAGATGTCGAGATCCGATCCCCGGATGCGTCGCGCCGTCGGCGGCATCGGTCCCGCTCAGGCCGGGTCGACGAGCTCGATCCGGATCCGCTTGTTGATCCGACCCTTCGACTCATAGCCGGTCACCCGGATCCCACCGACCTCGCGGGTGTTGGCGACGTGCGTGCCGCCATCCGCCTGCAGGTCCAGCCCGACGATCTCGATCGTCCTGATCTGCTCGATCCCTTCGGGCAGCAGGTTGACCTTCGTCCGGATCAGGTCGGGGATGGCGAACGCCTCGGCGCGGGGCAGCACGTTGACGCGGACGTCACGCTCCGCCGCGAGTTCGGCGTTGACGCTGACCTCGATCGCGTCGACCAGGTCGCCGGACATCCGCTCGAACTCGAAGTCCATGCGCCCACTGCCCGGCTCCATGTTCCCACCGGTCACCAGGGCGCCATAGTCGCGCCAGACAACGCCACAGAGTGCGTGCAACGCGGTATGCGTGCGCATCAGTGCGAGCCGGCGTGCCGCATCGAGGTCGACCCGCACGAGGTCGCCGGGCGTCGGCGGGTCGTCGACCCCCGCGTCCAACTCGTGGACGATCTCACCGCCTGACTTCCGTGCGCTGCGAACGGTCCAGGCCCGACCATCCGACGTCCTGAGGATCAGGCCGCGATCGGATGGCTGGCCGCCGCCGCCCGGGTAGAACACGGTGCGATCGAGGACGACGACCGTCGGCTCCCCGACCTCGACCGCCGCGACGCGGGCCTCGATCGAGAGCGCGTAGGCATCCGTGTAGCAGAGCTGCTCGCCGGTCGGGGTCATCCCGGCACGGGATTCACTGGGCGTTGAGCGTCCCGACCATGGTCGGATGGACCGTGCAGACGAAGGCGTACGCCCCGGCATCGAGCGCCGGTACGTCATAGGTCCTGGTCTCGACCCCATTGAAGACGGGGCCCTTGAACAACTCGGCGCCGGTCGCGCCGCCCAGGTGGATCGACACGTTGTGCGGCGTGCCGGGGTCGTTGTTCTCGAACTTGATCTGGAATGGCTTGCCGGCCGGCGCGGTCACGGTCGCCTGGGTGTATTTGATCCCGAATGCGGTGATCGTGACGACCGCCGTCCCCCCGGAGGCGGCGGGGGTACTGGGTCCGGCCGAGGCGGCGCCGCTGGGCGGCGGTGTGAGCGACGGAGCGGGCGCGTAGGTCCAGCCCGGGGCGGCCGTCGTGCATCCGACGAGGATCGCCGCTGACAGCAGACCGACCGACACGAGGCGCACGTGACGCATGGGTGATGGGACCTCTGGTGGGGCTGGGGGACGCATCCGGCTGGAACCCACCGAATCTACCGCGTGCGCAGGACTCGTGTCCCGTGGTACCTGCGGGGACCTTGGGTGGGGTCCGGGGTGGCGGACCGGTACCTGTGAGCCATTGACGCCCAGTACCATCGCGTCGGTTGTGGCGCTCCGGACGCTCACCTAGGCTCCAAATCCACCTCCCGAATGGGTCGTGATAGCCCGTTCAACAACCGGAGCAATGCCCGATGATGAAGCGATACGCTCACCGCTCCTGGCGCCTCGTGGTCACCGCCGGCCCGCTTGCGGCCATCGCGCTGTCACTGGCCGCCGGGTTCAAGTGGTAGTCGAGCCAACCATTCGCCGCCTCGTCGGGCTCATCTGACGAGGTCACCCGCGATTCCGATCGAGACCCGGAGACCTCCCTCCGGGTCTCGCGGCATGTCCGGCCCGATCCGCTGACAGTCGATCGTTCGTCTCGGTCAGTCCCAGCCTGATCGCCACCGCCGCGGCCTCCACCCGTCCCGACACCTCCAGCTTCGCCAGGATGTTGCCGACGTGGACGCCGACCGTCTTCTGGCTGATGAAGAGGCGCTCCCCGATCTCCCGGTTCGTACGGCCCTGCGCGACCAGCCCCAGGACCTCGCGCTCCCGCCCGCTGAGCCCGAACGTGTCGGGACGGCGCGTCGAGGTCGGCGGATCACCGGCGATCGCGCGGACCAGGTCCGAGCGCCCGTTCGTCCCCGCCCCGGCCGGACCCCCCAGCGCGCCCATCGGGACGGCCACGAGGTCGCTCGACCGGTCGTCGAGCAGGTCGTCCACCTCGGACGGCAGCGCGATCCGGGCACGACCGGCCAGTTCGCGAAGCTCGCGCAAAAGGGGCTTGGCGCCCAGGCTGAGGCCGAGCGTGACGGCCTGCAGCAACGGTCGCTTGGCGTGGATCCGACCGGACCGACCGACGCCCGTCGCCAGCATCGCCTCAGCCTGCCGCCACCTGGCGAGGGCGACGTCGTATGGCGCCTCCTGGGTCGCCCAGCCCTCCGCCACGCGACGCCAGACCGCCGGGTCGTCGTCGCCCTCCAATCGCCGCTGGTAGGCCCGCGCCGTCGCCAGTGACGCCTCCGCCACGCGCCGCGATCCGGCCGAGGCCGGAGCCCCACCGGCCTTGACCAGCGCGGCAGCTTCCGCCACGACCTCACCCGTCCGTTGGCGGGCCGTGGCAAGGGGCGCCAACTGGCGATGCTGTCTCGCCTCCATGCCGACCGCCGCATCCACCTGGGCGACCATCGACGCCATCCTCGCCGCGAGCACCCACTCCTCCGCGGTCCGCACGCTCTGCCAGCCGCGATCGACCGACCGGCTGGCATCGGCGATGTCGCCGCGCCACAGGGCGAACGAGGCCGCGGCAAGGTAGTACGGCGCCGCCAGCTGCGGCTCGCGGACCGCGTCGAACTCGAGGATCGTCTGGCCGAGCAGCCTGGATGCCCCCTCGCCGGCGTCCATCTCGATCTCGACGATGGCCAGCTCCAGGCCCGACGCGAGGTACACCAGCCCGACCGGCAGCCAGCTCATGGCGCGCTCGCTGACTGCCCGCGCCTCCGGCCATCGACCCAGGAGGAACAGGGACTCGGCGACGTTGAGGGCCAGGAAGTTGCCGTACACGGCTTCGAGGCCCGCTCGCCGCGCATCGGCGATCCCGGCGTAGGCCACCTCGACGGCCTCGGACCGCTGGCCGACGAGATCGAGGACGGTGGTGAGGTTGGCGCGCACACGGAAGAGCGCGTCCTGATCGTCCATGTCGAGGGCCGCGCCTTCCGCTTCCCGGAGGAGCTCGATCGCGGCGGCGGGGTCACTCCCCCACGCGAGCGCGACCCCGAGACTCGTCGTGGCATGGATCTCCTGGGCGCGGGCGACGGGTTCGCAGGCCCGAGCGACCCGGATGGCCTCACGCGCCAGCCGTCGTGCGTCGGAGAAGACCCCATCGAGCATCTTGAGCTGGGCCAGACCGGCCAGCACGGTCGCGCGTTCCGGGCTCGGGTCGCGGGGCATGAGCTCCACGGCCCGTCGAGCCGCCAGCATCGCGCCGGCCGGATCGCCGGCGGCGCGCCTGATCTGCGCCAGTCGCTCGTGGAGCAACCCAAGTCGGACCCGATCGCGGCGGGCATCGAGCCCGGCGATGGCGGCCTCCAGGTACGCCGTAGCCCGAGGAATGCGTCCGACCGCGAAGGCCGCCTCCGACGCACGCACCAACAGGTCGACCCGGTCCGACGGCGGAGTGACCCGACGGCGGGTCGGAGCACCGACGGCGGGACCCTCGGGCAGCGACAACGCGGTCTCGAGGGCCGCGAGCTCGTCGGCGGCGGCGTGCCGGGCGCCGGCGAAGGCCGCCGCCTCGATCGCCGCCCCCCGGGCCGCGTACGGGTCGTTGGCCGCCAGGCGATGCCAGGCGATCGCGGCCGGCGGACCGCTCAGGCTCGCGGCCAGCGCCGCGTGGTGGCGGGTCCGTGCGGTCGGCAGCAGGTCGCGTGCCACGGCCTTGCCGATCGCCTCGTGGCGGAACGAGATGAGGCCGTCGGCCTCGACGATGAACCCGCTCCCGATCGCCTCGGCACGCCCGGCCAGCAGGTCGGCATCGAGGATCCCGTCGCCGTGGCGCGGTCCGGTCACCGACCTCGGTGCGGACCGATTCGCGTCGATCTCGTAGGCGGCCGCGATCCCGGCGATCTCGTCGGAGGCGAGCGGTCGTTCCGCGAGGCAGATCAATCGGAGGATCCGGCGACATTCCTGTGACCGGATGCCGAGGCGAGCGATGACGAGGTCGTCGAACGAACCGGTGAGGGAGGCGCTCGGCAGCTCGCGACGAGCGGCCAGGAGCTCCTCGGCGACGAGCGGCAGGCCGCCCGAGCGTTCGACGACCAGGAGGAGCAGGCTGGCCGACGCACGCTCGCCCTCGATCCCGCCGATCAACTCGGCCAACTCGTCTCGACCGAGGGCGGTCAGCGACATCCGTTCGGGCGGTCGCGGACCCGAGGTGATCGAGCGCAGGTCGAGCGTCCAGGGATCGTCGCGTGCGACGGCGTCGGGCTGGTGCGTTCCGATGATGGCGAGTCGCTGGTCATGCGAGATCCGCGCCAGGAAGGTCACGAGCGCCCGGGTGGCGGCGTCGGCCCGGTGGAGGTCCTCCAACACGAGTACGACCGGGTGCTGCTCCCCCAACCGACCGAGCAGCCCGAGGATGCCCTCGAGGGTCCTGGCCTGCCGGCGCTCCGGGGTCGTCACGCTCGCGCTCCGCCGCCCATGACCGGCGCCGTCGAGACGCGCCGCTAGGTCCGGGAGCAGCCTGACGACCTCGGAGGTGGCCGGTCCGAGCCGGTCGGCGAGCTCATCCACCGGCATCCGGCGCAGGGTCGGGCCGATGGCCCGGACGAGCGGTCCGTAGGGCTCGTCGACGCCCATCGGCCAGGCGGTGGCGCGAAGCACGGTCATCGGTTCCGCGAGCGCCCGCATCCGCGTGATCGCCTCGTCGAGGAACCGCGTGACGCCGACGCCGGCGGTGCCGCCGATCAGCATCGTCCGGGCGTGACCGCCCACGGCGTCATCGAGCCCCGCAGCGAGACGCCCGAACGACTCGTCGCGCCCGACGAAGCGCGCGCTCGTATACGTGGCGGGCATGCCGCATTCTAAGGCCCCCCACCGGGGCCGTGAGCGTGTCCGGCGGCGTCTCGCGTCATCCATGCGTACCATCCCGCGCCCGACCTTCGGGGTGGGCTAGGCTGGCCGCCATGACCGACGGTCGCCGCCCACCTCATCCCGCCAACACGCTCAACGAGCTCCCCGGCGAAGAGTGGCTGTACTTCACGAAGTCGCTCATGACGACGGCCTATCCATCCGAGCTCGGGCACGCGGCCCGCAAGGCCCATGGCGCGAACAAACCACCCCGGCTGATGGCCCATCTCATCGAGTTCTTCAGCCGGACCGACGAGCTCGTCCTCGACCCATTCGCGGGCGTCGGCGGGACGCTGCTCGGGGCTGCCATCGCCCGCGGGCCGCGGCGGGCGCTCGGGATCGAGCTCGACCCGCGCTGGGCCGCCATCTTCGCCTCCGTCGTCCGCGACCTCGCCGCCGAGCGAGACGGCGCGGGGCCCGACCTGGCCGACCTTGGCACGGCCGACCCCGGCGGTCCACGGGGCTTCGATCCGGCGGGCATCGAGCTGCGGGTCGGCGACGCCCTGGCGCTGCTGCCGACGATCGAGACGGGTTCGATCGACCTCGTCGCGACAGACCCGCCGTACAACCTGCAACTGCCGATGACGATGGCCGGCGGCGCCCTCGCCGAGACGCATGCCAATCGTCGGACGGACTACGCGATGGTCACCGATTCACCCGAGGACCTGGCCAACGCCGCGGACTATCCCGCGTTCCTCGAACGGATGGGCGTCGTCTTCGGGGAGCTTCGACGCGTGCTGCGCCCCGGGCGGTACGCGGTCGTCATCGTGCGCGACGCCTACCAGGACGGCCGCTATGTGTTCACCGGATCCGACCTCGCCGCGCGTGCTGCGGCGGTCGGACTGGTCCCCAAGGGCGACCTCATCTGGTACCAGGCGGGCACCCGGCTCCGGCCATACGGCTATCCGCGGACGTTCGTCCCGAACATCGTGCACCAGCACATCCTGGTGCTGCGCAACGAGGCGGGTCAGGCCTCGCGGCGACGGCGCGACGCCATGTAGGCGTCGAGGACGTCGCTGTCGACGTCCTCGCCCATCGTCCAGCTGTCGGCGTCGATCGGCATCGTCGCGACAGGGACCTCGCCGACGGCCCGCAGGTCGTCCACGACCTCGCCAAGGGTCATCTTGTGCAGCCAGCCCTGGCGGCCGTCGGGGCAGAGTACCTGCCAGTAGGCGCCGTACTTCTCGATCAGCTGGACCTCGTCGCCCTGGTCGAGGTAGCCGATCTCCACGCCACGCAGCTCGTCGGGCGTGTCGAGCAGGCGGACGACGCGATAGCGGATGACCCGTCGTTCGCGACCGTCGAGGGGGCCGACCAGACCCTGGTCGAAGGTCAGTCGCGGAGCCGGTGTGTTGTCCCGGATCGGGTCCGCCTTCCGTGCCTGCATCAGCGAGGGGCGGCGCCAGCGCGGCAGCTGGGATTCCAGGTCATCAGCGTCGGCGGCGGCCGAAGCGTCGTCGAGGCCCGCCAGGCCGAGGTCGTCCGCCCCCGCCGCGACACCGACCCCGGAGGCCCGGGCGAGTTCGAGTGGAACGACCCCGATCCCGCTGGCTGCGCCCGCGGCGAGGATGTCGTCAGTGGGGTCGCCGTCGCGTCGTCGTCGCCCGAAGAGCCCGAACGCCATGGCCGTGGCGACGGCACTGGTGGTTGCCACGAGGGTCGGGCCGACAGGCATCCGTGGGATGACCGGCACCCCCAACCCGATGGCGGCGAGCACGCTCGCGAGCGGACCACCGCCCGCTTGGTCCCCCTCCGTGGGGCTCCCGCCACCGACCGTCGAGTCGGGCGGCGGGCCACCGGCGGTCGGCGGGTCCTGATCGGTCCCGGTGACCAGCGCCACGATGAGGGGCGGCGGTTCGGTCGATGCGGAGGGGCTGGCGGTCATCGTCGGCTCAGGGGTCGGCGCGGCGGGAGTCCCAGCCGCGTCGGATGGCGGCACTTCGGCCGGTGCCGCCGTCGGCGTGGGCCGCGCCGTCGGGTCCGGCGTGGCGTCCGGTCCCGGGATCGCGTGCGCCGTTGCGCCAGGCGCGGGTGTCGCCGTGGGGGTGGCGGTCGGGGCAGGGGTCGGTGTCGGAGCGGCGGTCGGGGCAGGCGTCGGGGTCGGAGCAGGCGTCGGGGTCGGCTTGGGGGTCGGCTTCGGGGTCGGGCTGGGGCCGGGCGGTGGCGTCGGGGTCGGTGGGGGCGTCGGGGTCGCCGACGGCTGGCCGAAGACCGCCACTCGCCCGGCGTTGACGGTGTCGCCACCGCCATCGGCCGAATGCGTCGAGATGGTCACGCCATGGTTGCCCTTGGCGAGCGTGCCGGACCATTGGAAGGTGACGCCGTGGGTCCAGTCGCCGCCCGGTTGTCGAGCCATGCCATGGGCGTCGCCGTCGACGCTGACCGCCACCCAGGACGCCGCGGACCCGTTGCTGTCGCTGTACGTCACGCGGATGACGAACGTGGTGGACGTGTCGCCCGCGCGAGGCGAGACGGACGGATCGGTCAGGTGGGTGCCGCCATCGGCCAGCGCGGGCGCGACGAACAGGGCCAGGAGCAGGGCGACCGCAGCCATCGCCCCGATCCACGGCCGAGCCGCGGGCGCTTTCCACCGACGATCCTTGACGAGCACGATGAGCCTCCCGCCCGAGCGTGGGCTCGATGCGACGTCGAGGATGTCCGTGAGGGGCGGGAGGGGCAATGGTACGGGGGTCCGGGTCGGGCCCGCCGACCGGAGCGTGAGCGTCGAGGGCGCGGCGTCATCCGGTGCGGGCTGTCACCGTCATCGCTCGTCTTGGTAGGGGAGCCAGGACTCGAACCTGGAACCAGCGGGATATAAGCCCGCCGCTCTGACCGATTGAGCTACTCCCCCGCCGCGATGCTACACCCGGGTGACGCGGCCGAGAGGTTCAGCTCCCGCCGAGCAACCGCCCAGCGACCGCACGCAGGTTGAACGGCCGCGCACGCATGCGCGGCTCGTCCTGGCCCTCGCCACTCCCCCCACCGAGACGGATGCCGCCGGGCGCGAACGCCTTGGCCGGGAGTGCTTCGACGAACTCGCGCTCTTCCTCGGTACGCAGGGCTTCGAGCGGGAGTTCGTCAGGGTCGAAGGGACGCACGACCTCGACCGTAGTCGCCGGCGGCCGCGTATAAGCGGGTGCGCCGTACAACTGGGGCAGGGCGATGTGCTGCTGCTCGTCGATGGACACGGATGACCTCGAGCGATGGCCCGGCACACCCGGACGTTCGAGTGGCACCGCTGATTGTGTGCGGGGCGAGAGTACAGCGGAATGGTACTGACGGGCTAGTCGATGGTGCACCGACGTTCATGGGAGTGGTGCGGCCCCGCACACGACTGGGTCGGCCGGGACGTTCAGCCGAGCAGGGGACGGATGATCTGGACCGCGGCGACCAAGACCAGGTACGCGATCGGGACGGCGGCGAAGAACCCCAGGGCCGCGCTCCATCCACTTCGGCGAGCGACCGTTCCCGAGCCGGTCGGTTGGGGCACGACGAGGTAGGTGACGACGCTCCCGATGGCGATCACGAGCACGACGTAGACGGCGACGGCCAGGGTCCGCAGGTCGCCGCCCGGCAGCACCGCCCCGCGACTCAGCGCGACGTCGTAGGCGACATACGCGGTCGCCAGCACGATCGCCACGCTCAGGCTCGCGGCGACGGCCCGGACCACGGGGCGTGGAGCGTTGCGGAACTGGCGCCAGCGGATCTCCGCCCACGATCGGCGCCGCGGCACAGTCGTCGGTTCGGGTCGTTCGGTCACCCGTCACCCAGGATGGTCAGACGGCGTGGCGGAAGCGTGGCCGGGGTGTGTGCCGCCAGGAGTTCGACCGCGGTTGCGAACCGCTCCAGCTCCGGCTCGCTGTTGAAGAAGCCGACGCTGATCCGCACGGCGTCGAGGCCCGGGATCGTCCGGGCGATGGCGAAGACCCGGGCGCCCAGCTCGTCGAGCGCAGCGTCGGCAGGCCAGCCGGCGATGCGGAACGTGACGAGGGTGGCCATCCGATCCGGCGGGGTCAGGACGGTCACGCCGTGGATGCTCGCCAGCCGCTCGGCGGACATCGCCGCCATCGCCAGGCCGCGGCGATAGACGTAGTCGAGCCCGACGTACATCGACAGCCAGCCGATCGAACGAGCCATCCCGACCACGGACGGTCGGTGGTAGTTCGACGCCTCGAACCGACGTGCGTCCCGCCACCAGGCGCCCTTGGCGGCGGGATCGGCATGGTCGAAGCTGAACCAGCCCGCGAACGGCGGCGTCACGCGTTCGAGGACCGCCGGCGCGACGACCAGCGCGCCCATGCCCTCGGGTCCGAGCAGCCACTTCTGGGCCGGGACGGCGTACAGGTCCGCGCCCGACTCGTCGAACCGGACCGGGATGGCGCCTGCCGCCTGCGCCCCATCCACGACGACGAGGGCGCCGCGGGCATGGGCCATCTCGGCGATCGCGGCGACCGGCAGCACGGCACCCGTGGTCCATGCGACGTGCGACAACGAGACGAGCCGGGTGTCGGGCGTGATCGCCGCGTCGAAGGCGGCCAGCGTCCGCTCATCGTCCCCGTCATCGCCCGCCTCCACCGCGACCAGGTCCACGCCCAGGCGTTCCCGGAGGGCCCACAGGGGACCGAGGCCGCCTTCGTGCTCGTGCACGGTCGTGACCGCTCGACCGCCCTTCCGCCAGTCCGCCACCAGGGTGGCCGCGTTCATGCCGTCGGTCGTCGAATGGGTCAGTCCGACGGCACCGACATCGGTCCCGAGCACGGCCGCGACGCTCGCCCGCGCCTCCGCCATCCGCTCTAGGGTTTCGGCGAACGAACCGTCGTCGCCCCGACCGACGTCGCGTTCTCGTGCCGCGAGCTCGGCCATCGCCGCCGCGGTCTCCGCCGGCAGGGGCCCGGCCGAACCCGTGTTCAGGTAGATCCCGGCGGAGAGGGCCGGGATCGCCTCCCGGATGGCCGCCAGTTTCTCCGCGTCGGGCATGAACGGGACGACCACTTCCGTATGATACCGAGCATGAGCGGCCTGGCCCGACCAGAGATCCTGGCCACGACCGAGTGGCTGGCCGAACGCGTCGGGCGTCCGGGGATCCGGATCCTCGACCTTCGCTGGCGACCCGATGGCCACGCGGCGGCGCTCCACGCGACCGGTCACATCCCGGGCGCGGCGCATGTCGACTGGCGAGCGGACCTCGTCGACGAGGGCGAGAACGGCGACACGATCCTGTTGGCCGGTCCCGATCGGGTGGCCGCACTGGCGGCGCGGTTGGGCATCGCGGACGACACGACGGTCATCGTCTATGACGACTCGCAGGGCCTGTTCGCGGCCCGGGCCTGGTGGAGCCTGCGTGCCTATGGCCTCGACTCGGTCCGGATCCTCGATGGCGGGTTCCCCGACTGGGTGGCCGAGGGCAGGCCCATCTCGAACGCCGAGGTCGCGTCGGGCGGTGTCGGGTTCACGGTCCGCGGGCCCAACCGCACCCGGTTGACGACGCTCGACGTGCGCGGGCTGCTGGGTTCGCCGGACGTCACGTTGCTGGACGCGCGGGCGCCCGCCGAATACCTCGGGTTCGAGGGGAACACCAAGCGGCTGGGTCATATCCCGGGTGCCGTCAACGTCCCGGTCGGGGCGACGAGTCAGCCGGGTCGCCAGCACCTTCGTGACGGCGGGGAGCTGCGCAACCTGCTCCACCGAGCCAACGTCACGCGCGGCCGCCGGATGGTGTGCTACGACGGGGCCGGGATCGCGGCGTGCAAGCTGGCCTTCGTGTTGACACTTCTAGGCCACGAAGACGTGGCGGTTTACGACGGCGGTTGGGCCGAGTGGGGCCAACGCCTCGACCTCCCGGTCGAACGCTGACGTCCGGACTCCTCCCAGTCGCTTATCCCGTCGGTTTCGCGCCTGCCGTGATGAGGTCGGCCGTGCCGGACTGCAGGCCTTCGTAGAGCGCAGTCACCGATTCGACCGTGTCGATCTCGTCGGGCGTCTTGTCCGGCCGCAGGCGGACGATCCGTGGGAACCGGAGCGAGAACCCCGACCCGTGGCGGGTCGATCGGACGATGACGTCGAACGCGATCTCGACGACGACGGTCGGTTCGACCTGGTGATAGCGCCCATAGCGGGCGATCGTGTGGGCTTCGAACCAGCGGGTCATCTCGGCGATCTCGGCATCGGTCAGGCCGCTGTAGGCCTTGCCGATATTGACCAGCTTGTCGCGGGTCGTGTCGCGCACGGCGAACGTGTAATCCGACAGCACGCCGTGGCGCTTGCCGTGTCCGACCTCCACACCGACGACGACGCAATCGATGGTCGCCAGCGCCTTCTTCATCTTCAGCCACCCGAGCCCGCGGCGGCCCGGCGCGTAGGCGCTCGACGGATCCTTGACCATCAGGCCCTCGTTGCGGCGGGCCCGCGCATCCGTGAAGGCGACCTCGACCGCCTCGGCGTCGGCGGCCACGCGCAGGTGCGATCGCCGGAACCGGCCACCGTCCTCCGTCACCGGCAGGTCGATGGCATCGAGGCGGGCGCGCCGCTCGACGAGCGGAGCACGCAGCAGCGGTTCCACCGGCGCGCCGTCGCCCGACCCGAGCGCGAGCGCGTCGAAGGCGACATAGATGACCGGTACCTCGGCCTGGATCGCGGCTGATGGCGCCTTCCGCCCCAGGCGACCCTGGAGCGTGATGAACGGCAGGACCGTCCCGTCGCGCCAGCCAAGGATCTCGCCGTCGAGGATGCCGTCCCAGGGGAGACCCGCGGCGGCCGTCACGATCTCCGGATAGCCGGTGCTGATGTCATGCAGGTCGCGCGAATAGAGCCGGACGTCCGACCCGCGCTTGTGGAGCTGCGCGCGGATCCCGTCGTACTTGTCCTCCACCCAGACTTCCGGACCGAGCCGCGTCACGATCTCGGTCGCGTCCTCGGCCGGTGAGGCGAGCATGAACTTGAGCGGGTGGAAGAGCGCGAGGGACGCACTCGCAAGGGCGTCGTCACGGGCGAGACCCGCGAGCCGCCCGACATCGCCGACGAGCATGCCCGCCCACTTGACCTCGTCGAGCGGGCGGTCGAACGCCCTGGCGATGGCCGCCTCGACCAGCCCCTCGCGCAGGCCGATCCGGAGATCGCCGCCGAGCACCTTGACGACGTATTTGGCGGTCATCGGGTCGGCTCGCGCCAGCAACGAGCGGAGGATGGCGGACTTGCGCGCTGGACCGGACGCAGCCTCGATCTCGCCGAACGCTGCGGCCACGTCGGGCAGCGTGGGACTCGCCTCGGGCGACGGGTCGTGACCCGCCCCACGCAGGACATCGGCGACCGCGATGCCGAGATCGGACGAGCGGTCGTACGCCTCGCCCAGCGCAGATCGGGGCACCTCGGCCAGGTCGGTGACGGTCGTCGCGATGGCCGACCAGCCGAGACCGGCCGCGCGCTGGTCGGCCTCCGCAAAGGGCCGTCCGGTCAGGAAGACCGCGGCGATCGGCAGTTCGTCGGGCCCGAGGCCGCGCAGGTAGTCGGCCAGAAGGGCGGTCTTCTCGGACGTCCGAGTCGTCGCCGCGAGGCGCTCGGCGAGCTCGCTCCAGCGACGCATCCATCGATGGTATACCGTGCCGGAGATGGTGCAGCGAACGTGGTTCCCGGAGGTGCTGGTGGGCTCGCGGGTCGTCCTTCGCCGGCACACGCCGGCGAACGTGGCGGCGTTCCTGCGATGGTACGCGGACCCGGAGATCGCGCGCCTCGCGCGCTACCAGGCGACGCCCATGCGGCCGGAGGAGATCGAGCGGTTCTTCGCCGGTCGCGTCGTCGGCCCGGACGCCCTGGCGATGGCGGTCCACGAGAAGAAGACCGACCGGCTCATCGGGACGTGCGCGTTCAGCCAGCTCGACGGCGAGAACGGCTCGGCGTTGTTCCACATCACGATCGGCGAGCGCGACGCGTGGGGCAAGGGCTACGGCACCGAGGCGACCCAGCTGATGCTCGACCACGCCTTCGGCACCCTTGGGCTGCACCGCGTCGCGCTGTACGTGTTCGAGTTCAACGAGCGCGCTATCCGCGCTTATCGGCACGCCGGCTTCGTCATCGAGGGCCGCTCGCGCGAGTCCATCTGGCGCGACGATCGATGGTGGGACGAACTCGCCATGAGCGTGCTCGAATCGGACTGGCGCGCGCGCAAGGACGGGCTCGATGGAGGATCGGCGGCGGGCGATGCGGGCTCGGACGCCGCCACTGGCGCCCTGGTGGACACCGCACCCCCGGCCGCGCCGGACCGCCGGGCCGACGAACCGGTCGGTGCCGGAGCGTCCGATCGGCTGCGACGGACGATCGGGCGATGGCGATGACGACCGAGGGAGCCGCCGCGGAGGCGGCCCGTGCCGAGGTCCGAGAGTTGATCGCATCCAAGGGCCACACCGTGGACAACGCACGCGCGGTCGTCGCACGGCTGGACGCGGCGTTCGCCGCGGGCGACCTGGTGCGGACGGCGTCGATGGACCAGTACCTCGGCGATCTCATGGTCGCCCTCGAGCAAGACGACGACCAGAAGCTGGGTGGCAAGAGCGCCGAAGCGGCGCGGTTCATCCTGCGCGCCATCGACCGCGAATTGGACAACGCCTGAGGAGTGGCGACAGTCGGATCCTGGCTCCTGCTCATCGTCCTCGTCCTGGTCTTCCTTGTCGCCCAGCAGCGCTTCTACTCGACGTACCGTCGACAGCACGGCGGTCTCCGGCCGTTGCGCCAGCGGTGGATGGGCCCCAACGCACAAGAACGCAGCGAGATGCGAGGTGCGACCTTGCGCCGGGACGAGGATCCCGTGGTCGAGCGAGCCCGGAGGGTCTACCTCGTAGCGTTCGCCTTCATGGTGGTCGTCGGATCGATCCTGGTGCTGAGCGGGACCCTCTTTCCTCGGTGACTTCGCCCATCTCCCTCCGCTGAGCTCTTGACTCTCGGGTAGGCCGAGGGTCCACGATGTCGGCATGGAGGACCTGCTGACGATCGGGCGCTTCGCCCGGCTGACCGGGTTGAGCGTCGGCGCACTGCGCCATTACGACGAACTCGACCTCCTGCGGCCGGCACGAACCGATCCGTTCACGAGCTACCGGCTTTATCGACACGACCAGCTCGAGACCGCGCGGACGATCGTCCGCCTGCGCGACCTCGAGGTCCCGCTCGAAACGATCCGCGAATGCCTCGCGACGGACGACCCGGTCGAGCGCCGGCGGCTGCTTGCCGAGCACAGCGTGCGCATCGAGGCTCGGACGTTCCGACTCCAGCGCGTCCTGCACATCCTCGGCCAACTCAGTTCGGAGGACCCGACCGCCATGACCGCCACACCCACCCCCGATACCATCGAGCTGGACCCGGCGACCCGCCGGAAGCTCGCCGCCGACCTCTTCAACCACACGTGGACGCTGCTGGAGAAGCCGGATCGCACCCCGGCCGAGGACGACGAGATGATCCACAGCGCCCATGCCTCGCGCTACCACTGGGGCGAGGTCGGCGTCGGCGAGCCGGTGAACCTCGCCCGAGGCGAGTGGCAGTGCTCGCGCGTCTACGCGGTCCTCGGTCGAGCGGAACCGGCGCTCTGGCACGCTCGCCGATGCGTCGCGATCAACGAGGCCGGCGGACACGCCGACTGGGACATCGCCTCTGCCTACGAAGCGATGGCGCGGGCGTACCTGGCCGGAGGCGACCTGTCCGAGGTGGCCGCCTGGAAGGCCAAGGCGACGGCCGCGCTCGATGGCATCGCCGACAGGGACGATCGCGACCTCATCGAAGGCGACCTCGCCACGCTGCCGTAGGACGCTCCCACCGACGTCCGATGGCCGGTCCGTGTAAGACATCGTCGTGCGGCCGCATCTCTAGCATGTGACCGGAGGCGTTGCCCCCGGCGTGCCGCAGGATTCGGAGCGACGGTGTTCCTTCGCGACCTCTCGGACTTCGGCGCCTTCTACGAGCGGACCTACCAGCGCGCGTACCGGACCGCGCTCGGGATCGTCCACGACGGGACGATCGCTGCGGACGTGACCCAGGAAGCGTTCGCCGCCGCGTACGAGCAGCGCGGCCGGTTCCGGGGCGATGCACCCGGCCAGGTGTGGCTCCATCGGATCGTGGTCAATGGCGCGCTGGCTGCCTTGCGGCGACACCGACCCGTCGTCCGGGAACTGGTGATGGTCGATCGCGGCGGGCCCGACGATATGCACGCGGCGACCGATCGGATCGTGCTGTTCGCCGCACTCGGGGAGCTGCCGCCCAAGCATCGGGCGGCCGTGGTCCTGCGCTACTACCACGACTACGACTACGCGACCATCGCGCACATCCTCGGGACCTCGCCGACGAATGTTGGGGCGATGCTCACGCGAGCCCGCGATCGACTGAAGCAAGAGCTCGATCCCGCACCCACTGCCGCGGCCGTGATCGAGGAGGTCATCGATGCACGCTGAGCATGCGTTCGATCGAGAACTCGAGAATCTCATGCACCTCGTGCTCGAGGCGGAGTCGGGACCCGACCGGTCGTGGGCGGAGGCACCGGCGGCGCGTCAGGTCAGGACCCTCGGGCGACGGCGCCTGGGGCGTTGGCCAATGCGGACACTCGCGGTCGCGGCTGTGCTTCTCGTCGGCGGCGCGGCGTTCGCCGGTCTCATCGCCAGCCGCCCGACAGAGCCGACGCACACGGTTCGCAACGGGTGGGTCGCGTTCTCCTTGTCGGACGATGGAGGCATCTACCTGGTTCGCGAGGGCACCTCAGCTCGCCGCATCACTGCGCCGGACGTGACGCCGATCGCGCGGGCTTGTCCGGCGTTCACGGCGGACGGTCGACGCATCGCCTACGCCCAGGGTTCGGACACCGAGGACGGCAGCTCTCACGACGTCTCGCTCGTCATCGCCGATCTCACGCCCAGCGGCGATATCACTCGATCCACCGCCATCCCGCTGGCGGGTCTGCGCGAAGTCCCGTGTGGGACCTGGTCGAGCGACGGTCGATGGATCGCGTTCGCGGTCTACGAGACCACGAGCCAGCCGACCGTCGACGAGACCGGATCGTTGCACGGCATGGGCGCCGGGGAGAACCTCGCCGAGGAGGTCTGGGTCGTCGACACCGTCAGCCATGCCATCCGCCGGCTGACAGGACTCGTGGCGACCGACCTGGACTGGTCCCCCGACGGAACGCGACTGGCGATCGCCAACGACGACATCCTGGTCTACACGCCCGACACCGGAGGTCTCGGACCGGTCGGACATGCCAACGGTGTCCAGTGGTTGTCCTGGTCGCCGGATGGACGGCGTCTGGCCTATGAGCGCACCGTGGAGGGTCCGGTCGGTGGGGTGGCGACCTGCTCCAGCAGCGGGCTCTGCCGGGTCATCGCGCAGGAACTCTGGGTGATGGGTGCCGATGGGACAGGCGAAGCCGCCCTCGAGACCGGCTATGCGACGAACCATGGCGCCGGGCCGGTCTGGTCGCCGGATGGGGGCCGCCTCGCCTTCCAACGCATCTGTGACCGTTATCCGACGTTGACCGGTATAGGCGGTCCCTGTCGCGAGCAGCACGAGGTCGTCCTGGTCTCGATGGAAGCCGATGGGACGGGCCCCTCGAAGGCACCACCGGTCGTCATCGCGCCACCTCGGACCGAGGGCGCGGTCGAACCGACGTGGTGGTATCCGTACGGCTTCAGTTGGGCGCCCGACGGGACGCAGCTGCTCTATCTCGCCTGGCCGGACGGCGGACCGGGCTCGGTCGCAAGCCTCGACTCGGCCACCGGCCTCCTGGCGGTACCGCTCGACGCCGGCCGACCGCCGGTCATCCTCTACCGGGGCAATGCCGACGTGCATCCCACCCAGGCCTGGGGCCGGCAGCCGGGCGACTAGCGGCGCCGCGACCTACACTCAGGGCCCTCGACCACATCCGACCGGAGGCCCGACCATGTCCGACGTCAAGCTGGGGATCCTGCTGTGGAGCCAGGCCGCGACCTGGAAGGAGATGCTCGACGCGGCCAAGCTGGTAGACCGGCTCGGCTATGCGCACCTCTGGACGTGGGACCACCTCTACGCGATCTTCGGCGACCCGTATCAGCCGATCTTCGAGGGCTGGTCGCTCCTGTCGGCCTGGGCGCGCGAGACCGAGCGGACGCGGCTCGGCCTGCTGGTCGGCGCCAACACGTTCCGCAACCCCGGGCTCGTGGCCAAGACGGCGACGACGCTCGACCACGTCAGCGACGGCCGGGCGATCCTCGGCATCGGCGGGGCGTGGATGGGACTCGAGCACCAGGCGCACGGCATCGACTTTGGAACGGGGTTCGGGCAGCGACTCGACTGGTTCGACGAGGCGGTCGGCGCGATGCGTGACGTCCTCGACGGCGGGGCGGTCACCTCGGCGCCGGGTGGTCGCTATGCCTTCGATGACCTCCACCACCTCCCGGCGCCGGTCCAGGCCCATCTGCCGATCATGATCGGCGGGAGCGGCGAGAAGAAGACGCTGCGGACGGTCGCGAAGTATGCCGACATGTGGAACGCGATGGGCCCGCTCGAGCTGATGCGCCACAAGGTCGAGGTGCTCCAGGGCCACTGCGATGCGGTCGGGCGGGACATCGCCGAGATCGAGTTCACGCTCGGGGTGAAGGTCACGATCCGAGACACCGAGGCCGAGGCGGTCCGCGTCTACGAGGCGGCGATGGCGCACAACCGGACACCGCTCGCCAATGTCGCCGACGACGACACGTTCTGGAACGGGACACCCCAGCAGATCGCCGACCGACTGCGACCCTACCTCGATCTCGGCTTCCGGACCGTCATCTCCGAACAGCCCGCGCCGTACGACACCGAGACGCTCGAGCGCTTCATCGGCGAGGTCGTGCCGCTCCTCTGAGTCAGCCGACGACACCTTCGAGGATGGCGCGGGCCTCCGGGGCGGTCGGCAGGCGCGGCGAGTTGCGGATGGCCGCGTCGTCGATGGCATCGGAGACGATCCGGTCGAGGGCCGCCGCATCGGCGAGCCCGAGGGTCCGCAGGGTCGGGCGTTGGTTGACATCGCGCAGGAGCTTGTCGATCGCGGCGATGGCGACGACGGCGGCGGTCGCCTCGGTTTCGGCGGAGGACGCCACGCCCAGGGCGATGCCGACGAGCGCGAGTTCGCGGTCGCGCGTGCCGAGGTAGAAGCGCAGGACGTCCGGCAGGACCGCGGCGAGGGCGATCCCGTGCGCCACGCGGCCACGTGTCCCGATCGAATGGCCCAGCGCATGCACGAGCCCCACGCCGGTCCCGCTCGCCTGCCCGACACCGGCGAGATGCGAGGCCATCAGCATCTGCGAACGAGCCTCGAGATCCGTGCCGTCGGCCACGGCCGCGCGCAGCCATTTGCCAACGGTCCGGATGACGCCGAGTGCCATCGCCTCGGCGAACGGGTTCGGGTTTGCCGACAGGAGTGATTCGAGCGAATGCGTCATCGCATCGATCCCCGTCGCCGCCGTCGCTGCCGGTGGCAGGCCGACGGTCAGCGCCGGGTCCAGGATGGTCGCGACCGGGAGGAGCGACGGATGACCGATGTAGCCCTTGCGGCCGGCCGCCTCGTCGGTGATGACCCCGAACGAGTTCGTCTCGGCGCCCGTGCCGGCGGTCGTCGGGACGGCGACCACAGGACGACCGGGGGTCAGGTCCGGCCCGTCGTAGTCGAGCTCCCAGACGGAGCGGGCGTTGGCGGCCCGCAGGTCGAGCGCCTTCGCCGTATCCATCGACGACCCGCCGCCGACCGGGACGACGACCGTGTCGTCCAGGCCGAAGTCGCGCAGCGCGGCGGCGCCCCGCTCGACGGTCGCTGCACCCGGGTTCGGTTCGACCTCCGCGAAGAGGTCCGCCTCGAGACCCCCGGCGGCGAGGATCCCCATGACACGGTCGACCACGCCGGAGGCGCGCACGCCCGGATCGGTCACCACGAAGACGCGTGAACCACCGGCCTTCGCGACCACCTCGGGGAGGCGCTCGATCGCCCCGACCCCGAAGGACACGCGGTTGCGTAGGATGATCTCGATCTGGCGATCGGCAAGACGGCTCACGCGACCTCCACGACGGTGTCGGTCGAGGTGTCGCGCCGGACCGTCAGCCAGCGCCGGCAGCCGAACGCGTGGAACCAGCGCTCGGTCGTCACCCCGTCGGGGTTCTCGAAGATCCAGACCTCATCGAAGTCGCGATCGTCGGCATCGATGATCGAATCCGGGACGGCGCGCCGCTCGGCGCCGAACGTGAACTCGTCGATCGGTCGGCGTCCGCAGCGCGGGCAGTGGAGCCAGAGCATCAGCGCGTTCCCGCCGAGCCCTGATCGGCCAGGACGTGGTCCCGCCGGAACCGGTCCAATCCGAACGGCGCGATCAGCGCGGGCGGACGGCCCGTGGCGATCAGCTCGGCCATCCCCTCGCCGCCGGCGGGGATCGCCTTGAAACCCCACGTGCCCCAGCCCGTCGTCACGAGGAAGCCATCGACGCCCGTCGCGCCCATGATCGGCGAGAAGTCCGCCGAGATGTCACAGATCCCCGCCCACGTCCGCAGGATCCGCAGGTCGCGCAGGAAGGGCAGCAACCGCGTGATCTTGTACGAATAGCTGCGGAGGGCGGCGAACGACGACTGGCGCGAATACGACGGCTGCGAATCGAACTCGGCGCCGATGAGCATCTGGCCTCGTTCCGTCTGCGAGACGTAGCAGGACAGTTCCGTGCTTGCGAGGATCGGCCCGAACCCCTGCGCGTAGTCGTCGGTGACGAAGGCGTGGAGCGGGTGCGTCCGGACCGGCAGGCGGACGCCCGCATGCGCCGCCATCCGGGTCACCCGTCCCCCGACCGCCGACAGGACGATGCCCGCCGCGATGGGACCCGCGGGGGTCTCCACCCCGAGGACCCGGCCACCGTCGCCGTCGCGGAGGAGCCCGATGACAGGCGTGTGCTCGTGGATCGCCACGCCGCGCTCGGAGGCCCCGGCCGCGAAGGCCCAGGCCACCCGGTCGTGTCGTGCGGTCGCCCCCTCGAGGTGGTGGGATGCCCCGAGGACCGGATACCGCCCGCCGCCCGTGAGGTCCACCTGCGGGACGAGCTCCTTGAGTTCGGTCGGGGTGACCATCACGGTCTTCGCGCCGCAGGCCGTGTTCATCTGGGCACGGGCGCGCTCCGTGCGCATCGCCATCTCCGTGTGGGCGACCCAGAAGATGCCCTTGGTCTGGTGAAGGATCTCGGCGCCGGTCTCCGCCTCCAGCCCCTGGTACATCTCGAGGGAGTGCTGGTAGAAGCGGATCGCCTCCGGGATGCCGTAATTGGCGCGGATGATCGTCGTGTTGCGGCCCGTGTTGCCCGACGCGATGTAGTCCGCCTCGAGGACGGCGACGTTCGTGATCCCGTGGCGGGTCGCAAGGTAGTAGGCCGTCGAGAGGCCGTGCCCGCCACCTCCGACGATGACGACGTCGTACGCTTTCTTCGGCGCGTCGGGCCAGCGGATGGACGGCAGCGTATCCGTGTAGGTGCTCACCCGAGCCGGCTCCCGAGCTCGTCGGCGTAAGCGGCGGCGGTGACGACGAGCACTTCGCCGTCGTCGGGCAGCCAGACACGGGCTGGGACCTGCGCGACGGCGCCTTGGGCGAGCGCCGGGCGCTCGGCTGGGAGCGACCATTCGATGTGGTTGGCGACGTCCGCGATTGGAAGCCAGGCGCCGGCGAATCCGACCTCCGGTTCGACGATCGCGTGTTCGTCGTCGACCTCGACCCGTTCGGCCCCGATGGCGAAGGCGTCGTCCGGCGCGAGCCGTAGCACCGTGATCTCGGCCGTCGCGCCGTGCCAGCGGGCCGCGTCGAGCGCAGCCGGGTCGGCGACGACCCGCAGCCCTCGAAGGCGGTCAAGCGCGGGCACGATGGCCTTCCGGGTCGTAGAACGGCGTCGGCGTGACGACCGCCTCGCGGCCGTCGATCTCGACCTGCGTGGGGAATGGCGTCCTCCGGAGCCAGCCGAGCATCAGCGCCGACCCGAGGAGCGGGGACTGCCAGGAGCCCGTCACGTTGCCCACGACCTCACCGCCCGACCGGATCGCGGCGCCCTCGGCCGGAGCCGGGCCCGGCATCGTGAACCCGACCCAGCGCCGACGGTCGGGGAGCTTCGCCGTCCGCTCCAGCGCGGCCCGCCCGATGAACCGGGGTTTCTCCATCCGGACCGCCCAATCCATCCCGAGCCGGCGCGGCGTCGTGTCGAGCTCGGTGTCCATCCCGACGATGACGTGCCCCTTCTCCAGCCGCAGCCCGAACAGCGCCTGGAGTCCATGCGGTCGGATGCCCAGGTCGGCCCCAAGGTCGACGAGCGCCCGCCAGAGCTCGACCGAGCGATCGACCGGGTGATGGAGTTCGAAGGCGGCCTCGCCGGTGAAGGAGAGGCGCATGACGTGGCAGGGGACGCCGGCGACGTCCGCGCGGACGTGGCCGAGGAACCGGGGAGGGTCCGCCAGACCGGCCCGCTGGAGGAGGGTCGCCGCCAGGGGCCCGGTGACGTTGATCGCGGCAAGCGACATCGTCCGATCGAGGACGTGGACGCGCAGCCTCCAGACGTCGATCCAATCGCGGAGCCACATCTCGGCGTTGGCCGCGCCGCCGGACGTGAACGACAGGACGAACCGTGTCTCCGTGTCGCGCAGGATCATCCCGTCATCCATGACGTGGCCGCGCTCATTGAGGAGTAGTGCGTAGCGGGAGCGGCCGGGCTTGATGTCCGCGACATGGCACGGATAGAGGCGTTCGAGAAGTTCGACGGCGTCCGGCCCCGACACGACCAGCTTGCCAAGCGTCGAGACGTCGCCGATGGAGACGCCCACGCGGACCGCCCAGTACTCGGAGACCGCATCGCCGTAGTGCCACGGCCGCCACCAGCCACCGAACCGGTCCATCCGGGCGCCGGCTGCGAGGTGCTCGTCGTGGAGCGGGGTCTTGCGGAAGGCGTCGACGTACGTGTCGGCGGCGGCCTCGGCGAGCGTGATCTGGCGCGAGGCCGGGCGGGCGGTGAACGGGTCGGGGACGGAACCGGTCCGGCCGGCGATCCACGATCGGACATTGGGCAGGCACGCCCCGCCCTGGCACGGACCAAGGCAGGCCTGGCTGGAGCGCTTGAGGAGTTCGAGCTCCGTGTAGCCGCGGTCCCAGGCGGCGGCGAGGTCGGCGACGGTGGTGCCCATGCAGCCGCACACGACGCCCTCGGTCGGGGGCGGGGGGAGCGGCTGGTCTGTGGCCGCGTCGCCGACGACGGTGATCGGCACGGGGCCGGCCATCCGCGCCAGGACGTCGCGCGGCGCAAGGCCCAGTCCGACCGCGACGGTGTCCGCCGGCGTCGATGTCTCGGTGCCGGTCGCTGGATCCGCCGTCACGACCATGCGAACGCGACCCTCCGCGCCCTCGAACCGGACGAGTCGTCCGGGGGCCACGGTGGCGTGCACGCCCGCCGGCGGCGTCCCGATCGCCACGACCCGGCCAAGGTCCACGTCGGCCGCGCCGAGCGCCTCGGCGGCCCGCGCGGTCACGATCCCGGCCAGACGGTTCCCCGCGCAGACCGGGTGGACCTCGGTGGCGCCGGTCGCGACGACGATCTCGTCCGGGTGGACGTGGAGCATCCCATGGTCGGTCCTGACCACGATCATCGGCCCGGCGTAGATCGCCACGACCTCGTCGCCGGCATGCGCGTCCAGGACGCGCACCGAGCGCCCGGCCCGTTCCGCCTCCGCGGCCGCGGCCGATCCGCTCGGGCCACCACCGATGACCGCCACGTCAACCTCGAGGTGGTGCAGCTGGACCGTCGCCGGTCGCGGCGTGGACGTGAGGTCAGCGGCGGCCACCACGGGGAGTGCCGGCATCGCCCGGGCCGGATGCCGCGCCACACGCAACCCCGGTCGTGCCGCGGTCTGGCACGTCCGGACATACGCGATGCCATCGACCTCGGCCAGGCAGTTCCCGCAATCGCCGGCGAGGCACAGCGCGCCGCCGCGGCCGGGGACCTCGCCGGCCCGAAGGATCGCGACCGCGACCGAATCCCCAGCCTCGAACGCGACCGGCGAGCCGTCGACGACGATCCGACCCTCGGTCACTGGCGCATCCGGAGACCCTGGGGGTCGAACAGCGGCTCCGGCTGGAGACGGGCCGGTCGGCGTCGCCCGATGATCTCGATCTCGAACCCGGTGCCGCCCGGGCCGTCCGGTGTCGCGAGGCCGGTCGGCACGTACCCCAGCGCGATCGACTGCTTGACGTGGTGGCCGTAGCCGCCCGATGTCACCCAGCCGACGACCGCGCCGTCGTGCCAGATCGGCTCGTCGCCGATGACGTCGGCCGGGTCGTCCGGATCCGGGTCGACCACGAACGCGACCAGGCGTCGTGCCGGTCCACCGGCCGCCGCTTCCGCCTCGTGCGCGGCACGCCCGATGAACTCGTGGTCCAGCTTGAGGTAGCGCGTGATCCCGGCCTCGAGCGGCGTGTAGATCGGGCGATATTCGCGGAACCACGTCCCATACGACTTCTCGAGGCGGAGCGACATCAAGGCGCGCATCCCGAACAGCCGAAGGCCGTGTGGCTCCCCGGCCGCCACGATCCGGTCGAACAGCTTGCGCTGGTACTCGGGCGCGACCCACAACTCGTAACCCAAGTCCCCGGCGTAGTTGATCCGAGCGAGGTGGGCCGGGGTCATGCCCAGGTCCACGCGGCGGAAGGTCATGAATGGGACCGCCTCGGTCGAGAGGTCGAGATCGGGCGCGACCGCCGTCAACACGTCGCGCGCGTGCGGCCCGGCCACCGACAGCCCGACGAGGCCCAGGCCGAGCACCTCGAACCGCACGGACCCGTCCGCAGGCAGGTGGTGGCGGAACCAGCGCGAGTGGTGGACCTCGGCCGGGAGCGATCCGAACAGGTGGTACTCGTCCGCCTCGGTCGCGCGCGCCACCGTGAACTCCCCGACGATCCGGCCCGCCTCGTTGAGCATCGCCGTCAGGGTGATCCGCCCGGCTGCCGGCATCCGCGCGGTCAGCAGCGACGACAGCCACGCCTCGGCGCCTGGGCCGGTGACCCGGTACTTGGCGTAGTTGGAGATCTCGGTCATCCCGACCCGCTCGCGGACGGCGGCGACCTCGCCGGCGACCTGGGTCCAGGCATTCGATCGCCGGAAGGTGACCTCCTCCTTCGGCTCGAGCCCAGCCTCCTGGAACCACAGGGCATGTTCGAGGCCGAAGGTCGCTCCCCAGACGGCATTGGCGTCGCTCAGCCGGTCGTAGATCGGCGTCGTCAGGAGGGGACGGGCGCCCGGCAGTTCCTCGTTCGGGAAGGTGATCCGGAACCGGCGACGGTAGTTCTCCTGGACCTTGGCGTTCGTGTACGCCAGCGTCGCGTAGTCGCCATAGCGGGCGACATCCATCGCCCAGATATCCATCCCAGAGTCACCGTGGTCGCCGGCGGTCATCCAGGTCGCGAGCGCCAGACCCGACGCCGCCACCCTGCGACAGGCCGGCCATGACGCCGCAGGCCACCCAGTACCCGCGCAGACCGCGGACCGGACCGACCAGCGGATTCCCGTCCGGTGAGAACGTGAACGGGCCGTTGACGACGCGCTTGATGCCGATCGTGCCCATCGCCGGGTAGTGACGGAAGGCGACCGCGAGTTCGGGCGTGATCCGATCCAGGTCCGGCTTGAGCAGTTGCGACCCGAAGTCCCACGGCGTCTCGCGCGGCGACCACGGCACGCACGCCTGCTCGTAGGTGCCGAGGAGCATCGCGCCACCCTCCTGGCGGATGTAGATCTCGCCCCCGAAGTCGAGCGCCATCGGCATCTCATGCCCGGTCTTCGCGACATGGGCCGCGACCTCGGGCATGTTCTCGGTGAGGAGGTAGATGTGCTCCATGGCGAGGACCGGCAGCTCGATGCCGACCATCCGGCCGACCTCACGCGCCCATAGTCCGCCGGCGTTGACGACATGCTCGGCGTGGATGACGTCGCCGCTCTCGATGCGAACGTCCCAGGTGCCGTCCGGGCGCTGCGCCAGTCCGACGACCGGCGTGTGCTGATGGACCTCCGCGCCCGCGAGCTGCGCGCACTTGACGTATGCGCGCGTGACCCCGGTCGGGTCGACGTGGCCCTCGACCGGGTCGTACAGCGCCCCCACGAAGTACTGCGGGTCGAGCAACGGGAAAAGGTCGCGAGCCTCGTTGGCCGAGATCAGCTCCAGGTCCATCCCGAGGTAGCGACCGCGGGCCACGGCCATGCGCAGGAAGTCCATGCGGACCTCGGTGTCGGCCAGCATCAGCCCGCCCGGCAGGTGGATGGAGCAATCCTGGCCGGAGATCCGCTCGATCTCCTGGTACAGCTGGATCGTGTACTGCTGGAGCTTGGACACGTTCGGGTCGCCGTTGAGCGTGTGCATCCCGCCGGCGGCATGCCAGGTCGACCCCGCGGTCAGCTCGCGTCGCTCGAGCAGCATCACGTCGGTCCAGCCGGCCTTCGTCAGGTGGTAGAGCACGCTCGCGCCGACCACGCCCCCGCCGATGACGACCACCTGAGCCGATGACTTCATGCAGATCCCCTTCGCCGCGCCGGGTTCAGTAGTCGGTCGGGACGCCGCCCTCGGCCACGCGCCGGGCGACGAACGCCTCCAGCTCCTCGGCGATGGCGGGGTCCATGGGCGGCGGCTCGTACGCCGCGAGCAGTTCCTTCCAGATCCGGTTGGCCTTGGCCGGGACCTCGGGCGACCCGGCCTCCTCCCATGTCTCATAGTTGCGCCAGTCGCTCAGCATCGGCTTATGGAAGGCCGTCCGGTAGCGCGACTGGGTGTGCTCGGCACCGAAGAAATGCCCGCCCGGGCCGACCTCCTGCATCGCGGAGAAGGCCAGGCTGTCCTCGTCGACGACGACCGGGTCCAGGAAGGCCGCGACCATGCCGAGCAGCTCGGCGTCGAGGATCATCTTCTCGTAACTGGCGTGGAGACCGCCCTCCATCCAGCCGGCGCCGTGCATCAGCAGGTTGACCCCACCCATGATCGCGCCCCACAGCGAGAAGACCGACTCGTAGGCCGCCTGCGCGTCGAGCGCGTTGGCCGCGGACACGTTGGACGACCGATACGGCACGCCATATCGACGGGCCAGCTGACCGCCGATCATCGCGGTCCGCATGTACTCCGGGGTGCCGAACGCGGGGGCCCCCGACTGCATGTCGACGTTGGACGTGAACCCGCCGTAGATGACGGGCGACCCGGCCCGAACCGCCTGGGTCAGGACCATCCCGGCGAGCGCCTCGGCGTTCTGTTCGGCCAGGGCGCCCGCCAGCGTCACCGGGGCCATCGCCCCGGCCAGCGTGAACGGGGTGATGCAGACGATCTGGTTGTGCGAGGCGAACTCGATCATGCCCTGGAGCATCGGCGCATCGAGCCGGAGCGGCGAGCTCGAGTTCACGACGGTGAAGATCGACGGCTCCGTCTCGAGCTGGGCGGCATCGATGCCGCGGGCGATCCGGGCCATCTCGAGGGTGTCGATGTTGCGCTGGCGACCCAGGCTGTACGCGTGGATCGGCTTGTCCATGAGCGTCAGCGCATCGAACGTGGCGTGCAGGTAGCGGACGCCGTGATGGATGTCGACCGGTTCGACCGGGTAGCCGGCCAGGAAATGGACGGCATTGAGCGACTGCCCGAGCCGCAGGAGGTTCTGGTAGTCCGTCCGGTTCCCGATCCGCCGGCCGCGGTCGAGGTCGGCCACGTTGGGCGGGCTGCCGACCGTGCCGAACGCGACCCAGTCGCCGCCGATCTGAAGATCGTGGGCCGGGTTCCGCGCGTGGAGCGTGAAGGTCGCCGGCGCGGTCCTGATGGTCTCGACCACCATGTCTGGGTCGAACCGGACCCGCTGCGAGTCGGGCTCAGTGTGGGCGCCGGCAGCGCGCAGGATCTCGCGCGCCTCGGCGTCGAGGAAGTCCATCCCGATCTCGGAAAGGACCCGCAGCGACCCGAGATGGATGGACTCCAGTTCGTCCGCGGAGACGACCTCGGTCGGGCCGTAGCGCATGCGTGGCTGGGCCCACGGCGGCTGTTGAGGCAGCGCGCTGCGAGCGTGGCCCTCCCGGCCGCCGCCTCGCCGGCGTCGCTCGCCGGTCGCCTCACCCGCGCTGCTGTCCGTCAAGCGGTCTCCATCCGATCGTCGTGCGACGGGGCGCGTCTCGGCCACCCCCGACGGCCACGACTGTACCGGGAAACGGGGTCGTCCGCGGGCCGGGACTTGACATCGGCGACGTCGCGCGCGACCGTCCGGGGATGAAGCTCGTGACCGGCCGCCGACTGACCGACATCGACGTCGGCTAACTCCACGCTCGCGCCCGACCCTTCGGTCGGGTCATCGTCGATCTGGGGACCGGCGACGGTCGTGCGGTCCTGGCCGACGCGGCCGCGGATCCCGCCGCGCTGGTCGTCGGTGTGGATGCCGTGTCCGACGCCATGGCGGACGCGTCGAGGCGCGCATCGCGTCGGGCCGATCGCGGCGGTTTTCCCAACGCGCTCTTCGTGGTCGCGGCCGCCGAGGCGTTGCCGGTCGGTCTCGCCGGCTTCGCCGATCGAGTCACCGTCCGGTTCCCGTGGGGTTCGCTGCTGCGTGGTGCGGTCGGTCTCGACGACGGGATGACGGCGGCCATCGCGCGACTGGTTGCGGCTGGCGGTTCGCTCGAGATCACCCTGTCGTTGACCGAGCGGGATGCCGCCTCCGGCGCCGGGACTGCCTTCGAGGTGGCGGACGTCGAACACGCCCGGAGCGCGTTCGGGCGCCACGGCCTCCACCTCGTAGAGGCCTGCCGGCTCGGGCCGGACGAGGCGCGGGCCGTCGCCTCCACCTGGGCCCGCCGCCTTCGGGCAGGCTCCGAACGCCCGACGTGGCGTCTCCGGTTCGAGCGCGACCGCCCGACCCGGACGGTCGTGCTCAGTCCCCGGTGAGGTCGAGCCAGGTCGTCTTCGAGCTGCGTGTAGCCCTCGAGCGCGTGGAGGCCCTTGTCCCGGCCGAAACCGGACTGCTTGAAGCCACCGAACGGCACGGTGATATCGGCGGCGTCGAAGGTGTTGACCCAGACGACCCCGGCCCGCAACCGGCGAGAGACGCGATGGGCGCGGTTGACGTCGCGTGTCCAGAGGCCCGGCCGCGAGTCCGTAGGGCGTGTCGTTGGCGATGGCGATCGCCTCGTCCTCGTCGTCGAACTCGGTGACGGTCAGGACCGGCCCGAAGATCTCCTCGCGCGCGACGCGCATCGAGTTGTCAACGCCGTCGAGGATGGTCGGCCCGATGAAGTAGCCACCGGTCTCCTCGCGGACCCGCTCGCCGCCGGCGACGACGCGTGCGCCCTCCGCCCGCCCGAGATCCGACGTAGCCGAGGACCTTGGCGAGCTGCCGACCGTCGACGATCGACCCGAGCCGCGTCCGCGGGGTCGAGCGGCTCGCCGGGCGCGAGCTTCGCACCGAGCGTCGCGACGCGCTCGACGAGCTCGTCACGGACGGACCGGTGGACGATGAGCCGCGATCCGGCGTTGCAGGTCTGGCCGCTGTTGTAGAAGATGCCCCAGCCGATCGTGGACGCGGCCGTCGCGAGGTCGCCGACGTCGGCCAGGACGACCTGCGGGCTCTTGCCGCCGAGTTCGAGCGAGATGGCCTTGACGTCCGACTCGCCGATCGCGCGCAGGAGCGACTTCCCGACCTCCGTCGAACCGGTGAAGGCGATCTTGTCCACGCCGGGATGGCGGGCGAGGGCGTCGCCGATGACGGCGCCCGGACCCGGGACGACGTTGAGGACGCCGTCCGGCAGGCCGGCCTCGGCGGCCAGCTCCGCGAGGCGGAGCGCGCTCAGCGGCGACTGGCTTGCGGGCTTGAGCACGACCGAATTGCCGGTCGCGAGCGCCGGCGCCGAGCTTCCAGGCCGTGATGATCAATGGGTAGTTCCAGGGCACGATGGCCCCGACCACACCGATCGGCTCGCGGGTGACGAGCGACAGCGCATCCGGACCGGTCGGACCGACCTCGCCATAGATCTTGTCGATGGTCTCGGCGTACCACTGGAGCGTCTTCGCGCAGTTCGGCACGTCCACGTTCACGGTGTCGCGGATCGGCTTGCCGACGTCGAGCGATTCGAGCAGCGCCAGCTCCTCGAGGTTCGTCGCGGACGAGCTCGGCGAGGCGCAGCAGCACCGCGCTTGCGGGTCGCCGGCGGCTGGTCGGACCAGCGCCGGTCGTCGAACGAGCGACGGGCCGCGGTGACCGCTCGGTCCACGTCCTCGGCGCCGCCCTCGGCGACGGTCGGCGATCCGCGATCCGTCGCGGCCGGTGACGTCGGCGAACGTACCCGCCCGGAGGCCGCCGGGCACGAACCGGCCATCGATGAACGCTTCGGTCCGCGGCGTGACGGCCGCCGCGCGCGCGATCCAGTCGGCGGCGGTCGGCCGCGGGTGCGTGGCGGTCACGCCGCGTACCGGCGGAGCGCCGCCTCGTCGAGGAGCGACGCCGAGCCCGGGCGTCGCCGGGACGCGCAGGATCCCGTCCGGTCCGGGCCGGATCGGGCTCGGCGAGCAGGAAGTCGCGCCGTTCGGGGGTCCAGCCGGGCGGGTCGTACGGGAACTCGAGGAACGGGCCGCCACCGACCCCGGCCGCGACGTGCAGGTTGGCGAGCAGGCCGATCCCGTTCGTCCACGTGTGCGGCGTGAACCAGCGGTCGCGGGCGAGCGCCACCTCGGCGATCGTCCGGACCCGGACATCCCGCCGGCGAGCACGACGTCGGGCTGGTAGACGTCGAACGCGTCGGCGTCGATCGCCGCGAGCGACTCGTGGAACGTGCGGGTCATCTCGCCGCCGGCGATCCGCGTGCCGGGCGCCGACGGCGCGCAGCCCCGCCAGCCCGCGCAGGTCGCGACCGTCGAGCGGCTCCTCCACCCACAGGACGTCGAGCTCGGCCAGCCGCACGGCGATCTCGCGGGCGGCGACCGGATCGAGCGCGGGGCGACGTGTCGCCGGCCATCCGCCAGCCCTGGTTGAGGTCGACCATGATGGCCATCGAGTCGCCGACCGCGGCCCGCGTCGCGGCGACGGCCGCGATGCCAGCCTCGAGGTCGCCGCGGATCGACGCGGATCTTCATCGCCCGGAAGCCTTCCTCGCGCAGCCGGAGGGCCGACTCGGCGCGGGCCTCGGGCGCGCAGCAGCGAGCCGCACGACGCATACGCCGCGATGCCGTCGATCGCGCCGCCGAACAGCGTCGCGACCGGCAGCCCGGCGACCTGGCCGGCGATGTCCCACAGGGCGACCTCGAGCGGCCAGTACCGGCCGGCGTGGAAGTCGATGGTCTCGAGGGTCCGGACGTGCCGCGCGATGGCCAGCGGGTCCTCGCCGATGAACAGGTGCTCGAAGGCCTCGAACCCGTCCATCGTGTCGCCCGAGCCGATCCCGACGACGCCCTCGTCGGTCTCGACGCGGACGATCGTCACCGGGAAGGACGACCGCGGGACGGGGTCCCAGGCGGCCTCGAACGGCGGGTCGAGCGGGACGACGACCCGCGTCCGGCCGATGCGACTGATCCGCATCGCCCGGAGTATCGCGCAGTCGGCTGTTCGTTGACAGTGCCCGACCGCGCAAGTACGTTTCGCCTCGCAGCCACGTCCCACGAGGCAGGTCCGGCGGACCCGCGTGGTATCGCGCCGCCAACAGGGGGTCTCGTCGCCCCGGACAGCTGCCCGTTGGAGGAGCAGTGCGATGGACTTTCCCAAGCTGGACCCGGTACGGCGAGCCGCGGGTCCACTCCAACTCGATGTCGTCGAGTCGTACGTCAACGGACGGATCGGCCGGCGTGAGTTCATCAAGCGGGCGACGATCGTCGGCCTCTCGATGGGCTCGATCAGCGCGGTGATCGCCGCGTGCAGCACCAGCCGTCGAGCAGCGCGCCGGCTTCGGCCGCCTCGTCGGCTGGGGAGTCGGCCGCCGCTAGCGCTGCAGCCAGCGCGGCTGCATCGGCACCGGCCGCCGCGGGCGGCACGATCCGCGTCGCCGCCCAGCGGCCGAAGGGCGCCCTCGACCCGGTCAACATGGTCGACCTCTCGAGCTACGGCCTGACCGCCCAGTCGTTCGAGTTCCTCGCGACCCTCAACAAGGAAGCCTCGGACATCGCGCCGGGCCTCGCCGAGTCCTGGACGCCGAACAGCGACAACAGCGTCTGGACGTTCAAGCTCCGCCAGGGCGTCACCTGGCACGACGGCAAGCCGTTCAGCGCGGACGACGTCGTGGCCACGATGGAGCGCCTCGTCACGGCCGGCAACTCCGGCCTCAAGGGCGTCATCGACAGCCGGCTCCGCGGTCGCGACGGACGCGAACACCGTCACGTTCACCCTCGTCAGCCCGAACGGCAACTTCCCGTACCTCGTCTCGGTCTTCAACGCCCAGTCGCTGATCACCCCGAAGGACTACGCCACGGGCACGACGCTCGACCAGCTGCCCGCGGGCACCGGCCCGTTCAAGCTCGTCAAGTACGACGTGGCATCCGGGCGCCTCGTTCGAGCGCAACGACAAGTGGTGGGGCGGCCAGACACCGCTCGACGCGACGGAGTTCACGTTCTTCGACGACACCGGCGCCATGGTCACCGCCTACCAGGGCGGCCAGATCGACGCCCTCGTCCAGTTCGACGTCCTGACCGGGGCGCCGCTCTTCAACGACACGAACTTCACGGTCGTCGAGACCCCGACCACCAACCACCGGCAGATCTGGATGCGCTGCGACAAGGGCAGCTTCAAGGACCAGCGCGTCCGCCAGGCGTTGGCGCTGACGATGGACCGCGACGCGATCATCCAGACCGCTCTTCAAGGGCAAGGCGGTCCTGGCCAACGACCATGTCATCGCGCCGTTCTACCCGTACTTCAGCGACACGGTCCCGCAGCGGGCCCAGAACATCGACCAGGCGAAGCAACTCCTGTCCGATCGCCGGTGTGCCCGGCCTCAACGTGACCCTCCAGTACGGCAAGCTCAACGAGATCCCGGACCTCGCGGTCCTGCTCCAGAGCCAGGCCGCCGACGGCGGGGATCGTCATCACGCCGGCCGGGCATGGACAACGGCGCGTTCTACGGTGCCCAGTGGTGCCCGGACGCGCCCGCCGATCCGCCCTGCTCGGGTGCCGCGGAATTCGGCATCGTCGACTACGGCCACCGACCCTACCCCGGACGTCTTCCTGAACTCGGCGTTCAAGACCAAGGGCGTCTGGAACTCGTCGCAGTACTCGTCGTCCGCGTTCGACGCCGCGTTCAAGTAGTTCCAGGGCGCCGTCGGCGTGGACGCCCAGAAGGCGGCCTGCGCCAAGATCGAGACAGGTCATGAACGACGGACGTCCCGGCCGGCGATCCCGTACTTCTACAACTACCTCTCGGGCAACGCGAAGACGTTCACGGACGTCTACACGTCCGCCCTGGGGCAGATGTTCCTCTCGTCCGCATCGAAGGCCTGACCGCCATCCGCACGGGGCGCCGGCATCGGCGGCGCGTCCCGTGCCGTCGCCATCGCACCCATCCTCGTGGTGCAGGGCATGAGCCGCTACTTCGCGCGCAGGCTGCTCCTGTCCCTCATCACCCTCTGGCTGCTCGCGACGATCGTGTTCGTCATCACGAACATCCTGCCGTCCGACGTCGGCCGGACGATCCTCGGTCCGTTCGCGCCGCAGGAGAGCGTCGACGCGCTCAACCAGCGGCTCGGCACGGACCGCCCGCTCATCGTCCAGTACCTGGACCAGCTGCGCCGGATCGTCACGCTCGACTTCGGCGACTCGTTCGTCTCGCAGCAGGCGGTCCTGCCCCAGATCCTCGGCGCGATCGGGCGCTCGGCGAAGCTCGCCGGTCTCGCCCTCCTCATCAGCATCCCGATCAGCATCGTCGCGGGGCTGTACGCCGGTCGGCGCCGTGACAGCAAGGTCGACCGGGCCGATCGTGCTCGCCGGTGTGACCTCGTCGTCCGATCCCCGAGTTCATCACGGGGACCATCCTCGTGGTCGTCGTCGGGCGTCCAGCTGCACCTGCTTCCGGTGCTCGCGACTCCGCCGCCCGACGCCGACATCCCGACCCAGATCCGCTATCTCCTGATGCCCGCGACCTGGCCATGGCCATCGTCTACTTCGGATACATCGCCAGGATGACGAGGGCGGGCACGATCGATGTCCTGCAGTCGGACTACACGCGGACCGCGACGATGAAGGGCCTGACCACCGGACAGACCATGCGGCGGCATGTCCTCCGAAACGCGCTCATCCCGACGGTCGCCGTCATCGCGGTCCAGATCGGCTACCTCTTCGGCGGGATCATCGCGGTCGAGAAGATCTTCAACTACAACGGGATGGGCGCGACGATGCTCTCCGCCGCGCAACACAAGGACCTCCCGATGCTGACGGCAGGCGTCATCGTCATCGGCATCGTCTATATGCTGGCGACCTTGGGCTCCGACCTGATCACCGCCTGGATGAACCCGCGGATCCGACTGGATTCGGAACGCTGATGACGATCCAGATGGCGCACGAGACGATCACGCCCTCGCCGGTCGGTCCGACCGAGCCATCGGAGCGCTCCGTCGCCCGGCGCGAGACGATCCGGCTGCTGCTTCGTCGCCCCGCCTTCATCGTCGGCAACATCATCGTCATCGGCTGGATCATCTGCGCCCTGCTCGGGTCGCGGATCACGCCCTACGACCCGTTGAACAGCTTCTCGGTCGGGCACCTCCCGCCAAGCGCGGAGCACCTGTTCGGGACGGACCGGCTCGGTCGCGACGTCCTGTCGCGGGTGATGGTCGGGTCGCGCGACGTGCTCATCATCGCCCCGCTGGCCGCCCTGCTCGGCGTGGTCGCCGGGACCCTGCTCGGCCTGATCATGGGCTTCTACCGCGGGGCCGTGGACGACGTCCTCGGCCGCATCGTCGAGGCGTTCCTGGCCCTCCCGGTCATCCTCGTGGCCCTGCTCGCCCTCGTCGTATTGGGAACGTCACCGATCGTCGTCATCTGCGTGGTGGGCATCCTGTTCACACCGATCGTCGCCAGAACGGTCCGGTCGGCGGTCCTGTCAGAACGCCAGCTCGATTACGTCACCGCGGCCCAGCTCCGCGGCGAAAGCGGCTGGTTCATCCTGTCGCGCGAGATCTTCCCGAACGTCCTTGGCCCGACCGTGGTCGAGATGACGGTCCGCTTCGGGTACGCGATCTTCACGGTCGCCACGCTGTCGTTCCTTGGCGTCGGCCTGCAGCCGCCGTCTCCGGACTGGGGTCTCAGCGTCAGCGAGGAGTACTCGAACATGATCGGCGGGATCTGGTGGTCGACGCTGTTCCCGGCGCTCGCGATCGCGAGCACGGTCGTGGCGGTCAACCTCATCGCCGACTCGCTCCAGTCGGTGCTGAACGAATGACCGTCGACGTCGAACCCGTCCGCGATGATGCCGGGGCCGGTGCGGCCACGCCGGCTGCCCAGGCGGCGCTCCGGATCGAGGACCTGTCGCTGGCCTACGTCGTGCGCGGGATCCCCCGACCGGTCCTGCGCGGCGTGTCATTCGAGATCCGCCCCGGGGAGTCGTACGGGCTCGTCGGAGAGTCGGGTTGCGGGAAGTCGACGACGGCCTATGCGGCCGTCCGCTACCTGCCCCGGAACGGGCGGATCACCGGCGGGCGGATCCTGGTCGACGGCGCCGACGTCACGTCGATGGGCGACGAGGACCTTCGACAATTCCGCATCCATCACGCCTCGATGGTCTACCAGGACCCCGGTGCCGCACTCAACCCGACGACGAAGGTGGGACCGCAGGTCGTCGAGGCGTTCACCATCCTCGGGCAGAGCCAGGGGGAGGCTCAGGCGAGCGCGCTGCGCGCCTTGCACCGGGTCCAGATCGCGGACCCTGAAGCCGTCGCCCAACGCTATCCGTACCAGCTCTCCGGCGGGATGCAGCAGCGCATCGTCATCGCGATCGCCCTCGCCTCGAACCCGAAGCTCCTGATCCTCGACGAACCGACGACCGGCCTCGACGCGACGGTCGAGGCGAGCGTGCTGGACCTGGTGCGCTCGCTCCAGGCGGAGACCAACGCCGCGGTCCTGCTCATCGCCCACAACCTGGGTGTCATCCGGACGATGTGTGACCGGGTCGGGGTCATGTACGCCGGCAAGATCGTCGAGGAGGGCGATGCCGCCGCGGTCTTCGACCACCCCGAGCATCCATATACGCTCGGACTGCTTCGCTCGCTCCCCCGCCGCGGGATCCGCAAGACCGAGCGCGCCCTGTCGACGATCCCCGGCAACCTGCCACAGATCGGGACGGAACTGCCGACCTGCGTCTTCGTCGATCGGTGCCCGCTCGCCGACGACCTGTGCCGGACGGTCGTCCCGCCGGTGGTCGAGGTCGGCCCCGGACGCTGGACGCGCTGCCACCACCGAGATCGTCTCGACGAGCTGGTCGAGCCGCCACCGGTCGTCGGCCAGGACACGGTCCATGGCGACCTTGCGTTGTCGGTCGGCCATGTCTCGAAGACCTTCCACCAGAGCGGCCACGACGTGCCGGCCCTCGTCAAGGTGGACCTCCAGCTGTTCGACGGCGAGACGCTGGGCCTCGTAGGAGAGTCCGGTTCCGGCAAGTCCACACTGGCAAGGACGATCCTCGGCGTCGAGAGTCCGGACGCGGGGAGCGACCTCGAGCTCGACGAGCATGCGCTCGCCGCCCAGTCATCCGACCGGCCCACGGCCGACAAGCGGTCGATCCAGATGGTCTTCCAGAACCCGGACTCCGCCCTCAACCGGGGTTGGACGGCTCGCCACATCCTCGCCCGGTCCGTCAGCAAGCTGACCGGCCTGAGGGGCAAGGCCGTGAACGACCGCGTCGACAAGCTGGCCGCCGACCTGCGGCTGACCCAGCGGCACCTCGACCTGAAGCCGCGCCAGTTGTCCGGCGGGTTGAAACAGCGGGTGGCGATCGCGCGCGCGTTCGCGGGCGATCCGCGCATCGTCGTCGCCGACGAACCGACGAGCGCCCTCGACGTGTCGGTCCAGGCAGCGATCCTCAACCTGCTGTCGGAGCTCCAGGTCAAGAGCAAGACGAGCTACCTGCTGATCTCGCACGATCTCGGAGTCGTCCGCTACCTCGCCGATCGGATCGCCGTGCTCTATCTCGGCCGGATCATGGAGGTGGGCGAATCGGAGACGGTCTTCCGCGGGCCGAACCACCCGTACACGGAGGCCCTCCTGTCGGCCGTTCCGAACCTGGACGGGGGTGGCGGGGCACGGATCCTGCTCGAGGGAGAGATCCCGAGTCCGGCCAATCCCCCATCGGGCTGCGTCTTCAACACCCGCTGCCACCGGATGATCCCGGGCCTGTGCGAGGTGACCGAACCGCCCCTCGTCGAGGTCGAGCCGGGTCACCTGATGAGCTGCCACATCCCGCTCGAGGACCTGCGTCGCTTGCAGCGTCAGGCCCGCGAGGCCGCCGCGGCGGGGATCACGTTGACCTCCGTGGCGCCGACGCTGGAGGCAGCGCCCGAGGTCGCGGTTCCGGGCGCGCCCGAGGTCGCGGGCGCGGCCGAACGGACGTCTGCCGAAGCTGCGGAAGCGCCACGATCCGCGCTCGCCGAGGTCGATCCGGAGGGGGACCGGCTGACCGGCTGACCGGCTGACCGGCTGACCGGCTGACCGGCTGACCGGCTGACCGGCTGACCGGCTGACCGGCTGACCGGCTGACCGGCTGACCGGCTGACCGGCTGACCGACGAGGGTCGGCGTCAGGCGGCGCGCCTAACGATCCTCGATATTCCCACCAGTCTTAGGAACGGGAGTATCCGGTCCATATCGCCCCTCACGCCGGTCCATCGACGCTCGAACAGGTGCGGCCTGAGCGTGGATCGATCCGCAGGTGTCGCGATATCGGCTTCGAACCCCCACAGATAAGACTGGTAGGAATATTCAGCCCGATATCGCGGAAGCCGACCGGTGGTCAACGGGCGACCCAGCCAACGACTGGAGTCGAGCATTCGGGAGACCAACTTCGCCTACAACGTCATTGCGATGCGGCGCGCGTCGTACATCGCGGCGTGGATGTTGCGGCTCGCGACCGCGTCGCCGATCCGGAAGAGCTGGTAGTGCCCGTTCGGGTTGACGATGAGATGCTGGGGCCGACCGCCTAGGTACGCCTCGAGATCGACCTCGCCGCCGTTCGTCGATCTGCCCTGCAGGCCCAGATAGAGGCCGTCGTTCGGGACCGTCCCGTATTCGATGACGACCTGGTCCACCACGCGGTGGGTCGTCGCTGAGGTGTAGTCGCTCTGCAGGTCGACCTCGAGCCGTCGGTCCCCCGTCCGGCGCACGGCGACCACCCGATGATCGGGGGTCAACCGGACGTCCGCCGCGTAGAACGCTGCCAAGTAGGCAGGGTAGTCGGTGCCGGTCACTTCGAGCCCCACGTAGCGATCGGGTGTGACGATCTCCACCGACGAACCGGTTGCAGCCATCCGCTCGGCGCACGACAGCGCGGCCTCCGCGCCATGGTCGTCGAACAACAGGACTTCGCCGCGTGACGGAATCACAGACCCGCCGATCACGTCCCACGCGCTCGCGACGAGGTCCATGCCCTCGGTCAGGACTGGCATCCGCGGGGTCCCACCGGTCGCGACGAGGATCACGTCCGGCTCGAGGGCGATGACCTCGGCGACGTCAGCGACCGTGTCGAAGCGCAGCTCCGCGCCTGCGCGCCGGCACTCCGCCACGAGCCAGTCGACGATGCCGATGAGATCGGCGTGCCTCGGCGTCGCACGGGCCGCGAGGCGCACTTGCCCGCCAGGATCCGAGGCCGCCTCGAGAAGGATGACGCGGTGGCCGCGCTCGGCCGCGACGCGGGCGGCCTCCAGGCCGCCAGGTCCGGCGCCCACGACCACGACCGTGCGGCGCGGACCGGCGCTTGGGACCGTGAGCTGCGGGATCGTCTCCTCGCGTCCGGTCGCCACGTTGTGGATGCACAGGCCGTCGAGACCGACGTAGATGCGGTTGAGGCAGTACGACGCCCCGACACACGGCCGGATCCGGTCCGCCTCCCCTGCCTCGAGCTTGCGGACGATATGCGGGTCGGCCATGTGGGCCCGCATCATCCCGATCATGTCCACCAGCCCTTCGGCGATGGCGTAGCGGGCGGTTGCGACGTCCGCGATCCGGGCCGCATGGAGGACTGGCAGATCGAGGCGCTCGCGGAACCGTCCGGCGAGCTCGAGCCCCGGCCCCAGCGGCGTCCCGAGACCCGGGATGACGTGGGACAGCGCTTCGTCCGTCGCGATGGAGCCCTTGACGATATTGACGAAGTCGATCATCCCGGTCCGGGCGAGCGCGGTCGCGATCGCCAGGCATTCGGACTCCGTCAGGCCGCCCGGCACGTCCTCCGCGCCACTCATCCGGATGCCGACGATGAACTCGTCGCCGACCTCCAGCCTGACGGCTTCGAGCACCTCGATGGCGAAGCGCATCCGGTTCTCGAGCGAGCCGCCGTAGCGGTCCGAGCGCGCGTTGACGAGCGGCGACCAAAACTGGTCGATCAGGTGCCCGTAGGCCTCCAGCTCAAGCCCGTCGAGGCCGCCCTCCTTGCAGCGGCGGGCGGCCGCGCCGAACGCCCGCACCACGCGTCGGATGTCGCTCTCCTCCATCTCCTTCGGGAAGCTCCGGTGGGCCGGCTCGCGAACCGATGACGCCGAGATCGTCGGCAGCCAGTCGCCATCGTCCGCCACGGTCCTCCGCCCGAGGTGAGTCAGCTGGACCATGGTCGCCGCGCCGTGGCCGTGCACCCGGTCGGCCAGCTGCTGGAACCACGGGATGATGTCGTCGTCGCCGGCGTACAGCTGGCCGAAGACGGGCGGTGAGTCGGGCGCGACGTTGGTGGAGCCGCCGATCATCGTCAGCGCGATCCCGCCCTTCGCCTTCTCCTCGTGGTACAGCTGGTAGCGAAGCTTGGGCTTGCCGTCCTCCGCATAGGCGGGTTCGTGGCTCGGGCTGAAGATCCGGTTGCGCAGCGTCAGATGGCGCAACTGGAATGGTTGGAGCAGCGGGTCGCCCGACGCCATGGCGAAGGACCTAGACGTCCGAGTCGGGGAAGCTCGCCTTGCGCCGGTCCATCCACTCGACCAGTTCGTCGTGGATCGCATCGTCGAGCGGCGGCCGTTCGTACTCGGCCAGGCGCTTCTTCCAGCGGAGGTTCGCTCGCTGGGCCGCATCGAGGCCGCCGTCGATCTCCCACTGCTCGAAGCTGTCGTTGTTCGAGAGTTCGGAGCGCCAGAACGCGTTCTCGAAGTTGGCCAGCGTGTGGGGCGAGCCCAGGAAGTGCTGGCCGGGGCCGCCGGCAAGCATGGCGTCGAGCGCGTAGCCGTTGTCGGTGACGTCGACGCCGCCGATGTACGCGGCGGTCATCGACGCCTGGTCCTCGTCGAGGATGAACTTCTCGTAGCCGATGGCGAGCCCGCCCTCCAGCCAGCCGGCCGTGTGGAGGTTGAAGTTGACCCCAGCCTGCATGGTGGCCATGTAGCTGATGGCGCTCTCGTACGCGGCCTGATAGTCGGGCAGCTTGGAGGCCGTGAAGTTGCCGCCGCTCCGGAACGGGACGCCGAGTCGACGCGAGAGGGCGGCGAGCACGAACAGGACGAGCTGCGGCTCCGGGGTCCCGAAGGTCGGCGCGCCCGACTGCATCGACATCGACGACGCGAACGAGCCGAAGATGACCGGCGCCCCGGGCCGCACGATCTGGCAGAACGCCATCCCGGCCAGTGCCTCCGCGAGCGTCTGGGTCGCCTGGGCCGCGACCGTGACCGGGGCCATCGCCCCGCCGAGGATGAACGGCGTGATGAGCATGATCTGGTTGTTCTCGGCGTAGACCTTGGCCGATCCGAGCATGTTGAAGTCCCACGACATCGGCGAGTTCGCGTTGGCGAGCCCCATGATCACGTGCTCGCGCTCCATGGTCTCCGCACCGAACACGATGCGCGCCATGTCGACCAAATCCTGGGCCCGGCTCGGGTGGGTGACCGAGCCCATGAACGCCCGGTCCGAGTACCGGATGTGGCTGTAGACCATCTCGAAGTGGCGCTTGTTGACCGGCAGGTTGACCGGCTCGCACAGCGTGCCGCCGCCGTGGTGGAGCGTCCGGCTCGTGTAGGTCAGCTTCACGAAGTTCCGGAAGTCCTCGATCGTGGCGTAGCGCCGTCCGTCATCGAGGTTGTGGATGAACGGTGAGCCGTAAGTCGGGACGAGCACCATGTACGGGTCGCCGATCTGGACGCTGCGGGCCTCGTTGCGGGCCCGCTGGATGAAGATCCGTGGGGCGGTCGCCTGGACCAATGATCGGCACATGCCGCGCGGGAAGCGGACGCGCTGGCCGTCGATGTCCGCGCCGGCGCCCCGGAAGATCTCGGTCGCCTCCGGGAAATTGACGATCTCGATGCCGACCTGCTCGAGGAGCGTGTCGGCGTTGGCCTCGATCTGCTCGAGGCCCTCGGTCGAGATGACTTCGACGGGGGCGAGCCTGCGGGTCAGGTAGGGCAGGGTGTCCATGGTCCGTGCCAGCCGCTCGGTCTGGCGCGCGGCCCGACCGCGCCGCACCGTCGGGTGTTCGAGGTCCGGGACCGCCATGTGATCTCCTCGACTCAAGGAGCGCCGCGAGGCGACATCGTGCCGCGCCCATGGTAGGCGCCTCGAGTTTCAGAGGTGCAGGGCGAGCTCACGCCCCTCGAGGAAGGCGAGGCTGGCCCGCCGGGGCGCGACACAGTCGCCGATGGTGCGGAACGCCAGGCCGCGCGACCGCAGACCGTCCGCGAGACCGGTCTCGGCGACCGGGGTCTCGGCGATGACCAGGGCGTCCGCCTCGATCGTGGATCCGACGCCGGTCAGCGTGGAGCGGACCGTGGCGATCCCGTCCTTCCAGCCGAGGACCGAGGCATTCGTGACGGACTGACCGCCCGCGACCGCGAACCGCTTTCGCAACGGGCCGTCGGCGGCGCTGTGCGCCAGCCCGCCGGCGACGATCGGGGCGCTTGTGACGATCGTCACGAGGTGATCCCGCTCGGCCAGGTGGACCGCGGTCCCGAGACCGCGCCAATCGCCGAGGTCGTCGAGGACGACCACGCGCCGGCCCAATGTCGCGGTCCCGTCGAGCACGTCGTGGGCGGCGAAGACGTCACCGGCGTCCACCCCGGGCAGGCGGTCGACCAGCGGCAGGGATCGCTGGAACCCGGCCCGGGCGGGTCGCGATCCGGTCGCCACGATGACCTCGTCCGCTCCGAACCTCACGACGTCCTCGACCGACGCCTCCTGCCCGAGCCGTACCTCGACGCCGAGCGAGGCCAGGCCGCGGGCGTACCACGCGAGCAGGTCGAGGATCTGCCCGCGCGACGGCTGCAGACCGGCCAGCCGGAACTGCCCGCCGAGCTGCGGAGCACGCTCCATCAGGGTGACGCGATGGCCTCGCTCCGCGGCGGCGCGCGCGGCTTCCAGGCCAGCCGGACCACCCCCGACCACCAGGACGGAGCGGGGCCGCGCGCTCGCCTCGAACCGGTCGCCGCCCCACGCGGACTCGCGGCCGGCCGACGGGTTGACCAGGCACGAGATCCAGTAGTCGCGGGATCTCCGCCCCCAGCACAGCTGGTTGCACGAGATGCACGGGCGAACGGTGTCGGCGTGACCCGCGCGCGCCTTCGCCACGAGGTGCGGATCGGCGATCTGGCCGCGGACGATGCTGACCATGTCCGCGTCGCCTGCCGCCAGGACCTCCTCGGCCGCCTCGGGCGTCCGGATGTGGCTCTCGGCCTGGACGCTTGCGTGCTTCGCGACCCGTTTGAGCGCGGCCGCGAACGGCACGCCGAGTCGCTGTGCCTCAAGCGACGTCGGGATGATCCTGGCGAAGTCGAAATAGGACCCCGTCCCGCAGGTGACGTAGTCCATCAGGCGCCGTTCGTCGTGCCAGGCCACGACCGTCGCCAGGTCGTCGATCGACAGCGATGCCTCGGAGCCGGGATCGCAACTGACCGCCAGCCCGACGATGAACGCCTCCCCACAGCGTGCCCTGATCCGACTCAGGATCTCGCTCGAGAACCGCATCCGGCTCTCGAACGAACCGCCCCACGCGTCGGTCCGACGGTTCGACCATGGCGTCCAGAACTGGTCGACCACGGCGTGGTACGCGGCGAACAGCTCGATGCCGTCGAAGCCGCCGGCCTGCACGCGCGCGGCCGCCGCGACGAAGCCATCGATCAGCTCCTCGATCTCGTCGCCGGTCATCGCATGGCTGCCGTCGGCGTCGTGGTAGGAGGGCAGCCCCGACGGCGACCAGTTCGGCGCAAACGAGTTATCCGCGTCGCCGTGCTGGCCGACGTGGTACAGCTGCTGGAGCATGACGATGTCGGGGTTCGCCTCCCGGCAGGCCTCGGTCAGACGCCGGAAGGCCGGGATGACGGCGTCGTCGTCGTGTCGGAAGTTGCCGCGGGTGAGCACACCAGTGCGGTGGGCCGGCATCGGCTCCACGACGATCATGCCGGCGCCGCCCAGCGCGCGCTCGCGGTAGTACCCGATGTGCCGGTCGCCCGGCAGGCCGCCCTCCGCCATGTTGGCGGTGTGGGCGCCGAAGGTGATCCGGCTGCGCAACGTCCGGTGGCGCAGCGTGAGTGGCTCGAAGACGTGCGGGAACGTCGTCGCCGTGGTCGTCAGGCCTTGGCGCTCGATCCCGCGCCGGCGGATCCCGGGCTCGCGGGTTCCGTGCTGGCGGACCCGGCTGCGGCGACGACGCGCGTCCGACCGATCCCCAGGTGCCAGGCGGCGATGACGCCACCGATCGATGTCGTGGCGAGGATCACGAGATGGACGAGGAGACCCATGGCGAAGGCCGAGTCGCGCGGGATGCCGAACCCCGCGGCGATGCCCACGGCGGTCAGCTCGAACGTACCGAGATATCCGGGACCGGACGGCACGATCGTGACCAACGCCACGCCGCTGGTCAGCAACGCGGCCTGCGCGAGCGTGAGCTGGACGCCGACCGCCTGGCCGGCCGCCAGGAACGTCCCGATCGAGGCGGTCCAGGCAAGGGCGCTGAAGACCAGGGCGCCGGTCAGCGTCCGTGGGCGTCCGGCCACCGCCAGCCCTTCGCGAAGGCGACGCGCCAATTCCAGGAGCCGTGGGCGACGGGCGATGATGGCGCCGACCCGCTCGGCCCCCGGCAGGCGGTGGGCGGCGATGCCCAGGCCGAGGGCGATGACGAGGAGCGCCACGAACGCCACGCCCAACAGCACCGCACTGCTCATCACGCCCCGGGCGCTCAGGACCACGACGGATAGCGAGGCGATGGCCACGACCATGACCGTGTCGACGACACGCTCGACGACGACCGTGCCGAGCACCGTGGTCCGGCTGATGTCCTCGCCCTCCCCCAGTGCGTGGCTGCGGTACAGCTCCCCGAGACGGGCGGGCAGGATGTTGTTGGCGAGGTAGCCGAGATACGTGTAGGCCAGCACACGGCGATACCGCAGCGCCGCGATCGGGGCCAGGAGGACCCGCCACCGAGCGGCCCGGCAGGCGACGTCGACGGTCGCGGTCACGAGCATGACCGCGATCCACGCGGGCGACGCCGTGCGCAGCACGTCGAAGGCCTGCCCGATGTCGACCGAATGGATGAGGATCCAGATCGAGACGACGCTCACCGTGATCCCGAACGTCGCGCGCAGGAACGTGTTGCGACCCATCCGTTTCATGCCCGATCAGTCCGCGCGGTCGCGCGTCGCCAGCTTGGGCGAACGCCGCACGCGCAACCGGTGGAGGACGAAACGGGCCACGACCCGGAGGGTCGACAGGCCGTACACGACGCTGCGCCGAAAGCCCACCGACGACGCCTCGTCGAAGTACCGGGTCGGGACCGCGATCTCGCCGACCCGTCGCGACATCCCGGCGGCCACGACCTGGGCGATCAGCTCCTGGTCGAACACGAAGTCGTCGCTGTTGAGCGTGTACGGGATCGTCTCGAGCAGGCGCCGGCTGTAGGCGCGCAGGCCGGTGTGGTACTCGGACAGGTGCAGGCCGAACGCCTTGTTCTCGACACCCGTCAGGAACCGGTTGCTGACGTACTTCCAGCGGGGCATGCCGCCCGCGAGCGGGTCGCCGAGGAAGCGGCTGCCGAGCATCAGGTCGTGCGAGCCATCCGCGATCGGGGCGATGAGCGCCGGGATCCGGGTAGCGTCGTACTGGTAGTCGGGGTGGAGCATGACGACGATGTCAGCGCCGGCCTCGAGCGCCGCGTCGTAGCAGGTCTTCTGGTTCCCGCCGTAGCCGCGGTTCTGACTGTGGATGATGACGTCGAGGCCGAGCTGTTTGGCGATCTCGACCGTCTCGTCGCGCGACACGTCGTCGACCAGGATGATCCGGTGCACGAGCTCGTGCGGGATGTCGGCGTACGTCCGCTCCAGTGTCCGGGCAGCGTTATACGCTGGCATGACGATCACCAGGCGTGGGCTGATGGGGTCCCGTCGGTCTGGGGTCATCCGGACGGGTCCGGTAGGCGAATCCACATACGAAGCGTACCCCAGTGCACCGCTCCGCCTAGGGTTCAAAGGTACCGGCCGGACGTCCTGATGTGGGACGATGGGGGCTCCACCACGCGAGGTCCACGATGTTCGAACGTCTCTTCGGTGATCGTCAGGTCGATGCAGCCGTCGCCGAGCGCATCCCGCCCGGTCAGTACAAGACCGACAAGTTCCCGGTCCTCCACTACGGGTCGGTGCCGCACACGGACCTCGCGACCTGGGACTTCAAGGTCTGGGGCGAGGTCAATTCGCCATTCACCCTGACCTGGACGCAGTTCAAGGACCTGCCGCGCAAGACGGTCCGCACGGACATCCATTGCGTCACCCGATGGTCGAAGTTCGACACGACCTGGGAGGGCGTGCCGATCCAGACGATCCTCGAGTCGGCGGGGGTGCGGCCGACGGCCACGCACGTCGTGTCGCATGCCGAACAGGGCTATACCGCCAACCTGCCGCTGTCGATCCTCGATGACGACGACGTCCTGCTCGCCGACACATTCGACGGCCAGCCCCTGGAGCTCGAACACGGCTATCCGCTCCGCCTCCTCGTCCCGAAGCGCTACTTCTGGAAGAGCAGCAAATGGGTCCGCGGCCTCGAGTTCCTCGACCACGACCAGCTCGGCTTCTGGGAGCGCTACGGCTACAACAATGACGCCGACCCCTGGAAGGAAGAGCGCTTCAGCGAGTAGGCCCGCGGCCGGCTAGCTTCGGCGGGTCCCGCCCGAGAGCCGTGGATCGGGCGCGAACAGGCGCAGCCGTCCGCCCAGGAGCAGGATCTCGCGGTCGAGGAGGCGGACCAGGGCCTCCAGCCGCTCAGCCGTGGTGGCGGCCTCGAGCAACGACTGCCGACGGGGCATCTCGATCTGGACGATGCCCGACAGCAGGTACGACAAGACGGTCGGGTCGTCGGGGATGACCAGGTCCTGACGACGATCTGGCTCGGGACCCGAGGAGGCGGCCGCGACCCCGGCGTCCTCCGTGTCGTCATCGGAGGCGGCCTCATCGCTCGTCGAGTCGTCGGCCTCGCGGTCGTCGGCGATGACGATGGCGGACGCGTCGCTCGACGGCGGGCTGTCGAGCTCGACGCGGATGTCGAGGACCTCGCTGGTCTCGCCCTCGCGAGCGCGGATCAGCCCGAGATAGCGGACGAACCGGCGGATCGCGGACGCGGCCAGTCGCTCGGCCCGGGCCTCGTCACCGACCTCGTCCTCGAGCGGCGTGACATCAGCGACGAGATACGGCTCGCGCGCGGGATCGACCGCATCGATCACGAACCGACCGGTCGCGGCGGCCAGCAGGTCGTAGCGCCCGTCCGGGTAGCGGCCCGCCTCACGGATCTCGACCAGCGCGCCGACCCCGGCCAGGGCGAGCGAGCCACCGGCGCCCACCTCGCGCCCGTCTCGGATGAGGACGACGCCGAACGGCGCGCCTGTCTCGAGGCAATGCCGGGTCAGCGCCCGATAGCGGTCCTCGAAGATGTGCAGCGGCAGGACGATGCCGGGGCACAGGACCGTGTGCAGCGGGAAGAGCGGGATCTGCATCGACCTTCGATCCGCCGTACGAGTGGAGACAGGATGGCCCGTGGCCGTCGCCGCGAGTCTAGCCCGGCGGTACCCGTCGCGTGCTCCGATGGTCAGCCCCGACATGACGAAGCCGCCGGTCGCCCGGCGGCTTCAGGATCCGGGTGCGCTCCATCCGGCTTCCAGCCGGGCGGTCAGGTCAGTGGGAGCAACCCTTGGGTGCGCCACCGTCGTCCGCGGTGCGGAAGCTGGAGCCGCAGCCGCAGGCCGCGACCGCGTTCGGGTTGTTCACCGTGAAGCCCGCGCCCATCAGCGTGTCGACGTAGTCGATCTGCGAGCCCTGGAGGAGGCTGACGCTCTGGCCGTCGACGTAGACCTTGATCCCGCTCACATCCAGGACCTGGTCCTCGGGTGTCGGGGCATCCTCGAGCATCATCCCGTAGCGGAACCCGGAGCAGCCGCCGGAGTAGACGTAGACGCGCAGCCCGATCGCCGGGTTGGTCTCTTCCTTGGTCAGCTCGCTGAGCTTGCTCACCGCGGCGTCGGTCAGGGTCACCACGGTCGCGGGGACCACGGGTGTCTGGACCACGGTCGTCGGCTGCTGTTCGATCATCGGGCTGGATCCTCCGGAGCTTGTTGCTGGGTTCCTGTGTGCGCCGGGCCCCCGGTACGCCCACATCGTACGCACGGGGACGGGTTTCGACAAGCACCCGCGCCGAAACTCCCGTTCGATGCTGTCTGGGTCATTGGTCGGGGTCGAACGCGTCGTCGCTCCATGCGGGACTTGGGGGCCGTGAGACTCAGGACGACGGGCCGTTCGGCACATCCCGCAGGTGGCACGGAAGTGGATTATAGGACCAATTCAGTCCGAGATACCGCTACCCGGAGCCCGAGCCATGCGCGCTGCCATCGTCCGCCTGTTCCTCACGGTCGCGGTCGCGGCCGCGCTCATCGGTTGTGCCGCTGACGCGGCGCCGACGTTGTCGTTCCCGACACCCGCTTCCGCCCCACCGGCAGCCGCACGACCCTCGACGGCAGGCACGGCGCCGACCACGGCGCCCGCCGGGCAGGTGGCGACCGCGGGTACGCTCGAGATCCACGCCTTCGATCTCGGGTTCAAGCCGTCGACACTGACCGTTCCGACGGCCGGCGTCGTCTCGGTCAAGTTCGTCAACGATGGCAGCACGCTCCACGACCTGACCTTCGCGAACGGCACGAAGATCAGCGCCGAGGGTGGCAAGACGGCGACCGGTGAGGTCGATGTGCCCGCTGGCGGGCTCACCTTCCTGTGCTCGATCCCGGGTCACGCCGATGCGGGCATGAAGGGATCGATCGCGGTGGGCGATAGCAACGCCATGCCGGGCATGTCGATGGCGCCCGCAAGTTCTGCGGCCCCTGCCCCGGCCGCCGGCACGCCGCAGGCCGACCCGAATGCCCCGAAGTACACGCTCTTCGACGCCGATCGCTCCGGCCGTGCTGTCCGGGACGGTCCATGACATCGACCTGCCGATCGTCGAGAAGGACATGACGGTCGCGGAGGGCTTCGTGGTCCATGTCTGGACGTTCGGTGGGCAGGTCCCGGGACCCACGATCCGGGTCCACCTGGGCGACACGGTCCGGGTCCACCTGACGAATACCGGCTCGATGAGTCATTCGATCGACTTCCACGCGAGCCAGACGGCGATGAACGACCAGATGGTCGAGATCAAGCCCGGCGGCACGTTCATCTACACCTTCACCGCCGACTACGCCGGTGTCTGGATGTACCACTGCGGGACGGCCCCTGCCCTCCACCACATCGCCAACGGGATGTTCGGCATGGTCATCGTCGAGCCGAAGGGCGGCCTCCCGCATGTCGACAAGGAGCTCGCCATCGTCCAGAGCGAGTGGTACCTCGGCGCGCAGAAGGAGCCGGTCGACTACACGAAGGCAAGCGCCGGCGCACCCTCGCCGGACTTCGTCGTCTTCAACGGCGTGGCCAACCAGTACAAGGACAACCCGATCGCGGTGCCGACCAAGGGTCGAGTGCGAGTGTTCGTCCTCGACGTCGGCCCCAACATCGACAGCTCGTTCCACATCGTCGGGACGATCTTCGACACGGTCACGAAGGAAGGCGTCCAGCTCGTCCGGGGCAATGCGGGTGGCTGGGGCAGCCAGGCCGTCGATCTCGCGCCGGCACAGGCGGCTATCATCGAATTCAGCCCTCAAGAGGACGGGATGTACCCGATGGTGACGCATGCGTTCAACTTCGTCGGGCGTGGCGCCGTCGGCATCCTCGTGGCCGGTGACGGGGACCCGAAGAACTGATCGGGTCCGGGATCAGGGTGCGCTCCGTTGCGCCTTGAACTGACGAGACGCGCGGATTATGCGATCCGCGCGAGCCTCGCCCTCGCCCGGACCGGCGATCGGCTCAGCGTCCGCAGGATCGCGACGGTTGAGCGGATCCCGGCGCAGATCCTGCCGCGGATCATGACCGACCTCCGACGGGCCGGCCTGGTCAGGTCGGTAGCGGGACGCACGGGCGGCTATGAACTCGCCGGTCGCGGCGGCAGCGTCTCACTGCTCGAGGTCATCGAGGCGGTCGAGGGCGACGGCCGCCGACGGACCTGCGTGCTCAGTTCGACGGCGTGCGGTCTGGAAGGGACGTGCGATGTCCACCAGGTCTTCTTCGAGGCGCAGGAGGCGATGCTGTCGGCGTTGGCGGCCACGACCCTCGACGACATCGTCGGCCGAGCCTAGGACCGCGGCCCGTCAGCCGTCCAGGCGCTCCACGACGGTCGCGATCCCCTGCCCCACCCCGATGCACATCGTCGCGAGGCCGTAGCGGCCGCCGGATCCGGCGCAACTCGTGGATCAGCATCGTGATCAGTCGGCCGCCGCTCATCCCGAGTGGATGACCGAGGGCGATCGCGCCGCCGTTGACGTTGACCTTGCGCCGGATCGAGCCCGAGCTCGTCCATGCAGACGAGTGACTGCGAGGCGAACGCCTCGTTCAACTCGATGAGGTCGAGGTCACCGACGCGTCATCCCGGCCCGCTCGAGGGCCTTCCGGCTCGCGGGCACGGGCCCGACGCCCATGACCGCCGGGATCGACGCCGGCGACCGCGGTCGCGACGACGCGGGCCAGCGGCTGGAGGCCGAGCGCCCTGGCGCGATCCGGCCTCCGACCAGAAGGACCGCGGACGCGCCGTCGTTGATGCCCGAGCTGTTGCCGGCCGTGACCGTGCCGCCCTCGGGTCGGAAGGCCGGCTTGAGCTTCGCGAGCGCCTCGAGCGTCGAGTCGGCCCGCGGGTGCTCGTCCCGATCGACGACGACGGCGTCGCCCTTGCGGGCGGGATCGTCGATCGGGACGATCTGCTCGGCGAACCGGCCGTCGTCGATGCGCCGCGACCGCCGTCGCTGGCTCTCGAGCGCGAACGCGATCCTGCCGCTCTCGGCGGACCCCGAGCGCTCGGCGACGTTCTCGGCGGTCTCGCCCATCGAGTACGGGTAGTGGCGCTCGGCCATGCGAGGGTTGACGAACCGCCAGCCAAGCGTGGTATCGGCCATTCGCGCGGCCCGCGGTCGTACGGCGACTCGGCCTTCAGTTGGACGTACGGGGCGCGGGTCATCGACTCGACGCCGCCCCCGATGAACACGTCGCCATCGCCGACGGCGATCGCGTGCGCGGCCGAGTTGATCGCCTGGAGCCCCGACCCGCACAACCGATTGACCGTCAGCCCGCCGACCTCGACCGGAAAGTCGGCGAGGAGCAGCGCCATCCGCGCGACATCGCGGTTGTCCTCGCCGGCCTGGTTCGCGCAGCCCAGGATGACGTCCTCGACGAGACCCGGGTCGATGCCGGCCCGATCCACGACCGCCCGCAGGACCGCCGCGGCGAGGTCGTCCGGGCGAACGCTGGCGAGCGCGCCGCCGTAGCGCCCGATCGGGGTGCGGACGGCCTCCACGATCCAGGCCTCACGGACGGGACGGCTGCTGTCACGGGTCATCGGCATATCGTAAGGGTGGCCGCGACTCTCGAACGAATGACGCATGCCGGGGCGGTCCGCTCGTGACATCGACAACGTTCCGGCTGGGATACAGGCGCCGCGGACGGCGACCAGTGGCTATGGGCGGTGGTTATCGGCCAGGAGCCATCTGATCGAGTACACCATGGCTGCCAGGAGCAGGATGATCAGCAGACCGTATACGGAGAGTCGGTAGACCATGCTGTTGCGAATGTCGCCAGCGGAATAGTCCATCGGTTCGAAGATCTTCATTGCGAGGATGAAGATCCCCCACGGGCAAAGGATGAGCGCGCCCAGCATGCTCGCCCGCTTACGCGCGTGCGCCCCGAATCTCTTCCAATAACGTTCGTCGAAACGGTTGCCTTCCTCGGTCGGGTCTATCCCAGACGGTGGGCTATCGCTCATACGCACGAAGGGTATGTGACCGTGCGAGATCGCTGGCCGGATCTCATCCGGCCGCCTCGAGCCCGGCAGCAGCGACGAATTCGAGGCCCATCCGCAGCGTGGCGACGTAGCCCCGCCAACACGCCCGTCCGATCGCCGAGCGTGCCCGCCCGCTCGAACGGGCCCATGGGATGCGCGGCGCCGAGACGCATGGCGAGGTCGATGTCCGACGCCGAGGCCACCCCCGCGCCGACGGCCCGGTACGCCTCGTTGACGATCGCGAGCGTGATCCGCTCGACGATCTCGGCGACTTCGGCTTCCCCGCGAGGGGCCGTGCCAACGAACGCCGACGCCGGGCCGACCGCTCGCCCATCCGGACCATAGGCATAGAACCCGGCGCCGCTCTTGCGGCCCAGCTGCCCGGCGGCGACCAGGCGCTCCTGGATCGGCGACGGCCGGAACCGCTCGGCGAGGTCGTCGCCGGCCGCCCTGGACCGCTCGAAGATCCCAAGCGCGGCGGCGAGGCTGATGTCGATCCCGGTCAGGTCCATCAGCTCGAACGGGCCAAGCGGATAGCCGGCACCTCGGATGGCCTCGTCGATGCCGACGATCGTGTCCTGCCCCGCCTCGAGCATCGCCAGGGCTTCCAGTGTGAACGGCCGGTTCACCCGGTTGACGATGAACCCCGGCGTGTCGGTGCAGCGAACGGGGACCTTGCCCCATGCCGCCATGAGGACGCTGACCACGTCGGCCACGGGCGCATCGGTGGCGGGGGCGACCACGACCTCGACGAGCGGCATGACCGGTGCGGGATTGAAGAAATGGAGCCCGACGACACGGCCCGGTCGAGACGTCGCCTCCGCGATCGCCGCCACCGAGATCGCGCTCGTGTTGGTGGCCAGGATGGTGTCCGGCGGGACGATGGCGTCCAGGGCGCCGAAGATGGCCCGTTTGGCCTCGAGGTCCTCGAGCGCGGCCTCCACGATCAGGTCCGGACCGGCGCCGGCGAGCGCGGCCAGCGTCCCGACCTGGCGCAGCCTCGCCACCCGGCCGTCGATCCACGCCTCGGCCGAATCGGGATCGAGATCCAGGCGGGTCGCGCGCCGCTCCAGCCCGGCCGAGATGCGCGCTCGCCCCCGTTCGTTCGCGGCGGCGTCGACATCGTGGATGACCACCTGGTGGCCGGCCTCGAGCGCCAGTTGCGCGATCCCGGCGCCCATCGTCCCGATCCCGACGACGCCGACGATGTCGATGGCGCCGACCACGTCCGCGGCACCGACCGACCGGGTCACCCTAGACCGTCTTGATCGATTCGAATGGCTGGTGGCAGTCCGCGCAGTAGCGGATGGTCCTGCACTGGGTCGGGCCGAACGCGTTCTCGAGAATGGTCCGCCGAGACCCGCAGTGTGGGCACGGGACAGGCGGTCCAAGGTCGATCAGGTGGGCCGGAGCGGCTTCATCGGGTGGCGCGATGCCGGCTTCGAGCAGGGCCTGTCGCCCGGCCGGGCTGATGCGATCGGACGTCCACGGGACCTCGAACGTGGCCGTGACCACGACCGGTCGCCCGAACGCGGCCAAGCGCGTCGCGATCGACGTCTTGATCAGCTCGAGCGCGGGGCAGCCCACGAACGTCGGCAGGATCTCGACGGCGATCGGCCCGTCACCAGCCGCGACGGTGACCTTGTGGACGATCCCGAGGTCCGCGACCGACAGCATCGGGAGTTCCGGATCCATGACCTCCGCGAGCGCCGCGCGGACGGCGACCTCGTCGACGGGTGGTCGGGCGGACGATGGCGCTCGCCCCGTGACCGCGCCGCTTCGGGCGCGCGCCACCCCGATCTGGACCCCGGCCTCGCTCACCAGGTCGCTCCCGGATCGGCATGCCGGACGGCCGTGAACTCGCCCCACAGCCACCGGAACGCCTCGCCGTGGTCGAGCCGCCCGCGCTCGGGTCGGTCGGTCGGCGGCGGCATGGGGAGGTCGAGGGTCGCGAAGGTCGGCGCGATCGATGCGCGCCAGCAGGCCTCGAGCTCGGTCATCGGCGCGGCCAGGATCCCGTCCTCGAGCAGGTGGGGCTCTCCGGCCAGCGGCGTGAACACCGTACCGGCATCCGAGCCGAGCTCGGCCAGTGCCGCGACCAACCGATCGCGCGCCTCGCCGTGGCTCCGGGCCAGCCGGTCGAGCCAAGCTCCGGCGTGCATGCGGTGGTACCGCTCCTCGCGGACGATCTTGGCGACGAGCCCGGACAGCGGCGCCCACGACGCGTCCACGAGCGCCTCGAGCCGAACGCCGTCGGCGGTGTCGTACAGGAACCGTCGAGCGATGGTCATCGCCCAGTCGCCCCGGCCGTGATCGAGCAGCCGGCAGTGCCGGTAGTCGGCGGGCTCGCGGTCGTAGGCGAGCGCATCCGGATGGGCCCCGGTCAGGTCGGCGAGGAGGCCGTAGAGCGCGGCCGCATGCCCCAGCTCGTCCTGCGCAAGCGAGCTCATCGCGACGTCCTCCTCGAGCAGCGGCGCGATGCCGGTCCACTCGGAGTCGGAGAACCCGATCACGAATTCGTCGTCTGCCATGGATCGGAGCAACTGGGCCAGGGCGGTCGCGGTGGGGGCGGTCGCGGTCGTCACTTGGACCGTGCCTTCGGCTTGGCCTGCCCGGACTGCTCGCGAGCCGCGGCCAGCTTGTCCCGCATCACGTACCCACCCGGCTTCTTGAACGAGCGGTCCAGCGGCGGCTGGAGGAGGTCGGGATCGTCGAGATCGACGATGTCGGCCCGTCGCACGATCCAGAGCCGGACGCTCTCCTGCCGCCGGCCGTACAGCTCGCGGGCGTAGTGGGTGGCGAGTTCGGCATCGGGCGCCATGACGCTGCCACCGTGACGCATGGGGTCGCCGTCCTTCTCCTGGCGGAAGACCTCCCAGGCCTCGAGCGGCGACGTTTCGGTGGGCATGCGGCGCCCGCCTAGGCCGCTGCGCGCGGTGCGGCCAGGATCGCGTCGCGGACCCAGCGGGTCTCCTCCCGCGCCAGCCGTCGGAACTCGAGGCGTGCCTCCGACATCGGGCCGTGGTTGGTCACGACGGTCCGAAGCTCCTCCCAATCGGGTTCCGTGTAGCGCCACTCCCCGGCCGCCTCGTCGTATGTCAGCAGCGGGTCCGGGATGACCAGCCCGATCTCGCGGATCCGGGGCACGTAGATCGTCAGGAACTCCTGGCGCAGCTCCTCCGAGGTCTTGGCCTTGATCCGCCAATGGAGGTCGCGGTCCCTGTCACGCGGCGAGCGCGGGCCGTGCATCTGCATCAGCGGGCCCCACCACCGATCGAGCGCGTCCTGGATGGCGGCGCGCTGGGCGGGCGACCCCGTGACCATGGTCACGACGACATCGCGCCCGTGCATGATGTGGACGGATTCCTCCCAGCAGATCTTGCGCATCGTCCGGGCGTACGGCGCATAGCTGCTATCGCGCAACGCCTGCTGCGCGACGATCGCGGCGGCATCGACCAGCCAGGCGATCATCCCGACATCCGCCCAGCCGACCGTCGGGTAGTGGAAGACGTTGTGGAACTTCGTCTTTCCGGCGAGCAGGTCGTCGAACATGGCCTCGCGCGACTTGCCCAGGTCCTCGGCGACGCGATAGAGCAATTGGGCATGCCCGACCTCGTCCTGGACCTTGGCCGTCAGCGCCAGCTTGCGGCGGAGGGTGGGGGCTCGCATCAGCCATTCCCGCTCCGGGAGGACCCCCATGAGCTCGCTGTTGGCGTGCATCTCGACGAAGCGAAGCACGGCGGTTCGATACTCGTCGGGCATCCAGTCGGTCGACTCGACCTTCCGACCGGCCGCGACATGCGCCTCGAACAGCGCGTACCGCTCGTCGTGCGGCAGCGCGTCGTTGAAGCCCGGACGGCTCCGCTCGAGCGGACCGAGGATGGGCTCGAGCGCCAGCGGGTCGGTCATGACGGTCGTCCGGAGCCGCGCCCCGGGTGCGGCAGGCGGTTGGGGGCCTGGACCGATCGGAGCGACAGGTCGGCGTAGACGTCGGCGATCGCACGCGGCGCGAGCCGACCGTTGGGTCGGTACCAGGTCACCAGCTCGTTGAGCGCGGTCAGGATGAACGCCGAAGCCATCGCCGGGTCGACGGGGGCGAACGCGCCGATCTCGACGCCATGGGCGATGGTGGCCCGGAACCGCGCCTCGTACGCGTCGCGCCGATCCGCCATCTCGTCGCGTCGGTCGGGGTCGAGCGAACGCCATTCGTGCACGAACACGCTCGCCCGCTCGATGTCGTCGGTGACGACGCCGACGTGCGCGCGGACGAGCGAGATCAGCTGGACCCCGGGCCCGAACACGACGGCGCCAGGGTCGGCGGCCTCGACCAGGTCGGCCGCGGCCTCGAATCGGGCGGCGGTCCGCTCGATGATGAGCCACAGGACTTCCTGCTTCGACGCGACATGCGCGTACAGGCTCGCACCCTGGATGTCGACCGCCCGGGCGATGTCGCGGACACTCGTCGCCGAGTAGCCCCGTTCGTGGAACAGCGAACTCGCGGCGTCCTCGATCTCGCGCCGTCGCGTCGTTTCGACCATGCGTCCCAGCCGTCTCCTAACTAACGCTCGTTAGGCGAGAGCCTAGGGGCGACGGTGGCCGTCGTCAAGGGGACCGCATGGGCGGCGTTTCCGGTCCGGGCGACCGCCTCACTCCCCGCGGAATCGGGCCGGACGCTTCTCGAGGAAGGCGGTGATGCCTTCAGCGTGGTCCGAGGTCGCCCCGGCGATCCCCTGGCGGTACGCCTCGTCCTCGAACGCGGCTTCGAGATCGACCGACCAGCTGCGCTCGAGCGCGTGCTTGGTCAGGGCCAGGGCCCGTGGCGCGAGCGCCGCCAGTCGACCCGCCATGGTGCGGGCCTCGGCAGCCAACGTCTCCTGGGGGACGATCCTCGCGACCAGCCCGAACCGCTCGGCTTCGGCGGCGGACAGGGTCTCGCCGACGAGGGCCAGCTCGGCGGCCTTGGCCGGACCGACGAGCCGCGGCAGGAACCAGGTGGCGCCGCTGTCGGGGACCAGCCCGATCCGCCCGAAGGCGAGCACGAAGGTCGCGCCCTCGGCGGCCAGCCGGATGTCGCAGGCGAACGCGAGCGACGCGCCGGCGCCGGCGGCGACCCCGTTGATCGCGCCCACGATCGGTTGATCGAGCGAGCGCATCGCCCGGATGATCGGGTTGTAGCGCTCGCGCAGCTCAACGGCGAGCGGGGCCGCGTCGGGTTCGAGCCGCTCCTTGAGGTCCTGGCCGACGCAGAACGCCCGGCCCGCGCCGGTCAGGATGACCGCGCGCACGGACCGATCCCGGGCGACCCCCCGGAGCGCCGCCAGCAGTTCGGTCTTGAGCGGGACCGTCAGCGCGTTGAGCGCCTCGGGTCGGTCGAGCGTGATGGTCGCGATCGCATCTGCGACCTCGTAGCGCACGGGGCTCATCCGGCGGGCGACTCGACCCCCGTGAACTCGACCAACCGGCCGTCGACCAGTTCGAACACGCGACGGTCGATCGGCTCGTCCGCGCCGCCCGAATGCTCGACGATGAATTCGGCGAACAGCGTCGCGAAGTCGTCGTCGCCGGCCCGCAACGTCCCGGCCGTCAGCACGTGTCGCTCGGGCACGCCGACGAGGATCCGACCGTACGAGCCGAGTTCCGTGACGAGGTGCTGGACGACCTCCGGCAGCATGATCCGGGCGGCGTCCCAGCCCTGGCCGGTCTCCGAGCTGATCAGCCGCCGATCGCCGGAGACCTCGTCGGTCCACGGTGCCGACGCCGACCAGATCGACAGGTTGCGCATCGCCGCATCCTGGACCTCGGCCGGTTCGACGCCCCACGACAGGAGATGGTCGCCGTTGACCACGATGTCGAACGAACCCGCGTTGATCGTGTAGACGACCGGCAGGCCGGCAGGCCCCTCGTCGAGCAGCGGCTGCGCATGGCTCTGGGTCGCGTGGGCGGCGAGACTGTCGCGATCGATCGAATCGATGTGGAGACCCATCGTGCCGACCGGACGGAAGGCCGGATACAGGAGGGTCTGCGCCCGCTCCCAGTCGTGCTCGGGTGAGTCCGCGGCGGACGTCGAGGATTCGGGCGGCGGTGAATGGCCGCTGATCGGGGCGGATCTGATCGATCGCACCGAGGTAGTCCGGCGGGGCGTCGCGGATGACGGCGGGGAGCTCATCGCCCGAGTCGCGCCCGTAGTCGCGACCGACGTCGCTGCCGCCCTCTTGGTCCCGCTCCATCGCGTCTCCTTCTCGGTGGCTGGTGAGGCGTCCCGTCAGCGTCCCGACCAGACGGGCGGGCGCTTCTGGGTGAAGGCGGCCATCCCCTCGGCCTGATCCTGGGTGTCGAACAATCCGAAGAATGCCTCGCGTTCGCGCTGGAGGCCATCGCGCAGATTCCGTTGGTCGGCCTCGAGGATCGTTGCCTTGGCGGCTCGCACCGCCAGCGGTGGCATCGTCGCGATCCGGGCCGCGAGCTCCAGGGCCGCGTCGACAGTGGCCTCGGCCGGCACGACCGCCGTCACCAGGCCATGGGCATCGGCTTCGCGAGTCGACATCGTCCGGCCGGTCAGGATGAGCTCCATCGCCCGGGCCTTGCCGATCGCGCGAGTGAGGCGCTGCGTGCCGCCCGCACCCGGCATCACCCCGAGCGCGATCTCTGGCTGGCCGAATCGCGCATCCTCCGCCGCCACGATCATGTCGCAGGTCATCGCGAGCTCGCAACCGCCGCCCAGGGCGAACCCCCGGACCGCGGCGATGAGGGGCAGGCCGATGGCCGCCAGCCGGTCCCAGGCGTCGAACCGCCCGCCGGCCGCGAGCGACGCCGACGTCTGCGGCGCGAGTTCACGGATGTCGGCCCCCGCGGCGAAGGCACGCTCGCCGGCGCCCGTGATGACGATGGCTCGGCACTCGGCGTCGGCGTCGAGCGTCTCGAGCGCGGTGGCGAGCTCGTCGAGCAAGTCGAAGCTCAGCGCGTTGAGCGATTCGGGCCGATCCAGGGTCACGAGCGCGACGCCCGGGAGCGACGTCGCGGGAGCCGCCGAGGCCGGTGCCGGGGCCGGGAACGAGACGCGGACGAGCGTCGGGCGACCGTCATCGCTCGCCATGCTCGTCGGCTCGGTCCGCGGTGCGGCGTCGGTCACGTTGGCTCCCTCGGCTGTCGTTCAGACAGTATCCACGGACGGGGAAGCGGCGGCGTTCATTTCGGGCAGATCCTCGAGGACGAGCAGGGTCGACAACCCCGGTGCGATCTCACGCAGGTTGCGTCCCGCCGCCCGCATGGCATCCGACCCAAGACCGGCGTCCATGGCCGCCCGGTCGTCGAACCGCATCGCCGTGACGAGGATCAGGTCCGTCTCGCCCCCGAGCGCCTCGACGACACGACTGACCCGGGTCTCCCGCAGGCCGGGCGTAGCGGCCACCAGCGGCAGGTGCTCGGTCGCGTAGCGGCGCTCGAACGTCGCCTGCGCGTCGGGACCGCCGTCGGGTCGCCGAAAGACGACGAGTAGCGTGGTCATCCGGAAACCTCCGTTGGGGCATCGGCTTGGGCGTCCGCTCGCTTCGTGGCCACGGCATTGGTCGAACGATAGAAGTCACGGAGGGCTTCGAGGACGAGCGCGGGTCGGCGCGTGAGGACATCGTGACCACTTTCGGGGGCCACGAACAGGCGCCCGTCGCGGACCTGCCGGGCAAGCTCCCACGCCTGACCGACCGGCACGAACGGGTCCCGGTCGCCGCACGCAACGAGGGTCGGTGGCGTGACGGCGCGCAGCTCGGCCGGCGACAACAGCGGCTGGGTCGCGACGTCCTCGGCGATGGCCCTGAGGAGACGCTGCCACGCTCCGATCCCCTGCGTCGCGTCGAACCTTCGAGCGAGGTCCGCGGCCCAGGTCGGCTCGTCGCGCACGATCCGGACGGGATCCATCATGCGCGCCGTGACGGCCGCCCGCGGCTCGCGCGCGGGCACCATCCCGATCAGGACGAGCGTCCGCACGCGCTCCGGGGCCTGCGTCGCGAATGCGAGCGCGGTCAGCGCACCCATCGAGAAACCCATCAGGTGGAAGGTCCGGAGGCCCAAGGCGCCCACGAAGCCCTCGAGATCGTCAACCAGCCACTCGGCACGGAACCCGTCGGCCGCGTCCCAGCGGGTCGCGCCGTGCCCGCGGGCGTCGGGCAGGTAAAGCCGGAACGCATCGGCGAGGGACGGGATCTGGGCCTCAAAGGTGATGTGGGGAGACGTCGTCGCCCCGTGCAGCATCACCAGCGGCGGGCCCGCTCCGACCACCTCGTAGGCGATCTCCAGGCCGTTGGCGCGGACCGTCGTCATCGGACGATGCTACCGCTCCGGCTTGCCCTCGACCTCGGAGGATGCGGCGCGTTCGATACGGAGGTAGCGGCGGCGGTAGTACAACAATGGCATCGGGTGATGGTGCTCGTTGGCGAGGGCATCGACCCGCCCGATGAACAGGTCGTGGTCGCCCGCCGAGAACGTCTCGACGACGGTGCACTCGAGCGTGGCGATCGCTCCGTCGATGAGCGGGAGCCCCGTCGCGCCCTCGTGCCAGGCCGCGCCGCAGAACGCGTCGCGCCCGGGTTCGACCGCGGCCCCGGCGAAGCAGTCGGACAGCGCCTGCTGGTCCTCGGACAGGATGCACACGGCATACCGGCCGGCCGCCCGGACGATCGGGGTCAGGAACCGGCGTCGATCCAGCGCGACCATCACCAGCGGCGGCTCCAGGGACACGGAGCTGAGGGCGTTGACCGTGATCCCGAACGGCTGGGCACCATCGAACGCGGTCACGACCGTCACGCCCGTCACGAAGTGACCCATGACCTTGCGGAAGATGTCGGATGCGATGGTCGTGGTCGCGGTCATGACCGGAGTCTAGCCGCCTTCCCGGCGACGTCGTCCCGCGGGGGTGGACATCCCGGGACCGTCGGCCAATGATGGCTCGGTGTAACGGATCGGGTGGCCACCCGTCCCATGACCGTGAACGACGACAGCGACCCCGCACCTGGTGGCAACACGCTGGGGGTTCGCCCCGCCGCGGTCGCCGTCGTCCCGACCGGACGCCGACAGGCCGACGTCGCACCGTTCGTCCTCGCGATCTATGACGCCCATCACCGCGAACTCGCAAGCTTCGTGCGCACGCTTGAACGCGATCCGGCGGCGGCGGACGACATCGTCAGCGAGTCCTTCGTCAGGTTGATCGACGCCGTGCGGCGAGGTCGGGTGCCCGAGCAGCCTCGTGCCTGGCTGTTTCGCGTGGCCGCAAATCTCGTGATCGACGGCGGCCGCCGGCGAGCGGTCGTCGGCCGATTCCTCGGCCGATTGGTGGACCATCGGACGGCACCCCCGCCGGACGAAGAGATCCTGCGCGACGAATCGAGTCGCGAGGTCCTGGACGCGCTCGCCATCCTCACGCCGGATGCGCGGACCGCGCTGATGCTCGCCGCCCACGGGTTCAGCGGCCACGAGATCGCCGAGTCCCTCGGCCGCAGCGATCTCGCGACGCGGGCGCTCATCTGTCGTGCGCGGCTTCGGCTGCGCGAACAGCTGGCCGGCACCGGGGTCGAGCCATGATCGACCACGCCGCCGTCCGCGAATCCCTCGCGACGTCGTTCGATTTCGACCTCGACGCGTCCGAGGCGGACGCGCTCGAGGAGCACCTGCGTCAGTGTCCCGCGTGCAGCTCGTTCGAGGCTTCCCTTCGCAGCGACGCGGCGATGCTCCGTGGGCTGGACTTCGGCCCCGTCCCGATCGCCGTCCGAGCGAACGTGGCGATCGCCGCGGAGGTCCGCGGCAACCGGACGGCCAGGCGCAGGATCGCGCTGGTGGCGGTCGCCGCCGTGCTCCTGGTCGCGCTCGGCACCGCGTTGTTCGGGGGTGGGTCGGCCCCGAAGCCCGCCGTCGAGGGGAGCCCCGTCCATTGGCTCACGAAGGTCGTCGAGCTGCAAGCTTCCGATTTCTGGATCGATGCCAACGGTCAGCGGTTCACCGCAGCCGGCGCACAGGTGTCGGTCCAGTCCGATCCGGGCGACGCGACCTACCGGACGCTCGAGATCGAATGGATCGAACACGGCGTCGAGATGCGCCTCAACCTCTACTTCAGCAGTGACGCCACGTCGTCGTGGGTCAAGGAGATCAGGATCTATGACGGGAAGGTCGACGGCGACTGGCTGACCGTCACCGGGCGCTTCGCCGAGGCGCCGCTCCGAGCCATCTGGGCGGGCGACCTGGACATCGGGTTCAGTGGGGCCCCAGGCGTCGACGGCGGGTCTGCGCGGCTGCATCTCGGCGGTGCGAGGATCCGGTCGACTCCGTTCGATGGCGTGAACGAGCCCCCCGGCGGCGGGATCTCGCTCCCGGCGGACGCCCAACCGTTCGCTCCCGGCGGGGCGCTCCATTGCAGCGGCATCCTCCAGATGACGCCGAAGCAAGCCGAAACGGCCCTGCTCAGCCTCGGCTACCGGCTGAGTTGGCGGCTGGACGAGACGACCGGGTCGAACGGCGGCTTCTCCAGGGTCCTGGCCCGGGCGCCCGACGGCGTCATCCACGATGAAGGGCTTCCCGGCTCGGGCGGCGAGTTGATCATGTTCGTCGCACCGGTCGGCGATTCGAACGCTCGGCCCATCCCATACCCTGCCGACTGCCCGAAGTTCGATCCGACCGCAGCCCCGCCGTCGCCCGCACCCTGACGGGCCCCGCGTGCGACCTACAATCGCACCATGACCGACACGACGCGGGGTACGACCAGGGTCGAGCGTGATTCGATGGGCGAGATGGAGGTCCCGGCAGACGCGCTGTACGGGGCGTCGACCCAGCGGGCCGTCCTGAACTTCCCGATCTCGGGCGAGGGTATGCCACGTCGGTTCCTGCGGGCGCTCGCGCTCATCAAGCTCGCTGCCGCCGAAACGAACGGCGAGCTCGGGCTGCTGGATCCCGATGTCGCTGCGGCGATCGCGACCGCCGCGCGTGCGGTCGCCGACGGCGATCACGACGACCAGTTCCCGATCGACATCTACCAGACCGGCTCGGGCACCTCGACCAACACCAACATGAACGAGGTCGTCGCCCACCTCGCGAGCGCCCGCCTCGGCGGACGCAAGGTCCACCCGAACGACGACGTCAACCGATGCCAGAGCTCGAACGACGCGATCCCCACGGCGCTCCAGCTGTCCGCGGCGATCGCCATCGAGGAGGAGCTGCTGCCCGCCCTCGAGCGGCTCCACACCGCGCTCGTGGCCAAGGAACAGGAACTCTGGCCGGTGGTCAAGACCGGTCGGACGCACCTCCAGGACGCGACGCCGATCCGTCTCGGCCAGGAGTTCCGCGGATACGCGGGGCAGGTCGAAAACGCGCTGCGACGGGCCCGCGCGGCACAGGCCGAGTTGCTCGAGGTGCCGCTCGGCGGGACGGCGGTCGGGACGGGCATCAACGCCCACCCGGAGTACGCCTTCCGCACCTGTGCACGGCTGTCGGCGTTGACCGGACTGGCGGTCCGCGAGACGGGCAACCACTTCCATGCGCAGGCCACGACGGACGCGGCCATCGCCGCCCATGGCGCGATCAAGACGATCGCCCTCAGCCTGTGGAAGATCGGCTCGGACATCCGGCTGATGGGCATGGGCCCGCGGGCGGGCATCGCCGAACTGGCCCTGCCGGAGACCCAGCCCGGGTCGAGCATCATGCCCGGCAAGGTGAACCCGGTCATCGTCGAGAGCCTCACGATGGTCGTGGCGCGGGTGGTCGGCAACGATGCGACCATCGCGTTCGGGGCGACCGGCAGCCTTCTCGAACTGAACGTCATGCTGCCGGTCACGACCGTCGCGCTCCTCGAGTCGATCGCCCTGCTGGCGGCCGCGACGATGAACCTGAGCGTGCGCTGCGTCGAGGGCCTGACCGCGACCGACCGCGGTCCAGCTCTGGTCGAGCAGGGCCTCATGCTGGCCACCGCGCTCGCACCCGTCATCGGCTACGACGACGCAGCCGCCATGGCAAAGGCGGCCCTGAAATCGGGGCGCACCATCCGCGAGCTCGCGCTCGAACGTGGGATGGATCCGGCCGAGCTCGATCGCCTGCTCGACCCGGCCGCCATGACCGAGCCGGGTCTCGGGGGCGGGTCCGCCGGCGGCTGACCGGCCGGGTACAATCCGACGCCATGACCGATACGCGCCTGTGGGATCGAGCCGCGGCCCTGCCCGCACTGCCGGATGGGCGTCGCCTGCCCGAGATCGTCGCGCTCCCGGCGGACCTGCCGACGGTCACCCAGCTGTTCGATTTCATGCGTGACGCCGAACTCCGGTTCGCCACGCTCCGGCTCCGCATCGAAGAGCGCGCCCAGACGGCTCGCGGCGAGGAAGTCGCGACGCTGGACGTCGTCCTGCGACATCCAGGTGACGCCCGGGTCACGACGACCCGCGGTGGCGCGACGGGCATGGCCGACTACGAGGTCTGGATCTCCGACGGGGATCTCGTCCGGACATATTCGGGCGTGCATCGGCTCGGCACCCAGCGACCCGTGCGGAACCGGCCACGCGGGCTTGACGACACCGATTTCCCGGGTCCCTCCCGCGTGTACGAGCCGATCACAGCCCTTCCGGCGGAGACACTGCCCGAGACGTTCGTCCACCCGGCCGGCTTCTGCCAGAACGTCCTCGCGACCGGACGCTGCACCGTGACAGGCTCCGACGTGCTCGACGGGCGCGAGGCGATCCTGCTCGAATGCGACCACCCGCGGACCACCGAGATGGCCGGCGACCGGGTCGACCACCATCTCTCGATCGCGGTCGACCGCGACACCGGCATGATCCTCCGGCTCGTCGAGACGATCGGCGACGCGGTCACGCGCGAGGCCGTGGTCACCGACCTCGCACCTGACGCACCGCTCCAGGCATCCGCCTTCGTCTTCGTCTTCCCGACGGGGACGACGATGCTCTACTGAGGCAACCCGCCAGACGCGGCGAGTCCGCCCCTCAGATCACGTCGAGTTCGCGCTCGATGGCAAGCAGCTCTTCGGCCGTGCCCTGGACCTTGGGTCCCTTGAACCAGTTCTTGGCCGAAGCGTAGTACCAGATCGCCGCGCCGCCGAGCACGATCAGGAAGACGAGCGGCGTGTAGTTGAAGTTGTTGATGGTGATCGGGAACGCCTGCGGCAGCATGAACAGGATGAAGATGAACACGACCCAGATCGTCGCGACGATCCCGATGGGCCGGCTCCAGCGACCGAGAGTCCACGGCCCGTTGACGAAGCTGGCACCGGCCCGAAGGCGCAGGAAGACCGGCGCGATGTACGCGACGTACAGGCCGATGACCGCGATCGACGTGATGGCCGCATATGCGGTCGGGCTGTACAGGTACGGCAACCCGAGGATGAACGCGCCGACGGCGGCCAGCCAGATCGAGTTCGTGGGGGTGCGGGTCCGCTTGTTGATCCGGTGCCAGAACGAGCTGCCGGGGACCGCGCCGTCGCGCGAGAAGGCATAGATCATGCGGGAGTTGGCCGTCACCGACGACATCCCGCAGAAGAACTGGGCACCGATGACGACGAGCAAGACGATCATCCCGAGCGACTGGCCGACCGCGTCGATCCAGATCTGCGCGGGCGGGACCCCTGTCGGCGACTGGAGGGCGTGCGTGTAGCCGTCGACCATCGAGCCGTCGGTGCCGGTGAAGATCTTCTCGGGCGTGATCCCGACATTCATCGCGACGAGGAGGATGAACCCGAAGATGACCGACACGACGACCGAGAAGACGATGCCGCGCGGGGCGGACGTGTCGGCGTCATGGGTCTCCTCCGACATGTGCGCGGAGGCATCGAACCCGGTCAAGGTGTACTGGGCATTCAGGAGCCCGATCAGGGCGACGTACAGCGGGATGCCCAGGAACGCCAGACCGAACCCCTGGCTCGCGTCGAACCCGGTGTTGTTCACGGTGGACGAGAACACCGTTCCGAGATCCGTCCGAGTGTGCTGATTGAGCAGCACGCAGACGATCACGATGAGCGTCACGCCGACGACGTGCCACCACACGGAAACGTCATTGAGCAGCCTGACCAGATTGATCCCGAACGTGTTCAGGAGCGCGTGCAGGACGAGCATCACGGCGTAGACCGCGATCGTGAGGGTGGGCGTCACGGTGACGCCGGTCGCCAGATTGAGGAACGCGGTCGTGAACAAGGCGAGGCCGAAGTCGATGCCGGCCGTCACGGCGACCTGCCCGACGAGGTTGAACCAGCCGACGAACCAGCTCCACGCGGCCGGGTTCCGTCCTGACTCCGGGGCGAGCTTGGCCGCCCAGTAGTAGAGGCCGCCGGCCGTCGGGTAGCTCGAGGCGACCTCCGCCATCCCGAGCGAGACCAGGATCACGAAGAACCCGACGAACAGCCAGCCCAGCGTCATGACCGCCGGACCGCCGGTGTTCATCGCGAACCCGAAGAGGGTGAGACAGCCCGACAGGATCGAGATGATCGTGAACGAGACTGCAAAGTTCGAGAAGGTCCTCATCCCTCGCCGGAGTTCCTGCGCGTAGCCCATCTCGTGGAGCTGGTCGCGGTCCTTCGAACTCGCTGGATCGGATGCCATCCTCGAGACCCTCCTGCACGACGCCTACCGGGATTGTCGCTTGGACGCGCGGACGCATTTGACCAAAGGGAGCGCGTGGTCTGGGGTGGGGCGGTGTCCGCCTCGATGGGCGTGTCCGGCCGCCGTTCGAACTCCCTCGACGGTCCACGATAGGGGGTCGCGGGTCGGTGTCAAGATGGTCGCCCACAGGGGGATACGCAGGGGAGGTGGGGCATGGGCGATCGGCTGGCGGGCAAGGTCACCATCGTCACCGGGGCGGGGTCCGGCATCGGGCGCGCGACCGCCATCCGCTTCGCCGAGGAGGGCGCCCGGGTCACCTGCGTCGACATCGGTCGCGAGAGCGTCGAGGCGGTCGCGGCGGAGATCGGTGATGCGGCGGTGGCCGTGGCCGCGGACGTGTCGGACGCGACCGCGGTCAAGGCATACACCGACGCGACGGTCGAACGGTGGGGCGGCCTGCACGTCGTGTTCAACAACGCCGGGGTCAACCTGCCGGGCATCTTCCACGAGGCGAGCGACGAGGTCGTCGACCGAACGCTGGCCGTCAACGTGAAGGGCCCGCTGTACGGCTGTCGCTATGCCATCCCGCACATGCTTCGCGGCGGGGGCGGGTCGCTCATCAATACGAGTTCGGTCAACGGGCTCGTGGCGGAACCGTTCCTGACCGTGTATGCGACCTCGAAGGGCGCGATCATCATGCTGTCGAAGGGCATCGCGCTCGACTACGCCAAGCAGGGGATCCGCTGCAATGCGATCGCCCCGGGCTGGGTCGACACGCCGGTCAACTACGCCCACGCGGAGCTCCTCGGCGGGCTCGAGGCGGTCTACGCCGACATCGATTCGTTCCAGCCGATCGGGCGACCCGGCGAGCCGCGCGAGATCGCCAACGTGGCGCTGTTCCTGGCCTCGGACGAATCGTCGTTCGTGACCGGTTCGGTCCTCGTCGCGGACGGTGGGATGACGGCCAAATAGGAGCGACGAGGCTCGGGTCCGAGCCGTACGATGCGCCAACACCGACGGCCTGCCCGGACCGTCTCATAGGTCGGAGGGACCGATGAGCGACCACGACCACGCGGCGACCAGACACCCGCGCCTCGTCGAACTCGAGGAGATGGTCCGCGACGGTCAGATCGACACGATCGTCGTCGCCATCACCGACATGCAGGGCCGGCTCATGGGCAAGCGCGTCCAGGGCCAGGCGTTCCTTGACGGCGTCATCTCGCACGGTGCCCACTTCTGCACGTACCTGCTCGGCACGGACATGGAGATGAACACCCCTCAGGGGTTCAAGCTCATGAACTGGGAGACCGGCTACGGGGACTGGATCGCCGAGCCCGTCTGGGACCAGATGCGCGTCCTGCCCTGGCTGCCTGGGACCGCTATGGTCCTCGCCGACACCGTCGACGAGGAGACCGGCGTGGAGATCCCGGTCTCGCCACGGACCATCCTCAAGCGCCAGGTCGCGCGGGCGCTGGAGGCCGGGTATGTGCTCAAGGCCGGCTCCGAGTTCGAGTTCTACGTCCTGCGTGACTCGTGGGAGGAGTTGTCCGAGCGCGGCTGGCCCGTCCCGCGGGCATTCGGGCATTACAACGAGGACTACCAGCTGCTCCAGGCGACCAAGGCGGAACCCCTCCACCGCCTGCTGCGCAACCAGATGACGGCGGCCAACGTGCCGATCGAGTTCAGCAAGGGCGAGGCCGCCAACGGCCAGCACGAGGTCAACATCCGCTACGACCATGTGCTCGAGTCGGCCGATCGGAGCGTCGTGTTCAAGCACGGGGCCAAGGAGATCGCCTACCTCAATGGCTGGGGCATCACGTTCATGGCCAAGCCCGACCATCGCTGGACGGGATCGTCCGGGCACCTCCACATGAGCCTGTGGGACGCGGCCAAGGACGTGCCGCTCATGCACGCCGGTGACGGCAAGCCGGCCGGGCCGTACGGCCTGTCAGAGATCGGCCAGCACTTCGTGGCGGGGATGATGAAACTGTCGCGCGAGCTGGCGGTGTTCATCGCCCCGTTCATCAACTCGTACAAGCGCTACGCGTCGCTGTCATGGGCGCCTGTCAACGTCGTGTGGGGACGTGACAACCGGACCACCGGCTTCCGGCTCGTGGGTCGCGGACCCGCCCTTCACGTCGAGGATCGGTTCCCCGGCGGCGACATGAACGCCTATCTCACGTACGCGGCGATGATGGGCGCCGGCCTGTACGGCATCGAGCACGAGTTGCCACTCGACCCCGAGTTCAAGGGCAACGGCTATCTCGCCAAGGGCGTCGCGCGCATGCCGCGCGCCCTGTACGAGGCGATCGGGGAGCTGGAGCGCTCGGAAGCCGCCGTCGAGATCTTCGGTCAGGACGTGGTCGACCACTACCTCAACGCCGCCCGCGTCGAGCAGGACGCGTACGACTCGATCGTCCATCCGTGGGAGCGCGAGCGCTACCTCGAGCGAGGCTGACGAACGATCGCGATCGCTCGGGCGCGAGCGACCCTAGCCGGCGGCCACCTTCCGCAGGCGTGCGGCGATGTCGACGTGGCCCGCTGCATCGGCCGTGTCCGCCGGGGTCTCGCCGGATTCCGTGCGCAGTGACGGGTCCGCGCCGGCGGACAGGAACAGTTCCACGAGCTCGTCGTCGCCATGCTGCGCGGCCGCGTGCAACGGCGTGAAGCCGTGGCGTTGCCGCGCATTCACGTTCGCACCGGCGGCGATCAAGAGGCGGCACACCTCGTGATGGCGACCCGAGGCCGCGCTGTGCAGCGGCTGCACGGTCAACGGGTTGGTCGAATAGGCGTCCACCGCGGCACCGGCCTCGATCAGCGCCCGGGCGGCCTCCGTCTTGCCGAAGAACGCCGCGAAATGGAGCGCGGTGAAGCCGTCCGCCGAGAAGGCGGTGGCACGGCCCGGGTCCTCCGCTAGTCGCTCGCGCAGGCGATCGATGTACCCGAGGGCCGTCGCCTCGAAGATGTCGAGATCCGGGTCGGCGGCCAGGAGCGCGTCGGTCGTCGCCCGGTCGAACCGGTAGCGCGACAGCATGATCACGGACACGCCCTCGGCGTCACGGGTGGACGCCAGCGTCGGGTCGGTGGCGACGAGTTCAGCGACTCGCGCTGCGTCATCCTCGTGGACCGCGGCGATGAGATCCTCATCCAGTGCCATGCGACCGCTCCGTCGTTACATCTCGATAGGTGCAGCAACTAGACGTCGTTAGATGCAACAACTAATATAGACATCGATGGCTCGCGACGCAACGATCCCGGACACCGAGCTCGCCGCTCGACTGCATTCGGCCACCCTCCACCTGTTGCGCCGGGTGGCGCAGGAGGATCGTGCCACCGGGGTCTCGCCGGCCCGGCTGTCCGCGCTGTCGGTCCTGGTGTTCAGTGGTCCGCGGACGATCGGGGCCCTTGCGGCGATCGAGGGCGTCACCCCACCGACGATGACGCGGCTCGTGGCGGCCATGGTGGCCGAGGGCCTGGTCGATCGGCTCCCGGACCCGATCGACCGTCGTGTGGTCCAGGTCGCCGCGAGCACGAAGGGGCGCGCGACGTTGCTGACCGGCCGGGACCGACGTGTAGCGACGCTGGCCGCGATGATCGCTCCGCTCACGCCGAAGGAGCGTCGGCGGCTGGGGACGGCCGCGTTCATCATGGAGGAGATGCTCACCGGCCGATCATGACGATGTCGTGACCGGTCCGTGACCCGGCGGAGGGCTCCTTCGAGCGCTACTCTGACGTCGACGCCACATGAGAGGGATGTGATGCGACTCCAGGACAAGGTCACCATCATCACCGGCGGCGGGAGTGGGATGGGCCGGGTGGCCGCCCAGTTGTTCGCGGGCCAGGGTGCCCGGGTCGTGGTCGCGGAATACAGCGAGGCCGCCGGCGCGGAGACGGTCGACCTGGTTCGCGCCGCCGGTGGCGAGGCGACCTTCGTCCGGACCGACGTGTCGAAGGAAGCCGACGCCAAGGCCATGGTCGACCATGCGGTGGCCACCTACGGGCGTCTCGACTGCCTGTACAACAACGCCGGGGTCATGCCGGAGGCCGACCATTCGGTCACCGACACCGATGTCGCCACGTGGGACTCGGTCATGGCCGTCAACGTTCGCGGCGTGTTCCTCGGCTGCAAGTTCGCCATCCCGGCCATGATCGCCGGCGGCGGCGGTTCGATCATCAACATCGCCAGCTTCGTGGCCATCCTCGGCTGCAGCGTGCCGCAGGACGCCTACACCGCGTCCAAGGGCGCCGTGCTGTCACTCACGCGCAGCCTCGCGGTCCAGTTCGGCCCGAACGGGATCCGCACGAACGCCATCTGTCCGGGACCGGTCGAGACGCCCCTGCTCATGGACTGGCTGCTCAAGGACGAGGCGGCCAAGCGGCTCCGGCTCGCGCGCAACCCATCGGGCCGCTTCGGTAAGCCGGAGGAGATCGTCCAGATGGCGGTCTACCTGGCGTCCGATGAGTCGCGCTGGACGAATGGCGCATCGCTCGTCGTCGATGGCGGGATCACGGTCAACTACTTCTGAGCGACGATCGGGAGAGACGATGACGGAGCAACGGCCCGGCATGCCCACAGGTCGGATCGCCATCGGCGTCGACGTCGGCGGCAGCGGGATCAAGGCGGCGGTGGTCGACGTGGAGGCCGGGCGCTTCCGGTCGGATCGCCTTCGGGTCGCCACGCCGAACCCGTCGACGCCGGATGCCGTCGCCGCGTCGATCGCCCGGCTGGTTCGGCGCCTGGCGAAGTCGAGCGGGCTCGGGCCGACGACGCCCGTCGGCATCGGGCTGCCCGGTGTCACGATCGATGGCGTCCTCAAGACCGCCGCCAACATCGACCCGGCATGGATCGACTTCCCGATCGTCGAGCGGTTGGCCAAGACGCTGGTGCGTCCGGTCAGCATCGTCAACGACGCCGACGCCGCGGGCATCGCCGAGATGCGCTTCGGGATCGGTGCCGGCAAGCCGGGAACGGTCATCTTCCTGACGCTCGGGACCGGGGTCGGATCGGGCACCTTCCTCGATGGGACGCTCGTGCCGAACACCGAACTCGGACAGATGGAGATCCGGGGCCGACCGGCGGAACGTCGCTCCGCGGCCGCGTCGAGGATCCGGCGTGGATTGTCCTGGAAGGCCTGGGCGATGGACCTCGACGAACATCTCCAGCGGATCGAGGACCTCCTCTGGCCGGACCTGTTCATCCTGGGCGGCGGCGTCAGTAAGAACGGCGACCGGTTCATCCCGAGGTTGCAGCGTCGGACCCCGGTGGTGGCGGCTGAGCTGCGCAACGACGCCGGCATCATCGGGGCGGCCATCGTCGCCGCCGAGGGACTCGCCGATGCGGCGGCGACCCGGAACGAGCGACCCGCGGTCGTGCGCGAGCCCTGACGTTACGCGTGGGCTCGCAGGTCGCGCAGCACCTCGGCCGATCCCGACACGATGAGGTTCTCCCCGGCGATCAGCCGTCGGTCCGCCGCCGGGTTCGGCTCGTAGTCGCGGTCACCGCGGACGACCGCCAGCGCGAAGATGCCCTGATCGCGCAGTGACGACACCGTCCGTCCCTCGAGTGGCCCGCCGGTGGCGACCTCCACCTCCTCGATGGAGAAGGCCAGCTCTCCGTGCGACAGCGCGAAGTCGATGAAGTCGGCCACCCGTGGCCGGACGGCGAGCTCCGCGATCTGGCGGCCCGCACGCGTGTAGGGGGAGACGATCCGGTCGGCGCCCGCCTGGGCGAGCTTGGCCTCCGAACCGTCCTGGTTGGCACGGGCGACGATGAACAACGCGGCGTTCAGCGCGCGCGCCGAGAGCGTCACGTAGACATTGTTGGCGTCGGTATCGATCGTGGTGATGAGGCCGCGCGCCCGTTCGATGCCGGCCGCCCGCAGGACCTCGTCGTTCGTGGCATCGCCGATGACGACGAGATGGCCGTCGTGCTCCGCCCTCGCCAGGGATGTCGGGTTGACGTCGACCACGACGAACCGCTCGTTCGCGTGTGCGAGCTCGCGGGCGACCGTCGCGCCGACCCGCCCGTAGCCGCACAGGATCAGGTGGCCACGCAGGGTCCCGACCGCTTGGGCCATCCGTTTCGCCTCCCCTCGCCCGCTGACGACATCCGACAGGACCGCCTCCGCGACGATCCCCACCGACCCGAAGATGATGGCGACGCCGGCGACGCCCACCAGCAGCGTCCAGGCGCGGCCCACGTCGTCGAGCTCGCGGACCTCCTTGAACCCGACGGTCGTCAGTGTGATGCCGGTCATGTAGATGGCGTCGCTGACCGACCAGCCGAGGGCCAGGAACCCGATCGTGCCGACGACGACGGTGGTGGCCACGATGGCCAGCCACGTCCGGACGTGGTGACCCCGGAACGCCGCGAGGGCCCGGTTCGTGCGCCAGGTCGCCATCGCCGCGATGCTACCAGCCGAGGACGCTGGCGTATCATCGGTCGATGAGCACGCCGACCACCCCCGTCGAGGCCATCACCAGCGCCAGGATGGTCGTCGGCGGTGAGGCCGTCGACGCCGCCGATGGGGCGACGTTCGAGGTCGTCAACCCGGCCACTGGCCGGGTCATCGCAACGGCGCCGCTGGGCGGGCGCGAGGACGTCGACCGGGCGGTCGCGGCCGCGCAGAAGGCGTTCGACGACCGCAAGGGCTGGGCGACCTGGGCCGCCGGCAAACGCGGCCGATCGTTAGCGAAGCTGGCCGCGCTGATCAAGGAGCACACGGAGGAGCTGGCGGGGCTCGAGAGTCGCAACGTCGGCAAGCCGATCTCCGGCGCGCGGGGCGAGATCACCGGCGTCAGCCTCGTGTTCGACTACTACGCGGGGGCCGCCAACAAGGTCTTCGGCCAGACGATCCCGGTCTCGAAGCCCGGCCTTGACCTGACCCTGCGGGAGCCGATCGGCGTGGTCGGTCTCATCGTGCCCTGGAACTTCCCGCTGTTGATGGCTTCCTGGAAGGTCGCCCCGGCGCTGGCCGCGGGCAACACCGCGATCCTCAAGCCCGCCAGCTACTCCCCGCTCACGGCGATCCGGCTGGGCGAGCTGGCCCTGGAGGCCGGGATCCCGCCGGGTGTCCTCAACGTCGTCACGGGCCCCGGAGGGACGGCCGGGGCATCGATCGCGGCCCACCCCGGCATCGGCAAGGTCGCGTTTACGGGCGAGACGACGACGGGGCAGGAGATCATGCGGTTGGCGTCGGGCAACGTGAAGAAGATCTCGCTCGAGCTCGGTGGCAAGAGCCCGAATATCGTCTTCGCCGATGCGGACCTCGAGAAGTTCGCGCGCGAGTCGCCCTACTCCGTGTTCGACAACACCGGTCAGGACTGTTGCGCGCGGAGCCGGATCCTGGTCGAGCGGTCAGCGCACGAACGGGTCGTCGACCTGTTCGCGGCGGCCACGCGGTCGGTCAAGGTGGGTGACCCGGCTGACGAGGCGACCGAGGTCGGGACCCTGGTCAGCTTCAAGCAACGCGATCGGGTCCGCGACTACATCGAGATCGGGCTGTCCGAGGGCGCGACCCTGGTGGTCGGCGGGGACGCACCGACCGATCCCGCGCTGGCCGATGGCGCCTACCTGATGCCGACCGTGTTCGATGGCGTGTCGAACGACATGCGCATCGCACGCGAGGAGATCTTCGGGCCGGTCGTCTCGGTCATCCCGTTCGACACCGAGGAGGAGGCGCTCCGGCTGGCCAACGCCACGCCGTACGGGCTCTCAGGATCGATCTGGAGCCGTGACATCGGCAAGGCGCTGCGCGCGGCGAAGGCGCTCCAGGCGGGCGTCATCAGCGTCAACTCCAACAGCTCCGTCCACACCGAGGCGCCGTTCGGCGGCTACAAGATGTCCGGGATCGGGCGCGAGCTCGGGATGTCGGCGCTGGAGCTCTACACGGAGACCAAGAACGTCTTCATCGACCTGACCTGAGGACGCGGAGCGCGGCGGGCTGCGCCGCGGAGCCTCGGTCGGTCACTCGTAGCGGTCGGGTGCCGTCGTCGGCGGATCGAGGTCGGGGCGGCGTCGCTCGAGCCAGTCACGCAGGGCCCACATCGTCGTCTTGAAGACGATCCCGGCCCATGGGATCGCCTCCGGCGCATAGGCGACGATCTCGCTCGCCTCGGGGGTCGCGGCGGCCGTCCCTCCGACGATCCGCGCCTCGAACACGATGGTCACGACGCTGGCCTCGAGTCGCGTGTACAACCCGACGATCTCGCCCGGCTCGACGAGAAGGCCCGTCTCCTCCCACGTCTCGCGGATGGCGGCCTGATGGACCGTCTCGTCGACCTCGAGGAAGCCGCCCGGTTGCGCCCACGAGCCCTTGCCGGGCTCGATGCCGCGCCGGATGAGGACGATCTCACCTGACTCCGTGACGGGCAACGTGGTCACGACCAGGCGCGGGTTGACGTACGCGACGTGACCGCAGGCGCTGCAGGCGAGACGCTCGCGATCCTCGCCCTCCACGGCCCCGAACCGGAGCGGCGCCCCGCAGCGCGAGCAGAAGTTGAGCGAGGCAGCCAGCCACGGCGGGACACCGCGGCCGGAGGGGACGTCCGACGAGCGGCCGTCGGGGCCGCGATCGAATCGATCGTCTGTCATCCGGTCATCAGGCTGCGAGCACGACGAGCGACGCGATCACGAGGGCGGCCAACCCGACGAGGCTGACGACCACCCAGGCCAGGCGGAACAGGCCCTTGCCACGGTCGATCGGCATCCATGCCCAGGCCGAGCGCCAGATGCGCAACACGGCGTCGGCCGTCGTCACGACGAGGAGGGGCGCGGCGATGACCACGCACAGCTTGACGAGGGGGCTGCCGAGCGACGCACCTAGCTCGAGCGCCGTGATGGCGACCGCGCCACAGATGAGGACGATGACGCTCAGGTTGATGTAGTGGCGCTGGAGCGGCGTCGGGGCGACCTCCGGAACCGAGCGTGGCGGCAGGCCCTGGAGGCTCGGTGGGAGGGTCGTGGTCGGTCGCGGCACCCCGACCGCCTGGCGATCGAGCACGGGCATCCCCGGCTCCCACCGTTCGTCATCCATCGCCGCGAGTGTATCGCCGGCGGGCTTCTCGCCCACGCGAGCCACCTCAGACGGTGCGCGACTCGTCAGCGTCGGCGTGATCGACCGCGCGCTCGCACGTCGGGCAGTACCAGCGCGCCTCGAGCGGGGTCCCGCAGGTGCCGTGACGCATCGGCTCCACGTCCGTGGTCCCGCGAGCGCCCCAGTCGGAGAGCAACCGCAGCGCCGAGGCCAGGTCGCGGCCCTCCGCCGTCAGCGCGTACGACATCCTGGGCGGTCGCTGCTGGTAGGGCGTCGCGACGAGGATCCGTTCGCGTTCGAGCCGTCGAAGGCGGTCGGTGAGGATGTTCGGGGCGATCCCCGGGACGACGTCGACCAGTTCGTTGAAGCGCCGCGGACCGGTCAGCAGGGCCTCGACCAGGAGGAGGCTCCAGCGGTCCCCGACCCGTTCGAGGGCGGCTTCGAGGGGCGACGTCTCGTGTCCGGTTGCGCGTGCGGCCATGGGCTCGATGGTAGGTGCGGGGTAGGGGCTTGTCACGGTCCGTTGTCAGTAGTAGATTGCAAGTCACAAGTCTATCGCAGCCCTCGCGAAGCATCGGAGCAACACTCGCATGAGCGCCATCGAAGAACTACAGGCCGCCGTCGCCGCCGTCGCCGAGCGTGTCGGCCCCTCCATCGTCGGGATCGGTCGCGGGACGCGCGGCTCGGGCGTCGTCATCGCCCCCGGCAAGGTCCTGACCAATGCCCACAATCTGCGTGGCGATGAGGTCACCGTCACGTTCGCCGACGGCCGCAGCCTCCGCGGCACGGTCGCCGGCTGGGATGGCGACGGCGACCTGGCGGTGATCGACGTGGACACCGCCGGGGCCCCGGCCGTGGCCTGGGCCGAAGGCTCGGACCTGGCTGTCGGAGCCGCCGTGTTCGGCGCCGGTGCCAGCCACGGCGGCGGGACGCGGGTGACGTTCGGTCTCGTGTCGGCGGTCGCTCGGGCCTTCCGTGGACCGGGCGGCCAGCGCATCGACGGCAGCGTCGAACACACCTCGCCGCTGGCGTCCGGCTCCTCGGGTGGGGCGCTGCTCGATGCCGACGGCCGTCTCGTGGGCCTCAACACGAACCGGATCGGCGAGGGGTTCTACCTGGCGCTGCCGGCCGATGCGACCCTGCGTACGCGTGTGGATGCGCTGTCGCGGGGCGAATCGCCGAAGCGCGCCCGACTCGGCGTCGCGGTGGCGCCGTCGCACGTCGCTCGGAAGATGCGTCGGTCCGTCGGCCTGCCCGAGCGGGACGGGATCCTCGTCCGTGACGTCGAGGATGGCAGCCTGGCCGCCGGTGCCGGCATCCAGGCCGGCGACCTCATCGTCGAGGCGGGCGGTCGGGCCATCACGGATGCCGATGACCTCCATGAGGCCCTCGCCACGCTCGAACTCCCGTTCGACGTGAAGCTGGTGCGCGGCAACGACGAACGGACCGTCCGGGTCGGTGGCGGCGCGGCGGCCACCGGCGAGGCATAGCCGAACATGGCGGCCCTCGTACGGCTGCCGGACGCCGGCGTCGACCCGGATGACGGTGACGTTGATGACGGCGAAGCGCTCGATGCGTACTCGGTCGCGGTCTCGACGGCGGCCGAGCGGCTGATCCCGTCCGTCGCCAGCCTGCGCGTCACGCGCCAGGTCGGCGGCTGGTCGGCCGGGGGCGCGGGCTCCGGCGTCGCCATCGAGCCCTCGGGGTACCTGGTGACCTCGGCGCATGTCGTCGCCGGGACCCGGGAAGGCAGCGCGGCCTTCGTCGATGGTTCCGAGCTCCCGTTCGAGGTCGTCGGTCGTGACCCGTTGTCCGACCTCGCGGTCATCCGGACGAGCGGCGGCAGCCCGCGACCAGCGCCGCTCGGTGACGCGGACCGGCTGAAGGTCGGGCAACTCGTCGTCGCGATCGGCAATCCCCTGGGGTTCGCCGGCACCGTGACTGCGGGCGTCGTCAGCGCGCTCGGCCGGTCGCTCGCGACGCGCGACGGGCGGACCAGCCGACTCGTCGAGAACGTCATCCAGACCGACGCGGCGCTCAATCCGGGGAATTCCGGCGGGGCGCTGGCCGACTCGCGCGGCCGGGTCGTCGGCATCAACACCGCGGTCGCCGGAGTCGGTCTCGGGCTGGCCGTCCCCATCGACAGCTCGACGCGGCGGATCATCGACTCGCTCATCGTGGACGGGCGGGTCCGTCGTGCGTTCCTCGGGATCGTCGGCGGCTCGAGGCCGCTCGGTCCGGGGCTCGCCGAGCGCCTCGGTCGGACGCGGGGTCTCGAAGTGGTCCAGATCCTCGACCCGAGCCCAGCCGCAAGCGCGGGCCTGCGTGTCGGGGACATCCTGATCGAACTCGACGGCGATGCGATCGAGGGTGTCGGGGACCTGCAGCGCCGGCTGGTCGGAGATGTCATCGGGCGTCGCATCGACCTGCGGGTCGATCGTGCCGGCGAGACACGGTCGATCTCGGTCAGCCCGGTCGAACTCGCGCCGTAGCCTCGTCGGTGAGTCGGCGTCTCCCCTTCGGCGGGTCGCCGACCGGGTAGCATCGCGATATGACCGGCCAGCCCGTCGAGCGTCTCGTGCGCGACCCGCGTTTCGAACGTCTCGTGCCCGCCGGGGCGACGTTGATCCGGCTGGCGGACGGGGCACGTTGGGCGGAGGGCCCAGTCTATCTCCCCGGCGAGGACGCCGTCGTGTGGAGCGACGTCCGGAGCAATGTCGTGCGGCGCTGGTCGGCGATCGATGGCGTGGCGCGCGACCTGTACAGGCCGTCCGACTTCGCCAACGGCCATACGCTGGACCACGACGGCCGGATCCTCGCCTGCGAGCACGGGCTACGACGGATCTCGCGATACGAGGCCGATGGCACGCGCACGACCGTCATCGATCGTTTCGAGGGCAAGCGGTTCAATTCGCCGAACGACATCGTCGTCGCCTCGGACGGGGCGATCTGGTTCACCGATCCACCGTACGGCATCCTCGACGACAACGAGGGCTACAAGGCGGACTCCGAACTGGGTGGCTGTTTCGTCTTCCGATTCGACCGTGCGACCGGCGAGCTGACGGTGGCGACGGACACCCTCGTCCACCCGAACGGACTGGCGCTCTCGCTCGACGAGCGAACGCTCTACGTCTCCGATACGTCGCTGGCTCGGATCGAGGGCGGCAACCACCACATCATGGCCTTCGATGTGGTGGACGGGTGGCGGCTTGAGTCGCCACGCGTGTTCAAGGTGATCGAACCTGGCCTGTCCGACGGTTTCCGGATCGACGTCGAGGGGAACATCTGGACGTCGGCCGGCGACGGGATCCATGTGCTGGACCCGGACGGGACCGAGCTTGGGCGGTTCCTGGTGCCGGAGCCGGTCGCGAACTGCACGTTCGGTGGCGCCAACGGGCGGCGGCTGTTCATCACCGCGTCATCGACGCTATGGTCGATCGAGGTTGGGATCCGAGGCGCGCTCACGCCCTGGGTGGACGCCGGCTGAGCGGCGACGGCGGCCGGACCGGTCGCCGCGGGGATCACTTCCTGTGACGATCTCCGTCGGGCGATACTCGCTGGTTGCGATCTTCACCCGGGGCGGGCCGGAGACGTCGATATCGCCCAAAGGCGATCGTCGCCAGGTCCTCGCGGGTGGCCCCTCGCGGGTGGCCAGGTCCTCGCGGCGGGACATCGCCCAAGGGAGATCGTCGCATCAGGTGACGTCGCGTACGCGCAGGTCGACGTCAGCGGCCGGCACGTTCGCGGGATCATCCAGGACGGCCTGGGTCTGGCGGGCACGCCACGCCCCCAGCCGCTCCGCCAGATCCGGGTCGGCCAGTGCCAGGATCGCCGCTGCGAGCAGCCCGGCGTTGGTTGCATTGCCGATCGCCACGGTCGCGACCGGCACGCCCCGGGGCATCTGGACGATCGACAGCAGCGAGTCGAGGCCACCGAGATGCTGCGTCGGGATGGGCACGCCGATCACCGGCAATGCCGTCTTTGCCGCCAGCATCCCGGGCAGATGCGCCGCTCCGCCGGCGCCCGCCACGATCACCTTGATGCCACGTCCGGCGGCCTCCTCGGCATAGCGGAACAACCGATCCGGCGTCCGATGGGCGGAGACCACCTTGAGTTCGGACGCGACCCCGAGCTCGTCGAGGATCGCGACCGCTGCCTCCAGGGTCGGGAAGTCCGAGCGGCTGCCGCCGACGATCCCGACGACGGGCCGTTCGGACGTTGCCTGGGTCATCGGTCGTCCTCCTCCGGCCCCTCAGCGGCCCAGGTCAACGCGGCGAGCGCGCGGCGGGCCCGTCCCAGTGCCTCGTCGATGTCGACACCGGTCGCGCTCAGGTGTCCCATCTTGCGGCGTTCGAACACGACCCGCTTGTCGTACAGGTGGAGGTGGACCGTCGGATCGGCGAGCGCCTCGACGATCCCGGCCAGTCGGGCAGGCCGACGCGGCCCCGACCCCAGGAGATTGACCATGGCGGTCGGTGCCAGGGTCTCGGTCGACCCGAGGCCAAGTCCGCAGATCGCCCGGATGTGGCCCTCGAACTGGGACGTCGCGCAGCCTTCGAGCGTCCAGTGACCCGAATTGTGGACACGCGGCGCCAGCTCGTTGACGACGAGCGATCCATCCGAGAGGAGGAACAGCTCGATGGTCAATGTCCCGACCAGGTCCATCGACGTCGCGAGGCACGTCCCGATGGCCTCGGCCCGTGCGGCCACATCGGCCGCGACCGGCGCCGGCGCGACGGATTCGATCAGGATCCCGGCGTCGTGAAGGTTGCGAGCGACCGGGTAGGTGGCCGTCGCCCCAGCCACGGAGCGCGCGACGATGACCGAAAGCTCGGACGCGAAGACCAGCTCGCGTTCGGCCAGGAGTGGGGCACCATCGTCAAGATCGAGTCGAGACCAGGCATCGGCCAACGCAGCGACCGAGGTGATGCGGAGTTGACCGCGACCGTCATAGCCGCCGATCGGACGCTTGAGACGGATCGGCAGGCCCAGCTCGTCAGCAGCGTCCATCGCCTCCTCCACCGACCGGACTTCCCGCCATTCCGCCACGGTGACGCCGGCTGCCTCCACGAACCGGCGCTCGGCGATGCGGTCCTGCGTGACAAGGAGCGGTCCGTGCCCGGGTCGAACGGCGAGGCGAGCCTCGAGTGCCGCGACGACCTCGGCCGCGACATGTTCGAGCTCGTACGTGACGACGGCACTCACGTCGGCAAGGCGAAGGGCGGCCTCGACATCGTCGTACGAGGCGACGACGAGGTGTTCCGCGAGCGCGGCCGCCGGACAGTCCGGATCAGGGTCGAGGACTGCCACCCGGTAGCCCATCGCCCGAGCTGCCATCGCGAGCATCCGGCCCAATTGCCCGCCACCCAGGATCCCGATCGTCGCAGGCGGTTCGATCGGGGGGTCGGCGTTCGTCGGCCGTTCGGTGTCCATCGGCCGAGTGTACGAGGGGGGACGTCGGCTACGCTGCGGCCATGCCGACATCCCCGCCCCCGGGCATCCGCCACGTGGTCGTGATCGGACTGATGGGCGCCGGCAAGACGACCACCGGGCGCGCGCTCGCCGGGGCCTATGGCTGGTCGTGGCGCGATTCGGACCGTGACATCGAGGCGGCGACAGGGCTGACCGTGCGTGAGTTGCGCTACCGCGAGGGCGTCGACGCGATGCACGCGCGCGAGGCAGCCCATCTCATCGACGCGCTCGCGTCGACCGAACCGAACGTCATCAGTGCGGCGGCGAGTGTCGTCGACGATCCCCGTTGTCGTGCGGCGATGGCCTCGAGCGGCGTTGCCGTCATCTGGCTCCATGCCCGACCGGCCATCCTGGCCGAACGGTTCGACTCCGACGACCAGCACCGACCCGCGTACGGCGACCACATCGAGGCGTTCCTGGCCGACCAGGCCTCCCGTCGCGAACCGCTTCTCTCGACGGTCGGAGCGCACGTCATCGACATCGGCGACCTGACGCGAGACGAGGTCGTCGCGCGGGCGCTGAGGACCCTCGCTAGCATCGAGCCATGACCGATCGGACGCAGCTCATCCTCGACGTCGACACCGGCATCGACGACAGCCTCGGCCTGCTCTATGCCGCTGGGTCGCCCGATGCGGAACTCGTCGCGGCGACGTGCGTATCGGGCAACATCGATGCCCGCCAGGTCGCCGTCAACACGCGCGCCATCCTGGCCCTCGCCGGCCGGACCGATGTCGAAGTCGCGCTCGGGCGCGAGGTCCCGCTCGTCAGGCCGCTCGAGACGGCCGCCGACACGCACGGCCCGCAGGGTCTCGGACATGCCGAGTTGCCGCCGCCGACCCAGCCGATCTCGGGACGTCACGCGGTCGACCTGATCCTTGACGAGGCCCGAGTTCGACCCGGCGAGATCACCCTGGTCACGCTCGGCCCGTTGACCAACCTGGCGATGGCGGTCCTGCGGGAGCCGGCATTGCCGCGATGGCTCAAGGGCTACACCCTGATGGGTGGCGCGTACGGCGTCTCGGGCAATACCACCCCGACGAACGAATGGAACATCCACTGCGACCCGGAGGCGGCAAAGATCGTGTTCCGCGCCTGGGCCGATGCGCGCACCGCGGATCCAACCATCCCGCGGCCGCTCGCCCTCGGTCTGGACGTGACCGAGGGCGCGCGCATCCTCCCTGACGATGTGGTGCGGCTCGCGCGACGGGCCGGGAGTACCCCGGACGACTCGATCGCCCTGGCCCGCGGTGAGGAGCCGATGCAGGCGACGCGATCCGTGGCGAGCAACCCGATCGTTCGCTATGTCGCCGACGCGCTCCGCTTCTACATGGAGTTCCACGCGCACTACGACGGGTTCTACGGTGCGTTCATCCACGACCCACTGGCCGTCGCCGCGGCCCTCGACCGGAGCCTTGTGACGACCGAGGCGATGTTCGTCGACGTCGAAACGCGTGGCGAGCTCACGACCGGAATGACCGTCGCGGACCGTCGGCATCTCACAGGCAACGAACCGAACCTCGACGTCGCGGTCAGCGCCGACATCCCGGCCTTCCTCGATCGGCTCATCGAACGCATCGGTGGGCTGGCGGCCGACCACCCAAACATGGCACGCTAGTCGCGGGCGAGGGTGGCGCTCCAGAGCGGGCACCACGAGGGAGGAGATCCGGATGGACAACCTGGACTGGCTGCGGATCTGCGCCGAGGGCCAGACCACGCCGTGCGTGGCGCCGATCCAGGTCGCCTACCTCGTCGCGCTCCTCGTCGGGGCCGCCCTCCTCTTCGTCGCCGCGCGCCGGTCCCGGGACCTGACGACTGCGACGTTGTCGCTGATGGCGGTGGCGATCGCGATCAACATCACGGTCGGCTCGATCGCGGTGCTGTTGCGGTTGCCGATCTACCTCGATTCGATCGGGACCGTCCTCGTCGGCGCGCTCGCCGGGCCGTGGGCGGGCGCCCTGACCGGCATCCTGTCCAACCTGATCTGGTCCATCCTGCCCATCCCCGGGGGGGCCGGGCCGGTGGCCGCGTTCTTCGCACCGGTCGCAGGCGTGATCGGCCTGATGGCCGGCTTCTGGGCGGGCCGGGGGGTCTTCCAGATCCGCTCGGACGATGCGCGCGTCGGCGGGTTCCTGGCGCTCGCCGCAGGCATCGCCGGTGCGGCCATCGCCTTCCTGGTCGTCCAGGCGACGATCGGGATCCCGGATCTCGGCGTGAAGGATGCCGACACGCTCCTCGCCAATCAGACCAGGTTCATCCTGATCGCCATCGGTTGTGTCGTCGTCGGCGCCCTCGTCGGCTGGGTCACGCGACGGACCGCATTCGACTTCAGCGTGGGCGATCCGCGCATCCGGAGCTACCTGATCGGCGCGACGGCGATCTCGGCGTTCGCCATCGTCTTCGCCCTGTTCCGCCTCCTGTTCGGCCCGACCGGCTACTTTTCCGGCGTCGACGGTGTCCTCGACGACGGCAAACCCGATGGGTTCCTCTTCGGACTGAACCTCACCGGCCTGGCGATCCCGGACCTGGCCGGGCTCATCCTCGCCCTCCTCGTGGCGGCGGCCGTCGGGGCGGCGGTCCTGTACTGGGCTCGGAGTGGCGAGAACGCCCGGCTCTTCCCGGTCTGGGTCGGTGGCCTCACCACCGGTCTCGTGGCGGCGATGATCTCCGCGCCGATCGCCGCCGGCGTGTTCGGTGGGGTGACTGGCGGCGGGACCGACGCGCTGGTCGCGCTGTTCCGGACCCTCGGGCTCAACGTCCTGCAGTCGGCGTTCGCGCAAGGCCTCACGAGCGACCCCCTCGACAAGACGATCAGCTACACGATCGTGTTCGTGATCCTGGGTGCCCTGCCGATCAGCCTGCGCACGATGTACAGCCGCGGCGAGGCCACGGTCGCCGAGTGACGTTCGCGACCGTGACGGGCTGACGAGGCGGGATGTCGGTCACAACAGGCTATTACATCGCCGGCACGAGCTGGCTGCACCGCCGCCACCCCGTCACCAAGATGCTGGCGCTTGCGCTGGTCCTGCTGTCGGCGTTCCTGCTGCCGCCGTACGTCCTGCCATTCATGGTCGTGGCGATCGTCGTCGCGGCGTGGTCCGCCGGGTTGATCCGTCCGATGGCGCGTGCGATGCGGATCCCGGCGCTCCTGCTGCTGTCCATCCTCGTCGTCAACAGCCTGTTCTTCCCGGGCGCCACCGACCCGTTGGTGAGCTTCGGCCCACTGTCGATCAGCGGCGATGGGCTGGCCTTCGGGCTGACCTCGGCGGGACGCGTCCTCGTCGCCTTCCTGGCGTCGGTCGCGTTCCTGTTCACGACCCTCGCCGACGACATGCTCGAGGCCCTCATCGCCCGGGGTGCGAGCCACCGGATCGCGTTCGTCGTCCTCTCGGCGGTCCAGATGGTGCCGCGGATGCAGGCCCGCGCCGGATCCATCCTCGAGGCCCAGCAGGCTCGCGGCCTGTCGCTCGGGGGGTCGTTCGGCCGTCGGTTCCGGGCGCTGATCCCGCTCATCGGGCCGGTCCTGCTCGGTTCGCTCGTGGACGTCCGCGAGCGGACGTTCGCGCTCGAGGCCCGCGGATTCGGCGCCCAACCCGGCCGGACCGCGTACCGGATCGTCGCGGATCCGCCGATCGATCGATGGCTCCGCCTGCTCATCATCATCGCCTGCTTCGCCGTCGTCATCGTCGCCGTGACGGGGCTGGGTCGGTGACAGACGACGCCACGACCGCCGGTCCGCTCCTCGACATCGAGGGCCTGACGGTCCGCTACCCCGCCCGACGGATCACGAGCCTCGAGGGCGTCTCGGTCGCCATCGATGCCGGCGGCCGGGTCGGGGTGACCGGTCGTACCGGTGCCGGCAAGTCCACGCTCGCTCTCGCGGCCGCCGGGTTCCTGCCACGGGTCGTTCGCGCCCGCGTGGACGGCAAGATCGCACTCGGGATGGTCAACGCCGCGACATCCTCGTCGCGAGCGCTGCTCGGCGAGGTCGGGATCGTCTTCTCGACCCCGGCCAACCAGCTGTCGGCGTCCAAGCTCACCGTCCGCGAGGAGCTCGCGTTCGGGCTCGAGAACCTGGCCATGCCACGCGACGAGATGGACGCGCGCATCGACACGACGCTCGACCGACTGGGGATCGCCCACCTCGCCGACCGCGAGCCATTCTCGCTGTCGGGCGGTGAGCAGCAGCGCGTCGCGATCGCGAGCATCGTCGCGATGGGCACGACCGTGCTGGTCCTCGACGAGCCGACCGCCCAGCTCGATCCGGCGGGCACGATGGCGGTGGCCGACCTGCTCGACGAGCTCGCTCGGGGCGGGACCGCGATCCTGTGCACGGAGCATGATGCGAGCGTCCTCGGCCGGATGGACCGGTGCCTCGTGCTGGAGGAAGGGCACCCGGTCGCGCTCGACGTGCCCGGCGCGGCCCTGCTGCAGGCGGGCGTCGCCATTGGCCTGCCACCACCGACCCTCGTCCGCCTGGCGGAGGCCGCGGCGATCGACCCGGTGAAGGCTTTCGATGAGGACGCCATCGCCACTGGCCTGCGGGCGATGCCCAAGGTCGCGAAGCCGGCGCCCGCGACCGAGACGCCGGCCGCCGACGGCGCGTGGACCCCGGGCCGCGAGCGTCCCTCGGTCAAGGTCACGTTCGAGGACGTCGTCCATCGCTATCCGACGGGGCTCGAGGCCGTCCGCGGCGTCTCGCTGACCATCGAACCCGGCGAGGCCGTCGCCATCCTCGGCCAGAACGGATCGGGCAAGACGACCCTCGTCAAGCACCTCAACGGCCTTCTCCGTCCGGCGGAGGGCCGGGTCCTGCTCGACGACGAGCCGACCGACGAGCGGTCCGTGGGTGAGCTCGCGGCGATCGTCGGGTTCGTGTTCCAGAACCCCGACGAGCAGCTGTTCGAGCGGTCCGTGGAAAAGGAGGTGGCATTCGGTCCGCGCAACCTCGGGCTCGAGCCGGTCGAGATCGCGGACCTGGTCTTCAGCAGCCTCGGCGCGGTGGGGCTGATCGACCAGCGGACGACGAACCCGTATGACCTCGACCTGTCGCGGCGGAAGCTGGTGGCGCTCGCCGGGATCCTGGCGATGGACCCGGCCATCCTCGTCCTCGACGAACCGACCACGGGCCAGGATGCCGAGGGGATCGAGCGCGTCGCGACGGTCATCGGCGCGTTCCGGGCCGTCGGTCGCACCGTCATCGCGATCACGCACGACATGGAGTTCGCGGCCACCCGGTTCGGGCGCATCGTCGTCATGCGCGGCGGCGAGGTCGTCCTTGACGGCACCCCGGAGGCGGTCTTCGCGCCCGCCAATCAAGCGCTGCTCGCCTCGACCGGCCTGACGCCGCCGCCCGCCGCCCGGATCGGGGCGCTGCTCGGGCTCGATATCGTGCCGCTCGACGCGGATGCGCTTTTCGCGGCGCTCGGGGCCTGACGCACCGGCGCCCTGGCCAGCGGCGTCCCGCTCACCGGGGCCACCGAAAGGGCCATGGGGTCCGTCGCGTATGGGCCATCGGACCCGTGTCCCCGAGCGGGAACGGGCCCACGCTGATGTGCGGAGAGGAGAATCACTCATGCGCATCCTGCTCGCGGTCGATGGCTCCGCTTCGTCCGACCGGGCGCGTGACCTCGTCGCCGCGCTCCCGTGGCACGACGGCGGCCGCATCGCCGTCGTGAGCGTCGCGCCAGCGCAGGCCGACCTGCTCGGCTTGCCGTGGGCCCTCGCCGCCGTGCCGGACGCCGACCAGATCGAGCGCGACGTGGTCCGCCACCACCTGGACGCGATCGAGGCCGCCGAACGGGAGATCCATTCCGCACACGCGGACGTCATCGTCGAGCCGATGCTGCTACGTGGTCGTCCGGCAAGCATGATCGTCGAGGAAGCTCGCGCGATGCCGGCCGACCTCGTGGTCGTGGGCCACCGCGGTCACGGCGTGTGGGAGTCGGCCCTGCTTGGTTCCGTGTCGGCCGAGGTGGTGGACCATGCGCCCTGCCCCGTCCTGGTCGCACGCGATGAACGCCTCGGGCCGATCGTCCTCGCCGACGACGGGTCGCCCAGCGCCCGAGCCGCCGAGGCCCTGCTGACCGAGTGGCCGATCTTCTCTGGCCTGCCGATCACCGTCCTCGCCGTCGCCGCCGATGGCTATCCGTACGCGGAGGGCTTTTCCACGGCCGGCGTCGCCGAGTGGGCGATCAGCTACGCGCCGACGACCGACGAACTGCAGCGGTCGGTGCGCGCCGAGGCGGCGGCGGCGGCCGAACGATTGTGTCGAGCCAACTTCACCGCCGAGGCACAGACCCGGGTCGGGGACCCGGCCCACGAGATCATCGCCCTTGCTCGCGACCTCGATGCCGGTCTCGTCGTGGTCGGGACCCGGGGACAGACCGGGTTGCGCCGGTTGCTCCTCGGCAGTGTCGCCCGGAAGGTGGTCCTCCACGCGACGTGTTCGGTCCTCGTCGTGCGGGACGACACGTCGGTGAGCGGCTCGACCGTCGCCGCCGGGCGGGACCGGGAGATGGTCAGCCCTTTCGGTTGACCTGACCGGTCGCCACGACCAGCAACAGGAACGAAGTCTCGACGACATCGATCCCGCCAATGACCAGCGCCACGATGAGCGGCAGCGGGTCACCGAGCGCCCAGCCTGCACCTGCGGCTGCCGCAGCGAGGGCCAGGAAGACCAGCCGCACGCCACGGACGAGGCCGGGGAGATCGGTCGTGCCGGCGGCCAGTCGCGCGAGACCGCGGGACAGGAGGACGACCGCGAGAGCCGCGGACAGTCCCACCAGGGCCGCGCGCACGAGTGGAGGCGGGTGGACGATCCGGTCGAGCGCGGACGCATCGGAGCCGACGACCGTGGCCAGCATCAACGTGGCGGCGCCCAGTCCGAGCGCACCCAGTGCGGCCGTCCGCGGGGTCACCCGAGCGCCACCTCCGTGACTTCGGCGTCGACGATCCGCCAGGCCCGGACGCCGGGTTCACCCGTTCCCGGGTCGGCATCGTCCGCGTTCAGCGAGATGAGGACATACAGGGCTTCCGGGTAGAACGCCAGACCGATATCGGTCGGTGAGGGGACGGCCGGGGTGTGGGTGTGCGAATGGACGATGCCCCAGAACACCTCGTCCGCATCGTCGGTGGCGATGGTCAGGCGCAGGAGGTCGTCGGGATGGATCTCATAGCGATACGGCGAAGCCGCCTTGTTGCGCGTGGGCTCGAAGCGCAGTGGCCTCCCCGCCGTCGGCGGCCGACGCGTCGCCGACGATGAGTCCGCAGGCCTCGTTGGGGTATTCGGCCCGGGCGTGGGCGACGAGCGCCGCGCGGATCGGCGGTGGCAGGTGGGTGGCCGCCGCCCCCGGCGGACGCCCGCTCACCACCAGTTGACGCCTCCCTCGAGCGCCTCCTCCATCTCGTCGAGGTCCGTCGCGAACGTGCCCGCCGACAGGTACTTCCAGCCGCCGTCGGGGAGCAGCGCGACGATCGTGCCGCGACGTCATCTCGCGGGCCACGCGACCGGCGGCCACCAGCACCGCCCCGCACGATGGCCCGGCGAAGATCCCTTCGCGGAAGACGAGGTCCCGCAGCGCCGCGATGGCGTCGCGGTTGGACACGAGGTACTTGGCGTCGATGAGCGACGGGATCGAGGATCTCCGGGATGAACCCCTCGTCGAGCGAGCGGAGGCCCTGGACCAGCTCGCCTGGCAGCGGCTCGGCGGCCACGATCCGGACGCCCGGCTTGTGCTCGCGCAGGTAGCGCGAAACGCCCATCAGCGTCCCGCTCGTCCCGAGCCCGGCCACGAACACGTCGATCTCGGGGCAGTCGGTCAGGATCTCCGGCCCGGTCGTCTCGTAGTGCGCCGCGCGGGTTGGCCTCGTTGCCGTACTGGTACGGCATGACGAAGCGCTCGTCCTTGCTGACGAGGTGCTTGGCCAGCGCGATCGCCCCGTTGCTGCCCAGCGCCCCCGGGGAGTCGATGACCTCGGCGCCGATACAGCGCAGCCATCTGGCGTCGCTCGTTGGTGACGTTGTCCGGCATGACCAGGGCGACGCGATAGCCCTTGCGTCGTCCGATCATCGCCAGGGCGATGCCGGTGTTGCCCGACGTCGGCTCCAGGATGATCGAGTCCTCGTGGAGCAGCCCGCGCCGCTCGAGATCCTCGATCAGGTACTTCGCGACGCGGTCCTTGACCGAGCCGGTCGGGTTGAGCATCTCCAGCTTGGCGAAGATGCGCACGTCCGGGTTCGGCGACATGCGCGGGATCTCGACCAGCGGCGTGTGGCCGATCGCCTCGAGGATGTCGCCGTACCGGCCGCCGTGCGGCGGCAGGGCGTCGTGGTCGTGGCGCGTTGGTCGGCGTCGCCTCGGCGTCGGCTCGTCCGCTCGGCTCGTGGTCGGTCCGGCGGGCCGATGCGCCCGGAGCGCCGGCATGGCCTCAGCCCCCGGCCATCGCCGGCAGCAGGCGGACCTCGTCGGCCGGCGTCGACCGGCGTGTCCAGCCCGCTCGAGGTATCGGACGTCCTGGCCGTTGACGTACACGTTGACGAACCGATTGAGGTCGCCGTCCTCGGTCAGCAGCTGCGAACCGAGCGACGGGATGCTCGCGCCACGAGGGCGTCGACCACCGCCCGGATCGACCCGCCCTCGAGCTCGAGCGACTTGGCGCCGCCCACGTTGGCGCGCAGCACGGCCGGGATGAAGACCGTGCTCACGCACGCGCCTCGGGCGACACCTTGCCGGCGAGCCCGGTCATGGTCATCACGAACGGCACGTCGTTCCCGACCGAGTCGACGGTCAGGGGATGGCCGGCCTCGCGAGCGGCGCACGGCGGCATCCGAGCAGACCGGGCAGTTCGGGTCGCGCCGCAGCTTGCAGCTCGGTGAACTCGGTCTCGAGCGCATCGAACAGCAGCAGCCGGCCGGCCAGCGTGCTGCCGATCCCGAGCAGGACCTTGAGCGCCTCGTTCGCCTGGAGCATGCCCAGGATCCCGGGCACGACGCCGAGCACGCCGGCCACCGAGCAGCCGGGCGCGAGCTCGGGCGGCGGCGGGGTCGGGTACAGGCAGCGGTAGCACGGGCCCTCGAACGGCACGAACGTCGTCAGCTGGCCCTCGAACCGGAAGACGCGCGCGTGGACGACCGGGATGCCGGCGGCGACCGCGGCGTCGTTGAGGATGTAGCGCGTCTCGAACGTGTCGGTCCCGTCGAGGATGACGTCGTAGCCGGCGATGATCCGCTCGACGTTCTCGGCCACGAGCATCTCCTCGTGGGCGACGACCTTGACGTCCGGGTTGAGGGCATTGATCGACTTCCGCGCCGACTCGACCTTGCGCTCGCCGACCGGTCGGTCGTGTGGACGATCTGGCGCTGCAGGTTGCTCACATCGACGACGTCGAAGTCGACGATGCCGATCGTGCCGACGCCCGCGGCGGCGAGGTAGAGCGAGGCCGGCGAGCCGAGACCGCCCGCGCCGATGAGCAGGGCCTTCGAGCCGAGCAGACGTGCCTGGCCGGCGGCACCGACCTCGGGGATGAGCAGGTGGCGGCTGTAGCGCAGCTTCTGCTCGGCGGTCAGGACGATCGGGCGTCTCGAACTCGAGCCGGCCGCCCTTCCAGGCCTGGAAGCCGCCCGACATCGAGGCGACGTCCGTGTAGCCCATGCTCGGCGAGGGTCTGGGCCGCGAACAGCGAGCGCACGCCCCCGGCGCAGTACAGGATGACCGGGGCGTCGCGGTCCGGGACCGCCGCCCTCGATCTGCTGCTCGATGTAGCTCTTGGAGATATGGCGCGCGCCGGGCAGATGGCCCTGCTCCCATTCCGACGCCTCGCGGACGTCGACGACCGTGGCGGCGCCGATCGGGGAGGGCGTCGACTTCGTGGGGGCTGACTTCCCGGATCTGTGCGCGGGCCTCGCGAAGGAGGTCGGCGTAGGACTTCGGCATGGGTGGGATGGCTCCGATGATCGACGGGCTGGCGCCGTTCGGCGCCAGGGCGGTGGATGGGTGGGCCGCGGACGGGTCCGCGGATGGGCGAGCCGGCTCAGGCCGGCCGGCGACACCTGCAGCGACGCTCGATCCGCGTCATCGCCCTCATGCCCCGGCCTCGGCTGGGCTCGGGGTCGTGTTGGTCGGGTCGGCCGCCCCGAGTTCGCCGAGCACGTGCTGGAGGGAGTCGTGGCTCAGCATCGCGCACTTCAGCCGAGCCGGGCTGATCTCGATGCCGAGGAGGTCGAGCAGGTCGTCGGCACGGATCGCCGCCGACGTCGCCCAGCGGCTTGCCCTTGATCTCGTCGGTCAGGAGCGACTGGCGCTGGCCTGGCTGATCGCGCAGCCGCGGCCCGGTGAACCCGACCCGGTCGACGACGCCGTCGGTCACCCCGAGCATCAGCGTGATGCGGTCGCCGCACAGCGGGTTGGCGCCCTCGTAGGACGCGTCGGCATCCTCGATGACCCCGAAGTTATGGGGTCGCCGGTAGTGCTCGAGGATGTAGTCGCGGTAGAGATCGTCCATCGGTCGGTCAGTGTACGGGTTCGACTCGGTCAGCCGTTGAAGACGCGCTGGACCTCGAGCAGGCCGGCGACGAGCGCGTCGATGTCGGCGCGGGTCGTGTAGACGTTGAAGCTGGCGCGCGCCGTCGCCGGCAGATCGAGCCGCTCGTGGAGCGGCATCGTGCAGTGGTGGCCGGCGCGGACCGCGACCCCGAACCGGTCGAGGACCTGGGCGACGTCGTGCGGGTGGATGCCCGGCAGGTTGAACGGGATGACGCCGCCGCGGATCGCCGGGTCCATCGGGCCGTACAGCTCGATGTCGGGGACCGTCGCGCGGGAGGACCTCGAGCGCGTAGGTCGACCAGCTCGCGCTCGTGCTCGCGAACGGCGTCCATGCCGAGCCGGCGAGGTAGTCCGCCGCCGACGCCGAGCCCGATCGCGTCGCCGATGGCCGGCGTGCCCGCCTCGAACTTCCAGGGGATCTCGTTCCACTCGGACCGGCGGAGGTGGACCTCGCGGATCATCTCGCCGCCGGCCAGGAACGGCGGCATCGCCTCGAGCAGCTCGCGCCGCGCCCACAGCGCGCCCGGAGCCCGTCGGGCCGAGCATCTTGTGGCCGGAGAACGCGTAGAAGTCGGCGCCGATGCGCCTGGACGTCGACCGGCACGTGCGGCACGGCCTGCGCGCCGTCGATGAGCACGAGCGCGCCGGCCGCGTGGGCCATCTCGACCATCTCGCGGACCGGGTTGATCGTGCCGAGCGTGTTCGAGACGTGGGTGAAGGCGACGAGCTTCGGCTTCAGCCGGAGGAGCACCTCGAGGACGTCGAGGCGGAGGATCCCGTCGTCGGTGATCGGGATGAACTCGAGGTCGCCGTCGCGCTCCTGGGCGAGGAGCTGCCACGGGACGAGGTTGGCGTGGTGCTCCATCTCGGTCAGCACGATCGCGTCGCCGCGGTCGATGTTGCGCCGGCCCCACGAGTAGGCGACGAGGTTGATCGCCTCGGTCGCGTTGCGGGTGAAGATGACCTCGTGGCTGTCGGGCGCGTTGATGAACCGGGCGACCCGGGCGCGGGCCGCCTCGTACGCCGCCGTCGCCCGCTCGCCGATCTCGTAGATCCCGCGGTGGACGTTCGCGTTGTACTCGCGGTAGTACTCGTCGAGCGCGTCGATCACGACGCTGCGGCTTCTGGCTCGTCGACGCGGAGTCGAGGTAGACGAGCGGATGGCCGTGCGATCTGCTGGTCGAGGATCGGGAAGTCGCGCCGGAGCGCGACCGCGTCGCAGGGCGGCCCGCGACTCGGTCGGACGGCCTTGGGTGTCGAGGATCGCCATCGGTCGATCGGCCCGCCTAGCGGGCGGCCTCCACCGGCTCGAGGTCGAGCTCCGGGCCCTGCGGGACGAGGAGCGCCTCGTCGGGGACGTCGGGCGCCAGGCCGGCCTCGCGCAGGATCGGGCCGTAGCCCTCGTCCTCGAGCCGGAGCGCGAGGTCCTTGCCGCCGCTCTTGACGATCCGGCCCTGGGCCAGGACGTGGACGACGTCCGGGGTGATGTAGTTGAGCAGGCGCTGGTAGTGCGTGATCAGCAGGACGCCGAGGTTCGGGTTGAGCATCGCGTTGACGCCCTCGGCGACGACCCGCAGGGCGTCGATGTCGAGGCCCGAGTCGGTCTCGTCGAGGATCGCCATCTCGGGCTCGAGCATCGCCATCTGGAGCATCTCGAGGCGCTTCTTCTCGCCGCCCGAGAAGCCCTCGTTGACGTAGCGCGCGGCGAACCCCTCGTCCATCCGCAGCAGCGCGAGCTTCTCGCGCATCTTCTTGCGGAAATCCATCATCGAGACGCCGCCCTTGATGCGCGTCCGTCGGGTCGATGTCGGGGTTCTTGTCGATGCCCTGGAGCTTGGCGTTGAGCGCGCTCCGGATGAAGCTCGCGACGCTGCAGGCCCGGGGATCGCGGTCGGGTACTGGAAGGCGAGGAACATCCCGAGGCGGGCGCGCTTGTCGGGCGACAGCGCGAGGATGTCGCGACCGTTCCAGATCACCTCGCCGCCGGTGACCTTGTAGGCCGGGTGGCCCATCAGCGCGTAGGCGAGCGTCGTCTTGCCCGAGCCGTTGGGGCCCATGATCGCGTGGACCTCGCCCGTGCCGACCTCAGGTCGATGCCCTGGAGGATCTCGTGCTCCGGGCGACGCGATCGGCGCGACGCGCAGGCCGCGGATGACGAGGTGCTGATCGGTGTCGGTGGTCACGGGTCGGTCAGGCTCCCTGGATCGGTCGTCGGGCTGGATGGGCGTCGGCTGGATCGGTGCTGACGGCAGTTGCGGCACGAGGTCGGCGAGGGTCACGAGTCGAGCGCACCGGCGACGGCGTCGCGGACGCGGACCCACAGCACGTTGACGGTGCAGCGACGACGTGCGGTCGCAGACCGTCGCGTGCTCGGGATCGTCGGTCGCGCAGATCATCGGGGCGATCGGGCCCTCGAGCGCGCGCAGGACCTCGCTCATCGGGATCGTCTCGGGCGGCGCGGGCCAGCTCGTAGCCGCCGTGGGCGCCGCGCGTGCTCGTGACGAGGCCCGCATCGCGGAGGCTCACGACGAGCTGCTCGAGGTAGGCGCGCGGCAGGTCCTCCTCGGCGGCGATCTCGGCGAGCGACGCCGGGCCGGTCCCGTAATGCCGCCCGAGCTGGACCATCAGGCGCACGCCGTACTCGCCCTTCGTGCTGAAGGCGACGGCGCCGCTGCCGTGATAGGCGGGCCGCTGGTGGCCGGTCGTCGGGGCGGTCAGGGAGTGGTCCTCAATCCCGAGCGATCTTGTCGGGATTGAGTCTACGAGGGCGCTCGGGGAGCGTCAATCGGCCGGCGGGGTTTCGGACATTGACACTCCGGACCTGGCGGCCCACGCTCGGCCCGTGAGCGGCGGCGCCGAAAGCCTTGATCGTCAAGTGGTGGCTGAGCGGGCCGGGGTCGACCTTGCGTTCGTCGAGCGGTTGGTCGAGCTGGGCATCCTCGTGCCGGACGCTAAGGGACGCTTCACACCGGGGGACGTGCGCCGGGCGGAGCTGGTCGAAAGCCTCGTCGCTGCGGGGATCTCGCCGGACGGCCTCGGCGCCGCCGTGCGTGGCGGGCAGGTCTCGCTCGGCTTCCTCGATGCGCCCGCCTTCGAGCGGTTCTCGGCGTTCGGCGGGTTCACCTTCGCGCAGCTCGCCGAGCGCACCGGTGTGCCTGTCGAGCTCCTGATGCTCATCCGCGAAGCTACCGGATCCAGCCCGCCTCTGCCCGAAGATCGCGTTCGTGACGGCGAGCTGCCCTACGCCGAGTTCATCGAGTTCCAGGTCGCTGCGGGCTTCGACCCGATCGCCATCCAACGGTTACTGCGGGCCACGGGCGACAGCCTGCGCCGCCTGGCCGAGTCGGAGTCCGCCTGGTGGAACACCGAGGTGATGTTGCCGGCCACGAAGGCGGGCGAGCGGCCGGACGTCGTGGCCGGGGCGGACTTCGTCACCCGCATGAACGTCCTTTCGGAGCGTGCCGTCATCGAGATGTACCGCATGGAACAGACGAGGACCTGGACGGCGAACATCATCGACGGCTTCGAGACGACGCTGAGCGCGGCCGGTCTGCATAGCCGCCTCGAGCATCCGCCGGCCATGTGCTTCCTCGACATCACCGGCTATACCCGCCTCACCCAGGAGCGCGGCGACGCGGCGGCCGCCGACCTGGCGACCAAGCTGGGCAGGCTCGTGCAGCGAACGTCGATCAAGCACGGCGGCCGGCCGGTGAAGTGGCTCGGCGACGGGGTGATGTTCTTCTTCCCCGACCCCGGCCCTGGTGTGGTCGCCGCCTTGGAGATGGTGGAGGGCGTGGCCGAAGCCGGGCTGCCACCCGCGCACGTGGGCCTGCACGCAGGTCCCGTGATCTTCCAGGAGGGCGACTACTACGGGGCGACGGTGAACCTCGCCGCGCGGATCGCCGAATATGCTCGACCCGGCGAGGTGCTGGTCAGTCAGGATGTTGTCGACGCCTCGGGCGGGGCGGAGATCGCGTTCCGCGAGATCGGCCCGGTCGAGCTCAAGGGCGTCTCCGGTGCAACGCGCATGCACGCCGCCACCCGGCCCGGCTGACGAGAGCTACCCCGTCAATCGGCCGGCGGGATGAACGACTCCACGAGTTCGCGGACGACGCCCTTGCGCTCGATCCAGGGGAAATGACCGCAGTCCGCGATGATCTCGAGCCGGGCGCCCGGGATGAGTGCGGCCGTGTCGGTCGATGCGCTAGACGGCAGTGGGTCGTCGTCGCCGTGGATGAGCATGGCCGGTCCGGTGAACGACGGCAGCCCGCGCTCGAGGGTCCCCTTCTCGAAGTGCTCGATGACCGAGGCCATCGTGCCCGGCTGATCGGGGAGCGGCACCTCGAGGCGGAAGATCGGCGAACGCGGCGCCGTCGAATGGTCGTGGAAGTAGGCCGGCCAGATGGCCGCCATGATGTCCGACTCGATCGATGGGTCGTCACCGTCGGCCCCCTGCCGGGCAACGACGCCATCGAGCCCCGCGCGCTCCTCGGGCGTCAGGCGGCCGATCATCGTCGGGACCAGCGCCCCGCCACCGCCATCGGGGAGAGCCCCAAGCGTCTCGATGGTGACGATCCCGGCCACGCGCTCCGGGTGCGCGACGGCGATGTGCATCGCCAGGTGGCCGCCCCAGGAGTGGCCGATCAGCCATGCCCGGTCCCATCCGAGATGATCGAGGAGCGCGATCTCGTCGGCGATGTGGGTTTCGACGTCGCGCGGGCCCTCCAGGGTGCTGGGGCCGAGCCCGCGCTGCTGGGGCAGGGCCATGTCGAACAGCCAATCGAGCTCCTCGAGCAGGCCGATCATGATCTCCGCTCCCATCCCGGGACCGCCGTGGAGCATCACCGCCCGTGGGCCTGAGCCGCGCCGGGTCGCGAACAGTTCGCCACCGGGAACCGGCACGTTGATGACGTCGTAATCCATTCGGCGTTCCTCCGCGGGTTGGGTGCGAAGATAGCCGATGTGAGCCTGCCGAGCGGCGATGTGACCTTCCTGTTCAGCGACCTGGAGGGGTCCACGCGGCTGGCGCGGGAGCTTGGCGCGGAACGCTGGGCGGCCATGCTGACGGAGCACGACGCCATCGCGGCGTCCGCGATCGCGGACGCCGGTGGCTCGATCGTCAAGCACGAGGGCGACGGGATGTTCGCGGCCTTCGCCGACCCGGCGGACGCCGTGACCGGGGCGGTCGGACTGAGTCGCGCCCTGACCGCACTGGCGACGGGTGGCGGACCGACCATCCGCGCCCGGATCGGGGTCCACGCGGGTCACGGCGTGTTGACCGCGCCGGGCACGGATTACGTGGGCATCGACCTCCACTATGCCGCACGCCTCACGGCCGCAGCGAATGGCGGCCAGATCCTCCTGTCCGATGCCACGCGCGATCGTCTCGGCGACTGGCTGCCTGCCGGGACGAGCCTGGTCGACGAGGGCTTCCGCCGACTGCGCGATTTCGACGAACCCCGACGCGTCGGCCGACTCGTGGTGACCGGGTTCGCCGACGATGACCGGCCATTGCGGACGCCGGACCTGCCGACCAACCTGCCTGAACCGGTCACGACGTTCGTCGGTCGCCGTCGCGAGCTGGCCGAGCTGGCGGACCTGCTCGAACGAACGCGTGTGCTGACGCTGGCCGGGCCAGGCGGCACCGGCAAGACCAGGCTCGCGATCGGCCTCGCGAAGGCCGTTCGCGGCCGCTTCCCGGACGGCACCTGGTTCGTGGACCTGGCCCCCGTCCGTGACCCGGAGCTTATCCCGTCGGCCATCGCCGCGGCGGTCGGGGTCCACGAATTGCCCGACCGGCCCGTCCTCGAATTGCTCCGCCTCCATCTGCGTGAGCGGACCCTGCTGGTGGTCGTCGACAACCTGGAGCAGCTCCTGCCGGCCGGCGCGGACGTCGTGTCCGACCTGCTCCGTGGAGCGCCACACCTGCGGATCGTCGTGACCAGCCGCGAGAACCTGCGGATCGCGGGCGAACAGGAGTACCAGGTCCCGGCGCTCGCGGACGCGGAAGCGGTCGAGCTGTTCGTGGAGCGGGCGCGACTCGTCCGACCCGACTTCGAACTCGACGGCGAGACACGGCCGGCGGTCGAGGCGATCGCCGCGCGTCTCGAGGGCCTGCCGCTCGCGATGGAGCTGGCCGCCGCGCGAACCAGGCTGTTCGCGCCGGCACGCCTCCTGGAGCGACTCGAGCGGTCATTCGACGTGCTCGGTGACGGCGCTCGCGACCTGCCGGAGCGACAGCGAACCCTGCACGGCGCGGTCGCCTGGAGCGTCGACCTGTTGAGCGACAAGGAGCGGACGCTGTTCCGCCGGCTCGCGGTGTTCAGTGGCAGCTGGACGGCCGAGGCGGCGGCGGCGGTCGCCGACCCGGACGGAACACTCGGGATCGACCCCATCGCGGGCCTCGAGTCCCTCGCCGACAAGAGCCTCATCCGGATCATGCCGACCGATCACGGCGAGGTCCGCTTCACTCGTCATGCGTTCATCCGTGAGTTCGCGACGGACCTGTTGGACGCGGCCGGCGAGCGGGCGACGTGCGAGCGTCGCCATGCGATGGTCTACCTTGCGTTCGCCGAGGCCGCGGAGCCGCACCTGATGGGCGATCGGCCCGAGTCATGGCTGGAACTGGTCGACGACGAGCGACACAACCTGCGCTCGGCCATCGGCTGGTCGCTCGCCACCGGCGAGGTCGATGTCGGGCTGCGGGTCGCGGCGGCGATCTGGCGGTTCTGGCACCAGCGCTCGGAGCTGGGCGAGGGGCGGGCATGGCTGGCCGACCTGCTCGACCATCCGGCGGCGGCTGGGCCGACGCGGTCTCGCGCTCGGGCGCTATCGGCGGCCGGGGGTCTCGCCTACTGGGCGCAGGACTTCGCGACGACGCGAGTGCTGTACGACGAGGATCTGGCCATCGCCGAGGCGATCGGTGACCGACGACTCATCGCCGACGCCCATTTCGATCTCGGCTACCTCGGCATGATCGACCACGACGCCGAAGGGCTGCGCCGGCACGAGGAACTGGCGCTGGAGCTGTATCGCGCGATCGGCGACGAGAAGGCCATGGTCCGCGCTCGGCAAGCGCTCGTCCTTGGCAAGTTCCTGATGGGAGACTTCGACGGTGCCCGAGAGCTCGAGACGCTGAACCTGGCCGACTTCCAACGCAGCGGCTCTCGGTACCAGATCGCCGACAGCTTCAGCCTGCTCGCGGCCATCGGCCTCCAGGTCGGCGACCTCGGGACCGCACGGGCGAATCTGCGGGCCTCGCTGTCGACCGAGGAGACAAGGACCATCGCCGCCCTGACCGTCGGGGCCCTCGGGCTCGCGGCGCTCGTCGCCCTGACCGCCGGCGAGCCCGCCGACGGCGCCCGACTGGCGGGCGCCACCGTCGCTCTGTCCCGACGGGCCGAGGTCACCAATGCCGACGTCGAGATCCTCCATCTGCCCGATCCGGTGACGGCCGCTCGCGATCGCCTCGGAACCGACGCTGACGCCCTCATCGCGGAGGGCGAGGCGCTGTCGGTCGAGGAGGCTGTCGACCTCGCGAGCCGAGCCTGAAATCGGCGGCTATCGACGACGACGCCGCCGCGGCGGGGCTGAAGCGACCCGGCCGATGCCCGCCATCAGCCCGATCAGGACGACGACGACGAGGGTCACGCCGGCCCCGCTCACCGCGGCCTCGGGCCCGAGAGTATCCGTCGGCGGGATCGTCGGCCGTGGCTTCGGGCGGCCCGTCTCGCCCGACACGGCCGCCGGGACGAAGATGTCCGAATCGTCGTCGGTCGGATCGGTCTGGTCCGACAGGATCGCTGCGACGTTCTCGAGCGGCTGGCTGAGCGTGCTGGCGCCTTCGAGGACGAACGCGCTGTAGCTGACCGAGCCCGATGATGCGATCGCCTCGGCCTTCCACGACAGCGTCCCATTGGACGACTCGAAGTCGGCGAAGCGGAAGGACCTGTCGCCCGTGGCCGAGCCCTTGACGTATTGCAGGCCGAACGGCAGGACGTCGGTGATGACCCCGTTGGTGAGCGGATCGCCGCTGAACGTATAGGCGATCGTGTACCTGACGGTCGCGCCCTCGTGAGCCGTCGGCAGGTCGGCCGTGGAACCATCCGGCAAGACAAGGGCCGTGATCGGCGCGTCGTTGCGCTTGTCGACGGTGAGGCTGTGGGCACCGACCGTCGCCTCGGCGATGCCGCTCACCGAGCCACCGTCGTCGTCGGCCACCGTGGCGGTCACGACATCCGTCTCGGTCCGGTCGATGATGACCGTGAACCGGCAGGTGTACGTCGCGCCCGGATCGATCGACCCGCCCGTGGCGCAGGTTCCCGCGCCGTCGAGATCGCCGTGCGGCACATCGACGAGCGCGGTCAGCGTGACCGGCTCGACCGACGTGTTCCGGATGCGCACGGTGAACCTGACCTTGGATCCGGGTGGAACATGGATCCGGTCGGCCGTCTTCGTGACCTCGATGGTCGGGGCGACATCCGACAGGCCGATCGTGGCGCGCCCGCGCCGGGTCACCGTGTCGCCATCGGCGTCGCGAAGGGTGGCGCTGACCACCTCCGTCCGGCGGTCGCCGGCATTCCCGGTGAACGTCCGCTCGAACGCGCAGCGGTAGTCGTCATCGGGCGCGACGTCCACCCCCGTCGAGCAGGTGCCGACGCCGTCGAGGTCGCCGCCAAGGGCGTCGGTGAGAGCGACGAGCGTGACGGTCCAATCCGACGAGTTGCGGATCGTGACGTCGAACCGGAACGCGCCTCCGGGTTCCGGCCGGATCGAGGTCGCGGTATCGACGTCGACCGAGACGTGGTGCCGGGGGCCGCTCGCGCCCGGGGACGCGCTGGCGTTACCCGCCGCGCCGACGTCGGTCGACGACAGGCCGAGCAGGAGCGACGCCGCGATGAGCGTGGCACTCCCGAGGGTGGCGGGCAGGCCGAAGCGACGAGGGCTTCGTGACCCCGAGTCCAAGGACGGATCCTCCGGATATGAGCGGCGTGCGACGGGTGCCCGGCCCCTCCCAAGTCGATGTCGACGGCCATCATGAGAGGACGGACCATCGCGGTCCAGTCCAATCGTGGCCAGCGAGACGATCCGGGCGGGCCTCAATCGACGGGGACGGGCCCGAGGCCGCTGATGTGATCCTCGTCGTGTTCGATCGCGAGCCGGAGGAGACCCTCGACATCGAGCCGTCCGTAGGTGGCGTGGGTGCCGCTGCGCGCCCAACCGTCGTCGTCGAGCGCCGCGACCGCCGCGACATTGGCGGCCCTGGCGGTGGCGAACGCCTCCAACGCGACGGCGAGCGGCCGGTGCGCCAACTCGGCGGCAGGCCCGGGCTCCGTCCACGACCACTGTGGGTCGTCGACCGCCGCGACCTGCGCGAGCCGGGCCGTCCAGACCTCGGCTTCGACCGCGACCAGGTGCCGGACGATCTCGTGCGGACCCCACTCCCCGGTCGGCAGCGACGACGGATCGGTCGCCGCTGCGGCCGTGGCCAGGCGATCGGGGTAGGCGGCGAACGCCTCGACGAGGGCCGCGCGGTTCATGCAGCGCGAGCCTCGAGCGCGGCGAGATAGGCCCGCCGCCAGTCCTCGAACGCCTCGACGGCATTGAAGGTGTACATGTGCAGGTCGACGATGCCGGCACGCGGTTCGAGGATGTGCGGGGCAAGGCCGGTCAGGAGCGCATCTGGTCGGTAGTAGCCGCCGGAGCGAACCAGCCGCCCCACGAATCGCACGTTCTTGACCAGGAACCGGTGCGTGTCCGCGACGCCGATCCGGGCGCTGATGGCGAGGAGCTTCTGGGGTTCGGCGACACCGGGCAGGCCGACGTGGACCGGGAGCGTGATGCCCTCGGCCCGGCGAGCCCCGATCCAGGTGGCGATCGCGTCGGGATCGAAGCACAGCTGGGTCGTCATGTAGCTCGCGAAGGCCGCCTTCGCCCGCAGGGCGTCCAGCAACGGTGGGTCGGCGATGAACGCATGGCCCTGGGGGTAGGCGGGGATCCCGATCTCGGACAGCGGGTGGCCGATCTCCGCCATCGCCCGCAGCAGGGCCAGGCCGTCCGGGTACGCGCCGGGTTCCTTGGCGTCGCCACCGACGACGAACGCGCGGTCGACCCCGGCGCCCTCGAGCCAGGCGATGAGGTCGATCAGGTGCGCCCGATCGCGGATCATCCGCGCCGACATGTGCGGGACCGCGCGGAAACCGTTCCGCTGGAGCTGCTCGCACAGGGCGACCGTGGCCTCGAGGCCCTTGTTCGGTGAGGCCGTGACCGACACGGTCGCGCCGGCCGGGAGGAACGCGGCCTGGTCCATCGAGGTCCTCAGCGGGATCAGCTCGAACGTCGGCGCACGCAGGACCGCGGCGAGGGCACGGCGGGCCTCGGGCGTGATCGACGCCCGTCGGCGGAACAGCATGGCGCCTAGACCTCGGAGTCGGGCATCGACGCCTTGCGCCTGGCGATGAAGTCGAGGAGCGCCTCGTCGACGGCCGGGTCGAGCGGCGGCGCCTCGTACTGGGCGAGCATCCGCTTCCAGATGACGTTGGCCCGCTGGGCCGCGTCGAGCGACCCGTCCTCCTGCCATTGTTCGAAGCTGTTGTTGTCGGTGACGTCCGAGCGATAGAAGGCGTTCTCGAAGTTGGCCAGGGTGTGGGCGCTGCCGAGGTAATGGGTGCCCGGCTCGTTGGCCCGGATGGCGTCGAGCGCCTGGCCGTTGTCGGACATGTCCACGCCCTCGACGAAGACGGCCATCATCCCGCACTGGTCGGCATCAAGGATGAACTTCTCGTAGCCGACGGTCAGCCCGCCCTCGAGCCAACCGGCGGCGTGGAGCACGAAGTTGACGCCGCCGAGGATGGTCGGCTGGAGCGTGGCGGCCGATTCGTAGGCGGCCTGCGCGTCGGCGATCTTCGACCCGCAGAGCGAGCCGCCCGAGCGGAACGGGACGCCGAGCCGCCGAGCCAGCGCGGCCATCACGTACAGGACGAGCGCCGGTTCGGGCGTACCGAACGTCGGCGCGCCCGACTGCATCGACATGGAACTCGCGAAGGATCCGAGGACGACCGGTGCCCCCGGTCGGACCAGTTGGACGAAGGTCATGCCGCCCAGTGCCTCCGCGAGGGTCTGGGCGCACACGCCGGCCGCGGTGACCGGGGCCATGGCGCCGGCGAGGATGAACGGCGTGAGGAGGGTCGCCTGGTTCGCCTCCGCGTAGGCCCGGGCCGCGCCCAGCATCACCGAGTCCCACACGAGCGGCGAGTTCGCGTTGATCAGGCTGAGGACGACCGTGTGGTCCTCGAGATAGTCGGCCCCGAAGGTCAGGCGCGCCATCTCGACCGTGTCACGAGCCCGTTCGGGGGCCGTCACCGAGCCCATGAACGGCTTGTCGCTGTAGCGGATGTGCGAATAGACCATGTCGAGGTGGCGCTTGTTGACCGGCACGTCGACGGGCTCGCAGACGGTCCCGCCGGAGTGGTGGAGGTAGGGCGAGGCGTAGGTCAGCTTCACCAGGTTGCGGAAGTCCTCGATGGTGCCGTAGCGCCGGCCGCGATCCAGGTCGCGAACGAACGGCGAGCCGTAGTTCGGGGCGAACACCGTGTGCATCCCGCCGATCTCGACGTTGCGCTCCGGGTTCCGGGCGTACTGGGTGAACTCGCGCGGGGCGCTCGCCTGGACGAGCGCCCGGCACATCCCCCGCGGGAACCGGGCGCGCACGCCGTCGATGTCGGCGCCCGCCTCACGCAGCAGTCGGAGGGCGTCCGGATCGCCGCGGAACTCGAGTCCGACCTCCTCGAGGATCGTGTCGGCGTTGTGCTCGATCTGGGCGAGGCCCTCCTCGCCGAGGACCTCGAACGGGGCCAGCTTGCGAGTCAGGAACGGGCTGTGCTCGGCATGCGTGGCCAGGCGCAGCGCCTGCCGCGCGGCCCGCCCGCCGCTCCGACGCCGACCGCCGTCCTCCATCAGCTGCCCTCCCCCGTGCCGACCACCACCGTTCGACGGCGGCGTCGCTCGTTGCGGGCATCAGGACCCGCGCCGCCCTGGCCCTCCGCCCGCGCCGGAAGGTCGACGACCCGCTCCAGGTTCGGGAACGTGGCGGTCCGATGCGGGAACGCCATCGCCTCGATGAAGTGTTCCTGGAACCGGGGCTCGACCGCCGTCTCGATCTTCTCGACGCGGCGGACGACGCCCTCGATCTCGGTCCGTGCCGCGCGCGAGAGCAGGGCGATGAGGGCACCCGTGCCGGCGGCGTTGCCGGCCGACCGGACGTTGGCGAGATCGCAGTCGGGGATGAGCCCAAGGATCATCGCGTGGGTCGTGTCGATCTGGCTGCCGAACGCTCCGGCCAGGCGGATCTCGTCGACCGCGTCGATCGCCAGCCGGTCCATCAGGAGGCGGACGCCGGCATACAGCGCGGCCTTGGCCAGCTGGATCGCCCGCACGTCGTTCTGGGTGATGGCGATCCGCGGGCCGCCATCGGTCCCCTCGTGCAGGACATAGCTGAACGTCCGACCGTCCGGGACGATCCGGGCCGAGCGGGCGGCGAGCGCGCCATCGATGACGCCATCGGCGGTCACGACCCCGGCCAGGAACAGCTCGGCGACGACCTCGATGATGCCCGACCCGCAGATCCCGGTGATCCCGGTGTCGCCGGCCGCGGCCGCGAACGCCGGATCGTCCGACCACGCTTCCACACCGATGACCCGGAAGCGCGGTTCGAGCGTGTCGCGGTCGATCCTGACGCGCTCGATGGCGCCGGACGCCGCACGCTGGCCGCCGCTGATCTGGGCGCCCTCGAAGGCCGGGCCGGTCGGGCTCGACGCCGCCAACAGCCGGTGGCGGTCGCCGAGGACGATCTCGGCGTTCGTGCCGACATCGACGACGAGGGTCATCCGGTCCGCCATGTGCGGCTGTTCGGCGAGGATGACGCCCGCCGTGTCGGCGCCGACGTGACCGGCGATACACGGCAGGACGTACACGCGCGCGCCGGGGTGGGTGCGCAGGCCGAGGGTCGCCGCGGTCGTGCGGACGGCGCGGTCGGTGGCCAGCGCGAACGGAGCGCCCCCGAGTGGGGTCGGGTCGATCCCGAGCAGGAGGTGATGCATGATCGGGTTGCCGACGATCGCCAGCTCGAGGATCTCGGCGCGCTTGATCCCCGCCCGCATGGCCAGCGAGGCGATGAGCCCGTCGAGCGCCTTGCGCACCGCGGCGGTCATCTCAGCGGCGCCCTCGGGATGCATCATCGCGTAGGAGACCCGGCTCATCAGGTCCTCGCCGAACCGGATCTGGGGGTTCATCACGCCGTTGCTGGCGAGGACGGAGCCATCCGCCACGTTCGCGAGATGCCCGGCGATCGTGGTCGAACCGACATCGATGGCGACGCCATAGGCCGTGTCGTGGAGCCCCGGCCAGACCGCGATCACGTCGTGCCCGTCGTGGACCGCGACCGTGATCCCGTACTTGCCCGCCTCGAGTGCGGGCTGGAGCGAGCGGACGACCTCGAGGTCGGCCTCGAGGCCGGTCAGGCCCCATTCCCGTTCGAGCGCCTCGAACGTGCGCGCCAGGTCCCCGGTCGGCGAGGCGAGCTCGGGCGGCGTGACCTCGACGTAATGGAGTCGAACGACCGGGTCGACCGTGAACGTCCGCACGTCGAGGCCCTTGCGCACGACCTGGCGGTGCACCTGGCTCTCCGGCGGCACATCGATGAGGACGTCGCCACACAGCGTCGCCGTGCAAGACAGACGCCGGTCGGCCGCCAGCCCCTTCTCGAGGCGGTAGGTGGACTCGAGCTCCGCGAACGGCGACAGGTGGTCGGGTTCCGAGGTGATCCCGTGCTTGGGAAAGGCGCCTACGCCCTGCGTCACCTGACACCGGCCGCAGATGCCACGGCCGCCGCACACGGAGTCGATGTCGACGCCGAGCGAGCGGGCCGCGTCGAGCACGGTCGTCCCGGTCGGGAACCACCCGCGCCGCCCGGACGGGGTGAAGATGACGAGCGGTTCGCCGCTCGCGCCGGCGTTCGAGGCAGCCGCCACGCGCGAGGCCCTCAGCCGGCCGCGACGGTGGCGCGGCGATTGACCCGGCGGCGACTGACCTCGCCCTCAGGGGTCGGGACTCGGTTGGCGAGGATCCAACGACCGCAATCCGGGTCGTGCCCCATGAGCACATCGGCCGCCATGACGCAGGCCTTGACCTCGGGCATCATCGGGTTGGTGATCGCGGACGTCATCCCGCTGGCGATGGCCATCGGCAGGAAGGCCGCGTTGATGCCCTCGCGGTTGGGCAGGCCGAAGCTCACATTGGACGCGCCGCATGTCGTGTTCACCTTCAGCTCCTCGCGCAGCCGGCGGACGAGCGCGAAGACCTGGCGACCGGCCTCGGCGAGGGCCCCGATCGGCATGACCAGCGGGTCGACCACGATGTCCGACGCCGGGATGCCGTGGTCAGCGGCTCGTTCCACGATGCGCTTGGCGACGGCGAACCGGACGTCGGGGTCCATGCTGATCCCGGTGTCGTCGTTGCTGATGGCGACGACCGCGGCGCCGTACTTGCGGACCAGCGGCAGGACGCGCTCGAGGCGCTCTTCCTCGCCGGTGACCGAGTTGAGCAGCGGCTTGCCGACGTACGCCGCGAGACCAGCTTCGAGCGCCTCCACGATCGACGAGTCGATCGACAGTGGCAGGTCGGTCAGCGACTGGACGAGGCGGATCGTGTGGGCGAGGATGGCCGGCTCGTCCGCCAGGGGGATGCCCGCGTTGATATCGAGCATGTGCGCGCCCGCTTCGACCTGGGCGAGGACGTCGCGCTCCACGCGGCTGAAGTCACCGGCCTTCATCTCCTCGGCCAGCAGCTTCCGACCGGTCGGGTTGATCCGCTCGCCGATGATGACGAACGGGCGGTCGAAGCCGATGACGACCTCGCGGGAGCCCGAGCTGAGCACCGTGTCGGTCATGTCGGCGAAACCTCCGATGTGGTGGCCGGCGGCAGGACCGGCCCACCGGCGACCCCGCCCGACTGGATGAGCTCGGCAAGGTGGTGCTTGTCGTAGAGGGCCTCCAACCGCTCGGACTCGGCGCGAACCACCGCCTCGAGGTCGTCGCCACAGGTCTCCTGGGTCTTGTGCCACTCGGCGATGTAGGCGCTGTACTCGCGACGACCGGATCGGTTGGCGGCCTTGTCGATCGCGACCTGGAAGCGGGGATGGAGGACGACCTTGCTTGAGCGGCGGGCATCCTTGGCGACGACCTGCGCGGGGATGTCGCGCCACCAGATGACGGACAGGGTGGCCATGGCTCAGGCAGCTCCTGCGACGGCGTGCTTGATGGACGTGGCGAGGTCGCCGTAGCCGGTCAGGCGACGCTCGAAGGCAAGGCCCAGGTGATCCGCGGCCGCGCGAGCACGGATCGTGAGCTCCGGGTCGTCGGTCTGGGCGAGATAGACGAGGCGGCGGTAGTTGCCGAAATACAGCGGCAACAGTTCCGGGTGGCAGTCCAGACCGAGGCCGGCAACGATGATCGACTCGAACTGGCGGGCCAGGAAGTCGGTCAGGTAGAAGGTGCCGACCTCCTCCTCCTGCGATGCCGCGTAGGCGGCCGCGCCCGCGTAGAACTCGAAGCAGTGCTCGCCCGCGATGCGGTCGATCCCTTCGCGTGCGAGGTAGGCATCGAGGACGCCGGCTGTCCCGCAGTCCGCGTAGCCGACGAAGATCCGGACGTCCTTGCCGTATCGCTCACGGACCTTCTCGATCTTGGCGGCGACGGCTTCGGTGATCCGTTCCGGCCGCATGTGAAGGCGGGCATCGACGCCCTCCACGCGGATGCCGGGGATCCCCGCCGTCAGGGCGAGCAGTTCGCGAGCGATCGCTCCGCAGCCGACGATGACGAGTCGGGTGGGGATCGCCTCAGGCCGCGCTGGCACGGCGTTCGTCGATGAGCCGACGGGCGGTCTCGGCAGCGACGCCGGCATCGCGGCAATAGGCGTCGGCACCGACCGCGATGCCGAACTCCTCGTTGAGCGGGGCTCCGCCGACCAGGACGATGTAGTCGTTACGGATACCGCGGTCCTTGAGGGTCTGGATCACGACCTTCATGTACGGCATCGTCGTCGTCAGGAGCGCCGACATCCCAAGGATGTCCGGCTTGTGCAGCTCGAGCGCGGCGATGAACTTCTCGGCGTCGGTGTTGATGCCGAGGTCGAAGACCTCGAAGCCGGCACCCTCGAGCATCATCCCGACCAGGTTCTTGCCGATGTCGTGGATGTCGCCCTTGACCGTGCCGATGACCACCTTGCCGACCGGCTCGGCGCCGGTCTCGGCCAGGAGCGGCCGCAGGATCGCCATCCCGGCCTTCATCGCGTTCGCGGCGAGCAAGACCTCCGGGACGAACAGGATGCCGTCGCGGAAGTCGATGCCGACGATCTTCATCCCGGCGACGAGGGCGTCGTCGAGGACACGCGTGGCCGTCCAGCCTCGACCCAGGAGGATGTTCGTGCCCTCGACGATCTCCGCGGCCATGCCGTCGTAAAGATCGTTGTGCATCTGCTCGGTGAGTTCCTCATCGGACAGGGCGGCGAGGTCGATCTCCGCGTACTCGTCCTGGGCCATGTGGATGGACTCCTGGTCGTTGGGGGTTCCACGATGTGGAACTGTGCCGTATGATGGAACTTCGGAGCGAGAATCTAGCCGAGAAAGGGCCCGATGTCCAGAGTCCAGTCCATCGAGCGAGCCTTTGCCGTCCTGGGTGCGCTCGCCGACGGACCGATCGGCGTCACCGAGGTGGCGGACCGGGCGGATCTGCCCAAGTCGACGGCCGCACGACTGCTCGCCTCGTTGAGCCACGAGGGCGTGGTCGAGCAGGTCCCGGGTGACACGCGCTACCGGTTGGGGCCGCGTCTGCTCACGCTCGCCGCGCGCATCCGACCGACCCGTTCGCTGGCCAGACTCGCCCGTCCGTCACTGGAGGGACTGGCCGACGCGGTCGGGGAGGCCGCCGGCCTGAGCGTGCCCGATGGCGACCTCGTCCACTACATCGACCAGGTGGGCAGCCCGAACCCGGTCTCGGTCCGCGATTGGACCGGTTCGCGGATCCCGCTGCACGCGGTCTCGTCGGGCCAGGTCCTGCTCGCCTTCGCCCCGACGACCGTCGTCCAGCGCTACCTGGGCCGGCCGATGGAGCGCTTCACCGACCGAACGCTCGTCGACGCGGACGCCCTGCTCGAGCGGATGCGCGCGATCCGACGGGACGGCTACACGTGGGCGCTCGAGGAGTTCGACGAAGGGATCTCGTCCGTCGCGGCCCCGGTCGCCGACGCTTCAGGCGAGGTGGTGGCGGCGGTCCATCTCCACGGGCCCTCCTACCGCTTTCCGCTGCCCGGGTCCGAAGGCGGACTGGCCGACCAGGTCGTGGCCACGGCCGCGCGGATCTCGGGGAGCCTTCGCCAGGCCGGCTGACGCCACGTCAGGTCGGCGTCTTGCACCGGGGCCGTCAGGTCAAGCTCGCTGCCCTCGTCCGGCCATGCTCAGAACATCATCCTTCCGTTGTCGACCACCAGGTCGATCCCCTCGACGGACGCGTTCTCCAGCAGGAACCGCGTTCCGTCGACGATTTCCTCCATCGTCGCGAGTTTCTGCGTGATGGTCTTCGACCGGTGCCCTTCGAGGACCGCCGGCGGCTTTCCGTGCCAGAAGGGGCTGTCACCCGTGATCCCGGGATGGATGGCATTGACGCGGATGGGGGCGAGTTCCCAGGCGAGGGTGCGAGTCAGGCCGGAGATCCCGCCGTTCACGGTCGACACCGTGGTCGAACCCGGATACGGGCGATCCTTCGCCTGGCCGCCGAACAGGACGATCGAGCTGTCGGGTGACAACCGGTCGAGCAGGACGTGGACGACCTCCGCGAAGCCGACCAGCTTGAGGGTCACGAGTTCCAGCGCCCGGTCGATGTCGAATTCGCGGATCGTGTTGTCGTCGCGCTGGATGGCCACGATCGCAAGGTATCGGACCGGGCCGACCGACGAGAGTCCCGCCCGGATGGTCTTGGGCTTGGCGAGGTCGAGCGCGATCCCACGCGCCGGGCCGCCGATCTCGGTCGCCACCGCCGCGGCCCGGGCGGCGTCGCGACCCGAGAGGACCGTCTCGCGTCCCGTGCCCGCGTAGTAGCGCGCCAGCTCCTTGCCGATGCCCTCCGTGCCCCCGACGACCACGATGCACCCGTCGCTCGACATGTCAGTGCTCCTCGAACCGCTTCCAGGCGTCCACCCACCGATAGGCGTGACGGGCGGGCGGTTGGGGCGCCTGGGTCTCGATCCAGCGCACCCGACCTCCACCCGTGTTGAAGAACCCGTGCGTCGACCCGACGCCGGCGAAGGCGACGTCGCCGGCCCGCAGCGTGACCGGCTCGCCGTCGAGGATGCACTCGATCTCACCGTCCAGGAACAGGTAGACCTCCTCGAAGGGGTGGTCGTGGACCTGGGCGGCGCCGTTCGGCTCGTAGTCGACGGTGAACATCGTGAGCAGGTCGGCGCCCATCGTCCGGTCGACCAGCATCTTCACGGAGATGCCGCTGTAGGCCAGGATCGCCGTGTCGGCACCGGCCGGCGCTCGGCCATGGGCCGGATCCGCGACGCGGAGCGCGTCGGCCTGCGGTGGCGTGCCGTCGTAGTGGCCGACGGACCGAACGGAGGGGTCGCCGAACGCGGGCCGCGCCGCGAGGGCCGCCAACGCCGGCACGTCGAGTGGCCCGTCGCGGAAGAACGTGTCGCGGCGACCCGCCGCCGGATCGAGCCGTTGTGGCGTGTTGACCGAGAACCACCGCACCGGCTCGCCGCAGGCATTCGCCAGGGCGTGCCAGGTCCCGACCGCCATGTGCGCGTAGTCGCCCGGCAGGAGTCGATGGACGTGCCCGTCGATGTCGATGATCAGTTCACCCGACAGGACGTAGAGCGCCTCCTCGAACGAGTGGATGTGACGGCCGAGCCAGCCACCGGGGGTCAGCGCGCCGAGGGCCGCCTCGGTGTGGACGGCTCCCTCGGCGGGTCCGACGATCCGCAGGCGGCTGAGTCCGTTCGATGTGGGAGAGGCGGGCGTCGGGTCGTTGGTGAACGACCAGTCGACCTGGCCGACGTAGTGCATGTCGAGACTCGCTAACGGGGAAGACGGATCAGGGCCGGCTATGACTCGAACCGTCGCGACCAGGCGTCGATACCGACGGCGAAGAGGAGGATGACACCCAGTGTGACCTGCTGGTAGAACGGATCCAGTCCGAGGCGACGGGTGTGTAGCATGGATGAACAGAGCGATCCAGCCCATCGAACGGCTCCGCATCCGCCACAGGGGTACCCAGATGACGAGACCCATCGCTTCGCCCGGCTCGATGAATGTCGACTGGGAAGAGCGCTGGAATGTCGATCGACTGCGGACATACCGGCTCGGGCGCGCGCGCGCGGCCCTGGGAGCCTCCGATGTCGGCGCCGTGCTGCTGTTCGACTTCAACAACATCCGCTACGTGACCAGCACGCACATCGGCGAGTGGGCCCGCGACAAGATGACCCGCTATGCGCTCCTGACGCGCGGCGGCGATCCGCACATCTGGGACTTCGGCTCGGCGGCCAAGCACCACCGCCTCAATTGTCCCTGGCTGCGACAGGAGAACATCCACGCAGGGATGGTCGGGTTGCGCGGCGCGGTCGCCCCGGATGCCGGCCTCTTCCGGGCCGCCGCCCGTGAGATCCGCGACCTCCTGAAAGCCGAGGGCGTGGCGGACATGCCGCTCGGCGTCGACATCATCGAACCGCCGATGCTCGAGGCCCTGACGGCTGAAGGCGTGAAGGTCTGCGATGCCCAACAGGTGATGCTGGATGCCCGCGAGGTCAAGTCGGTCGACGAGATCATGCTGCTCAACATCGCCTGCGCCATGGTCGACGGCGCCTACCAGCTCCTCTCGGAACAACTGAAGCCCGGGATCCGGGAGAGCGAACTCGTCGCCAACGTGACGAAGTACCTGTTCGACCTCGGATCCGAACACGTCGACAACATCAACTCCGTGTCCGGCGAGCGCTGCAGCCCGCATCCGCACGTCTTCTCCGACCGGATCATCCGGCCCGGCGACCAGGCTTTCTTCGACATCATCCACACGTTCATCGGCTACAAGACCTGCTACTACCGGACCTTCGTGGTCGGGGTGGCCACCGATGCCCAGCGCGACGCCTACAAGCGGGCGCGCGAGTGGATCGACAAGTCGATCGAGCTGATGCGCCCCGGCGTGACCACGGACAAGGTCGCCAGCGTCTGGCCGAAGGCCCAGGACTTCGGGTTCGACAACGAGATGGAGTGCTTCGGGCTCCAGTTCGGCCACAGCGTCGGGCTGTTCCTGCACGAGCGCCCGATCATCAGCCGGCTCAATTCGCTCGAGCACCCGGTCGAGCTGAAAGAGGGCATGGTCATCGCGCTCGAGACCTATTGCCCGGCCAAGGACGGGGTCTCCGCGGCACGGATCGAGGAGGAGGTCGTGATCACCGCGGAGGGTCCGCAGGTCATCACCCGCTTCCCGTCCGACGAGCTCTTCGTCGCGAACGCGTACTAGGGAGCCTCGACGATGGCGACGACCAGCGCCGACATCACCCGCGCGACCCAGCTCCGGATGTATCGGACGATGGTCGAATGCCGGCAATTCGAGGTGCGCGCGCAGGAGCTGTTCTTCGAGGGGCTGGTCCGTGGCACGACCCATCTTGGCGTCGGCCAGGAAGCGGTCGCCGCCGGGTTCGCCGCCGCCATGCGCGCCGACGACTACACGTTCTGCACGTATCGCGGCCACAACCACACGCTCGCACGAGGGGTGCCGATGACGCCGGTCCTGACCGAACTGTTCGGGCGGGGCGGCGGCCTCCTGGGCGGCAAGGGCGGCTCGATGCACCTGACCAGCGTCGAGCGCGGCGCGATGGGCTCGTACGCCATCGTCGGCGCCCACCTGCCGATCGCCCTCGGCGCCGCCTGGTCGGCCCAATACCGAGGCTCCGGCCAGGTGGCGGTCTGCTTCTTCGGTGACGGGACGACCAACATCGGCGCGTTCCACGAGGCGCTCAACATGGCCGCGGTCTGGAAGGCCCCGGTCGTCTTCGTGTGCGAGAACAACGGCTACATGGAGTACACCCCGATCGGTGCGGTGACCGCGGTGCCGCGTCCGGCGGCGGACCGGGCGTCGGCCTATGGCCTCGAGCCGATCGTCGTCGACGGCAACGACGTCGAGGCCGTCCACGCGGTCGCGCGGCGGGCCATCGACCGGGCGCGGGCGGGCGACGGCCCATCGCTCATCGAGGCGCTCACCTATCGCCACGGCGGGCACTCGCGGGCCGACCCCGGCAAGTACCGGCCAGACGAGGAGGTCGCCGCATGGAAGGCGCGCGACCCGATCCCCGCCTACCGCGCACGCTTGCTCGACCTCGGGGTGGGCGCGGCCGAACTCGACGCGATCGAGACCGAGACCGACGCCGCGGTCGCCGCGGCCGAGGCGGCGGCCCGGGCCGCACCCGAACCCGACGGCGCCATCCTCGAAACCCAGGTGTGGGCCGACGGAGGCTCCGCATGGCGGAACTGACGTATCGCGCGGCCATCGCGAGGGCCATCGCGCAGGAGATGGAGCGCGATCCGAGCGTCGTGCTGATCGGCGAGGACGTGGCGGCGGCCGGCGGGGTGTTCAAGCTGACCGAGGGGCTCTTCGACCGGTTCGGCCCGGAGCGTGTCCGCGACACGCCGATCAGTGAGCAGGCCATCGTCGGTGCGGCGATGGGCGCCGCCATGACGGGTCTCCGACCGATCGTCGAGCTGATGTTCTCCGACTTCTTCGCGGTGACCTGGGACATGGTGATCAACCAGATCGCCAAGACGCGCTACATGACCAACGGCCAGGTGTCGATCCCGATCGTGCTCCGGACCGCGAACGGCGCCGGGCTGCGCTTCGGCGCCCAGCACAGCCAGAGCGTCGAGAACTGGGCGATGGCGATCCCGGGCCTGAAGGTCGTCGCGCCATCCACGCCGGCCGACGTGATGGGCCTCCTGGCGGCCGCCATCCGCGATCCCGACCCGGTCATCTTCTGCGAGCACAAGGCGCTGTTCGCCGACAAGGGCGAGGTCCCCGACGGCGAGGTGGTCGACACGCTCGGCACCGCGAAGATCGTCCGACCCGGGGGCGATGCCACGATCGTCGCGCTCGCCGCGATGGTCCCCAAGGCGCTCGTCGCGGCGGAGCAGCTGGCGGCCGAGCACGGCGTCTCGGCCGAGGTCATCGACCTGCGCTCGCTCGTCCCGCTCGACACCGCGACGGTCCTCGCCTCGGTGGCGAAGACCGGCCGGCTGTTCACGGTCGAGGAGAACCCCCGTCTGTGCGGCTGGGGCGCCGAGATCGCCTCGATCGTCGCCGACGACGGCTTCTACAGCCTCGACGCGCCGATCGTCCGGATCACCACGCCGCACATCCCCTTGCCGGCGGCGGCGGTGCTGGAGGACCTGGCCATCCCGTCGGTGGAGCGCATCGTCGAGACCATCAAGCGACGGCTCGACGATGCGGCATGACGGGGACACCCGTGTCTGACCTGACCGTGGCGGTCCTCGGAAGCGGACGGATGGGCTCGGCGATGGCCGAGCGTCTGGCGACCCAGGGCGTGACCGTGGCGGTCTACAACCGGACCCGTGATGCAGCCTCGGACCTCGCCGGGCGGATCGGCGCGAGGTTGGCCGCGACCCCGCGGGAGGCCGCGGCCGGCGCCGATGTCGTCATCTCCATGGTGGCCGACGACGCCGCCGTCCAGGCCCTGTACGACGGTCCCGATGGCGTCGCGGCCGGTCTCGGTCCCGGAGCGGTCGCGGTCGACATGAGCACGGTCCTGCCCGACACGATCCGCTCGGTCGCCCCGGCCGTCCACGCCCGCGGCGCCGGCATCCTCGATGCTCCGGTGTCGGGCAGCGTCTCGACGGCGCGTGCCGGCGAGCTGACGATCATGGCCGGTGGCGAGGCGGCCGCCCTGGAGCGGGCGCGGCCCGTCTTCGACCTGCTGGCGCGCAAGGTCTTTCACCTCGGGCCGCTCGGGAGCGGGGCGGTGATGAAGCTCGCGGTCAACACGGTCGTCTTCGGGCTCAACGGTGCGCTCGCCGAGGCGCTCGTCCTCGCCGAGCGCAACGGGATCGATCGCGAGCTCGCTTACGACGTCCTCGCATCGAGCGCGGTCGGTGCCCCATTGGTCGCCTACAAGCGCGCGGCGTTCGTGGATCCCGACACGACGCCCGTGGCGTTCTCCCTGCGGCTCACGGAGAAGGACCTTCGCCTGATCCGGCAACTCGCAGACGCCTCGGGCACGGTCATGCCGCAGGCCGCCACGAACCTCGAACTCATCAGGGCTGCCGAGCGGTCGAGCGGTGAGGACGCCGACTTCTCGATGGTCGCGAGTCACCTGCGTGAGGAGGGCCGGCGATGACCGATCGGCCATGAGGAGGGAGCGAACCGCCGGACCCGTGTCACAGGGACGATCGATGCGAACGAACCGCAGCAGAGGGAACGATCGATGACCGACCGATTGCTCATCAAGGGTGGATACGTGCTCACCCAGGACCCGACGCTGGGCGAGTTGCCCGGCGCCGACGTCCTGATCGAGGACGACAAGATCGTCGCCGTCGGCAAGAACCTCTCCGCCGACGGGGCGCGGACGATCGACGCGACCGGCGACGTCGTCATCCCGGGCTTCATCGACAGCCATCGCCACACGTGGGAGACCTCGATCCGGACGTGCGCCCCCGACTACACCCTGGGTGCCTACTTCGCCGGGATCCTCGACAAGTTCGCCCCGCAGTATCGGCCCGAGGATGTGTACGCGGCCAACCAGTGGGGTGCGCTCGAGTGCGTCAACGCGGGGATCACGACGCTGGTCGACTGGTCGCACATCATGAACACGCCCGATCACGCCGACGCGGCGATCAAGGGCCTCCAGGATGCGAACCTGCGCTCCGTGTTCGCGTTCGGCTTCCCCAACACCTCGCTCCAGACCTGGTGGTTCGGGCCCGACTACAGCGGCAGCGTCGAACGGATCGATGGCGTCGATGCGCGGCGCGTCCGCAAGCAGTATCTGAGCGACGACAGTGGCCTGATCACGATGGCCCTCGCCACGCGCGGCACCAATTTCTGCAAGCCCGACGTCGTTCGCTTCGAGTGGGAGCTGGCCAAGGAACTGGGGATCAACATCACGGTCCACGTTGCGATGGACCGCTTCGGCTACACCAAGGGTCAGCTGACGACGCTGCGGGACATGGACCTGCTGTATCCGAACACGACGTACATCCACTCGTCGCACCTGACCGACGAGGAATGGGAGCTCGTGCGGGACTCCGGTGGCAACGTCTCGCTCGCCCCGCAGATCGAACTCCAGATGGGCCACGGCTGGGCACCGGCGTTGAAGGCCGAGTCGATGGGCATCCCGGTCGGGCTGAGCTCGGATGTCGCCACGACCGCCCCGTCCGACCAGTTCACCCAGATGCACGCGATCTTCGCCTCCGAACGCGGGCGGCGGAACAGCATCGCCTGGGACACCGACACCGACGCCACCGACCTCATCACCGTCCGCCAGGTCCTCCGCTGGGCGACGCTCGGCGGAGCGCAGGTTGCCGGGATCGACGGCCGGACAGGCTCCCTCACCCCCGGCAAGAAGGCCGACGTCGTGGTCATCGATGGCGGCGCGGTCAACGTCGCACCGATCATCGATCCGGTCGCCGCCGTCGTCCTGGCGGCCGACATCTCCAACGTCGAGACCGTCATCATCGATGGCGTCATCCGCAAGCGCGACGGGAAGCTCCTTGCCGAACTGTCTGGTCCGCGACGCGACGTCGAGGCCTCGCGTGACTTCCTGGTCTCCAAGGTCGACCCCGAACCCGGCTGGGTGACGAAGGCGACCGCCTAGCGTCTGCCCCAGGCGAACCGCGGGTGTCCCCCCCGGCGCCCGCGGTTCGTCAACGCCACATCGAGAGCCCGGCCACCGGCCGGGCTCTCGTGCGCCCCGCGAGGAGCGTCGACGAGCGGCCCGACGAGCGGCTAGATTCCGTCGGTGTCGACGAGCGAGCCCGTCCGCGTCGGGATCATCGGGTTGGGAGCGATGGCTCGCTACCACCTCACGACCATGCTGCCCCGCACCGACACGGTCGTCGCCGCCGTGTGCGAACCCTCTGAGGCGGCGGTCAAGGCGGCGGCCAAGGCGTTCACCAGTCGCGGACTCGCGGTCCCGCCGAATCAGCCGGTCTGGGAGCGGTTCGTGGAGGAGCATGCCGGCGAGCTCGATGCCGCCTTCATCATCACGCCGCATGTCTTCCACGCGGCCCAGGCGACCGCCTGCCTGGAGGCGGGCCTCGACGTCCTGCTCGAGAAGCCGATGGTGATGGACGCGATCGAAGCGGAGGCGTTGATCGCGACCAGGGACGGGACGGGTCGCCTGTTGGTGGTGGCGTTCCCCGGCAGCCTGTCGCCACAGGTCCGCGCGGCCGCACGGATGATCGCGAGCGGTGACGTCGGCGCCGTGCTCAACGTGGAGGCCGTCGTCTGGCAGGACTGGCAGCGGAATTCGCTCGGGACGTGGCGCCAGGATCCGGCGATGTCCGGCGGCGGCTTCCTGTTCGACACCGGCGCCCACATGCTCAACACCGTCGCCGACGTCACCGGCGAGGACGTCGTCGAGGTCGCCGCATGGCTGGCGGATGACGGCAGCCCGGTCGATGTCCGGGCGGTGGTGATGGCCCGGACCGCATCGGGGACGCTGGTGACGATGAACGGCTGCGGGCGGGCGATCCCGTCGCTCGGCTCGGAGATCCGGCTGTTCTGCGAGCGCGCCACGCTTCGGACCGGCGTCTGGGGGGAGCGACTCGACGTGCAACGACACGGCTCCCGGCGCCTGTCCCCGGTCCGGTCCATCCCGTCGCGCACGACCTGGGAGCAGTTCCTCGCCGTGCGGGGCGGCCAGGAACCCAACCCGAGTCCGCCCGAGGTCGGCCTGCGCATGGCCCGCCTGTGGGATGCCATCCGCGAGTCGTCGGCTCGTGGCGGCGCCGTCGTCCGGCCGGGCGGCCGGCGGACGGGCATGCCGGCATGACGGTCCGGGTGACGGTCTGGAACGAGTACCGCCATGAACGCACTGACGATGCCGTCCGCGCGATCTACCCCGACGGGATCCACACCGCGATCGCGGCCGGATTGCGCGACCACGGAACGTTCGAGGTCACGACCGCGACGCTGGACGACCCGGATCATGGGCTGGGCGATGCCGTCCTGGCGACCACCGACGTCCTCACCTGGTGGGGGCACATGGCGCATGACGAGGTGTCGGACGAGGTCGTTGACCGGGTGCAGGCCCGCGTCCTGGACGGGATGGGCCTGGTCGTCCTGCATTCGGGCCATGCCTCCCGCATCTTCCGGCGGCTGATGGGGACGTCGTGCGACCTCAAGTGGCGCGAGGACGGCCGGCGCGAACGGATCTGGGTCGTCGAGCCCTCGCACCCGATCGCCGAGGGCCTCGACGAATCGTTCGTCCTGGGCGAGGAGGAGATGTACGGCGAGCATTTCGACATCCCGCCGCCCGACGAACTGGTCTTCATCAGCTGGTTCGAGGGTGGCGAGGTGTTCCGGAGCGGTTGCACCTATCGCCGAGGTCGCGGCCGCGTGGTCTACTTCCGTCCGGGGCACGAGACCCACCCGACCTATTTCGATCCGAACGTGCGCCGGGTGATCGCCAATGCGGCGCGCTGGGCGGCCGGGCCACGGGGCGCCCGCCCGACTTACGGGAACCGCCCGCCGTCGGAGCCGCCAGGCTGACCGACACGACGGTCGCGTGACCGTCATCAGGTCGCTCGGCCCGCTCGATGCACCGCGGCCTTGACGACCGCTCGCGACCCGCGCAAAGCTCACAGCGACGTGCCAAGTCTCTACATCGACGGTCAATGGGTGTCCGCGTCGGATGGCGCCTGCAGCCCCGTCGTCAACCCGTCCGACGCCACGGTCATCACGGAAGTGGACGTCGCCACCGACGACCAGGTCGCGGCCGCCATCGCGGCGGCCCGGCGCGCCTTTGACACGACCGACTGGCCACGGACCCCGACCGGCGACCGCGCGGCGCTCCTCGATCGGACCGCGGACCTCATCGAACGCGACCTCGAGGCGATGGCGCACCTCGAGACGCTCAACACCGGCAAGGCGATGCGCGAGAGCCGCTGGGACATCGCGGACGTTGCGCGTGTCTTCCGCTACTACGCCGACCTCGCCGACAAGGAAGCCGGTCGGCTGGTCGACACGAGCAACCCCGACGCACTCAGCCGGATCGTGTACGAACCGGTCGGCGTGTGCGGGCTGATCGGGCCGTGGAACTACCCTCTGCTCCAGATGAGCTGGAAGATCGCCCCGGCCCTGGCGGCGGGGAACACGGCGGTCATGAAGCCCGCACAGGTGACACCACTGACGACCATCCACCTCACCCGGCTCCTCGAGGAGGCCGGCGTGCCGTCGGGCGTGGTCAACCTCGTCCTGGGACCGGGCGGGCGGGTCGGCCAGGCGCTGGCGGACAGCCCGGATGTGGACCTCGTCTCGTTGACCGGTGGCCATGAGGCCGGGCGCGCCCTGCTCGCCGGAGCGGCCGTCAACTTCAAGAAGGTCGCCCTCGAGATGGGCGGCAAGAGCCCGAACATCGTGTTCGACGACAGCGACTTCGAGACCGCCGTGGACAACGCCGTGACCGCGGCATTCACCCATTCCGGCCAGGTCTGCTCGGCGGGGTCGCGGGCCATCGTCCAGGACACGATCTACGAACGGTTCGTTTCCGAGGTCGGCCGGCGCGCGGATGCGATCCGGCTTGGCCACGGGTCCGACGAGGCGACCGAGACCGGGGCGCTCATCACCGCCGAACATCGAGCCAAGGTGGAGGCCTTCGTCGCCGGCGCGATCGCCGATGGCGCCCGGCTCATCGCCGGCGGCCGCCGACCGGATGAGCCGCACCTCCAGGCCGGGTTCTACTACCGCCCGACGGTCTTCGCCGATGTCAACACGGGCATGCGGATCGTCCGCGAGGAGGTCTTCGGGCCCGTCCTCACGATCGAGCGCTTCGCGACCGAGGAGGAGGCGATCGCCCTCGCCAACGACACGACCTACGGCCTCGCCGGCGCGGTCTGGACGGCCGACGCGGGGCGGGCCCAGCGGGTCGCGGCCCGCCTGCGTCACGGCACGATCTGGATCAACGACTACAACACCTACCTGCCGCAGGCCGAGTGGGGCGGCTTCAAGCAGTCGGGCATCGGGCGCGAGCTGGGTCCCAGCGGCCTCGATGAGTACCGCGAGGCCAAGCACATCTGGCAGAACACGCGGCCCGGGCCGACCGGCTGGTTCGAGGGCTGAATCGGAGGCGCCTCGGGGACCGAGGCGCCTCCGTTGTTTCTGCGAGATCCTGGGTCCGCGGTTACTCCGCCGGGATCTCCGCATGGATCGCGTCGAGGTCGATGCCTTGCTGGCGACGCACGACGCGGGCCACCACGTAGACGACCGCGGCGATCGCGTAGATCGCGGCCAGGAAGATGATCGACTGGGTGTTGCTGACACCGATCCCATAGAGGGAATTCGACAGCCACTCGTAGATGACCCAGCCGAGGAAGATCGTGGTGATCGCCCCGGCGATGCTGATCATCGGAAGCCCGGCGATGGCATACCGGACGATCGGCGACTTCTGGTAGATGTCCTTCTTCCACCACGGCAGGATCGTCGCGGCGATCGCCGTCCCGAAGAAGGTGACGGCGATGACGAGCGACGCGTCGAGGGTCAGCTTCGAGAAGCCCGTCACGAACGAGTAGAGAGCAGACACGATCACACCCGGGATCATGATCAGCAGCAGCGCATACCACGGCACGCCGCGGTCCGAGACGCGACCGGCCCACTCCGGCAGGACCCTGTCGAACGCCGCGGCGAAGATCATCCGCGTCGAGGACAGCCACAGGGTCCCGGCCCAGCCGAGGAACCAGACCCCGAAGATGACCACGATGATCATCTGGACGATGTGGTTGTCGATCAGGAACGCCGCCAGCATCGGCGGATAGCCCCAGATCGGTATCGTGGGTGCGACCGTCACGTAGCCGTACGCGTAGTTGATGAAGTTGACGTTCGTGGCGTTGAAGAAGTCCCAGCCGAACGTCTTCGACGCGAGCAGGACGAAGGCGATGGCGAGGGCGATCGTGACCCACAGACCGCCGAGCATCCCGTTGAGGACCTTCCGGAAGTCACCGGCCCCGCGGACCTCGCCGTACAGGGTCGCGCCCCAGTTCGGGTACAGGATCCAGAACATCATGAATGGCAGGAGCAGCCACGTCCCGCTCCCGAGCCCGAAGTCGAGCGGCGACCCGCCTGGTGTGAACGCGTCGTTGGCGACCGCGTTGTCGATGGTCGCCTGGTACGCGTTCGAGACACCGAACAGGCTCTGGCCTTCCCGATCGAAGGCGGCCTTGAACGTGTCCTGTGACGAGACGATCATGAGGATGAACATGGCGGCCAGCGCGATCAGGCCGATGTAGATGCTCAGCTTCTGGATCCGGGCATAGCCGGCCATCCCCAGGGCGACCGCCCCCGAGGCGATGACGATGGTGATGAGCGAGACGGTGAACGTCCCGGCTTGCGATCCGAGGAAGGTCAGCAGGTCGGTGGCGCCCGCGATCGCCGCGAGCGGCTGCAGGAACTCGATGTTGAGGATGTAGCCGTAGATCGGCGCCCAGAGGGCGAGGATGAACCACCAGCCCGTGCTGGACAGGACGAAGCCGATCCCGCCCCGCCGCATGCCGAGGACCAGGCCGATCACCACGCCAGCGATGCCGGCGATGATCGCGATGGCGTCCCCGAGGGCGAACGCGTTCGCGGCAAGGTAGCCGGTGAGCCCGCCGACCACGGCCGCGACGACGGCGCCCGGCACACCGTCGAAGATCCGCGTCTGCCAGACATAATCGCCCCCGGCCCGCGGCATGACGGCGATCAACCCCGCGTAGACGATGCACAGGAACGTCATCGTGACCCCGGACAGGACCAGGGCCGACAGGACCGATCCATCCGGGACGAACGCGAAGATCGCCAGGCTGTAGAACATCCCCAGGGTGACCAGGTTCACCGAGAAGAATGAATAGCCGAACGCGTCGAACGCCGACCAGCCCTTGACGAGGCCGGTCGCGTTCCGAAGGAACAATGCCGGGGCTTTCGCGACTTCGGGTGTTGTCATCGACTCCTCTCCTCCATCTGCCTGACCCGAATCAGCCATTGACGAGCAGGTAGCGCTTCACCTCGCCTTTCTTCGAGTCCAGGTCGACGATGGCCGCCTGGAGGACTCCGTCCTCATAGGTGCTGCCGGGGTTGACCGCCAATGTCCGTCCGATCTTGACCGCGCCGCGGCCCTCGTGGATGTGGCCATGGAGCGACAAGACCGGGCCGTACTCGACGATCGCATCGCGCACGGCATGGGATCCGACGGGCACGAGCGCCTGACCGCCGGACACGTAGCGCATGTCGGCATCGAGCTTGGGGGCGTTGTCGAGGTTGGACCCGTACGGCGGCGCATGGAAGTTGAAGATCGCCCGGCGCCGATCCGGGACGTCAGCGAGGAGCTCATCGATGCGCGACCGAAGCTGGTCCTCCGGCAGCTCGCGGAAGGTGTTCCACGGCGTCGGGTTGGCCCAGCCGGTCGACACCATCGTGAAGCCGTCGAGCTCGATCGTGTTCTGCTCGCCGAGGTCGACGAGCTCGGCGGCCGCGATGATCGGGTCGAGCTCGAAGATGTCGTCGTTGGCCGGTGACACGACGCAGCGGATGCCCTTGCCCTTGAGTCGCTCATCGGCGAGCGCCATCCAGCGCTCGACCATGCCGACCATCTCGGCTTTGAACCGAGCATCGACGAGCCCCGAGTCGCTCTCCCACGCGGCGACCTCGTCATCCGTCAGCCGGATCGGGTAGTAGCCGCGATCGGCGATCCGCCTCTCCATTGCCTTGACTTCGTCCTCGGTCGAGAGGACGTAGTCCTGGTCCTGGAGCCGGAGGGTCCAGCCACCTTGACGGCTGACGATAGGCACCATCGCCTTGCCGGTCATGTCGCCGCCCATGACCAGGACGTCGGCCTTGTGGAACGTCCCCGCGTTGAGGAACTTGCGCCAGCAGACCTCGGAACCGTGGATGTCGGTCGCGAAGAAGATCCGCATCAGTTGTGCCCCATCTCCTCCGGATCCTGGTACCACGCCTGGCGCTCGCCGACTCTCGCCCGGAGCTTCCAGCGCGTGGACTTCGGCGCGTCGGCGATCGCCGCACGAAGCGCGGCGACCTGGTCTCCCGGCTCGAACAGGACCCCCCGCCCGTTGTTGAGGTCGAGGTCGTCGGGCGTCAACTCGACCGCGAGGTACTGGTCCAGCGTGTCGAGGTTGCCGGTCACGGTCCGCCACCAGCCCCAGTCGTTCGAGGTGAAGGACAGGATGCGCGGGACGTTGATCGCACCGAGGCCGTGCCGTGAGTCCTGGGCGCCATCGTCCTGTCCGAGCGGGTGTTCCGCCAGCAGCACGAGCGCGTCCAGGACGTCCTTCCGGTTGATCTTCACGATCTGGAGCTTCGATAGGAGGAGCTCCGCGAGCGGCAGGGTGGGGGTCGACTTCGAAAGCCGATCGCCGAACTCGAAGCGATGGCACATCTCCAGGCTGTCAACGAGCACGTCCACCGGCCGACTTCGAGGCACGTCCACGAAATAGGCCTGCTTGCCGCCGAACAGGGCGTTGTGCCGCTTGTCCGGGGTGTATCCCTCGGCTCGCAAGGAGTTCGTAGAACGCGCCGCGATCCTTGCCGCGCGTGGCGAAGTCGAGATCGACCTCCACCCGTCTCGTGCGGGCGGGCCAGTCCGGCGCGTGGGCCCGGATGGCCATGCCACCCATCAGGCGAACGAGCAGGCCGCGCTGGTTCGAGACCTCGACGATGCGGAGCGACTCCGCGAGCGGGTCGGCCAGGGTGCGCGGTTCGCCGGTGACGCCAGGGCCAGCCGCCATCGGCCAGTTCCTCCGCCCGTCCCGTCGCGCCGGTTGGTCCGGCACATGCGCGCGAGTATAGGTGGGCGGAACGGTCGGATGCGCGGAGGCACAGGCAGGTCCGCGCACGTCCCGGCCGCCGCGACGTGACGACGCCGACGGGGATACAGTCCGTGGATGTTGCGTTAACATGGCCTGCGCATCCTCTTGACGCCCGTGGAGGCGGGTCGGTCCGAATGCGCGGAGACCGGCGTCAGCGCATGGTCCTCGCTACGTCGATGTGGATGGATATGGCCATCCTCCGGGGAGCGGAGGTCCCCGGCGCACCAGTGCGTATTCACGTGTGGAACCTGCAGTCACAGTGGAGGATCGATGTTGTCTACCCACCGCACGACGACCCGGGTCGCGGGTCTCCTCGTGGGCGCGAGCTTCGTGTTCGCCGCCTGCACAAGTGGCGGGGCGTCCAGCGCCCCATCTGCCGCGGCTCCGTCCGCGGCGGCTCCGTCCGTTGCGGCTCCGTCAGCTGCGGCTCCGTCCGCTGCGGCTCCGTCCGCTGCGGCTCCGTCCGCTGCGGCATCGAGCGGCGCGGTCGCCTCGATCGATCCGGGGCTCATCACGGCCGCCAAGGCCGAAGGCGCCCTGACCACGATCGCGCTGCCGCGCGACTGGTGCAACTACGGTGCCGCGATCGACGGCTTCTCCAAGAAGTACGGGATCACCATCAAGGGCCTCAACCCCGGTGGCGGATCGAAGGACGAACTGGCCGCCATCACGGCCAACAAGAACAACCCAGGACCGGCAGCCCCGGACGTCGTTGACGTCGGGCTCGCCTTCGGCCCGCAAGGCGTCGACCAGGGTCTCTTCCAGCCGTACAAGGTCACGACGTGGGACACCATCCCCGACTCGGCCAAATCGGCTGACGGCATGTGGTACGGCGACTACTTCGGCGTCATGTCGTTCGAGGTCAACACCAAGGTCGTCACCAACGTCCCGAAGGACTGGCCCGACCTGCTGAAGGGCGACTACAAGAAGAGCGTCGCGCTGTTCGGTGACCCGCTCGCGTCGAACCAGGCACAGTCCGCCGTCTGGGCGGCCGGCCTGTCGGCGAACGGCGGCAACCTCGACAGCGTCAAGGAAGGCCTCGACTTCTTCAAGCAGCTCAACGATGCCGGCAACTTCGTGCCGGTCATCGCCAGCACCGCCACCGTGGCCAGCGGCAACACGCCGATCCGCCTCGGCTGGACCTACAACGGCTTGGCCGACAAGGACAAGCTGAAGGGCAACCCGTCGATCGAGGTCGTCGTTCCGACGTCCGGCCGCTTCGGTGGCATGTACGTCCAGGCGATCAGCGCGTATGCGCCGCATCCGAATGCCGCCAAGCTCTGGATGGAGTACCTCTACTCCGACGAAGGGCAGAACATCTGGCTGAGCGGGTACTGCAACCCGATCCGCTACGACGACATGGCGGCCAAGGGGACCCTGGATCCGGCTGCGCTCGCGAAGCTCCCCGAGTCCAAGGGGACCAAGCTGCCGACCCTGGCGCAGATCACCGCCGCTTCGAAGGCGATCACGGCCGGTTGGCCGGTCGTCGTTGGTGTGACGGTCAAGTAGCGTCGACCTCGTCGACGATCAGCCGAGTGGTGATGCGGTGACGCAGGCCGCTCCGCTCGTGTCCGGCCAGGACGCGCCCAAGGCGCGTCCTGGCCGGCGCTTCTCCTGGGCCTGGCTGGGGCTCGTGCCCTTCCTCGCCTTCGCCACCGCGTTCCTGATCATCCCGACCTTCTATCTGGTCAACGGCAGCTTCCACACCGAATCCGGCCAGGCGACGCTCCAGAACTACGCCGACCTCTCCCAACCGACGATCGTCGAGGCGTTCCGCGCCAGCATCGAGATCAGCCTGATCACGGCCGTGGTCGGCGGGATCTTCGGCTTCCTGCTCGCCTACGCCGTCATCCGGGGCGGTCTGCCCGGGTTCCTCGGTGCCGCCCTGATGACCTTCTCGGGTGTCGCCTCGAACTTCGCCGGCGTCCCGCTTGCCCTGGCGTTCACGTTCACCCTTGGCGCCCAGGGGCTCATCACGATCCTGCTGCAGCCTCTCGGGATCGACCTGAAGAACGGCGACTTCACGATCTACTCGAAGCTCGGGCTGGAGATCTGCTATCTCTACTTCCAGTTCCCGCTGATGGTCCTGATCATGGCGCCCGCCATCCAGGGCCTCAAGACGGAATGGCGGGAGGCGTCGGAGAACATGGGCGCCAGCACCCTCCAATACTGGCGGCATATCGCCCTGCCGATCCTGATGCCGACGCTGCTCGGGACGATGATCCTGCTGTTCGGCAATGCGTTCGGCGCCCAGGCGACGGCGTTCACCCTCACGGGTGAACTCAACATCGTCACCCTGCTCGTCACTCGACAGATCAACGGCGACGTGCTGAACAACATCAACCTGGGCTACGCCGTGGCGATGGGGATGGTCGTGGTCATGGGCGTGACGATCCTGGCCTACATCTGGCTCCAGCGGCGAGCGGCGAGGTGGCAGCGATGAGGCGCACGCGATTCGCCTGGTGGGTCATCTTCGTCCTCGGGGCGCTCTACTTCTTCGTGCCACTGGTCGCGACCTTCATCTTCTCGCTCGGTAACCCGTTGTCCCCGGGCGCACCTCCTCCATCGGTCGAGTACTACGGCACGGTCCTGAGCAGTCCGGACTTCTGGGGGAGCCTCACCTACTCGTTCATCATCGGGATCGTGACCATCATCGTCAGCATCGGGCTCTTGATGCCGACCGCGTACTGGGTGAGGCTCAAGGTCCCGCGGGCGCGACCGGTCATCGAGTTCATCACGCTCCTGCCCTTCGTCATCCCGCCGATCATCCTGGTCTTCGGCTTGATCCAGACATTCAGCCAGGGACCGGTGCCGCTGACGCACACCGACTTCGGCAGCAACGTCCTGCTCGTCGCGGCCTACACGGTCCTGTCGTTCCCGTACATGTATCGGGCGGTCGACACGGGCCTCCAGGCGACCGACATCCGGAGCCTGACCGAAGCCGCCCAGAGCCTGGGGGCCGGTTGGACTCGGATCATCCTGCGCGTGATCCTGCCGAACCTGCGGGTCGCGCTCCTGAGCGGGGCGTTCCTGACCCTGGCTATCGTGATCGGTGAGTTCACGATGGCCTCGTTCCTGGCCCGACCCGCCTTCGGCCCGTACCTGCAGCTGCTCGGCCAGAACGCGGCGTACGAACCGGCCGCCGTGACGATCATCAGCTTCGGATTGACCTGGCTGGCGATGATCATGATCGCCTTCATCGGCCGCGGCGGACGGACGCGCGTGGCCGTCACCGGCGCCCGCTAGGAGGTCGGCAGCGAACGATGGCATTCCTCACCCTGACGCACGTCCAGAAGCTCTTCCCGGGCGGCGTCGCCGCGGTCGAGGACTTCAATCTCGACGTGGACCGCGGCGAGTTCGTGTCGTTCCTCGGACCATCGGGCTGCGGCAAGACGACGACCCTGCGGATGATCGCGGGCTTCGAGAAACCGACGTCGGGCACGATCACGGTCGACGGCAAGGACATCACCTACAAGCCCCCGAACCAGCGCGATGTCGGGATGGTCTTCCAGTCCTACGCGCTCTTCCCGAACATGTCGGTCGCCGACAATATCGGCTTCGGGCTCAAGGTCCGCCGGCGGCCGAAGGCCGACATCGACCGGCGTGTCGGTGAGCTGGTCGAACTGATGGGCCTCCGCGGGCGAGCCGACCGCTACCCGTGGCAGCTCTCGGGAGGCCAACAGCAGCGCGTAGCCCTGGCCCGCGCGCTCGCGATCGAGCCGCAGGTGCTGCTGCTCGACGAACCGCTGTCCGCCCTCGACGCCAAGATCCGGATCATCCTGCGCAAGGAGATCCGCTCCATCCAGCGCCAGCTCGGGATCACGACCGTCTACGTGACCCATGACCAGGAAGAGGCGCTGTCGCTGTCGGATCGCGTGGTCGTCATGAGCGACGGGCGGATCGAACAGATCGGCGTGCCGTCGGAGATCTACAACTTCCCGACGACGGCGTTCGTCGCCTCGTTCGTCGGGACGCTCAACCTCGTCGCGGCGGGCGTCATCGACGCCCCTGCCGGTCGCGTCTCGATCGGCGGCCAGGAGGTGCGCACCAGCAAGGCCGTGACGGGTGCCGGGGCCGGTGAGCTCGTGACCCTGGCCCTCCGCCCGGAGGGGATCTCGCTCGGCGACGGACCCGAGGGCTCGAATCGCGTCCACGGCACGATCGAGGACATCAACTTCCTGGGATCGATCGTCCGGATCCGCCTCAGGCTGGACGACGGCGCAGACGGCAGGGCACCGACGGCGATCGCCCTCGACACCTTCAATGAGCCGCACCTGATGATCCCGACCGTCGGCGCCGACGTGACTGTCTCGTTCCCGCGCGAGGCGTGCTTCGTGCTGGGTGCCGGACGGGGCGGTGCGACGCCCGACGTGGAGGCCGGCGCGGAGGTGTGACCGTCCGCCTCGACAGGATCGGACTCGTCGTCTTCGACAAGGACGGCACGCTCATCGAATTCGGCTCGATGTGGAGCGGCTGGGCGACGGACCTGGCGAATGCCCTGGATACCGCCGCGGGTAGGCCCGTCCGGACGCCCGTCTTCGCGATGCTCGGCTACGACCCGGAGGCCGGACGCATCCTGCCGCACGGCGGGCTGGCGGCGACCCCGATGGCCAGGCTGCGCGAGCGGACCCACGACGTCCTCAGGGAGGCGGGGCTCAGCGACCCGGACGCCGAACGCGCGCTGGCGGCCGCCTGGCACGCTCCCGATCCGGTCAGCCTGGCACGGCCGTTGGCGGATCTCGGCCGATTGTTCGCCCGCCTACGGGCGGACGGCCGGCGCGTGGCGGTCGCGACCAGTGACGATCGCGAACCGACCGAACGCACGCTCACGGCGCTGGGTCTCACCGAGGCCATCGACGCGACGGTCTGCGCGGACGACGGCGTGGCGGTCAAGCCGGCGCCGGACATGGTCGCGCACCTGTGCCGTACGCTCGGGATCCCGCCCGACCGGACGGCCGTCGTGGGCGACTCGCCGGCCGACCTGCGGATGGCGCGGGCGGCCGGTGCCCGCCTGGTGATCGGCGTGCTGAGCGGGGTCGGCGACGCCGACGACCTGGGCCAGCTCGCGGACGTCGTGCTGGCCTCGGTCGACGACCTGGTCTCGGGAGCGGCCGGGTCAGCCGGGTAACTTGCGCGCCGACCCCCGCCGGCCGGCCGTCGAGGCGCGACCGAAGGGTGCGTTGCGCATCGCCTGGGCCGAGCCCGGGTTCGAACGCTTGCTCGCCGGCGCCGGGCCGGCCGCGTCCACGTGCCTGATGGGAGCCGCGCTCCCCGGGTGCCTGGTACGAAGAACGTGCTTGGGCATCGTCGGCGGCCTCAGTTGAGCACGAACCACGCGACGTACGTGGCGGACGTCACGGTGGTGTTGAGGTAGATCGTGAACTTGCCGGCCGCGGGGACCACGGATCGGACCCACCGGCCCGACCGGTTGGAGTGCAGGACGGCGAACACGCGTGATGAGCTCGACACGCCGGCGAGCTTGACCTCGAGTGACGACTTGTTCTTGGCCACGGTCGATCGCCCGGACCGGCTGAAGAAGACCTTGCCGTTGACGTAGAGCGCCGTCTGCGTGGCATCGCCATAGGCGTAGACGCCGACGCCGCCGGGACCGAAGGCGTCGCCCTCGACACCGATGCCCCCGTAGCCGAGGACGCCGAGCGAGCCGGTGCCGTAGACGCCGGTGTCCTCGCTGTCACCCCAGACGCCGGACCCGAAGGTCGTCACGTGGTCACCGGCCGGGGCCGATCCGAAGACACCGGTGTAGCCCGTGACGTCCGGTGTGAACCAGGACCCTGGGGCCGTCACGCTCCAACCGAGCACGCCCGCGGCGAGCGTGCTGGTGCCCTGGACGCCGAAGCCGTTGTTCGTGGCGGCACCCGCGAACGCGGTGCTGTCGGCCGTGCCGTTGGTGATCGAGGTCGTGGCGGTCGTCGGGTTGTCGACGCCCTTCTGGACATCGTCACCGTCATGAGCCGCGGCGGCCATGGGCAGGGCCGCTGAGGCAGCCAGCGCAGCCGCTCCCCCAGCGGCAGCAGCGAGCAGGGCGCGACGGGAACGAGGCGCGGACAGTTCGTCAGCCATCGTCGGTCGTTCTCTCCAAGCGCCGACGCGCGGATCGCGGGGGTGGATCCGTCACGCGACCGGCCCATCCTGACAGGTGGCCATCCGACCTGCGTCGTGGCGCTGCCCCGATGGGGAGGTTCCGTTGCGCCGACGCACCCGTGCGCCGGCCGACCGAGGTCGCCCGTGGGCGATGGTCAGGTGCGGCCGCCGAACAGCCGGAGCATGAACAGGAACAGGTTGATGAAGTCGAGGTACAGGCGCAGCGCCCCGATGACCGCCGCCTTCTCCATCGACCCCGTCTGGGCGGCGAGATCGCCGGACTGGATGCGCTGTACGTCGTACGCGGTCAGCGCGGTGAACAGCAGGACGCCGACGATGGAGATGAGCCACGTGATCCCGCTGCTCTGGAGGAACAGGTTGAGGACCATGGCCACGAGCAACCCGATGAGCCCCATGAACAGGATGCCGCCCATGGCCGCCAGCGAACGCTTGGTCACGGCACCGTAGATGGCTGCCGCCCCGAACATCGCCGATGCGCTGAGGAACGCGGTGACGACGGACCCGGTCGTATAGCTCGCCACGATCAGGCCGATGGTGACCCCGAGGGACGCGGCATAGGCGAAGAACAGCATCAGCGCGGCGCTGGCGCTGATCCGGTTGATCCCGGCGCTGATGACCATCACCAGGCCGATCTGGGCGATGAACAGCAGGAAGAAGCTGCCGCTTGCGAATGCGAGCAGGCGCTCGTTGCTCTGGACCGTATAGGCGACGCCGGCCGTGACGAGGAGTCCGGCGAACATCCAGAGGAAGGCGTGGGTCAGGAACGCGGCCGACAGGCGGGCGTCCGGTCGGACGCCGAGCGCGGACGGCGACATGGACGACACCGGCGTGCCGCCGAACTGGCCCGGGATCGGGGTCTGGCCCGGGATCTGCCCGGGGATCTGGGTCCCCCGTGGGATCTGGTTCTCGTTCATCGGGTCAGCCCCTCCTTGGTTCCGGCCTCACCACATCAGGCCCGCGTCGCGCGGGTCCCAACGTTCGGCGAGCAGGGTCACCTTCACTTCGTTGTCGACGACGGATTCGGTCTGCTCCTTGACCTGCGCGATCATCGAACCGGCATACGGGCAGAACGGGGTCGTCAGGATCATCTTGATCTCGGTCGAGTCTGGACCGAGGAGGATCTGCTTGATCAGGGCCAGTTCGACCACGTTCATGCCGATCTCGGGGTCGACGACGGCGCGCAAGGCGTCGAGGATGGCGAGTTCGGTCGCCCGCCGTTCAGGGTCGAACGCCGGGGCGTCGGCGGTGGGCGCCGCGGCGGCCGCGGTGGAGGCGGGGCGTTCGGTCGTGCTCTCGGTCATCAGGATCTCCGGGTGTGTCCCAAGAGCGTACCATCGCCCGCCAGCGGGCCTCTTCGACGGCCCGGGACGCTCAGGCGGCGGTCGCCTCGGTCTTGATGACGACACCCGGGATCCGGTATCCGGCGGGGAGCCCGGCAGCCTCGGCCTCCGAATAGCCGGGGCCGGCGAGCGAGCCGTCGGGCTCGAAGAAGTCGGCGTACCGCGCGCGATCGGCGGCTGCGTACACGTACGCGGCGGCGACCCCCACGACCCGTAGTTCGGGGTGATCCTTCAGGAGTCGGGTCAGGTCGTACCCGTTGGCGCGGAGTTCGAGGAGCTGGCGGACCGTCAGGCGCGAGTTGTAGCAGAACGGCTCGCCGTTGAGGACGAGCGGGTCCTGCTGGACCCATTTGATCGTCATCGGTCAGCCGCCCTTGTACAGGAGCTGGAGCAGGGCGTTCTTCTTGCGCGCGTCACCGGCGAGGCGGCGATGCCAGCGATAGACCTTGATCGCCGCGTCGAGGGCATCGGATGCCGAGGTCATCTCCCCGGGGGCGAGCACGCTCGGCAGCGCGGCCCGCAGGCCCTCGCACAGCGCCACCACGTCATCCATCGGGGTCCGTCGGCGGCGATAGACCGGGGCGGTCCATTCCGCGTACTCGCGGGCCGGGTCCGAGTCGCCCGATCCGACGCAGACGGCTACCCGTTCGGCGAGCAGCTCCGCGTCACGCAGCAGGTGGCGCAGGCCGGCCTCGTCGTAGCGAGCCGCGATCGTCGGGTTCGCGTCCATCGCGACACGAAGGGCCCGCGACGACAAGCGCTCCAGGTTGTCGCGGATGCGCGCGGCGGCGTCCGGGTAGCCGGCCGTCGGATCGCGCGGGGGCAGGCCAAGGCTTGGGTGGCTCACGATGGCTGAGTCTAGCGTGGAGGGCCCGCCGCCGCCACGCCCCACGAGCCCGGCTACGATGCCCGGGTGAGCGACCCAAGCCCGACCCCTCCGGACGTGACGAGCCCCCCGCCGAACTCGACGAACCCGGTCGCGCCGGGCGAACGGCGCCTTGCGCACCCGCCATCCGACCGCTATCGGGCCGCCGAGGCGGCGACGATCGACGCGCCCGATCCTGCCGCGTCCCGTCCCCGCGGCGTGGCCGTCGCGACGCTTGCCGGCGTCGTCGGGGGCGCGGCCATCGTCGTCGTCGGCGGCGTGCTCGCCATCACGTTCGGGCTGCTCCTGGTGGCCGGGATGACCGGCCTCGCGGTGGCATACGGGCTCCGCGCCGGCGCCCGCGAGCACCTGTCGGCCCACGATCGGGTGCTCGTCTCGGTCGCGCTCGCGATCGGGGCGATCGCGCTCGGCCAGCTCGGCCTGTGGCTGTATGCACGGAACGAGGGCGGGGTGCTCGCTCCCCTCGACTACCTCTGGGAGGTCTTCGGGTTCCTCGTCCCACTCCAGTTCGCGGTCGCGGCGGTCGTCGGGTGGGTGGCGGCCCGGTGAGCGACGAGATCCGCTTCCGCCGACCGGTCGAGGCCGACCATCCCTGGCTGGTCGGGCAGGTCGACCATTGGTGGGGCGGGCGGAGGCTCCATCAGCTCCTCCCGCGGCTGTGGTTCCAGCATTTCACCGGCACATCCTGGCTGGCCGAGGATGCGGACGGCCGGATCATCGGGTTCCTGGTCGGGTTCATCAGCCCCGACCACCCCGAGGAGGCCTACGTCCACATGATCGCGACCGATCCGAACCATCGCCGGGCGGGCCTGGGACGGATGCTCTACGAGCGCTTCTTCGTCGACGCCGCGGGGCGCGGTGCCGTCCGGGTCCACGCCGTCACCTGGCCGGGCAACCGCGTATCGGTCGGCTTCCACCGCGCGATGGGGTTCGCGCCGTCGGAGGGACCCGGGTCGCAGCGCCTCTACGGGACGCCCGCTTACGTCGACTACGACGCCGACGGCGAGGATCGGGTCGTGTTCAGTCGGGACCTGTGACTGCGACGGCAGCGGGCGTCAGCTGCTCGTGGAGGAGGCGCCCGAACCGCGCGACCCGGTCTGGCTCGGGAACCGCCTCCAGCCAGCGGGTGAGGAGGGCCTCGCCCTCGGCATAGACGAACACGTAGGTCCGCCACAGCGGGTGCTCGATGAACTGCAGCCGCTTCTCGGCCAGGACGGGCGTGAGTCGACCGACATCGGACAGGTACGCCAGGACGTCCGTGTGGGATCGTCCGTCGGCGTGCCGCAGGAGCGCGGCGTTGCCGGCGATCGCGCCGATCGCATGGCGCGGGCCCTCGAGCGCGACGGTGAGCGCGGCCGCTTCCCGCGCCCCGACGCGATCCGCGGCGATCGGCAGGGCGGCGCGCTCGTAGACCTCGACGAGAAGGTCGGCCGCCTCGTCGGGCGGGACCGCGAACCGGCGACCCAGGTCGGCGAGGCCCTCGCTGATGAGGCACTCCGGCGTATTGATGAGCAGGATGGACGCCTCCAGCCGACCCTGAGCCTCGACCAGGTCGGCCTCCTTCCAGGCGTGTTCCAGGTGGTGACCCGGGTACGTCTCATGGGCGATCGTGTGGACCAGGCTGGCGGCCCGCACGGGCAGGTCCGTGTTGATGTCGACCCGCGAGCGTCGCCCGCCGTCGAACCAGTTGTAGCCGGCCCAGGGTTGTCCGGTGACGAGCGAGACGCGCAGATCCTCCCCGACCGGCAACCCGAACAGCCCCGCAGCGCGGGTCCGGAAGCGCTCCACCAGCCAGCCGGCAACGGACGGCAGGTGCCCGACCGCCAGCTCGAACCGCGCATCCCACGCCGCCAGCCGATCGACCAGTGGTTCGTCGCCCGGGAGCAAGGCATCGATCCGCGCCGCGGCGTCGTCGAACTCGTCGTCCGGACGACGGGGTGGCGTGTAGTCGAAGCACCGGGTCACCCCTTCGAGGTACGGCAGGGCGTCACCGGCGAGGGCGCCGGCCTGCGTCTCGAGGGCGATGAGTTGCCCGTCGAGCCAGGCGCGTCGGTCGGCGTCCGCGACCTCCGTGGCGAGGCGTCCGCGGAGGGCGGCCGCATCGTCGCGCAGGCGTGCCGGAGCACGACGTTGTTCGAGATCGACGGTCGCCTTGAGGTCGGCCGGGCCGTAGTAGCCGTCCACGAGCCCGGGGATGTGCGCCTCGAGGCGCAGCGAGAGGAGGATGTAGTCCCGGGCGACGGGATCCGGTGCCGGCACCGACCGCGTCCCACCTACTGCCGGGACGAGCCCATCCGCGTCCGGTGCCCCGGTCACCGCTGCATCTTCTCCGGCCGCGGTGCGCGCGGCGCCTCATGGTCGAGGTGCTCGTCGGCCTGGCGACGAGCTTCGGCGAGCCGCTCCGCGAGGGCGGGGTCGGTCGGCAGGCCGGCGCGGTCCGGTGGACGGTCGACCGCGCGATCCGTGCGCCCGTCGACGGCGGTCGCGTCCCCGCCGACGCCCACGCCGCCGGTCTCGCCGACGAACGGCATCCCCTGGCGCTCGACCGCCTCGAGACTCATCCGGAGGGCGGCCGTCTTCTGCTCAGCCACTTCGCGGACGTAGGCCGCCTCTTCGTCGGCCGTCATCGGGCGCCCGCGCACGATGCCCTTCGGCTTGCCGACCATCAGCCAGGCCAGATGGTAGCGATCCATGCTGCCCCACGCCGTCGCGAGCAGGTCATCCGATCGCTGGAGCCAGACCTGGAGCGAAGCGAGCGATGGGTTGGCCCGCAGGCGATCGCCCTCGTCGATGAGCTGGCGGGTCCCGCCGATGAGCTCGTCTCGCTTCATCCGCCATCCTCGCCGGCCACGATCATCGCCTCGCGATCCGCCCGCGCTCGACGCGTCCACGGTCCGGGCCTCCCGTCCCCGATCGGCGCCCCGGCGAACCGGGTGACCGGCAGGATCCCCGCGACGCTGGACGAGAGGAACGCCTCGTCGGCGGCAGCCAGGTCCGCCGGGGTGAGCCGACCCTCGACGGGTGGCAGACCGACACGGACCCCCCAGGCAAGGAGCCACGAGCGGGTGGTGCCAGGCAGGATGGCGCAGTCGAGCGACGGCGTGGCCAACTCGTCAGGGCCGCCGGCCGTCGTCGAGCGGACGAGGAACAGGTTCGAGGTCGTCCCCTCGGACAGATACCCGTCGATGGTCAGGAACAGGGCGTCGTCGGCGCCGGCACGGCGCGCCTCAAGCCGCGCATAGACGTAGTCGGCACGCGACGTGGTCTTGAGCGTCACGATGGGGTTCGACGGGTCGCGTCGGATCGCCGATGCGACGAGGTGGAGCCCGCGCTCCAGGTGATCCGACGGCGGGGCGACGACCGGCCAGGCCTGGATGGCGATCGTGGCGTGCACGGTCTCGTCCGGCGGCAGGAGGCCACGGCCGCGGAACGCCCCACGGGAGACGGTGATCCGGACCGAGGCGTCGCCTGTCGGGCCGGCGAGGCCGTCGGCGGCGAGCAGGTCGGCGATCCCCGCCGTCAGGCGGTCGGCGATGTCGTCCGGCAACGGGATGTCGAGCCCGGCCGCCGATCGCCGCAAGCGGTCGATGTGCTCGCGCGCCTCGGTCGCGTGGCCGGCCCGTGCCCGAAGCGTCTCGAACACGCCGTCACCCAGCTGGAAACCACGATCGAACACCGACAGGTGCGGCCCGTCGGCCGGCAGGACCCGGCCGTCCACCCAGACGTGACGGGGCGCGGCGGCCACCTCCGGCGCGGCGTCACGGGAGGTCTCGCCGCCGGTCACCCGACCTCGATCCCCCCGATCGCCTCGAGCGGGCCGCGCGCCTTCGTGACCGTCTCGTCCCATTCCGCCCTCGGATCGCTCTTCCAGGTGATCCCACCGCCCACGTGCAGGGTCAGGCGCCGGCCATCGGCCACGAACGTCCGGATGATGATGCTCGTCCCCATCGCCCCGTCCGGCCCGATCCAGCCGATGGCGCCGGTGTAGGGCCCGCGACGGACCGGTTCGAGCTCCTCGAGGATCTCCATCGCCCGGATCTTCGGGGCGCCGGTGATCGATCCGCCCGGGAAGGACGCGACGAGCAGGTCGAAGGCGTCCCGACCCTCGGCCAGCTCGCCTGTGACCGTCGAGACGAGGTGCTGGACCGCGGCCGTGCGCTCGAGCCGGCACAGGCGCGGCACGCGGACGGTGCCCGGTCGGCAGACGCGGCCCAGGTCGTTGCGAAGGACGTCGACGATCATCACGTTCTCGGCTCGGTCCTTGGCGCTCCCGAGCAGCTCGCGCGCGAGCGCTCGATCCTCGGCCCGGTCACGGCCGCGTGGCCGGGTGCCCTTGATCGGGTCCGTCTCGACCCGACCCGCGACGTCCACCGCCAGGAACGGTTCGGGCGACGCGGACAGCAACGCGCGTGGCCGACCGGTCAGCTGGCTCGGTCCGAGGTCCAGGTAGGCCGAGAACAGCGACGGATCGCCCGTTCGGAGGCGACGGTAGACGTCCCATGGGTCGGCGTCGAATGGCGTCTCGAGGCGTCGTGTCAGGTTGGCCTGGTAGAGATCGCCGCGCGCGATATGGTCGCGAACCCGGGCCACGCCGGCCTGGTAGGCGTCGCGATCGAGCCCGGACCGGAAGACGAGTGCGTCCGGAGGCCCTGAACGCTCTGACGACGGTCGTGCCGGGCTGGTCAGGCGGGCATGGACCTCGTCGAGCCGCCTGGCCAGACGGCGGCCATCGCCATCGAGGGCACGGCCCCCGAGCCACGCGTGCCCGGTCCGGCGATCCCAGGCGACGACCCAATCGTGCAGCGCCAGTCGCAGCGGGGGGAGATCCTGGTCGGCCTCGACGATCGCCGGGAGCCGTTCGAGGATGGCCCCGAGCTCGTAGCCGAGGAACCCGACGAGACCACCGAGGAACGGCGGCGCGCCGGCCGGTACGAGGGTCGTCCGGTCCAATCGGCGCACCAGGCGTCGGGCCACCGCGAACGGGTCGGGGCCGGCCGCGGGCGACTCGAGCACGGCGACCGGGTCCGCGCTGAGGTACGTCCAGCGGGCGTTGCGCCCCGGCCGGGCGCTCTCCAGGAGGACGAGCCCGGGCATGTCCCGGAAGGCCTCGGCGGCGTCGATCGCGCGAGTCCCGGCGACCCGGTCCGACAGCCGGCGCAAGCGGAGCGGCGCGCTGGAACGAGTCGAGGGGATCACCGTCCGATGATACGGCCGACGGTCGGATGGAGGCCCCGTTAGGATCGACCGATGCGTGCGAGAGATCTCGGCATCGTCATCGGTCGGGGCCGCCCGGGGCCGTTCAACGCCATCACCGATGTCCCAGGCGTTCGTGTCGGCCACACGACGCTCGTCGACGGCGAAGGGCCGCTGGTCGTCGGCCGCGGGCCGGTCCGAACCGGCGTGACGGTCGTGATCCCGCACGACGGTGACCCCTGGTCCGAACCGGTCTTCGCCGGGTGCCACCGATTGAACGGGAACGGCGAACTGACCGGGCTCGAGTGGATCCGCGAATCCGGGCAGCTCGGCGGCATCATCGGGCTGACCAATACCCACAGCGTCGGCGTCGTCCACGACGCCCTGATCGCGGTCGCGACCCGAACCATCCCGACGGGCGCGCCGATCTGGTCCCTGCCGGTGGTCGGCGAAACGTGGGATGGCAGCCTCAATGACGTCAACGGCTTCCACGTCCGTCCGGCGCACGTGGAGGCCGCGATCGCCGCGGCGACCCGGGGACCCGTCGCCGAGGGCGGTGTCGGTGGCGGGACCGGGATGGTCTGTCATGAGTTCAAGGGCGGGATCGGGACGGCGTCGCGGGTGGTGGAGGGCGGCATCGCCGGCTGGACCGTGGGCGTGCTGGTCCAGGCGAACTACGGACGGCGGGACTGGTTGCGCATCGACGGCGTCCCGGTCGGTGAGGCCATCCCGACGAGCGACCTGCCATCGCCGCATGCGGCGGCCGAAGCGGCCAATGCGGCACGGGCTGGACGGTCCAGCGATCGTCCGCCCGGTTCGTCGCGCGGCGAGACGGGCTCGATCATCGCCCTCGTCGCGACCGATGCCCCGTTGCTCCCCCATCAGTGCGCACGGCTTGCGCAGCGCGCCGGCCTCGGGATCGCCCGGGTGGGCGGCACCGGTGGCAACTCCTCGGGCGACCTGTTCCTCGCGTGGGCCACGGGCAATCGCGGACTCCCGGGGATCGAAGCCATCGAGTCGACGCGCGTGATCGCCGACGTCAGGATGGTCGCCGACCGCGCGATCGATCCATTGTTCGATGGCGTGATCGAGGCGACCGAAGAGGCCATCCTCAACGCGCTCATCGCCGCGGACACGATGGTGGGCCGCGACGACGTGACCGCGTATGCCATCCCGCACGATCGCCTGCTCGAGACGATGGCCCGCTTCGGGCGCGGACCGCGCGGTCGCAGCTAGGGTCTCCGGCGCGCTCTCGAAGCGCGGGGCGCGCCGGATGAGCGCCTCGTCAGCCGGCGGTGACCGGGGTCGGCTTCTCGATCGGGACGCCGATCAGGCTGCCGTACTCGGTCCATGAGCCGTCGTAGTTGCGGACCCGGCTGTAGCCGAGCAATTCGTGCAGGACGAACCAGCTGTGGCTCGACCGCTCGCCGATCCGGCAATAGGCGATGACGTCCTTGTCGGGCGTGATGCCTTTGGCCTCGTACAGCGTGGCAAGGTCCTCGGCGTTCTTGAAGGTGCCGTCCTCCTTGACCGTCTGGGCCCACGGGATCGAGGCGGCGCCCGGGATATGCCCGGCTCGCTGGGCCGTCTCGCTCATGCCGGGAGGCGCGATGATCTCGCCGTTGAACTCGGCGGGCGAGCGGACGTCGACGAGGGCGAGACCCGGATCGCCGAGACGCGGCAGGATGTCGTCACGGAAGGCGCGCAGGCTGAAGTCCGGCTCCGGCAGCTGGTAGCCGGTCGGTGCATAGCTCACGTCGTCGACGCTCAGGGCGAGGCCGTTGTCCAGCCAGTACTTGCGCCCGCCGTTGAGGATGCGGACATCGTCGTGACCGTACAGCTTGAGCTGCCAGTAGGCCCACGCGGCGAACCAGTTGTTGTTGTCGCCGTACAGCACGATCGTCGTGTCGCGGTCGATGCCCGAATTGGAAAGGAGCTTGCTGAAGTCCTCCCGTCCGGCGATGTCCCGGCGGATGCCGTCGGCGAGCTGGCTCGTCCAGTTCCAGCCGATGGCGCCCGGCAGGTGGCTCTGCTCGTAGGCCGTCGTGTCGACGTCGACCTCGACGAAGCGGACCTTCGGGTCGGTGAGGTGGGCGAGCGCCCAGTCGCTGTCGACGAGCGCGTTCTCGGTGGCGTAGCCGTGGTGACTCATGGTGTGGACTCCTCAGCGGATGGCTTGGCGATGGACCTGCCTGGATGGTCGGGCGCCGGCATGGCGCCCTGGATGCCTTGGGTTCGCGGCCCCGCGCTCAGCCGCCCGACGTTGGTCGGTCGCGGCGGCTGAACTCGGCCAGCCGCTCGGTACACGAGGCGACCTCGCGCAACGCCTGGCGGACGATCCAGGGATCGACCCGGCTCGAATCCTCGATCGTGAGGGTGACGCCGAGCGGGCCGTCGTCGACGACGATCCCGGCGCTGTTGCGGTAGTCGGTCATCCAGTTGGCCTGCAACTGGAGGGCCACATCGGCCACCACCGCGACCGTGAACAACCAATCGAGATAGGTCGCGTTGAGGCGGTCGGTGACGTCGGCGAGGCGGTTGGGGACCCCACGTTCGAGGCGAGCCAGCAGGTCGATGACCCGGACCGCCGTGAACGGATCGCCCGCCTCGGCGATCGTCGGCGGCGTGATCGCAGGGTCCGGCAGCCCGACCGGCGCCCGTCGGAGCGGACCCAGGCCGATCGTCGCGATGGAGGGGTCGTTCACGATGTCGGTCATCTCCGACTGGTTCACTAGGGATTAGCCGTCAGCGTACCACCTCGTGGCCGACGGCACCACGGTTCAGCTCGGACAGACGAACGAACCTTCACCTGCCCGATATCACAACGCCACACGAGTCCGTCATGCTGGCCGGTACCGGACAGGCGTCCGGCGGCGATCCGCGCATGCGGACCGTCCGAGCGTCACCACGAACATGGGCATGATGCCGACGATGGACCACGAACCGATCCCGACCGAACCGACCATCGAACCCGAGCCACCGGACGTGACCTCCCTCACGCCCGGCCCCTCCCAGGCCACGGGTTCACCGGCGGCCGGCCGCGGACGCGGGGCGAGGGTCCACCGCCTGGTCATCGGGCTTGCGTTGGTGTTGACGTTCAGCATCGGGATCGGGGTCGGACGGCTACCGCTGCCCGTGATGGGCAGCGGCGAAGCAACGACCCCGACCCCCTCAGGGACCACCCAATTCGGGCTCATCCGTGAAGCCTGGGACACGCTTCACAAGGACTATGTGGGCGCCAGCGACCTCGACGACCGGGCCCTCATCTACGGCGCCATCAACGGCATGACCGAGGCGGTCGGCGACACCGGCCACACCTCGTTCCTTACCCCGGAGGAGCGTGCCGCCCGGGCCAAGGACCTGTCCGGCTCGTTCGTCGGCATCGGCGTCCGGATGGACGTCGGGGCGGACAAGGTGCCGGTCATCGTCAGCGTGTTCGACGGCAGCCCCGCGGACAAGGCCGGGCTGAAGGCCGGCCAGGAGATCGTCGCCGTCGACGGCAAGTCGACCGAGGGTCACACGCTCGGCGACGTCGCCGGGTGGGTCCGCGGTGAGGCCGGGTCGACCGTGACCATCCAGGCCCGGACCGGCGCGACCGGGACGCCCCAGGACTATCCGATCGTCCGGGCCGAGGTCGCCGTGTCGGCCGTGTCATGGACGCTGGTCCCCGGGACCAGGACGGCGCTGCTCCGGCTCGACCAGTTCTCGCACGGGTCGTCCGACGAGATGAAGGCAGCGCTCGTGGCCATCGAGGCTGCCGGTGCCGATCGGATCGTCCTCGACCTGCGCGGCAATCCCGGTGGCTATGTCAACGAAGCCGAGGGTGTCGCCAGCCAGTTCCTCGCGAGCGGCGAGGTCTATGTCGAGCGGGCCGCCGACGGGCACGAGACGCGGCACGCTGTCTCGCCCGGCGGGGTCGCGACGAAGCTGCCGCTCGTCGTCCTGGTCGACGCCGGCACGGCGAGCTCGTCGGAGATCGTGACGGGCGCCCTGCAGGACGCGGGTCGCGGCCAGATCGTCGGGATCAAGACCTATGGGACCGGCACCGTCCTCGGCGAATTCCCGCTGTCGGATGGCTCGGCCCTGCGAGTCGGGACCGTCGAGTGGCTGACGCCGAAGGGCCGCCAGATCTGGCACCAGGGGATCACTCCCGACGTCGTCGTCGAGCGTGCCAGTGACGTCGCCGCGGTCGATCCAGACGAGGTCCGGGCGATGACCCCGGCCCAGGTGGGCGCCATCAAGGACCCGCAGCTGGATCGAGCCTTGGAGCTCGTGACGGCCGCCACCGGCGTCGGCGGCTGACGCATCGGCGGGCGCTCGCCCGTCGCTGGCAGGGCGCCCTCAGTCGTCGAGGGATCGCCAGCGCCAGGTCATCTCCGCCTCCAGCGGGTGGCCCGGTTCCACGATCGTCGGGGCATTGTTGAGGGCATCGGGCGGGGCCGTCTGCGGTTCCACGCAGATGGCATCCTCGGGAACCGTATAGACGACCCAGTCCGGACAGGCCGATTCGACGGTCAGTTCCAGGAACCCCGGCCAGCGCACGACCGGCGGCCGTCGAAGGTCGGTGAAACAGTCGTCCCACGGGCCGGGGGGTGGTGGCACCTGTCGGTCGATCGCGATCCCAACGTCGTCGCGCACGTACATCGCCCCGGCAACCAGGTCCAACTCCAGCGAGCCAGACACGTCGGCGGCGCCGGCGGCGGGCGCCAGGCGCCGGACGAACCATGGATGCCAGCCGAGGGAGGCGGGCATGCGCTCCTCGGCGTGCAGCTCCAGCCGACAGGTGAGGTGGTCCGGTCCGAGGTCGAACCGCTGGACGACGGTCCCGGCGAAGGGCCAGTCGGGCCCGAGGTCGGTCGCGATGGTGCCCGGGCCGACGACGGCCCAACGACGGTCGAGCACCGTCCCGTGCAGCGCGTGCGGCGGCAGCGTCACCGGCAGTCCGTAGTCGTGTCCTTCGAACGTGAACCGGCCGAACCGCACGCGACCGGCGTACGGCGCCATCGGGAAGGAGCCCCAGGCGATCGGACCAAAGCCCTCGGTCTTGAGCAGCTCGCGGCCGGCGACGACGAGCGACGCGACCCGACCACCGACGGCAAGGTCGATGACGGCCTCCACACCGTCGGCCGACAGGCGCATCCGGTCGGGTTCGGTGATCAGTCGGCCAGGGGCGCTCGCGCCCGCCTCGACCCCGTCCGCGGGCTCGCCGGGGAGACCGATCGTGAACGTCCCGCCGCCCGAGGCGGCGACGGGTGCCTGCGGGGTCCCCTTGGCGACGAGCTCGTTGACCGGCGGCGTCGTCCGGAAGATCTGCTGATCGAACCCGACGATGATCCCGCCGAGGGTCTGCCCGGCCGATGGTTTCTTCTTGCTCGCCACGCCAGAAGTCTAGCCGGGCAACGCGGGTACTCGGCGGGTGGCCCCTCGTCGGCCTCAGGCCGGGGCGTGGGTGAGGGCCGGATCCTCGCCCGGTGCGGCCCCGCCGGGCTCGACGGGTCCCCCGTTCGACCGACCGACCCGACGCCGGAGGCGGTCGGCCGCGAACCCGACCCCGAGGAGGATCATGCCCTCGACGAGCAATGCTCCCTGGGATGCCTCGGACAGATAGCTGAGGTTGATATCGGATAGGGCGATGAGCAGACCGAGCGACGCGGCGTAGATGAACGAGGTCGCATCACGCCGGAAGGCGCGCTCGACGAGGATCAGCGACAGGACGATGAGCGCGAGGTCCCCGATCCAGGGTTCGAGGACGCGAACGTTGCCATCGGCTTCGCTGTACTGCGTGCGGATCACGGCCGTGGCGAGACCGATGACGGCCACCAAGCCGGCCCAGAAGCGGGTCACGGCCGCCCGTCTCGCGGCGGCGGGGTCGTCCGTGGCGCCGCTCGAGCGTGCCTCCCGCAGACCGATCAGTCCGATCGCGACCGCCGTGACGAGCCACCAGACGGCCGACGCCACGAGGAGGAGGAGCGGGTCGGGTCCGCCGACCGAGGCGGAGGGGTCGAAGCCGCGGTCCGGCGCGACGACGGTCTGGGCCCACGCCAGGGTCGTGCCCGACAGCGCCGTCAGGGCGCCGAGCAGGCCGAGCTGGGTCAGGACGGACGGATGGATCGCCCGCACCGCGATCGCGACCGCGAGGGCGACGGCCGAGGCCAACACGCCGGTCACCGGCCAGTCAAGGCCCGCAGCCGCCACGATTGATCCGGCAGCACCGCCCGCCGAGGACACTGCGAGGAGGAACGCCACCCCGGCCGCGCGGGATCGCCGAGCGTCCCCGCGTCGCAGGCCGAGGCCTAGCGCGACGAGCACGGCGGCAGCGATGCTCTCGCCGATCCCGATCACGATCCCCGGCGACGACGAGGTCCCGGCCGCGCTCGCGATGAACGCGCTCCACGACGCGAAGATGAACCCGATGCCGAGATAGGCGAAGACCTCGGCGATCGTCACGCCCGGGCCGAACATGGTCGAAGCGCTCGAGGGTTTCGCGATCGGCGCCACGGTCGGTGCCGGGTCGATCGACCCGGGCTCGACGGCGTCCGCCGCTCGAAGGCGATCGGCCATCGCCTCGTCGATGATCCCGGCGGCCTGCCAGGCCGCGATGTGTTCAGTAGCGCTGCTCACGGTTCGACTCCCCTGCGTACCGGGAAGACGAGGGCGAGCCCGATTCGTTACATCGGCGCGAAATAGGCTAGAGCAGCTCCCCGTGGGCGGACGCGGTCGGCTCGCCCTCGCGTGGACGCGGTTCCTCGCCGGGGGCGTACACGCGCTTCGCGCCATCGCCGTCCGTCGCGCCGGCCTCCAGGACGGGGAGCGCGTCGGTCGCGGTGCCCTCGATGGCACCCACGCCGAACGGCACCCATTTGGACGGATCCTGGAGGCGGTGCGCCTCGGTGTTCCCGCGGGTGTGGACCTCCTGGAACCCGCGCGGCTCGATCCACATCCGTTCGCCCTCGAGCAGACCGAGGATGCCCGACTGGCCCGGCTCCGGGCGCTCGTGCTGACAGTAGGCGCAGGCCGCCTTGTCGTGCTGCCGATACGTCGGTGGCTCCTCGTAGGTCGTGATGTAGCCCTCGTAGTTGCGCAGCACGACCTTGTGATCGGAATAGCTGATCAGGTAGTTGGGCATGACCGGGATCTTGCCGCCGCCGCCCGGGGCATCGATGACGTACGTCGGGACGGCGTAGCCCGAGGTGTGGCCGCGCAGCCCCTCCATGATCTCGAGGCCCTTGCCGACCGGCGTCCGGAAATGACCCGAGCCCTCGACGAGGTCGCACTGGTAGAGGTAATAGGGCCGGATGCGATTGGCGACCAGCTTGTGGACGAGCGAACGCTGGATGTGCACGCAGTCGTTGACGCCCGCGAGCAGCACGCTCTGGTTGCCGACCGGGAGACCCGCCTTGGTCAGCCTGTCGACCGCCCGGCTGACCTCGGGTGTGATCTCGTTCGGGTGGTTGAAGTGGAGGTTGATCCAGAGCGGGTGGTACTTCTCGAGCATCTCGCAGAGCTCGTCGTCGATGCGCTGGGGCAGGAAGACGGGCACGCGCGACCCGATCCGGATGATCTCGATATGCGGGATCTCGCGCAGTCCACGCAGGATCGACTCGAACAGCTTTGGCGCGAGGGTCAGGCCATCGCCGCCTGAGATGAGGACATCTCGGACCTGCGGGGTCCGGCGCAGGTAGTCGAGCTGCGCCTCGTGGTCACGCCGATTGAAGTTCTGGGTGGGGTCGCCCACGATCCGCGACCGCGTGCAGTACCGGCAATAGCTCGCGCACTGGGTGGTGACGAGCATGAGCACGCGATCCGGGTAGCGGTGGACCAGGCCGGGCACCGGCGAGTGGCGATCCTCCGCCAGCGAGTCGTCCATCATCCCGGTGAAGGCACCGTGCTCGCCCGCGGTCGGGATGACCTGGAGGCGGATCGGATCGTTCGGATCCTTCGGGTCGATCAGGCTCATGAAGTAGGGGGTGATGTCGACCCGGAACTTGTCGGGGACGGACAGGCCCTCGCGCTCGTCGTCGGTCAGCTCCAGGATCCCCTCGATCTCGGACAGGTCGTTGACCCGGTGGCTGAGCTGCCAGCGCCAGTCGTTCCACTGCTCGTCCGGGACGTCCTCCCACAGCGGCGCTCGCCGGCTGACCGCGGGCTTCCCGTCCGGGCCGAGCACCCGGGCGGGGTCGGTCAGGTTGACGAAGGGCGTCTCCGCGGCCATCCGGGCGGCTTCCTGGTGGGCGACCGCGGTCTTGATCTCCTGCGCGTCCACGCGACGAGCCTCCGGATGCGAGCGTCAGGACCGGACCGGCGGCCGGCTCCGACGCATAAAGTCTATGCAGTCTGCAAGTCCGGGCATGATAGCCCCACCGGTCGGCGGCGGTCTACTGGTCCGATGGTCACGCCGCGGGTGCGCGCGGTCGCGGCTATTCGCCGATGACCGCCCAGAGCAGGCCCATCATGATGAAGAAGCCACTGAACAGCCCGATCAGCCCGATGCCGCCGTACGGCGAATTCGCGCCCGTGTGGGGGACGAGCTGGAGCACCGTCCCGAAGAACACGGCCCACCCGATGAACAGGAACGTGAACAGGAACTTCGCGTTCGGGTTGGTGATCCGCCGGACCCAGCGCGAGCCGCCTTCGGCGGTCATCGCGGAGCGCAGGACGATGGCGATCATCGTGATGACGATGACGGCCGAGACGCCGAACGGGATCGGCTGCTGGAAGGCGACCAGGAAGAGCTGCACGAACGGATGCTAGCAGATGGCTTTCGGCCCGGAACGGCCGTCGCAGGTAGGATGAGGCGGCCCGTCCAGCCGTTCCCGTGACCGAGGCGCATCTCGTCGTGACCCCGTTCGATCGACTCGGCCGGTTCGTCGTGCGTCGTGCCCGGTGGGTCGTCGGCGCGTGGGCGATCCTGCTCCTGCTGGCGCTGCCGCTCGCCCCCGGCGTCCCCGGTCGGCTCAGCGCGGGCGGGTTCATCCTCGACGACCTCGAATCGGCCCGGGCGAAGGCGCTGCTCGAGTCCGAGTTGGGGACGCCGCCGTCGGCGCTCGTCGTCGTCTTCAGCAGCCCGACGCTCGAAGCCGGCACGCCCGCGTTCGAGCTCGCCGCGGCCGGCGCGATCCGCGATGTCGGGGCCGCACCGCACGTGGCCCGGGTGGTCTCGCACCTCCTCTCGCCACGGCAGACCTCGGCCGACGGACACACCGCCTACGACATCGTGTTCCTCGACCTCCCTCCCGACGATTCGCCGAAGGCGCTGCCGATCCTGCGCGAGCGCCTGCACCCGGCGCCCGGCCTCGAGGTCGAACTCGCGGGTGGCCCGGCCTTCTATGGCGATGTCCAGAGCGTGTCCGAGGCCGACCTCCGCCGCAGCGAGGTCATCTCGTTGCCGCTCGCCGCCCTGGCGCTGCTGTTCGTATTCGGTTCGCTGGTCGCCGCGGGCGTGCCCTTGATCGTCGGCGGCGCCGCCGTGATCGTCGCCCTGGCCGGCATCTACCTCGTCGCCTCGGTGATGCCGATGAGCATCTTCGTCCTCAACCTGGCGACCCTCCTCGGCCTCGGCCTGGGCGTCGACTACTCGTTGTTGATGACGAGCCGGTTCCGTGAGGAGCTCGCGCTCCGGCCGGACGACCCGGACCGGGTCGGCGATGCTGTTCGGGTCACGGTGGCGACGGCCGGACGGGCGGTCTTCTTCAGCGGCCTGACCGTGCTGCTCGGGTTGATCGGGCTGGTCCTGTTCGAGTTCATGATCCTGCGCTCGGTCGGGATCGCCGGCGCGATCGTCGTGGGCCTCGCGGTCGCGGCCGCGCTGACCCTGCTCCCCGCCCTGCTGACCCTCGTCGGGCCACGGATCGACCGTTTCGCTGTCCGACCGGTGTCGCCGACGGCCGGGGTCGACGGTGCCTGGGCACGTCTCGCCCGACGCGTCATGCGGCATCCGGTCGCGGTCCTCATCCCCACCCTGGCCCTCATCCTGCTGCTCGGCCTGCCGTTCCTGCACGTCCGGTTCAACGCCCCGGACGCGTCGATCCTGCCGCCCGAGGTGCCGTCGCGGGCCGCGTTCGATCGCCTGCGGGCCGAGTTCGGGGAGGGCGAGTTCGCCCCGCTCGTCCTCGCGATCCGGACCGACGGCCCGGCCACGGCGCCCGCCAACCTGGCCGCGCTGTACGACTACTCGCGCCGCCTGGCGGCGGATCCGCGCATCACCAGGATCGACGGACTGGTGGACGTCGACCCGCGCCTGACGCTCGCCCAGTACACGATGCTGTACGGCGACCCGAACGGTCCGCGCGACCGGTACGTCCAGACGACCCTGGCGGCGACGACGCGCGGCGACCTGACGGCCTTCACGATCTATACGCCCTACGGCCCCAACCGGGACGAAGGCAAGGCGCTCGTCGCGGCCCTGCGCGCACCGGGTAGTCCGCTCGCGCCACCGGCCGGGATGAAGGTGCTCGTCGGCGGGGGCGCGGCGGATGTCAGCGACGTGGTCGACCGCGTCCGGGCGGACTTCCCGCGGACGGCCCTGTTCATCATCGTCACGACCTATCTGGTCCTGTTCGCGCTGCTCCGCTCGGTCGTCCTGCCGGCCAAGGCGCTGGTCATGAACACGCTGTCCATCGTGGCCAGCTTCGGTGCGCTCGTGTGGCTGTTCCAGGACGGCAACCTGTCGGCACCACTCGGGTTCCAGCCGCTCGGGTTCGTCGAGACGACCCAGCCGGTGATCCTGTTCTGCGTCCTCTTCGGGCTGTCGATGGACTACGAGGTCTTCCTGCTGTCGCGGATGAAGGAGGTCTGGGATCGGACGGGCGACAACGAGGAGGCCGTCGCCGGCGGGATGGAGCGGAGCGGCCGGATCGTGACCTCGGCGGCACTGATCGTGGTCGTGGTCGCAGGATCGTTCGCGTTCGCGGACATCGTCCTGATCAAGGCCCTCGGTGTCGGCATGGCGATCGCCGTGGCCCTCGATGCCACGGTCATCCGGGCACTCCTCGTGCCGGCCACGATGCGCCTGCTGGGACGCTGGAACTGGTGGATGCCCGCCTCGCTGGAACGGTTCGTGAGCGGGCGGCTGCCGGCGTCCGAGGCCGAGGTGGAGGCGGCCATCCGATGAGTCGGCGACGTCCCTCTCCCCTCCGCGCCGTGGCATCCGGGCTCGCGCTGCTCCTGGCGGCCTGCACGGGCGGGGCGCCCATCCTCGCCAACCCGGCCGCGCCGCGCCCGTCCGTCGCGCCGCCGACCCCTGCCCCGGTGGCGATCGGCGACCCCGTGCCGATCGCGTTCCCGCGTGACGACGGCCCGCACGATCGCCTGACCGAGTGGTGGTACTACACGGGTCACCTTCGCTCGGCGACCGGCGCCCGATACGGCTTCGAGTTCGTCGTGTTCAGGGCCGAACGCGGTGCCTTCCCGACCTCATGGGTGTCGCATCTCGCGGTCACGGACGAGGGCGGCGACCGGTTCCTGTACAGCCAGCGGCTCGAGGTCGGGTCGGCCGTCGACCGCTCGCTGCGAGGTGCGGATGGGACGCCGACGGGCTTCGACCTGTCGATCCACGGCGTCGATCCGTCGCGTCCCGACACCGTGAGCCGGCCGGCCTGGACGATGACCGGGAATGGCGGGGCGGATCGCCTCGCGGCGTCGCTCGCGGCTGACGAGGCGGCGAACGCCGGCTCGGCGTCGGGTCTTGGCCTGGACCTCAGCCTTCGAGCGACCAAGCCGCCGGCGCTCCACGAGCGAGACGGCTGGGTCGATTTCGGACCCGCCGGCGGGTCGTACTACTACTCGCGGACCGCGATGACCGCGACCGGCACGCTGACCATCGATGGCGCCACGCTCGACGTCGACGGCGACGCCTGGTTCGACCACCAGTGGGGCGACTTCATCTCGGTCGGTGGCGGCGGCTGGGACTGGTTCGCGGTCAACCTCGACGACGGGACGGACCTGACCGTCTCCCTCGTCCGCGACGCCGACGGGACGTACCCGCTGATCTACGGCACCGAGGTGGACCGCGATGGTCGGATCCGTCATCTGGGGCGCGACGCCTTCAGCGTCGACGTGACCGGTCGTTGGCTGAGTCCGTCCTCGGGCGCCGAGTACCCCGCCGCCTGGACGATCCGCATCCCGGGGGACGACCTCGAGATCGACCTGCGACCAACGGTCGCGGCCCAGGAGCTGGATACGCGCGCCACCACCGGGGTCATCTACTGGGAGGGCTCACAGGTCGTCCACGCGAGGCGCGGCGGCACGGCGCTCGGTGGCCAGGGCTACGTGGAATTGACTGGCTACGCCGCGGCGGCCGTCGCCGCCCGCTGACGGGATCGCGCCGTTACGGTGCGGTCGAGGCGGCCGGCGCCTTGGGGACCGGCAGGCCGATCAGCGGCAGCTCCATGTTCACGGTCCCTGCCAGCGTCCGAGAGACGGCATCCACTGCGGCCACGGCCTTCACGACGGCCACCATCTTCTTGCCGGCATTGCGGTAGCCGTTCTTGTCGGTCAGCGACAGTTGGAGTCCATCGCGGGCGGTATCCGCCATGAGCGCGTAGAAGCCGGTGAGTTGCTTCCGCAGGTCCGTCGCGTCCGCCCAGCCGGCCATCCGGCCGGTCATGTCGATGCCCTGCTGGGCGTCGGCCCCGAGGGCGCGAAGGGCTCGTGAGATCGGGATGGTCTGATCGTTCTTCTTGGCCAGGAGTCGGTTCAGGGCCGCGGCATCGGCGAGGATCCGGGCGTTGATCGTGGCCGTCCCGCGAAGCGCCCCGACCGCGGTGGCGGGCACGTTCGGAGGGAGGACGGCCGGGACGTCGCTCACGCCGGATCCGCCGCTGGGCGTCGCGCCGGTGGCTCCGCTGGGACCGGATTCCGCGGCTGCTCCGGCCGTCGGCCCGAGCCAGCCCAGGAAGGTCAGGCCCAGGATCACGACCGCCACCGCACCGATGAGGGCGCCGATGCCGGCGATCGCTCCGGCGCGCTGCAGCTTGACGCCGAGCAGCAGCCTGACGCCGCAGCCGGGGCACTTCCAGGTGCCGTTCGGCAGTGGCCGTGAACAGCCCGGGCACGTGAAGACGCGCGCATCGGCATCCCCGATGGCGGGACCCTTGACCGTCTGTGTTCGGGCGCGCCTCACCTTGAGGCGCGGCATGTTCATGAGCATTCGGTTCGGTTCCTTCGGCACGACATGACGCGGATCGCATCCGGAGGTGCGGTTCCCGGCACACTGGCCGTTCCCCGAGTGTGGGTCGTGAGGGCATCCAAAGCCCCCGGCCCGAAGGTCCGTCCGGCCGCCGGTACATTCGGCCGTGGTGCCGGCACATCGGCGTCGCCATCGGCCGGCAGGAGCGCCGCGTCAGCAGTGCCGCGTCAGCCGGCCGACGCTCGATCCGCGCGCACGGCGGCCACCGCGCACAGCCAGCCCAGGACGATGGTCACCGCGTACGACACACACCAGACGCAGATCGCATCGATGACGAACAGCTCGAGGTACGTGAGGTAGGTGACGGCGAGCACGCCGAGCAGGCCCAGGCCATAGGCGAGGTACAGGGCGCGACGGCTTCCGTTGCGCGACCAGGCGATCGCGGCACCGAGGAGCACGACCGAGCAGGCCACGCCGTAGAGGGCGACCGGGAGCCCGAGGACGGTAGCGTACGGACTGCTCGCCACGACGTCGCAGCCGCGGATCGGGCCGCAGATGGGCGCCTCGCCCACGAACCGGACCACGAGGAGGTAGGCGGCGATGACGAGCCCGATGGCCGCCAGGACGGTCATCGCGAGGCCCCACCATCGACCACGACCACGGACCAGGGCCGTCGTGGCGCTGTCGTCCACCCCGTCAGCGGCCGCGCGCGGCCGCAGCCTCGATCATGGTGCCGAGCACGTCCACGCTCCGCAGGCCTTCGATCTTCTGGCCGTTGATGTACAGCGTCGGCGTCCCTCCGACGCCCTGCGTCACGGCCTGATGCGTTTCAGCGCGCACTGCCGCCTGCTGCTCACCGGTCGCCCGGCACGCGTCCCATGCCTTGACGTCGAGGCCGGCAGCGGTGGCGATGGCTCGCAAGCGCGCGTCGGCGAACGCACCCTGGTTCTCGCCCGCCTGGTTGGCGAAGAGCCAGTCATGGAACGGCCAATACCGACCCTGGAACGCCGCGCAGCGTGCTCCGGCGCCCGCTTCGACCGATTCGTCCTGCGGGTTGCTGGACTTCGCTCCCTGGAACGCCGCATCGTGGTTCACGATCCGGAGCGTGCCCGGCGCGACGTACCGGGCGATGAGCACCGGTTCGATGGTCTCGGCGTACTGGTCGCAGATGGGGCATTGGAAATCTGACCACAGGTCGAGGGTGACCGGTGCGTCTGCCTTGCCGAGGGACCGGCCGTCGGCCAGCTGGAGTGGCGTCGGCGACGCCGGGGCGATGAGGCCGGTCGTGTCGGCCTTCACGGCCGGGCCGCCTCGCAGGACGATGGACCCACCGATCACGACGATCCCGAGGCCGATCGCGAGCAGCGTCACCCAGACGATCGGGGACGGGCGACGAGTCGGCGACGAGGCGGCCGCCGAGCGTCGGTCACGGGCGGCTCGCTCGTTCGCGCGCCGGGAGCGGCGCGTCGATGGCGGCGGAGGCGTGGTGCGCGTGCTCAGGGCGAGTGCTCCTTCCGTCGACCACGGTCGGGTCGTCGTCGGCCGATCGCCGTTGCCCTCCCTACCCTCGGGTCCGACGATAGCATCGATGCTCGATCGGGTCGCGGGGAGGGCCAGGCGACCCCTTCCGACCCGACCATCCGGCCCGGAACCGCGCGGCTGCGGGCGGTCGTTCCGCGGGTCCGTGTTGAGACTGTGTCTCGACAAGATCGGCGTCGCCTGCTAGCCTTCGGGGCGATGGGCGACCCTACTCCGATCGTCTCCGCTCTCGACCGCGCAGGCTACCGGCTGACCGGGCCGCGACGGTCGCTGGCCGCCTTGATCGCGGACCAGGACAGCCATTTCACCGCCGCCGAACTCGTCTCGGCGGCCCGGACGCGCCGGCTGGGTGTCGGACGGGCGACGGTCTTCCGGACGCTCGAGGTCCTCGAGGGATTGGGGACGATCGAACGACTCGATCTCCCGAGCGGGGAGCACGCATACGTCGGCTGCGAGCCCGCCCACCACCATCACGTCGTGTGTTCGCGCTGCGGCCGGACCGACGAGATCGACGACGCCGGACTGCGGTCCGTCGTCCGCGAGGTCGCCCGGCGGACGGGCTATCGGATCGACGAGCATCGGCTCGAACTGTTCGGGTTGTGTCCGGCGTGCCTGGCCAGGCTGCCCGGCCCCGTCAGCATCACCGCCTGACATCCCATCGAGCACGGAGGACCACGTCATGTCGCCTCGGCATCAATCGAGACTCGGTATCACTTTCGTTGCAGCCGTCGCGGCTGTCGTCTTCCTCGTGACCGCCTGTTCCGGAGCGACCGCGAGCCCATCGAGCGCCAAGACGCTCAAGGTCGTCGCCACGACCACCGTGTTCGCCGACATCATCCGCAACGTCGGCGGCGACCTGGTCACGGTCGAATTCGATCATCCCTCCCGGTGTCGGGCCCGAGGACTACGAGCCCAAGCCGGATGATGCCAAGCGGCTGGTCGGGGCGGACCTGATCGTGTCGAACGGAGCGGGACTGGACGACTTCCTGGACAAGGTGATGTCGGCAGCCGGTGAGGGATCGGCCGCCCGACTCGTCCTGGCCGATGGCATCCCCACGATCACCGTCGACGGCGAGGTGAACCCCCATTTCTGGCTCGACCCAAGCCTCGTCACGGATCACGACCTTCCGGCGATCGCCGCCAGCCTGTCGGCCCTGGATGTCGCGCATCGGACGACCTTCGAAGCCAACAGTGCCGCGTATGCGACGAAGGTGAAGGCCATGGACGACGCCAACAAGGCCACGTTCGCGACGATCCCGGTCGCGAACCGCAAACTCGTGACATTCCATGATGCGTTCCCGTATTTTGCGGCTCACTATGGGTTCGAACTAGTGGGCGTCATCCTCCCGAATGTCGGCCAGGAGCCTTCGGCCTCGGACCTTGCCAAGCTCGTCGCGACCGTCAAGGCAGCGGGCGTCAAGGCGGTGTTCTCGGAATCTCAATTCAGTCCGAAACTCTCCGAGACGCTCGCGAGCGAGGCCGGGATCACGCAGGTCGTCACGACCCTGTACAACGACACCGTCGGACCGGCGCCCGCGGACACCTATCTCGGGATGATGGAATGGAACGCCCAGGAGATCGTGAAGGCGCTCAGTTGAAACGATGCCGCGCCGGAGCGCGGCCTTGACGGTCGTAGCAAGCTCGGCGCCCCGCGCGGAGGCGACGGCGGCGCCCGAAGTCGCCGTCCGCCTCGTTGGCGTGACCGCGGGCTACGGCGACCGGGTCGCGCTGGCCGACGTCTCGCTGACGATCCCCACGGGGTCGTTGCTGGCGGTCATCGGGCCCAACGGTGCCGGCAAGAGCACGTTGCTCAAGACGATCGCCGGCCTGCTCCGCCCGATGTCCGGCACGGTGGAGGTGCTCGGCGGACCACCAGGTCGGGAGGCGAAGCGGATCGCCTACGTGCCCCAGGCCGAGATGGTCGATTGGGCATTCCCGGTGACGGTCGGCGATGTCGTCATGATGGGCCGGGTGCCGCTCATCGGGATCGGTCGGTCGCCCGGGGGGGACGATCGGGCCGCGGTGCTCGCGGCGCTCGAGACGGTCGGGATGGTCGAAGCCCGGGATCGCCAGGTGGGCGCGCTGTCGGGCGGACAGCGGCGGCGTGTCTTCCTCGCGCGGGCCCTGGCGGCCAGGCCGGACCTCTATCTGCTCGATGAGCCGGTCACGGGGGTCGATGTCACGACCCAGGAGGACCTGATGGACATCCTGACGGCCGAGGCCGCCGCCGGCCGGACGGTCGTGGCGACGACGCATGACCTCGCGAGCGCCGCGCACCACTTCCACCAGGCGGCATTCATCAACGGCCGGATCGTGGCCTTCGGACCGGCCGACCTGGTCATGGACGGCGACCTGCTCGCCGCCACCTACGGCGGTCACGTCATCGTCCTGCCGGCCGGGCACGGGATCATCGACGACGCCCACCATCACGACGACGCCCCGACCGGCGAGCGTCACTTCCACGATCGTGGGCACTGACGTGCTGGACTTCCTGCTCGACCCCATGTCGTTCGGGTTCATGCAGCGTGGCCTCGTCGCCGCGATCCTCGTCGGGATCGTGTGTGCGGTGATGGGCGCGTTCGTTGTCCTTCGCGGGCTCGCCTTCATCGGCGATGCGGTCAGCCATGCCGCGTTCCCGGGCCTCGTCATCGCCTACCTGCTCGGCATCCCGCTCTACATCGGGGGCGCCGTGGCCGCCGTCGGGACGGCGCTCGCCATCGGGTTCGTCGCACGCCGCGGGGGGATCCGGTTCGACACCGCGGTGGGCGTGCTCTTCGCCGGCATGTTCGCCTTCGGGATCGTGCTCTTCAGCACCCTGCGCGGCTACGTCTCGGACCTGTTCAGCTACCTGCTCGGCAACGTCCTCGGGATCACCTTCGCCGACATCGTGCAGGTCGCACTGCTCGGTGGCGTGGTGCTGCTCGTCGTCGGGATCCTGCGCAAGGAATTCCTGTACTCGTCGTTCGACCCGTCCGGGGCGGCCGCGTCAGGGTTGCCGGTGGCCAGGCTCGACTACCTCCTGCTCGCGTTGATGGGCATCACCATCATCGTCAGCATCCAGGCGGTCGGGATCATCATGGTGGTCGCGATGCTGGTCACCCCGGCGGCCACGGGACAGCTCCTGGTGGATCGGTTCTGGGACCTGGTCAGGGTCGCCATCGGCGCCTCGATCGTGGCGGCCGTCACCGGCCTCTACGTGAGCTTCTACCTGAACGTCGCCTCGGGCGCGTCGATCGTGCTGGTCGAGACGCTTCTGTTCGCGATCGCCCTGCTGTTCTCACCGAAATCGGGCTGGCTCATCCGACGGCGTGGCACGGTCGTGGACCCCCTGTCCTTGCGCTGATGGATTGGGCGTATGAGCCCTTCCCGGGTCGGCATCAGTGACGCCGTGTGCGATGGGCTCCGCGATACCGGCGTCGCCGGCCCCGTGTGACGGTGCGGTAGCCGACGATCACGATCGCGATGGCAACGGCAGCCAGGCCCGGCAGCAGCCAACCGGGGAGGCCGGCGCCACCACTCTCCGACCCGGTCGACGGCCCACCCGCCACGGTCGGTCGGGCCGACGCGACCGGGGTCGATGCGTCCGACGGCGACGCGACGGGTCCCGCGGCTGGGGTGGCACTCGCGGGCAGGCTCGGTCCAGCCCCCGGGGCGATGACCGCGAAGTCGCCGAACGCGGTCACCACCGACAGGAATGACCCGCCAAAGCCCGTCGACCGCGTCGTGAGCGGAACCCACGAACCGTCGGTGAATTGCGCGATCGTCCCGTCGACTAGGTTCGGATCGGCGGCGCGGATCACGACGCTGACTCGCGCGGAGGCGGGAGCGAGGAGTGGCGTCCCGTCCTGATCGGTCACCGTGAGTCTGTAGACGTTGCCATCGAAATGGCCATCGGCCGGGACACCTTCCGTCGGGACCGGCTCGATCGAAACCTTGATCAGCCGTGCCCCAGCCGGCAGGGTCAGACCCCCGGGTGGGGCGAAGATCTGCGCCTGTGGCTCCAGTTCCGGAGTCGCCACGGCGACGAGCGGACTCCTGCCATCCGGGACGGGGATCTGGGCCGTGGCGCCTTTGGCACCGCCGTGCTGCCCGGGAGGCGGGTCGAGCCAGCGGTAGGCCTCGATCGGCACGACCCCGTCGTAGAGCGGTGGCGCGGTCGGCACCATCATTCGTGCCGCGATGATGACCACTAGCCCGATGCCGAGCGCTCCAAGGGCCGCCTCGCGTCGGCCCACTCAGAGCCACCAGGTCGCGAGGTCGGCCACCGAGTGCGCGATGGCCGGTGACGCGACACCGCCACTTGCCAGGCGCAGGCCGGCCAGCCACAGCCCGACACCAAGGTCGAGCGGCACGACGTGCCAGCCGTACAGCGGGACGTGCATGAGCGCGAACAGCGCGGCGGTGACCACGACCGCCACGAAGACCCCAGATCGCCGATCGAGTTCATCGAACAACGCTCCGCGCAGCACGAGCTCCTCGGCGACCGCGACGATGATCGTCACCGCGACCCACGGCACGAACGCCGTGGCCTGCGCGAACGACGGCAGAGGGCCGGAACGGGTCGCGATCGCGAGGGCGACGAGGACGGCCCCACCCCCGACTCCGAGCAGCACCGGCGACGATCGCGCCCGCGCGGGTCGCCATCCACCGATGCAAGCGACTACGAACAGGCCGACACCGAAGAAGAGCCCGATCACGAGCGGCCCTGCGGTTCCCGACACCGTGGTCGCCCAGCGCACGGCGACGGCCAGCGCGAGGCCGGTGATGGTCGCCGCGGGACGGTTGATCCGACTCGTAGGTCGGATCGCGATCGCGGTCATCGGGTCAGCGGGACGAACTCGACCTGGCCGGTCTGGTAGGTCGGTGGCCAGACGAAGGTGTACGCGCGGACGGCCTGCCACTGCCAGATGACGGCTGCGGCTCGTTCGTTCTGCCCGAGCGTGGCCGGCGCCGCCGAGAACCGCAGACCGGCGCCGTTCGGGAGCGAACCACGGCGGCAGATCGACCGACCGTGTCGCCGTCGCGATCGCGCCGGCGTCGAGTGAGCCCGAGTGCGCCGCCGCCGGCAAGACGTCGTGGAACAGGGCCCACGCGGCCGCGAACCCCGACAGTCCCTCCTCGCTCGGGCCGGCATCGACCGAGCCCGCCTCGATCGGGCCGGTGATCGGCGTACTCGGACGGACTCGAGGCTCGATGGGCATCGCGCCGTAGGCGCCGACTGTGCGCGAGCCGCCGCCGCGGGACGCCCAGGCGGCTGCGAAGCGGTCGTACAGGGCCCGAGCGGCGGGATCGAGCGCAGCTCGGCTGGAACCCACCGATCGGGCGGTCCGAGGCGAAGACGCCGACCGCGTCCGGCCCGAGGTCGCCGGCGAAGTCGGGGTCGCACTCGGCCATCGTCGAGCCGATGAGCGCGCCGACATGTACGTCGGCGGCGAGCATCGCGCGGCGGAAGGCGACGCCGTCGGGGATGTGCGAGGCGAGGATGACCACGTCGGGCGACGCCGCCTTGAGCTGGGCCATGACGCCCGGCCAATCGGGGACCGTGAGGTCGTAGGTCAGCCGCGCGACGACCGGTCCCGGCGTGCCGCGCGGTCGCGGCCGCGGCGTCGGCCACCGACCGAGCGTAGTCGTCGTCCGCGGCCACGATCGCCGACCCGGAGCCCGGCTGGCGTCCTGGCCAGACGTGGGGCGAGCTCGGTCGCCGCGAACGGCGCCGAATTCGAGCCCAGGTTCGCGCCGCTGGCGCCGACCCGGAACACCAGCGGCAGGCCGCGACCGGTGAGCCGGTCGGCCACCGCCCCGGCCTCCCAGTAGACGAGGCCGGCGTCGCTCGCGGCCTGGCTGGCCGGGATCGACAGCGTCCGACGAATAGGCCCCGACGACGACGGACGCCCCGTCTGTCTTGAGCCTGCCCATGACCGCCGGCGGCATCCGTGCCGGGCTCGAGATCCTGCACGTCGAGGACGATCCGCCGGCCGTCGATCCCGCCGTCGGCGTTGACGAAGTCCGCGGCGGCCTGGACGCCCGCGAGCTCCTCCCCGGCGAGGCCCCCGGCGTTGCTGGCCAGCGGGAAGACAGCGCCGATGCGTATGTCGCCGCCCGCTCGAGCCGGCGCGACCGACCCAGATCCGGCCGATGAGGCGCAGCCCGATGAACAGACGAGCACGACCAGCGCGACCAGGGCGTTGCGTGCCCGACGAATCGGGAAGATGGACATGGTGCCTCCCATAGTGTGGCGGCGGGTCGGCTGGCAGTGCATGGCAGGGACGCTCATCGGGAACCGCCTCGACGACGGCTGCCCTGGCGTCGCTTCGTGGATGACGACCGTCGGCGCGGCGCTGGCTCGGGCACTGCAGGCGGTCGCGACTGGCGCAGGACCACAGCAGGACGCCGACGACGACGACCGCCGTGATCGCGATCGAGGCGAACCCGATGACGACACCGGCCTGATCCTGGGCGGTACGAGCAGCGCGAAGTCACCGAGCGTGGTGACGTTCGCGAGGTAGATCCCGGGCTGGCCGCCCGACGCCGTCTCGACGGCCTGCCAGTCGCCCGCTTCGAACTGGGCGATCGACGCCGAGGGCGCACCGTCGGGAGCCCGCAGGCTGATCGTCGGCAACGACGTCGCGCTGATCGGCACCTCGACCCCGGACTGGTCGACGACCGACAGCCGATACGCGTTGCCGGCGAGCGTGCCTTTCGTGGGCGCGGCGGTATCGGCGACTGGCTCGATCGACACGGTCAGCGAACGTCGCCCCCGGCGGCAACACGAACGCCCCAGACTCCGCGATCAGTTGCGCCTGCGGCGGACTTTCGGTCGTGGCCGCCACGAACACCGGACTCGCGATACCGGTGACGGGCAGCGTCGACCTGTACGACGTCGGCGAACCCAGCTGGCCCGGCCCGGGCGACAGGTAGCGATACGGTTCCTGGACGACGACGCCGTCGTACAGCGGCGGTGAGCCGAATGGCGCTGCGAGCTGGGCGAGGGCGATCAGGCCGAGACCCGCCCCGAGCGAGACGACCGCCGCCCGCCGGTTCACTGGACCGTGAAGAAGACTTCCGGCGACCAGACCCTGGGACTGAACGGGGCGTGATCCGAGGCGACGAACTCCGCCTTGAGCACGTACGTGCCCGGACTGACCGGCAGGTCCTGCTCGAGACCGTAGTTCATCGACACGAGCACGTTGTCGACGTAGAGGTGGATGTGACCCTGGTCCGGCCGGACGTTCGTCGTCGTCGCGCTGACGATCTGGGCGCCCGTGAGCGAGATGACGACATGGACGGACGTGCCGGTGACGGACTGCCCGGATGTCGGCGAGACGATCGCCACGACGGCCGGCGAGGAGGGACGCGTCCCCGACCGGCGCTCGCCTCGGAGGAGGCGGCAGGGCCTGCAGCGGTCCGCTGCCGACCGAGGCGCTTGGCGCGCTCCCGGTACAGCCCGCCGCGCCGAGCAGGACCGCTGCGACGATCAGGGCACGAGCGCGACGGACGCATGTCCACGGAGAACCTCACTTCGTGATAGGGATATCGAGCTCGCGTGGAGAGCTGGTCGCCGCCCGGGGCCGGTCCCGCGATGGACAGGCTGTACGTCCCGGCGGTGAGCGTCGTATCGGCGACGAAATGGCCCGGCTCGAGCTCGCGCGGCGTGAGCGGCACGAGGGTTCCGCCCGTCGGTCCGAGCGCCATGGTGACACTGGCGACCGGCAACTCATTGCCGGCCGCGTCGAAGAACGTGGCGTGCACCTCGTTGGCTCCGGGCGTACCCGGGTCGAGATAGACCTGGACTGTCCGGCCGTCCGTGAGATGGACCGTGTAGATCGTCGGCAGTCCCGGGACGGCGTTGACGTCGATCGACGGGCTCGGCTGACGCATTGATCGGGCTGGCGGCCGGCGGGTCGTGAACGTCGAGCGGGACCTCGACCGAGGCCGTGCCATGGGCAACGACGGCCGTGATCTGCCACGTCCCGTCGAGCGAGAGGTTCGTGCCGGTGGCCTCGAAGACGCCCGGGCCCCGTCGGCGCAAGATCGAGCCGCGAGCTGCCGACGTCCGATCTGGCCGGGAAGACGAAGCGCAGCGACACCCCATCGGCCGGCACCGGAGCGCCCGTGTCGTAGTCGGTCACGGTCGCCGTGAACGTGTCGAACCCGGCGGTGCCCGGCGAGATGGCGAGCTGGACCTTCACCGACGTGCCGAAGTCGTGGCCGCTCACGATCGCGCGGGGACAGGCTCGGACTCGGGCTCGGCGGACGATGCACCGGCCGCCGAGGCGACCTCGACCGGCGGCGCGAGGTTCACCAGCGAGGCGGACAGGAGCAGGACGGTGGTGCCGACCAGGAGTTCGGTCGATCCGACGCGACGCAGCCCACCGAGCGTCCGACCGGCGGCCGGGACGTTCCGGAAGTGGTTGACCGCACCAAGCAGGCGCCAGCACGGCGAGCAGCGCCGTCTTGGCGATGACGAGGTGACCGAAATCGGTCGTGAGGAGCGCGTCGACGGTCCCGACCTCGGCGATGGCCCGCAGGAGGCCGGTAACCGCGACCACCGCGATCCCGATCGTCGCGAGCAGGAGAACCGCCGCGGCCGCGCGTGCGGTCCGCTCGTCCGCAGTCCGTCCCACGTCAGGAGGAGACCCGCCAGGCCGCCGAGCCACAGGCCGACGGCCAGCACGTGGACAGCCTGGACCGCGACGTCCACGATCGGGTTCGAGCCCGCCGCGGCGTGACTCGAGCAGCACGTCCGCCAGCAGGGCCGCCGCGGCACCGAGCCCGACGACCGCCAGTGCGGGTCGACCCGGCATGCGGCGGGCGATGAGAACGCCACCACCGGCGACGAGCAGGGGCACGGCCACGCAACCAGATGCCGCTGCCGAGCGACGAGCCAAGGATCTCGTCGGTCGAGGCACCCGACTCGAGGATCTCGACGGCGACCACGATCACCGAGCCGACCGCCGCCAGGAGCCAGGCCACGCGGGAGGAGGCGGCGGATGACGGCCGGGGAAGGCGTCGCCACGACCAGCCCGAAGGTCGGCGCGCGCCAAGCAGGCCGAGCAGTCCGACGAACAGCAGCCAGCGTCCGACGATCGCGCCCGACGGACGGCCCGCTGCTGCCGCCGGTGGTACCCGCGCCCGGCGTTCGTGCCGGCGGGCGCGGACGACGGCGGCGACACCCACGCCGAACGCGAACGAGCCCGTCGCGAGGTGACCGTCGACGGCCGACACCGTCCGCCAAGCGACCGTGTAGACGCCGGACGAGAGGGGCGACAGCGCGACCGTGAGCTGGCAGCGGATCGGAGGCGACGACGGTGGTCGGACCGTTGCTGACGACGTTGCCGCTCGTGTCGAGCACCTTGATCGTCGAGAGCTTCGGGTCCGGTCGTTCGCCGAAGGTGATGGTCACGGCGGTCGGTGGCGTCGCGAGATTCGCGCCCGGCGCTCGGGTCCGAGGACTGCGGCAGCGCGTGCGCGGCGGCCGAGCCGGCCAGGAGGAGCACCGCGACCAGGGCGAGGCCGGTCGCGACGCTCCCCCGAGCGATCCTCATCGGATGGCTATGCGCCGGTTGCCGGCCGGCGACGCCGCGTCGCGATGAACAGCTCACGGCGCCGAGGACGACGCCGAGCCCGCCGAGGACGACGGCCACGAGACAGCGCGGTCGACGCCGTGTCGTGGGCCTGTGCGGCGGCCGAGCTCGCAGCGTTGGCCGCGCTCGCTCGCCGACGTGTCGGGCGGTGGGCTCGCGACGGCGCGGCGGCCGGTGCAGCGCCGACGCGATGGCCCCGACTCGAGCGTCGAGCCGATCGAGTCGCGTCGTGACCTCCGTGAGGGTCGGCACCTTCGCCGGGAACTGGATCGCCGTGTCGTCGACGGCGGAGTCGAACGTCGAATCGCTCGACGTCGCCGTCTCATCGACGGCGGTGTCGTGGATCTTGCCCGTCAGGTGGAACGTGTAGTCGCCGGGCACGGTCGGGATCAACGGGGCCTCGTAATCGCCGGGCGTGCCGAGGCCCGTGTCCTCGTCGTAGGTCGGCCACCAGGTCAAGCGGGCTCGAGTCCTGACCAGCTGACGCTCACGACGACCTTGAGATCGCCGTCGCCGATGTCGGTCACCGGCTTCCCCTTGGTGTCCTTGACCACCACCTGGACCGCGTTGAGTTGCGCCGACGTAGGTCGGCTCATGGACCCAACCGAGGGCCACGGTGTACGGGCCGAAGTCCTTCAGGACGTGGGCCTGCGCCGACGTCACGAACACCAGCGCCGCGAAGGCTGCGAAGGGCATGGCGATGCCGAATCGTCGGGCGAGCCGATCGGCCGACTTGGGATAGTGCGTGCGAGAAGACACGAAACAGACCTCCTGCCGAAGAGAATGGTGGGCAGCAAGGGACCGCGTCCTCGAGGCCGGCGTCCGGCGGTCCCCAGACGCGATCGATCGGCGTCGAGACGCCCTATCGAGCGGGCAGGGGCGGAGCTCGGACTCCGAGGCCATGCCCAACGAGCGACTCGGGACGGCGGTCGCGGGTCAAGTCCGGGAGGCGCACGGCGCGCTGGGGCCGCGGGCGCCGTCGCCGGAGGGCATCCGCGATCCGCGCCACGAGCAGATCGCGACGCCACAGGAACAGCGCGCCGACCAAGGCGACCGCCAGAGTGACCCCGAGGATGACCAGCGCCGCGTCGCCGTACCGCGCGGATCCCAGGACCGACAGGCCCGGCAGCGCATCGCCGATCCGCAGGTGCTCAACGTTCTCCTGGATGACGAACAGGAGCGTCGTCGCCAGGCCGACTCGCCACCAGAGGCCGACGAGCCGGCCGCCGAAACCGACGGGGTCCGACACGTACCGACCGCCGCCGGGATCGATGTCCCGAACGACGAGACCAAGGCGATACAGCCGCCAGACGGCCAGTGCAAACAGGGCGGTCCCGGCCGCCAGGACGATCGCGGCGGCCATCCCCCACGAAGCATCGTGCCCGCTCCGGGCCAACGCCTGGTCGAAGCCGACGCCGTAGGCCAGCAGGAAGACGAGGTTGTGTGCGATGACGAGGGCGACCAGCGACATCGCCGCGAACCCGAAGAGCCGTCGAGCGCCTGCCATCCCGCCGACTATACGAGCACTTGACCGTGGCGTCCCACCGCCATCGGGGCACGGGGAGCCCGTGGCGCCCGGTCGCCCCGCCTCGACCGGCGACATCGACGACTGAAACCTTTTCGCCCTCGCCTGCCTCGATGGGATAGGCACTCCATGCCGACCATCGGGGAGCGTGCATGTCCGTCGAACCCGCCACCTCGCCCGCTCCGCGTCGGGCGTCCCCGCCGTTCCGCCTCTCCGGACGCGGCGCGCTGATCCTCGGCGCGATCATCGCGCTGATCCTCATCTACGCCACGGACCAGATCGTCCCGGCGGCGTCGGCGCGCCAAGCCGAGCTCCGGGTCTGGCTGGCGGCACGGGCCGCCGGGATCGCCGCGTTCCTGCTCCTCACGTTCCAGATCGCCCTGGGCTTGATCCTGAGCCATCCGACGAACAAGTCCACCTGGAAGCTGTCGAAGCGCATCTTCCCGTGGCACGAACACCTTTGGGTGTTCGTCATGGCGTTCCTGGTCGTCCACATCGTGAGCCTCGTCCTCGACCCGTACGCCGGGGTGGGACTCGGTGGCGCATTCATCCCGGGCCTGTCGAGCTATCGCAGTCCAGCCGTCGCGCTTGGCACGATGGCGCTGTATGCCTTCCTGCTCACGGCGATCACGGCCAGATACACGCGCCTCCTGCCGGCCGGCATGTGGTTGTCGATCCATCGCCTCGCCCTGATCGTATGGGCGATGTCGTGGCTCCACGGCGTGCTCGCCGGCACGGACTCCGACGCCCTTCGGCTCATGTACGTCGCGAGTGGTCTCGCCGTCGTGGCCGCCGGCGCCTATCGCTATTGGGCGTCGCGCCAGCGGCGGCCCACGTTCACCACCTCGCGAACGGAGGTTCTGCCATGACGACGACATCGATGTCGACACGCCGGATGGCCACGCTCGGGGTGGTCGCGGTGTCCCTCGTGCTTGGGTTCGGCGCGATCCGTGCCGCGGCGGCCTGGACGGCCGCCGCGGCGCCACTGACCATGGGCCCGACGTCGGTCGTGTCGTTGCAGGCCCGGCTGGCCGATGAGACGGCCCGCTCGGCGACGCTCCAGGACGACCTCGCCGGTCTCTCGTCGCACGCCCGCGAGTTGACGACCGCGCTGGAGGCCGCCCAGGCGCGCATCGCGGCGGACGGGGCGCAGGCCACGACGCTCGCCAGGGATCTGGCCAAGGCGAAGGCGAAACTGGCCACCCTGGAGCGCTCGATCCGACGGGCGGCGCAGGCGTCGGCCTCGAAGGCACCCGCGCCGGCGGCGGCGCCTGCGTCCTCGGGCGGTTCCCACGGTGGCGACGATGGCGGGGAGGAGCCTGATGACTGAGACCCGTCGACCCGTCCATCTCGCCGTCCTTGTCGGCGCGTCCGCCGGGATCTATGCCGTCAGCCTGGCCGGCGTGACGCTGCTCCAGTCATCGGCCGACCTCGCGGTGATCGAGGATCGGCGACCGCTCGACGCGGCGACGTCCGGGCTGGCGGACGGCCACGATGCCCTGGGAGCCGATCTCACGCGTGCGGCGCAGGCGTACAGCGACGCAGCGGGCCGCTATGACCGACTGGCGCCGAGACTGGCGGACACAGAGACATCACTCGACGCGCTCGCCGCGACCGTCGCCCGGATCGGCGGTGACGCGAAGGCGCTTCCGGGTCGCGTCGCGCTGCCGAAGGTCACGCGCGCGGTCTCGGGAGCGAAGGCGCCGGTCACGCACGCGACGACCGGCGCGTCCGGCGGTTGAAGTGACCGCGGTTCGGTCGGCGTCCGTCCACCGGTTCGAGTCACGGTCCATGGGATCGCCGCTTCGGCTGACGCTGGGCGGCGGTGAGCCGCTCGATCGGCCCGAAGCCGAGCGCGCCTGGCGGGACGTCGTCGCCGAGTTCGAGGCGGCTGACGCCGCGATGTCCCGGTTCCGGGACGACAGCGAGTTGACCGCCCTCAATCGGCGTGCGGGTCCGGGCGTCATGACACGACCGTCGCGGAGGCTGCGGACCGCCCTCGCGGCTGCCGATCGGGCCCATCGACTGTCCGGCGGTCGCTTCGATCCCCGGGTCCTCGACGACCTCGACCGACTCGGCTATCGCGGCGCGCCGCTCGGGGTCGAACCCGCGGTCGCGGACCGCCCCGAGGTCGGGCCGTCCGGCGAGAGCGAGCGGATCGTCGGGGCGAGCGGGCGCGACATCCGGACGGTCGCGCGGCGGATCGACCTCGGTGGCATCGGGAAGGGCCTGACGCTTCGCTGGGCGGCCGAGCGCCTGCGCCGCCGCGGCGTCGGTGACTTCCTGCTCGAGGCGGGTGGCGACATCGTCGCTCGTGGCCGAGCCCCGGACGGTGGCAAATGGCTCGTCGGCATCGAGGATCCGCGCGGCGATCGCGGAGAACTCGCCGTGATCTCCGTCGTCGACGGCGCCGTCGCCACGTCCTCGGTCCGGATCAATCGCTGGGTGACCGATGGTCGCCCCGTCCACCACCTCCTCGATCCGGTGACAGGCACACCCGCCGACGACGGCCTCGCGGCGGTGACGGTCGCCGGTTCCGACCCGGCCTGGGCGGAAGTCTGGTCGAAGGCGCTGTTCGTCCGCGGCCGCGACCGTATCGCCGAAGAAGCGCGGTCGCGCGGGCTCGCCGCATGGTGGGTCACCAAAGAGGGCGCGCTCGAGATGACCGCGGCCGCCCGGGCGCGCACGACGTGGGTGCTGGCCGAGGCGGTCTAGCGCGGACCCGCGAGCCTCGCGTCGAGCTCCGCCGCGGTCGGCATCCCCTCCCGGGCACCGGCCCGGGTCACCGCCAGCGATGCCGCGACGACGGCGCGACGGGCAGCCACCTGGAGGTCGAGACCCGCCGCGAGACCCGCCGCGAGCGCCCCGTTGAGGGTATCGCCCGCGCCGACGGTGTCGACGACGTCGACTCGCGGCGCATGGATCGCGCGGGCGCGGCGGCCGACGACCAGCATCGCGCCGCTGCCGCCCAGGCTGACCACTGCCGCCCGCCGGCCGGGATCCGGGCCTAGCAACCGCTTGGCTCCGGCCGACGGTCGACCGTCGGGGCCGACGAGTGTCGCCAGTTCACCTTCGTTTGGCGTGAGGACGTCGGCGAGATCGAGCGTCGGACGCTCCAGGCCCGTCGCGGGCGCCGGGTTCAGGATCGTGGTCGCGCCCGCGATCCGCCCCAGCCGGAGCGCCTCGTGCGTCGCTCCGGTCCGGATCTCGTGACCAACGAGCACGACGTCGGCCGCCGTCAGCTCGAGTCGCTTGAGCGCGGCACGGACCTGGACCGACGTGAGGACCGCGTTGGAGCCGCCGGCCACCGCGATGCTGTTCTCGCCCGCGGCGTCGACGACGATGAGGGCCACGCCCGTCGCCTCGCCCGGCAGGGTCAGCAGCCCGCCGACGTCGACCCCTTCCGCCTCGAGTGCCGCACGCGCCTCGGCGCCGAACGAGTCGTCGCCGACCGCCCCGACGAAGGTCGTGGGGGCACCCAGTCTCGCGGCCGCCACCGCCTGGTTGCCGCCCTTGCCGCCGTGATGGCGGGCGAGCCGGCCTCCGACGACCGTCTCACCGGGCCCCGGCAGTCGTTCGGTCGTGATGACCAGGTCGACGTTGACCGAACCGACCACGATGACCCGGCCGCTCATCGGGCGACGCCCCGGCGTTCGACGATCGGCCCGAGCCCATTGACCACGCTGTCCACCGGCCGGCCGGCGACGGCCGCCGCGATGTTCGCGCGGACGAGGGCGAAGATCCGACCGACCGACCCGGCCGTCGTCGCGGCCGCATGCGAGGACAGCAGGATCCGGTCCGAGCGGCGGACCGGTGCGTCGATCGGCAACGGCTCGATCGCGAACACGTCGAGCGCCGCTCCGCGCAGCCGACCCGACTCGACCATCGCCACGACCGCGTCGATGTCGACGATCCCGCCGCGGCTGGCGTCGACCAGGATGGCACCAGGCGGCAGCAGCCCGAGTCGTCCCGCGTCGAGGAGCCCGCGGGTGTCCTCGGTCAGGGCGAGATTGACGACGAGCACCTCCGACCGGGCGATGAGCGCGTCGAGCTCGAACCACGTGGCGCCGGCGGCCTCCGCGGCGGGCCGCGCATGACGTGTCCAGTAGCCGACCTCGCACCCCACGGCCGCGAACAACCGCGCGACCCGGCTGCCGACCGCGCCGAACCCGACGACGCCGACCCGACGGCCCGCCAGTTCCATGCTGCCCCGCTCGGGGATCTCGAGCTGCGGCCAGCGTCCGGCCCGCACCTCGCGGTCCACCCAGACGAGTGAGCGGGCGACCGCGTAGGCCGCTCCGAGACACCATTCCGCGACGCTCGGGGCGTTGAGCCCCGCAGTGTTGGCGACGACGACGCCGGCCTCGGTCAACGCGGGCAGGTCGAGGCTGTCGAGGCCGACCGCCGCGGACATCACGAACGACAGGCGACCGGCGCGCTCGACCTCGGCGCGACGGAGGTGGAGGGCCGACGACCAGTCGGACAGGACGATGTCGGCCTCCCCGATCGCGTCCAGGATCGCCCCCTGTGTTCGCTCGGCCGGGAAGCGCAGATCCACCTCGTCGAGACCTGTGAACCAGCTCCTGGCGCGGTCCGCCGGGACGGGTGCCAGCGACAGGATGACCCAGGGGGCGGCCGGCGTGGCCATCGAGGCTCGACCGACCGGGTCAGGAACCGGTGATGAACTCGCCGCCGTCGACGCTGATGATGTCGCCATTGATGAACTCCGTTCCCTCGCCGGACAGGGCGAGGATCGCATCGGCGACATCCTGTGGCGTCGTCATGCGGCCCGTCGGGTTCCGCTTCATCGTGATATCGATCATCGTCTGGGACTCGGGGATCTTGAGCAGCGCCGGTGTGATCGTGACGCCCGCCCGGATGCAGTTCGCCGTGGCGCCCGTGCCCTGACGAGCCAGTTCCATCGCGAGCTGGCGAACGTGGGATTCGAGGGCGGCCTTGGCCGAGGAGACGACGCCGTACGACGGCACGACCCGGGTCGAACCCTCCGAGGTCATCGCATAGATCTTCGAACCCTTGCTGAGGAAGCCCCCGCGCCACAGGTCCTGGACCCAGTAGACGAGGCTGTTGGCCATCACGTCCTGGGTCATCTCCATCTTCTTGCGATCGACCGCGGCCTTGGGATCGTCGCTCAGGAACGGCACGAGCGAGCCGAAGGCGAGCGAGTGCATCACGACCCGGACGTAAGGCAGGCGACCGGCTGCCTCGGACCGGTCGAACGCCTCGCGCAGGCTGGCCAGTGCCGCGGCCCGCTTCTCGTCGTCCGCGGCGTTCATGTTGATGTACAGCGCCTGCACCCCGGCCGCCTCGATCGTCGCCTTGACCTCGTCGACGTGGGCGAGGGCGGCGCGGAAGTCGAGATGGATCCCGCAGATGTTGTAGCCGGCCTTCGCGAGCGTGATGGCCGTCGCCTCTCCCATCCCGGACGAGCCGCCCAGGATCAGCGCCCAGCGCTCGCGGTCGTCGGTCATCGGACGGGCCTCCAGGATGGCGGATCGATCTGTCGGGCTACGCGGCCGAGTCTAGCAGCGGCCCAACTTCGACCGGCCATTCGTGTGCAACCGCGCACGGAGGCGATCACGACGGTCACCATGGGCTTGATGGCCGGGCCGCCGCCTCGCTATGTTGGTCATCGACCGATCAGTGGAGGCACCAGTGAATGACACGCAGATCCTGCTGCTGCTCACGCCGATCATCGTCATCCAGCTCGGGCTCATCGTCTTCTCGCTCCATGACCTGCTGCGCCCCGAGCGCCGGGTCAAGGGCGACAGCAAGCTGATGTGGGGGATCCTCATCCTGGTCATCGGCCTGCTCGGCCCGATCCTCTATCTCGCGGTGGGGCGCGAACCGGAGTGACCGAGGCGAACCCGGCGGCAGTCACCGTCCGTGGCCTGACCAAGCGATTCCCTGGTGGTCAGGGCGTCCTGGCCCTCGATGCGCTCGATCTCGACGTGCCGGCGGGCTCCATCTTCGGGCTGCTCGGACCCAATGGCGCCGGCAAGACGACGACGCTCCGACTGGTCACGGGTCTCGCTCGACCCACCTCGGGGACGGTCACGATCGATGGGGTCGTGGTGGTCACGGGAGCGACCGGCGATGGCGGCGCCCGACGCGGCATCGGCGTGCTCGACCAGGACCCGCGCTACTACGGCTGGATGTCCGGCCGGGAACTCGTCGTCCTGGCGGGGCGGCTCCAGGGTCTGGCGGGGGACGAGGCTCGCTCGCGCGCGACGGAGACGCTGGGGTTGGTCGGGCTGGCCGATGCGGCCGGACGGCGGATCGCCGGCTACTCGGGCGGCATGCGTCAGCGGCTCGGGATCGCCCAGGCGCTGGTCGCGAGACCGAGACTGCTCATCCTCGACGAGCCGGTCAGCTCGCTCGATCCGGAGGGCCGGCGCGACCTGTTGGCGCTCATCGCCGACCTCCGGGCCAGCGCCACGGTCATCTTCTCGACCCACGTCCTGGCCGACGTCGAACGCATCTGCGACCGCGTGGCGATCCTCGATCATGGCCGACTCGTGACCGAGGGATCGCTCGAGGACCTGCTCGCCCGATACGCTCTGCCGCTCTACTGGATCGAACCTGAACCTGGCCAGACGGTCGGACTCGCTGCCCTGACGGACACGTTGCGCCGGACCGCCTGGGTGGATCACTGCTCCGAGCGGGACGGCCGGCTCACGGTCTCCGTGACCGATGAGGCCGTCGCATCGGCAGGTCTGTTGCCCCTGGTCGTCGCGGCCGGCCTGCGACTGGCGGTCTTCGAGCGCGTCCGGCCATCGCTCGAGGACGTCTTCCTGCGCCTCGTCGGGCGAGAACCGGACCACGAGACGGCCGCATGACCGGCACCGCGGGCACCGGCATCCTCATCCGCAAGGAGCTCCTCGAGTCGTGGCGAACGCTGCGCCTGCCGATCGTGGCGGGGCTGCTGCTCATCGTCGGGCTGGGGTCTCCCCTCCTGGCCAAGTTCCTGCCCGACATCGTGAAGGCGGCAGCCGGCGACCAGGTGGCCTCGATCCAGTTGCCCGTCCCGACCCCGACGGCCGCCGTCGAACAGCTCTGGAAGAACCTGGCGCAGTTCGGGGCGTTCGCCGCGATCATCCTGGCGATGGGGTCGGTGGCCACCGAACGTGACCGCGGCACGGCCGCATTCATCCTGTCCAAGGTGGTCTCGCGGGGCGGCTTCCTGGCGGCCAAGGTCGTGGCGATCGGGGCGGTCCTGGCCGTCTCGGTCGCGGTCGCCGTCGCCGTCGCCTGGTTCTACACGGCGATCCTGTTCGAACCGTTGCCGGTCGTTGGCTGGGTCGCGTTCGCGGTGCTCGCGTGGCTCGGGCTGGCGGCGTGGGCGGCGTTGACGTTCCTCGGCAGCACGGTCACCGGATCGGCGGCGGCCGCGGCCGGGCTCGGGTTCATCGCCCTGCTCGTGCTGTCGATCGCGGGCGCGATCCCGAATCTCGGGCGCTTCCTGCCGACGGGCCTGGCCGCCCCGGCGGTGGCACTGGCGGCCGGCGCCCCGGTCGACCTCGGTGACGTGCTCGTACCGGTCGTGTCGACGACGATCCTCATCTCGATCGCGCTCCTGGCCGCCGCCCGGTCATTCCGCCGGCAGGAGATCTGAGGTCAGATCCTCAGACGACGCCGCGGGCCTGGAGGTCGGCGATCTCATCGGCGCCATAGCCGAGTTCACCGAGGATCCCGACCGTCGCTTCGCCGAGGGTCGGTGGCGGTGTTCGGATGGACGCCGGCGTCTCCGAGAAGCGAAAGGGCAACCCCACCTGGCGGATGACGCCCCACGCCGGATGCTCCTGTTCGACGGTCATCCCGAGCGCGACCGCCTCGGCTGACGCGAACGCGGCAACGATGTCGTTGATCGGCCCGCATGGGATGTCGGCGGCGTCGAGCGTCGCCAGCCAATCGGCGCTGGAGCGGCCGGCAAGGCGTTCGGCGAGGATCGGCCGGAGGGCGGCTCGGTGCTCCACCCGGTCGCCGTTCGTGGCGAAGCGCGGGTCGTCCGTGAGGGTCGCCAGCCCGACCGCGGCGCAGAACCTGGGCCACTGGCGCTCCGAACCGACCGCGACGGCGAGCTCGCCGTCGGCCGTGGCGAACGTCTCGTACGGCACGATGCTAGGGTGCGCGTTGCCGAGTCGGCCGGGCGATTCCCCGGTCACGAAGGCGTTCTGGGCCTGGTTGACGAGGCTCGCGAGGGTCGCGCCGAGCAGCGAGACGTCGACGCGCTGGCCACCTCCTCGACGCGGTCCACCTCCGAGGTCCGCCTCGCCGCCTCGTTCGCGTCCGACGAGCGCCGCCAGGACGCTGACCGCACCGAGCATCCCGGCGATCACGTCACTGATCGCGACACCGACCTTCGTCGGCCCGCCACCGTCGGCAGCGGACTCCCCGGTGATCGACATCAGGCCGCTGGCGGCCTGCACCACGAAGTCGTAACCCGGCCGATCCGCGGCCGGACCCGTCGGCCCATACCCGGAGATCGCCAGGTGGACGAGTGCCGGGTTCAGTCGGCGCAGCGCGTCGTCGTCGAACCCGAGGCGAGCGAACCCGCCGACCCGGAAGTTCTCGACCAGCACGTCGCCCCTCGCGATCAGCCGCCTCAGGACCGCAGCCCCGTCGGGCGACTTCAGGTCGAGGCGAAGGCCGCGCTTGTTCCGGTTGACCGCCAGGTAGTAGGCGGCGGTACGCGACCCCTCCGTGGTCGATCCCACCCATGGCGGCCCCCAGCCACGGGTCGCGTCCCCCTCGGGTGGCTCGACCTTGACGACGTCCGCGCCGAGATCGCCAAGCAGCATCGTGCAGTACGGCCCGGCCAGGACCGTGGAGCAGTCGACGACGCGAAGGCCGGCCAGCGGGCCGGTCGCGGGGCGGTCGGTCATGGTCGCGATGGTAGCGCCGCGGGCCGACGCGTCCCGGGCGCCCGCGGTCGCTAGACCGGATCGGGCGGGGGCGCCGCCTCCGACGCCGGGGCGGCAGCCGTCACATCGGGGACGGCTGGCTTCGCCGCCGCCGGGCCGCTCGGGAACTCGACCTGGCTGGGTTCCATGGCCACCGCCCATTCGGCCTGCTCGCGGTTGACGATGAGCGTCTCGAAGGTGATCGCCTCGAGCCGACCACCGTGCACGTACTCGACCCGGGCGTTGGTCAGCGGCACCATCGCCTTGCGCCGGCGCATGGCCGCCACGGGATCCGCCCCGGGCAAGGTGTGGAAGAAGCCGCGGACCTCGTACGGCCCGGTCTTGATGGCGACGTACATCGGGGTCGTGTGATGTCGCCGTGCCGCATCGCCGCGCGGACCGCTCGCGTGGACCAGGTACAACTCGTCGCGCGTGACGACGATCTCGTCGACCTGGATCGGCCGACCGTCCTCGAACCGCTCGACCGTCACCCCGACGAGGGCGTATTCATCGTGGTCGTTGAGCATGTCCGTCAGTCGACCGCCATCGACGATCGTCCGTCCGGACAGCTTGCAGTCTTCGGCGTACGCGACGAAGTCCATCTCCTCGGGCGGCGCGGGGGCTGGTTCGTCGACGGTCTCGCCCGCCGGGTCGGGTCCCTCGTCGGGCTTGGTGAACGCGACGCGCAGTCGCCGCGGGAGTCGATCCATCATGTCCTTCCGATGCTAGCCCGCGATCTTGCCGTGCGGCAAGGCCCGGAAGTACCGCCTGCGCTAGCATCGCGACCATGACCACCGACGCCGCGGGCCATCGCCCGACTCTCATGTCCGTCCACGCCCACCCTGACGACGAGACCGTCGGGATGGGCGGCACGCTCGCGCGCTCCGTCGCTGCAGGCCGGCGTGTCGTCCTCGTCACCGGCACCCGGGGCGAGCTCGGCGAGATCGTGGTTCCGGAGATGGACACCCCTGACAACCACCGCCGGCTGGGGGAGATCCGTGCCATGGAGCTCGAACGGGCGATGGGCATCCTGGGCGTGACCGAGTGGGAGAACCTCGGCTATCGCGACTCCGGGATGATCGGGACCGATGGCAACCGCGATCCGCGCTCCTACTGGAAAGCCGATCTCGACGAGGCCGCAGGGCGGCTGACCTGGCTGGTCCGCCACTACCAGCCGGACGTCATGACCACCTACAACGAGTTCGGGGGGTACGGCCACCCGGACCACATCCGGACCCACGACGTCGCCGTCCGGGCGTTCGATCGGGCGGGTGACGCCGAGTGGTACCCGGAGCAGTTCGAGGAGCCGGGCCTCGGGCCGTGGGCGCCGTCCAAGCTGTACGAGCAAGTGACGCCCGCGTCGGTCCGAGAGCGCATGCAGAAGCGACTGGAAGAGCTCGGACAGAAGAGCTGGTGGACGCCGCCGGACGACGCGCCGCCCGAGCAGGTGGCGGAGATGGAAGCGTTCGCTGCCAAGCTGCTCGTCCCCGACGAACTGGTAACGACCTGGATCGACATCGACGGCGCACCCCTCGAAGCCAAGTGGGCCGCCATCCACGAGCACGTGACGCAGATCAGCGACGACAGTCCGTTCATGTCGTTGGGCCTGGAGGGCTGGCGGGAATGGGGCAAGGAGGCCTTCATCCTGCGGGCGTCGCGCGTGGAGTCGGCGTTGCCCGAGACCGACCTGTTCGCCGGGATCGACTGAGGCGTCTCAGCTCGGGTCGTTCACCACGCCAGCAACCCCTTCGAGGCACCGAACACCTGGCCCATCACGACCTTGCCCGCCCCCGCAGGATCGAGGAAGTTCGGTTGTGCCTTGTCCAGGATGATGTGGGGGTGCATCCGGATCTGGACGAGTTCCTTGCCGCGGAAGGTCAACTCCAGGGTGATCCCCTCCATGGTCGGCTCGGACCAGGTCTGGTCGAAGATGAAATTGCCGAGGGCGTACCAGATCGGCTTGCCCTTGTAGACCTCCATCGCGCCGGCCCAGTGGGCGTGGTTGCCGATGACCATGTCGGCACCGTTGTCGATGATCATCTCGGCCAGCTTCTTCTGGCCGACGAAGGGCGTCGGGTCGTACTCGGTCCCCCAATGCGGATAGACGATGACGAGATCGGCGCCGGCCTTCCGCGCGGCCGCCACATCGGCCTTGACGTTCTTGGCCGAGAGCGGCGCGCTCCCGACCCTTGTCGCGGTCGCGTGGTACCCGCCGGCGATCGCGTCGTAGCCCAGGATCGCGACCTTCATCCCGGCCGCCTCGAGGATCGCCGGCGTGCGCGCCGCCTTGAGGTTCTTTCCGGCTCCCGATGAGGCGATCCCCCGCTTCTTGACGTTGGCGATGGTCTGCAGGATCCCGGCCGCGCCGGCGTCCTTGATGTGGTTGTTGGCCAGGGAGACGTAGTCGATCCCGGCCCTCGCCAGCCCGTCGATGTAGCGGGGATCGGCCGAGAAGCTGGTCCCCGACGCGTGGAACCTCGGGTTGTCTGGGGCCGGGTTCTCGAAGTTCGCGACGGCGATGTCGGCGCCCTTGATGAGCGCGCGGACATCGCCCTTGTTGCCGGTCCGCTTCGTGTATGGCAGGTCCCAGCCCATCGACGAGCAGTCCTTGCAGCGGCCCGTGATGTCCGCCGTCCCGCCATCGAACGGGAAGTCCGCGCCCTTCGCCTTGAGGGTCAGGTAGACGCCGCGGTCGAGCAGGATGTCGCCACCCGCGAACAGCGTCCACGTCATGGCCGGGTCGTAGGCGGCCGCGGCGGCGGGAGCTGGAAGCTGGGTGGTCAGTGGCCAGTCGCCGAGGTTCTTGACCCGGTCGACGCCGAACAGGGCGTCGCCACCCCAGGCCAGCGCCCGGACCTCCGGCCCGATCGCGTCCGCACGCAGGAATGCGAGCCGCTTGCGGTTCTTGCTGAGGTCGGTCGCGAGGGCCTTCTCGTCCTTCGCCAGGATCAGCCGGCTGGCGTCGGCTGGACGATCCACCCCGAGCTTCGCCAGGATCGCGTCGGCCTCGGACGCGATCAGCTCGAGCGCGACATACGGCGAACCGGTTCCCGCGAGCGTCGCCCCCACCTCCTTGCGGGTCGTGGAGGTCGCGGTCGAACGGAAGTTCGTCACCGGGACGAACGGGACGGCCCCGAGGGTCGTGCCCGCGGTCGCGGTCGGGGCGGGCGTGTCGAGGGGCGTCGGCCCGGGTGTTCCGGGCGAGCTCGATCCAGACGCCGGCGACGCCTCGGCCGACGCGTCCGACGAGGCGACCGGGCGCACGCTCGGCGCCGCGGCCGCGGCCGATGGCGATGGGGGCGACGCCGTCCCGCCGAGCCCGAGCTGGCCGCCGCTGACGGGCAACGCGATGGCGATCGCGAGCAGGCCGAGCACGACCAGGAGCGGACGTCGGTTCACGCGGCGGAGTTTGACAGAGGGCCTCGGGACGTGCCGCCGCCGGGCCTCACGATGCGCGGGCGCCGCGCGCCGCAGCGCGGACCGGGGAGAGGAACGCCCCGTCCGGGCGGGCGGACGGGGCGTAGGGAAATGCGAGGATGGCGGACCCGACCGGATTCGAACCGGCGATCTCCAGCGTGACAGGCTGGCATGTTGGGCCGCTACACCACGGGTCCAGTGCGGCGATGGCGGAGCATAGCAGAGGCACCCGCGCTTGTCGTCGGACCGTCCGCTCCGGAGGCGGCGCGTCCACGCCTATACTCGGGCCGATGCCCATGATCGACCTGCGCAGCGACACCGTCACGAAACCGTCCCCGGCGATGCGCCGCGCGATGGCCGACGCCGAGGTCGGCGACGACGTCTTCGGCGACGACCCGACGGTCAATGCGCTCGAGGAACGCGCCGCGGAGCTCCTGGGCAAGGAGGCCGGCCTGTTCGTGGCCTCGGGCACCATGGGCAATCTCGTCGCCCAGCTCGCCCATCTCGGCCGGGGCCAGGAGACCATCGCGGGCCGCGAGCACCACCTCGTCATCGACGAGGCGGCCGGCCACGCGGTCATCGTCGGCACGAGCGTCCGGGCGCTGGAGGACCGGCCCGACGGGACGGTGGATCCTGCCGAGATCGCCGCTGCCTTCCGCGATCCGACCGACCCGCACGAACCGATCACGGGTCTCGTCACCATCGAGAACACGCACGCCCATTCGATGGGCCAGCCGCTCTCGGTCGAGTACACCCGGGCCGTCGCCGACATCGCCCATGCCAACCGCGTCCCGATGCACATCGATGGGGCGCGGTTCTGGAACGCGGTGGTCGCCCTCGGGGTACGCCCGACCGATCTCGCGGATCCGGCCGACACCGTCACGTTCTGCCTCTCGAAGGGGCTCGCCTGTCCGGTCGGCTCGGTCGTGGTCGGACGAAAGGACGTCATCTGGCGGGCCCGCCGCGGGCGCAAGCTCGTCGGTGGCGGGATGCGCCAGGCGGGGATCCTTGCGGCCGCCGGGTTGGTGGCGTTGTCGCGGGGTCCGGATGGCATGATCGACCGACTGGCCGAGGACCATGCCAATGCCCGCCGCCTGGCCGAGGCGCTGAGTTCGATGGACGGCATCGTTGCGGCCGGCGGGACGGCCCAACCGGAGCCCGGGCCGCTCGACCCCGGTCGCGTGCGCACGAACTTCGTGCTCTTCAGGGTGAACCGCGATCGGGCAGCGTTCCTCGCGGCGCTGCGAGCGCGAGGCGTCCAGATGGTGGAATATCCGCACGGACAGGTTCGCGCCGTCACGCACTACGGCGTGACCGACGCGGACATCGAGACCGCCATCGACGCGACGGGAGCTGCCCTGGCCGAGACGAGTCTCGTCCCTGTCCCACCCCATCCCGCCACCGCCACCGTCTGACCCACCCGATCCATCGGGTACCCAACGCAGCCAGAGGCCCGCGCCGCGATCGCGACGCGCTGGAGGACCCCCATTGACCCAGACCAGCCCCGCCGCGCCACTGCCGCGCCCAGCGCGCGCCGCCACGCCCGGTCCACTCGACGACCGCTTCTACGACCTCGTCGAGACCCGGTTCGTCCGGATCGTCGAGCACGACCCGGTCTTCGCGACGTGGCTCGGGCTGCACGCCGACGACGACCTGTATGGTGACGGCAGCCGCGAGGCGGTCCTCCACGAGCTCGCCGCCGAGCGGGCACACCTGACGGAGATCGAGGCGCTCGACGCTGCCGGGCTGTCCCCCGAGGTCCGGATCGAACGCGAGCTCGAGCTGCACAACGTCCGGCGATCCGTCTACGACACCGACGTGCTGCGCCTGTGGGAGCGTCGGTCGTTCGCGCTCGACACGGTCGGGGAAGGCCTGTTCCTGCTGTTCGTCCGGGATCACGCCCCCCTGGCCGAGCGACTCGACGCCATCGCCGGCCGGCTGGAGGCGATGGCGACATACCTCGAGGAGTCGAAGACCCGCGCCACCGTCCCGCAGGTCCGGCTGTGGCAGGGCATCGAGATCGAGACCGCGAGCGAGCTGCCGATCTTCTTCGACGAGCTGGTCGCCGCCGGGACCGACGTCCTGCCCCCGACCGAGCAGCGGCGGCTGGAGCGGGCCGGCGAGTCGGCCAAGATCGCGGTCGAGTTATACGGCACGTGGCTGGAGAGCACGCTCCCGAGCGGGACCGACGACCTGGGCGATCGGGCGCGAACGCCATGACGAGCTCGTCGCCCTGCGTGCCTTCGATGGCCTCGATGCCGACGCCATCCTCCAACTCGGCTGGGAGCGACTGCGCGAAGAGCGCGCCGCGCGTGCGGCCACGGCGCTCGAGATCGACCCGACCGTCGATGAGGCGACGGTCATCGCCCGCGTGAAGTCGGAGCAGCCCGAGACGTTCGATGCCGCGCTCGACGCGTATCGCGACGTGATGCTGCGGGCGCGCCGCCACCTGATCGAGCGGGACCTGGTCACGATCCCGGACCACGAACGCATCGACGTCGTCGCCACGCCCGAATACCTGCGCAATGTCGTCCCGTTCGCGGCCTACTTCTCGCCGGCGGCGTTCGATCGCGACCCGAAGGGCATCTACGTGGTGACGCCGTCCGTGGATGGCGACGCGAACGCGATGCGCGAACACAACTACGCCTCGATCAGCAACACGAGCATCCACGAGGCCTATCCCGGTCACCACCTGCAGCTGGACACGGCCAATCGGAATCCATCGCTGACGCGACTGCTGACCGACGCCCCTGAATTCGTCGAGGGCTGGGGGATGTATTCGGAACTGATGATGCGCGAGCACGGCTTCGACGACGAGCCGCGGTTCCGACTGATCATGCATACCGACGCGATCTGGCGGGCCTGCCGGATGATCCTGGACGTGCGCATGCACCGGGGTGAACTGAGCGTCGACGAGGCGACGGACTTCCTCGTCGAACAGACGAGCTTCGAGCGCCCCAACGCGCACGCCGAGGCCCAGTGGTACACGTACCGGCCGACCTATCCGCTGTCGTACCTGCTCGGTCGCACGCTGCTGCTCGCGCTGCGGGCCGACGAACAGCGCCGCCTCGGCGATCGTTTCAGCCTGAAGGCGTTCCACGATTCGCTGCTTCGACACGGGTCGCTGCCGATCAGCTTCCATCGTCGGCTGCTGGCCGAGCGCTGATCGACTCGTGCAGGTCATCCCGGCCATCGATCTCGAGGGGGGCCGTTCCCGGATCGTCTACTGGCCGGGCGCGGGGGCGGGCATCGGCGCCCCGACCGATCGACCCGATCGCATCGCGGAGCGTTTCGTCGCGCTCGGGGCGCGCCTGATCCACGTGGTCGATTTCGACGGCGCCCGGTCGGGCGTGCCGGCCAACCTCGAGGCGGTCGGGACGATCGCGGCCCGGGTCGCGGTGCCGCTCCAGGTCGCCGGCGGGATGGATTCGGCCGACGCCATCCGGCTGGCATTCGCAGCAGGTGCCACCCGGATCGTCCTGACGATGGCCATCGTCGACCGACCCGACGACCTGCGAGAGTGCCTGGCCGTGGCCGGCGACTGGCTGGCGGTCGGGCTCGATCCTCGACCCGAGCGCCTGGCGGCGTTCCACTGGCACCGCCCGACCCCGCCGACGAACCTCGCGGGGCTCGTCGAGGAGCTCATCGGGGCCGGCGTCGCTCGCTTCATCCTGAGCCACGGCGGTGCCGATCCGGACCTCGCGCGCACCCGCGAACTCGTTCGGTCGTACGATGCCGAGATCCTCGTGGCCGGCGGGGTCAACGACCTCGACGGCCTGCGGCGCCTGCGCGACACCGGAGTCGCCGGCGTCATCCTCGGTGAGACGCTCCTCTCCGGGGCCATCGACTACCACGCAGCCCTGGAGGCCGCCGCATGATCCCAGTCCATCGCCGCCGACTCGCGGCGCCCATCCTGACCCTGTTGACCGCGGTGCTGCTGTCGGCCTGCTCGACCGGGGGCGGCGCGTCCGCTGCACCCTCCACGGCGTCTTCGGGAGCGCCCTCCGCGGCGGCCGGCTCGTGCCCGACCAGCCAGCCCGCTTCCCTCCCCGCCGGTCAGACGCGGACCGTCACCATCCAGACCGACAAGGGCGCCATCGGGATCAAGGTCGAGGGCGCCCTGTCGCCGATCGCCGCGGGGAACTTCGTGGCCCTGGCAGGCTGCGGCTTCTACGACGGGTCGGCCTTCCACCGGGTCGTGCCCGGGTTCGTCATCCAGGGCGGCTCCGCGCCCGGGTCGGCCGGCCGCGGTGGACCCGGCTACACGATCCAGGACGAGCCGGTGACGGCAAAGTACGGTCGCGGGACGGTTGCGATGGCCCGGACATCGCAGCCGAACTCGGTCGACTCACAGTTCTTCATCGTCCTCGACGATGCGGCGCAGCGATCGCTCGCGAGCGCCAACACGTACCAGATCATCGGGACGGTCGCTTCGGGCATGGACACAGTCGATGCCATCGCCGGGGCGGCCGACCAGGAGCTCCCCACCCATCCGGTCATCATGACGAAGGTGACCGTCGCGAACCCGTAGTCCTGTCCGACCAGCCCAGCCGGCACGATCAGCCATGTACGAAGGAGCTGCCCATGACCCGCGCCACGATCGCCACCGACCTCGGCGACATCGAAGTCGAGCTGTATGACGAGAGCGCCCCGAAGGCGACCGCCAACTTCATCAAGCTCGCCGGCGAAGGCTTCTACGACGATGTCGTCTTCCATCGCGTGATCCCGGGCTTCGTCGCCCAGGCCGGTGATGGCCAGTTCGGCAAGAAGGCGTCGCTGCAGCGAAGCCGCGTCGGGACCGGTGGCCCGGGCTACAAGTTCGAGGACGAGCCGGTCGCCGGCGACTACGTCCGCGGGGCCCTCGCGATGGCCAATTCGGGGGCCGACACGAACGGCAGCCAGTTCTTCATCTGCCACCAGGACCTCACGGGGAAGCTGCCCAAGAAGTACAGCCTGTTCGGCCAGGTGACGCGTGGGATGGACGTCGTGGACGCCATCGTCGGGGCGCCGCGCAACGGCAACGACCTGCCCGACAACCCGGTCGCGATGACGGCTGTGACGATCCACGCCGACTGAAGGTTAAGGAATTTACATCCGAACCCGTGACAAAACCCTTGGAAATCGGCCCCTGAAGGGGTAGGATATCGGTGCTGCTCAGTCAGCCAAAGCTGCCCCAGCGACAAGGTCATGGGTAGGTAGGGTCAGGGTAGTCGGTGCAGCCGACGTGATAGATGCCCTTGACGCGCGGCAGAAGCGTCCGTTTCGGCGGACTCTTTCACCGGGACAGCATCGAGGCGGCTCCTTCGGGAGCCGCCTCGGCTTTCTTAAGGCCGTGGCACATGGATCGGTAGTTCTGCCGGCCAGCCTGGTCCCGCTCCCCGGCCCCGACCGAACCGCCGCCCCTTGGGCGGCATCTGGACTGACATCGGGGTAGGATCGAGGCTCCAGAGGGCGGCCGTGGACGGAACGACAGCGGCACGCGGCGGTGCGACGACCGGGGACGAACTGCTTGTCCGGCGTGCCCGTGCGGGCGACGTCGCAGCCTTCGATGCCCTTGTCGCCACTCGCATCGACCGCTGCTATCGGCTGGCGTGGTCGATCCTGTCCAACGACGCGGATGCCGCCGATGCGACCCAAGAGGCGTTCGTCTCCGCCTGGCGACAGCTGCCGAGGCTTCGAGACCCGGCATCCTTCGACGGCTGGCTCAATCGGATCGTGGGCAATGCCGCGCGCATGGGCCGGCGCCATCGCGTCCGACTGCGCGAGATCCAGATGTTCCCTGCGGACGATGGCAACCCGCTCCCAGGTGCACAACCCGTCAGGGGAACATCCAGCGAGATCGACGACGTGGCCACGGGCGACGCGATCGGGCGCGCCTTCGACCACCTGCGGGCCGAGGACCGGCTGCTCCTGGTCCTCCACCACGTCGAGGATCGACCGGTCGCGGAGATCGCACGCTCGATGGGTATCCCGGCTGGGACCGTCAAGAGGCGTCTGCACGGCGCGCGGCGCGCACTTGAGCGGGCGATGGAGGCAGAGTCATGATCGACCGACGCCCGACCGACGCCCGGCTTGCGTCGGCACTTCGTACCCACCTGCCGGCGCACGCGGAACCCGCTCTCCGAAGCCGGATCGCCGAGGCGATCGAGACGACCCCGCAGCTTCGACCCCTTTCCCGGATCCTCGCCGGGATGGCCGACGCCGATCCGACCCTCCGTCACCGGAACCTGCTCATTGCCGCAGCGCTCCTCGCCGCTCTGACGGTAGCAGCGGCCGCTGCAGTCGGTGCGTTGGTTGAATGGCAACGGCGGGATACCAACAGGGAGCTCAACCTCAAACTCATCGTCGATGAGTCGAACCCGATCCCAGCCGTGCTGTATGGCGAGTGGGTCGCCAACAAGGGCGGCGGGGATCAGCGGATCCCCCCCGACGTACAGACCCTGGATCTCGATGGCTCGGTCCTCATCCGACTGCCTGGCGGCACCCCGCTCGACCCGGCCGAGCGAGCGGTCGCCTTCCGTCCGACGAAGCCGGGCGAGGGAACGCTCATCGTCCGATCATCAGGGCGGTGTGGTGAGGGCCGCTATCACCTCAGAGAGCTCGTCGAAGACAACGGGGTCGTCAACCGGTTCTTCCTCGACGATCCCGTCGATGGGTGCGCGGCGCGGGTCGATATCCTCCTGAGTCCGATGGGCTGGGTACGCCCGGGCTCGGTCGACCTCGTTGCTGGCCGCACCTATGGTTCCTGGGCGTTCAGCGAGCCGTTCCATTTCGTCATGTCGACGATGGACGGGTCGCCAGGGGACGAACGGGTCGCGGTGGCTCGTCAGTGGGGCACGCGGGGTGGGCTCATGATCGCCATGGGTTGTTGCTGGTACAGCACCCTCATCGACGATCAGCCGGTCAACGTCGACGTGTGCGACCGGACGAAAGGGACGATGCCGGACGTTCCCCCGACGCCTGAGGCCGTCGGACGATGGCTACGATCCAGTTCGGGACTCACCGTATCGGATCCGGTCGAACTCTTGGTGGATGGCCGAACGGCGCTTCGATATGACCTCGATGTCGTTGGCTGCACCGGGGGGACTGGATCGATGATGCCGCCTGAGTTCTTCATCGGGTCGCGCGTGTACGCCATTCCCACTGGGGACGACACGATCGTCTACGCGATCTGGAGTGACGAGGGGAGCTCCCGCGGCGTCTTGGCAGGGGCCGAGCAACTCGTACGGTCGATGACCTTCGACTGAGCCGTCACGACGTCTCAGCCGTCCTCCGGCTCACCGAGCGTGCGCGCTACGAACCAACGGCGCCGACCGCCTCGAGTCGCAGGCGCTTGAGCGTCTTCATCGCCGGATCGGCGCCGCGCCCGAACAGGTCGTGGAGTCGGACGTACTCGCCGTACAGGGCGTCGTACGCCCGCCGGTTCGCCTCGATCGGTTCGTACGACCCTTCGCGGAGGTGCGCCATCCGTTCGGCCGCTTCCTCGATCGAGGCGTAGCCACCGGCATCGGGTCCGGCGGCCACGGCCGCGAACATGGCCGACCCGAGCGCCGGCGTCTGCGACGACGCCGCCACCCGCCACGAGCGACCGGTCACGTCGGCGTAGATCTGCATCAGCAACGGGTTGCGCTCCGGGAGTCCGCCACAGGCGACGACCCGATCGATGGACACGCCGCCCGCCTCGAACGCGTCGATGATGACCCGGGTCCCGAACGCGGTCGCCTCGATCAGCGCGCGGTAGATGTGCGGCGCCTCGGTCGCGATCGTCATCCCGATGAGCAGGCCGGACAGGTCGGCGTCGACCAGGACGGACCGATTGCCGTTCCACCAATCGAGGGCGAGCAGACCCGATTCACCCGGCCGAAGAGCCGCCGCGGCATCGGCCAGCACCTCGTGGACAGTCACGCCCCGTGCGCGGGCCGCCTCGTGGTATGCGGGTGGGACGGCGTGCTCCGCGAACCAGCCGAACAGGTCGCCGACCGATGCCTGACCGGCCTCGTAGCCGTACAACCCGGGGACGACACCGTCGTCCACGACGCCGCACATGCCGGTGACGGCGGGATCGGTCTCCGACAGGACGATGTGACAGATGCTCGTGCCCATGATCGCGACCAGCGTTCCCGGCCGGGTGACCGAGGAGGCCGGTACGGAAACGTGGGCGTCGACGTTCGCGACGGCCACCGCGGTGCCGGGCAGGAGGCCGGTCCACGCCGCCGCGCGGTCGCTCAGGCCGCCGGCCGACTCGCCGAGGCGGACGATGGAGCGCGACATCTTGTCGTCGACGACGCTGCCGAAGCGGGGGTCGAGCGCGGCGAAGAACGCGGGAGCAGGAAAGCCGTCCGCCGCCGACCAGATCGCCTTGTACCCGGCCGTGCAGTTGTTGCGTGTCTCGATGCCGGTCAGCTGCCAGACGACCCAGTCGGCCGCCTCGACGAGCCGGTCGGCGGCGTCGTAGATCTCGGGGGCCTCGCGCAGGATCTGGAGCGCCTTGGGGAAGAACCACTCCGACGAGATCTTGCCGCCGTAGCGGTCGAGCCACGGTTGTCCGAGTTCGCCAGCGACCCGGTTGATGTCGTCGGCCTCGGGCTGGGCGGCGTGGTGCTTCCACAGCTTCACCCAGGCATGCGGCTCGCGGCGGTACGCATCGACCTGGCAGAGCGGTGTGCCGTCGGCGGTCGTCGGCAGCATCGTGCAGGCGGTGAAATCGATGCCGATGCCGATGACCTGGGCGGGATCGATCCCTGCGTTGGCGATCAGGCGCGGGACGGCTTCCCGGAACGTGTCGAGGTAGTCATCGGGATCCTGGAGCGCCCAGTCGGGACCGAGGACGACATCGCTGTCCGGTGCCGGGAGCCGCGCATCGATGACGCCGTTTCGATACGGATGGACCTCGACGCCGCGCTCGCGACCGTCGGCGATGTCGACCAGGACGGCCCGCGCCGACTCGGTCCCGAAGTCCACGCCGACGGTGTACCGGGGTCCGAGCATCACGCCTCCTGGGCCGCGTGGCCGGGCGCGTCGGCCGGGTCGGACCCGCCGGACGCGTCGTCGGCGGCGGCCGATGGGTTGACGATGACCTTGAGACCACGCCGCGCGGCCAGCGTGGCGAAGGCCTCCGGCACCTGGGCCAGTGGATATCGATGCGTGATGAGCGGCGCGAGGCGGATCCGATCGGAACGGGCCAGGGCGATCGCGCGCGGCAGGTCGGTCGGGGCCATGCGGCGGGACAGCAGCAGCGACAGTTCCTTGCGTCGGGCCGCGCTCGCGGGGAAGGTCGTCCGATCGCCCGTCGGGATGCCGACGAGGACGACCTTGCCGCCGGGTCGGACGGCGGCGATCGCATCGGACAGGGCGTCGTCGTCGCCGGCCACCTCGAACGCCACGTCGACGGGCTCGTCGCGGGCATTGCCGCGGCCGACGGACATCTCGGCACCGGACGACGAGTCGACGACGAACCCGTGGCTCGCACCCATCGATCGGGCGGCCGCGACCCGATGCGCCAGCCGGTCCGTCGCCACGACCCTGGAGGCGCCAGCCAGCCGGAGGAGCTGGACCAGCAACAGGCCGAGCGGTCCGCAGCCATAGACGCCGGCCCGACCGCCGACCGCGACCGAGGCGATGTCGAGGGCGTGGAGGGCGACGCCGAGCGGCTCGAGCAGGGCCGCCTCGTCACCGCCGAGTGCGTCGGGCAGCGGGTGGAGGAGCCGTTCCGGCCAGGTCATCACCGACCGAAGGGCCCCGTCGGTCGTGCCGAACCCGGCGAACCGCGTGGCGAGGCAGACGTTGGATCGGCCATCGAGACACGGGTCGCACCGGCCGCACGGGTCGGCCGGGTCGGCCGCCACGCGTTCCCCCGCCCGAGGACCGTCCGCGATCACGCCGGCGAACTCGTGACCGAGGACCAGTGGACGTGGCAGCCGCGCCTCGCCGATGCCCGCCTCCTCGTACCAGTGGAGGTCGGAGCCGCACAGACCGACGGCGGTGACCCGGAGCAGGACCTCGCCGTGCCCGGGCCCCGCGACGGGCTCATCCTCGACCCGGACGTCACCGGGGGCGTGCAGTCGCGCGACGGTCGCGCCGCTGGCCGCGACCGTCATCGTGGCCGCTGCCCGTAGTAGGCATCGGGTCCGTGCTTCCGCAGGAAGTGGCGCTCGAGCAGGTACGACGCCATCGGCTCGGCGTCGGGATCGAGCGCGACGGTCCGGCTCGCCATCGCCGCGACCGCCTCGAGGGCGATGGCATTGTCGGCCGCCGCGGCCGCGTCCTGACCCCAGGTGAACGGGCCGTGCGACGCGACGAGGACCGCGGGCATGTCGAGCGCGGCCAGTCCCGCGCCCTCGAGCGTCTCGACGATGAGGGCCCCGGTCTCCGCCTCGTAGGCCGGTCCGACCTCGTCCTCGCGCATCGCACGGGTGACCGGGACGGCACCGCGGAAGTGGTCGGCGTGGGTGGTCCCGAACGGCGGGATCGCTCGCCGGGCCTGGGCCCAGCCGGCCGCCGCGACGGAGTGGGTGTGAACGACGCCGCCGATCGTCTCGTAGCGCCGATAGAGAGCGAGGTGGGTGGGCGTATCCGATGACGGCCGCAGGCGACCGTCGATGACGTGCCCATCGGCGAGGTCCACGGCGACCAGATGTTCCGGCAGCAACTCGTCGTACGGGACGCCGCTGGGCTTGATCAGCATGATCCCGGTGGCGCGATCGACGCCGCTGGCGTTCCCGAACGACAGGGTGACGAGGCCGGCCCGGACGAGCGCCTGGTTCGCCCGCCAGACGGCTTCTCGAAGACCCGGCGCCTCGGCTGCGACCATCAGGTTGCCGGCGGTCTACAGGCCGCGGGACAGGTGGTAGTAGGCCCCGTTCCAGCGGGCCTCCTTGCGGAAAGCGGGCAGGCTCGTCGACTCGTCGATCAACAGGAACTCGACGCCGGCCATCTCGCTGAAGTCCGCCATCGGCTCGGGATCGAGCGCGGCGCTGAGGACCGTGTGGTGCGCCCCGCCGGCGCCCAACCAGGCCTCGACCGCGGTCCGCATGTCGGGCCGCGGGCTCCATACGGCGCGTGCCACGGGGAGGCGCGGCAGCTCGTGCCCCGCGTCGACGATGTCGATCACGTTGGCGACGATGCGGAAGCGGCCGCCCATGTCGGTCATCCCGGCGACCACGGCCGGACCCGGGGCGGCATCGAACACGAGCCTGACCGGATCGGCCTTCCCGCCGATCGACAGCGGGTGGATCTCGCACTTGGGACGGCCGGCCGCGATCGTCGGACAGACCTCCAGCATGTGCGCGCCGAGCACCCGCGGCCCGGCCGGGTCCAGGTCGTAGGTGTAATCCTCCATGAACGACGTTCCGCCGGGCAGGCCGGTCGCCATCACCTTGAACAGGCGCACGAGCACGGCGCTCTTCCAGTCGCCCTCGGCACCGAACCCGTAGCCGTCCGCCATCAACCGCTGCGCGGCGATACCCGGGAGCTGGCGCAGTCCGCCGAGGTCCTCGAACGTGTCGGTGAAGGCCCAGAAGCCACCGGCCGTGAGGAACGTCCGGAGGCCTGCCTCGATCCGGGCCGCCTCGCGAAGCTCGGCGTGGCGAGGGCCTTCTGGGCACAGATCCGACGCAACCTCATATTCGTCGAGGTACGCGGCGATGAGCGCGTCGACCGCCGGCTCGGGGACGGACCTGACGGCTTCGACGAGCTCGCTCACACCGAAGCCGTTGACCGAGACTCCGAACCGGATCTGGGCCTCGACCTTGTCGCCCTCGGTGTCCGCGACGTGGCGCATGTTGTCGCCGAATCGCGCGACCCGCAGGTGGTGGGCTTCGCGCCAGGCGCAGGCGGCACGGGACCAGGCGCCGATCCGAGCCGCGACGTACGGGTCCTGCCAGTGTCCGACCACCGTCTTTCGCGCCACGCGCAGGCGCGTCTCGATGAACCCGAACTCGCGGTCGCCGTGCGCCGCCTGGTGCAGGTTCATGAAATCCATGTCGATCTCGGCCCAGGGCAGATCGCGGTTGAACTGCGTGTGCAGGTGGAGGAGTGGCTTCTGGAGGGCCTGGAGACCGGCGATCCACATCCGGGCCGGCGAGAACGTGTGCATCCAGAGGATGACGCCGACACAGGCGTCAGTGGCGTTCGCCTCGAGGAGGGTCGCCGCGATGCTCTCCGACGAGGTCACGACCGGCCGGTTGACCACGCGGACCGGGATGGCGTCAAGCCCGTCGAGCGACAGGGCGATGCGCTGCGCGTTGACCGCGACCTGGCGCAGGGCCGCTTCGCCGTACATGTCCTGGCTGCCGGTGACGAACCAGACCTCGAACGTGTCCAAAGGCTTCATGGCTGCACAGCTCGCTCTCCCCGCGGACGCCCGTGGGCGTGCCTACTTGTCCGTGATGTCGATAGCATGGCCGACGAAGTTCTTCTGCTGCTTGCTCTCGACGGTGGCCAGGATGTACAGCCCGGCGTCGTCCTTCGGCAGGGCGACCTTCGTCGTCCACTTGGCCGATCCCTTGGCGGGTGCGATCGGCGTGTCCGCGAGGTGCGGACTCTCGTAGAAGCCATAGATGACGCCGTCGGCTCCGACCACTGGCGGGTTGCCGATGTGGACGTAGGTCGGGTAATCGGTCGGATTGTCCGCCTGCCAGTCGAACTCGAGACCGTCGGGGGTCCGCGTCGCGCTCACCAGTGTCAGTGTGGACTGGTTGATCGCGCCGATCTTCGCGTCGGCCTTCTCCACGACGCCGTCGATCTTCGTGGCGATCGGGTAGGTGAGGTCGGTGGCCACCTTGTCGAGGTCGACTACGAGGGTCGCGCTCGTCGGGGCCGACGGCGAGTAGTAGTTGAAATCGCCCGTGACATAGGTATAGGGGATCGCCAGCTTGGAACCGGCACCGACCGCCGCGCCGGGACAGTCGACGCCGATGAGCTGCGTCGTCGGCTTCGACTTCGTGCCGCCCGTGTAGCCTCGGACCTGGAAGCCTGGGGCGACCGACGCCCCGCCGGTCCCGACGAAGACCGTGGGGCAATCGATGGTCTTGCCGTCGGCCGTCGTGAGGACCGCCGGCTTGCCCGACGCGGCGGCCATCGAGCTCCACGCCGCCGTGTCATTGCGGATCGAGAGGTCGACGTGGAGTCCGCCGTCGGCGGCGTCGACCTTGGTGGCGATCCCGGACCAGCCCTCGGTGCTCGCCGGCGCGCCCGACGACTCGTCGGCCGGCGTGACGATGTACCCGCAGCCGCCCAGCGCGAATGCGGCCAAGACGCACAGGATCAATCTGGCGCGGATCATCACGGAGCCGTCTCGATGCCGTTCACGGCGCCGCATCGAGCTTCGGGACGATGGCCGACAGCTTGCCGCTGACAAGCCAGTAGTTCGCCGGCGCATCCGTCCCGCCATCGACCGCCTGGACGGTCTTCTCCTGGCCCGCGGCCGCGACCGTCGTGAAATACGTGAAGCACTGCGCGCACGGCGTGTGGGAGGTCGAGTACATGTTGTCGGTGAACCAGCCCAGGTCGCCGATCGACTGGACCAGGGCGGTCACGTCGTTCGCGGCGACGTGACCATCCACCTTCTTCGTCCCGTCGTCGGCGACGATGCGACCGTCCGGGTAGATGGCATACAGCTCGTCGATGCAGCCGGACCCACCGTTCCGTTCGTAGGCGATGACCGCGCCGTCCTTGACCAGGGCGGCCGCCGCCTCTTGCCTGAAGGGCTTGAGCTGGCAGCCGGAGGCGGCCGTCGGACCGCCGGCGGTCCCGGTGTCCGTCCCCCCGCGACCGAGCCCGCTGAACAGGCCGACGGCGAGACCGAGGACCACGACGACCGCCGCCCCGATCAGGAACCGCCGATCCAGCCACCGCGCCCGACGGCCGACCGATCCCGGTGACGCCCCGCGGCCGGTTCGTCGCCCCGCGAGTCCGCGCGTGTTGAAGGAGGCCAGCAGGCTCTGCACACCGATGAAGACCAGCATCAGTCCACCGATGACGATGCTCGTCCACCACGAGCTGAGCTGGCCGTTGTACTGGATGAGGCTCTGGATGAGGGCGGTGATCAGGACGCCGAACAGCCCGCCGAGGACGTACCCCTCGCCGCCGGTCAGCGCGGTCCCGCCGATCACCACCGCGGCGATGACCGTGAGCTCGAAGCCGGTCGCGTGCGTCCCGTGCCCGGAGCCGACGTAGGCGCTGTAGGCGATGCCGGCCAGGGCCGAGCAGAACCCGTTGAGCATGTAGACCCGCATCTTGGTGCGGTCCACCGGCAGGCCCATCAGCCTCGCGGATTGCTCGTTCGCCCCGTTGTTGCCGCCCATCGAATAGACCGTGCGACCGAAGCGCGTGTACTGGGCGATGTACATCCCGGCCACGAGGACCACCAGGGCCACGGCGGTCAGGATCGTGATGTAGTCGCCCGTCTTGGTGACCGGATCGGCGAGGCCCGGGATGAGGATCCGGGTGCCCGCCAGCAGCTTGTAGAACGGGTCGTAGATCCGGATCTCGCTGTCGCTGATCAGGTAACACAGCCCCCGGGTGAACCACAGTGCCGCGAGCGTCGCGATGAAGGGCTGGACCTTCAGGTAGGTGATGAAGAAGCCGATGACCGCCCCGATCAGGATGCCCATGACGAGCATCAGCGGGATCACGATCCAGGCGTCCCAGCCCGATTGGAGCAGGGCGGCCGAGGCGACGGTCGTCAGCGCGACGACCCCGCCGACGGACAGGTCGATGCCGCCGGAGATGATGACGAACGTCTCGCCCACGACACTGATCAGGAGGAACGGTGTCGTATTGAGCAGGTTGAAGAACGCCTGTCCGTCGCGCATGGCGGGGAACGACGCGACCCCGATGAGGTAGACGAGCGCGAAGAGCGCGATCGTGGCGGACAGCGGGAGGAACTTCCGGTTGTTCGCCAGCCGGACGCTCATCGTCGCGGTCACATCGCGGCCGCCCTCGGCCGGCGTCGCCGTCATGTCACGGCCGCCTTCGGCCGGACGCGTCCACCGATGCCCCGGACGAACGTCTGTGCCTGCTGCGAGTAGAGGAGGATCACGACGATGACGACGACGGCCTTCACCACCGTGATCGCGCTCGCCGGGACGCCGACGGCGTACATCGAAGTCGCGGTGGCCTGGATGATGAGCGCGCCGATCACGCTGCCCAGCAGGGAGAACCGGCCACCCGCTCCAAGGACCGTCCCGCCGATCACCACGGCGAGGATCGCGTCCAGCTCCGTATACAGGCCGATCTGGTTGGCATCCGACGTTCGGATACTCGAGACGGCGATCAGGCCCGCCACGCCGGCGCAGAACCCGGAGAACACGTACACGAAGAGCTTGACTCGCTGCTCGCCGATGCCGCTGTAGTAGCTCGAGCGGGCATTGATGCCGACCGACTCGATGAACAACCCGATTGCCGTGCGACGGGTCAGGAGCCAGGTGCCCCCGAGGAGCGCCGCGACGATGAAGACGGACACCGGCAGGACGACCCAGCCGTTGCCGATGGCGGCGAAGGCGTCGTTGAAGATGATGATCTTGATCGAGCCTGTGATGAGCTGGGCGATCCCTCGACCGGCGATCATGAGGATGAGGGTCGCGACCATCGGCTGGATCCGGCCGTAGGACACCAGGACCCCGTTCCACACGCCACACAGGACGGCAACGAGCATCGGCACCAGGATCACCAAGAACATCGGTGCGAAGCTGTAGGTCGGGTCGCCGACGACGGCGCCGATGTTCCCCTGGAGGTTGACCCCGACGATCCGCGGGTCGATGAGGATGCAGGCCACCGACGCGGAGATGGCCATGATCGCCCCGACCGATAGGTCGACGCCGCCCGTGGCGATGACGAGGGTCATGCCGATCGCGAGCGCGACGGTCGGGACGCTGTTGCGAAGGATGTCGATGAGGCTGCCGTACAGGTGACCGTCCTTGATCTCGAGGTTGAAGAAGCCCGGGATGAAGATCAGGTCGAAGAGCAGGATCAGCCCAAGGACCGCCAACGGCAGGAGCAGCCGGCTGTCAGCGACCCGGACGCGCCGCGCCGAGGCGCGAAGGGCGTTCACGCCGCGCCTCCGGCGATCGCCTGCATCAGCGCCCCTTCATCGACCTCGCCGGTGAACTCCATCGTCTTGACCCGGTCGCGCAGCACGACGACGCGGTGGCTCGTGCGCAGCACCTCGTCGAGTTCGGACGAGATGAACACGCACGACATGCCTTCCTCGGCGAGACCCAGCACCAGTAGCTGGATATCGGCCTTCGTACCGACGTCGATCCCCCGGGTGGGCTCGTCGAGGATCAGGAGCCGCGGATTCGTCGCCAGCCAACGGGCGAGGATGACCTTCTGCTGATTGCCGCCACTCAGGTTCTTGACCGGCTGATCGGGCGACGGCGTCGCGATGTTCAGCAGCTTGATGAACTTCTCCGCGATCTCGTATTGGTCGTGCAGGCTCAGATAGCGGAACCAGCCACGGCTCGCCTGCATCCCGAGGATGATGTTCTCGCGGACGGTGAGGTCTGCGACGATCCCTTCGGCCTTGCGATCCTCGGGGCAGAGGGCGACGCGGCGCTCGAGGGACTCGGCCGGTGAGAACTTGCCCACCTCCGCGCCGTCCATCAGGAGCGAGCCCTCGCTGGGCCGGTCGATGCCGAACAGGAGCTGCGCCAGCTCGGTCCGCCCGGAGCCGAGGAGGCCGGCAAGACCGACCACTTCGCCGGCATGGAGGACCAGGTCGAAGGGCTCCAACGACCCGGTCAGCCCGAGACCCCGGGCCTCCATGAGCGGGTCGGAGCCGATGTGCTGGCTGCTCTCCATCTTGTGTCGATTGATGTCATCGAGCGTCGTCAAGGTGCGGCCGAGCATCAACCTGATCAGCTCGAGCCTGGGCAGGCTGGCCGTGGGATAGGTCCCCACGAGGGCGCCGTTCCGAAGCACCGTCACCCGGTCGGTGATCTCATAGACCTGGTCGAGGAAGTGGGTGATGAAGACGATCGCGATCCCCTCGTCGCGGAGCTGTCGCATGACGCCGAAGAGCTGGGTGGTCTCGGCGACGGTGAGGCTCGACGTCGGCTCATCGAGGATGAGGACCTTGGCCGACGAAACGACGAGCGCTCGGGCGATCGCCGCCATCTGCTGGATTGCGACGGAATAGGAACCGAGTGACTTGGTCACGTCGATGTCGATGCCGAGTCCGTTCAGGACCTCGCGCGCACGGGCGTTCATCCGCTTCCAGTCGACCCGGCCCCAGCGCATCGGTTGGCGGCCGATGAGGAGGTTCTCGGCGACGGTCAGGTTCGGGCAGAGGTTGACTTCCTGGTAGACCGTCGTGATCCCGAGTTCCTGGGCGTGGAGCGGCGAGCGGATGACGACCGGCTGGCCGTCCAGGCTGACCGTGCCGCTGTCCGGGCGCTCGACCCCGGTCAGGACCTTGATCAGCGTGGATTTGCCGGCCCCGTTCTCGCCGACGAGCGCGTGGATCTCGCCGCGGGCCACAGAGAAGTCGACATGTTGGAGGGCGTGCACGCCGGGGAAGGCCTTCTCGATGCCCTCCATGACGACGATGTCACCGCCGAGCTCGGTCATGACCAACCTCGTTCATCGACGAACCAGTGGATCATCATCCGGGAACGGAGGAGGAGCGGCGCGACCGCCGCCCCTCCTCGTCGCATCCGTGTGAGCGACGCGTCGCGCCGCTCGCTCTGGCGGGGCTAGTACTTGCGGGTGGCGAGGATGGCCTTGAGGGCGTCGGCACCCTGCGCAGCGAAGAACTGGCCCTCCTGCGAGGGAACCCACTTCGGCAGCGTGGTGTCGCCGTTGAGGACCTTGAGTGCAGCCTCGTAGACCTGCGGCGCGAGGAGCGGATTGCACTCGATGTCGGCGCCCAACTCGCCGGAGATCAGGGACTTGAAGCCGTCGGCCGTCGCGTCGACGCCGATGACCTGGATGTCCTTGCCGGGCGTGAGGCCCGCTTCCTTGATGGCCTGGATGGCGCCGATGGCCTCCTCGTCGTTATGGCCGAAGACGCCCTGGATGTCCTTGCTCTTCTTGAGGAACGCCTCCATGACCGCCTTGGACTCGGGGACGCCCCAGTTGCCTGTCTGCGTCTGGGTGACGGTGATGCCGCAATCGCCCATCTTCTCGCGGAAACCCTTCGCCCGGTCGATGGCGGCCGAAGCGCCGACGGCGCCGGTGATCTCGACGACGTTCTTCTTCGTGCTGTTCTTCAGGAGGTCGCACATGGCCGTCGCCACCTTCTGGCCTTCGAGGTCGAAGTCGGAGCCGATGTACGTGGAGTACAGGGTCGGGTCGGCGTCGATGCGGCGATCCTCAAGGACGACGGTCTTGCCCGCAGCCTTGGCTTCCTTCAGGACGTCGTCATAGCCGGTCACGTCGAGCGCGGCCAGGATGATGACGTTGACCGATGGGTCCTGGTTGAACTGGTGGAATGCGGAGACCTGGTTCTCGAGCTTGTTCTGGGCGTCGTAGAACTTGAGGTTGATGCCGAGTTGCGTCGCCGTTTCCTTGAACGACGCGGTGTTCGCGGCACGCCAGCCGCTCTCGGAGCCTGTCTGGATGAACCCGACCGTCATGTCCTTGTACGTCTTGGCACCGGCGGCCGCGGCGGTCGACGCCTTGGCGCTCGGTGCGGTGCTGCTTCCACTCGAGGAGCAGGCAGCCACCAGGGTGATGACCATCGTCGCCGCGGCGATCGTGCCGATCAATCTCGTTCGTGTCACCGGTTCGCCTCCTTGGTCTGCTACGTCTGGGCTGGAGATGGGCTGGAAGCTCTCGTCCCGAGCGGGACCAATTCCTAACTTCCGCCGTCAGGCGCCTCGCGCCACCATGGGCACCTCCTCTGACCTTCCCTGTCCAGTGGAAGTGCGCAGCGCAAGATCTCTGGGTTCGTCTCCCTCCCCCTCCCCCGGCGTTCGTCGGAACGACCCAGGTCGTGGGCCGTTAGGGTCGTTCGCTCGAAACGCGGGCACGCCCACCCGGTCGAGGCTCCCGTTCACGTCGGGGAGCCAAGTACCATCCGACTGTGGTGACATCGCGTTCGGCATGCTTCCCGTGACCTGTCCTGTGTCGACCGAGACGTGGTATTGCGGGTCGAGCGATGCTCTGTTATCGTTCCCGTTACCGCTAACGGGACCGATAACGGGAACGGTACCATTGCGGTTCAACGACCGTCAAGACGGAAATTCACGCGTGTCGCAATGAAGCAGGAGCCGATGCCACCGCGCCGACGCTGGACGATCAAGGAAGTGGCCGAGGCGGCGGGCGTCTCGACCCAGACGGTGTCGCGCGTCCTCAATAACCGGCCGGACGTCGCCCCCGAGACGTACGAGCGGGTCCAGCAGATCATCACCGAGACGGGCTACTCGCCCAACGTCTTCGCCCGCAGCCTGACCCAGGGACGCAGCCACATCCTCGGCGTCGTGGCGTACGGGCTGGAGTACTTCGGCCCGTCCCGCGTGCTGACCGGCATCGAGGAACAGGCCGCCGAGATGGGCTACTCGATCTCGCTGAACCTGATCCACCGGCCCGAGACGGACGACGTGGACCGGCTGCTCAACAGCCTGTTCGCCCGCCAGGTCGACGGGATCATCTGGGCCATCCCCGAGGTCGGCGACAATCGGCGGTGGTCACACACACTGAGTCAGGAACTGTCGGTCCCGGTGGCCCTGGTCGGTGGGATGGGCGGACAGACCTCGCTCTCTTCGATCGGCATCGACAACCATGCCATCGGACGCCTGGCGACCGAGCACCTCATCGGCGGCGGGTCCGAACGGATCGGCATCGTCACCGGGCCGCTCGGCTGGTGGGAGGCCGGGCAACGGCTGGCCGGCTGGCGTGAGACGCTCGAATCGCGCGGCCTATCCGCCTCGGCCGACCTGGTGGTCGAAGGCGACTGGACGCCCAACAGCGGCGAGCAGGGCCTCTACCGGCTCCTGGCACAGCGCCCGGACATCGACGCGATCTTCGCAAGCAACGACCAGATGGCGCTGGGGGTCCTCCACGGAGCGCACCGCCTCGGACGACGCGTGCCCGAGGACCTGTCGGTCGTCGGCGTCGACAACACGGCCGAGGCGTCGCATTTCTGGCCGGCCCTGACCACCGTGCACCAGCCGCTGCGGGATGCCGGCGAACTGGCCGTTCGGGACATCGACGGTTCGATCCGCCGGGCACGGCAACCGAGGCGGACACCCGAAGCGCCACCGCCCACGACGGTGCTCCTCCAACCCGAGCTGATCGTCCGCGATAGCAGCCGACCTGCGGCCTCGGTCCTGGCGAGTCGTCGACCGATCGAGGACTAGCTCGGCGCTGTCGATCGCCCGGAACTCGTGACGAAGCGGCCGCCACTGCCGCCTGACCGAGACGTTCCCGAGACGGCGCAAGCGCAAATTCCTGGATGAGGCCACGACGAAACCGATGAGACGTGGTTCCCGCGACGGCCCTGGTAGCCCGACCAGCGTGCCCATCCGAACTCATCCCGCCTGTGGCCACCGACCGGGGGGAGGAGGGAACGATGTTCCGGCATGGACAGCTACGCGCGGCGCGACCCGCGCCCCTGGTCGCGATCACGATCGTCCTCATCGGGGCGGGCGTCGCCATGGCAAGCCCGCTCCCGGGACGATCGACGCTCTCCCGGTCGCACGCATCGACCGACGCCATCAACGCGGCGATCCCGGTGGCCGATCGCGGCCCACTGGACCCCCTGAGCGGCGATGAGATCACGACCACGTTCCAGGTCATCGAGGCCTACAAGAAGTTCCCGGCCGGCGCCTTCTTCCCGACCGTGACGCTCAAGGAACCTCCGAAGAGCGAGGTCCTCGCGTGGTCCCCCGGGCAGGCGTTCCGACGCGAAGCCTTCGCTCACGTCTTCGATCGGGTCGCGAACAGGCTCTTCGAGGCGACCGTCGACCTGCACGCCAGGAAGGTCACTTCCTGGGTCGAGCGACCCAACACTCAGCCGCCCGTGTTCGGCAGCGAGTACACGGACGCCGACACCGTGATCCGGGCGGACGCGCGTTGGCAGAAGGCGATGCGCGACCGGGGCGTCAAACCCGACGATGTCTACCTGGACGTCTGGGCGCCGGGCGATGTCCTCCTCCCCAACGTTCCGCCGGGAACGCGCCTCCTGCGCGCCGTGTCGTTCTACAGCGACGGCCTGGCGAACCCGTACGACCGACCGATCGAAGGCGTCATCGTCACCGTGGACATGAACCGGCTGGTCGTCGTCGACTTCAGGGACACGGGCATCCGCCCGGTCAACAAGACCCTCACCGGCAATGCCGACACGACCCGAACCGGACTCAAGCCGCTGGTGGTCAAGCAGCCGCAAGGCCCGAGCTTCCAGGTTCGAGGCAACGCCGTCACCTGGCAGGGTTGGCACTTCCGGGTCGGCTTCGCCCAGCGAGAAGGGCTCGTCCTCCACGAGATCGGCTACGAGCAGGATGGCGTCGTCCGTCCGATCATCCATCGCCTCGCCCAGGACGAGGTCTACGTCCCGTACGGCATCCCAGATCCGAACTGGGTGTGGCGGGCCGCGCTCGACTACGGCGAATACAACCTTGGCCAGTGGACGGAGGCACTCGAAGCCAACGTCGACGTCCCGGAGAACGCGGTCTTCTTTGACGAAGCCGCCCCGAGCGATCTCGGCTCCGCAGGCGATCCGGCCGCCATCGAACTGCCCCATGCGATCGCGATGTTCGAACGCGATGGCGGTTCACTGTGGGACCGGACCGACCCGACCAGTCTGCTGAAGGACGCCCGATACGGTCGCGAGCTCGTCGTGGCCGCGGCGTATCCGAACGGCAACTACACCTACATCACCGAGTACGTGTTCCGGATGGACGGTGGCATCGACGTGCTGGCCGGCTCGACAGGGACCACGCTCAACCGCGGCATCGCGGCCAACGGCGAACTGGACCAGTACGGCGGCACGGTGGTGAACAACATCGCCGCGCCGAACCACCAGCATTTCTTCGACTTCCGCATCGACTTCGACGTCGACGGTCCAGCCAACCGGCTCGTCGAGGAGAACATCCAGAGCGTCCCGAGCAGCTTTGGCAACGCCTTCGTCTCGAAGGACACCGTGATCGGCACCGAGGGATTCCGCGATTCGAGCCCGGCAACCGACCGTCGGTGGGTCATCGAGAGCACGAACCATGACAACGCCCTCGGGGACCCGACGGGCTACGAACTCGAGCCCGGTGAGATCACCCATCCGTACTCCGATCCCAACTGGGAGCCACTCAAGCACGCGGCGTTCGCCCAGCACGCACTCTGGGTAACGCAGTACCGCGAGGGCGAAGCGCACGCTGTCGGTGCCTATCCCAACCAGGGCAAGGCGGGTGACGGCCTGCCGACGTACGTGGCCGACCACGCGAGCGTGGACGGCAAGGACCTCGTGGTCTGGTACACGGCCTCGTTCACCCACGACACGAGGGTCGAGGATTATCCCGTGATGGACAAGGAGGTCATCGGGTTCTCGATCGTCCCGAACGGGTTCTTCGACGAGAACCCGGCACTCGACGCGCCATAGGCCGTCGCTGCCTCGGGCGGGCGTCGTCATCGCGGCGCCCGCCGGGCCTGTTCGGGTCGCCATCGGCGGTGGATCGGGCCGGGGTATCATCTGCTCCCGGCGACGACGGATCGAGCGTGTAGATCACGCTCGCAAGGCGCCGGTGCGGTCCGCACTCGCGATCGGGTGACGTGGCCATCGCGCGCCTGTAGCTCAGTGGATAGAGCGTTGGGTTCCGGACCCAAAGGTCGCAGGTTCGAGTCCTGTCGGGCGCGCCAAAGCATCCTCGGTGGGCAGCGCCAGCGCGAGGCCGTGGGCATACACCGACGGCGTGAGTCTCACCGACTCTATTGGCCGATCGGGCCATGCCTTCGCCGATCAGCCGCTAGTAGCCACTCTTGCGGAGGACCTCGCTCCCTGTGTGGTGCGGCGCAGCAGCTTCTTGTGGGCTTGGTGGACCAGCGCGCCCGGGTGACACGCCACGTACCGGATCGGTGCGGTGGTCACCCGATCGGTGTCGCTCGATCGACTGAAACCTCGTCGCATCAGGACCCGGTGGATCGTGGACGGTGGAGCCGAGCAATGGGCCGAGGCGATCAGGGCCGTATCGCCAGGTCGACCGAGCGGCTAGGCGTCCGACTCTGGTTCGCCCGAGAGCTGCAGTCCCGCGCGGGCGGGCCTGACATGTGGGCCGGCCTCCGCTCGCCACCCCGGTTCGGCGTGCTCGAGCGTGGCGATGAGAGCTTCGTCGACGCACACCCCAACCCCGGGCTGGTCGCCGAGCACGATCCCACCGTCGGCATACTCCTGGTCGATCGAAACGCCGAACGGCGAACCGACGTCTTGGATCTCGGCGGACAAGTGATTTGGCACTGCCGCGGCAGCGTGAGCGACCGCGGCGTTCGCCGTGAGGCCCACCGGGCTGACTGGCAGGTCTCGGCTGTGTGCCGCGATAGACACGCGCAGAAAGTGCGTCACACCCCAGGTTGCGGCAGCTTGAACGACGTCGATGCCGCCCGCGTTGAAATGTGGTCGATATTGTTCCAGGCCAGTGAGGTTCTCTCCGGTAGCCACCGCAGCGCGTACTGAAGCGCTCAACCTCGCATGACCCTCTGCGTCCCAGCGGCGGATGGGCTCCTCGATCCAGACGAGGTCGTGAACCTCTTCGATCTGGGACACATAGCGGACGGCCTGCTTGAGATTCCAGGACTCATTCGCGTCGAGCATGAGGCCCGGCTCCGGGATGTTGACTCGAAGTGCATCGCCGATGATGCCTAGCCGGCGAATGTCGCTGGCAACGTTTCTGCCGCCCTTGAGCTTCCCGCTCGTAAATCCACGGCCCGCCATGTCGGAATAGAAGAGCGCGAGTTCATCATCATCGAGCGCGATATCCAGTCCGGACGCATACCCGGAGACAAACCGATCGCGCCCCCCGAGCAGGCGCCAAAGCGGCTCGCCCGCAAGTTTTGCCTTGATATCCCAAAGCGCCATGTCAAAGGTGCCGATGCCTCCGAATGTCGCGCCAGCATGGCTCGCCTTGAACACGCGTGCGAGCATGCGGTCGTAGAGCGCGGATACCGCGCGGGGATCCTCGCCCTCGATCGCCGGGAAGATCTGTGCCAAGTCTTGGTGCGAGCCCATTCCGACGCCGCTGACGCCCTCATCCGTGTCCACGATGACAACCGGCACCTCGGTGATACCCGATGCGATGTGCCCGTTGACGTCGCCCACAGGACGACCCCAGTCATGGATCGTCTGCAGCGTGCGATAGCCTGTGATCTTCATCGTCACCCTTGCTCATTCGTGCGGAGATCGGGGTGTCGCAGTGACGAACCCCTCGGCCAACCTGGACCGTTCGCCGTGCGGCTCATCCTCAGTTGGCGTAGCATTGATACGACATCATACAAGTAGAGGAGAAGGTGCGTACCGAACCGAGCCCTGCCTCCCGATCCGTTCGCCGTCGCGTCGCCGCGGCACATAGGTCCCGACAGTAGGATGAGGACATGGCGCAGAACGACGCGGACCCCGCAAGCACCGCCACTTCACAGGGGCAGACCATCTTCGGCGACAGCGTCGTCCGGGTGCGCGCAGCCAACCTCGGCGTCGCCGTGGTCAGGGACTTGGTGAAAGCGATCGTCACCGGCACGGTGGCTCCCGGCGACATCCTCCCCCCAGAGGGCACCCTGAGCAAGCAGTTTGCCGTGAGTCGCACGGTGATTCGCGAGTCCGTCAAGCGAGTCGAAGAAAAGGGCCTCGTGACCGTCAGTCAGGGCCGAGGCACGGTCGTGAACCAGTCGAGTCGGTGGAACGTGCTCGATCCTGATGTCCTTTCGGCTCTTGTCGACCACGACGAGACCCTGGAGGTGCTCGATGAGTTGGCGGTGGTCCGTGGGAGCCTGGAGGCGACCATGGCGCGCGCCGCGGCAGCTCGGCAGACCCCAGAGCGCACCGCTGCGTTGCGTGAGACTTTCGACCTTGCCGCGGCAAACATCGACAACATCTCTGTTTACAACGACGCGGATGCCGCGTTTCACGACCTTGTCATGGAACAATCGGGAATTCGGCTCGCCGCCAACATCACACGCATCATGTTCGAGCGCGCTCGCGAGAGCAGTCGATTCACGGGCATCACCACCGACGACGCAGCGCAGATGTCGCTCGAGGAACACCGCGCCATATGCGAGGCGATCGCGGCGGGCGACGGCGACCGCGCCGCGACTGCGATGCGAAAACACATCGCGAAGGCGTGGACCCGAAGGCGCGCGCCGGACGCTACCTGACCGAACCGTCTCCGTCGAGGTGCCACACCGCGACGAACCCTTGCCTGGCATTCGCCTCTGGTGTCCGGAACCATGCGGTACGCAATGCCGAATCTTCGCGTCCTCTCCACGATGGCGGACCTACTCCTTGGTTGCGCCAGCGGTGAGGCCCGCCCTAAGGAATCGCTGTGAGAACAGGAACACGATCAGCACCGGTGCGACGGAGATGAGCGTCGCGAGCGCCAGCTCTGGAAACGGGATCGAGTCGGAGGCGACGGTGGTCGGATTGAACTCCCGGACATTCGCGAGCAATTCCACCAGACCCACTTGAATGGGCTGTGTCTTCGACCCGGGAAGCATCACGAAGGGGAGGAAATAGTTGTTCCAGTTGGTGACGAAGTTGAAGAAGCCCACGAGCGCGACGACAGGCATCGCGAGCGGCAGCGCGATCCGCCAGAAGACCGCGAACTCGCCCGCGCCATCGACGCGGGCCGCGTCGAGAAGCTCGCGCGAAACGCTGGTGGAGAAGTAGATATACGCCAGATAGACGCCGAACGGGAAGAACGCGAATGGCAGGATGACCGCCAACGGCGACCCCACGAGGTGCACGGCGCTGACTTCAAGGAAGATCGGCAGCACGAGCGCCGTGTTCGGGATGAGCATCACCATGAGGGTCGAGATGAGGATCGCGCGGCGAAACCTGAACTTGGTCTTAGCCAGCGCGTAGCCGGCCGGAATTGACACGAGGAGCGTGAGCACCAACGCGACCCCGGCGTAGAACACCGAATTCCCGAGCCACGTCCAGATGCGGCCATCCTGGAACCCGACCAGCTCCTTCCAGTTTGCGACGAGTTGGTCGAAGGAGCCGAAACTCAGGGGAGCCTCGCCGTGAAAGCCGTTGAGTTGGGCGGTGTCCTTCGTCGGCGCGAGCAGGAGCCAAACCAGGGGAAGGACGAAGAACACCGCGAAGAATCCGGCGATCAGGAAAGCTGTCACGCGACCGAGCCAGCGGCCCGGCGCGAAGTCAGACCGCACGACCGGTGTTCTAGTCGCGGTCAAAGAGTCCTCCTCGGAAGACGAAGAACGCGGCAAGCCCCGCCGCCACGACGAGCAACAGGATCGAGATCGCGGCAGAGCTGTTGAAGTCCGCTTGCGGGCCGAAGGCGGTGACGTATGCGAGTTCATTGAGGGAATAGTGCTTCGGGATCTGGTTCCTGCTCGCCTGGGCGAGGATTTTTGGTTCCGCGAACAGCTGGGTCCCGACGGCGACCGAGATGACGGCCATGTACGCGATCCACTTCCGAATCAGCGGGAGCTGGATGTACCAAGCGGTCTTGATGGCGCCGGCGCCGTCACAGCGGGCAGCCTCCATGATCTCGTCGGAGATGTTGTTCAACGCGGCGTACATGATGATGATCCATGCACCGGCGCCGGTCCAGAACGCAATGACCGTGAAGATCAGGGGCAGGTTGTTCAGGTCGATGGCTTGAACGAAGTTCGTGTACCCGAACCACTTCAGGACGAAGGACACCGGGCTGACCGAGGGATTGAGCATGAAGAGCCAGAGCATGACGCTGGCCGCACCCGCGAATGCGCCGGGGATGAAGAACAGGAAGAGCGCGGTAGAGGCAAGCCGCCGCCTGACGCGCAGGGCGTGGACGATGAGCGCCAGCAGGGTGACGAGCACGGTCAGGGTCACGACCCAGATCACCAGGTAGGCCGCGACGTGCTGCACTGCCGGCAAGAACCGGAAGTCCCCGACGGCCTTCACGTAGTTGTCGAGCCCGACGAATTGCCCACTCTTGGTGAATGAGAGATACAGGGCATAGACCATGGGCAGAACGCCGAAGACCAGTAGCAGCAGCACGTAGCCGCTGCAGAACACGTAGGCGGCGAATGTCTGCGCGCTAGCTCCGGTTTGCGGCCGCCTTCGCGGGCGCAAAGAGGCCCACTGCCGCTCCTTTGTGGGGGCGGCAGTGGGCACGATGGCGTCAGTACGAGGGATGGTGCGTTCCTTCGCCTACTTGGTCACGGGTGTGAAGCCGTTCACCTTGGCGTCGTTCACCATTCTCTGCTGCCAAGCGCTGACCTGCGAGGCAATGGTCTTTCCGGAAGCAAGAGCCGGATTCACGATCTCCGCCCATGGAGGCTCGGAACTGAAGGGGAGCGTGGCACCCCAGCCCTTCCAGATGTTGTTGGCTGCCTCATTGACGACGTCCTTGAACGTGTCCGAGTTGGCCCAGAAGCCACTACTGGTCTGCGCGTCCAACCACGCACTTGCGGTCGAGGCGTAGGCCGGCAGGCCCGTGATGAGCTTGACCGACTGGGGTCCGCTCGTCACGTACTGCAGGTAGGTACCCACGCATGCGAGGTTCGCCGAGTGGCTCGACCCGTACCAGAAGCCGCCACCCACGTTGCCGGTGGCGATTGGCTCGCCAGCCCAGTGGAGGGCGTGGCCGGCACCCCACTCGCCTGGCTGCCCGGCGATGTTGTCCTTGTTCTGGAAGAGGGCTCCCGTGAACCACGTTGGGCCAGGGATCGCCAGGACCTTGTCCTTCCACTTCTTGACCCAGTCGGGGGTGAACAGTCCATCGATCGCCAGGGTCTTGTTCGCGAACATGTGGTCCAGCAGGGCGATCATGCGGGTCGTGTGGTTGTCCGAGAAGTCGCTGGTGAAGGTTTTGCCGTCGACCGTGTAGATCGGCGCCTGGGCGGCCCACATGTCGGTCAGCACGGCGGTGAAGGGATCGCCGATCGAGCCGAGGATGTAGCCGGGGTGCTCAGCCGCCACCTTGTCGCCGAGGGCCTGGTATTCCTCCCATGTGGTCGGGACGGTGTACCCGAACTTGTCGAACAGGGTCTTGTTGTACCAGAGCACCACGGGCGCCAGGTTGTCGCGGGCGCCGTAGACATGGCCGTCGACCGTGACAGGGTCGAGCGCGCCCGGCGTGTAGCCGGCGAGCCAACTCTGGGGAACGACGCCCTGGTCGAGCGGCGCGGCAAAGGCCTGAACGCCGTTCTGAGGATGGGCGGCCCAGCTGGCGTCGTTCACCTGTCCCGACCACGCAACGTCGGGCCAGCCCGAGCCGGCCTGGTCGAGCAGCGAGACCTTGGTGTGGAACGTGTCGCTACCCCCGGCGCTGGCGTCGTAGGTCTCGATGGCGAGCGGGCACTCGGGGTGGTCCTTCTCGAAGGCCTTGGCGATGGCCGAGCGGTCGGCGTCGACCCAGACGGTGATCTTGGCGGTTGGGTCCTGCGCAACGGTGGGGAAGCCGTACTGGCTGCCAGTTGAAGCGCCAGCGGATCCAGTCGGACCGCTGGTGGGCGTTGCAGCGCTGGTGGGCGTTCCAGAGCCAGCGGCTCCAGTTGGATTGCTGGTGGACGGATTGTTCGAGCAGCCCGCTGCTACAAGTGCGATGCAGGCTGCGACTGCGGACACTCCCATCAACCTGCGGGGCGCGCTGCGTTCATGCAAAGACACGTCGTTGCTCCTCCTCAGATTCGTTCGACTTCGTTGAGACGACTCAGCCCCCTCGCGGCGACATTTCGAAGTAGCTCGTATCGGTGATGCCGTACCGATAGGAGCGGCCGAGGTACGCGGGTCCCTCCACATAGCGATGCCCAGCAAATTCAGCATACATCAGACATCATGTGTATTGCACGCCGCTGTGCTGTGCCCAGCATCCTGAGACGAGCACGTTCTAGGGGTCCGCGATGGGTGTGAAAAGCCGGTCGCGGTTGCGCCAGTACCCCCGATCAAACGCCCGATCCGGGGGCGTACCACCGCAGGCGGTGACCGCGCCAGCCAACCCTACCGACGTTCGGGGAGGGGGTTCGTCGGAGTAGACGGTCGAGGAGACTCATCGTCCTTCGACTGCAGACGGCGGAGTCCCTCGCATGCCGCCGATAGCGTTCCGCCGTGGGCCGAGAGCCAGCCGAGCGCAGGGCGCCGACTTGACGGGTCCGTGTCTTGCGCCATACAGTTAACCATGTGGTGAACCTTCGGTGGCAGCCGTGGACGACCTGAGCCGGGTGTTCGACGCTCTGGCCAACGAGCACAGGCGCGAGATGATCCGGCTGCTTGCTCTTCAGCCCCGCTCGATCAGCCAGCTGGCGGAACTCCGCGGTCTGTCGCTGCCGGCGATCCATAAGCACGTCCGCGTGCTCGAGGAGGCTGCCATGGTCAGCCGACGCAAGTTGGGGCGGACGAACTTCCTGGCGCTCGAGCGGGAGCCGCTCAGCCGTCTGCAGGCCTGGACGGGCCAGTTCCATCCATGGTGGGGCACCGATGGGGAGACGCTGGAGAACTACGCCGACGCTCTCCGTCGGGATCCACCTTCAAGTAAGGAGGCATCGTGAAGAAGTTCGTATTCCTGGCCCACGGCGAGATGGAGCGGACGCCGGAGTTCCAGAGTGCTCATCGGGCGTGGTGGTCGTCGATCCAGGGCCACGTTGTGGACTCGGGCAACCCCTTGTTCAATGGACGGAACGTCACCCGTCACCGCACGGTCACCGAGCTCTCAGCTGACCAGTCGCCAGCGCTCGGATACTCGATCGTGGAGGCCGAATCGATCGACGAAGCGATCGCATTGCTCGCAGAGTGCCCGATGGACATGTGGGTCTACGAGGCTATGCCCATGTAACGTCGCGCCCGAAATGGGTCCGTCTCGGGCACCTCCGCTCGCCGGGATCTCGCCGGCGCCATAGCGACGCGGAACGATCGGCTGGTAGCTAGCCCAGTCCACAGACCGCATGTGTCACGATCCGGCCATGAAGCTGGCGCGGTCGGCCGCGGCGTCCGGTTCTGGGACGACCTCCGCGGGGTTCGGGGAGCCGGTCGACGAGTCCTGCCTCTTGCATTCGGGGATTCGTTGGCGCACACTGAACCGTATGGTTCAGTATTCGAGCGGCCGACTCGATGTCTCATTCGCCGCGCTCTCGGACGCTACCCGACGCGGCGTTCTTGAGCAGCTCGGACGCGCCGACGCTTCGATCACGGATCTGGCCCAAACGTTCCACATGACCCTCACCGGGATGAGGAAGCACGTCGGCGTCTTGGAACAGGCCGAGCTCGTCACCACGGAGAAGGTCGGGCGCGTGCGGACTTGCCGGCTCGGCACGCGCCGACTCGACGAAGAGACGGCATGGATCGAGCAGTACGGCCAGCTCTGGGATTCACGCTTCGACGAGCTGGACAGGGTTATCGAGGAACTGAAGCGGAAGGAGAAGGTCGATGGACGCCACGAGAGAGAGTGAGACCACCTCGATGAAGAACCGCACGACCGTGGAACGGAAGTCCGAGCGTGAGCTGGTCGTCACGCGAACCTTCAATGGTCCGGCGCGCATCGTGTTCGAGGCATGGACCAAGCCCGAGCTGTTCAAGCGGTGGTGGGTACCGAAGTCGATGGGCATGTCCATGTCCCTGCTGTCCTGCGAGATGGATGTCCGTGCCGGGGGCAAGTACCGCCTCGTGTTCGGCATGAACGGCAAGGTGATGGAGGTGTTCGGCAAGTACATCGAAGTGACCCCCCACTCGCGCCTCGTCTGGACCAATGAGGAAGGTGATGAGGGGGGCGCCGTGACCACGCTGACGTTCGAGGAAGAGGGCGGCCAGACGCTGCTGGTCAAGCACGACCTCTATCCCTCGAAGGCAGCTCTCGACGGTGAGCTCGCCTCCGGGGCGACGGAGGGGATGCCCGAGCAGCTCGAGCAATTGGACGAGCTTCTGGCCACCCTGGGCGCGAGCGACGGGCGGACCTGAAGCCGTCGATCCGCACGTTCGCAGGTGGTGCCTCACCGTTGGAGTGCGAGAGGCCGAGCCGATGGGCGGCGGCTTTCCCCGACCCGGCGACCAGGACGGCCGCGGCCAGCCACTCATCCCGGCCCTCGATCGGGATCGTCCAGGTTGTAATCTCGCGTCCGACACGTGTCGGGCGCGCCAGAAGGTCTGTTCTATTTCATGCGAGTGGGCTCCGCCCAGTGCCGAGACGCCCAGATCCGCTCCTAACGCTCGACGACGGCCTGTTCTTCATCCCGCCGGACGCTACCTTCGACCATAGGTCGCATCATGGCGCCAACTGCTGAACTTCCTTGGCTTGCGGGCCGTTCGTGATCGAGAACCGCTGTTCTTCCTGGCCTCGTTGTAGCGCCGTCACGATCGCCTCTCCCGAGGCGAGGTCGACGATGAGCTCGCAGCGCTCGCTGTCCCGGTGCCATGTCATCCGGAGCGAGGAAGGGCTCTCCGAGAAGACCTCGAGAGAACCCGTGAACGCCGGATGGCTGTTGCGCAGCCTGACCAGATCCAATACCCGCTGGACCACCGGCCGACTGATCGCCGCCTGGACCTCGGCCGTCGAGTAGTCGTGGCGATTGATCGCTCGCCCTTCGCCCGTTTCGGATACCGCAACGTGGTCGTTTTCACCGGCCAGTAACCCGACGTAGTAGATCTGCGGGACCCCACGGGCGAAGAGCTGGATCGCACGAGCGGCGATGTAGCGATCGTCGTCGCGATCGAGGGCCGAGTAGTACGTGCAGTTCAACTGATGGACGTCTACGCCGCCGTCGGCGTGCGATTCCGACAGGATTCGGTTGACATTGCCGCCTCGCCGCTGCACAAGGTCCGCCAACCAGAGCATCTCTTTGGAGTCGAGGATCCCATCGAGGTCGGGCTGGACCGGAATGCCGTCGTGGCAATCGAGCATCGTGAACTGCCGATCGGGCGAGCGTCTGAGGTGATCGCACAGTCGGGTTGCCGTTCCGGTCTCGAGCGCGTGGAGCAGCAGACCCGGCAGCACGAAGTCATAGGTCCAATAACCGCGCTCGGCGAGCGCCTCGTGCGTCGCGTAACGGTCATGTACCTCGGGCAAGACGGTGAGACCGAAGGTCTCTGCGACCTCGATGATCCAGTCGAGGAAGCCGTAGATCTCGGGTTCGACCATGAAGCAGCTCGTGCCAGCCTTCTTGATCACGTACCCGACTGCATCGAGCCGGACGATCCGCACACCGTGGGCGGCAAAGGACCCGAGCCACTGCGTGACGAGGTCACGGGTCGCCTGAGAAGTCACGTCCAGGTCGATCTGTTCCGACCAATCATCCGTGCCGAATGAGGTCCAGACCCGCTCCGTCTGACCGGAGTCCTCGATCACGATCGTCGAGAACGGAGCGTCGGGCTTGCGAAGGAAGATGCGGGCGACATCGCTCGCGGGAGGTTCGCCGTCCGACCAGACCTTGTCGACGGTGATGAAGAGGTCGGCGTAGGGCGATCGTCGACCGTGGCGCGCGAAGTCCTCGAACTCGGCCGACTGTCGCGAGATGTGGTTGATCATGAGGTCGAGGAGGACGTCCTGGTGCCGGGCAAGGCGCTCGATATCTGCCCAGCCGCCGAAGCGCGGGTCGATCTGATCGTAGGTGAGTGGTGCGAACCCGCGATCTCCCGAAGAAGGAAACGGCGGGAGGATGTGGACCCCGGCGAAGAGGCCGTCGAGGGGCCCGCGCAGGAGGTCGTCCAGGGCCTCGAGATCGCCTCCGAGCGAATCCGGATACGTCATCAACTGGGGCGCGATTCGCACTCGATACCTTTCGGCTGCTCTGGGCACGTCGGATCAATCACGAAAGTACGATCGCACCGATCCCACGGTCGGCCATTCCGTTGATCGGCCACGACGCCCCAGAGATCAACGACCTTCCGTCCTCCACTTCCCCGCGGATCTCCCTCGACATCTGGGACTCCCATGGTGTTACTTGATCGCTCGTCGACCTTAGTCGAGCAGGAAGCATGAGTCGCGTGGCAGGGTCAGCCCTTCAATGAACCTTGTAGCAGCGCAGAGATGAACTGCCGTTGGAAGAGGAGGAAGACAATGAGCGTTGGGGTCAAGATCAGCAGCGACCCTGCGCACAGCAATGGGATGTTGGTTGCGTAGTGGCCCTGATAGGCACCGAGGGCACCGGCCATGGTCCGCTGGAGCGGGTCCTCGACGAGAACCAACGCCAGCAGGAACTGGTTCCACGTCCAGACGGACAGCAGGATGGCGAGGGCCGACACGGCGGGCCTGGCCAAGGGGACATGGATCCGCCAGAAGAGATCCCAGGTGTTGGCGCCATCGACCCGCGCGGCCTCCGACAGCTCACGCGGCATGTTGATGAAATGAGCCCGCATCCAGAACACAGCGAACGGCATGTACAGGCCGATCAGTGGAAGGATGATCGCCAACTTCGTGTTGAGGATCCCGAGCCCTTGGGCCAGGTAGTACAGGGGCGTGATGATTTCTTCGAACGGCAACGTCAGCCCGATCAGGAACGCCAGGAAAAGCACTCGGCCACCAAAGATGCGCAGATGCCCGATCGCAAAGCCGGCCATCGTCGAGATGACGACCGCCGCAGGCACGACACCGAGGACGATGGTGACGCTCGACAAGATCAGCGCGGGCATCTGCGCGACGTTGAACGCGTCGACGAAGTTGGTCCACTGGGGGTTGGACGGCCACTCGATCCCAAGGGGCGTCGAGTCCGACGGATGCAGAGCGGCCGACAACAGGCTGAGGAAGGGCAGGATGGTGATCGCGACAAGGACCAGGAGCAACAGCCTGCCCGAGAAGATCTCACGTCGAGCGACGATCACTGGTCATCCCCTCGGGCAAGCCGCTGGATCGGCAGGACGGAGGCCAGCACCAGGATGAACAGGACCACAGCGAGCGCGGAGGCGAGGCCAACCTGCCTGCCTGCAAAGGCAAGCTGGTAGATTTCGAGGCCGGGCACGGTGGTTGACTGGCCGGGTCCGCCGCCCGTGGCGATGTACACGATATCGAAGCTCGCCAGAGCGGCGATGACCGTGACCGTGATGCAGACGCCGATCTCCTGCCGCAGGCTTGGCAGCGTGATCGACCGAAACTCCTGGATCGCACCAGCGCCGTCGAGCCTGGCCGACTCATACAAGGCGGAATCGATCTTGCTCATGCCCGTAAGGAGCAGGATCGTGCAGAGTCCGATCAGGACCCAGGCGCCGATGATGCCGACTGCGGGCAGGGCCGTGTCGAAGTCCCCGAGCCACGCTCGCGTGATATCGCCGAGGCCGACTGCCGAGAGGATCTGATTGACGACACCTGACGTCGAGAGCACCCATTTCCACGCGATCCCGGCGGCCACGAGCGGGATGATCTGGGGGAGGAACAGGACGGTCCGAGACGCGGTCCCGAAGCGCCCCGTGGCGATCCGGCGCATCACCGACGCGACGATCAGGCCGAGGCCGACCGGTATGAAGGAGAAGAAGACGATCAGCTTGAACGCGTTGAGGATGACCCCCACGAGGTCAGGGTCCGTGAGGACGCTTGCGTAATTCCTCAGCCCGACCCATTCCGACGGTCCGATGCCGTCCCAGCGGTAGAGCGAATACTGGAAGGTCAGGAGCAACGGGAGCAAGACGAAGACGATGTACATGAACAGGGCTGGCGTGACGAAGAGCCACCCGATGATGTGGACCCTGCGGACCCTGCGCGATCGCGAGGTCCGCAGGGTCGAGGCCGCGGAGAAGCGATGATCGACTCGGAGGAGACGGTCACTCATCGCTTCGTGCCGCGGCACAGGTCACTGCGCGAGTTCCTTCTTGTACTCCGCCTGGACGGCCTTGAGCAGGCCATCAGGAGTCTGCTTGTCTCCGACCAGCTTCTGCAACTCGGGCGTCCAACCCTGCGCGAAGATCGTACCGGTGGCGTTCGCGATGAAGTCCATCGAGCCGTTGGACTTGGCGACGGCGCCACCAGCTTCAAGGGTGTCGTTCGTGACCGAGCCCGACGCCGCCGGTGGGATGGGCAAGTCCGTCGGACCCCCCGGATTTGACCCACCGACGGCTACGTCGATCTGACGGGCCTTGTCGTTGGTGGCGACCCAGTTGAGGAAGGCGGCCGCGCAGTCGGCGTTCTTCGCTTTCGCCGCGATCCCGTAGGTGAGGGGCGCCGACATGGCAGCGACCGGTCCGCCGGCGGTCGCCGAAGGGAAGACGAAGAAGCCGACGTTGCCGGCCAGGTCCTTGTCGTAGACGGCGTTCTGCCAATCGCCATTGAACATGAACACGCCCTCGCCCTTGCCGAAGCGAGCATTCGCGTCGGTGTACTCGATCGCGTTCGTGTCCTTGGGGAAGTAGCCCGCCTTGATCCACTGCTGGAGATGCTGGGCTGCCGTGGTATTCGTGGGAGTGTCGATCGCCGCGCCGGACTTCTGGAAGATCCAGTCGTTGATCGGCGCGGTCTCGCCGTAGGCGGCCATGAGGTTCTGCAGGGGGAAGGCCAATCCAGCGCCGCTGGCAGCGGCGTTCCACTGCATGATCGGCTGGAGTTTCGCGGCCTTCGCCTTGGCGAGGAGATCCTCGAACTCGGCGACGGTCTTCGGCGGCTCGGTCATCCCGATCTGCGACGCCAATTTCTTGTTGTAGAAGACGCCCGTCAGGCTGTAGTTCAGGCCAGCAGCGTATAGGGAGCCGGCGCCGCGGGTGCCATCGGTGCCGACCCGGTTCTGGGCCAGCTGTGCGGCCGGCCATTTGTCCCAGCCGAAGGCGGTGACGTAGCCGTCGAGATTCTTGAGCAGGTTGTCCTTGACCAGCGAGACCATGGTCGGCAGTCGAATCAGGTCCGGCGGATTGTCGCCGGCGAGGAGTCGCGGCGTCGTGCTGATGAGGTTGGCGAACTGGTCCTGGCTGATCTTCCAGGTCACATTCGGGAACTGCTTCGTGAACTCCTCGGACAGCTTGAAGGGCAGGTCGAACCCGGTCTCGAACACGGCGTTCAAGACGACGGGGTCCGTCCCGCAACTGGGCCCGGCGGCGACGCTTGGGGCAGCGCTTGAGGATGGATTGGCGGCCACGCTGGGGGCCGCCGACGCCGCAGGGGTCGAGGCCGGGGGCGCCGCGGACGCAGACGGCGAGACCGCTGCGCCGGGCGCACACGCGCTGACGATGATCGCCAGCATGGCGAGGCCCCCGGCGAGGATGCTTGGGCTGCGAACCGATCGGCGACGGGTCACCGACCCGTCAGAGTTGGCTCTGGACATCTGGGTCCTCCTCCTGGATTCCGATTGACGCATCGAGCATCTGATCAGTCACTCTTGGCGACGGCCCCCCTTCCAGGGTGCCGTCGTGCGACGTCGGACGATCTCGGGATCAAGGACGACGGCGGGCGGAGTGGCCGCGCGTTCGACGATCTCGGCCATGAGCATCTGTGCGCCCTGGCGGCCAGACTCGAAGAGGTGCTGACGGACGGTGGTGAGGCCGACGAAGTCGCAGGCTTCGATGTCGTCATAGCCGATGACTGACAGGTCGTCTGGGGCATGAAGACCGAGGTCTTGTGCCGCCGCGAGCACGCCCAAGGCCTGAGTATCGCTGCCGGCGAAGATGGCCGTTGGACGATCGGCGTGAGAGAGCATGCGCGCGGCGAGGTCGCGTGCCTCATACCGTCCATGGGCGCCGAGGGCTACGTCCGCGTCGCCGACCTCGATCCCTGCTGACGCGAGCGCTCGCTTGTATCCGTCGAAGCGGTCTCGACTCGAGGTGAACCCGAATGGATTATCGAAGGCATCGCCGACGTACCCGATCCGCCGATGGCCGAGCTCGAGCAGATGCTGGGTCGCGAGTTCGCCGCCAGCCACGTCGTCGCCGAGGACCCGCGAAAGGGTCGCCGTGTTCTCATGCGCGTCGATGAACACGATCGGCACATCGGATCGCTCGAGCCGCGACATGTCGCGATCGGGGGGCGGCAACGACACGACGAGAAGGCCGTCGGTGCGCTGGCGGAGCGGGAGTGTCTGGAAATACTGGTCGCGCTTCTCGACGGTCTCGACGTTGTAGATGTTGAGGTCGAACTCGCTGTCAGCCAGTGCCGCATCGATACCTCGAAGCCGTTCGGCCGCCTGGGGCCGGGTGAGGAAGGAAACGACGACCGTGATGGTTTGGGTCTTACCAAGGCTGAGTCGCCGAGCCGACAGGCTCGGCGCAAATGCGAGCTCCGCGGCGACGGCGACGATCCGTCGCTTGGTGTCGTGATTGACGAGGGGGCTGTTGTTCAGGGCACGCGAGGCGGTGGCCGAGCTCACCCCCGCGCGCCGAGCAACGTCGCGAATCGTCGCTGGCTTGGTCATCGAGCCTCCGATGCAACCGCTTTCATGTAACCGCTTGCAACGATAATGATGCTGTCAAGAGGTCGCGATTCTGAAGTCTCTGTACCGTGGCTCCAGACTCGGGACCTGGAGCCATCCTTCCGCACGTCCGCGGTGGATCTACTGCTCGGTCGTGAGGCCGGACCGCGCACGCAGGTCCGCGAGTGCCTCACCGGTCCGGCGTAATGCCATCGAGCGTCGCCTCGATAGGGTCGACTACTTCAAGCTCAAGGTCTGCACCCTCGCAGGGGCCGAAGGTCCCGAAGGTCGCCGAGGTCGCCCGAGATGCGACAGCTATGCGGCGACCATCTCGTACTCTTCGATCAGGCTCCAGGTCTGCCCGTCGAGGGTGAACTCGTTGCGCCAAGTGCAATGTCCGGGGTCGGTCCGATCCCATGTCAGCCGAATGCGGGGCAGGCCTTCCTGAAGCGACTCATAGACAAGGCGATCGCCATCGAGCTTGCCGCGGTAGATGGCCAGATTCGGACCGTTGTTGTCGGCGCTGCTCGCACGGTACTCTCCGGCGCCCGCGTCCCATCCGGTCACCCAATGGAGCTGCCAACGGAGCACGAACGTGCCGTCAGTCAAACGCTGCTCCTGCTCGAAGTCGCAGGCGTACCACAGACCATCCTGGATGAGCCGGCAGACCGCACGGCCGGCGCCGCTCATCTCGGGCGAGCCGGGGCCCATGCCATCGGCCTCGATCCGACCGGTCCAGGTCCAATCCCGGTAGAAGGGCGCAAGCGCGGCCATCTCCGGACCGGTCACGGCACTGCGCGGCAGTCGGGGTGCTGTCTCGATCGTCATCGTCTCTCTCCTCACGGCCTCCATTCCGCCGTCGCGGTCCCGTCAGTGGGCGAAGCGCCGTCACCATCCCAGACGCCCAGCGAGCTCTGTAAGAGCCGCGTGGCCAGAACACCCCGTGCCGGTTGGCATCAAGGCGACTCGATGCGGCGGTGTCGAGATCGCGAAGCGCTCTCAACGCTCCTGGGTCTGACCCGAGCGTGTCCTTGTGGTTTCAAGGTCTGTCGTACTCGTCGTGGCGGCGGATCCAGAGTTGGAACCCATCGTCCTCGTCGCGGCCCTTGGGCGCCCGGTCGAGGATCGAGTAGTAACCCATCAAGAATTCGACCCCGCGCCACCAGGTCTGATACGTCTGGTATACGACCCCCCCGTCGAGGACGAAGGCGCTGAACCCGGGGCTCTCGGTCAGGTACCCGGCGACATCGGTGCCGCTCGCGCTGGCATTGCGGTCGACGATCGGCGGCAGGGACCCGAGGTTCTGCGGGACCCATGCGCGGGCTTGTTCCTCACTGGTCGAGTACCCGAGGTCGAGGTTGAATTCGCTGTTGGCGGACGACGCCCAAGGGAAGTCCCAGTCCATGCGCCGTTTGTACGCCTGCAACTTCTCGAGTGGAGCCTGCGACACGAAGAGCATCGTCACGTCGTGCGCGTTGAGGTGCGGGACGAGACCGTTGACGCTGTCCGCGATCGACGAGTTGATCGGGCAGCCGGCCTGGTAGCTCGGGCCGAACATGAAGTGGTAGATGAGGAGCTGGCTGCGGCCCTCAAAGAGTTCGGCGAGCGAGCGCGGGCCGTCGTCGGTGTCGAGGCAGTACTCCTTCTCGACACGAAACCACGGCAGCTCTCGTCGCTGCCGCGCCAGCTCGTCGCCTACCCTCGTGTGCTCCTTCTCGAGGGACAGCAGCTCCTCGCGTGCCGCCGCCCACTCTTCGCGCGTTCCGATCCGGTGACCAGTCACGGCTGGAGTGACTGGCAGCCATTCCGGAGGGCGACGCCAGGCGCTCTGGGCTTCGGTCGTCATGACTTCTTCTTTCCTTTCTTCCTTCGTGTCGGCTGAACCGCCACGACCGCGTCGAGGTGGTCCTTGAGCGCTTCGAGCTGGCGGTCCCAGTCCCGGGCCAGGGCGGCCAGGAACTGTTGCGCTACCTGCATGGGGGCGGAGCGAAGCCGGTAGCGCACTCGGCGCCGCTCCCCGGGTTCGGCCGCCACCAGCCCCGCCTCGGCCAGCAGCGCCAGGTGTTTGGCGATGGCTTGACGGGTGATGGGCAGGCGAGTGGCCAGATCCGTCGCCGTGGCAGGTCCACCGGCCGCCAACGCGGCCAGGATCTCTCGCCGGGTAGGGTCGGCCAGCGCGGTGAAAACCTCCTGGGCAACGGCCTCGAGGTCAGGCCGCGTTGGCATCGAGGTACTCGACCAGCTCGCCCAGCTCGGCGGCCCAGCCCTCGGTGTTGGCCTCGAAGGCCTTGCGGTAGCTGTCCTCGGGCAGCTGCGCGAAGCCAGACTCGACGACTGTCAGCCGGGTGCCGGTGCCGGTCGGCTCGAGCGTGAATTCGACATACGTGTGGCGCGGATCGTCATCCGGCAAGCCGTAGATGCCCCAGGTGAACCCGAACACCGTCGGCTCCTCGACGCGTTCGATTCGCATCGACGCCTTGTCGCCGCTCGTCCACGTCATCTGGGCGGCGCCACCGGGCCGCAGCTCGATCGTCGCCGCGTTACCGAACCACATCCCGAGGCCCTCGGCCGTGGTCAGTGCCGCCCACACCTTGGCCGGCGGATGCGCGATTTCGACGGTCCGCTCGATTCGATCGGGAAAACCCATGACAGCCTCCTGAGGACATAGCAACCATTCCGTTGCTACCAAAAGTATAGCAACCGATTGATTGCGTCAAGCCCTCAAGAGGTTCCGGCGCTCATCGCTTCTTTCCCCCGAAACCGGGGATGGCCGCGGCCTGTTTCATCCACGACGCGACTTGGCGTTCGTCGAGGTCGTCCACTGATTCGAGGTCCACGCCGCGCGAGTCCTTGCCCATCCCGATCGGCGTGACTGGCGGTACGGGCGTGAGTGACGTGCCGCGCCCGAATGTGAGCTTGACGTGGCCGGCGAAGCCGCCGCACGAGAAGCACCAGCCGTCGCCGACGCCATACCACGCCATGCCCCACTTCACGCTGCGCTGCAGAGTCGGGAGCGTCTTGGCGGCCAGGGCATCGACGCGTTCGGCGATGGAGCGCTGTGGCTGCGGCAAGCTGCTGATGTAGGCAAAGACTGGCTTGTCGCCGACCGCGGCCTTCGCAGGGCTTGCCCTGCCAGTCATCACGGCCGGCAGCGTCGTGAGGACGTTGCCTTGCGCGGTCGTTCGATCGTTGGGTTTGGGTTCCTTCGGCGTCGCGCGGGCGGACGCCTCGACCGAGTCAGTGACAGGCCGGCCGGCGTCGGTCTTTGGCGTGCTTCCGTTGTCAGGCGACGTCATGGTTTGAGACGACCTCGTCGATCGGCGCGCGGACGAACCGGCTGATGCTTGTGGCTATTGTCGGACACGATAGCCCGGCCAGCCTGCGGCCTACGATCCGGATCGTGTGGGTCGTTAGCGCGTGCCCACCACATGTCGGGCGCGCCAGTACGGATGTCGATCAGCGTCTTCAACGCGGGCGGGCTCTGTCGAGCCGAACGACCGTGGGATCTTCCAGAGCCCGTGGAGATCGGCTAGGTCTCGGACGGTGTCGCAGCCCGGATAAGCCCGGATTCGTAGGCCAGGACCACGGCCTGCACGCGGTTGTGGAGCCCGAGCTTCGCGAGCACCGCCGCGACGTGGCTCTTCACGGTCGCCTCCCCGACGACGAGGGCATCGGCGATCTCGGCGTTGGTCATCCCTCGAGCCAGCAGCACGAAGACCTCGCGTTCGCGGGCGGTGAGCGTCGCGAGTGCGGCCGCGTCACCCGCGGGCGACGGTACGGGCCGGACGAACCGCTCGACGAGCCGGCGGGTGATGGTCGGCGCGAGCAGCGCATCGCCGACGGAGACCGTCCGAACCGCGGCGACGAGTTGCTCCGGCGTGACGTCCTTCAGGAGGAAGCCGCTCGCCCCGGACTGGAGTGCCGCGTAGACGTATTCGTCGAGGTCGAACGTGGTCAGGACGATGACCCTGGGCGAGGACGAGGTGGCGGCCGGGCCGGAGCGGCCATCGAGCAGTCGCCGCGTAGCCTCGAGCCCGTCGAGCCCCGGCATGCGGACATCCATCAACACGACGTCCGGATGGAACCGCCGGGCGAGCCGGATGGCCGCCTCGCCATCGTTGGCCTCGGCGACGACGCGGATGTCCGGCTGGGCCTCGAGGATCATCCGGAAGCCCGCTCGCACGAGTGCCTGATCGTCGGCGATGAGGACCTCGAGGGTGGGGATGGCGCGAGCGCCCGCGCCGCCCGACGACGATCGGGCGGTCCCGCTCATGATCGTTCCGTGCCCGTGGGCAGCCATGCGCGGACCGCGTATCCGCCACCGAGTCGGGGTCCGGCCTCCAGCCGGCCCCCCACGCGCGACGCGCGTTCGCGCATGCCCACGAGCCCGCGACCCGCACCGTCGCCGTCCTCCGCCGGGGTCGCCGGCCCGTCGTCGAGGATCTCGATCCGGAGCTGAGACGGCTCCCACGTGAGCCGCACCAGCGTCGCCGCTCGACGCGCATAACGAAGCGCATTGGTCAACGCCTCCTGGACGATGCGGTAGACCGTCACGTCGAGGCTCGGCGGCAGCGGCCGCGGCGTGCCGGCTACCTCGAGCTCAGCGGGCAACCCAGCCTCGCGGACCCGATCGAGCAGCACGCTGATCTGGTCGATGCCCGGCTGCGGCGCGACGCCGCCGCCTTCGCCCTCGTCGTCGAGCACCCCGAGGAGCCGTCGGAGCTCGGCCATCGCTTCGCGCCCGGTCGCCTCGACCGTGAGGAGGGCCTCGGTTGCGCGCTCGGGTGACTCCTCCATGACCTGTCGTGCGGCTCCCGCCTGGATCAGCATCACGCTGACGCCATGCGCGACCACATCGTGCAGTTCGCGCGCCATCGTCTTGCGCTCCTCGGCCACGGCGGCGCGCACCCGCTCCTCCGCCTCGCGCGCGGCCCGCTGCGCCGCCTCCGCACGCTCCACCTCCTCCTGACGCCGCTGGCGAACGATGTCGCCGAGCAGCCACGCTGGCACCAGCACCGCGAACGGCAGGACGACGGCCTGGAGCGCGTCGGCGTCCTGGATGATCAATGCCAGCGAGATCGACGACGCGACGATGAGAACGACCAACGCCGCGCGGATCCGGTCCCGGCTCAGCTCGCCGGTGGTGTAGCTGGCAACCGCCACCGCGCCCACCTGGACCCACGGTGTGGACGTCCCCATCGAGGTCAGGCCCGCGAGGAGACCGACGAGAACGAAGACGGCGGCCGGCCAGCGCCGCCGCACGAACAGCGGCAGCAGGATCAGGTACTGCGCCGGGATCTCCTTGCCGCGGCCGGGTTCGGCGGTCACGACGCCAACGACGACCAGCGCGACGACAGGCGCGACGTCCCAGAAGACCGCCCGCCAACGCGCGTCGACCGGTGCGCTCGCTGTCATCGGCCAACTGTACGCGTGGCCCGCGACCGCGGGCATCCTCAGGGCGAGGGAACGGCCTCCCCCGAATGGCGGACCTCGCGCCGCCGACCATCCGACCGGCGGAGTCGTTTTCCACCTCGCAGCCGATGACACCGCCAACCACCCTTGCCAGCCTGCCGCTCACCACCACCAGCAGGCATGGAGGCCGTCGATGGAACCGATCATCACACTCCGCGGGGTCACGAAGCGCTACACCGGATCGACCCGCCCTGCGCTCGAGTCGATCGACCTCGATGTCGAAGCCGGGCGCATCACGGCGATCATGGGCCCGTCGGGCTGCGGCAAGTCGACGCTGCTCAACCTCATCGGCGCTCTCGACCGGCCGACCGCCGGCGAGATCGCCATGGATGGCATCCGGGTCGATCGTCTCAGCGAGACGGCGGCTGCCAGGTTCCGGCGCGCGAAGGTCGGCTTCGTCTTCCAGTTCTTCCACCTGCTCGAGGACCTGACCGTCCGCGAGAACGTGGCCGTGCCGGCCATCCTCGCGGGCCGAGATCGCACGGACGCCGATGCCCGCGCCGACGAGATGCTGGCTCAGCTCGGCCTGGCCGAGCACCGGCACAAGTTCCCGGCGACCCTGAGCGGCGGCGAGCGCCAACGCCTCGCGATCGCCCGGGCCGTCATCAACGACCCGGCGGTCCTCCTGGCCGACGAGCCCACGGGCGCCCTCGACAGACGGAATGGCGAGGCGGCATTGGCGATCCTCGAGGACCTGAATCGACGCGGCCAGACGATCCTGCTCGTCACCCACGACGACGCCCTGGCTAAAGCCACCGCGCATCGAACCGTGCGCCTCGTCGACGGGACTGTCGCCGACGACGGTCGGACCAGGATGGTGGCGTGATGGGTGCGGTCCGCCTCAAGACCATCGCCGACCTGCGGCGACGGCGCCTGCAGTCGTTCGGCCTCGCGTTCGTCCTCCTGCTCTCGACCGCGACGGCAACCCTGGCCCTGAGCATCCTCGTGGAGTCACATGCCCCGTTCGAGCACGCGTTCGCCGCGGCGAACGGGGCCCATCTCATCATCCGATACCGCAGCGGCGTGATGGCCGACCAGCTCGCCGCGACCGCGACGACCTCGACCGTGACGGCCAGTGCCGGTCCCTGGCCGGTCGCTGAGGGTGTCGTGGGACAACGCAAGCTCGGCCGTGTCATCGGCGCCCAGTTCTCCGGGCGGCCCCGACCCGATCCATCGATCGACAACGTCACCGTTCAGCAAGGCCGCTGGTGGCAGGCGCCCGGCGAGGCGGTCCTCGACCAGTCCACGGCGCGGATGCTCGACAAGCATGTCGGGGACGTCATCACCGTCTTTCCGTCGCCGTTCGGGCCGAAGAGCGAAGCGGATCCATCCGGCACCGGGACGGCGATCGGTCGTGACCTCACGATCGTCGGCATCGCCGGGTCGGTCAGCACACCCGATGTCTCCGCATGGATGAGCCCGACCGACGTCGTCGCCCTCGTTCCCCAGGGTTCGCCCGAGCAAGAGATGCTCTATCGAGTCACGCCGTCGGCGACGGCCGCGGACCTCGCGGCAGCCACGGCGTCGATCACGCGTGGCCTCCCAGCCGAGGCCGTCGGTGGTAGCCAGACGTACCTCGATCTGAAGGCCGGCGTCGACCGCCTGGCCGACCTCTACGTGCCGGTGCTCCTCGCTTTCTCGGTGTTCGCCCTGCTGGCGGCAGCATTCCTCATCGCCAACATCGTGTCGGGCGTGATCCTCACGAGCTACCGAGACATCGGCGTGATGAAGGCCGTCGGGTACACGCCGTGGCAGGTCAGTCTCGTGCTCGCCGGCCAGGTGCTGGCCCCTGCCATCGTCGGCTCCGTGATCGGCGTCGTCCTCGGGACGATCGTCAGTCAGCCGGTCATCCATGACGCGGCCGAGTCGTTCGGGCTGCCCACGGCGTTCTCGCTGTCGGCACCCGTCGTGGCGACCGTGGTCGGCGTGGCCCTCGCGACGTGCATGGTCGCGGCGCTCATGCCGGCGGCGCGCGCCGGGCGGATCAGCGCGGTCGACGCGATGACTCGCGGGCTCGCCCCGTCGATGTCACCGGGTGGCGCTCGGCTTCGGCGGCTCGGCCTTGCTGCGCCGGTGGGGCTACCGGGCCGGCTCGGGATCTCGGCCGGGCTCGCCCATCCAGTCCGCGCGTCGATGATGCTCGGCGCGCTCGTCGTCGGTGTCGCCGCAGCGACATTTGCGCTCGGCCTGAATTGGTCGCTGCTGCACGTGATGACGGACCTCGATCGGAATGAGGCGAGCCCGATCCGGGTCGAGGCCATGGGTCCGGCTGACGTCGGCGGCAAGACCGTGGCGCCAGTGGGCCCCGCTCCGGGCGCTGCCGGCGGCGGGACCTCGCTCCCCTCTACCACGAGCCCGGCCGATGTCACCGCGGCCATCGCCGGCGATCCCGACACGGCGCACTCTGTGGCCATCGGCCAACTCGACGTCAACGTCCCAGACCTCGCCGCGCTGCCGTTCGTCGGCTACCAGGGCGACTCGAACTGGCTGGGCTATGTGCCTATCGAAGGTCGATGGTTCTCCGGTCCCGGTGAGGCCGTCGCGCCGACCAACTTCTTCACGCAGTCAGGCCTTCACGTCGGCGACTCCGCGACGCTGACCGCCGACGGCCGCTCGGTCACGGTCACGCTGGTCGGAGAGATATTCGACACGCCGCGCGAGAGCCAGGACAGCCTCGTGCTACGCGGCAGCTGGGCGGATCTGGCCGCGCTCGATCCGTCCATCCAGCCCGACCGCTGGGAGGCACAGCCGAAAGTCGGCGTCGACGTGCAGGCCTACCACTCTTCGCTGCAGGACGCGATCGGGTTCGGCGCTCGCGTGTTCGTTGAAGGTGACTCGTCGGGCGACGCATCGTTCCTCTTGTTCCTGTCGGTCGTGGCGCTGTTCGGGCGTCGTGCTCGTCGGTATGTCGATCGGCGGCGTGTTCAACACGGTGCTCCTCGACACCCGCCAACGGACGCGCGAGGTGGCGGTGCTCAAGGCGATCGGCCTGACGCCCGCCCAGGTGGTGGCGATGGTCATCGCGACCGTCGTGCCCGTGGCGTTGGTGGCGGGTGTCATAGGCGTGCCGATCGGTCTCGCAGCTCAGCGCCTGGTACTCGGCTACATGGGCGAGGTGGCCGCCAAGACACGCGTCCCTAGCCAGGTCTTCGACGTGTTCCCGTTCCTCGTACTGGTCGGCCTCGGCCTGTTCGGGCTCGTCATCGGCACGATCGGGGCCTACCTGCCAGCCCAACGCGCGGCCCGCGCGAGCATCGCGCCGGTGCTACAGGCCGAATAGGGTGGGCGGCGGCCGCCCCTCGGTTACCCTATTCGCGTTGAACTGAACGCACCCCCGTGGATCGAGCCGTGACGATCGAGCAGAACAAGGCCCTGGTGCGGCAATTCATCGATGAGGTCTTCGTCGGCGGAAGCTTCGCCGCCGTCGACGAGCTCCTGGCCGACGACTTCGTGCCCCACAACTGGCCCTACAGCGGCGACGGCAAGGCCGACCTCAAGGCGGCGATCGAGCGCGTCTCCAAGGGTCTCGCCGACCCCGACTGGGTCATCGAGGACCTCATCGCAGAGGGTGACCGGGTCGTCGCCCGGGTCACCGCCAGCGCCCACCACGTCGGCCCGTTCATGGGCCTGCCGCCGAGCGACAAGTCGTACTCGATCGGTGAGATCCACATCTTCCGCATCGCCGACGGCAAGATAGCTGAGCACTGGCACCAGTTCGACGGGCTCTCGATGATGCGCCAACTGGGCATCGGCTAGAAGACGAGCGCCTACCGTTCGGGGAGGTCCTGTGCAGCCGATGGGCGTTACGTCGCATCCGCCCTCGCGCGTCTCGAGCGGTGACGACTGGTCAAGGGGGCTCGGATGACAACCTCAGAAGGAACGACGTCGATCGGCTTCATCGGCCTCGGCCACATGGGCGGCAACATGGCCGCGCAATTCCTTACCGCCGGGTACACGGTCTACGGCGAGGAGCGCAGCCGCGAAGACGCACAGCACCTCGTAAAACGCTGGGCTCCTGTGGCGGGGCGCGCCGCGTGAGGTGGCGCTCGCGTCCGACGTGATCTTCAGCTCGGTCCCGGATGACGACGTCCTCGCTACGGTCGCGGACGGACCTGACGGTGTCATCGCCGGGCTCGTGCCCGGCAGGGTCTGGGTGGACGTCCTGGGATGACATCATCCCGGCATGGCAGAAGGGAGCAGCAGCATGACATCGCCGCACGTCGGAGCCCCGGATCGCTATGACGCGATGGCCTATCGGCGGGTCGGCACGAGTGGCCTCCACCTGCCCGCGATCTCGTTAGGCCTCTGGCAGAACTTCGGCGACGATCGGCCACTCGCGACCCAGCGGGCCATCGTGCGCCGGGCGTTCGACCGCGGTGTCACCCATTTCGACCTGGCCAACAACTACGGCCCGCCGGCTGGGTCGGCAGAGACGAACTTCGGGCAGATCCTGCGGTCCGACCTGCGGAGCCATCGCGACGAGCTGGTCATCTCGACCAAGGCCGGCTACGACATGTGGCCAGGACCGTACGGCGACCGCGGATCGCGCAAGTACCTCCTCGCCAGCCTCGACCAGAGCCTCGGCCGGATGGGTCTCGACTATGTCGACATCTTCTACTCGCACCGCTTCGACCCCGACACTCGCCTGGAGGAGACGATGGGGGCCCTCGATACCTCCGTCCGGCAGGGCAAGGCACTCTATGTGGGCATCTCCTCCTATTCGGCGACGCGGACGCGCGAGGCCGCCGCGATCCTGCGGGGTCTCGGCACGCCGCTGCTCATCCATCAGCCCTCCTACTCGATGTTGAACCGCTGGATCGAGGCTGAGCTCCTTGCTGTCCTGGCCGAGGAACGGATCGGCGCGATCGCCTTCTCGCCCCTGGCGCAGGGCCTGCTCACCGACCGCTACCTCGCTGGCGTGCCGGCGGGTTCGCGCGCGGCGGGTGGTGGCTCGTTCAAGAGGGATCTCCTGACCGACGCCAACCTCGCCAACGTCCGCGGCCTGAACGAGATCGCCCAACGACGCGGCCAGACCCTCGCCCAGATGGCTCTCGCCTGGACCGTACGCGATCCGCGAGTGGCCTCCGCGCTCGTCGGAGCGAGCTCCGTCGCGCAGCTCGACGACAACCTCGTGGCGCTCGAGCACCTCGGATTCGAGCCTGCCGAACTCGCTGAGATCGATCGTTTCGCCGTCGAAGGCGACGTCAATCTGTGGGCGCCGTCGAGCAACGCCTAGACCGTTGACTGCCGTCACTCCGGATTGCGCAGATCAAGTGCGAGGTGGACGGATGATCGCTGACGCTGACGGCCGAGCAGCCACCCGACTGGGTCGCGCCGTGCGGGCCACCACCGATGGCGCCGCTGTGGCCTCAGGGCAACATCCACCGATCTGGTGGCGCGGCCGATCGCGCCGGTGACCTGAAAGCCCGTGCTGAAGAAGGCCTGATGCGGCCAGCTGATGTCCACACCACACCAACCGGCGGTCCGATTCAGAGGAAGGCTCGAGCCCCTACGCCAGCTGGACGATCTGGATGAGGTTGCCGCAGGTGTCGTCGAAGACCGCCGTGGTGACAGGACCCATCTCGGTCGGTTCCTGGGTGAATCGCACGCCCTTCGATCGGAGCCGATCGAACTCGGCCTGAACGTCGTCGACCGCGAATGACGTGGCTGGGATCCCGTCCTCGACCAGGGCGTTCTGGAACGGTTGGACGGCTCGATGGCCGGATGGCTCGAGCAGGAGCTCGGTTCCATCTGGCTGTTCCGGCGACACGACCGTCAGCCACGAGGCATCGCCGAGGGGGACGTCCCTCTTCTTCTCGAAGCCGAGGGTGTCGGTGTAGAAGTCGAGTGCCTTCCTCTGGTCGTCAACGAAGACGCTTGTGACATAGATCCGCATTCGAACGCTCCTTTCAGTCTCGAATCGGCCACCGTTCCGTGATTTGCTTGAGCGGCGCGCTGTCGAGGTAGTGGAACTTGTACCGGCCTTCGCGTTTGACCCGAACGAGACCGGCGGCCTGGAGCACCTCGAGGTGTTGTGAGATGGCCTGGCGCGTCGAGTCGATCCCGTGTTTCATCAACAGGCGCGCACAGAGCTCGAACAAGGTCTGGCCGTCGCGGTCGGTCAGCTCGTCGAGGATGGTCCGCCGGGTGGGATCGGCTAGGGCCTTGAACACGTCCACGATGACAGCATAGGCAAGTGATTACTTGCCTGTCAAGCTTCGAGGATGCTGCTCCCTCCGCCCAGTCAGAGGCTGGGCCCGGGGCCCGCCGCGGGCGAGGCAAGCGCGGGGAGGCCGATGATGACCAGATCGGCCCGAGCTTCGGTCGCTTCGATGACTCGTGCGTTGGACTCATCGCTCGCGTGGACGAATGCGCGGGCATGGTCCGGCCCTTTCCCTGACTCGATGTGGCGGTGGATGAGGCGATCGACGCGGGCCTCGTCGGATCGCAGGTACCAGATCTCGTCGAGAACGCGCCGGATATCCCGCCAGGGGCCGGTGTCCAGCAGCAGATAGTTGCCCTCGGTCACGACCAGTGGCGTGGCCGAAGGGACCGCGATCGAATCGGGCACGACCGCGTCGAGGTCACGCCGGAAGGCCGGCGCGAGGGTCACGGGCTCGCTCGCGTCGCCTAGGCGGCGAAGTAGCGCCACGTAGCCGGCGGCGTCGAAGGTCTCCGGGGCGCCCTTGCGCTCGCGAAGGCCGAGCGCGTCGAGCTGATCGTTCGAGAGGTGGAAGCCATCCATCGGGACGGCGACCGCGAGGTTGCCCAGGGCCTCGCAGATCGCCGTCGCGAGTTTCGACTTGCCGGCCCCCGGAGGGCCTGTGATCCCGAGCAGGCGCCGCTCCCCGGGGGCGATGAGTGCGCGGGCGCGCGTGACGAGCTCGGCGAGGGCCGGCCGGGTCGCGGTGATCATCCGAGCCGCATCATGCCCCAACGATCCGCGGTCATGCCCCGGAGGCCGCTCGGCACCGGCGGTCCTTGGAAGGCGTGCCTAGGTCGCCGGCTCCGTGCGCGCAGCGGCGCGCCGCCGCGAGCTCTCCCACGCCGCCTCGTCAGCGATGGCAGATCGGTCGAAGCCCTTGGCGATCAGCCACACCGCCAGGACCATCTCCTGGACGGCGATAGGAAGCGCAAGGACGATCTGGGGCGTCGAGAAGGCATCGATGACCTGGAACATGACCAGGAGGGCGGACGCCGTGACCATGACGACGCCGACAAGACCCCAAGCGGACAGCCAACGAGGGACGAGCCGCGAGCGATAGAACACCCAGTAGTAGGCGAGAGCCCCGATGCCGAAGGTCAGCACCGACAACGGGCCGAGCCATTCACGCCCTGCCATCACCAACGCCGCCTGGACCTGGAAGGCCGCTGGGCCTGCAGTCGCGACGTTGGCGGCCTCCTGGCTCAGGGTCACCAGCGACATCAGGCACAAGGCGATGAGGACGTGAAGCGTTCCTTCGATGGTCCTGAAGCCGACCGATCCAAGGGCCAGACCCTCGCCGTACTTCCGCAGGACCGGGTACAACGCGATCGCGATCGCGGGACACGCAAGAGCCCCGGTGAACTGGAAGAACGCTCCCAGAATGAGCTGGTTCTCGTGAGCCGAGATCTTGGTGAGGTCGAGGGGTGCCGCGATGATCGGCGACACCAGCGCGACACCCACTAGCTGCGCGACGGTCGCGATGATGAACGCGATTCCCGCGACGACGGCCATCCTTCGGTTCGTATCCATGTTCTGTCTCCTGTCCGAGGGGCAGGCCCATGGCGGTGCAGCACTGGAAGCGCGTTGCGTTTGCGCCGCCGACGGGGCTCTCCTCCCGGCCCAAACCGTAGCCGTGGCGTGCTCGTCCGAGGAAGTGCTGGACGGCCTTGATTCGTGACACCGAAGGTCGCCCCGAGCGCGGATGCCGATCCCCAGTCGGGTGACGCTGTCACCGATCGCCTGACAGGCGCGACAATCCGTCCATCGGAACAGTCCCAGATGGGTGCGCTCGTGACATCGATGGATCGGCGGTACCCGCTCGGAGCGGCGCTGACGCTCGAGCAACTCGACGCTGACCCGTACGCTGCGCTGACACGCCTCCGGGTACGCGAGCCCGTGTCGTGGGTCCCGGTCCTGGGCGGGTGGCTCGTGACGCGCCGCGACCTGTGCATCGAGGTGATGCGCGACGCCGAACGCTTCACGGTCGATGACCCGCGGTTCTCGACAGCGCAGGTGGTGGGTCCCAGCATGCTGTCACTCGATGGGGCCGAGCACGCGCGCCATCGGGATCCCTTCGCGCGAGTCTTCCTCAAGCCCGAAGCCAAGGTCCGCTTCGCGGCACGGATCCAGGAGGACGCGCGTCGCCTCGTGGCGGCCCTGGCGCCGTCGGGCACGGCCGAGATCCGCCGCGACCTTGCCGGGCCGCTGGCCGTGAGCGTGGTCACGAGCGCGCTCGAGCTTGTCGATGCCGACGCCGGGGTGTTGCTCGAGTGGTACGACCAGATCGTCGCTGCGGTCGATCAGGTCTCCGTCGGCGGTCAGGTGAGCCTGACGGCGCGCGCGGCTGTCGACGACCTCGCCCGGACGGTGGATGCAACGGTCGGGCGCGGCGGCGGCGTGTTGGCCGGGGCGACCGATACGCTCACGTCGGCCGAGATCGCGTCGAACGCCGCGGTGATGCTGTTCGGCGGCATCGAGACGAGCGAGGGCATGACCGCCTCGTTGTTCTGGCACCTCCTCTCGGACCCGAGGCAGCTGGATGCCGTGCGGCGCGATCGGACCTCGGGCGCCCGGGCGGTCGAGGAATCATTGCGGCTGGAGCCCGCCGCCTCCCGCGTGGACCGCTACGCGACGGCGGACACGGAGCTGCAGGGAGCACGCATCAGACGGGGCGACCTCGTGATCGTGTCCCTGACGGCGGCCAATCGCGATCCGGCGGCCTTCACCGATCCGGACCGATTCGACCTCACCCGGACCGATTCGAAGTCGCACGTCGCCTTCGCCTATGGCCCTCACGCATGTGTCGGTGTCCACCTTGCGAGGCTCGAGACCCTGGCCGCACTGGATGCGGTGCTGGACGGGTGGCCGGACGTCCGGATGGACCCTGGTTCGACGTCGCCCACCGGCCTGATCTTCAGGAAGCCGAAGTCGCTCCACGTGTCCTGGGGCACGACCCACAGGTAGTGCCCTCGAACTGACGCCCGCGGGGCCGACCATCCCTGGTCAGGTTCCGATCACCCGCACCTCCGCCGGCGCCGGAAGCTTGTGCCACCAATGTGCGAAGCGTCTCTGGTAGATCCGCGGATCTCGATCGGCGAGAAATGCGATGAGCGCCTTGGCCTCGGCATCCAGGCCGGCCCAATCGTCGTCGGAGAGACGATGGAACGCGGTGGCCTCGATGCCCTCATCGACCGGACGCCAGACGCCGGCGACGAAGCCGTCGACGAGTAGCGTCGGTAGCACATCACCGTTGTTGCGCATGACCGCGGTGCGGTACTCGGGGGGCACGATCCTGGTCCGGTCCTTGTACGCGAGGAGCACGCTGTCCCACATCGGCAGGAGACGCGGCGGCGCAGGCGTGCCCTCCGCAGGCATCGGGCCATCGGGGATGTCGTACAGGGTCGCGGCGCCGGGACCGCCGAAGCGGACCAGCTCGTCACCGAGCGACTCGAGCGCTTCCTGTACCGGCGGCCGGTACAGGGTCCCGAACTGGGCGATATCCGCCATCGTCGCGGGCCCGAAGCCCTCGAGGTATCGGCGAACCAGGAACCGCACCGAGGCCGCCGCGTCACCCGGGCGCGTCGGGTTCCGCGTTCCCACGTAGTAGGGCCGAACGCCGAACGCCCACGGGCCCCCGGTCGTGGCATGCACGAACGGCCCGTACTGGCGGAGGGCCCACCAGATCCGCGGTTTCGGCGTTCCGAAGCGCTCATCGAGCCAGCGCTCCACGTCCGTGTTCATCCGGGGCGACGCCGTGAACTCGAGCAGTTCGGGGAGGAGGGCATCCGTGTCGTCGATCGAGACGCCCTCGCTCGTGAATCGGCGGTCGTACAGGCGGGCCGCACGCAGGGTCCCTAGCATCGCCTCATGGAAGGCCGGGTAGTCGTCGGCGGCGACGGCATGCAGCGTGATCCGCATCAACTGAGCCTTCACCACGGCCTGCTCGGCGAAGGCGGCGTCGAGGTCCGCGGGATCGAACGGATCGAGCCGATCCCAGAGCGCGATGTATGGGGACACAGGCTCCTGCGCCTGGAGGCCGACGACGCGATGGACCGCGTCCACGACGTCGAATGGCTCACGCCGCAGCAGGAGCTGCCGAGCGAGGGTCGCTCGATTGAGCTGTCGAGCGGAAACGTGCATACGCGAATGGTGACTCAAGCGCGGGCAGGAGCGTGCACTCCAACGCGCTTGGTCTGGAGGGAGAGTCGGTGGTCGAAGGCTGGCGCGGTAGCGACGTCAGCCGCCGACCGTCTGACAGAAGCGACGCTCGATCCCTTCTGCTATGGAGAGTAGGGCGTCGACCGACGCGCGCACCGCGTCCAGATCGCCCGGTGAGCCCGATGCGACGTGCCGCCATTCATCCGTCGCGGCGAGGTCCAGACCGACCGCGCCCCGTTGCCACGCCCCGAGTTCGGGGCACGCCGAGGCGTCCGTCCCCATCATGTCGACGGACCATCCTTGTTCGTCGATGGCCCACTGGCGCAACCCCTTGCTCGGCTCCCGCAACGCCTCCTGGTCTGTGGCTCCCTTGGTCGTCGCCAGTGAGAGGTCGACCCACAGGAGCCGCAGTTCTTCCAGCGCCCCAAGCATGTGGTTGCGAAGCGAGACGCGCGAGACACTCTGCTCGGCTGGTTGTGCAGCCGCGGGCGGCGTCGGTGCGGACGAGGCGTCTGGGAATCCCGGCGTTGGTTCCGCCCGCGGGTCCCAGACCTCGGTAGAGGCCAGGACCTCGCGTCCGCGCACACCGCCGACGATCAGGACACGGCCATCGTCGAGAAGGGTCGCGGTGTGGTTGTATCGGCCAGTCGTGAGCGAACCGGCCGGGGCGAACGAACCGGAGACCGGGTCCCACAGTTCGGCGGATCGGTCGTCTGCCCCGGGCCGCGCGCCCAGCCCGCTGGCCACAAGGACGCGACCGTCATGGAGCAGGGTCGCCGTATGGCACGCGCGGCCCGAGGCCATCGATCCTGTCGGGCTGAACATGCCCGTGCCGGGATCCCAGAGCTCCGCCGAGGCGAGATTCTCCGTCAGCCCCACGCCGCCCACGACCAGGACGCGACCGTCCGACAGCAGCGTCGCGGTGTGGCACGAGCGGCCCGTCTCGAGTGATCCGGTCGCTGTGGACGATCCCGCGACCGGATCCCAGGTCTCGGCCGAGGTGACCGGCGGCTCCCCACTTCCACCGACGATGAGGACCCGACCGTCGGGGAGCACCGTGGCCGTATAGCCGTCCCGCTCTCCACTCAACGAGCCGACGTGGCTGAACGACCTGGAGACCGGGTCCCACCGATCGACCCCGACGCGGCTGCCGTCCGCTTCAGTGGTACCGATGATCAGCACGCTGCCGTCCGACAAGCGTGCGGCGGTCGACCCTCCACGTGGGCCGCGCGATCCGAGCTGCACCGAAGCACCTGTCGTCGGGTCCAACACCTCCGCGGGGACAGGATCGGACGTCTCGGCCGAACCACCACCCACGACGAGGATGTGGCCGTCCGCCAGCAGGGTCGCGGTGTGACCCGCACGCCCCATCGAGAGCGCCCCGCCCGGCCCGAATGAACCTGAACCGGGATCCCTCGACTCGATCGAGGCGGTCACGGGCAGCGACTGGCCGACATCACCGCCGATGACGATCAATCGGCCGTCCGGGAGCAGCGTCGCCGTGTGCCCGACGCGCCCGGTGATGAGGGACGGGCCCGGGGCGAATGCGCCGGAACCGTCGGGCGCCGTCGAGGTGGCCGTTGAAGGGGACGGGCTGGCCGAAACCGATGAGCTCGACGAAGGGGATGGGCTCACCGAGGGCACCGACCCTCGCGAACCACCGAGCAACGCGATCGCACCCACGGACAGCCCCACGACGGCGACGGCGGCCAGCGCCAGCGCAGCGCCGCGGTACGGCGTTCGCCTGCCCGCGCGGACAGGCGTCCGGCGGTCACGCTGCGGGATGGCGGAGCCGTCCAGGCGGGGCCGATAGATCGGGTCGGCGGGCGGTCGCGCCCGAAGACTCCGCTGGAGTGCCGAGTCGTCCATCAGTCGTCCGCTCCATCCACGCCGAGTCGGGTTCGCAACGTCCGAAGCGCCAAGGTGGCATGGCTTCTGGCCGCGCCCGGGGTGATGCTCATGACTTCCGCGATCTGGTCGAACGACAGGTCCGCCTGGTAGCGCAGGTACACCACCTGGCGCTGGCGATCGGGCAGCCGGTCGACATGCGACCAGACGGCCACCCGCTCCGTGGACTCGATCTCCATCACGTGGGGTGCCGTCCGGTCCCCCAGTCGGGCGACGAGTCCCGCGATGCGACGATCGAGTCGATGCTCGTCCATCGCCAGGCGTGACAACGTCTTGAACGTCCAGGCCTCGCGCGATTCGATGGGCGTGCCCTGCCCGAGCTCCCGCCACAGGCGCATCAGGGCTTCCTGGACCAGATCGGCCGCCCGCCCGGAGTCGACGCCCAACCGCAGGGCGTACCCGTACAACTGCTGGCCAGACGCAACCTCGACGGCGACGACCGCGTCCCATGCGGCGTCGCGCTTCGCATCGAGCACTGCGGGGGCCTCCGCCCGGGAGATCGTCACATGTTCATGACGCTCGGCGAGGGGCAGAACGCATAGCCTCTGCCCGGACCCCGGCAGCATAGCCGCCGAGCCAGACGGCTTCCCGTCAGTTGGCGGTCCGGTCAAGGATCGGGATGATCCCGTTCACCACCTGGTCGAGCGAGAGCTTGGCCGTCCCGAGGATGAACCCCCACCGGCTCGTGTAGACGAATCCGCCGACGACGCCCTTGTCCTCGTTCAGACAATAGATCGTCGTCCCCAGGTGGCCCGACCTGGCGCAGGGGATCCCGGCCAGTTGGCCGTCAGTGGGCGGGAACGGCGCCTTCTTCGCCTGACCCTGCAGCTCCCACGCCACATCCTCCCAGACGCAGGCGAGCTGGAGCGCGCTGTATCCGTTCAATGAGGTCGGCTTGCCGATATCTACGCCGACCGCTCGCTGGACGTCGGCAGAGGGCAGCAGCGAGGCGCAGTCGGTGGCGTGCTTGGCGTCGGCGACGGTCACGCTGACCTCGGTCGTACTCGTGCCCGTGTCGACGAGGTCGACCGACGCGCGCATCGACAGTGCCTGGCCGACGGCGAGATCCCTGGTGAGCGGCACGTCGCCGTCGACGAGCCAGGCCCCTGGCTTGACCTCGCGGCCGGAAGAGACCATGACGGGGTTCGCGGTCGTGCCGTCGATCGTGACGTGGAGCGGTGTCGCGCCGGCTTCCTCCGAGTCGAGCCCCGCGACGATGACGTGCCAAGGCACCTTGTCCGGGGCGCCGTCGCCTGGCGTGCCGGTAACGTCGATCTTCGCGCCGTCAGGCAGCTGGCTCGCTCCGGTCGCATCGCGGAACGAGACGATCTCCCGGATCCGCAGATCCCCCGCCGGTCGGCCCGCGAGCGTCAGCTGGGCGCCGGTGGCCGGGTCGTTCTTCAAGCTGCCGAGGCTCTCGTAGGCGTGCTTGACGGTCACGCCGTCCGAGAGCTTCTTCATCAGGGCGACCGAAGCCGCGGTCGCGACATCGGAGTTGACGGTCTCGCTCCAGCCGAGGTACTCGCTGGTCGTCCCTCGAAGGACATCGGCGATATCGGATGTCGTGGGACCGAGCGTTTGGCAGGCGTCGATGATCACGAGGGTGTCCTCGAGGCCGTCGGGATAGTGGATCCGGAAGAAGTCGGCGCCCACGAGCATGCCGGTCGTCGTGCCGGCCGGGTTCGTCACGAACTCGACGCCCGAAGCCTTCACCAGTCGCCCTTGATAGAACGAGAGGGGCTTACCGGCCGGCAGATCCCCCGCGGCGATCACGGCGCGGCAACTCCCCCCGGAGCAGATCCGGGCACCGTGGCTGCTGACGAAGACGACGTCGTAGTCGTCCCAGTGTTCGAATTGCTCCAGACCCACCGTTTGGTCCAACGCCTTGGCGTTAGCCAGTCGGGTGACGTGACCCTGGTAGCCGCGCGTGGTTTCGAGCACGCTCGCCACCGGCGGCCCTGAATCCCAGGGATCGAAATGCCAGAAGTACGGAGAGAGGACGAGCGCCCGCTTCGACTCGACGTCGCCGCCGACCAACGCGTCTGGTGCTGCGTGCGGGGTCGCCTTCGGCATCGTCGTGCTCGCCAGCTGGATCCCCGTTCGTTCGGACAGCTTCGGACCTTGGAAGGTCGCGTCCGCGACGATCCACATCGGGCGCCCACCGACAGGTCGAAAACGAAGGGCGTCGCCGTCGACCTCGACAGTGGCGACACTGGGTTGCCCGTGGAGCCAGTCAGCGACTGCGGCGAACGTCGCTCCGGTCCCGAACCGCGAGCGTGCCTCGCCGGTGAGCCGATCGGTCGCGTCGATGACGTCAGCCGACACGTCAGCCCAGTCACACGGGTACCCGGAGGCGCCGCACTCGGTCGTGCCAAGGGACGGTGTACTCGTCGTCGCGGCAGGTGCGCCGGACCCGATCCGCTCGCTGCTCGATGCTGATCCGGAGGCGCCAGCCGACGGGACCGGGGCCGTGGCGCACGCCGCGAGCAGAGAGGCGAGCAACACGAACCGCAGGCCGACCGCCCTCCACCGTGGACGTTGGGTCGCGATGCGGTCGGTTGCGTCCACGCGTCTTGCCAGGTCCAGGCGGCGCTACTCGAGGCTTCCGGCCCGATCGAGGACGAGTTTCGCCAGGCTCACGAGCTTCCCCTCGGCGTCGGGTGAGCCGGGGATGCCGATGAGGAACACGAGTCGGCCCTTTCGGACGGCGATCCCTGCCCATGTGCCGCCGGTGTCGAGGGGGTTGTCGATCCGCACCTTGGCGTCGTCGGCCATCGGCAGGTCTGCCTTGCCCTTGGCTTCGAAGTCGAGGAATGGCGCGGACATCGACTCGAAGACGTCGCTCATCCCCGTTGCCGTCCTTCCCGACGACGACATCGAGCTCGATGCCTCCGGTACCAGCGGACTTGCCGGCATAGACGACGGCGGCCGCGCCGGGCTCGCTGCTGTTGACCGTCGGCGTCCCGGCACCGGCGACCCCGGCGGCGGAGAAGTCGCCCGGGCCCAGCAGGCTCGAGAGATGGTCCAGGTCGGTCACGGACTGGCCGGTCGAGCCACCACCGGCGGACGGCGGGAGGGACGCGCTTTCCGGTCGCGGCCGTCGCGTTCCCGGAGGGTGAGGCGACCGGGCCGGCGGACGAGGGTTCGCCGCGTCGAGGGCACCGCACTAGCCGAGCCGCCCGCCGCTGGGCCGCCGGACCCTGAGCATCCGATCAGCGAGGATGGCGCCGGCGAACACGACCGAGATGCGCCGGTTAAGCTGGTTCACCTTCATCGTCGATGACTCCCGTCCGAGGCCGCTCCAAGCTTCGTTACCGTACGCGGGCGGCGGAACCAGAGGCATCCGTGGAACCACGGAAAACCAGCCCGAGGCAAGCGACACGTGGCGATCCGCTTGCGGCGCCGCCCGGACACCCGACATCATCGGGCGCGATGAGGAGCGTGCGACGGTCGAGCGCGTGCTCGATGCCGAGCCGCCCTGGTCGCTGGTCATCGAAGGCGAAGCCGGCATCGGCAAGAGCACGCTCTGGGCGTTCGCCATCGAACGCGCCGCAGCGCGCGGCGACCAGGTGCTCGTCGTGGCGTGCGAGCGAGGCCGAGCGAGAGCTGGCCTTCGCCGCGCTCGCCGCGCTGTTCGACGGTCCTGTCACCGAGGCCCGAGATCGCTCGGCTGAGCGGTCCCAGGCGTCGGGCATTGGACACCGCACTCGCGCGCGTCGATGGAGGAGGAGCCTCGATCGACCCGGGCACGGTGGGGCTCGCGGTCCTTGACGTCCTCCGTGCCCTGGCCAACGAGCGGCCATTGGTCGTCGCGATCGACGACCTGCAATGGTGCGATGCGGCAAGCCGCGAGGCGATCGCATTCGCCGCGAGACGCCTGGCGCGCGAGCGCGCTCACGCTCGTGTTCGCACAGCGAACGTCGTTGCCCGGGAGCGGGCGCGACCCGGCGCCCGGCCCAAGCCGAGCGCACGGTGCGCATCGACGTCGGGCCGCTGTCGGTGGGCGCCCTCGGTCGCCTGATCCGCGCACGGCAGGGATCCGTCCACGCGCGCCCCCTATTGGTTCGGATCCATGCCGCGTCTGGCGGCAATCCGTTCGTCGCCCTCGAACTCAGCCGGTCCCTCGTCGCTCGCGGCCTCGCCCCGGCGCCGGACGAACCGTTTCCGGTGCCTCCCCAGGCAGTCCCGCTGGTCAGGGACCGTCTCGCCGGCCTGAGCCAGGCGGCGCGACGCGCGCCTGGTCGTCGTCGCCACCGCCTCGGCCCCCACGCTCGGCCTCCTCGATCGGGTGCTCGGGGACGAGGCCCGAGCGGGCGTCGACGAGGCGTGTCGAATGGGCGTTCTCGTGGCCGAGGGTGGCGGACTGCGGACGGCGCACCCGCTGTTCGGCTCGACGGCCGATGCCGACGCCCCTCCGGCCGAGCGACGGGCGCTCCGCCTTGCCATCGCCGAGGAGACCGACGATCCGGTCGAGCGAGCGCTCCTCATGGCGGGAGCCGTCGACGGACCGGATGCCGGAGCCTCCGACGCACTTGCCGATGCCGCCCAGATCGCCCTCGGTCGCGGAGCGCCGGCGATCGCTGGCGCCCTGTTCAGCCAAGGTGCGGCGTTGGCGCCTGAGCCGGACCGCTGGACCGTCCTGATGATGGCGGCCGCCGGGCCGTTGGTGCGCGCAGGGGATCCAGGCCGCGCGGAGGCGATCCTGCGCGAGGTGCTCGCGGCGACCCCCACCGGAAGGCGCCGCGCGGAGGCCCTGCTCGCCCTTGGCGAGATCGTCTACGTGGAACGGCCGGTGGACGCCATCGCCACTGCTGATCGAAGCCCTGGAGCACACCGAGCACGACGATCTGCTGGAGGCCTCGGTCCACGCCCACATCGCGGGCCTGGCCGACAACGACCCGTTGGTCGGCGGACGGAGCGCGTTCGCCGCCATCGAGATCCTCGAGCGGACGACCCGGGACTCCGGATCCGGACCTGTACGCCTGTGCCCTGCTGGAGCGTGCCTACGCCTGGCTTCTGGCCTGCGAGCGGATCGCTTGGGAGGACGTGGATCGTGCCCTGGCGCTCCTGACCGACACCGGCGATTCCTTCGTTGCCCGACGCGCTCGCGAGCTCGCCTCGCGCTGGCTCTCCCGCGTGAGTCGGTTCGAGGACGCACTCCGGCTCGACGCGGCCGAGTACCGCCGGCTGACAGAGCGCGGAGAGGTGGGGCTGCTCCCGCCGATCCTCCAGTCGATGTCGGTGCTCGAGCAGCTCACCGGCGACTGGGAGGCGGCCCGGCGGCACGCGAAGGAATGCCTGGACCTCGTCGAGCAAGGGCGAGGAGGCCTGGCGCCACCGCGCGATGATGGCCTGGGGCCGGATCCTGGCCTGGGAGGGGCAGCTCGATGCCGCCCGGGTCATCGGGCTCGAGGCCGTCGAGCGGGAGGAGGCGGCGGGCGACCGGTGGGAGGCCGCGATCTTCCGGGCCATGCTCGGTTTCATCGAGCTGTCCGTGCCGGATCCGGTCGCGGCGCTTGGTCACCTGGTCGCGGCGCTCGAGCACGCGACGGCCCTGCAGGTCATCCTGCCCACGGTCTTCCGGTTCGACGGCGACCTGGTCGAGGCCGCCGTCCTCGCCGGCGAGCTGGACCTGGCCGAACGGGTCCTGCGTGACAGGCTCGAAGGGCCGGCCGAGCGGGTCCCCGCGCCATGGATCCTGGCCGTCGCGGCCCGCGGCCGAGGCCTGGTGTGCGCCGCCCGAGGTCGGCCCGACGAGGCCGTCGCGTGGTTCGACCGAAGCCTCGCCAACCATGGCGGGCTGGACCCGATGCCGTTCGAGCAGGGCCGGACGCTGTTCTGCCGCGGTCAGGCCAGGCGCCGAGCCGGGAAGCAAGGGGCCGCGCGGGCCGACCTGACGGCAGCCCGCGCCATCTTCGAGCGGCTCGGGGCGACCGCCTGGCGGGCACGAGCGGATGACGAGCTCAGGCGGATCGCCGGTCGAGCCCCGTCCACCTGGGACCTGACGCCGTCAGAACTCCGCGTCGCCGGACTGGCGGCGGCCGGCCGCACGAACCGTGAGATCGCGGCCGAGTTGGTCATCTCGACCAGGACGGTCGAGAGCCAGCTGTCCGCGGCCTACCGGAAGCTCGGGGTGCGCTCACGCAACCAGCTCGCCGCGGCGATCACCGCCGCCGTGCAGCCGCCTGCGACCTGACGCTCGCCCCCGTCGCCGTGGCGGCGAAAGTTGCGTGGTTCCACGGATGTCCGGTTCGGCAGGGTCGCCTACGTTGGACCCATGGCGCAACCCCGTCGGCGCTATTTCCTCGTCGAGCGATACGTGCCGTCAACCACCCTCGCCGCGATCGATGCCGCGACCGGCCGAGTATCGGAGGCGAGCGGGCGTGACGTCCGGCACGTGCTCACCCTCTTCGTACCGGGTGAAGAGACCTGCCTGTCGGTCTTCGAGGCTCGCAGTTCGAACGCCGTCGAGGCCGTCAATCGGCAGGCCGACTTCCCTGTCGACCGGATCGTCGAGGTCCGTCTCCTTTCGGGTGCGTGACCCAAGGTCAGAGGCGGACCCCAGTCAACGACTGAGCAGCCCCTTGCACTTTCCTGGTATATACGTATACTCGTACGTATATCTACCTCGCTTCGATGGGAGTTACGATGTCGTGGTGCCGAACAAGACGATCTATGTCTCCGATGGAGACCTCCCCCTGTATCAGCGCGCGCAGGAGCTCGCCGGCGACAACCTCTCGGCGGCGATCGCCGCTGCCCTTCGTCGCTATGTCGACATCGAGGAGGGCAAGCGAGAAGGGTTCGACGAGATCATCGTTCGGGTCGGGCCCGGCAAGGGTCGCAAGGTCCGATTCACCGGCACCCTTCTCGGCGAGTGGGTCAATACGTCGTACAGCCGTGTCGAAACCTTCCGTGTCTACCGCGGTCGGACGGGCAAGTTCGTCCTCCACATCGAACGGAGTCCCGACTTCAGCGTTCTCGACGCCGAGGGCAAGCCGGCCGGCTGGCGCGGCTATCTCGGGATCGGCAACATCAGCTACGGGAATGTCCCAGGGGAGTCGACCCTCGAGGTCTTCGCATCACTCGACGAGCTTCGCGAGCAGATCCCGGCGCCGTTCTACGACAGGCTCGCCGGCTCGGTCCAGCTGCCGCCCGTGGAGGACCTCGACATCTGATTCCGGTCGTCGCGCCGCCGACGTTCAAGGAGGCGTGGCATGACCACCACCGAGTCCCGGGTCGCCATCCGCACGACCGGGCTGCGCAAGTCATTCGGTCAGCAGGTCGTCCTCGACGGCATCGACCTCGAGGTCGCCGAGGGGACGGTCTTCGCCCTGCTCGGGCCCAACGGCGCCGGCAAGACGACCATGGTCCGGATCCTGTCAACGCTGATCGCCGCCGACGGCGGCGAGGTCCGGATCGCCGGCCACGACATCGCCCGCGAGCCCGGCGCGGTCCGGGCGGTCATCGGCGTCACGGGCCAGTTCTCTGCGGTCGACAAGCTCTTCACCGGCGAAGAGAACCTCCAGCTGATGGCCGACCTGCGGCACCACGACAAGAGCGAGGGCCGTCGACGAGTCGATGAGCTGCTTCGGCGCTTCGACCTGGTCGATGCGGCAAAGAAGCCTGTGGCGACCTACTCCGGAGGCATGAAGCGGCGCCTCGATCTGGCCATGACCCTGATCGGCGACCCTCGGATCATCTTCCTCGACGAGCCCACCGCGGGGCTCGATCCGCGCAGCCGCCGAGTGATGTGGCAGACCGTGCGAGACCTCGTCGCGGGCGGCGTGACGATCTTCCTGACGACACAGGACCTCGCCGAAGCCGACCAACTCGCGCATCGGATCGCCGTCCTCGACCACGGGGTCCTGGTCGCTCAGGGGACGGCCGACGAGCTGAAGCGGTTGGTCTCAGGTGGTCACATCCGACTCTCGTTCTCCGATCTCGCCGAGCTCGACCGGGCAGCCCGGACGTTCGAGGACGCGTCCCGCGACAACGAGGCCCTCACCCTGCAGATCGCGAGCGATGGCGGCGTCGGCTCATTGCGAGCCCTCCTTGACAGGCTCGACGCAGGCTCTATCGAGGTTGCCGGGCTGTCGGTCGAGACCCCCGATCTCGACGACGTCTTCCTGTCGCTGACGGGCGATACCACTCACGAGAAGGCGGCTGTCTGATGAACGCGTACCCACTTGTCCTGGTCGACTCCGCGACGATGCTGCGGCGCAACCTGCGCCGGATGCGCCGCTACCCATCGTTGACCTTCTTCATCGCCGGCATCCCGGTCGTCTTCCTGCTGCTCTTCGTGTTCGTCCTGGGCGGAACGCTCGGGGCCGGTCTGGGCGGCGTGGCCGGTGGACGAGCCGAATACACCGCCTACGTCCTGCCGGGCGTCCTGCTGGTCACCGTGGCCGGCGCTGCCCAAGGCACGGCGCTCTCGATCGCGATGGACATGACCGAAGGGATCATCGACCGATTCCGCACGATGGCCATCGGGCGGACGTCCGTCCTTACCGGCCACGTCGTCGGCAGCGTCATCCAGACGCTGTTGGCGCTCGGCATCGTGATGATCGTGGCCCTGTTGATCGGCTTCCGGCCGACGACGGGTCCGGCCGAGTGGATCGCAGCGGCGGGTCTCCTCGCCCTCGCCGCCCTGGCCGTTTCGTGGTTCTCGGTCGCCCTGGGCATGTGGCCACGGGACGTGGAGACTGCGAGCAACCTCCCGATCTTCCTGGTCCTCCTGCCCTTCCTGAGCAGCGCCTTCGTCCCGACGGATACGATGCCGGATGGTCTCAGCTGGTTCGCCCAGAACCAGCCCTTCACGCCGATCATCGAGACAGTTCGGGGCCTCCTGCTCGGCACGCCGATCGGCAATAGCGGCCTCCTCGCCGTCGGCTGGTGCATCGGGATCTCGGTCGCCGGCTACCTCTGGGCGCGACGTCTCTACGACCGCGATCCGGCGTCCTAGACCTTCCGGACGCGGTCGCCGACCCGAACCGTACCGGCCTTCAGGATGCGGGCATTCAGGCCGCGCATCCGGTACTCGCGACCCGTAGGAGAGTTGACCCAGCGCACGGCGTCCCCACCGAAGCGGGCGCTGAACCTGGCACATCCGGTGTGCGGCGTGTCGCTGACTTCGATGATCGCCGAACCGATGGCGAGGCGCGTGCCAGCCGGCAGGTTATCGACGCTGAGGTCGAAGTCCACGTACAACTGGTCGCCGGCCAAAGGCCAGCGCGCGCGGTCCGGCTCGATCGCCGCCAGGACGCGTGTGCTGATCAGCGTGAGCTGGGCGGCCAGGAAGATCGGCGTCGAGCGCAGGTCCTGAGCGGCCCACAGGTCGCCGACAAGACCGAGGTCCGGATCGAGGCGAGCCTCGTCGACGATCTCCCGCTCATCGTGAGCTGGTCGCCGCACGATCAGCTCGAGTCGCCCGTCGTCGACGGGGGCCGCGCGAACGTCATCCTCGTAGCGATCGAAGGGCTGTTCCAGCTGATCCTGCATGGATCGCAGTCTCGCAGATGCTTGCTCGTTCTCCTAGTCGCCTCCGAGCGTATGCTCGCTCCCTGTCGCTCAGCGCCGCAAGGGAACGTCATGCACGACCGCCCGGAAGCCGCCTGCCTGGTCCTCGCCGACATCAGCGGATACACCAGCTATCTCGCGGGCGTGGAACTCGACCACGCGCAAGACATCCTCGCCGACCTCACCGACGCGGTCGTCCGGGCGCTTCGCCCCACGTTCCGGCTGGCCAAGCTGGAGGGCGACGCCGCCTTCGCATATGTCGTGACCGACGTGGTCGATGGGTCAGCGCTCCAGGACACGATCGAGCACTGCTATGTCGCATTCCGCCGGCGTCTGCGCGACATCGGCCAGGCATCGCAGTGCGACTGCAACGCATGCACCCTGATCCCGAGGCTCGACCTCAAGTTCGTCGTCCACCACGGCCCGATCGCCCGACAACGCATGGCCGGGCGCGAAGAGCTCGTCGGTCGCGACGTGATCGTCGTCCACCGGCTGCTCAAGAACAATGTGCAGGCCGAGCTCGGCATCGGCGCCTACGCGCTGTACACCGAAGAGTGCGTCCGCGTGATGGGCCTGCCCGATCCCGCGGCCGCCGGGTTGATCGAGCATCGTGAGACCTACGAGTTCGTCGGCGAAGTGACCGGCTGGGTCCGCGACCTCGAGGCCGTGTGGCAGGCGGCCGAGGCGGGTTCGGGGCTGATCGTCGGTGCGTCCGAGGCCGCCTTCTCGATCACGATGGTCTACCCGGGGCCACCGGCGGTTTCCTGGGAGTGGATCACGTCGCCTGCTCGTCGCCTCCAATGGCAGCGTGGCGTCACCGCGATCGATGAGGATTCGTCAGGTGGGCGGCGCGGCGTCGGGACGACGAACCATTGCGTTCATGGACGCGATGCGATCGTCGAGGAGGTGCTCGTCTGGCGTCCGCCGGAGGTCCTCACGACCCGGTTCCAGATCCCGATGCCCGGTGTCCCCAAGTTCACGCGGACCGAGGTCTTCGTGGCAACCCCCGACGGGAGCGGGACGGAGTACACCGTCAACATCCTGCGACCGTCGACGGCGAAGGATCGCGCGAAACTCGAGGAGGTCTCGATGATCCTGGGCGGGTATCAGGACGGCCTCGCTGCCCTGGCGCCGTTGATCGAGGCGGACGTGGTCGCGCGTGCGGCGGCAGCCGCAGCGGAGCTTCCCGAACCCGCCCTGCCGGTCTCGGCCGGGCGCAACGTCAGCGAGCCGGTCACCGCCCGATAGCCCAGCCCCAAGGAGAGCCGTCCGTGCGCGTCACCGTCAGTCCCGAGCAGATCCAGTCCGCGTTCGAGGCCGTGAAGGACGATCCGTCCTTCGATGAAAGCCGCGGCCTCTGGGAGCGCGGTCGACCGCCGGTCGAGATGATCCAGGCGATGTGCCTGCGACCGGAGCTCCTGCGCGGGTTCGCGGGTTTCGGGGACTGCGTCTATCCGGGTGGGTTGCTCGAACGGCGGGTCAAGGAACTGGTGATCATCACGGCCTCGAAGACCAACGAATGCCAGTTCTGCACGGAGTCGCACTGCGATCTCGTGGACATCTCGGACATCGTGCGGGAGCCGCTCGTCGCGATCGAGCACGTCGAGTCACTCGTGCCGCGCGAACGCATCGCCATCGACTACACCCGCGCGGCGATGGCGGACTCCAACGCCATCCCGGAGCGGCTGGCGCAGCAGTTGCATGAGCACTTCACCGACCCGGAACTGGTCGAACTGACGTTCCTCATCGGATTCATCAACATGCTGAACCTGTTCAACAACTGCCTCGGCGTCCGCTACAACGGCGAGTACAGCCTGCTGAAGCCCTTGGCGGGTTGACCGGCGATCCGTCGCCCACGTGATCAGCGGATGCCGGTGTCATACATCACGTCGGCGACCACCGTCGGCCCGGAGGCGCTGACGGTGAACGGCATCGGCGACGCCGTGCCAAGGAGACCGACGACAGGTTGCGGCGTGAGCGTATACGCGCCTGGCGGGAGATCGAGCGTCCAGCGGCCGTCGGGATCGCTCGTCGTCCGCGCGACTTCGCGGCCATCCGCGCCGGTGATGACGAACGAGGCTCCGGCGACCGGTCGGGGTGCGCAGGCTGGGTCCGGCGGGGTCCGCTCGACGGGACAGACGGGGCCGGCCACCGCACGCCCTGTCGTCGTGGACGTAGGTCCGCTTGACGGCGAATGCACGGGCGCACAGGAGGCGAGCGTGCAGGTCAGGAGCAATGCGATGCCGATGATCACGGGACGGTCCATTCCCGCGCAGACGCCCCTACTGGATGTCCGGTTCCGACCGGACGGCTTGGTCGTTCGCTTTGGCCTCCAGCAGTTCCTGGAGCGCCTGGACCCGCTCGCGCCAGAAGGCCTTCATCCGCTCGGCGGCCTCCGCGTCCGGGAGGCGCTCATGCTGGATCGCCACGACGCTGCGTGACTCGCCCTTGGCCGTGAAGCCGATCGCGAGACGCGAGGAGCCGTCCTCCCAGTCGAACCGCGCCGTGCGAGGCGGCGTGGCGGTCCGCAGCCGGAGTGAAGCGTCGGACAGCCACCGTCCGCGCAGGCCCTCGTCGAGGAACGCCTCGTAGAGTCGTTCGACGGGGACGGCGACCGTCTTCGAGGCGGTGACCGAGAACCCATCGGGCCGTTCCCCTGGACGACGACGACCGATGGCCATCTCGTACCCGACGGTCACCTCCTGCGTCCACCAGTCCGGGACGCCATGCTCGGTGCTCAACCAGCGAGCGATCTCGGGGTGCGGTCGATCGGCGGCACCCCATGCATCGAGGAGGGCGAACCATGCGCCCCAGGTGCGACCGGTCCGCTGCACCAGGATCTCGTCGGAGACGGTCCGGTCGCCACGGAAGTGCGTCGGGGCGGTCGCTTCGACGGTCGACGCGGGTGCGGCTGACGACTCCTCCGTCGACGCGGGTGCAACCTCCGGAGCCTTGGCCAGGACCTGGCGACGCGCCGCCGTGTAGTGCTCGCCGGTCTTGGCCATGCGCGCGCGAACGCGGCGCTTGAGCGACTTGTCGGTAGTCACGGTTCGGTTCCCTCGCGAGCGGCCGCTACGCACCCACGCTGCGCCGCGATCGCCGGAAGGACCCGGTGACCAAGCTCCCGAGGCCGAAGTCCCCTTTGCCCCGGTCGAGCCGACGGCGTGAGCGTCGGAGCGGGGTTGCGCGCGGGAGGGCGCGTCGGGCCCGAGCATATGACTTCGACGGTACCGGGCGCAACCCTCGATCCCGTGCACGCCAGGTCCCGGACCCCGCCGACGTCGCGCCCCTCTGTCGCCTGACCCTCAGACCCGCTCGAAGACGATCCGCGCGGCCTCGAGAGCGCGCTCGATCCCGGCCGCGTCGACGTCGAGATGCGTCACCGCTCGAAGGGTCCGTGGCCCGAGGCCGCTGAGGCGAACGCCGTGGGCCCGCAAGGCTTCAAGGGCCGCTGCCGCGTCGAGCGGACCGGTGAGTTCCGCGTAGACGATGTTCGTGTCCACGTTATCGAGGTCGACGCTGACGCCCGGGAGCGCCGCCAGGCCCGCCGCCAGCCGCCTGGCGTTGACGTGGTCCTCCGCGAGTCGATCGATGTGATGCTCAAGCGCATACAGCCCGCCGGCGGCGATGATCCCGGCCTGGCGCATCGCGCCGCCCATCTGTTGCTTGTACCGCCAGGCGTCGTCGATGAACGCCCGTGAGCCCGCGATCGCCGCCCCGATCGGCGCCCCGAGGCCCTTGCTGAAGTCGATCCAGGCGGAGTCGAATGGCGCCGCGAAGTTGCTGGCCGGGATCCCTGTGGCGACGACGGCATTGAACAATCGCGCGCCGTCGAGGTGGGTCTTGAGCCCGGCGCCGTGCGCGACATCGGTCACCGAGCGGATGCACTCGAGCGGCCAGATGGCGCCGCCACCCAGGTTGCTCGTCTGCTCGACCCAGAGCAGCGAGGTCCGAGGCATCTCGCGCCAGAGCGGGCGGATCGCCGCGGTCGCCTCCTCCGCATCGTACTGACCGCGCGGGCCATCGAGCGCGCGGACATTGACGCCCCCGAGCGCGGCCGCGCCACCGACTTCGAAGTGGATCGGGTGCGCCGTGCGGTGGGCGATCATCTCGTCGCCGCGCCGGCAGTGCACCCGGATCGCGATCTGGTTGCACATCGTGCCGGACGGCAAGAAGAGCGCCGCCTCCTTGCCGAGGAGTTCGGCGACGGTGTCCTGGAGCCGGTTGACCGTCGGATCCTCGTACAGCTGCTCGTCGCCGACCTCGGCCTCGCTCATGGCTCGGCGCATCGCGGCCGTGGGCTTGGTCACGGTGTCGCTGTAGAGGTCCACGACGATCGGCTGCATCGCCGGATGCTAGCGCGCGGTGGTCACCGCCAGTTGGGGTCGAGGTTCCGGCCGTCGAAGGTTGCCGGCAGAAGGGGCTGAGGGATCCCCCCGGCCTTGCCCATCAACAAGAGGTCGAATTGCGTCTCCGAGGTGGGGCAAGTCTTGGCGGTTGCCTCATAGAACGCGATCATCGACCCATCGGGTGACCAAACCGGATTGCCGTCTTGAACGTTGTTCGTCGTCAGCCGCTCGGGAACCGTCGAGCCAGGATAGTCGAGCGTGTAGATCTCGGTATTGCCGCAACCGCGCAGACCATCATCCCGAACGAACACGAGTGCCGGTTTGGTGGGGGACCAGTTCGGGTTGAACTCCGAGGCGGCTTCCGTCTCCGATGACAGGTGGTCGAGACGCTGATACCCAGATCCATTGGCTCGCACGAAGAGCAGGTCGTAGTCGGTCGCCACGCCTCTGACCTTGCTCGCGGTTCCACCGAAGAGCACAAGCACGGTCCCATCAGGCGACCACGCGGGCCCCCTGAGGATGGGTGGGATGTTCTTGAGCTCGCCCGGGAGAAGCTCCTTTGACGAAGCCTCGTTGGGCTTCTTCACTCGGATCGAATACCGTCCACCAACAACCCGGGTGAATGCGATCTCGCCGTTCTTCGACCACGCCGGGAACGAGTCGTCATTGTTCTGGTTGAAGCCCAGCAACGGCTTTGAGGCATCCCCATCGCAGATGCCCTCCGCCAGGATCCGTGGGCTGGGGGTGCAGACGTAGATCTGCCGAGTCGTGAGGCGTGTCCCTGTGATCGGCACGGCGCGTGTGAATGCGATCTGCGTGTGGTCCGGGGACCAGACGGGGAACGTGTCCTTGAACCCTTTCGTCGTCAAACGGACGGGGTCCGCGCCAAGGTCCTGAAGAAGGTAGAGCTGTGTGTTGGCTGCGGACGCCGCCTCGGGTGGTTCGTTCCTGTAGAAGAGGATGCCCGGGGAAGTGGGGACCGGCGTCGGGGGCGGCACCACCGGTGCAGAGGCGGATGCCTGGCCCGACGACGTCGCCGTCGGCGACGGGGTGACGGGTCCGGTCGACGGCGGGGCCTGGGACGGACTCGGGACGAAGGCTGGCGTGGTGGAGGACGGAGACGGCGACGGGCCACCAGCCAACAGCAGTCGGCCCGCGAACAGCAGCAGGGCCAGGGCCACCACGCCAACGGCAACGAGCGGCCAGCGGAAGCCCGACGCGCCACTACCGGCGCCCTTCGTGGTCACGGTCGGCGGCGGCACTGAGCCGCCTGACGATCCGGGCTGGACCGCGACCGGTTCCACCGAGGTCGGCGGGACACCGGAGACGGCCGCCGCCGGCGACGCGGGGGCACCGGCGACCAGTGGTACGGCCGCAACTGACGCGTCGCCGACCCCTGTGTCCGCGGCGGTTCTGGTCGCGGCCGCAGCCGTTGCCTCCGCCTCGACTGGCCCCTCGGTCGTGTCGCCCTCGGCATGTTCGGACGCTTCGCCCGCGGGCGGTCCGGGGATCACGTCCTGGGCGATGGTCGCGATCGTGACCGTCGCCTTGGCCGCGGCCGGAAGGTCCGCTGGGTCAGGGCGAGGCAGCGCGGCCGCGTCGGCGATGTCGAACAGCCGACCGTCCGCGACACGCATGAACAGGACCGGTGTGCCCCATTCGACATCGTTGTGGTCGGCGTAGATCGCGAGCCGCGCCTCGGTGATCGCCGAGTCGACCGGTTGGCCCTCCGCGAGCATCGAATAGAACTCACCCGCGAACAGGACCGCAGCGCGATCGGTGATCTCGAACTGCATCCCGATGACCGCCGGGATCTCGTGTTGGACGAGACCCGTGGCCACGCCCGAGAACGGGTCGCTGACCGAGCTGCGGGCGCCCTCGCAGGAGTTGAGGACGACCAGCCGCAGCGACATCTTGTCCTGGAGGATCGTGCCGAGTTGGTCGCCGCTGACGGCGACGCTGTGACCGGTCTCGTCCTCGAGGAGCAGGGCGCCTTCTCCGCTGCTGTCATCGAACCCGCCGTGTCCGATGTAGTGGAGGATGTGGAAGGTGTCGGGCCGGAGCTTGCGCGTGAGGGCGAGGAGGGTCGCCTCCTCCAACCACTCGATGGAAACGGCGCCGGCATCTTTCAGCGGCTTGAGCGCCGCCTCCAGCCTGGCGCGCTCGGCGTCGGTGTCGAGGACCTCGGCACCGATCGGGGCACTCACGACGCCGAGGATCCGGAGCGGAAGCTGGACCTCCAGCGCGCGCCGAGGCTTGGGCAGGTCGAGGTAGCGAACGACCGGCGTCCACGTCGAGATCGACAGGAACGAGGGGTCGTCGTACAGGTATTCCCACGGGATGCCGCCCAGCTCGGGCACGTCGGTGAGGGACAGCGTCACGCGCAAGCCCTGGCCGGCCGCCCGCGCCTCGGTGAACGAGGATCGATACAGCTCGCCGACCTTGCCGTCCATGACGGCCCCGAACAACTCCCCGCCAAAGGCCTTCGCCTGCTCCATCTCGGGCGACTCGATACGTCGGACGCCCCGCCGGGTCCGGCCGACCTTGAGCACGAAGTTCTCGAGCGCGGTGTCGCTGAACGGCGCGCGGAAGACGCCCTCCTCCTCGCCGCCAGGCCCACTGGCCTGCACGCGATAGGCGCGTTTCGACGTGCCTCGCTCGATCCGCAGTCGGAACTCTGCGTAGGCCGTCACCGGGTTCCCCTGTCCGATCGCATGTCCTGAAAGCGGCCCCCACTCAGCTGGTCGCGCAGCCTAGCGCAACTCCATCACTCGAATGTCCCTCGAATGGAACGATTCCCTCTCGACTGACGCCATTGACGGGCAGCGCGACCATTGTGGTCGCGATAGCCGAGAGGGCCCTCCGCCCGTGGACCAGCCAGAACTCGTCGAGCGAGCACGGAATGGCGATCATGACGCCTTCGCGTTGCTCGTCGGCGCGTCGGTCGCCAGGCTGGACGCGATCGCCCGACTGATCGTCGGGGACCACGAACTCGCGCGAGACGTGGTCCAGGACGCCCTCTTCCGTGCCTGGCGCGATCTGCCGCGACTCCGCGACCCGTTGCGGTTCGACGCCTGGCTCCGCCGATTGCTCGTCAACGCCTGTCTCGATGCGGTTCGCCGGCGACGACGCCGGCCGATCGAGGTCGAGCTCCAACCCGTCGTCCGTGGCGGCGACCCCGACCCGGCCAGTTCGGTCGCCGACCGCGACCAGCTGGAGCGCGCATTCGCGCGTCTCGATGTCGAGCATCGGGCCATCGTCGTCCTCCACTACTACCTGGGGATGTCACTGCCCGACGCCGCGTCGGTGATGGGCATCCCGCTCGGGACCGCGAAGTCTCGCCTCAGCCGAGCCCTGGCCGCGATGCGCGTGGTCGTCGGGCCCGAGACGGCGACGACCGACACGGTCCGGGAAGGGCGCCTCGCATGACCACCCGTTCGTACTCCGAGCGCGACCTCACCGTCTGGCTCGAGGCGGCCGGTCAACCGACGACGCCCGACTACGTCGACGACCTCCTCGCGCGGACCGCTCGCGCACGCCAGCGGCCCGCGTGGTTCCCCGAAAGGTGGCTCCCGATGGACGTCCCAGCACGAGCTCCTACGGTCGCCGGGCGGCAGATGCCGCTGCGGATGATCGCGCTCGTCGGTCTTCTCCTCGTCGCCCTCCTCACAGGCGCCCTGCTCATCGCCGGGGCACAGCGCCACGTCCCGGCGCCGTTCGGCACCGCCAGAAATGGCCTGATCGCGATGGTCTCTCCAGCGACCCAGATCGACCTGACGACGTTCGAACCAGCAGCCGGCGACATCGTCCTCGTCGATCCGACCACGGGTACGACCAGGGTGCTCGTCGGCGGCCCGACCCCTGACCGAGACCCGACCTTCGCACTCGACGGCACTCGCCTGTCGTTCGTGCGAGAGAGCGAAGGCGGTGTGTCGCTCTACGCTATCGACGTGGCGGGCGGCCAGCCGAGGCGCCTCACGGACGACCCGCTCCCGAACATCCATGACGCCGCGTGGTCCCCGGATGGTTCATCCGTGGCGTTCACCTCCACCGAAGGTGGGGTATCGAGCCTTTGGATCGCCCGGACCGATGGGGCAGGCGCCAAGCGGATCCCGCTCGACGTGTCCGTCGGGGGGCCGCAGTGGCGTCCACCGGACGGACGGCAACTACTGGTCGTAGGGTCGAAGGATCCGGGCCTCCTGCCCGGATCCGGTTACCAGGACCTGTGGGGCGGTCGTGAAGCGGCCACGGGAGTCCACGTCGGGCTCTTCCTGGTGCGTCCGGACGGGTCCGAGGTGAAGGCCATCACGCCCGCCGACGGCCACGGCTACGACTACGCACACACCCACTGGTCGCCCTCCGGCGACCGCATCGTGACCCAGCACGGGCGTGGCGGTTTCGACTTCATGCTCGTTCGGATCCTGACTCCGGAGGGGGTCGAGATCGCCACGATCGAGCCAGGCGCCGGCGCCGCCGAGACGGTGGCGGCCGAGTTCTCGCCGGACGGACGACGTCTCGCGTACGTCGACATGGCTGCCGATCAGACGTGGCACCTCAACGTCACCGGCCCCGACGGCGGCGGCGGCGCGGTCGCGACCAGGCCGACGATCGGCGGCGCGGCGGCCGCCTACCGTTGGTCCCCGGACGGGACCGTGCTCGTGGTCAACCACAACTACTACGTCAGGACGTGGCTCATCGACCCCGCGGGTGGAGCCGAGCATCAGGCCCCATGGACCGATGCGGGGATGCCGACCTGGCAACGCCTGGCGGATTGACCTAGACCGGTCGACCCGGTGTCGCAGGCGCGGCGCCGGGTCGACACACGCTTCATCGCCCCGGTCGTGCCGGGTCTCGACTAAGCTTGTACATACCATGTACACGATCGGCCAGGCCGCCAGCCGCACGGGAATCCCGGTCGCCCTGCTGCGTGCCTGGGAACGCCGCTACGGGATCGTCGGACCGACCCGGACCGCCTCGGGCTATCGGCTCTATGACGATGCGGCCATCGCGCGACTCCGTGCGATGCGCCGCCTGGTGGATGATGGCTGGTCGCCGAACGCGGCAGCGGCCAGCCTCCGCACCGCGGACGACGACGCGCTCCGGCTCATCAACACCGGAACTCCGATGCGTGGCCGGAACGCCGACTCCACGAACGACCTCCCCGACCGGTTCGTGGACGCCGCCGCGGCGCTCGATGCGTCGCGGATCGAGACGGTCCTCGACGAGATGTTCGCTCGCGGCACGTTCGAGTCCGTCGCGACCGACCTCGTCATGCCGGCCCTCGCCGCCCTCGGTGACGCCTGGGCGTCCGGCCGCGTCGACGTCGCGGCCGAGCATGCCGCCAGCCACGCGGTGCTGCGACGCCTCGGCATGGCCTTCCTGGCGGCCGGTCGGTCTGCCCACGAGCGCGATGTGGTGCTCGTGGGCCTGCCGCCAGGCGCCCGGCATGAACTCGGCGCGCTGACGTTCGGCATCGCCGCACGACGATCGGGGTTGCCGATCCTGTATCTCGGTCCGGACCTCCCCGTCCAGGACTGGATCGAAGCGGCGCGCCAGACGCGTGCCCGGGCCGCGGTCATCGGGGTCGTCACCCCGGCGGATGTCGATCCGGCGCGACGGGTTTCGGTCGCGCTCCGGGCGGCACGTCCCGGGCTGGTCATCGCCTACGGCGGCCGGTCGGCCCCGGACGGATCGGCCGATGAGGACTCGGTCCGACTGCCGGACGACCTGTCATCTGCCGTCGACGCCCTCCGCGGCGCGCTCGGCAGCCGCAGCCCCGGCTGAACCTGGGGGACGCAGCGCCGGCCCAGACCCGGCCGGGTCAGGCGATGCCGCGACGCTTCTCCAGCACGATCTGCTGGTCCTGGACGAGTCCGGTGGCGAAGCCCGCCTCACTGAGCGCGAGGTAGTACTCCCACATCCGGATGAACCGTTCGTCGAACCCCATCGCTCGGACGGCGTCGAGCTCCGCGAGGAACCGCGTCCGCCACGCCGCCAGCGTCCGCACGTAGTGGGCGCCGATGTCCCGGCTCCCTGTCAGGAGCAGGTTCGTCTGCCGGGTCGCCCGTTCGATCTCCGCCAGCGACGGCAGCAGGCCGCCCGGGAAGATGTACGTCTGGATCCAGTTCGCCCCGCGGCGCTGCGCCTCGTAGGCGACGTCCGGGAACGTGATCGATTGGAGACTCAAGCGCCCGCCGGTGACGAGCGCCCGATCACACACTTCGAAGAAGGTTGGCAGGTACTCCGCGCCGACGGCCTCGAGCATCTCGATCGACACGATCCCGTCGTAGGTGCCTTCGACCGCCCGGTAGTCCCTGAGCTCGACCCGCACGAGGTGGTCGAGCCCGGCGGCCCGAAGCCGCTCCGTTGCCAGCGCGTGCTGTTCCCGCGAGATGGTGATCGTCGTGACCCGACAGCCGATCTCTCCCGCCGCGTATAGCGCGAAGCCACCCCAGCCGGTGCCGATCTCGAGGACGTGCATCCCCGGCGCCAATCCCGCACCCTCGGCCATCGTCCGGTACTTGTTGCGCTGGGCGTCGGCGAGCGACTGGTCCGGCGTGGCGAAGACGGCGCTCGAATACGTCATCGATTCATCCAGGAACAGGCGATAGAAGCCGTTGCCGAGGTCGTAGTGCGCCGCGATGTTCCGCCGGCTGCCGCCGACGGTGTTGCGTCGCGTTCGATGCGCGAGGGTCCTTCGGAGCTGGAGCGGCACGTGCCACCAGCCCGCCGACAGGGCGAGCGCCTCGCGATTGAGCGCCGCGAGACGCAGAAGACCAGCCAGGTCGGGGCTGCTCCAATGACCAGCCATGTAGGCCTCGCCGGCGCCGGTCTCGCCACCGAAGAACATGCGCACGACCCCGGCCGTATCGTGGATCCGGATCTCCGCCGTCGGTGCGGAACCCGGCGTTCCGAAGGTTCGGCGCGACCCATCGGCCGTGACGATCGTAAGCTGCCCCACCCGGATGCGCCGGCCCGTCGCCAGCACGATCCGGCGAGCGGCTCGTTCGAGCAGCGGGCCGCGTCGGCCGGTCACCTGGGCGGCGAAGGACGTGTCGCTCATCAGGCGACCGCCGGTCGGCGCCGGAACCGCGCGCCAAGGAGCCGCAGGCGGAGCGCGTGCCAGTGGATCATGACGAACGTCTTGTGGGTGACCAGCGGATGTCGCAGGAGCATCCGGGCGAGCATCCGATCGGTCAGCGCGCGGCGCTCCAGGACGAGGCTGGTGCTCAGCACGAGCTGCCCATCCTGGCGCTCGGCGATGGCGATCCGCAGTCCCGTCGGCTCGTCTCGGACATTGACCGTGTAGCGCCCCGTCATGTCGATGAACGGCGAGACATAGAAGCGCTTGTCCATCGACGCGGCGAACGCGGCGCCGTCGCCGCCTCCACCGCGGAGCGTGTAGAGGTGTCGCTGGCCGAACGTGTTGTGGACCTCGACGACGACCACCTGGAGGACGCCGGAGGCGTCCCGGCACAGGTAGAAACTGGCAGGATTGAACGCGTACCCGAGGACCCGCAGGTTGGTGACGAGGGTCACCCGCCAGCCGGCGGTGTCGATGCCGTGCTCGCCGAGGTGCGTCCGGATGTCGGCGTCGAGGTCGGTCGCGGGCTTCGGCAGATGGTCCGCGTCCCGGAACATGACGATGTTCCGCCGGTTTCGACTCACCATCCGGGAGCGACCGGCGACCGCGTCCAGTTCCGACAGGTCGAGCGCGAAGTAATAGACCGAGTGCTCGAGGGCGTAGACGAACGGTCGAGCGCGCCGATGGCGGACGACCCCTTCCAGCAGATGCGAGTTCATGCCGCCTGCTCCTTCGCGGTCATGTCGAGCAGCTCGGCGACCTCGTAGCCCGAACGGCAGCCGTCCTCGTGGAATCCATAGCCCAGGTGCGCGCCCGCGAACCACGTGCGGCGATGTCCCTGGAGGGCTCGGAGCCCGTCCTGCGCGGCAAGCGTCCCGAACGTGTAGAGCGGGTGACTGAAAGCGCGTTCGACGATGACCCGCTCGGGGCGGATCGGCGTCGACGGGTTGACCGAGACGCAGTACTCGACGGTCCCGCCGATCGACTGCAGCCGGTTCATGTGGTAGGTCATCGTCAGGGCCTCGCCCGGTCGCCGGCAGTCCGCCGTGTCGATGTTCCACGACCCCCAGGCAGCGCGACGCGCTGGGAGGATGCCCTCGTCCGTGTGAAGCACGACCTGGTTCGTGGAGTATTCGAACGCCCCCAGGACCGCTCGCTCGCGCGTGTCGGCGTCCCGGAGCAGACGGAGCGCGTCATCGGCGTGAACCGCGAGGATGACCTCGTCGAACCGGTCCGAGGCTCCGTCCCCCGTGCGCACGGTGGCGCCGAAGGGGTCGCGGTCGACCGCGACGACCGGCACTCCCGCCCGGACGGCGCCGGCGGGCAGCGCGTCGGCGATCCTCGCCACGTACGCCTGCCCGCCACCACGGACCGTGCGCCACTGGAGCGAACGTCGGAACCCGATCAAGCCATGGTTGTCGAGGAATTGCAGGAGGTAGTCGACCGGGAAATCGAGGATGCGACCGGACGCTGTCGACCATACGGCCGAGGTGATCGGGATCAGGAAGTGATCACGGAAGCCGCGACGGTACCCTCGTTCGGCAAGCCACTCGCCGAGGGTCGCCCGGCTGGACTCGACCCCGTCGAGGGTCGCGCGGGCATCCCGGTAGAACCGGACGATGTCCGTGAACATCCGCAAGTGGATCGGGCGTGCGACGGTCGAGGGGTCGGCGAAGAAGCCCCCGGCGCCCCTGGAGCTGAACGCGACACCGCACGACCGGCAGGCGGATCCGAGCGACATGTCGCTCGGCTGCGTCTCGACACCGAGCTCCGCGAGGAGGCCGACGAAACGTGGGTACGTGCGTTCGTTGTAGACGATGAAGCCGGTGTCGACCGGAACGGGACCGCCCTCGGTCTCTATCGCGACAGTGCTGGTATGCCCACCGAGCTGGCGATGGCCTTCGAAGATCGTGACGTCGTGACCGTGACGCAGCGCGTAGGCCGCGGTCAATCCGCTGATGCCCGCTCCGATGATGGCGATCTTCACGTCGCGTCCCCACCTGCGGCGATGGCCCGCTCGTCGAGGGTGCGCTGCATGCCGTCGCGAGCGCCCCGGGCGATCCGGGCGAACGCCCCTCCCGCGAAGGGTTCGATCAGCCGCAGGGCGCCGCGAAGCCGGATATCGGCGAGGTACTCGATCCGGGTTCCGAACTCGGTCGCTTCGAACCGGATGTCGTCAACGGCCGATATCCCCGAGCCTTGGCCGACCAACTCGACGCGGTGCGGTGGCTCGAACGCGCTGATCCGGTACTCCATCGAGGCGACGCGTCCGCGCATGCGGATGCCGAGCCGATAGCGGGCCCCGATCCCCACGGGGCCCTCATCGAGTCGCTCGGAAGTGGCGACACCCGGGTCCCAGCGGCTCGAATTGGCGAAGTCGGCGACGAAGGCGAACGCTTCATCGATGGGCAGGGCGGTCTCGATCCGCTCCTTGAGAGTGGCCATGCTGCTGCTCCGATGGGTGGACCCGGGCGCCATTGCCGGCGTATCCGTACCCGACCCGACGTGTCTATGCTTTGTCAAGTGTTTGTGCCATGATTGCGCACCGAAAGACGTTTTGTCAATGGCTTGTCCAAGGAGTCCCGTGGATCCACGTGCCATCGTCGACACCGCCCTCGAGGTGGCGGTCGTGCCCAGCTTCACCCGCCTTGGTCCGCTGATCCGGCGCCGCCTGTTCGGCTGGACGTCGCCCCGACCGGATGCGCTGGCGGGACGGACGGTCCTCGTGACCGGTCCGACGTCCGGGCTGGGCCGCGCGGCGACCGACGCCCTCGCCTCCCTCGGGGCGCGGGTGATCCTCGTCGGCCGGAGCGAGGAGCGGCTTCGTCGGGTCCGTGACGATTTGGTGGCAGCGCACGGGACGGACCGTTTCCCGATCGTGGTCGCCGACATGGGGTCGTTGGTCTCCGTGGGCGCAGCGGTGAAGCGGATCCTGCGAACCGAGTCTCGCCTGGACGTCCTCATCGACAACGCCGGTGCGATCTACCCGGAGCGGGTCGAGGGCCCCGATGGCATCGAAGCGACGCTGGCCGTGTTGGTCGTCGGGCCGTTCGCGCTCGTGGCGGGACTCCTCCCGCTCCTCCGCCGGACGGATGGGGCACGCGTCATCGCGGTCACCTCGGGTGGCATGTACACCCAGGCCCTCGACCTTGACGATCTCGAAGCGAAGGGCGCGCCATATACCGGCCCCCGGGCCTATGCCCGCGCCAAGCGGGCGCAGACGACGCTGGCTCGCGAGTGGGCTCGCCGCCTGGCCGGATCGGGTGTCGTCGTGAACGCGATGCATCCGGGGTGGGCCGACACGCCCGGGCTCGCGGAGACCCTGCCGGGCTTCTACCGCGCCATGCGCCCGCTGCTGCGGTCGCCCGCGGAGGGCGTTGACACCATCGTCTGGCTGGCCACGGCCCGGGAGGCCGCCGGCCGTGCCACCGGCCGGCTCTTCGTTGACCGGCGCCCACGGCCGTTCGACCGCGTGCCCTGGACGCGCGTCAGCGCAGCCGACCGTCGCCGTCTGTGGACGAGCGTCGTCGGTCTGTCGGGTGATCCCGACCCGTCGCCGTAACGGGTTGCGTCGCCGCGCGGGTCGCTGCTAGAGTGCCGCCCAACCATGAACCCCACGATGCGGATCGCCTGCGCCTGTACCTGTCGCTCCTGTCCCGAGCTGGGCAGGTGGTGTCGCTGAGCGTTCGGTCCGCATAGCCCGCGGCGCCTCGTCACCCCGGCCCCTGCTCGTTGCAGGGGCTTTTTGTTTGCCCACAAGCGCAGTATCGTCACCCGAAAGGACGCACCCGATGGCACGACCGAATGACACCAGAGTCGCGACCGTAGACTCGCCACCGACCCTCACCATCGATGAGCTGGGCGACCTGCTGACCGATCCCGACCACGTGGTCGTCGACGTTCGCTCGACCGCCGCCTTCAACGGTTGGGCGCTCCGTGGCGAGGCGCGGGGTGGGCACATCCCGGGCGCCGTCGCCTTCCCGGTCGAGTGGCTCGGCACGATCGACGCCGTTGAGCTTCGTCGACTCCTCTCCACGAAGGGGATCGGCGCGGGCCGACCCGTTGCCGTCTATGGCGACGGCGACTGGGACGCCGCCACGTTCGCGTCGTGGCTGTCGAGCGAGGGTCCCCACCACGTCCGGATCTTCGAACCGGGCTTCGGCGCCTGGGCCGCCGACCCGGAGCGGTCGGTCGAGCGGCTACCGAACCACCAGGCCCTGGTCTACCCCGAGTGGCTCCGTGACCTGATCGACGGCGGTCGGCCGGCGACGTTCGATGGCGATTTGTTCCTCCTCTTCCACGTCAACTTCGGCGTCCCCGAGGAATACGAGGAACGGCACTTGCCCGGTGCGCTCTACCTCGACACGAACTGGCTGGAGGACCCAGCCGACTGGAACCGCCGCCCGCCGCAGGAGATCGAGGCGACGCTGCGACGCCTGGGGATCGCCAGGGACACGACCGTGGTCCTGTACGGGCGGGACACGGAGGGGAACGCCAACGAGAAATGGCCGGGACGACGCGCAGGCCAGATCGCGGCGAGTCGGGCCGCGCTCATCCTCCGGTACGCGGGCGTCGACGACGTCCGCCTGCTCGACGGCGGCTACGACCGGTGGGCGAGAGGTGGACATCCGCTCGAGACGACGCTTCGCGAGCCGACGCCCGTCGCGACCTCCGGTCTGGCGATCCCCGAACGGCCCGAGCTCCTCGTCGACATCGACGAGGCGAAGCAGATCCTGGCTAACGACGGCGCAGCGCTCGTGAGCGTGCGAACCTGGCGCGAGCACATCGGCGAGGTGAGCGGCTACAACTACATCGGGCCGGCCGGGCGGATCGCCGGCGACGTCTGGGGCAACTGCGGCTCGGACGCGTACCACATGCAGCACTACCGCAACGTGGACAACACGATGCGGTCGTACCCGGAGATCGGGGCGAACTGGGCCGATGCCGCCATCACGGCCGACAAGTGGGTCGCCTTCTATTGCGGTACGGGCTGGCGCGCCGCCGAGACCTGGTTCTACGCCTACCTGATGGGCTGGCCACGGATCGCGGTGTATGACGGCGGTTGGTACGAGTGGAGCCAGGACCCGATGAACAATCCGATCCTGGTCGGCGTGCCGAAGGACGCGGCCGCGGCGTAGCCTGCGCATCGGGCGCCCTATCGCAGCCCCCACCTCGACGGATCGGCGAGGACCGTCCTGGCGGCCTCCTTGCCGAGCAGACGCGCCACCTCCGACGGCAGTCCGGCCGTGAAGGTCGATGCCTCGCTGCTCTCGCGGAACATCGCGGCGTACAGGACCGACGCCGCGAGGTAGGTGCCGGCCGGGCTCGGATGGATGCCTTCCACATCCCACAGGTCCAGGCCGGGGTCGACCGATCGGACGGTGGCCCAGGCCTGGCCGACCGGCGCCAGGGGCACGCCGAGTTCCGCCGCGATCGTCGCGTAGCCGGCGTCGAGTGCGTCCTGCATCCGGCCGTATCCGAGGAGGCCGTTCTCCGGCCACCCGTCGCGGTGCGCCCAGGTGACGAGGAACATCGGATCCGCGCCACTCGCCTGGACCCGCCCGACCAGCGTTCGGGCCGCCGGGTCCATGGCAGCGACCCGGAGTCGTTCGACCGATGGGATCTCGCTCTGCTCCTGGAGCACGACGGTGTCCCAGCGGGCCGAGCGGAGCAGCTCCGCGGTGGTCGTCCCGGCCACGTGGTCGGCCAGGGTCGCCCCACCGGTGGCCTCCATGCCGGTCTCGACGGGATGACCGCCGCCTCGGGCGAGCTCGGCGAACGTCGCCGGCAGATCGTTGACGTAGGTGTAACTGTTGCCGATGAACAGGACGCGCAGGCAGGGCGTGGCCGCCGGTGGCGGCTCGCAGCGGACGCCACCGCCGAGACGACCCGTGACCGCCAGCGCGGCGACGACAGCGACCGTGACCATCAGCAACGCGACGGCGACCGTCGCGGCGCGTCGCAGACCGGTGCGATCGCTGGTGCGGGACTCCAGGGCGGTCATGGTCGAGCGGTCGTGCGGATGGAGGCCAGCGCCTCGGCCACCAGTCGGACACCCTCGTCGATCTGCGACTCATGGACGGCGCCGTACCCGAAGACGAGTCCCGCCGGCGCGTCGCCGTGCTGGATGCGATACGGCGTGACGCCGTCGACACCGACGCCCAGCTCGCCGGCACGAGCGACGAGGACCGACTCATCGACCCCGGCCGGCAGCCAGGCCACCACGTGGAGTCCGGCCGAGGCGCCGACGGGCCTGAGGTCGGGCAGGTGGCGACGCAGGGCGTCGAGCAATGCATCGCGCCGTGCGCGATAGATCGGCCGCATCCGTCGGAGGTGACGATCGAAGTCACCGCGCGAGAGGAAGTCGGCGAAGGCCAACTGTTCGAGGCTCGGCGACCCACGGTCGGTCGCCGTCTTGAGTGTGGCCAGCGCCTCGACGAACCGCGCCGGGACGATGAGCCAACCCAAACGCAACCCTGGCGCGAGGGTCTTGCTGGCCGACCCGGCGTAGATGACGCGTTCGGGCGCCAGGCCATGGATCGCGCCGATGGGTTCGCGGTCGTAGCGAAACTCGGCGTCGTAGTCGTCCTCGAGGATGAGCCGATCGCCCGCCGCAGCCCACGCCACCACCGCGGCCCGGCGAGCCGGCGACAGCACGGAGCCGGTCGGGAAGTGGTGGGCCGGGGTCAGGACGACGGCGTCCGCATCGACCCGCCCGAGCGCGTCGACCACGAGACCGTCGTCGTCGACCGGGATCGGGACGATCTCGAGGCCGACCGCCGTGGCTGCCCGGACCGCGTCGCGCTGACCCGGGTCCTCGAGCGCGATCCGACGCGCCCCATGCGTCTTGAGCAACTCCGTCACGAGCCCCAGGCCCTGGGCGAACCCGTTGCAGATGACCATCCGGTCCGCGTCCGCTGCCGTGCCACGCACCCGGTTGAGGTACGTCGCAAGGGCCGCACGCAATTCGGGTGCGCCGCGATCATCGAGGTAGCTGAGCCGGTCGCTGGGTGCCTCGTTGAGGACGTGCCGCAGCGACCGGAGCCACCCCTGGCGTGGGAACTGGGTAACGTCCGGTCGCCCGTAGGCGAAGGAGATGCGGTCGACCGGTCGCGAGGGCGGGATCGCCATCGGCGACGGTCCGGCGGACGCTCCACGTGCGACCCGGGTCGTGCCGCCCGGTTGGCTGGTCAGGTACCCCTCGGCGACGAGCTGTTCGTACGCCTCGACGACGATGCCGCGCGAGACCCCGAGCGCGGCCGCCAACGAACGCGTCGATGGCAGCGCCGATGCCCCCGGCAACCGGCCGGATCGGACCGCAGCGCGCAGTTCCCGCTCGACCTGGTGATGCAAGGGCGAGGGGTCGTCACGGTCGAGGTCGAGAAGGAGCTCGGTCGACGAACTGGTCCGCGATCCTGGCATCGAAATGGACGATACCAGATGTCCAGTTCGGGGTCGCGACCCTCTCCTTCAGGAATGCGGCGTCACTGGACCGGCAGCTGGCCCTTCATCTGGGTCGGGTGGATCTCGCAGCGGTAATACACAGTCGTCACGCCGTCCGGCACGCTGAGGGGGAACCCGCTGAGGTCCCCGGGTCGGACCTGTCCGGAGTCGGCTCCCGGGATCTTCGTCGTGAATGCCGCATCCGAATAGAACGTGAGCGTATGCGGGGCCTGGCCCTCGTTCTTGAGGAACGCGTCGACGCCCGGTTTGCCCGGGTGCAGGGTCGTCCGATCCAGCGTGAACGAGAAGTCCTTCGCGACGGCGTGAAGGTCGTCGACACCGTTCCCGGGGCTCCCCCCGGCGCTTGCGCCGGCAGGATCGGATGTCGCCGGCTTCGAGGCCGCAGCCGCAGGGGTCGAGCTGCTCGTCCCGCTACTGCAGGCCGTCAGCACCACGGCAGTGACCAACAGGGGGACGACCCCTCGCAGGGCGTGTCGCGCGTCCACGGACCCACCTCCCTCGCAGGCCATCGCGCTCCGCGCGGCGACTGCGGCGGCCGGCGATGGCGGTCGGTTCGAAGTGTATCGCCGCCGTCACGACGGTCGACCCGGCTCGAGCCTGGCCCGCAGCCGTTCCGGCCCGGTCGCGGCGGCCAGCTGGAACGACCAGCCGCCCGCGTCGCGCCAGGTCGTTCCGATGAGCGCCTCCGATGGCTCGGCCGAGCGCAGGTACTCCAGCCGGACCACGCGCGGGACCGCCCGAGCTGCCGAGGCTGCGCCGGTCGCGATCACCGCCTCGTCCAACCAGTCCGCGTAGACCGCGTTGTTCACGTGGTCCATCGGATCGAGCTCCTGTGGGCGGACGATGAACGGGAGGCGCGCAGAGTGGGGCGGCGCCGCTCCCAGGTCGACGCGCCCGAGCTTCAGCTCGGTCGGCGGCGCGCCGAAGACGACGTCGAACACCGGCGGGATCCGGGTCGGCGACATGCCCGCGTCGAGCAGCACCCAATCGATCAGGACCCGGGCGGCGAGCGCACCGGTCGTGTCGTGGAACTCGGTCAGCCGACGGGCCCAGACGCGCCGACCGCCGACGACCCATGTGGTCCCGTTGAGCTCCGCGCCGACAGGGATCGCCTCGACGACGGCCAGCTCCGCGGTCCGGACCAGCCAGGTAAGTCCCTGCTCGGCGTACCACGCGCGACCGAAGCCGCGCGCGGTCGAATGGAAGGACGCGAGATCCTGTGTGTATCGCAGCAGGACGGATGTCCTGATCAGGCCATCCGGCCCGGCTTCGTCGAACCGGACGCGGTACGGGGCGGAACAGGTGTCGGGCTCCTTCTTGCCGTCCGTCATCCGGGCCGCCGCGCCAGCTCGTCCAGCGACTCCATGGTCACGAGGTCGGTCTGGTCGTGCGGCGCGGTCTGCCGGTCCAGGCGGACCTCGCACGACCGGCGCGCGTCGAAGACGACGAGGGCGACCGAGAGGCGCTCGTCCTCATCGGCCGCGTGACCTCGTGCGTCGTCGAGTTGGTGCAGCACGTCCGCGTTGATCCCGCGGGCACCCCACTTGCAGTCGTACGCCTCACCGGCCCCGGGGCGCTCGACCGTCACGTCGTACGGGTGGATCTCCGCGCGGACACCGTCGAACAGGATCCGCCGCTCGCGACGAACGTCGGCGGCGGTGACACGGCGAGCGAGCAGCACCGCCGTCACCTCCTCGACCAGGGCGCCTCGGACCTGGCTCCTGACGGCCTCCCCGCGATCGGCGACCTCCAGCGATGCGGTCAGGATCGCCTCGGAACGTTCGGAGGCGCTGTCCGCGTCGCCCGCTGAGGCCGCGAACAGCGTCGGGAAGGCGACCCGCCAGCCGTCGGCGTCCGTCGTTTCGCCGTTCATGACGGCCCGGGCGAGGAGGCGTTGCTCGAGCGTCGCGTCGGCGAGCAGCGCGGCGGCGCGCGCGACGAGCGGGTCGGCCTGGACCCCGGCGTACACGACCGCCCGCGCGTCACGGGCGGCATCCTGGAACCTCACGGCCGCTCGCCCATCGCGACCAGCACGACCTGCGGGAAGGTCGACAGCCAGTCGATGGCACGGTGCGGATCGGAGATGCGGCCGACCTCGTCGATGATCCGGTCGATGGCGGTCACGACTTCCCCTGACGCAGCCTCCCCGCCCCGGGCATCGACCGTCACCTCGAGCCGCGCCCGCCACGCGTCGACCAGGTCCGTCACGTACGACCACTCATCCTCGACGTCCTCGCCAAGTTCGCCCAGTTGCGACATAGACGTCGAGGGCGCGCTCGATGACGGCAGCGATGGTCTCTACGGGCATGCCCAAAGCCTACGCCGCAACCGCGCGGCGGGGTCGTCAGGTCGCGCGGACGGACCGCCGACGCAGGCCTCGGGAGAGGGACCACTGGCCATGCAAGTCGACATCCTGCTTCGCGAGCAGGTCTTCCATGCGCCGTTTGGCGCGCTGATCCCACGACCTTGAGTAGATCCTTGTCGCCTGGGCACGAACCCGGTTGGCCGCCGCCCGCTGGCCGCTCGCCTCGAGCTCGGCCACGCGGTCGAGGATCGCCCGATACAGGGCTGGCAGCTCCTCCGAGGCAGAGTTCGGGTCCATGGTGGCCAAGCCTGAGCCGCCCCGCATCGCGACGGAATAGCCCACCCGTCCGGGCGAGGTTCGCTGAAAGTGTCAGCGATCAGTCACCGGGGTGGGACCCACTGCGCACGCCGAACGAGCCGAGCGTGCCAGTGGCGGGCATCCAGGCGGTGCTGACGCGCTCGACGATCGCGGCCGGGGGACCCTCGCGCAACCGCCTGAGCAGCGCCTCCAGATCGCCGCGTGGACCCTCGGCCACGCAGCGAACGGACCCATCGGGCGTGTTCGCGACCCAGCCCGCCAACTCGAGCGCCATCGCCTCGCGGACGACGAAGAACCGGAAACCGACGCCCTGTACCCGACCCATCACGGTGGCGTCGAGGCGCACGCGCCCCCGATCCTCCGTCATGACCGTGCGGGTCAGGCGACCGCCGAGCGCCGCGGCCAGGCCAGGACGACCGAGTCGAGGATCAGCTCCGGCGAGACGTTGGCGGCCAGCAGCTCCGCGGCCCGCGCCGACCGTTCCAGGAATCGCGACGCCGCGCCCGGCTCGATCGTCGAGGCGATGCCCGCGAGTTCGTCGAGCAGGACCGTGTCGTGGACCGACCGCGCGCCACCGGCGCCGACGAGAGTGAGATCCGCGTGCCACGTCCGTCCACAGGCCGAGGAGGACCTCGACCGCGGCGCGACGGGTGGCCGCCGTCAGCTTGCGCCCGGGGGCGGTCTCGGCGTCATCCTCGTCGTCGTCGGTCGTCGGCGGTCGGCTCGTCGGTGGACGGCGTGGGTGGGGGCGGAGGCGCGAGCTTCGCCCCGCGCTTCCGCGACGGCCCTGCCGTGGGTCGGCCCGGATCGCCGGCTGTCAGCGCCGCCGACAATGCGACGGCCCGCGGGATGCAGGCCCGCCCCATGACGAGCCGCGCCGACGTCCGGGCGTCGGTCAGGTCCAACAGCACTCGCGTCAGTTCGGCCCGGATGAGGACCGCCTCGGGAGCACGCGCGTACGCGAGGGCGATGCCGGGCCGCCCACCGGCAAGGCGCCCGAGTCGTGCCGCCGTGGGCGGGTCCGCCAGGCCGTGATCGGCGACGATCGTTTCGATGTCACGCGGACCGACCAACCCGAGTCGGATCCGGAAGCAGCGCGATCGCACGGTCGGCAGCAGCCGCTCCTCGCCGTCGGTGCACAACACGAACGTGACCCTGGCCGCCGGCTCCTCGAGCGTCTTGAGCAGGGCCGCCTGCGCGTCCTCGGTCAGCCGGTCGGCGCGCTCGACCACGGCGACTCGGGCGCCCCCTTCGACCGGCATCAGCGCCAGATCGACGATGAGGTCCCTGACGCCGCGGTACTTCGCTTCCGGCCCGCCGATGCCGACCCCACCACCCGGGCCCTCAGGACCGAGTCGATGCAGGTCGGGATGGTTCCCGGCGTCGACCAGCCGGCACGCCCGACACGCCCGACACGGGCGGCGGTCGGCGGGCTCGGCCGTGCAGAGCAGGCCGGCCGCCAGGTCGAGCGCGAGCGTCGTCTTGCCGACGCCGTCCGGCCCGACCATGAGCACGGCTCCCGGCGCCGGACCCCGGATCATCGACCCGATCGCCGCGAGCGCGGTCGGTTGACCGCGGGTCCGGGCGCCGTCCACGGGGTGTCAGGCGGTCTCGGCCGGCGCCGTCTTCCGCGTCGTGCGGCGTTTCGGGGCCTCGGCCGGCGCGTCGCCGGCCGTCGCGGCCTTCGCCGCGGCCGGCTTGCGGGTCGCCCGCGGCTTGGCAGCCGCCTTCGCGGTCCCGGTCGCTGCCGCGTCCGTCGCGTCACCGGTCGGGGCCGCTGCGGCACGGGCCGCCGGCTTCCGGGTCGCCCGGGGCTTCGCGGCCGGCTTGGCCGCCACCCCGGTGGCCGCCGCGTCCGTCGCGTCACCGGTCGGGGCCGCGGCGGCACGGGCCGCCGGCTTGCGGGTCGCCCGGGGTTTCGCGGCCGGCGTGGCCGCCTCGGTCACGGGCGCTTCGTCGACGCCCTGGGGACGCGGACTTCGCTCGGGGACCTGACGGGTCGGTGCCGGCTTCCCGGCCACCTGGGCCCGGAGCATCGCTTCGAGCTCGGGTGGGACGTCGCTCCATGGCTCGCTCGAGTTGCGAGGCCCGGAGGGTGCCGGGGCGCGGTCCGTGCGGCCATACCCGCGATCGTCACGCGGCGGGGCGCTCTGGCGAGCGCGACCGCTGACGTCGGGATAGCGGTTGATACCGCCACCACTTCCGCCACCGCGGCCATAGCGCTCACGCTCCATGGCGGATTGGTAGGCGGCTCGTCCGCCTCGGGCGCCCCGTCCACCGCCGGAACCACCGCGGTTACCGCTGCGGCGCTGTTCGGCGATGAGGTACTCGGGGATCTCGGGCTCGTCGAAATCCTCCTCATCGACGAGCGGGCTCCGCGGCGCGGCCGATGACGCGGCCGGCGTCCCGAGCTGGGAATCCCAGACCGAGCCGAAGGGCGTCGAGCGCGGAACCCTCGGCGCCGGCTCGATCAGCTCGTCGGCGTCCTCGTCCTCGTCCTCGTCGCGGTCGGCGGATGTGGTGGAAGCGCCGACCGGGGACCCCGGGGCGACACCATCGACCGCGGCGTCCTCGCCACGACCACGGCCACGACCGCGTCCACGACCACCGCGGCGACGCCGTCGACGGGGCTCGCCATGCTCATCGAGACGGCCGTCCGCTCCGTCGAGCGTCTCGCCGGTCTCGATGTCGTCGGCGCTCCCGGCGGCGGCCGGCTCGTCGAGATCGTCGAGCGTGAAGACCTCGGCCGCTGCGAGGTCGGCTTCGGACAGCGACCCGCCGGAGCGCGACAGGCGCTCACCGGGGAGCGCGACGAGCGCACCCCCCGCGTCGGCCCGTCCGGCGGCCGCGACCGGTTCGGCGGCGGCGGCACGCACCCGCGTCCGGCCACGGCTGGTCGCGGCGACCGGTTCGGCGTCACGACCGCGTCCGCGACCTCGGCCGCGCCCGCGCCCGACCCCGGTGCCCTCGGTCTGCTTGTCGGGGACCTCGGTCATCGACAGATCAGCATCGTCGTCCGCGACCCGGCGGCCGGATCGCGAACCCTTCTCGACGCGCGCCAGCTGGACGATGTCGGTGAACTGGTCGGCGACCTCGATGAGGTCGGAGCTGGTGTTGCCGCGGAAGCTGATGACCTCGACGCGGACACCCTGCTCCTGGACCGCCCGGATGGCCGGGGCGAAGTCGCCGTCGCCGGACACGACGATGGCGATGTCCAGGTTTCGAGCGGTCTTCATCATGTCGACGACCAGCTCGATGTCCAGGTTCGCCTTGACCTTGCCGTCGCCGTACTTGCGGATGTCCTTGCTGACGACCTTGTAGTTGCTCCGGCGCAGGAACTCGTGGAAGTTGCGCTGGTTCTCGTTGTCCGGATCGAGGCCCGTGTACGCGTACGCGCGCACGAGGTCCCGCCCGGCGGAGGCCGCTTTCAGCAGCGTGACGTAGTCGATGTCAACGCCGGCTGCCTTGGCGGCATAGAAGATGTTCGCGACGTCAACGAAGACGGCGACGTTCTTACCCACTGTGACTCCTTGGGATTACGGGTTCGCCCGGCCGGCGCGGTCGCGCTGCTCGGCGGGGACGGTTCATGAGGTGCGGCGCGCGGCGGCTCCCGCCGCGGCCACGGATCGTTGGATGCGCGGACCGGCTTCCCCGAAGCCCATCCGCTGATAGCGCGCAAGGACGGCTGCGTCGCTCGGCCGTTCGGCCTCGACGACGGTGCAGCCCTTGTTGCTGGCCGACCTGAGGAGTTCCTCCAGCAACGCCTCGGAGATCCGATCGGCGTCATAGGCGTGGTCGACGACCAGCAGATCGACCGTGCCGACGAAACCGCCGGCTCGGACGGATGGCCGAAGGGCGAGGATCCCGCCACCGACGACGACGCGCTGCGTCTCGGCGACGACGATGCTTGCCTGCGGCAGGTAGACCAGCTGGCGCATGAGATCGGCAGCGCCGAGCGGACTCTCACCACGGCTCATCCCCATCGCCTCGCCGCTCAACGCGACGACGCGATCGATGTCCGTGACACGGGCCGCTCGGACCAGGTATTCCACGCCGACGGGTCCAACCTCGCAGGGTTCGGCGACGATCTGCCTCGATCGGGTTCGACCGAGACGCGACCGGGGCCCGCGATCCGCTCGTCTGCGGCGAACGATGGCTCGCTCGCGACGCGCTGAGGGTGCGGCCGACCGGTGTTGCATTCAGGTCGCCGGTGCGTAATATACGGCATCGCTTCGGCGGCCACCTGCGCGCCGCCCGGACGCGCGACCCGTCAACCGCCACTCGTTCATGCACCGTCGTCCGCGATCAGCCCCCTGGGAGGGTCCAGGGCCAGGCCGGATGAAGGGCAACGAGGGGTCGTGCGGGCCACGTACCGGGACACGGCAGGTCGGTTTCGACCGTGTCATTGGAGGAGATTGCATGAAACTCGTCAAGGTAAGTGCGTTCGCGGCCGTCAGCGTGCTGGCGTTCGCGGCGTGCAGCAGCAGCGGTGGGAGCGCCGCTCCGAGCGCCGCAACCAGCGCCGCCGCATCGGGTGCGGCGACGGGCGGCACCCAGGGAGACCCGGCCAAGGCCGCGGCCTGCGCCAACAAGAAGGGCGCCAGCTCGAGCGAGATCCACGTCTACTCGAGCCTGCCGCTCGGTGGCACCAATACCGCCCAGACGACGTCCATGGTCGCGGAGATCAAGGCGACCCTCGACGGCCAGAAGGTCGGCAACTTCACCATCAAGTACACCAGCCTCGACGACTCGTCGGCGGCGAAGCAAGGCAACTGGGACGGCACGGTCGAGACCTCGAACGCGAACAAGGCCGCCAACGACCCGGATGCGATGATCTACATCGGGACCTACAACTCGGGCGCGGCCAAGCTGTCGATCCCGATCCTCAACGGCGCCTGCCTGATCATGCTCAGCCCGGCCAACAGCTACCCCGGCCTGACCCATGCGGTCGACGGCGTGACCGCCCAGGGCGAGCCTGACTCGTACTTCCCGGGCGGCTACCGCAACTACGCCCGCGTCATCAACACGGATGACAACCAGGGTGCGGCGTCGTCCGAATGGGCGCTCTCGCTCGGCTTCAAGAAGGCGTACGTCATCGACGACGGCCAGACCTACGGTCAGGGCATCGGTCGGGCGTGGGCCCAGCACTTCGGCAAGGTCGGCGGCACCGTGGTCAGCGCGAACGGATCGTCCGAGAGCTACGACCCCAAGGCGACCGACTTCGCGGCCCTGGCCCAGAAGGTCAAGGACTCCGGCGCGGACGTCGTGTTCGTCGGTGCGATCACCGGCAACGGCACGGCCAAGCTCTGGAAGGACATCAAGGCCACGAACCCGAACATCCAGATGGTCGGGCCTGACGGCGTCAACGAGAAGTCGTGGTACGACGGCACGGGCGCGGCCGGCAACGGCACCCTGCTGACCTTCGGCGGCGTCGACGTCAGCCAGCTCCAGGCCGATGGCAAGACGTGGGCGGCCGCGTGGGCGGCGGCCAACGCCAACGCGCAGCCTCCGTTCTACACTGCGATGGCCAAGGCCTCCGCGCAGGTCGCACTCGCGGCCCTGACCGCGGCCGGCACCAACGATCGCCTGGCGGTCCTCAAGGCCGTCATGGGCACGAGCGGTCTCAACACCGTCATCGGGACGGTCACCTTCGACGCGAACGGCGATGCCAAGGGTGGCGTCATCTCCAGCTACAAGGTCAACACCGCCTGGCCGCCCGAATACAAGGGCGTCATCACCGCAACCAAGTAACGAGGTCGCCTGACCTCACCAGCGCACATCGGGGCGGGCCCACGGCCCGCCCCGAGCCGCATCCTGGCCCATCCGCGCGTCCGCTCCTCCTCGCACCGCCCTGAGGATCCAGCCGCATGGACCAACTCATCCAGGTCCTCATCATCGGCCTCGCGAACGGCCTCATCTTCGCGTTGGTCGCGCTCGGCTACACCCTGGTCTACGGCATCATCGAGCTGATCAACTTCGCCCACGGCGACGTCTTCATGCTCGGCTCGATGCTGGCGTTCTTCCTGATCGCGCCGACGAGCAGTGGTGGATGGGCGATCTTCCCGATCACCGTCGACACCCCGACGCCGGTCAAGATCTTCGACATCCTCATGATCCTGGCGCTCTGCATGGTCTCGATGGCCGTGTTGAACGCGGCCATCGAGCGGGTCGCCTATCGCCCGCTGCGGCATGCGCCCAAGCTGGCCCCCCTCATCTCCGCCATCGGCATGAGCTACGTCCTCCAGAACATCGGGCTGATCTGGGGCGGCGCCTATCAGCGGACGATCGACAGCGTCTTCCCGACCACCAATCTGCTTGAGCCGTTCGGGATCACATCGATCACGATCACGATCGCCCAGGTCTTCGTCGCGGTGGTCACGGTGCCATTGCTCATCGCGCTGTCGCTCTTCGTCAACCGGACCCGCCAGGGCCGTGCGATGCGGGCGACCGCCCAGGATCCGGACACCGCCGGCCTCATGGGCGTGGACGTCAATCGGACGATCGCCCTGACCTTCATCATCGGCGGGGCCCTGGCCGGGGCGGCCGGCATGGCGCAGATCCTGTACGGCAACTACACGGTGTATACACTCGGCTTCCGGTTCGGCCTGAACTCGTTCACGGCGGCGGTCCTCGGCGGGATCGGCAACCTCCAGGGTGCCGTGCTGGGCGCCATCATCATCGGCGAGATCAATGCCTTGAGTGACCGCTACCTGTCCCCGAACTGGACGCAGGCGATCGTGTTCGGGGTCCTCATCGCGATCCTGGTGTTCAAGCCGACCGGCCTGCTGGGCCAGCAACTGGCGGACCGGGCATGAGCGCCGCGGCCGACAATATCGCCCCCGGGGTCGGCGGCTGGCTTCGATACCTCGGGTCGTCCGCTGCGGCGTGGCCCGGCCGGTACCGGGCGTCCCTCCGACGAAAACGGGGGCGGACGCTCGGACTGACGATCCTGGTCGCCGTCATCATCCTGTACCCGCTCATCGGCCACTACTACCTCGCCGGATTCAGCCGGAACGTCATCCCGCTGCCGTTCCCCGATGACACGGTCGCGACGTTCATGATGATCTTCGCGATCATGGCCATCGGCCTGAACATCGTCGTCGGGTTCGCCGGTCTCCTCGACCTCGGCTACGTGGCGTTCTACGCGATCGGTGCGTACACGGCCGCCTTCCTCGCCTCGCCCCACTTCGGGGCCCTGGGCGTCAACATCGTGTTCCTCGGCAACGTCGGTCCCGGCGCAGCCGGCATCCACGTGCCGTACTGGATCATCGTGGTCGTCGCGGTCATCGTGGTCGCCACCGCCGGGGCGCTCCTCGGCGCGCCGACGCTGCGCCTCCGCGGCGACTACCTGGCCATCGTGACCCTTGGCTTCGGCGAGATCGTGCCGCTGTTCTTCCAGAACCTCTCGAGCGTGACGTTCTCGCTCACGCTCGGGCCGATCAACATCTCGGTGCAGGGCGCGAACCTGACCGGCGGGGTGCAGGGCATCAACCCGATCGATCCGCCCTACCTCCCGTTCCTCGGCTGGGTGTTCGATGCGAGGTCGGGACCGATGGCGGTCTACCTCGGCATGTTCCTGCTTGGCATCGCCATCGTCGTCGCTCGCAATCTCGAGAAGTCCCGCATCGGCCGCGCCTGGGGTGCCATCCGCGAGGACGAGACCGCGGCTGAGATGATGGGGGTCAATACGGTCCGGACGAAGCTCCTGGCATTCGCACTCGGTGCCAGCTTCGCCGGCGTCGCGGGGTCGTACCAGGCCTCGTACCTCGGGGCCTCGACCTCCGAGTTCTTCGACTTCTCGATCTCGATCCTCGTCCTCATCATGGTCATCCTTGGCGGCATCGGGAACATCTGGGGCGCCATCCTGGGCGCCTTCGCGATGACCTATCTCGACAAGACCCTCCTGCCCTATATCGGCCAGCGCATCGGCGATGTCGCGCCGACCCTGCCCAACCCCGCCGAATACAACTTCCTGATCTACGGCTTGATCCTCGTCCTGATGATGCGGTTCCGACCGCAGGGCTTCCTGCCCAGTCGACAGCGCGAGGCGGAACTCGGCGTCCACGGGCTCGCCGACGCCGATCGTGCCATGGGCGTCACACCGGAACTCGACAATGTCAGCGTCGCTCCACCCGGCCAGGACGAGACCGGTGCCGGCGCCCGCGACGTCGAAGTCCCCGATGAGGCACGCGACCTATGACGATGATCGAACTCCCCGAGATCATCGACACCGGGACGCTGCACGACACTGCCTTGCTGGTCAAGGCCAGGGGCGTGACCAAGCGGTTCGGCGGCCTGCTGGCGGTCAACAACGTCGATTTCGACATCCCGCGCGGGTCGATCGTGTCACTGATCGGGCCGAACGGCGCCGGCAAGACGACCTTCTTCAACATGATCACCGGCTACTACGTGCCGACATCGGGCGAGATCAGCTTCGATGGCACTCCGATCGTGACGACCGCGGGCAAGAAGACCAAGGCGCTCAAGCCGCACCAGGTGACGGCGCTCGGGATCGGGCGCACCTTCCAGAACATCCGCCTGTTCGGGACGATGTCCGCGCTGGACAACGTTCGCGTCGGATTGAACGTCCACCTCAAGAGCCACTGGTGGGATTCGGTCTTCCGGACACCCGGCATGCTCCGCGAGGAGGCGCGGTCCGTCGATGAGGCGATGGGGCTGCTGAAGCTCGTCGACCTCGATACCCGATCGGAGACCTGGGCTCGCAACCTGCCGTACGGGGATCAGCGTCGGCTCGAGATCGCGAGGGCTCTCGCCACGCGGCCGAAACTCCTCCTCCTCGACGAGCCGACGGCGGGCATGAACAGCAGCGAGACGCGCGAGATGACCGACTTCATCCGCCGGCTCCGCGCGGAGATCGGCCTGACCGTGCTGCTCATCGAGCACGACATGCGGGTCGTCATGGGCATCAGTGATCGGATCACGGTCCTCGACCACGGCGAGGTCATCGCCGAGGGGTCACCGGCCGACGTTCGCGCCAATCCCAGGGTCATCGAGGCGTACCTCGGTCGCGGCGCCGCAGGGGAGTCCTGACCGATGCCGCTCCTCGAACTCAACGATGTCCACACCTACTACGGCGCGATCCATGCCCTCCGAGGCGTCTCACTGAACGTCGAGGAGGGCGAGGTCGTCACCCTGATCGGCTCCAATGGTGCCGGCAAGTCGACCACGCTTCGGACGATCTCCGGTCAGCTCCGACTGCGACAGGGCGAGATCAAGTTCCGCGGTGAACGCATCGACCACCGGCGGCCGCACGAGATCGTCGAGCTGGGCATCTGCCAGTCCCCGGAAGGACGGCGCGTCTTCGGACGGATGACCGTCCAGGAGAACCTCGACATGGGGGCCTTCGCCCGGAAGGACAAGGCCGCCATCCAGGCCGACTTCGAGCGTGTCTACGGTCTGTTTCCCAGGCTCAAGGAGCGCGAGACGCAGAAGGCCGGCACCCTGTCGGGTGGTGAACAGCAGATGCTCGCCATCGGACGGTCGCTCATGTCCGCGCCCAAGGTGCTGCTGCTGGATGAGCCGTCGATGGGACTGGCGCCGATCCTCGTCGAGCAGATCTTCGACATCGTCAAGGAGATCAACGCGCAGGGCACGACGGTGCTCCTGGTCGAGCAGAATGCCCTGATGGCCCTCGCCATCGCCAACCGCGGCTACATCCTCCAGACCGGCGAGATCGTGCTCGCCGACAAGGCAGACGCGCTCGCTCGCGAACCCGGCGGTCCGAGCGGCCTACCTCGGAGGGGACTGACCAGTCCAGCCGTGTCCGACCTCCGCAAGGTCAGTGGTCCGCCCTCCCGGATCGACCACCACATCGGTCCGGTCCTGGTGCTCGTGGTCGTCGCCGTCCTTGTCGCGATCGTGAAGCCATGGGGGGCCGGCCCGTCTGATGTCGGATCGGTTGCCGTTGCGCCGACCCGGCTGCCCAGCCCCAGCCCCAGCCCCAGGCCCAGGCCGACGCCGAGACCGGTGCCGCAGCAGTACGACCTGCAGGCGTTCGGGGTCCGGGAACCGCCCCCCATGTGGGAGATCTGGTCGGCAGGAAGCCTTGCGTCCTTCTCATACGCGATGCGGATCGACCTCCATGGGCCGACTTCGTCGGGGGATACGCCGGGTAGGCCCGCGTCGCCGCCCCTGTCGCCGCCGGCCATCCCGAGCGACGCGCTCGAGGCCGTGCCCGCCGACTGGCCGACCGTCCTTGTCCCCCGTGGCGATCGCCTCGAGCTCATCGCGATCAATCGGCCGTTGGGCTTTACCGTCGAGGTCGTCGGCCTCGTCAAGATCGAGGACGACGGGACGCAGACGACGTTGCAGCCCATCACCGGCGTCTCGCCGTGGCCGGACCATTTCACGGTCGTCGGCCTGGGGAGCGACGCCGACCCAAGGACGATGGGGCCGTGGCCGACGGGTGAGTATCGCCTCGCCCTTCGCATCGGCCCGGTGAAGACGACGCGGACGATCGAGGTCGCCATCGATCCAGGACCCGCCGATCCATCCGCGCCGCGGCCATCGAGTTCCCCGTCCGCGCCGACCCCCTAGGATGGGGGCATGGACCTCGGATTGACCGGCGCCCGGGCCCTCGTGGGTGGGGGGAGCGGCGGGCTCGGAGGCGCGATCGCGGCGACCCTCCGGGCCGAAGGCGCCGAGGTCGCGCTCGTCTCCCGCTCGAGCGAACGCCTGACAAGCGAGGCGGCTCGACTCGACGCCCTGGCCGTGCCCGCCGACCTGTCCACGCCGGATGGCCCGGCTTCGGCGGTGGCGGCGGTCGTCGCTGCCTTCGGGGGCCTCGATCTGCTGGTGGTCAACTCCGGCGGACCGCCGCCCGGGCGGTTCGAGGATCTCGACGAGGCCGCCTGGCAGGCCGCCATCGACGGCACGCTGTGGGGCGCAGTGCGCCTCCTGCGTGCGGCGCTCCCGCACCTGCGCGAGGGTCGCGATCCGGCGGTCCTGATGATCCTGTCGAGTTCGGTCCGCGAGCCGATCAGCGGGCTGACGACGTCCAATCTCACGCGCCCGGGCCTGGCCGGCCTCCTCAAGTCGCTGGTCGAGGAGATCGCCCCGGTCCGGATCAATGGTCTGGCGCCGGGTCGTCTCGCGACGGGGCGCATCGCGCAGATCGACGCCGCGCGCGCCGCGACGACCGGGCTATCACTCGACGAGGTCCAGCGGCGCGTCCTCGAGCGCATCCCGCTGGGGCGCTACGGGGACCCGGCCGAGCTGGGCCGTGTCGCGGCCTTCCTGCTGTCGCCGGCGGCGTCGTACGTGACGGGTGCGATCGTGCCGGTCGACGGCGGGATGATCCGGGCGTTGCCCTGAGGTCAGGCGCATTGACTGACGGGGCACGCCTCGCTCAGCGGTAGGCAGACTCGCCGCTCATCACGTAGGCCGCTCTCGACAGGATCACCAACCCTGCGCCGGCGATCCACAGGCCCGGCCCGTTGGTGAAGACGGCGGTCGGCTCGCGAAACTGGAACGCACCGATCATCGCTAGATCGATCACCCGCCAGGCGAACCCGATCCAGCCCGCGACGGCGAGGATCGCGAACGACAACCAGCGATCGAGCCCGACGGGACGATCGCCGACCGCATACGGGAGGGCCACCAGAGCCAACGACGCGATCCCGACGAGGAAGACGAGGATCCCGCTGCCCGCGAGACCGTTCCCACTCTCGGCCGTGATCCCCGGCGTGCCACCGACCTGCCACCACGGCAGGATGCAGCCGATCACGATGAGGGGCCCGGCGATCGCGGCCATGGTTCGCCCGCGGCCGAGTGGGCGACGGTGCATCGTCATGCCGGGGCGACCTCGGTGTAGACCTCGGGCTTGAGCACCCCGACGTAGCGCAGGTTGCGGTACAGCTCGCCGTAGTCCAGGCCGTAGCCGACGACGAACTGGTCGGGGATGGTGAACCCGGTGTAGTCGACGGGGATCTCGACGAGGCGGCGGGCCGGCTTGTCGAGGAGGGTGCAGATCCGCAGCGTGGCCGGCGCCTTCCCGCGCAGGTAGCGGATGAGGTAGTTCAGGGTCAAGCCCGTGTCGATGATGTCCTCCACGATGAGGACATCCTCCTCGGCGATGCTGGCCGACAGGTCCTTGAGGATGCGCACGAGCCCGGACAATTCGGTCGCGGCGCCGCCATATGAACTGACCTCCATGAGGTCGATCCGGACGGGGATGTCGATGGCGCGCATCAGGTCGGCCATGAACGGCAGCGAGCCCTTGAGCACCGAGACGAGCGTCAACCGGCGTCCCCGGTAGTCGGCGCTGATCCGCGCCCCGAGCTCGCGTACCTTGAGCGAGATCTCCTCCTCGGTCAGGAGGATCTCGGCGACGTCCGCGTGAAGGCTGGTCGGGTCGCTCACGACACGGTCGTCGGGCCTTCACCGACACGGCTCGGCGACGACGTCCGGCGACGGCGGGCGGCCGGACGTGCACCGGATCGGACGGCGTTCGTCGGGACGGGCGTCGAACCGGCCGAGGCTGCCGGCGACAGCGCCCCGTCCGGGAGCTCGTCGTCGTCCCACTGCGCCTCGTGCGGGGCCGCGACCTGCCCGGACGTCCCGGACAATCCATCGGCCAGCGCGAGCTTGCCGTACTTGAGCATCAACGCCCGAAAATCGCGGGCATAGAACAACTTGATGTTGAGGTCCGGGTAGAGCTCTCGCAACCGACGGAGCTTGCGGTTCTTCTTCCGAACGAGCTTCTGTCGGAGGGTGGTCATCTCGAGATAGAGATCGAGGTCGGGCAGGTAGAAGTCCGGGGAAAAGCTCTCGATGACCGCACCCTCGAGGTTCCACAGGATCGGGAACGTGTGCGGCTCGTACTCCCAGCGGACGGCGTAGAAGTCGAGGATCCGAGACATCTCCGCCTCGCTCGCGTGGGCGAAAGGTGCGCTCACCGATCGACGACCGTTCCCCATCGGTCGCCTGGCCTCGTCGGGGTCGCGCCGCCGTGACGCGTGAGGCTGTCGAGCCGCCCGGTCGGGACGGCCGTTCCGCGGGCGATGCACACGACACCGTCGGGGAGCGGGCAGGGACGACCGATGGACTCCATCGGCGGCCAGTCTACCGGAGCCGGACCCGTCGCGGGATGGACCCGACCGCGCGGCATACCCCCTGGGGGTATCATCGATGTCACCGGCGCCGGCTCGGCCGACATCGGATACCGGTCCGCACAGGTACGAGGGATCCAGACCGCAGATGAGCCCCACCGACGCGCATCACACCACCGCGGCGCCCGACGCGAGCCATTTCCGGCACGCCTACTCGAAGGACAAGGCACAGCTGGTCCGCCGCCTGTCCCGGATGGAGGGGCAAGTCCGCGGGATCGCCCGGATGATCGAGCGCGAGGAGTACTGCGTCGACATCCTCCAGCAGACGGCGGCCCTGCGGGCTGCGGTCGACGCGCTGTCGATCATGGTCCTCGAGGATCACGTCAGCGGCTGCGTCCGGACGGCCGCCGAGCAGGGCCAGGCGGACGAGTACATCGACGAGGTCATCGATGTCGTTCGGCGCACCCTTGGGCGGCCCGTCCGGGGGACGACTCGGTCCACCTAGGGCCTCGGGTTATCCACCAATCCACCGTCTCGCGACAGGTTGGTGGAAAACCCCGTTGACGACGGGTCGGTACGCCCTCTACCGTCCGGCTTCCGCACTGGGGCCCATGCGAGGGGTAACGTGGTCCGCGAGGAGTCGGGGAGACTCGACCGCGAACCGGATGGACCGACGGAAAGACCGAAGCCAAGCCTGCATGAGAACCGATGTCGACGCCGGGAGCGGCGCCGCGCGGACCGACGGCACGCGAACCACAGAGGAGGCGTGTCGTGGCCGGTCCGCGTGAGCCGCTCCCGACGCGCGTTGAGGACACCCCAGACCTTCCACTCGCGTATCACGTCGCGCTCGACGCGGGTCTTGCAGACCTGTCCCTGACCCTGTCCCCGGAGGCGCGTACGGCCATCGACGGCCAGGCACGCCTGCTGATCGCCTGGAAGACCGTCGATCAACCTGACCGCGATCCGTGATCCGGCGGCCATCGCGGGCGTCCATGTCGTCGACAGCCTGACCGCGCTCGCCGTGGCGCGCGAGCACGGGGTCGACCGCTTCATCGATCTGGGGTCCGGCGGCGGTTACCCAGGGTTGCCGATCGCCGCGGCGTTGCCGGCGGCCCGCGCCCTCCTGCTGGAACCGATCGCCAAGAAGGCCCGGTTCCTCTCGACGGTGGTCGGGGCCACTGACCTGGATCGAGTCGTGGAGATCGCCGCGGTCCGGGCGGAGGCCCTTGCCGCGGACGCCCGACATCGCGGCCGCTGGCCGGCCGTCACGGCGCGCGCGGTCGCCGGTCTCGCGGTGCTGGTCGAGCTCGCCTTCCCGCTACTCGCCCCGGGCGGGATCCTCATCGCCTGGAAGCGCGGCGACCTCGACACCGAACTGGCCGCCGCGGAACGGGCGATGGCGGCCCTGGGGGGTGGGCGGCTCGATGTCCGCGACGTCCGTGTCAGCGGCCTCGACCGCCACCGCCTGGTCATCGCCACCGCTCGCGGGCGCGCACCCGCGGCCTATCCGCGAGATCCGGCCGCGCGCGGACGTCGGCCATGGTGATCGACGCGCTGCTAGAGTCGATATCGTGCGGATCGCCGTCATCTCGGACATCCACGGCAACCTGCCTGCCCTCGACGCGGTCCTCGCCAAAGCCGGGTCGGTCGACGCGGTGTGGCACCTCGGCGACGTGGTGGGCTACGGCCCGGACCCCGACGCCGTCGTCGAACGACTGGCCGGGCTCGGGGCGTCCGGTGTCCGGGGCAACCACGACGCGGCCGCCTGTGGCGCGATCGACACCGACTGGTTCAACGAGGACGCACGCGCGGCCATGGAGTGGACCCGTGGGGTCATCTCCGAGACGACGAGATCGTGGCTGGCGGCCTTACCCCAGCGACGCGTCGAATCGGTCTTCACGCTCGTCCACGGCAGCCCACGCGACCCGACCTGGGAGTACGTGACCTCGGCGGCCCTCGCCCGTGCGGGGCTGTCGGCCATCTCGACCGAGCACGGCCTGCATGGCCACACGCATGTCCCGATCGCCTTCACCCAGGTCGACGGCCGGATGCGGACGCTGGTGCCGCGCCCCGGCAACATGGTCGCCCTGGGCGCGGGTCGGATGCTGCTCAACCCCGGCAGCGTCGGCCAGCCACGGATCGCGATCCCCGCGCCAGCTACCTCATCCTGGACCTCGCCGCGGGCACGGCCACGTGGGACCGGGTCGCGTATGACCATGCCGCGGTCAGCACGGCGATGCGAGCCCTCGGTCTCCCGGTCCGCCTGGCCGAGCGCCTGCGTGTCGGCGCCTGATCGGCATGGCGGACGGGACGAGCCTCGGGACTGCCGCGCCCACCGGGCCTGAGCGAGCGCGTGTCGCGGTCGTACCCTATCGGCGCGGCCGGATGACCGGCCGGCGGACGTTGCGCATCACATCGGAGTCCCATTGATCGGAGGCAGGCGGCCGATCCACGGCCGCAAACCGGCGGACCGGCGCGTCCGGGTCGAACGTCCGCACTCGCCGTACTTCCGCTACACGGGCCCGGGACAGCTCGTCGCGAAACCCGCGGCGAACGTCACGCTCACCCCGACCGGCCGTGCGTTCAATCGCATCCGGGCGATCGTCTTCGGGCGGCCCCTGTCGAACGAAGAGGAGATCGGCGAGCGCCTGTCGAAGACCAAGGCCCTGGCCATCTTCAGTTCGGACGCCATCAGCTCGTCGGCCTACGCGACCGAGGAGATCCTGCGGGTCCTGGTGCTGGCGGGGGCGAGCGCGCTCCTGCTGTCGATCCAGGTGTCCATCGCGATCACCGTCCTCCTGGCGGTCGTCTCGATCTCCTACCGACAAGTCTGCCGGGCGTATCCGGGCGGGGGCGGCGCGTATGTCGTGGCCAAGACCAACCTCGCCCCGATCTTCGGCCTCATCGCGGCGGCCGCGCTGCTGATCGACTATGTCATGACGGTGTCGGTGTCGACCGCTGCCGCGATCGCCCAGATCCAATCGGTGGTCCCGGAGGTCTACGACTACCGGATCCTCATCGCGTTCGTCTCGATCTCGCTCATCACCATCGCCAACCTTCGCGGCCTGCGAGAGTCCGGGAACATCTTCGCGGTCCCGACGTATCTGTTCGTCGGACTGGCGATGACCATCGTCGCGATCGGCCTGGTCAACATCATCGGCGGCACGGTCGTCCAGGTCGCTCCCCAGCCGGACGCGGTCCCGTTCCCGAGCCCGCCCGAGGCGCTCACCATCCTCCTGCTGCTGAAGGCCTTCGCCGGCGGTTCGGTGGCACTGACCGGCGTCGAGGCCATCGCCAATGGCGTCCCGGCTTTCAAGCCGCCGGAATCGAAGAACGCCGCCAACACGATGACGGCCATGTCGATCCTGCTCGGCATCCTGTTCATCGGCCTGACCCTCTTCGCTGTCCAGTACGGACTGCGACCGACCCAACCCGGCGGCGCATCGATCGTCGCCCTCGCTGCGCAGACGGCCTTTGGTGAGGGTTCCGTCCTGTTCGTCACGTTCGCCGCCAGCACGGCGCTGATCCTGTTCCTGGCCGCCAACACGAGCTTCAACGCCTTCCCTCGCCTCGCCGCCATCCTCGCCGAGGACGGCTACATGCCCCGCCAGTTCTCGTTCCGAGGCGATCGCCTCGCGTACTCATGGGGCATCGTCCTGCTGGCGGCCATCGCGTTCCTGCTCCTCTTCGCCTTCGGCGGAGACACCCACTCGCTGATCCCGTTGTATTCGGTCGGCGTCTTCGTGTGCTTCACGCTGAGCCAGATCGGCATGGTTCGCCATTGGTTCACGGAACGGAGCACCGGCTGGCGCTGGCGGTCGATCGTAAACGCGTGTGGCGCCGTCCTCACCGCCGTCGTCCTCGTCGTGGTCGTGTCCGAGAAGTTCGTCGACGGCGCGTACCTGGTGGTCATCCTCGTGCCGACCCTCGTGGCGATGATGCTGTTCATCAAGCAGCAGTACTCCCGCTCACGTCGCGAATTGGCCATCGCTCCGGAGTTCGTCGTCGGGGCGCCCCATCGCGAGGAACGGGTGGTCGTCCCGATCCCGGGTCTCAACCGGTCGGTCGTGCAGGCCATCAATGTCGGGCGGGCGGTCAGCGACGACGTGCGTGCGGTCTACATCTCGGACGACCCCGAGTCCGCGGCCCTCCTGCGGACAGCCTTCGAGCGCCAGGTGCCGGGCGTTCCGCTGGTCGTCGTCGAATCGCCGTATCGCGCCTTGGCCGGCCCGCTGCTGGCCTATCTCGACGTGCTCGATGCGGCCTGGCCGCCCGACAAGGAGGAGCCGATCACATTCGTCGTCATCCCCGAATACGTCGCACGCAGCTGGTGGGAGCGGATCCTCTACAACCAGGCCTCCAAACGACTCAAGACCGTGTTGCTGGGTCGGCCTCATACGGTCGTCGTCAATGTCCCGTACCGACGCGAGGACGCGGCCCTGTTCGAGACGGCGATGGGTGGCGATCGCGGCGGGCCAGATGGATCCGCGGTGGCTGTCGTCCCCGCGATGCCTACGACCCTCACGCCCGGGACGCCCCCGTCGCCGGACGGCCATACCCCACAGGACAGGCTCGCCCCACCCGACCGGCCCGCTCCACCCGAGGGACCGCCAGGAAGCCGGCGCTGAGTGGCACCCACCACCCGGACCGGCGGCACGACCCGCCACCGGGTCGGTGGTATCGTGACCTGCCATGTCAGAAGCCCAGCAACCGGCGTTCCGTCGCGTCGTCATCGCCCTCAACGGCGGCCCGAGCGACGGCCGGATGATCCGCCTGGTGGCGGAGCAGGCCCGTCGCACCAAGGCGGAGCTCGTCGCGGTCCACGTGGTCGAGATCGACTGGACGCTGCCCCTCGACGCGGACATCGCCGGCCGATCCGAGGAGGTCCAGCGCGTCCTCGACACGGCCGAGGCGGTGGCCGAGGAATCCAAGATGCGGCTCGAGCCCGTCCTGCTCCAGGCGCGCGACGTCGGGGCCGCCATCGTCGACGAGACGATCGAGCGTGGGGCGGACCTGCTCGTGGCCGGCCTGCCGTATCGCCAGCGGTTCGGTGGCGAGTTCGCCATCGGGCGGACGATCCCGTACATCCTGCAGAACGCCCCATGCGCCGTCTGGGTCGTGCGCGACCCGATCCCCGAGGAGTCACAGTGAAGATCGTCATCGTCGGGTGCGGCCGCGTCGGCGCGGCGCTCGCCGACGTCTACGACCGCGCCGGCCACCAGGTCGTCATCGTCGACCACGTGACGGCCGCATTCGACCGCCTGCCCGGGACGTTCGGTGGCCAGGCCATCCGCGGTGACGGAACCGACGAGGACGTCCTGCGCCGGGTCGGCGCCGAGGGCGCCGACGTGTTCATCGCCCTGACAGAGGGCGACAACCGCAACATCATGGCGGCCCAGCTCGCGGCTGAGGCCCTCGGGATCGAACGGGTCATCGGCAAGATCAACGACCCGCTGCGGGCGAAGGCCTATGCCGAGCTGGGCATCGCGACCCTGTGTCGGACCGGGCTCATGCTCGACGCCATCGACCACTATCTAGGTCTCCCGCCGTCCAATCTCCCGGGCATGCTCGCGCCGACCGGGCACCACGACGGCGCCAGGCACCACCGCGCGGGCGGCACGAACGCGGCGACGGCCTCCGCCGGACGCACCGTCGGCCAGGAGGTCTGAACACGTGTTCGTACTCGTCGTCGGCGGGGGCAAGGTCGGCTACTACCTCGCAAAGGAGCTCGTCGAGTCCGGCCACGAGGTCGCCCTCATGGAGAAGGATCCCTCCCGGGCCAAGGCCATCGCCGATGAGATCGGATCGATCGTCATCGCCCATGACGGCTGCGAGGGCAAGTACCTCGGTGAGGCTGGTTGCAACCGTGCCGACGTGGTCGCAGCGGTCACCGGCGACGACGAGGACAACCTCGTCATCTGCCAGATGGCCAAGCATCATTTCGATGTGCCACGGACGATCGCCCGGGTCAACAACCCCAAGAACGAGGGCCTGTTCAGGCATCTCGGTGTCGATGAGCTGATCAGTCCGACCCGGATGATCCTCGGCTCGATCGAGCAGGACATCCCGGTGCACGAGCTGCTCCACCTGGCCGCGCTCGGCGAAGGGGAACTGGAACTGATCGAGGCGCACCTGCAGTCCGGCTCGCCGGCCATCGGTCGCGCGCCCAAGGACCTGTCGATCCCCGAGGGCTGCTCGCTGTTCGCGGTCATCCGCGACGGGATCGCGACGCCGCTCCGCCCCGACACGGTCATGCTCGAGGGCGACAAGATCATCGCCATCGGCAAGACCGAGTGCCAGGACCTGCTCCACGACCAGCTGATCGGCGACCCGGAGGCGACCGCGACGGCCTCCTGACGGCCGCCGCGACGCCCGTTGGTGGGGCACGTCGGCACCAGCTCATTGTCAAGAAGGCGCAACACTCTTGACAACGCCATTGTCAGGGTTCTAGGATTCGGCACGTTCATGAGCGGACCCTCAGTGGCCCGCACCAACCACCAACCAGGACCTGACCCTTGGCGTCCATCCGACCGGAACGCGATCCCGAACGACCTGTCTACGTCATCAGCGTGGCGGCGACCCTCGTGAGCGCACACCCGCGGACCCTTCGGATCTACGAGGACGAAGGGCTGTTGTGCCCGGCCAGGACGCCATCCAACATCCGGCTCTACAGCGAGAACGACATCCGTCGAATCACCTGGATCCGCCACCTGACACGCGAGCGAGGCGTCAACCTCGCCGGCATCCGGATCCTGTTCGAACTCGAAGAGCGCCTCGGCGCTCGCATCCTCGAAGCCCTCTATGCCGAAGGAACGGAGGAGGCCGCCGAAGCCTCCACCCCGGACCCGACGGCGCCATCGCACACCTAGGAGACACCCCTCATGGCCAAGCGACCGTCCACCCCGGTCGAGGAGCAGCCCACCCCCGTCACGGGCCCGCGCGAGCTACCCCTCGTCGCACTCCGGGAGACGGTCATCTTTCCGGAGATGATCGTTCCGCTCCAGGTCGGACGCGAGAAGAGCGTCAACGCGCTCAACGCCGCGGTCGCCGACGGCGGACCCATCGCGCTCGTCACACAGCGCCAGGCGGAGCAGGAGGACATCGACGATCCCTCCGAGCTCTACACCATCGGCACCCTGGCCAAGATCGCCCAGGTCGTGCAGCTCCAGGACGGGACGGTCCGTGCCATCGTGCAGGGCCAGGGTCGCCTGCGCGTCCTGAACTTCAGCTCGACGGAACCGTATCTCCGAGCGACCATCGAGGAGCTCCCCGACGAGAGCCCCGACGGCCTCGAGGTCCAGGCGCTGATGCGCACGGTCCAGGCGCAGATCGAGCAGTACGTCGCGAACGGCGCCCCCGTCCCGCCTGAAGCCGCCGTGGCCGCGCGGAATATCAGCGAGCCGGGCCTGCTGGCCGACATGGTCGCGTACAGCCCGGACATGTCCACCGAGCAGCGCCAGGAGATGCTCGAGACGATCGACGTCGTCGAGCGCCTGAAGCTCGTCTCCAACTTCCTCGCGCACCAGATCGAGATCCTCGAGCTGAAGGGTCGGATCCAGTCCGAGGTCAAGTCCGAGATGGACAAGACCCAGCGCGAGTACATCCTGCGCGAGCAGTTGAAGGCGATCCAGCGCGAGCTGGGCGAGGACGACCCGCAGCAGGCCGAGATCAACGAGCTTCGCGACAAGGTCGAAAGCGCCGGCATGCCGGACGAGATCAAGGCCCGGGCGATCAAGGAGGTCGACCGGATGAGCCGGATCCCCTCCGCATCCCCCGAGGTCGGTGTCATCCGGACGTACGTGGACTGGCTCATCAGCCTGCCGTGGAACGTCGCCACGGATGACCAGCTCGATATCAAGGAAGCGGCCCGCATCCTCGACGAGGACCACTACGGGCTGGACAAGATCAAGGAACGGATCCTCGAGTACCTGGCCGTGCGCACGCTCGCCGACGAGATCCGCAGCCCGATCCTCGCCTTCGTCGGACCCCCCGGCGTGGGCAAGACCTCGCTGGGCAAGAGCATCGCCCGGGCGATGGGCCGCAAGTTCGTCCGGATGAGCCTCGGCGGCATCCATGACGAGGCCGAGATCCGCGGTCACCGCCGCACGTACATCGGCGCGCTGCCGGGTCGGATCGTCCAGAGCATCAAGACCGCAGGCACCAACAACCCCGTGTTCATGCTCGACGAGGTCGACAAGATCGGGATGGACTTCCGGGGCGACCCGAGTTCCGCCCTGCTCGAGGTCCTGGACCCGGAACAGAACAACACGTTCCAGGACAACTACCTCGAGGTGCCGTTCGACCTCAGCAAGGTCCTGTTCGTGGCCACGGCGAACCTGCTCGACCCGATCCCGCCGGCCCTTCGCGACCGGATGGAGATCGTCCACCTGCCCGGCTACACGGAGCAGGAGAAGATCGAGATCGGCAAGCGGTTCCTCGTCCCCAAGCAGATGGCCAACCACGGCCTCAAGGCCAAGCACATCGAGATCACCGACGAGGCCATGACCGAACTCGTGCGCTCGTACACGCACGAGGCCGGCGTCCGGAACCTCGAGCGTGAGCTGGCCAACATCATGCGCAAGGTCGCCCGGCAGGTCGCCGAGGGCCGCAAGCGCAAGACCGTCATCGACCCGAAGAAGCTGTCCGACCTGCTCGGCCCGCAGCGGTTCGAATACGGCGAGCTTGAGGCGGAGGACCAGATCGGCTCGGCCACGGGCCTGGTCGTGACCGAGGTCGGCGGCGACGTCGTCGCCATCGAGGTCACTCGGATGGAGGGCCGCGAGGACTTCATCCTGACCGGCCAGCTGGGCGAGGTGATGCGCGAGTCGGCGCGAGCCGGACTGTCGTGGACGCGGGCGAATGCCCAGAGCCTCGGCATCCATCGCGAGGTCTTCGAGAAGAACACGCTCCACATCCACGTCCCCGCGGGCGCCATCCCCAAGGATGGCCCGTCGGCCGGGATCACCATGGCGACCGCCATCGTCAGCGCCCTGACCGGCATCCCCGTCCGCAAGGACGTGGCCATGACCGGCGAGATCACGCTGCGCGGTCGGGTCCTCCCGATCGGCGGTCTCAAGAGCAAGATCCTGGCGGCCCACCTCTCGGGCGCCAAGACCGTCATCCTGCCGCGCAAGAACGAGAAGGACCTGCGCGACATTCCCGACGAGATCCGCAAGTCGATCAAGCTCATCCTGGTCGATACCATGGACCAGGTCCTCGAGGCGGCCCTTCGGCGCAAGCCGAAGGCGCTCGTCGCCGAGCCACCCAAGGTCATCAAGGGCACCGACCAGATCGACGAGCCCGACAAGGCGCCGACGGTCCGTCGGACCAACTTCCCGCCGGCGGACCAGCCCCCGGTGGTGGTCAAGGCACGCTAGGAGCCGTCGCCGCTGCGGCGTCCGAGTCCGAAGTCCGATCGGGCGCCCCAGCGACGACCCCAAATCATGGCAAACGCGACGGGGATGGACTACAAGGATTACTACGCCGTCCTGGGTGTCCCCAGGACGGCGTCGCCGACTGAGATCAAGAAGGCCTTCCGCAAACTCGCCCGCCAGCATCATCCGGACGCCAAGCCCGGCGACAAGACCGCCGAGGATCGCTTCAAGGAGGTCAACGAGGCCAACGAGGTCCTGAGCGACCCCGTCAAGCGCAAGCAGTACGACGAGCTCGGCGCCAACTGGGACGCCATCAGCCGCGCCCGCGCGACCGGCGGAGGTGGGGCCGGTGCGCCGTTCGGCGGGTTCTCCGGGCCGGGCGGCAACGTCCGCTACGAATTCCGCACCGCCGGCGATCCGGGTGAGTTCTCCGATTTCTTCCGGGTCTTCTTCGGGGGAGACGGACCCGGCGCCGGACCCGCATCGGGACCGACCGGCGGGCGCGGCTCACGACCGACCGGCGGGGCGACGTTCGAGGACATCCTGGCCGGGATGGGCATCGACGGCGGTGGGACGGGAGGGACGGCCGGGACCGGACCGGTCGCGGGCCGACGGGCGCCCGCAGCGGCCCCCCCGACCCACGAGGCCACAGCCGAGATCACCCTCGAAGAGGCCTTCAGGGGCACGACGCGACTGGTCGAGGTCGATGGCAAACGCCTCGAGATCACGATCCCGCCGGGTGCGGATACGGGGACGCGCCTCAAGCTGACCGGCCGTGGCCCAGGTGGTGGCGACCTCTTCGTCATCGTCAAGGTCCTCCCCGATGTCCGTTTCACGCGCCGCGGGGCGGACCTCGAGCGGGACCTGGCCCTCACCGTCGAGGAGGCGCTGCTCGGTTCCGAGGTCAAGGTGGAGACCCTCAAGGGAGGCGTCCTGCTCAAGATCCCGCCGGGGACCCAACCCGGTCGCACCTTTCGACTGAACGGCCAGGGCATGCCCCGCTTCCGGGCCACCGGGCAGGGCGACCTGTACGTGAAGACCAGGGTCGTCCTGCCGACCGACCTCTCCGACGACGCGAAGGCCGCCGCCCGAGCGCTGTTCGATCTCGTCAGACAGCCAAGCCCGCGCTGATCACGCGCGATCCCGAGGAACCCACCGATGCAACTCGATCAATTCACCCAGAAGGCGCAGGAAGCCATCGTCGCCGCGCAGGCGACCGCCCAGCGCCTCGACAGCCCGGTCCTCGACGCCGAGCACATCCTCTCGGCGCTCATCGGGCCCGACGACGGCATCCCGGCGGAGACCCTTCGACGGCTGGGTGTCGACCTGCCCGGGTTCCGCGGCGAGGTCGCGGCGATCCTCGCACGACGCGCCCGAATCCAGGGCGGCTCGCTGACGATGGACCCGCGCGCCCGTCGGGTCATCGAGCTCGCCGAGGCCGAGGCCAAGCGTCTCGGCGACGAATACGTCTCGACCGAGCATCTCCTCCTCGCCGTCGCCGAGGTCGGTGGCGAGGGCCAGGCGCTCCTCGAGCGGCATGCGGCAGGCCGGGAGGCGATCCTCCAGGCACTGCAGAGCGTCCGCGGCGGCCAGCGCGTCACGTCGCCGAACCCCGAGGGCACCTACGCCGCCCTCGAGAAGTACGGCCGCGACCTGACCGCCGAGGCTCGCGCCGGCACGCTCGACCCGGTCATCGGGCGGGACGACGAGATCCGGCGGGTGATCCAGGTCCTGTCGCGGCGGACCAAGAACAACCCGGTCCTCATCGGCGAGCCCGGTGTCGGCAAGACGGCCATCGCCGAGGGGCTCGCCCAGCGGATCGTGCGCGGCGACGTCCCCGAGGGGCTCAAGGACAAGCGCGTCGTCTCGCTCGACCTCGGTTCGCTCATCGCGGGCGCCAAGTTCCGAGGTGAGTTCGAGGAGCGCCTCAAGGCCGTCCTCAAGGAGATCAAGGACGCCGAGGGCCAGGTCATCCTGTTCATCGACGAGCTGCACACGGTCGTCGGCGCCGGGGCAGCCGAAGGCGCCATGGACGCGTCCAACCTGCTCAAGCCGATGCTCGCGCGCGGCGAGCTGCACACGATCGGGGCGACGACCCTCGACGAGTACCGCAAGCACATCGAGAAGGACGCCGCGCTCGAGCGTCGCTTCCAGCCGATCGTCGTCGACCAGCCGTCGGTCGAGGAGACCATCAGCATCCTGCGAGGCCTGCGCGAGCGGTACGAGGTGCACCACGGCGTCCGGATCACCGATTCCGCGCTCGTCGCCGCGGCGACGCTGTCGGATCGTTACATCACCGAACGCTTCCTGCCGGACAAGGCCATCGACCTCGTCGACGAGGCGGCCTCGCGACTGCGCATGGAGATCGATTCGATGCCGATCGAGCTCGACGAGCTCGAGCGCCGACGCATCCAGCTGGAGATCGAGCGCGAGGCGCTGCGCAAGGAGACCGACGAGGCCTCGAAGGCCCGCCTGGAGGCGCTCGAGAAGGAACTGGCCGACATCGAGGAGGAGGCCGGCGGCTTGAAGCAGCGCTGGGAGGCCGAGAAGTCCGGCCTCGCCGCCATCCGCGCGACCAAGGCCGAGCTCGAGGCCCTCGCGACCCGCATCGACCAGGCCGAGCGTGAGGCCGACTATGCGACCGCCGCCGAGCTCAAGTACGGGACGCTCAAGGAGCTGACCGACCGGCTCACCGCTGACGAGGCGACGCTGGCCAAGCTCCAGGGGCCCGGCTCGCTGCTGAAGGAAGAAGTGACGGCCGACGACATCGCCGAGATCGTCGCCGCCTGGACTGGCATCCCGGTCAACCGCCTGCTGGAGGGCGAGACGAACAAGCTCATCCACATGGAGGAGCGGCTGCACGACCGGGTCGTCGGGCAGGACGAGGCGATCCAGGCTGTGTCCGATGCCGTTCGACGTGCCAGGGCGGGGCTCAAGGACCCGCGTCGCCCGATCGGGTCGTTCCTCTTCCTCGGGCCGACCGGCGTCGGCAAGACCGAGCTGGCTCGGGCCCTCGCCGGATTCCTGTTCGACGACGAGAACGCCCTGGTCCGGATCGACATGAGCGAATACATGGAGAAGTACTCCGTGTCCCGCCTGATCGGGGCGCCCCCGGGCTATGTCGGCTATGACGAGGGCGGCCAACTGACCGAGGCCGTCCGCCGGCGGCCGTACCAGGTCGTGCTCCTCGACGAGATCGAGAAGGCCCACCCGGACGTGTTCAACGTGCTGCTCCAGGTCCTCGACGACGGCCGGCTGACCGACAGCCAGGGCCGCACGGTCAACTTCAAGAACACGGTCGTGATCATGACCAGCAACATCGGCAGCGCCTCGATCGCCGCGAGCGGCGCGCGTTCCGGCGACGCCGCCTACGAAGCGATGAAGCGCGAGGTGACCGACGCGCTGCGCGACCACTTCCGGCCCGAGTTCCTCAACCGGGTGGACGAGGTCATCGTGTTCCACGCGCTGACGGACGCCGACCTCGAGCACATCGTGGAGCTGTTGCTCGCCGACCTGAGCCGGCGGCTGGCCGACCAGGACATCGTCCTGGAGCTGACGCCCGCGGCGCGGGCGCTCATCGTCCGCGAGGGCACCGACCCCGCCTACGGGGCGCGACCGCTCAAGCGCACGATCCAGCGCCTCGTCGAGAACCAGCTCGCACGAGCGCTGGTGTCCGGCCAGTTCCGGCCGGGCGATCGCGTGACGGCGGACGCGGACCTCGTGTCCGGAACGCTCGTCTTCTCGACCGAGGGCGCCACCGTCGTCGCTGACGGCGGAACCGGGCGGGACGCTCGCTCGAGTCGTGGTCGTGATGCGGCCACGGTCGGTGTCGGCGCGACGGGAGATGGAGACCCCATGGACCTGCCACCGACCGAGCGCCGGCGTGGCGACAGCGAATTGATCAACTAGGCCGCGGGCGGTGCGGTTCGACCTCGCCGCCGAGCGGTTGGCGACGCTGCCCGCGGACCTGCCGGCGCCCGCCGACGTCCTGATGCCGGTCATCGTCGGCGACCCCGACCGGCGGCCCGTGCGGCGACCACCCCCGGGTCGTCCCGGGCGTCCGGCCGGGGTGCTCGTGCTGCTCTACCCCGACGATCGCGGCGAGACCCGCGTCGTGCTGACCGAGCGCGCGAGCCGGGACGGTCATCACAGCGGCGAGGTCAGTTTCCCCGGCGGCAAGGCCGAGCCCGGTGACGCGGACATCATCGCGACCGCGCTGCGCGAGGCGGAGGAGGAGGTCGCGCTCGAGGCGGCCGCGGCGTCGGTCAGGATCGTCGGCCTGCTCGAGCGCTTCTGGATCCCGGTCAGCGACTTCCAGGTCACGCCGGTCGTGGCGATCGCCGGGCGGCGCCCGTCGTTGACGGCATCGCCCGACGAGGTCGCCCGGATCGTGGAACCGCCGATGGCTCGATTCCTGCCGGGTGCCCCGATCGAGATCGTCGAGCGCACCATCGGCGGCTGGCCGTTGCGATACGGCGCCTACGACGTCGACGGGCTGTCCGTGTGGGGCGCGACCGCGCGGATCCTCAGCCAACTCGGCGCGATCCTGGCGCGCTAGTCGCCCCGGACGCCGGCCGTGCGCCGCAGGCGCGGCGAGGCCCGTCAGGCCGGCTCGCCCTCGTCCGGATCCCCGCCCGTCGGAGGGCCGGTGCGGGCGGCGAGCTGACCGACCCCACGCCCCACCGGGACGTCGTCGGTGTCCGTGTCGCGCGCCCGACCGACGACCGTGTCGCTGTCGTCCGGGCCGGCCAGCTCGACCACGAACGCCCGCATCTCCGAGTGCTCGGTCCAGGCCGAGTGGATGAGGTCCGATGGCCATACCGCGGCCTCGCCCGCCGCGATCCGCGTCCGCTCATCGCCGACACCGACCCACCCGCCGCCCTCAACCACGATGAAATAGGTCGTGTTCGGGCTGGAGTGCGGTTCGATCCGGGCATTGCGCGCGAACGCCAGTTCCGACACGGTGGCGCGCCCATCGGAATGGATGACCTGACCGGTCAGCCCCACCGAACCCACCGGTCCATCCGGGCGGCGATGCCCGACCCCGAAGCGACGGATCTCGATGGGCACCGCCGGGGGGACCCTAACGCCGGCGGCGCTGTGGCCGGCGGCCGCCACGTCGCCGGATCGTCGCATCCGGGTCGGCGAACTTCTGCTTCGTGTAGTAGCGCTCGCGGGCGAGCCTGGCCTCGTACGCCTTGAGCAGCGGGGGGAAGCGCCAGAAGCGGATCCAGACCAGCGTGCCGAGGCCGATGATCTCGGTGGTGAGCACGAGGAAGAAGTCGAACACGAAGAGCGCCATGATGAAGATCAGGCTGAACGTGATCAACCCGGTCCACCACAACCACTCCCACATCTCGAGGTACGGCGGGTACCGGTGGAGCGAGCGGGTCCGGAGGTTGTACAGGATCGCGAGGATCACGAGGAGGCCGACGGCGGCCGCGGCGGTCGGGTAGAACATGTCCGGGAAGTTCGTGTGATTGAACGCCTCGAAGAGGTATTCCCAGGGAGCCAGCGTCACGATCTGACCTCGTGGTCGAGTGTGGTTGGGTCTCCGGAGTATGCCATGTCAAGCGCTATACTCGGCCGCAACGGTGCGTCGCCGGCGACCGTCCGGGGACCCCGACCGCCACCCCGACGACGCGCCGCTGACGCGCCACCAGGCCCACGGGAGACGGGAGGATGCCCCGGGTGCGAGCACTGCTGTCGGTGGCGAACCGAGATGGGATCGTCGCGTTCGCGCGTGACCTCGTCGACCTGGACGTCGAGATCTTCGCGACGGACGGGACGCGGGAATACCTGGCGGCCGAGGGCATCGCCGTCGCACCCGTCTCGGACCTGACCCAGGGCGGTCCGCATGTCGGCGGCCAGGTGAAGACCTTCCACCACGCGGTGTACGCCGGCATCCTCGCCCGCCGCGACGTCCCGGCACAGCTCGAGGAATTGCGCGAGCAGGGCATCGGCCTCATCGACCTCGTCGTCGTCAACGTCAAGCCGTTCGCACCGGCGATCGGCGCCAAGCTGGTCGGCCTCGACGAGGCGATCGAGATGATCGACGTGGGTGGCGCGGCACTGCTGGGCGCCGCGGCCCGGAACTCGGCCGGCGTCGCCTCGGCCTCGGATCCGTCACACTACGCCCCGATCGCCGCCGAGCTGCGCGAGCTCGGGCACGTCAGCCCGGAGACCCGGGCACGCCTCGCGGCCGAGGCGTTCAGCATGGTCGCGGCGTACCACGCGGAGATCGCCGCCTATCTCAACCAGGTGTCCGGCAACACCTTCCCGAGCCGCCTCGCCATCGTCCTCGAGAAGGTCGACGACCTGCGCTACGGCGAGAACCCCCACCAGCGCGCGGCGTTCTACCGTGAGACGACCCATCGAAGCGGGACGCTCGCCGATGCGACGCGCCTCCAGGGTGGGATGCCGTCGTTCAACAACCTGCTCGATCTCGATGCCGCATACCGGATCGCGCGGGACTACACGTCACCGACCGTCGCGATCGTCAAGCACACAGACCCGGTCGGGCTGGCGTCGCACGACGAACTGGTCGAGGCCTACCGGCACGCGCTGGAGACCGATCCGGTGGCGGCCTTCGGCGGGATCGTGGCGGTCAACCGCGAACTCGACGGCGCCACCGCGCGGGAGATCGGCGCGAACTCCTACGAGGCGGTCGTGGCGCCCGGCTTCAGCCAGTCGGCGATCGGCATCCTGCGCGGGAAGCCGGGCCTCGAGCTCCTGGCCATCCCGCCCGACCCGACCGACGGGATGCGCGACTACGGCATCGCCAGCCTCGATTTCAAGCGGGTCGCCGGTGGGCTCCTGGTCGAGTCGCTCGACGAGCTCGGCCTCGATCGCGGGCGGCTCCAGGTCGTGACCAAGCGACGACCCACGCTCGAGGAGCTGACCGACCTGCTCTTCGCCTGGCGCGCGGTGCGCCACGTCAGGTCGAACGCGATCGTCCTCGCGCGAAACGGGGCGACCGTCGGCATCGGCGCCGGCCAGGCGAGCCGTCAGGTGTCGGTCGAGATCGCGGTGCGCCGTGCCGGCGACCGGGCCAAGCTCGCGGTGATGGCCTCCGATGCCTACTTCCCGTTCCCCGACGGGATCCAGGCGGCCGCCGGGGCCGGGGTGACCGCCATCATCCAGCCGGGCGGTTCGATCCGGGACGAGATGGCCATCGAGGTCGCCGATCGACACCACATGGCGATGGTCTTCACCGGCCGTAGGCACTTCCGACATTGACGGGAGGCGCTGATCCGGCGCGCCCGCCGCGTTGGCCGCTCCGCTCCGACGCTCACGCACCCTCAGGTGCGCTCGCGTCGGTGCTCACGGCCGCCTTGCGCTCGCACCAGCTGAGCGCCTCCGGGGCATGACGTAGGTGGAACAGCTCCTTGCGCTCGAGATGATCCGCGTCACAGAGGCCGCGGCGATCGAGTCGGCACGGTTCATGGGTCGCGGCGAGCGCGACGCTGCGGATGCCGCGGCCACCGAGGCGATGCGCCGGACGATGGACGAGATCGATTTCGCCGGGCGGATCGTCATCGGCGAGGGTGAACGGGACGAGGCGCCGATGCTGTACATCGGTGAGCGTGTCGGCCGGACCGGTGCCGACCGCGACGACGTGCCGCGCGTGGACATCGCGGTGGATCCGCTCGAGGGCACCAACCTCGTCGCCCACGGCCAGGCCGGAGCCATCACGGTCCTCGCCGCGTCCGAGGCGGGCGGCCTGACCCACGCGCCGGACACCTACATGGAGAAGCTGTGCGTCGGGCCGGTCGTAGCCGGCAAGGTCGACATCCGGGACACGCCGACCCGGAACCTCGAACGGATCGCCACCGCGCTCGGCCGCCGCGTCAGCGACATCACCGTGGTCATCCTCGAACGCGAGCGCCACGACGCCCTCATCGGCGAGGTCCGCCAGGCCGGCGCGCGGATCAAGCTCATCGGGGATGGCGACCTGTCGGCCGCGATCTCGTGCGCGGTGTCGGGGACCGGCGTCCATGCCGTCATGGGCATCGGGGGCGCCCCGGAGGGCGTCATCACGGCGGCCGCATTGCGCTGCCTCGGCGGCGAGATCCAGGCTCGCTTTCGCTATCGGAGCCCAGACGAACGCGAGCGTGGCGCGCGGATGGGTCACGGCGACGAGGCTCGTGTCTACTTCACGGCAGACCTGGCGCCGGGCGACAACCTGGTCTTCGCCGCGACCGGGGTGACCGCCGGCGACCTGCTGGCCGGGGTCCGCTTCTTCGGTGGCGGCGCCCGGACGCATTCGCTGGTGATGGCGTATCAGGCCAAGCAGGTCCGCTTCGTGGACACGGTCCACATGTTCGACCGCGACAGCCCGCCGCGGGTCCGGCTCTAGCCGCCGTTCAGCCGAGGCGCAGGTTCGGCAGGACCTCGCGCGAGAACACGTCGATGAAGGCCTTCTGGTCCCGCCCCACGTTGTGGAGATGGATCTCGTCGAACCCCATGTCCACGTAGTGCTGGATCTGGCGCGTGTGCCACTCGAGGTCCGACGTCATCAGGCAGCGGTTCGTGAAGTCCTCCGGTCGGACGAGCTTGGCGATCGCGGCGAAGTCCTCGGGGTTCTTGATGTCCTGCTTGGGAAAGGGCATCCCACCGTTCGGCCACTCGCGCATCGCGTTCTCGACCGCCTCCTCATCGGTCGGCGCCCAGCTGATGTGGATCTGCAGGAGCTTCGGCGTCCCGAGCGGCTTGCCGGCCTCCCGGCATCCCTCGTCGCATTTCTCCCAGAGCATCTTGATCTTCTCGTCCGCGGCGCCCACCGTGATCATCCCGTCGGCGAACCGCCCGGCCTTCTTGGCATTCACCGGTCCGGCGGTCGCGACGTAGATCGGCACCGGCACCTCCGGCCGCGTGTAGAGCTTCGCGCTCTCGAGCGTGAAGTACTCGCCCTTGTGCTTGACGACGTTGCCCGTGAACAGCTTGTTGATGATCTCGATCGACTCGAACATCATCGCGCTGCGGATGCCGATCTCCGGCCAGACGCCACCGATGACGTGCTCGTTGAGGGCCTCGCCCGCACCCAATCCCAACCAGAATCGGCCCGGGAACATCGCCCCGAGCGTCGCGGCGGCATGGGCGACGACCGCCGGGTGATAGCGGAACCCCGGGCAGGTCACTGCAGTCCCGAACGGCAGGCTCGTGCGCGTCCCGAGTGCGCCCATGAACGACCAGGCGAACGCGCTCTGGCCCTGCGTCGGCGTCCAGGGGTGGAAGTGTTCGCTGACCATGAAGCCAGCGCTGAAGCCCGAGTCCTCGGCCGCGGCGCAATAGTCGAGCAGATCGGTCGGGTGGAACTGCTCGAGCATCGCGGCGTAACCGATCTTGGTCATGCGGGGTCTCCGGGTTCGGGCCAGGCGGTCTCGGGTGCATGGAGGGTAGCATCCACCGATGCGCATGCCCCGACCCCTCGGAGCCGCGGTGCCGACCGCCCTCGTCACGATCCTCGTCCTCGCCGGTTGCAGCGGGGGACCGGCCGCATCCTCCCCCTCGGCGCCGGCCATCATCCCGTCATCGGCACCCGCGGTCGGGCCGTCCGTCGCCCCTTCCGTCGCGCCATCGGTGGCGCCATCGGTCACGCCCTCCGCCGCGGCGTCGGTCCCACCATCGGTCGGGCCGACCCCCGCCCCATCGGACGGTCAGACCGCCGGCCAGACCCGGGTCGATCCGGCCGGCATCGAGCAGGTCTGGATCCCGGCCGGCTCGTTCATGATGGGCACCGACGCCAAGACCGTCGCGGCACTGAAGGCCGCCGGCCCGCCCGATTGGGTGGCCAGTGAGTTCCCGAGCGAGGTTCCGGCCCACAAGGTCACCCTCACCCACGGCTACTGGATCGATCGCTACGAGGTCACCAACAAGGCGTTCAAGGCGTTCGTCGACGCCGGTGGCTACGCGAACCAGGCGCTCTGGTCCCATGACGGATGGGCCTGGCTGGGCGGCCAGCTGGTCGATCGATTGCCGCTCCACTGCCAGGGCGATGTCCCCGACCAGCCGCGGATGTGCCTGACCTGGTACGAGGCGGAGGCCTACGCCAACTGGCGGTCGGGTCGCCTGCCGACCGAGGCCGAATGGGAGTTCGCCGCCCGGGGGCCGAAGTCGCACGTCTACCCGTGGGGGGACGCGTTCGGGACGGACCGGGCCAACGTCGTCAACAGCGTCGCGCCAAAGCCGGTCGGCAGCTACCCGAACGGCGTCAGCTGGGTCGGCGCGCATGACATGGCCGGGAACGCGATGGAGTGGGTGGCCGACTGGCTTGACGTCCGCTATTACGCGACCAGTCCGAGCACAGATCCGCCCGGGCCGGCGAGCGGCGAGGTCAAGGTCGAGAAGGGCGGCTGGTGGGGTAGCAACCCGTTCGTGGCGAGATCGGCCTACCGGCACTACGAGGATCCGCCGACCTACGGCGACAAGCACATCGGCTTCCGGGTCGCATCGCGATGACGGACCGGACCATCGTCGCGATGGGCGGCGGCGGGTTCTCGATGGAACCCGACGTGCCCCTGCTCGACGATCATGTCCTGGGGCTGGCCAGGGAGCGACGCGGACGCGGACGCCCGCGGGTCTGCTTCCTGGCGACGGCGAGCGGGGACGCGGATGCCTACATCGCGAGCTTCTACGCCGCGTTCGCGCTGCGAGCGGATGCCTCGCACCTGGCCCTGTTCCGGCGGACCGTCGACGACCTCGAGGCTTGCCTGCTCGACCAGGATGTCATCTACGTGGGCGGCGGCAACACGGCCAACATGCTCGCGATCTGGCGAGCGCACGGGGTGGACGCCGTCCTGGCTCAGGCGTGGGCGTCGGGCATCGTGCTGGCAGGCCTGTCCGCCGGATCGATGTGCTGGTTCGAAAGCGGCACGACCGACTCGTACGGCAATGGCCTTGCGGCGTTCGTGGGTGGGCTGGGCTTCCTGCCCGGCAGCCACTCACCGCACTACGACGGCGAGTCGGAGCGACGCCCGACCTACCAGCGCCTCGTCGCCGACGGAACCCTGCCCGACGGCTACGCAGCCGATGACGGCGCCGCGCTCGTCTTCCACGGGACGGATCTGGCCGAGGTGATCGTATCGCGGCCACTCGCGCGCGCCTATCGCGTGGAACGGACGCCGGGCGGTGGCGTGGTGGAGACCGAACTGCCGACTCGCTATCTCGGCTGAAGCGAGCGCCAGCCCCGAACGGTCGGGTCCCAGCGCGCGACCGGCCTGACAGCCTCCGGGCCTTCCAGCGCCGTCCGACGCCGGCGTGCGGTCTCGACCGTGGAGGACCAACCGGGTGGCACGAGCCCCGGCGCGAGGTCGGCCAGCGGCGCCAGCACGAAGAGACGGTCGGCGGCGGACGCGTGCGGGACCTCGAGCAGCTTCGATGCCTTCGCGGGGTCCACGTCGGCGTCGACGGATCGAGCCGCCGCCGGACGTTCGACCGCGAGCCGCACCCGGCCGAAGATCAACAGGTCGAGATCGATCTCGCGCGGGCCCCAGCGCCCGTGGTCGCGACGCCCGAATGAGCGCTCGAGGCCCTTCAGGTCGACGAGCAATGCGAGCGCGCCCGCCGCGGGACCCGTCGCCGCCCCGGCCCCGAGGACCACGTCGAGCGAGACGACGGCGTTATGGAAGTCGGGCTGATCCATGACCCCGACCGGCGTGGTCACGTACAGGCGCGAGACGCCCCGAAGGCGAGCCCCTCGCAGGCCGGCGAGCCCAACGACCGCCGCAGCGAGGGTCGCCGCGGCGTCACCCACGTTGGCGCCGAGGCCGATGTAGGCGCGGACGTGGCGTCGGGTCACGGGCTCCTCGATGCTGCCGGATAGACTCGAACCATGCCGCCGGTCACCGTCCGCATCCTGCATCCGGATCCCGGTCCGGCCGCCGGTCCGCTCGAGCGCTGGGTCGCGGCGGGCCGTGCGATCGTCGCCCAGCGCCACGCGGTCGGGTTCCGGGTCGCCGGCGCGACCGATGTCGCGATCCTGCGGGGACCGACCGACGATACACCGTTCGGCGCCCGTCTCCGGGCCATCGTCCGCGCCGATCGCCCGGTCGGCCTCGTCGTCCTCGGATCCGGTGCGATCCCGCTCGCGACCGCCGTCGATCGGCGCGACCTCGTCTCGGCCGCGGCCGACGATCGGCGGGTCGCACTCACCAACAACCGGTACTCCGCGGACGTCGTGGCGATCGCGAGGGCGGCGAGCCTGGCCGACGTGCCGGACCTACCCGGCGACAACGCCCTGCCACGTTGGCTGGCCGAGGCGGCCGGTTACGAGGTGACCGACCTTCGCCGTCGCTGGCGGCTCGGGTTCGACATCGACGGTCCGCTGGACCTCGTGCTGCTCAGGGGTCGGATCGCCGGCGCGGGCATCCCGGCCCTGGACATCGACCTCGGATCGATCGCCGCGCGCGTGACCCGCGTTCGGGAGGTCGCGGCCGATCGACGCGACGAACTCCTGGTGGCCGGACGGACGTCCGCCACGACCCTCCGCTGGCTGGAACGGTCCACGGCGGCCCGGGTCCGTGCCCTCATCGAGGAGCGTGGCATGCGCGCGGCGAGCCGGCTCGCTCAGGCCGACGCCCCGGCCGGGGACGTCGCGGGCGTCGGAGGCTTGCCGCCGCGACCCCCTGCCTCGGTCCTCGGGGCCCTGCTCGAGCGTGACGGTCCGGGCTCACTCGGCACGCACCTGGCCCGCCTCGCCGACGCCGCCGTCGTCGACAGCCGCGTCCTCCTGGCGCACCGCCTCGGGGCGGACGAGGCAGCGTGGCCGATCGCCGAGGACCGCTTCGCATCCGACCTGCTCCTCCCGGACCGGATCGCCGACCCGTGGCTCCGGGACCTGACGGCGTCGGCGGTCTCGGCCCCGATCCCCGTCCTGCTCGGCGGACACACGCTCGTCGGGCCGGGGGTGCGCCTCCTCCTCGGGTACGCGCCGCGAGGTCGGTCGTGGACCTGACCCCGGGGCTGCGGCGGGACCCTCCGCCGGACCTCGATGCCGTCGGCGAGGACGAAGCGTTGGTCGCCCGGATCCATGCGGAGATCCGGCGGGACGGCCCCATGACGTTCGCGCGCTTCATGGATCTCGCCCTCTATGACCCCGACGGCGGCTATTACCGAGGTGCCGGGGCGCGTCCCGGGCGGGAGGGCGATTTCCTGACCTCCCCGGAGGCGCACCCGATCTTCGGGGCCGCACTGGCCCGGGCGGTCGCCGATGCCTGGGACCGGCTCGGGCGCCCGGTATCGTTCGTCCTGCACGAGCCCGGCGCGGGGACCGGGGCGCTCGGGCAGGCCATCCTCGATGGTCTGGCCCGCGAGCGACCCGACCTCGCCTCGGTCATCCGCTACCACCCGATCGAGGTCGAGCCGCGGCGCCTCGACGCCCTCGCCGAGCGGTTCGAGGCGGCGGGCATGGCGGACCGGTTGGCCGCCCCGGACGAGGTCGATCGCACCATCGACGGCGTCGTCCTCGCCAACGAGGTCCTCGACGCCCTGCCTGTCCATCGGCTGACGCGAGCGGAGGGGCGCCTCCGCGAGATCCTTGTCGGATCGGGGGACGACCGCTTCATCGACGTCGTCGCCGAACCCTCGACACCGCGACTCGGCGCACGGCTCGCCGCGGAGGGCATCGAACTCGCCGAGGGGCAGCGAGCCGAGGTCTGCCTGGGTGTCGACGACTGGCTCGCGGAGGCCGTTCGAGGGTTGGTTCGTGGGCTGCTCCTGCTGATCGACTATGGGCGCCCGGCGGCCGAGTTGTACGACGCGAAGCGACGCCCCGATGGCACCCTCCGCGCCTACCTCAGCCATCGGGTCCACGACGACCCGTACCTGCACGTCGGGCGGCAGGATCTGACCGCCCACGTCGACCTGACCGCCGTCGACCGAGCGGCCGCCGCGGCGGGTCTCCAGCACCTTGGCGCCACGACCCAGGCCGAGTACCTCGTCGGTCTCGGCACGGAGGACCTGCTCAGGGCCATCCAGGCCGATCCTTCGACCACGATGGAGGCGTATCTCGCGGTCCGCTCGGCGCTCATGCGGCTGCTCGACCCGCGCGCGATGGGCGGGTTCAGGGTCGTTGGGTACGGTCGGGGGTGGCCAGATGGACCTCCGCCGGCCGGATTCGCCTATCGACTTCGGGGGGTCGGCGGCACGCGCGACTAGGGCATCCGCCGTACTACGGCAAACGCCCTATTGAAGCACGCGTCTGCAGAAGCGCACGCTTCTCCTTGGTCGGGCACGACCTGACGGGGAGTGGCGCGCGGACCTGCACGCGCGCTCGGCGCGCGCCGCTCCCCGACACCTCCCCGGGACCTCCCCCGTCTGCCGCCCGGCCCCGCTCCCACTGCTAGAATGCCAAGAGGGACGACCGTGCCGTCCACGTGCCTCCTGCCTGTCGCCGGGCGCTCGTCAGGAAGCTCGTGCCAGCCGCGTCGGCCCTGGGCGCAACCGCGGGAAGGGGAGATCGGTTGACCGGCATCTGGTACATCGTGGGGTTCGCCTTCGCGGGCGTGTCGTTCGTGTTCCTGACGATCGGCGCCGCGTGGCTGATCTCCCACCGCAATCGCGGCGACGAGCACAAGGGTCTGCCCTACGAATTGGGCATCGACACCTACGGTGACACCCACGGTCGGTTCGGGCTGTCCTTCTACATCTACGCGCTGCTGTTCGTCGCCTTCGATATCGAAGTCGTGTTCATCTACCTGTGGGCGATCGCCTTCCGCGACCTGCTCCTCGGTGGGCTGGTCAGCATGCTCATCTTCGTCGCCATCCTGCTGATCGGGCTGGCCTACGCTTGGCGGAAGGGCGCGCTGACATGGCGCTGACACCGGAGGCCAGGGCCTCCGCCGGAGCGGAGGACGACGCGCCCGCCGCGTCGGGCTCGAACCTGCCGGCGACCCGGCAGATCGACGCCCTGACGTCGCCCATCGTCGTCGCGAACACGCTCTGGCAGGCGGCCGACCCGGAGGCCTATGACGGCGGCCGACCGACGGACATCACGCACCTCCGCGAGTACGAGGCGAGCGGTCTCGGGCGCCGGGACGACGCACGCTGGGGTGGCGTGATGGAGATCATCCCGACCAAGGCCGATTACGTGCTGGACCTGATCCGGATGAACAGCCTGTGGCCACTCTTGTCGGGCCTCGCTTGCTGCGCGATCGAGATGATGTCGACCGCGACGTCGAAGAACGACATGGATCGCTGGGGCATGTTCCCGTTCCGAGCCAGCCCCCGCCAGGCGGACGTCCTGATCGTCGCCGGCACCCTGACGACGAAGATGGCCGGCCCGCTGGTCCGCCTCTGGGAGCAGATGCCCGAGCCCAAGTGGTGCGTCGCGCTCGGGGATTGCACCTGTTCGGGCGGTCGCTACAAGCGGAGCTACTCGACGGTCGAGGGCATCGATCGGGTCATGCCGGTCGACGTCTACATCCCTGGTTGCCCACCTCGGCCGGAAGGCCTCATCTACGGGATGATGAAGCTCCAGCAGCTGGTCAAGGAACGGCGTGGCCATTGGCCGGATCGGGCCATCGGACCGACCGTCCCCAAGGACGTCTAGGCATGGATCGCGTACTCAAGGCACGCCTCGAGCGACGATTCGCCGACCGCCTGACGGGCCCCATCCGCCAGCGCAACGACGAGACCGAGATGCGCATCGGGCCCGGCGACGTCGTCCCGGTCCTGACCGCCCTGCACGACGAGCCCGGCCTCGGGTTCCAGTTCCTGAGCGACCTCGCAGGGGTCGACACCGGCGAGGTCATGCAGGTCGTCTACCACCTGTGGAGCGAGACCACGCCGGACTGGCTGCGGGTCACGGCCGATGGCCTGTCGCGCGACGACCCACGCGTCCCATCGGTGACCTTCCTGTGGAAGGGTGCCGAATGGATGGAACGCGAGGCGTATGACATGTTCGGGATCACCTTCGAGGGCAACCGCGATCTGCGCCGGATCTACATGCCGCCGGACTACCAGAGCTTCCCGCTGCGCAAGGACTTCTACCTCGCCGACGACGCGGCTCGCTCTCCGGGCGGTGGCGTCCGACCGATGGAACGGACCCACGTCCCCCGGAACGCCCCGACGGCGGCGCTCGTGCGCCGGACGCCGTCATGACCGTGAGGAGCCGGGCGCGATGACCGCCACCGGTCGACGCCAGTCCACCGACGACCCCCGGGTCACGCTCGACCGCGACCTCGGCGTCTTCGAGCCCGTCCCACCATACCCGCCGCGGACCGAGCGGGAGGCCGAGTTCTACACGCTCCGCGACGGCGAGATGTTCATCAACATGGGCCCGCAGCACCCCTCGACCCATGGCGTGTTGCGGGTCGTGCTCAAGCTCGATGGCGAGAAGGTGGTCGACCTCGACCCGGTCCTTGGCTACCTCCATCGCGGCGTCGAGAAGCTGTGCGAGAACGCCGACTACCACCAGGCGATCTGCTACACGGACCCACTCGAATACGTGAGTTCGCTGTTCAACGAATGGGCGCCGGTCCTCGCGTTCGAGAAGCTGATGGACGTGCAGGTCCCGCGCCGCGCCGAATACATCCGGGTCCTGTCATCGGAACTCAATCGCATCGCCAGCCACTCCCTGTTCCTCGGCTGGATGGCTCTCGACCTCGGCGGGCTGACGCCCATCCTGTGGTCGTTCATCGAGCGCGACGACATCGTCGACATGCTCGCCTCGTTGACCGGCCAGCGGATGCTGTTCAACTACTTCCGGATCGGCGGCGTCAACGGCGACCTGAACCATGAGTTCATGAGCCGCCTCGGCGACTGGATGGCGAAGGCGGCCGAACAGATCGAGTCGGGCAATGCGCTGCTCAACGAGAACGAGATCTTCGTCCGCCGGATGCGCGGGCTCGGGACGATCGACACGGCGACCGCGCTGCGGATGGTGATGACCGGCCCGAACCTGCGGGCGACCGGCGTGCCGTTCGATATCCGCCGCGCGCATCCGTACAGCGTCTTCCCCGAGCTCGAGTTCGACATCCCGACGCGCTCGGAGGGTGACTGCCTCGCCCGCTACCTGCTGCGCATGGACGAGATCAAACAGAGCCTGCGGATCATCGACCAGTGCCTCCACAACATGCCGGACGGGCCGGTCATGGCCAAGCTGCCACGGCTCCTCCGGCCACGACCCGGCCGGGCTTACGGGGCGGTGGAGGGTCCGCGCGGGCAGTACTCGACCTACGCGATCAGCGACGGCACCGACCAACCCTTCCGGATGCGGATCCACGATCCCTCGTTCATCCACCTCCAGTCGGTCGGCTTGATGATGCCCGGACATCTCATCGCAGACACCATGGCGATCATGGCCAGCCTCGACCCCATCATGGGTGGCGTAGACAAATGAGGCGCGACGTGGGACGGCCGATCGCGGCGTTGCCGCCTGCGCGTGTTCGCTCACGCACCTTGGGGTGCGCTCGTTCGCTTGCTCCCCGGCGCCTTGCCCTCGGCTCGTCTGACGGCGCGCTAGGCAGCACCGAATGACAGTCGTCGGGCGCTCTTGGAACAGACTTACCTTGCCCGGGAAGGTCATCTTCACGGCGCTGCCGATCCTCTTCGTGCTGACGGCCACGCTGGTCATCGCCATCGTGGTGCTGGGCGGACCGGTCCTCGACATCCTGTCGAAGAACCTGCCGATCGTCCGGTTCGTGGTGGCCGTGACGATCGTGCTGCTGATGACGATCCCGACGGCCTTCCTGATCATCTACATGGAGATGAAGGTCATCGCCCTGATGAACCTTCGGATCGGGCCCGACCGCGTCGGACCGGCCGGCTCGCTGCTGTCAGTCGTGCACGGCCTCAAGGTCCTGATGAAGGAGGACTTCACCCCGACCGGGGCCGACCCGATCGTGTTCACCTGGGCGCCCGTCGTGACCTACCTGGCCAGTGTCATGACCCTGTTGGTCATCCCCTTCGCGCCAGGGTTGTTCGGTCAGGACCTGAATCTCGGGCTCCTGTACTTCTTCGCCATCGGCGGGCTGTCCGTGGTCGGGCTGTTGATGGCCGGCTGGTCCAGCTACAACAAGTACTCGCTGCTCGGTGGCCTTCGGTCGGCGGCGCAGGTGATCAGCTACGAGATCCCCCTGACGCTCTCGGTCGTCGGACTGATCCTGCTGGCCGGCACGATGAGCCTCAACCACATCGTCCTGAACCAGGCCGGCTGGTTCACGAACTGGTACGTCTTCCAGCAGCCGCTCGGCTTCCTCATCTTCTTCATCGCCGCGACCGCCGAGGCGAACCGGACACCGTTCGACCTGACCGAGGCCGACTCCGAGATCGTCGCGGGCTTCGCGACCGAGTACTCGGGCATGCGCTTCGGGTTCTTCTTCTTCGCCGAATACGTCAACGTGTTCATCGTCTCGGCCCTCACCGTCACCCTCTTCTTCGGTGGCTGGAACGCGCCGTTCGCGTGGCCGTGGCCGGTCACGGTGTCGCTCGATCCGGGCCAGCTCGGGATCGGCCTGCTGATCCTCGTCGCGGTCGTGCCACTGATCCTGACCATCGTCTTCGCCGCGCCGATCTGGATCGCCAGCGCCCGGGTCAAGGGCTGGCAGGCGCTCGTGATCGGGTTCATCCTCGCCAACCTGTTCGTCGGGGCGGTCGTCTTCGGGATCCTCTACATCGGGCTCGACTGGGTCGCCGGGCTCCTCTGGTTCCTCGGCAAGACCTACGTCTTCGTCTTCACGTTCGTGTGGATGCGCGGGACGCTGCCGCGCGTCCGCATCGACCAGTTGATGGACTTCGCCTGGAAGTGGCTGTTGCCCGCCTCGCTGCTCAACCTGTTCGTGACCGCGACCGCCATCGTCGTCGTGGACACGGTGCGGCACTGATGAGCCTCGTCCCGGGCCTCGGCATCGCGAAGGGCATGGCGCTGACCCTGCGCCGGTTCTTCGAGCCCAAGGTCACCGTCATGTACCCCGAGGACCGGCGCGACCCACCGCACAAGTTCCGCGGCCGGCTCCAGCTCCTGTATGACGAGTACGGCACGATCAAGTGCGAGACCTGTTTCCAGTGCGCCCAGGCGTGTCCGATCGAGTGCATCGACATGGGCGGGGTGGACACGCGCGGCCGGTTCCACGTCCACTGGGGCGCCCCCGAGACGTACGGCGAGCGGCGCGAGGAGTCCGCGCTCCGCCGGTCGGGTCGGCCGGTCCCCGACCCCGCCTACCTGCCGTTCCGGCGAATCGATCTCGCGCCGCTCGATGCCATCCTCGAGGAGTTCGACCACGACCCGGCGTCCATGCTCCAGATCCTCGAGGCGACCCAGACCGCCTACGGCTACCTTCCGGTCGCGGCACTCAAGCGCATCAGCCAGCGGACGGGTGCCTGGTACGCGATGATCTACGGCACGGCCAGCTACTACGGACACCTGCGCTTCGAGCCGGCTGAGGCCGCCGTACAGGCGGCCGCGGTGGACGCACATCGGCCGTCGGAGGCGACCTACCTGGCCGCGTTCGAGGGCGCCCTCGGGGGCGCTCGGTCGAGCCGCGGTCGCGCGACCAAGCCGGCGCGGGCGTAGCGCATGGTCGAAGCGCTCCTGACGCCGGCCACGTGGCCGACGATCCTCCTCGACCGGGCCGCCGCGGCCGATCCGACCGACCTCGACGACGCGGTCCGGGCGGGCGCGTTCGACGGCCTGCGCCGGGTCATCCGGAATCTCGGCAGCACCGCGACGATCGCGACGATCGGGGCGGCCGGCCTGCGTGGGCGGGGCGGGGCGGGGTTCCCGGCCGCCGCCAAATGGCGCGCCGCGGCCGCCGTGGACGCCCCGCGTCGGTACGTCGTGGTCAACGGCTACGGGGCCGACCCGGCGACCGCGACCGACCGGTTCCTGCTCGAGCGTGACCCGTATTCGGTCGTCGAGGGCGCGACCATCGCGGCCTTCGCGATCGGGGCGAGCGAGGTCATCATCGCCGTTCGGGCCGACGCGACCGAGGCGATCCGTCGCCTCGAGGCATCTCTCGCGTCGGCGGAGGAGGCCGGGTTCGTCGGGTTCGACGTGCTCGGATCCGGGCACGACATCACCATCACGGTCCGGCCGGTCCAGGGCGCGTACATGCTGGGCGAGGAGACCGTCCTGCTCAAGGCCCTCGAGGGCAAACGGGGACAGCCGGAACAGCGACCGCCCCACCCAGCCGAACGCGGGCTGTTCGGGATGCCGACGGTCGTCCACAACGTCCAGACCCTCGCGGCCGTGCCCTGGATCATCCGGAACGGCGCCGAGGCCTTCGCCGCCATCGGGACGGCAGACGCCACCGGGACCATGCTCGTGCAGGTCAGGACGCCAGGCGGCGATGGCATCGCGGAGGTGCCGCTGGGGACGCCGCTCCGGGATGTGGTCGGGCTCGGCGGTCGGCTGCCCGCCGGCCGGTCGATCAAGGCGGTCCTCGTGGGCGGTCCCTCCGGGGGCCTGCTCCCACCCGATCTCCTCGACACCCCGTACGCCTTCGAGGCGCTCCGCGCGGCCGGCGCCCACATCGGCTCGGGTTCCGTCGTGGTGGCCGACGACCGGGCCTGCATCGTCGACCTCGCCCGCCTCCTGACCCGCTTCTGTGCGGGCGAGGCATGCGGCAAGACCATCCCGTGCCGGATCGGGACGCGGCGACTGGTCGAGATCGCCGACCGGGTGGTGGACGGCCGGCCGCGACCGACCGACCCGACGCTGCTGGAGGACCTTTCCGCCGACATCGTCGCCTCCGCGCTGTGCGACCACGAGCGGCTGACGACGCTCCCGCTGGCCAGTGGGATGCGATACTTCCGGTCCGAGCTGGACGATCACATCCTTCGAAGTTCCTGCCCGGCCGGCGTCTGCCATCCGATCGCGGTGGCCGCCGGCGCGATCCCATAAGGCGACCCATGGCCGACCTGATCACCCGACCCGACAGCCGCCCCGCGATCGAGCCCGAATCGGTCGGCGGATCGCTCGCCGAGCGCCTGCTTGACACGCAGTCGCCGCAGCGTCCGCAGTCGTCGCCGCGCATCCGCATCGAGGTCGACGGTCGCGTCGTGGAGGGCTTCGAGGGCCAGACCATCCTGGAGGTCTGCCGCGACAACGGGATCGAGATCCCGACCCTGTGCTACGAACCGAAGCTGCCCGGGTTCGGGGCCTGCCGGATGTGCGTCGTCGAGGTCGAAGGCGAGGAGCACCCGCCGATCAGCTGTTCGCGCGCGTGCGAGCCCGGGATGAAGGTCCAGACGCAGACCGAGGAGGTTCGCCGCCTGCGCCGGACGAACCTCGAATTGATCTTCTCGGACCACAACGCCTACTGCCTGCCGCCATGCCAGAACAAGTGCCCCAGCCACATCGACATCCCAGGCTTTCTCAAGGCCAATGCCGAGGCCGACTGGCGTGAGTCAACGCGGATCTTCAAGCGGACGATCCCCTTCCCGAGCGTGCTCGGCCGCGTCTGTCCGGCGCCATGCGAGGAGCATTGCCGGCGTGACGAGGTGGACGAGGCGATCGCCATCCGCGACAGCCACCGCTACGCCGGCGACCAGGTGCTCAAAGCGATGCTCGACGAGGACGTCGATCCGCCGGTCCCATTCGAGCGGCAGGCGACGTCCGGCCGGCGTGCGGCGGTCATCGGTTCAGGGCCGGCCGGGATGGCGGCGGCGTTCTACCTGCTCCTTGCCGGCCACGACGTCACGGTCTTCGAGCGCGACCCGGCACCCGGCGGGATGCTCCGGTACGGGATCCCGCAGTACCGGCTGCCCAAGGTCGAAGTCCTCGAGGCCGAGTACGAGTCGGTGACGCGGCTCGGCGGCAAGATGGTCTGCAACGCCGGTCTCGGCACGGACTTCACGCTCGATGACCTGACCAACCAGGGCTTCGACGCCGTCCTCATCGCCATCGGCTGCTACGACACGAACAAGCTGGGCATCCCGGGCGAGGATGCCGAGGAATGCCTCGACGGCCTCGAGTACCTGCGCACCGCGACCCTCGGCCTGCCCTATCCCAACCACGCCGGACGGCGCGTCGTGGTCATCGGCGGCGGGTTCACCTCGATGGACTGCTCGCGGACATCGATCCGCCAGGGCGCCGCCGAGGTGACCCTCGTCTACCGGCGCGATATGAAGGACATGCCCGCCTCGAACGAGGTCCACGAGGCGATCGAGGAAGGCGTCACGGCCATCTTCCAGGCCGGACCGGTCCGTGTCATCACCGACAAGAAGGGTGCGGTGACCGGGGTCGAGTTCATCCGGATGGCCCTCGGCGCGCCCGACGCGTCTGGCCGCCGCCGCCCGGAACCAGCGCCCGGCACCGAGTTCACGATCCCGTGCGACCGGGTGCTGCTCGCGATCGGCCAGGGTCCCGACCTGTCCTGGATCGGTCCAGGCTCCGAAGGTCCCGAGGCAACCAGGCAGCGCCGCCTCAAGGCCGATGCCGTCACCTTCGAGACCGGCCGCCCGGGGGTGTTCGGGACCGGCGACGTGCGCATCGGCGCGGCGACGGTGGTCCAGGCCGTCGCCGAGGGTCGGCGGTCGGCGTACGCGGTCGATGCGTTCCTCAAGGGTCTCGACCTGAGCGCCATCCGGACCCGCCAGACGCTGGCCGAACCGCAGCCTGAGTTCCTGTCCATCGTCCCGTTCACGAGCGAGATCAAGGAACCGCGCTACCGGATGGCCGCCCTCGAGGCCGAGGAGCGCAACCACTCGTACATCGAGTACGAACTGCCGTACACCCGCGAGGATGCCGTCGCCGAGTCGACCCGCTGCCTCCAGTGCACGTGCGAGGCGATCGGCTTCTGCGACCTGCGGCGCCTCGGGATCGAGTACAGCACGACGCTCCAGACCCTCGAGCCGCAGTACAACGCCGGCGCCGGCTATCGGAGTGTCACGGAGAATCGGTTCACCGGTCTCAATCACGACTACATCCGCGACGACTCGCACGCGTTCATCCTGCGCGAGCCCTCGCGCTGCATCGACTGCGGGCGCTGCGCCCAGGTCTGCTCCGAGGTCGTCGGCGCCGCCTGTTACGACTTCATGCGCATCGGCTTCGACACGCTCGTGACGACACCGCTCGACATGAGCCTCAACGACACGCCGTGCGTGTCGTGCGGGCGGTGCGCCGAGACCTGTCCGACCGGCGCCCTCATGCCCAAGCCGCGCATCCTTCAGAAGTACGAGGTGGACGAGAGCCGCTGCATCCTGTGCGGCATCTGCGTCGATGCCTGTCCGTACGACGCTCTGCGCGACGGGGCGGACATCGAGCTCGCCCACACCAGCCGCGCCGAACCGATGATCGACCTGATGGCGATCGCGGCGGTGGATCGCGAGACCGAGGTCACCTACATCCGACGTGAGCGCGACTGGGCGACTCGTGCGGCCGCCGAGGGACGCCTTATCGACACCGGGCGGATGCTGCCGATGTTGCCGGCGACGATCTCCGGGATCCCGACCAACGGCGGCAACGGCCACGGTCACGACCATGGGAACGGCCACGGCGGCGGTCATGGCGGGACGGCCGTCACGCCCGCTCACCACGAGTAGTCGACGGACGTGCTTCGCCGGCTGATCCCGATCCTCATCGCCCTGGTCATCCTGGGCGCTGTCACCGGCATCGCGGCGATCATGATCGTCTTCCTCGGACAGGACTGGGGCGACGCCCTGTTCTGGATCCTGTCGGCCGTGATGATCGGTTCGGCGTTCCTGGTCGTGACGATGCGCGACATCATCCGTTGCGGCCTCGCGATGATCGTCTGTTTCGGGGCGCTGGCGGGGATCTACGTGATCATCGGGGCGCCGCTCATCGCCGCGGCCCAGGTCATCGTCTACATCGGCGCGATCAGCGTCCTGATCCTGTTCGCGATCATGCTCACCCAGACCAAGGACGCCCCGAGCCGCCTGGTCTTCCAGACGCAGGCGGTGCCCGCGGCGATCGCGTCGGTGATCATCGCGGTCGTCATCGCACTCGCGATCGCCGCGACCGATTGGGGCGAGGTCGCCGCCCGCGTGCGCGTCTCGACCGACGCCCTGTCGAAGGTCTTGTTCGATCAATACGTGCTGCCGTTCGAGGTCGTGAGCGTCCTGCTCCTGGCGGCCGTCATCGGCGGCGTCTTCCTGGCCAAACGCGAACCGGGCGGACCCTCGTGAGCGATTCGCTCGACGCCTATCTCGTTCTGTCCGGGATGCTGTTCGCCATCGGCTCGTTCGGGTTCCTGGCCCGACGCAATGCGATCAGCATGCTCATGTCGATCGAGCTGATGCTCAACGGGGTGAACCTCGCGATCGTCGCGTTCGGGGCCTTCGGGGCATTCGGCGGGACCCAGGACGGGGCGGCCCAGGGATCGGTGCTCGCGTTGATGGTCATGGCGGTGGCGGCCGCCGAGGCGACGGTCGGCCTCGCCATCGTCATCGCCATCTACCGGAACAAGAAGACGCCATTGGTCGACGAATACGACGCCATGCGCCAATGAACTGGGACCAGCTGATCCCGACTATCGCGATCCTGCCGTTGGCGGGGTTCCTGATCACTGCCGCGATCGGGCGGCGGCTTGGCAAGAACGCGCACTGGATCCCGGTCCTCGCGGTATTCGTCGCGTGGCTCATCGCGATGGCCGCGTCGTACTCCGCATTGACCGGGGCAGAGCCGTTCGGCGAACACGGGTATGGCGCGACGCTCTTCACCTGGATCCCGGCCGGCGACTTCGTGGTGGACGTCGGCTTCTTCGTCGACAACCTGACCGCCTGCCTGCTCATCGTCGTGACGACCATCGGCCTGCTGGTCCACGTCTACTCGATCGGCTACATGAGCCACGATCCGGGCTACTGGCGGTTCTTCGCGTACCTCAACCTGTTCATGTTCTCCATGCTGCTGCTGGTCCTCGCCAGCAGCTTCCTCGTCGTGTTCGTGGCCTGGGAGCTGGTCGGGCTGTCGAGCTACCTGCTCATCGGGTTCTGGTACCGCAAGCGGTCCGCGGCGCTGGCCGCCAAGAAGGCGTTCATCGTCAACCGCGTCGGGGACGTCGGCTTCGCGCTGGGCATCATGCTCATCTTCGTGAGCCTGGGCACGCTCGACATCCGCGAGGTCATCGACCGGATCGGCGAACTCGAGCCCGCGACCATCACGCTCATCGCGTTGCTCATCTTCGCGGGCGCGATGGGCAAGAGCGCCCAGTTCCCGCTGCACGTCTGGCTGCCCGACGCGATGGAGGGCCCGACGCCCGTGTCGGCGCTCATCCATGCGGCGACGATGGTCAACGCCGGCGTCTACCTCGTCGCCCGGACCAACCCGATCTTCGCCCACGCCCCGTCGGCGCTGGTGCTGGTCGCCGCGATCGGCATCTTCACGTCCATCCTCGCGGCCTCCATCGCGATGACCCAGACCGACATCAAGCGGGTCCTCGCGTACTCGACGCTCAGCCAGCTCGGCTACATGTTCGCGGCCCTCGGCGTGGGGGCATGGACCGCGGCGATCTTCCACCTGATGACCCATGGCTTCTTCAAGGGCCTGCTCTTCCTCGGGTCGGGCTCGGTCATCCACGCGGTCCACGAGGAGCAGGACATGCGCCACATGGGTGGCCTGTCCAAGAAGATCCCGATCACCTACGTCACGATGCTGATCGGTTCCCTGGCGATCGCGGGCATCCCGCCCCTGGCCGGGTTCTTCTCCAAGGACGAGATCCTCGGCGAGTCATGGAAGCTCGGCTTCTGGTGGGTCTGGGGCATCGGGTTCGTGGTCGCCGGCATGACCGCGTTCTACATGTTCCGGCTCATGGGCCTGACCTTCTGGGGCGTCTTTCGTGGTCCCAAGGCGATCTGGGACAAGATCCACGAATCGCCGCGGGTCATGACCATCCCGCTCATCCTGCTGGCCATCCCGTCCATCTTCCTCGGCATGTACCTCGGCCTGCCGTTCGGCGACAGCCGCATCACCGAGTGGCTGAAGCCGGTGTTCGAGGAGAGCGAGCTCATCCTCAACGGCGGACCAGAACCCGCGTTCGCGTTCTTCGGCATCGACGGCGTCCTGATCATCGCCAGCGTGACCATCGCGACGATCGGCCTCCTCATCGGCTGGCGGTTGTTCGGGGTCCAGATCGGCCCGATCCGGATGCCGGGGCGGCCCGAGCGCGTGCGCGAGTTGGCGGCGAACGTGCCGTTCCTGTACCGGGCGTCGCTCAACAAGTGGTGGTTCGACGACCTCTACCACGTGCTGTTCATGGTCATCGGCGGTCGGATCGCGGCGGCCATCTGGTGGTTCGACCGCGAGGTGGTGGACGGCACGGTCAATGCCATCGGGGCGGGCACGATCGACGCCGGTCGGGGGCTGCGGCGCGTCCAGACCGGGCGGGTCCAGAACTACGCGCTCGGCATCGCCGTCGGATTGATCGTGATGGCCGGGTCGTACCTGCTGCTGGCGGCGCGCTGATGAATCTCGACACCATCCCGATCCTGACCATCGTCACGTTCCTGCCGCTGATCGGCGCCCTGGCCGTCGCAGCCCTGCCCGCGTCGTACGCCCGGCCGGTGGCGCTGGCCTTCGCCCTTGTCGCCTGGTTGGCGTCGCTCGTGCTGCTCGTGGGATTCGTCCCGGGACAGGCGGGTTTCGAGTTCGTGGAGACAGCCTCCTGGATCCCGATCTTCGGCATCCAATACAAGCTCGGCGCCGACGGCCTGTCGGTGGCCCTGGTCGTGTTGACCACGACGCTGACCTGGATCGCATTGCTGGCCAGCTTCAAGCCGATCCAGACGCGGATCAAGGCCTACATGATCTCGTTCCTCGTGCTCGAGGTCGGGATGATCGGCGTCTTCCTCGCCCTCGACACGTTCCTCTTCTACATCTTCTGGGAGATCGTGCTCGTCCCGATGTACCTGATCATCGGCATCTGGGGCGGCGCCAACCGGATCTACGCCACGATCAAGTTCGTCCTGTACACGCTCGTCGGATCGCTGCTGATGCTGGTCGCCATCCTGGCGACCGCGTACGCCTTCGCGGCGGCCCCCGAGCATGCGGGATCGTGGGTCGGCGCCTTCGACTTCGAGGCGCTCCGCGCATTCGCGGCCACCAGCGGGTTCAGCGACGGGCTCCAGTTGACCGCGTTCGTCGCCTTCTTCCTGGCCTTCGCGATCAAGGTCCCGATGTTCCCGTTCCACACCTGGCTGCCCGACGCCCACACGGAGGCCCCGACCGCGGGGTCGGTCATCCTGGCCGCGGTCATGCTGAAATTGGGTGCGTACGGGTTCATCCGGTTCGCGGTGCCGCTCTACCCGGAGGCCGCCCAGACGTTCGCGCCGGTGATCATCGCCCTGTCGCTCATCGCGATCATCTACGGCGCGATCGTGGCCCTCGTCCAGCCGGACCTGAAGCGCCTGGTCGCCTATTCATCGGTCAGCCACATGGGCTTCGTGACGCTCGGCATCTTCGTGTTCACCGAGCAGGGGCTGCAGGGCGCGATCCTCCAGATGATCAACCACGGCCTCATCACGGGCGCACTGTTCCTGCTCGTCGGCGTCATCTATGAACGGACCCACGACCGGACGATCGCCAAGATGGGCGGGCTGTCGGCGCGAACGCCGGTGTACGCCGCGATCTTCGGGTTCTTCGTGTTCGCCTCGGCGGGGCTACCGGGGCTGTCCGGCTTCGTCGGCGAATTCCTGGTCCTGGTCGGGACCTTCGAGGCCAACCCGGCGGCGGCGGCCGTGGCCTCGTTCGTGATGATCCTGGCCGCCGGCTACCTGCTGTGGATGTACGGCCGGGTCGTCTTCGGCGAGGTGTCCGAGTTCCTCGCGGGTCTCGGCGACCACCTGACCGACATCACGCCCGTGGAGATCCTGACCCTCGCTCCGCTCGGGGCCCTTGTCGTCATCTTCGGCATCCAGCCCGGACTCCTGCTCAACCTGTTCTCGAGCACCGTGACCGAGACCCTGGCGGCGGCGAAGCCTGCGGCGCCGATCGCCATCCCGACCTCGGTCGTCGTGACGCTCCTCGGACTGGTCGTCGTCGGGGTCCTCGCCCGCATCGCCTGGGTCCTGCTTCGGAAGCGCCCGGCGGCCCTCGAGCCGAAGACCGGAGCCGCAGGTTGAGCTGGCAGGACATCGTCACGATCAGCCCGCTGATCGCGGGCATCCTGACCGCGATCGCGATCCTCATCGTCGACCTGGTCCGGCCGGGCAAGACCACCCCTGCGGTCGCGACCGCGCTCATCGGGCTGATCGTCACGGCGGCGCTGACGCTCTACGTCTCGCCGACCCCGCCGACCGTCGTCATGGCGTTCGGCGGCGCCTACCGGGTCGACGCGCTGACGACCTTCCTCGACATCCTGTTCGTGGCGATCATCGCGATGACCATCCTGTTCGGTCCCGACTACCTCGTCCCGCGCGGCCTGCCCGTCCCCGAGTTCGCCGCCATCCTCGTGTTCGCGATGACCGGCGCGATGCTCATCTCCGCGTCGGCCGACCTGCTCGTGTTGTTCCTGGGTCTCGAGCTGATGGTCCTGCCCGGCTACCTGCTGGCGGGCTTCCACAAGACCGACTCGTACTCGACCGAGGGCGCGATCAAGTACTTCCTGCTCGGCTCCTTCAGCTCGGCCATCTTCCTGTTCGGACTGGCCTTCGTCTGGGGACTGACCGGCAGTACCCGGATCGACGTCGTCTACGACCAGCTAGCAAGAGTCGTCGCCGGAGCTGCACCACTGTCGCCCGGGTTGGCCATGGGCCTCGCGTTCCTGACCACCGGGGTCGCCTTCAAGATCGCGGCCGTGCCGTTCCACTACTGGACACCGGACGCGTATCAGGGCTCACCGACACCCATCACCGGCTACCTGTCCGTCGGGCCCAAGGTGGGGGCGTTCGCGCTGATCCTGCGCCTGTTCGTCGAGGCCCTCGGTCCGCTCGCCGACTGGTGGCTGCCGGTCATCATCGTGCTGTCGACCCTGACGATGACCCTGGGCAACCTCGTCGCGCTGACCCAGGACAACGTCAAGAGGATGCTCGCGTACAGCTCCATCGCCCACACGGGCTACATGCTCGTCGGTCTCGCCGCGTGGGCGGGCGACCCGACCGGCCGCGTCGACGGCCTCGAGGCGCTGCTGTTCTACGGCGTCGCCTACGCGTTCATGAACCTCGGCGCGTTCGCCGTCATCACGGCGCTCCAGAAGCGGACCGGTGTGACGTCGAGTCTGGGGACATTCGCCGGGCTCGGCCGGCGTGAGCCCCTGCTCGGGGCGCTCATGACGCTGTTCCTGCTGTCGTTGACGGGCATCCCACCGACAGCCGGGTTCTTCGCCAAGGCGAACGTCATCCTGGCGGCCGTCGAGGCCGGCGGGCCCCTGACGATCCTGGCCATCATCGCCGTGCTCAACGCGGCCGTTGCGGCGTTCTACTACCTGCGGATCGTCGTGTACATGTTCATGCGCGAACCGACCACCGAGATGCCCGCCCTGCGCCATGGCGCGTTGCTGTGGGGCGGGCTGGCCGCGGCGGCGACCCTGACGATCCTGCTCGGCCTCTTCCCCACCGGCCTGCTCGACGCGGCCGGCCAGGCGGCGCAAGCGCTCGTCCGGAGCTGACCCCGGGCAGGCCCGGACACCCGGCCGACATGGAGCGACGGCTAGCCGCCCTGGTCATCCTGGCGCTGGCGTTGGCGGCGTGCGGCTCGGACCGGGCGGTCACGCCTCCGCCCTCGGTCGCGCTCACCACCATCGCGCCCGCGACGATCGTGCCCGCGCCACCGACGGCCCGGCCCACCGCCGAGCGGCTACCGCCGCGCCCGAGCTTGTCGACCCCCCGGCCCTCGGCCAGCCAGCGGACGACGCCGACGGCCACGGCACACCTGGTCTCCCCCGAGGCACATTGCCGCGGGTCCGACAGGACACCGGGCGCGCCAGCGGCGGCAACCCTGTCGGAGTCGTCCTCGATCTGGGCCGGGTACATCGCCTATCGCCGTCAGACCGGGGTCTCGTGCGTCGAGGGGTCCTGGGTCCAGCCCAAGGTGACCTGCTCGAAGACCGGACGCCAGGCCGTCTCGATCTGGGTTGGCATCGACGGCGTCCACAGCGGTGGGGCGCGGGTGGATGCCAGTCGGAGCCTCGTCCAGATCGGCACTGCGGCCGAGTGCCTGAATGGCGTGCTGACGCACCATGCCTGGCACGAGGTCCTGCCCATGGAGGGATCCGAGGTGGACATCCCGGCTCTCGCCATCCGGCCCGGCGACACGATCGCCGCGCTGATCAGAATTCAGCGATGACACGTTCACGTTGCGCATCGAGAACGTGACGACGGACCAGGCCTACCTCTTCACCCAGGCGCTCGCCAGCGCGCCGCGGCAGACCGCCGAGTGGGTCGTGGAGGCGCCATCCCTTGGTTGCCTGACCAGCTGCCGCGCACTGCCCATGCCACGCTTCTCCCCGGTGACGTTCAAGGGGGCCTATGCCAGTGTCGGCAGCTACCGAGCCTCGATCAGCGACGACAAATGGGTCCACGGAACCGTGGACATGACCCGCGCGGGCGTCAACCGGGCATCCGTCTCGGGCCTCCGGTCCAAGGGGACGTCGTTCACGGTCACCTGGCGCCACCGCTGACGGGCCAAACGCCGTCCGGCCGCGGCGGCCGGCTAGCCGACGTCCTCGAGCCGACGGGCGAGTGCCGACAGGAGCCGGGCGGCGGCCCGCGCGTCGGCGAGTCGCACGTCGGCCGCGACCGCGACCTCGTCCGGCATGCCCGTGGCAAGGACCGCAGCGGCCACGGACGTGAGGCGACCGTCCTCCCGAGCCGCCCGGAGGACGGCGAACCCATCGGCGTCGCTCACGTCGTCGCCCAATGCGAGCGCCGCACCCGGCCGATGCCGCTCGAGAAGGCGCGTCACGGCCTCGGCCTTGCCGCCCGCGTCCTCGGGTCGCAGATCGACCACCGACCGACCTCGATAGTGGCGCAGGCCGTGATCGGTCAACCCGTTCCGGGTCTCGACCTCGGCGACCGCCGCGAGCACCGCGGTTCGGGCGGCCGGGATGTCGTCGGCCTGGCGGACATGGAACGCGACCGACGGCCCCTTCCGCTCCACGAACAGCCAGTCCGGGCGACCGAGCTCGTCCGCGACCCCGGCCGCGAGGACGTCGGCCGCCGCGCGATGCCGGTCGTGCATCGGCTCGATCCGCCCGACCAGCCGATCGGCCCGTCCGTGACGTGGCAGGGTCGCGGACTGCAGCCCGTGGTCGCCGAGGTACTCGACGCCACCGACTCGCACCCGCCCGGCGACGTCACTGACCGTCCGGCCCGTGAGGATGACGAGGTGGATCCGCCCGGGCCGATCCTCGGCGAGCCGCGCGAGCCGTCGGAGGGCCGACCGCGCGAGCGGTTCGATGCGGGCGGCTCCCGGGTCGCGCGACCCGAGCGCCAGCGTCCCGTCGAAATCGGCCACGATGAGCAGGGACCCGGGGGCGGAGACCAGGGCCTCGAGCGCGACGGCGATCTCGGCCGGGTCGGACGGCCGAGCCGTCATGGCGTGACGGTGACGCCCGGCAGGATCGTCCGGAGGCCACGCGCCATGATGTCCGGCCCGATGCCGCCGAGCGCGGCGTCGCGGATGATGCCGTCGGCGTCGATCCAGAAATGGACGGGCAGCGCGAGCGCGTCCCACGCGACGGATGCCTTGCCATCGGCGTCCAGACCGTGCGGGAACGTCGCGTTGAGTTGCTTCGCGAACGAGGCGACGGTCCCCTCGTCCTCCTTGACATCGATCGCGAGGATCACGAGACCCGTCTTCGCGTAGCGGGCCGCGTAGTCGTTCATCAACGGGAATTCGTCCAGGCACGACGGACACCAGGTGGCCATGAAGTCGACCCAGACCGGCTTGCCGTGGAGTTTGGCCAGGTCGATCGTGCCGCCACCCACTCGCGGGACGACGAGGGACGGCGCCTTCTCGCCGATATGGAACAGGCCGGCGCTGGCGGTCGGCGCGACGCTCCCCGACGCAGTGCCCGTCGACGACGCGGCCGGGCTCGACGACGGGGTGGCGCCCGACGTCGACGGCGCGGGTGAAGCGACGGCGACCGGACTCGCCGAGGCGAGCCCGAAGGACGGTTCAGCGACGGATGGGACCGGCACCTCGGGGGCGAAGGCGAGGATCCCCCCGATGACCAACCCCGCGGCGGCGATGCCGGCCATGAGGCCGGCGACGATCGATAGGCGGGCCAGCATGGCCGGGAGCGTACCAGTACGGGCGGGCGACGGCGGTTCGCGATGACCGCTGCTACGATGCCGGTCCGATGGCAGACCTCGCGGATCGACTCCGCACGCGTATCGTTCCGGCGATCCTGACGGCGGTCGGGGTCGCACTGCTGGCCGGCGGACTCATCTCGTTCGCGAGCCCGGTGACGGCGGATCCCATCGTCAGCCCGGCGCCGACCCAGGCCGCCGTGGCCCCGACCGCGGCACCCCTGATCACCCTGCCACCCATCGGCTCGGCGGCGCCGTCGACCGCGCCGTCGGCCCCGGCCGATCGCGTCGCGACAAGGATCCGCATCGCGGCCCTCAAGATCGACCTGCCGGTGATGAAGCCGCCGGGCTCGAATGTCTACCCGTTGTGCAACGTCGCGTCGTACATCGACTCGCTCGGCCAACCCGGCCAGGGCCGCGCCACGTACATCTACGCCCATGCCCGGGTCGGGATGTTCCTGCCCCTTCTACGTACCGCGGACAAGAAGATGATCGGGATGATCGTCGAGGTGTGGACGAGCGACGATCAGCGCTTCCTGTACGAGATCACCGATGTCCGGCGTCACGTGCTCACGCTCGACACCGCATTCGCGGTCAACACCGACCAACTCTGGCTGCAGACGTCCGAGGGTCCGCACGGCACGCCGGGCAAGACCCAGATCATCGCGACACCGCTGTCGCAGGAGGCCGCCCCGCACGCCGACGCGCATCCGGTCGCGAAGCCGGTGGTCTGCGGCTAGGGAAGTCCGACCGCGGCGTCAGATCCAGTCGATCTTGCGCAAGATCACCGCGGCGATCGTGGCCAGCGTGATCACGAACCCGGTGACGACCCAGAAGCCGCCGGCCTCGGCGCCCCCGAGCGCGGTGCCGGCCTCGCTCATCCCGAAGATCCCGGCGGCGGCGCCGATGCCGGCCAGGATGACGGTCACCCCGGTCAGGCGCTTCATGATGACCGACAGGTTGTTGTTGACCTGGGTCAGGTAGACGTCGAGCGTCGAGGACGCGAGCTCGCGGTAGTTGTCGAGCTCGTCCGTCAGGCGGATGACATGGTCGTAGATGTCGCGGAAGTAGACCACCTCGTCAGCGTCGATGAGTGCATCGTCGCGGTTCGTCAGCTGGTTGAAGACCTCGCGCACGGGGCTGATGGCGCGACGGACCTGGATGAGCTCACGCTTGAGCTTGAACAGCTTCTCGACCGTGTCCGGGGTGGCGGATCGGACGACCTCATCCTGGACCTCGTCGATGGCGTCGCCGATGCGGTCGGCGAAGGGGAAGTACCCGTCGATCAGGTCGTCGGCGATCGCCCAGAGCAGGTGGTCGGGTCCGCGGGCGAGGATCGGCGCGACACCGTTGGCCAGATGGTGTCCGACTCGCGGGTCCCAATCACTGTTGTGGACGGTCAGGAGGAACCCGAGACCCAGGACGATATCGAGCTCTGACGCCACGACCGTGTCGCCATACGTCAGGTGGAACAGAACGAGATGCACGACACCGTTGGTCGTCTCGATCTTGGCCCTCTGGTTACCCTCCAGGACATCTTCGACGATCAGCGGATGGAGTCCCAAGGCCGCGCCCATCGTCTCGGCCTGGCTCTGCGTCGGCGCGACGAGATCGACCCAGAGAGTCGGTTTCGGCCTCTGGAACAGCCCCGGAATGGCGGCCAGGGCGGCCGCGCCCTCGAGCTGCCGCACCCCTTCACCATCGAGGGCGACGACGCGGACGGTGCCGGGTTGTCCGGCCGGGCCTGTCGCGAACTGGCGCTGGACCCGCACGCCGAGCGGGATGTCCGGCCCGTCAGAGTGCGAGTCCGGGCTCGGGCGACTCGAAGCCATCGGCGTCCGATCCTCCGGGGGTGGTCCCGTCGGCCGCGTCGGTCGCGACCGGTCCGTCGTCCAGCATACCCGCCCGACTCCTGCGTCGACCGCCGAGCGCCAGGCCCGGCGGGACGGCCACCGCGGTCACCGCCGCGGCGACGATGAACAACCCGACCATGATCGAGGCGGCCTCGCGAGACGCCCACTCCTCCAGCGCGCCAACCACGAGCGGGTCGCGCAAGGCCCGTTCCCGGAGGGCCACGGGGATGAACTGGCGGTAGGCGTCGGGCGTCGCGTAGACCTCTTCGTAGAGGCGATCGATGGTGGTCGAGCCGTAGGCGGTCAGGATCGCCAGGCCCACCGCCATCCCGATCATCCGGGCGACGGTGACGACCGCCGACGCGGTCCCGAACGCGCGTCGGCCGGCGGCTTCGACCGCGGCCGTCGAGCGCGGCGTCACGGTCAGCCCGAACCCGAAGCCATAGGCGGCCAGGCTGAGGGCGACGGACCCGATCTCCGTGTCGGCCGTCCACGACGCCATCGCGAGCAGGCCCGCGATGCTCAACCCCAGTCCGGCCAGCGTCACGAGTTGCAGCGGGACGATCCGGACGATGAAGCCGGAGGCCAACGCCCCGAGGGCCGTCGCGCCGGCCAGCGCCCCGAGCGCCAGGCGCTGCTGATCGGGACCGCCATAGAGCACGCGATCGACGAATACGGCCCCGCCGATGATCGCGGTCGCGAACGCATACCCGGTCAACAACGAGACCAACGCGGCCGAACTGAACGGCAGGCTCCGGAAGAGGCGCGGGTCGAGGAACGGGTCCGCGACGCGCAGGCCGCGGACCACGGCGATCGCCGTCGCGGCCGCGGCGACTCCGAGCAGCCCGATCGTCACGAAGGTCGGGTCGACCGCACTCCCCGCGATCTCCGTCGTGCCGATGAGCGTCAGGCCGATCAGGCCGGCGACGAGGGCCAGACCGAACCAGGCGGCGCCCACGATGTCGACCCTACCCGCGCGTCTCGGCGTCTCCCAGCCGGGGGAGGCGGCCCAGGCAAGGGTCAGCGCGATGATCGCGATCGGGATGTTGATGTAGAAGACCCAGCGCCACGCCGGTTCGAGGAACGCGGCCGCCGAAGGGCCGACCCCGGCCGCCGCCAGCGCCTCTTCCGGGTGGACCGAGGCGAGGATGGCTGCCCCGACGACCGGGCCGGCGGCCATGCCAAGGAAGGTCAGGGCGCCGACGACCCCGAGCGCCCGTGGGCGCGCGGCACCACTGAACAGGTGCGATGCCGCGGCCGTTCCGACCGGCACGAGCACGCCGCCCCCGACCGCCTGGATGAGCCGGGCGCCGATGAGCTGATCGAGGGTCTGCGAAGCGCCAGCCAGCGCTGAACCGATGGCGAACACGACGAGGGCGCCCATGAACAGGCGGCGGACGCCCCACAGGTCCGCCAGCCGGCCCGCCATCGGCATGGTCAGGATGTAGACAAGGAGATAGCCGTTGATGATCCAGCTCGCCTTGCGCAGCTCGAGCCAGGCGGACGCGCCGCTCGAGGAGGCGAGATCGGCCAGGATCGATGGCAGCGCGACCGCCGTGACCATGAGTTCGAGGCCGGCCAGGAACACGCCCGTCCCGACGACGGCGAGCAGCACGAACGAGGCGCGGCGGTCCACGCACGGGAGTGTAGAGGCCCCGGCCGCGTCGGCCAGATGGCGCGATCAGGCGATCAACGTGTGATCGGGAACCACCAATGCCATTCCGCGCCGGTCGTGTCGGTCAGGCGGGTCGGTCCCGTCCCATCGGCGTTCATGGTCCACAGGCTCCATCGGCCGACGGTGTCGGTGTCGAGGACGCCGTCCTCGTCCTTGGCGTAGAGGAGTTTCGAGCCGTCGGGTGACCACGTCGGCGCCAGCGAGTTCGAGCCATCCGTCCCGTCGGTCAGCTTCTGGAGATCCGACCCGTCAGGATGCACCCGCCAGACCTGTGGGTGCGACCGGGGCCGGCTGGTGAACGCGATCCACTCCCCGTCCGGCGACCACTGCGCCGACACCGCACCCGTGGCCGTCGGCACGATCTGGTGGAGATCGGTCCCGTCGGCATCGACCACGTACAGCGCGGTCGAGTCCGCGGATGGGACGTATGCACCGAAGGCCACCTTCTTGCCATCGGGCGACCAGTCGGAGGCGAGGCGGCCGAATAGATCCGAGATGGAAAGCTCGGACGGGCTCAGCTGGACGATCGTCATCTGCCTCGCTCTCGGCCGAGACGCTGAATCATGTCACGCGAGCCCCGTGTCCGCGGTCAGCCCGTTAGTCGCACCGCGTCGTCCGAATCATTCGGCCGCACTCGCGAGTCCCGAACGACCGATCACACCCCGTCGAGGACGAGCCCATCCAGCCGTCGGTACACCGACACCCAGCGATCGTGACGAAGCAGGCGCCCGTCCGCGTCACGAACGGTGCGCGTGACCGACACCGTCATCCCATCGCTCGCATCGGCGACACGCCGGTGCTCCCCGTCCTGAAGCGACCCGGTCTTGATGTGCCGGTCGTGCGCCGGGACGCGGTGACTGACCTTGGGCGTGCCGAATACGACGGTGCGTCCGAGGGCGGCCGCGCCATAGAGATCGACCCGGGCGACGCCAGGCTCGCTGACCGTGCGCACCAGGATCGACTCCGAGGTGTCGTTTCGGAAGGCCATGGTCTGCGTGAACGTGTCGCCCTTGGCAACGGCGGCGTCGAGCCCGAGCGGGTACTTCGTGAGATACCCGCCGTGACTCCGCCTCGACACGATCTGCAGGCCGGCTCGAGCGGCGGCATCGAACATGACTGTCGAGACCGTGCAGATCCCACCGGCCAGCGCGCCGTCCGGATCGATGCGGTTGCCGACGATGATGGCGCCCTGCCGATAGCCGGTCCGTCGCGACACCTCGCCGACCGCCTTCCAGAAGTCGAACGTGGCGCCCGGTCGGATGACCAGGCCGTCGAGCCGGCGCAGCGGGATCTGGATGTTCGCGCCGTCACCGTTCGCGGGGCCGACCTCGTAGACGACCGTCGCGCTTCCGAGCAGGACGAGATCCGGCTCGAGTGAGGGGTTCCCCGACGCCGCGGCGTTCGACGGCGAGGCCGAGGGGGTCACCGCGGTCATCGCACGCTTGAGGCTGATCGAGCCCAGCGATGGCGACACCGGAGCGCTGACCGACGTGCTCGGGGAGGCGGAGGGCACCGCGGCCTGCGCCGGCGCGACGACCGGCGCCATGATCCTCGGGACGGTCGTCGCGACCGACATCGACGCTGCGACATAGACGATCGCTGCGCTGGCGATCAGGATCGCCAGCGGCCCCCGCGACGGACCCGCGCCACGAAGGGCGGGGCGCGTGATCAGCATCCTCAGCTCCTCCGTGGTGCGTTCGTCTTACCCTGATGGCGGTCCATGCCGCGGAAAGGTTCGTTCTTGGCCAAGGAGGCCAGTGGCTGCCGGCCCTCACCCGAGAGACGACCGAGGATCGCCTGCGTTGCGAGGTCCGCCCGCCCGGGTCCTTCACCCACGTAGATGCGGACGGAACCCCAAAGGTTGGCTCGGCCATCCGGTGAGTCGCTTCGATCCCTTCGGCCCATTCGCGGGGAACGCGAAACCAGAGGCTTGACATCCGCGCCACGACGGTCATAGCATCAACGGCGATTGATATAAACCGTGGTTGATGCAACCACGTCCCTTCCCCAGCCGGAGTCCCAGCCCTGTCCCCCTCGCCCGCCCGGGTCCGCGGCACCATCGCCGCGGCGGTCGTCCAACCGGAAGACCTGCGCCAGTTGCGCGCGTTCCACAAGGTCATGGCCGACGTCAATCGCCTGCGCATCGTGCGCCGGCTGGCGCACGGCGAGGCGACCGTGACCGAGCTGACGGACCACGTCGGCCTGTCGCAGCCGCTCGTCTCCTGGCACCTCGGCCGCCTCCGCGCCGCGGGCGTCGTCGTGACGCAGCGGAAGGGCCGCGAGACCGTCTGCCGACTTCGCGAGGGCGCCTTTTCAGAATTCGCCGCCCGCGAACGGGCGGTCCTGGGCTTCGCCGGCTGAGGGCGCGACGATGACGATCTCCAACGAATCCCGCGGACGGATCAAGAAGGTCTTCGAGCCGATCGCGCTCGGAATGGGCCGGCTCGGCCTGACCCCGAACGGGCTCACGCTCATCGGCTTCGGGATCTCCGTCGTCGGCGCGGCGCTCCTCGCCGCGGGGCTTTGGGTGATCGGCGGCATCGTCGTGTTCGTGGGCGGCGCCTTCGACATGTTCGACGGCACGCTCGCCCGTGCAACGGGCAAGGTCAGCCCCTTCGGCGCGTTCATGGATTCGGTGTTCGATCGCTGGGGCGAGGCCGTCGTCTACCTGGGCATCGCCTGGGGCGCCGTCCTGGCCGGGGAGGACACCGTCGCGATCCTCGCCACCGCGGCGCTCGGCGCCGCATTCATGGTGAGCTACACCCGGGCCAAGTCCGAGGGGCTCGGCTTCTCCCCAGGCATCGGGATGGCCGCCATCGGCGTCATGCCGCGCGAGATCCGGCTCGTCGTCTTGAGCCTCGGTCTCATCGTCGCCGGGGCGACGGCCAACCTCACCATCCTTTCAGTCGCCCTCGCGATCATCGCGGTCGGCGCCGTCATCACAGTCATCCAGCGGATCCTTCAGACCCGCAGCCAGGCCGAGTCGGCCACCACCAGCGCGACCGAGTAAGGGGAACGGAGACCAACGTGGCAAACAACGGCAAGAACGGCAAGAGCGGCGCGGCGCCGACCAACACCTGGGCGGGGGTCGGCCGTCGGGGCGACGGCAAGATCCGCGTCGCCATCGTCGGCGTGGGCAACTGTGCCAGCAGCCTCGTCCAGGGTCGCTACTACTACGAGAACGCCAAGAAGGACGATTTCGTCCCGGGGCTGATGCACGTCGACCTCGGCGGCTACCACGTCAAGGACATCGAGTTCGTGGCCGCGTTCGACATCGACAAGAACAAGGTCGGCAAGGACCTGTCCGAGGCGATCTACACGAAGCCGAACAACACCTACGTCTTCCAGCAGGTCGCGCACACCGGCGTGACCGTCGAGCGTGGGATGACCCACGACGGGCTCGGCAAATACCTGAGCCAGATCATCGAGAAGGCGCCCGGCCCGACGGCCGATATCGTCGGCATCCTCAAGGAGCGCGAGGTCGACGTCATGGTCTCCTACCTCCCGGTCGGGAGCGAGCAGGCGACCAAGTGGTACGTCGAGCAGGCGATCGAGGCCGGCGTCGGCTTCATCAACGCGATCCCGGTGTTCATCGGTCGTGAGCCCTACTGGCAGCGCCGCTTCGCTTCGGCCGGCCTTCCGGTCATCGGCGACGACATCAAGAGCCAGGTCGGCGCGACCATCAGCCATCGCGTCCTGACCCGCCTGTTCATGGACCGCGGCGTCCGCCTCGACCGGACCTACCAGCTCAACTTCGGTGGCAACACGGACTTCCTCAACATGCTCGAGCGCGAGCGCCTCGAGTCCAAGAAGATCAGCAAGACCAACGCCGTCACGTCCATGCTCGACTACGAGATGGACCCCGACGACGTCCACGTCGGCCCGAGCGACCACGTGCCGTGGCTGCTCGACCGCAAGTGGTGCTACATCCGGATGGAGGGCACGACCTACGGCGACGTGCCGCTCAACGCGGAGTTGAAGCTCGAGGTCTGGGACAGCCCGAACAGCGCCGGCGTCATCACCGACGCCATCCGCTGCCTGAAGCTCGGCCTGGATCGCGGCCTGAGCGGGACGCTCGTCGCGCCGTCGAGCTACTTCATGAAGAGCCCGCCCATCCAGATCCACGACGACATCGCGTTCAACCGCGTCGAGGCGTTCATCCGCGGCGACGACAACGAGACGCTGGTCGGCACCGAAGAGCCCGTCAAGAAGACGGTCAAGCGGATGGCCGGAACCAAGGCCAAGGTGGCCACCGCCGCCAGGTGACCGACGGCGAGCGACGACTCGAGGCGCCTCACCGGCGCGGAGGCGCAGCGCCCCGGATCGTGGAACGGTCGGCCGTGTTCGGCTACCGCTTCGCGTCGTGGCTGCTGCGCACTCTGCCGGCTCGACCGACTGCGGCCGTGCTGGGCCTCGGGGCCCAGGCGTCCTATCTGTTCTGGCCGACGAAGCGCGCCTGGTCGAACCGGAACTTCGGACACGTCCTTGGGCTCCCACCCGACGATCCCCGCGTCCGCCGGCTGGCCCTGCGCGCCTACCGCGAGTACGGCCGTTACCTCGTGGAGCTCATGCGCGTCCCGTTCATGCCAGAGGACCAGGTGATCGCCCTCGTCGAGCCACTCGACCCGGTCGAGATCATGCGGCTGCGAGAGGCGTCGCCCGTGGGCGGCCTGATCGTGACCACCGGACACGTGGGGAACAACGACGTCATCGGCGCCGCGATCGCCCATCTGGGCATCCCGCTCAACGTCGTGGCCGACGACTCGTCGTTCCCGGAGCTGTTCGACTATCTCCGGGCACAGCGCGAGCAATGGCACGCGACGATGATCCCGTGGCGGAACCTGCGGGCCATCTTCGGCGTGCTCCGACGGCGCGAGGTGCTCGGGTTGCTCGTCGACTGGGGCTACCGGAGCGACGGCATCCCGGTGAAGCTGTTCGACGCGTGGACCACGCTGCCGGCCGGGCCCGCGACGCTCGCGGCGAAGACCTCGTCGCGGATCCTGCCCGTCGTCAACACCCGGCAGCCCGACGGCCGGCTCCGTGTCGTGTTCAAGGAGCCGATCGTCGTGGCCTCGTCCGATCCGGCGGAACTCCAGCACGCGACCCAGGCCATCGCGGACGCGCTCGCGGAGATGATCCGGCCGGAACCCAAGGACTGGTACAGCTTCAAGCCCATCTGGCCGGACAGCGCGGCCGAGAGCGCCGACCTGGAGCGGCGGGCTCGGGCGATGCAGGCCGGCAGGCCGGACCCGGGACCGTCCGTCGGATCCGGCGCTGGCGTCGTCGTCGACGGCGCCAGCGAAGCGGCATGAGCGACCCGGCGGCCGGCGCGTCGCGTGGCGGTCTCACCTCGCGGTTGCGCGGGCGGCTGCTCATGGCGTTCTCCTGGCTCGCGATCCGGTTGCCCGAGGGGCCGCTGTTCCGCGTCGCCGAGCTCACCGGGGACCTGTGGTACCGGACATCTCCGCGTCGCGCCGCGCAGGCCCGGCGCAACCTCCGCCGGGTGTGCACCTCGCTCGCGGCCTCGGGTCGTGGCAGCCCGGCGGTCCGCGCCGCGGCGAGCGACCCCAGGGCCCTCGAACGGCTGGTCCGGTCGTCGTTCCGGCATGCCGCGCGCTACTACCTGGAGGTCGCCCGGACGCCCGGCCTGACCAGGGAGTCGGTCGAGGAGCGGCTCGGGCTCGACACGCCGGAGCTCATCGCCGAAGCCGTCGTCCCGGGCCGGGCCGTCCTGTTCGTCGGGCTCCACTTCGGTTCGGTCGAGCTGGCGGTCGTCTTCCTGGCCTTTCGCGTCGGCGAGACGGTGACGCCGATGGAGACCATCGACGATCCGGGGCTGCAGGCGTACTTCGAGCGGACGCGCGGGGTCGCCGGCATCCGGCTCGTGGGTCTCCGCGAGGCGCGCCGAGCGCTCCTGGACGCGCTGCGCGACGGGATCCCGGTCGGGCTCGTCGGTGACCGCGACCTGACCGGCGGCGGGACACCCATCCCGCTCTTCGGGAAACCGACCAACCTGCCGATGGGCCCGGCGATGCTGGCGGTCGAGAGCGGCGTCCCGACGTACGCGATGACCGTCCGCCGCGCCGGCAAGGGGCGGTTCCGGGGCAAGCTCATCCCGATCGACGTGCCGGCCGATGGCACGCGGCGCGAGCGGGTCACGACGACGATGACGCGGCTCGCGGCGGCATTCGAGGAGCTCATCGCCGATGCGCCCGACCAGTGGTGGGCGATCTTCTTTCCCATCTGGCCGGATCTCGAGGCGGAGGCCGCCGCGGAAGAAGCCCGGGCAGCGGGGACCGGTGGGAAGGCCGGCGCGGGCGGCTCGGCGCCCACGGACGGAGCGGCGCCCACGGGTCACGCCGCATGACCGGGTTGCAGGAGGGCGTCGGCAGGGCCGACCTCCACATCCACACGCTGGCGAGCGACGGGACCGCGGGCGTCGAGGCCATCCTCGATCACGTCGAGACGGAGACGACGCTCGATGTGATCGCGATCACCGATCACGAACGCATCGACGCCGCCCTCGCGGCGCGCTCGATGGCGCGCGACCGCGGCCTTCGCGCCGAGGTCGTCATCGGCGAGGAGGTGACCACACGAGGTGGCCACCTGCTGGCCCTCTTCATCGACCGGCCGATCAGGCCCTACCGCTCCCTGCGCTCGTCGATCGCGGCGGTCCACGACGCGGGCGGCCTGGCCATCCCCGCCCACCCGCTGGTGCCGTTCCCGCTCTGCGCCCAGGGCTGGGTCCTGCGTCGACTGCTCGAGGACCCCGACCCCGCCGTCCATCCCGACGGGCTCGAGACGTTCAACCCGACCGCGCTCGGCCGGCCGTGGCATAGGGGCGTGGCCCGTTTCGCCGACGAATACGGCCTCGCACACCTCGGCAACAGCGATGCCCATACCCTCGCCGCGATCGGTGCCGGCTGGACGACCTTCCCGGGCCGCGACGCCGACGACCTGCGCCGGGCGATCGAGACGCGCGCGACGCGACACGGCGGCCGGTTCCATGACTCGGTCGGCCAGATGGGCGTCTTCGGGCAGCAGCTCCGGAAGCGCGGGCGCGACGTCCGGGACGAGGTCGGCGGGCGGGTGCGACGCGACGGCACGGGGCGCGATCACGGGTATCCCGGCGGCCGCCACCGGCCACCCCGGTACGAATCGAGCGAGGGGGCCGGACGATGAAGATCGGTCTCGTCTGCCCGTACATCTACCCGGATTCGGGCGGGGTCGCGCAGCACGTCCGGTTCCTCTACGAGAACCTGCGCCTGAGCGGGCACGACGTCCGGATCATCACCGCCAGTCACGGTCCACAGCGAGCCTCGGAGGGCGACATCCTGCGCATCGGGGTGGGCTTCAGCGTGCCGCTGAACGGCTCCATCGGGACCCTGACGTTCTCGCCGCGTTACATCGGCCAGGTCCGGACGCTGCTCGCCCGCGAGCGGTTCGACGTGCTCCACTTCCACGAGCCGTTCGTCCCGTTCCTGTCCCTATTCCTGTTGCGCGAGTCGCACAGCATCAACGTGGCCACGTTCCACGCGTATGCGGGCTTCTCACCGTCCTATGAGATCGGCAGCCGGGCCATGCGCGGTCACGCCGCCCGTCTGCACGGCCGCATCGCGGTCAGCGCCGCGGCGCGCCATTTCATCGACCGGTTCTTCCCGGGCGACTACAAGGTCATCCCCAACGGCGTCGACATCCCGCGGTACGCCGGGGCCGTGCCGGTCGCGCGCTGGCAGGACGGGACCCAGAACGTCCTGTTCGTGGGTCGTCACGAGCCCCGCAAGGGCCTCCTCGACCTGCTCAAGGCCCACCGGATCCTGCGCAAGACGGGCTACGACAACCGGCTTCTGGTCGTCGGCTCCGGCCCACAGGAACGCGAGGCCCGCCGCTACGTCGCCACCCGCGGTCTGCAGGGCGTCGAGTTCCTCGGTCGCGTGTCCGACGCCGAGAAGGCCCAGCTGTTCCGGACCGCCGATGTGTTCGCGTCGCCGGCCACCGGGGGCGAGTCCTTCGGGATCGTCCTGCTCGAGGCGATGGCGGCGGGGGCACCGATCGTCGCCTCGGACATCCACGGCTACAAGGGCGTCGTCCGACGCGGGCGCGAGGGCCTCCTGGTGCCGCCACACGAGCCGAAGGAACTCGCGCAGGCCATCGGCCGGTTGCTGTCGGATCCCGCGTTGCGGGCAACGATGGGCGCCGCCGGCCGAGCGCGTGCCGAGGAGTTCAGCTGGCCGCGGGTCACGACCAAGGTGGAGGATTACTACGGCTTCGTCATCCGCCGGCTCGCGGCCAGCGGCTCGCTGCCACCCGACTTCCGGGCGCCCGTCCCTCAGGCCCCACCGCTCCGTGCGAGGCCGTCCGCGTCATCCGCCTCGCTGGCTGCCACCGATTCGGCTCTCGCCAGCCTCCACGCCCAGGCCGAATAGGCGACGACGAGACACGTCACGGTCAGGGCCACCAACAGGATCGCGAAGTCCCGTGTGAACAGCTGGATGTGCTCGTTCCGGGCACTTTTGGGCGTGACGGGGAACTGGAACGCGTAGAGGTAGGTCGGCAGGATCCCCTGGTACGCCGCGACGACCGAGGCCGGCAGAGGCAGCGCGCTGATGTTCGGGTAGAGGATGGCGAACCAGCCGACCACGGCCACCACGAAACCGACCACGAAGCGCCGGGCGTCGCGGGACGCGAGGGTCTGGAGGCCGAGGTAGCCGAGGGGGATCAGGGCCACGAGCGCGATGGGTTCGACGGGGACCTTGGTCAGCGTCAGGACCGCCTTGTCGGGCAGCACCGCCAGGACCCCGATCAGGCCGACCACCAGGATGACGCCCGTGATGAGCAGCCGGATGTACGCGCGGTTCACGTCATCCGGGCTCGCCTCGCGGCCGTCGACCGCCCTGAGCGAAAGGAAGAGCATCACGACCGCCACCAGTCCCACTCCGAGGACCAGCGCCAGGCCGCCGATGCGCCCGGTCAGGACGAACTGCGGGATCACCGCGGGACAGGCCTGTGAGCCCGGGTTGACCGACTCCACGCCGACCACCGCGCACAACGGTCGGCTGAACAGCCACATGAGCGCGGGACCCATGATCGCGATCGCCGCGACGGCTCGAGCGAGGAACCAGGTGTAACGCGACGCGCCGTGCCAGAGCTCGGCCATGAAGTAGGCCAGGGCCATCACGACGAACGGCAGCGCCGTGTAGTAGTGGTACTGGAAGGCCGCGCGATCGATCCGCGCCCAGGGGATCCATTGGGCGGCGAAGCCGACCGCGATCAGCGTCAACGCGAGGCTCCGGCGCTTGAACGCCATCCAGGCGACGAACGCCATCGCCGGGATCCCGAGCCACCAGATGACCAGGCTGCCCGCGTCGTACAGCGCGGCCGACGTGCCTGCCCCGAGCGACTCCTGGTAGAACCACACGGGCTTGAGGTTCATCGGCCAGGCCCACCACGGCGACGACGCCGGGTGCGGGTCGGTCAGGCCGTTGTGGTAGCCGTACATCGCGGCGGTCAGGTCGGCCAGCGTCTGTCCCGTGTGGCCGGGCGGCCAGCCCGTGAACAACTGGTGGTTCTCCACCATCGCCCAGGGGATGTACGAGATGACGTAGACGGCCAGAGGCACGAGGAGGACGCAGATGGCCGCCCAGACGACTGGGATCCCGAGCAACCAGCCCGGTCGCAACCAGCCCTCGGGCGGCGGCGATGGCGGATCGAGCAGGCGGATCGGATCGTCTGGCTCGGGCGGCATGGCGAGCGGCCCGAACCCCCACCGGCCACCGAGCCAGAAGGCACCCGCGACCGCGAGCGATCCGACGGCCAGCCCGATGGCCAGCAGCAGCGGCGTGATCGACAGCGATCCGATCGTGATCGTCGTCTGGAGCCGCCCGAGCGCCAGCGCCCCGAAGAACACGAGCGTCCCGAGCGCTGCCGGTGCCGCCAGCGCGAAATGCAGCTCGTCGTCCGTCCAGGCGATCGGGTGCACGACGGCGACGACCACGGCGATGAGCGTCAGGGCGACCATGATGATGACGAACGTCAGGTTGCCGAAGCCCTGGCCCTCGGGAACGCTGAGGGCCATGTACCCAAGCACCCCGGTGATGCCGATGAGCCCCAGGATCGCCAGGACGCGCCCGAGCGCACTCCGCACGAGCAGGAGCAGCACCAGCGCCCCGATGGCGTAGGCGGCGACCCACTTGCTGGCCAGGGCGAGCCCGAGCAGGACGCCGATGACCGGCATCGATATCCAGAACGCGTAGCGGCCGCGCCACCAACCTGTCCAGATCGCGGCGAAGAGCGTGTAGGCGGCGACGATGAACAGCCCGACGTACACATCGTTCATGCCGATCCGAGACTGGACGAAGAACATCCCGTCGGCGATCACGAACAGCCCGACCAGCACCGCGACCGAGCGGCGCCGGAAGAGGATCCGCGTCAACAGGAACAGCAGACCCGCCGTGAGCGCCCCGGCGATGACGCCCGGCAGCCGCCACGCGAACGCGTGCGACCCGATGTCGATGGTCGCCATGGTCCCGGTGTCGGAGAACACCTGGAGCTGCTGCCGGTCGGCGGCCGGGTAGTCGGGCTGGATGTCGGTCGCCCACGCCGATGGCTGGAAGCCGTCCGGTAGCCGCGCATCGGCGAAGACCGCGTTGCCGTGGGGCTCGACCACGTAGACCGTCCATGGACCGGCCCCGGAGGCCACGGCCGGTGTCGCCGACGTGACGCCCGGCGCGAGGCCGAGGATGTGGACGTCCTGGCTGGCCTCGTCGTAGGTGACCCAGGTGCCGGGCCCCGGCAGTGGCTGGAGACCTAGATTAGGCCCGTGGTCGACCGGGCCGTTCTTGGCCGGGTCGCCCCCGATCGCGATGACGTCGTAGACGGGCTTGGCCGAGTCGCCGGCCGTGGCGTACAGCCGCGGGATATCGAGCCCGTTCACGTCGGCCAGGCCGTGGGCACCGCCGGACAGGGCGATGGTCGTGATCACCGACTGGCGGGTCGGATCGATGAAGACGACGCCCGCGGCGGTCGCGACCGCGACGCGCTCGACGTCGTCGACCGCGATCCCCGGCAGTTTCCCGTCGTTGATCGCCTTGTCGAGCGCCGTGCGGACGTCGCCACTCCCCGGGCTGCCGAGGACGACCGTGGTGCCGGCCTTCGCGCCCTTGAGGCGCTTCTCGTAGTCGGCGGCATTCCCGGACAGGATGTCGGCCAGCGACGAGGCGAGGGCGGCCGGGTCCTTGACGTCGTCGACGGTGGCGACCACGGCTGCGCCGCTGCCGCCGGGTGCGAGATCGGCGATCGCCGGCAGGTCCATGCTCCCGCCGACCGTGCCGGCGGCGAGGTCGACCACCGTCAGGCGCTCGGACGATGCCGCCACGACCGACACGCCGTCGGCGGTCACGAGCAGATGGGTCACCGCGTGGTCGACGGTCACCAATGGGGTCGGCGGGAGGCCGTGGTCGACGGCGACGGCCCCGAGGTCGGCCAGGTCGAGCGTGGCAAGGCGCCCGTCACCATAGCCCAGGATCAGCTGGTTCCCCCTGGTGTCGAGTGCGAGGGTGTCCGCGCCCACCGCCGCCACGGTCGACACGAGCGCCCGGGTCGTCAGGTCGTAGGTCCGGATCTCCGTCCCGGTCGCGACGTGGAGGCGATTCCCGGCGCGTCCCCCAGGTGCGGTCGGGTCGGCACGGCTCGGGTCGATGACAGCGGCACGAACGGGGACACCGAGGTCGCTGGTGGATTTGACGTGGTCCCCGCCCCACAACACGAGCCCGCCGGCCATCGCGTATTTCGCGAGATGCGGATGTGTCCACTCGTAGATGTCGTGCGAGATGCCGTACCGCCAGAACTGTAGGAACTCGGTGGCGGTACGAGCGTGATAGACCTCGTCGAAGTGCATCTGGTACGGCTCCGACAACCGGAACGTGCGGAGGAGGAGCGTCCCGATGACGAGGACGATGAGCAGCCAAAGGTCCAGCCGGTCGAGCCGTCCACCGCCCTCCGAGCGCAGCGAGATGGTTCGGTCGGGTCGGATCGGGAGGTCGTCGAGCCTCGCCCGGAACCAGCCGACGATCCCCAGCTCATCGAGCGTCGGTCGCGGGGTCCACGTGGGCATGACGACCGCGGTCGAGACGGCCGGTGGGACGCCGACCAGCGGGGCCGCTGGCAGTCCCTGGGCCGCGGACAGCGCGAGGCCCCCGGGGACGCCCGGGGCGGGGCCAGGACCCGGACCGAACGATGGCGTCCCGTCGGGCCACGCCGGGGCGTCCTCGTCGTCCCACGCGTCCTCTTCGACGACCGAGGCCGCCTCGAGTTCCGCGGCGAGTCGATCGCGAGCGCCGCGCCGGAGCTGGATGAACGCCCAGGCGAACGCCAGCGTGTGCATGACGGAGACCGCGACGACACCCGGCTCCGACCGGATCATCGGGCCGATCCCCAGCCAGTCGTCGACCGACGGGTTGTTGGGATAGAGCGTGGTCAAGACCACGTACATGTTCGCGAATGTGGCGACCGTCAGCACGGCGTACGCGACGCGCCAGCGGACGGAGATCGCGGCCAGGATGACCCCGAGCGCGAAGAACGGGTAGCCGTAGCGCTCATGGACGCGCGTCGGCAGCATGAAGAACGCCAGCGCCAGGACGGCCAGCCCGACCAGCAGCATCAGCCGCGTCGGGTTGCGCGCCACCAGGACGAGGATCAGCGCCATCGCGCCGAGCAGGAGGGCCGTGCCGATGAGCACGGCCGGGATGCCCCAGAACACGGCGATCCCGGCGCCGCACTTGTCGGCGTCACCGGCGTAGTCGCAGACCCACAGGCCGGCGTTGGCGAGGCTTGTGCCGATGTCGGACTGGACGACCGCCCAGGGGTTGTAGGCGTTGACCGTGATGTACTCATAGGTCCCGCCGGCCACGATCACCTGGCGGATGAGACCGAGCGGTGTCAGCGCGAACGGCAGTCCGAGCAGGACCGCGGTGGCGAAGCCGGCCAGGCCCGTCGTCACGATCTTGATCGGCCGGCCGGTCCGCTCGGCGTCACCGGACCCACCGGCCGGCCACAGCGCACGTCGGATGGTGACGATCGCCACGAGCGGGATGAGGATGCCCAGTTGCGGCTTGACGATGGCGGCGATGACCGCATAGGCGGCGGCTCGCTCCGGGCGGTCGCGCCACAGCTCGCGCAGGCCGAGCATGAGGAAGACGACACCGAACGAGTCGACCTGGCCCCACACGACGCTGTCGAACCACGAGATCGGGTTGATGATCGCCACGAACGCGGCAGCGAGTGCGAGCCGGTCGCGCCCACCGAGCTCCCGAACCATCGACCACGCCAGCCAGCCGATGGCCAGGTCGGCCAGGATCGGTGGCAGCTTGATCAGGTCGCCGATCCCGCCGGCGGCCTTGCCGACGATCCCGACCAGCCACAGGACGTAGAGGTACCCGGGCGTGTAGTCGTGGAAGAAGTCCCGATCGTAGAAGCCGAACGGGCCCTGGCCGGCAAGGTTCGACGCCCACGCCCGGAACGCATCGAGATCGACCTTGAACCCGGATCCAGGGAGCAGGTATGCGATGATGAGACGGAGGGCGAGACCGAGCGCGAGGACCACGAGGACCGCGCTGACGGCATCCCGCGTCCCGGTCACCCGCGACGGCGCTCGTGTGCCTCGCTCGGTCCCACCGGTTGCGGGGCCAGTCACCGGGTACGGCTCCTGCACGAGCGTAGAAGGTGGATCGGAGCGTAGCACAGGGTCGCTCGACCGACCCCGAGACTGACCCCCGGCCCGACGCGCGCGCGACGTGCGGTCGCGGCGGTGGTCATCGGCGTCCTGCTCGTCCTGGCGGCTCTGGCGGTCTATCGAGCGACGGCGGTCGACCGCTACTACGACCACTTCGTGTGGCAGGCCGCCGCGTTCCTCGAGGGTCATGCTGCCATCCGCTACCCGGTGGCGGCGTCGGGACGCGCTCCATGGCAACGCCTACTTCCAGGACGTCCTGCCGATCGCCACCGACGACGGCGTCGCGCGCGGTCTCCTCCCGTTCCCGCCGCTGCCGGCGGTCGTTCTCCTGCCATTCGTGGCGATCTGGGGCCTGTCGACGAATGACCAGGCGATCTTCACGATCCTCGCGGCGGTCGACGTGGCGATCTGCTGGTGGGTCCTCGGGCGACTCGCCGGTCCGCACGGCCATCCGGCTCGCGACGACGATCTTCTTCGCGTTCGGGACGGTCTTCTGGTACGCGGCGCAACAGTCGACGACCTGGTACCAGGCACACATCGCCGCCGTCGGCCTGACGCTGCTCGCGATCGGGCCATCGGCGGTCGGCGCCGACCCGACGGCGGTCGACGCGCTGACCACGCGCGGGCCGCGGGTCCGGGCGGCACTCGACCGTGGACCGACGTCAGTTCGTGGCGGGATTGCTCTTCGGACTCGCGTGCACCGCTCGGCTGACCGTCGTGTTCGGGGCGCCGTTCTTCGTGCTCGTCGGGTCGGGCGGCGACTGGCGTCGGCGAAGCCTGGTCGGCCGGGCTCGGTGCCGCCATCCCGATCGTCGCGCTCGTCGCCTACGACCTGGCCACGACCGGGCAGCGTCCTCGAGCCCTGCCTACGACTACCTGTATCGCCTCGAGACGGCAGGCTACCCGGCCCTCGGCTATCACACGGACTGGGCCGTCGAGGACCTGCGCTACCTGCCGCAGAACCTCGGCATCGCGCTATTCGGCCCGCCCGACGTCTTCCCGACCACCCTGCCCGACGCCCTGGGTCTCCACCCGGTCGCGGTCTGCACCGGGGCCGGTGCCGTCCGGGGCCTCTTCGACGTCGCCTGTCCGCTCGCCGTCCCTCGCGACACCGGGATGAGCGTCATCCTGACCAGCCCGGCGTACCTCCTGGCGATCCCCGCGCTGCGCTCGTTCGGTCGGAGCCGGCTGGTCACGGGTGCGGCGCTCGCGGTCGCGCTCATCGCCCTGGTCAACCTGATGCACTTCAGCCAGGGCTGGGTCCAGTTCGGCTACCGCTTCAGCAACGACGCCGCGCCGTTCGCGCTGCTGCTCGTGGCCGCTCGGGTTCGAGCGTCTGGCCGTTCGGCGCGACTTGGGGCATGCTTGTCGGCATGAGCCTGGTCGTGGTCGTCGCTCGCGATCAACCTGTGGGGCGTGCTGTGGAGCCGCCTGCTCGGGTGGTGACCCGTCTGGCGGGTCGTGCCGCCCGCTCATCGTCGGCGCTCATCGCGTTCGGGGCCGCCTGGCTGGCGCTGCTGCCGGGCGTCGGCTTCTGGGACACCGCCGAGTTGCAGGCTGTCGGGCCGCTGATGGGCACGGCCCACCCGACCGGGTTCCCGACGTACGTGCTACTCGGCTGGCTCGCCTCGGTCATCCTCCAGCCGCTCGGCGAACCGGCGTTCCGGATGAACCTCCTGTCGGCCATCTGCGTGGCGGTCGCGGCCGGCGTGACCGTGGACCTGGTGCGGGCCCTGACCGGGTCGGTCGTGCTGGGGGTCATGGCCGGGCTCGGCCTGGCGCTGACGCCGATCGCGTGGGGCATGGCGACCCACGCCGAGGCCCACACGCTGCACCTGGCCCTGGTCGCGATCCTGCTTCGCCTGCTCGTCGCGTGGGACGCGCGCGTCCGCCCGGCTGACTCGGGCGAGCGGACCGATCGAGGCGACCGCTTCCTCGTCGCTGCCGCGGTGGTCTTCGGGCTCGTCGCTCGGCAACCATTCGCTGACGCTCCTCCTGGCCGCCCCGGTCGGCCTGTTCGTCCTCGCCGTGGACCCGAGGATCTGGCGCCGGGGCCGGCTCGTCGCTGGCCTGCGTCGCGGCCCTCGCGGTGACCCTCGTCGTGGTCTATCCTCGAGCTGCCCCTCCGGGCCGGGCCGTTCCGCGCCCCGCTGGTGTACGGCCAGCCGAACACCTGGGACGGCTTCTGGTACGTGACGCTGGCCCAGCAGTTCCAGGGCAGCCGTGGTCGACCCGTTCGGCGAGCTGGCCGCGGCAAGCTCGGTGACGCTCGTCGGCCGGACCGTCGGCCAGTTCGGGCTCCTCGCGCCGCTCATCCCGATCGCCTTCGTCGCGGACGATCGCTGCGCCGGCCCCGCTACGCCCTGCTGACCGGGACGGCGGTCGCCATCACCTGCTTCTTCAACGCGTCCTACGATCAATGCCGACATCGGTCGCTACTACCTCGGTCCGATCGCTCATCGCCTGGACCTGGCTGGCGATCCTGGCCGGGCTCGCCGTGGACGCGGTGGCCGGCGCGGCCGGCGCGGCGTCGGCGGAGCCGGAGGCGCGATGGCCCGACGAGCGCCGCGGACCGATGACGGTGGCGGCCATCACGGCCGTCGTCATCGCGGCGTCCTGCTCGCTGCCGACCGCTCTGGCGGTCCCGTCGCGGTTCGCCGCCGTCGAACGTGAGCCGGGATCGCCTCGCCGCCATCTGGACCGACCATGCCCTCGATGTCATGGAGCCCGATGCCCTCATCGTCAGCTGGTGGAGCTACTCGACGCCGCTATGGTATGCACAGCGCGTCGAAGGTCGACGACCAGACATCGCCATCGTCGACGACCGGACGCGCCTCGATGAATCCCTCGGAGACCTGACCGACGTGATCGACGCCAACCTCGGCAAGCGCCCCGTGTTCGTGATCCGCTCCGACCCGCGTCGAGATCGCGCGGCCTGGCCTCGCGCTACGTCCTCCAATACCTCGACGGGCCGAACGCCAGCGGGCTGACCCGCGTCCTGGCCCGCCGGACGACCGTCTCGTGACCGAGGAGGCCCCGCCGCCGCGGGTCGCCCGGCTGTCCTATTTCTTCCCGGCGCACAACGAGGAGGCGAACCTCGAGGGTCTCGTCGATGAGGCGCTCGCGATCGCTGCCGAGTCTCGCCGAGACCTTCGAGATCATCGCGGTCGACGACGGCTCGCGGGACGGGACGCCGGCGCTCGCGGACGCCCTCGCGGCCCGCCACCCGGACGTCGTCCGGGTCGTCCATCACCCGACCAACCTCGGCTACGGCGCTGCGCTGCGATCGGGGTTCGGCGCGGCGCGCTACGAGCTGATCGCGTTCACCGATGGCGACCGCCAGTTCAAGGTCGATGACATCGGCCGCCTGACGGCCCGGCTCGCGGCCGCGGACACCCCCGACGCGGTGGTCGGGTTCCGCATCAAGCGGGCCGATCCGCCGCTGCGGATCGTCTATGCACGGGCCTACCGCCTCGCCAACCGCCTGTTCTTCGGCCTCCGCGTGACCGACGTCGACTGCGCCTGCAAGTTGTTCCGACGAGAGGCCCTCGAGGGGATCCACGTCGAGTCGGACGGGGCGTTCTTCTCGGCCGAATTGCTCAACAAGCTCCGCGCGGCGGGTCGGACGGTGGTCGAGGTCGGCGTCCCGCACTACCCGAGGACGGCCGGCTCGCCGACGGGCGCGAAGCCTTCGGTCATCGTCCGCGCCGTGCGCGACTTCTGGCGGTTGCGCCTGTACATGTCGGTCAACCGCGCGCGCGCCCTGCGTCGCGGCTCGGCGATCCTCGGTGGCGGGGATCGCGGCTAGCTCGAGCGGCTCTCGCCTTCGGTGTCCACGTCGAGCGAGTTGACGAAGTCGCGGAACACGTCGAGCCGCGGATCGACCATCCGCTCGCCGGTCGCCTCGATGGTCGAGCCCTCCTCGCCCTCGCCCTCCTCGCCAAGGCCGCCGTCGCCGCCCAGGGCCGCCTGTTCGAGGACCGCGTCCGAAGCGAAGATCCGCACGCCGGTCCGGACCGCCAGCGCGAGTGCGTCGGACGGACGGGCGTCGACGGAGACGGTTCGGCCGTCGCGCTCGAACATGATCAAGGCGTGGAACGTCTCGTCGGACAGCTCGCTGATGACCACCCGCGAGATCTGCGCGCCCAGCTCTTCCAACGTCGTCGCGAACAGGTCGTGGGTGAGTGGACGCTCCGGGGTGAGACCCTGGAGCTTCATCGCGATGGCACTCGCTTCCCACGGTCCGATCCAGATCGGCAGGTAGCGGTCCCGGTCGGCTTCCTTGAGGATCACGACGTGGCGGCTCGAGAGCATGTGGACCCGGACGCTCTCGACGACCATCTCGACCAGTCCGTCGTCCATCGATCGATTATCCCACGGCCGACGGGGCCGCCGGCCGATGCTCGTCGGGCCGACACCAGGATCAGCGCCCGGGCGACGATGGCACCCACCACGAACCCGCCGATGTGTGCGTAGATGGCCACCCCACCGAGCGTCGACACGCCGAAGGACGCGATGCCATCGATGAGCTGCAGCACGAACCAGAAGCCGAGCACGATGATCGCCGGGACGTCGATGAGCTGGTAGAAGAAGACCAGGAAGACGAGCGACGTGACTCGCGCCCGAGGGAACAGCACGACATAGGCCCCGAGCGTCGCGGCGATCGCGCCGGACGCGCCGATGGTCGGCACGGTCGAGTTCGGATCGATGGCCACCTGGGTCAACCCAGCGAGGGCCCCGCCGGTCAGGTAGAAGGCCAGGAAGCCGATCCGACCGAACCGGTCCTCGACGTTGTTGCCGAAGATCCAGAGGTACAGCAGGTTGCCGAGCAGGTGGAACCAGCCGCCGTGGAGGAACTGGCTCGTGAACAAGGTGGCCGTGGCGTGCGACAGGTAGTCGCCCCGGCTCCACGCCGCGGTGAGATCGGCCGGGACGACGCCCCAGGTCGAGATGAATTCGTCGAGTCGCGCCTCGCCCCCGCTCGCGAGCAGGCCCAGCTCCGCGGCGAACACGACGAAACAGGCGACGACGATCGAGAGCGTGACGTAGGGCGTCTGCCGGGTCGGATTGGCGTCCCGCAGCGGGATCACGGGGGCGCCCGGTCAGGGCTTCTTGGTGGGTTTCGGGGTCGCCTTGGGCGGCTTCGCGGTCGCGCTCGGGCTGGCGATCGGCTGGACGCTCGGAGTCGGTTGCGCGTCGGCATCCGGCACGGCGACGAGGACGGCCTGGTTGATCCCGTCACGCGACAGCCACACGAGCGTCGACGGCGCGCCATCGGCGCCGGCCAGGATGTACATCGCGCGCAGGTCGGACCAGTCGGGGGCGCCGGCCGCGAGCCGATACTGGGCCTTGTAGTTCCCGTTCGCCTTGTCGAGCGCGACGATGCGTCGGTTCGGACCGTCGTACCCGTAGATCTCGCCGGTGCGCGCCTCCGATCCGGACGCGACGAGGGTGAACTTCGGGGCTGGGCGGATCAGCGTATCGCCCGGGTCCTTGGCGTCCCAGCCCTCGTTCTTGCCTCGGAAGAAGCGGACGATGTTCCCGTCATCGGCGGCGAACAGGTCGCCGTCGACATACGTGGACGTCATGCGCGACACATCGCGGGCCGTCGCCAGCCACGGGCTTGGTTTGCCCGGGAAACCGTCCCCGTCGGCCGCCGGCGCATAGGAGCGGATCTGCTGCTCGGAAGGGTCGACCACGTACAGGTTATAGAGCCCGCGTGTGCCCGTGCGAAGGAAGGTGTTGATGCCTATGACGTCGTCGCCGAGCGAGGCGGCCCCTTCCAGGCGGACCGAGCGAAGCGTGCCCTTGCCCGTCGCGTCGGCCGGGCGCCAGCGCCACAGCAGGTTCTTCGCGTCGAGGATCAGCAGGTCCTGACCACCGACCGCGAGGTAGCGCGGGGCGGAGACCGCGATGTTCCCGGACTTCTGGCCCGCGCGCGCGACGACGGTCGGCTTCTTCGTCTTGAGGTCGATCCGCAGGACCGACTTCGTCGCGCGGTCGATGACATACGGATTGCCGTCGGGTCCGCGAACCATCGTCCCGAGGTCGGTCGGGTCGGCGCCCTTGGCCGGATTGACCGTGACGAGCCGGTTCGAGGCGACCGACACCATCCCGTACCAGCGGTCCAGCCCGGCATCGACCTGCGCCCGAAGCGGATCGATGACCGTCGCCCCGACATTGGCGGCCGCGGCGACATCGAGCTGCTGATGGGCGTCGGTCAGCAGCTTGAGGGCCTGGTCCCGGTCGTCGTTGACGAGGTCGATGCCGGGCCCGCTGACCTTGGCCAGGTCGGCCCGGGCCTGGTCGATCGCCTTCTGGCCGGCGTTGACGGAGTTGATCGCCTGTCTGCGGCGAGTTGCCCCCGAACACGTAGACCGCGAGCCCGAGCCCGCCCACCACGACGATCAGCGCCAGCAGCGCCAGGGCGGCCCGTCGCTGCGTCTCTCGCCGCGAGGCCAGCGGCGTGACCCGACGATAGGCCGGTCGCCGACGCGGCATGATGCCCTGGATCCGCGCGACGGCCCGCTGCAGTGCGTTGCCGGCCGCCGACCGGGCGTTACCCGCCGCCGCGCTCACCGCGATCCCGGCCGCCTGCACGTTGTCGGCCAGCGGGATCGGCGATCGGTCGGGCGCCCCGGCGAGGGGTTCGTCCGGCCGGACCGGGACGAGGGTCCGGCCGCGGTTCGTGGACGACACCTCGGTCGCCTCGAAGGCGATCGCGCCGTCGCTGCCCGATCCGTCGGCGGCCACGAACCGGTGATGGAGGTGCTCCATGGCCGACTGCGGGTGGAGGGTCAGCATCGCATCCTTGAGCTCGTCCACCCCGAGCTTGGCGATGACGTTCGGCGACACCAGGACGAGCGAGTCGCCCACCGTGACCTCACCACGCCACACGTCGGGTTCCAGCGCGCCCGACGGCAGGCCGCGCTCCCGGTGGGGGTCGGGCAGGGTCGACAGCCGCGCCTGGCGGATCAGGTAGGCCTCGGCCGGGCCGACGGTCGCGACGTACATCTCGCTGCCCCGGACGACCGCCACGCCGATGCCGATCGGGCCGTTCCCGTTGGTCGACTTGAGCCCCAGCCGATCGGCCTGGTGGGCAAGCCGCTTGTTGGCGGTCCCGATCGCCTTCTGGAGACAGACCCGGATGCCGGCCGATTCGTCGTAGTAGTACTCGTTGCGGATCGTCTCGGCCGCCAACCGAGTGGCCTCGAGCGCGTGGCGCGACGAGATGCGCGAGGTCACCAGCAGATACAGGTGGCCCTTGGAGCGCGCGACGGAACCAACGCTCGGTTCGACGACGACGAGCGTGTCGGGCGAGTCGGCGAGTCGGTCATGCTCGGCGACGACGCCAAGCTTCATTTGTAGTCGTACGGCCATCCGGGCCTCTTGTGATCGGGCTGATGCCCCGCGGTTCCGGGGTATCGCAGGATGGACGGGCGACGGTCGGTCTCGGACGGCCCGAGACGTCGGCCGCGATCGCTCGCCCCGGAGGTGGCTGGCAGGTCTCGCGGATTATACGCGGGGACCTCCGCGGCGCACGTGGACGCGGAGTTCGCGCGCACCGACCCCACCGGGCGCAGCCGCGAACGCGGTCAGGAGCTCAGTGCTTCGCAGTCGCAACTCCTGGGCCACGATGGGGGCATCGGCTTCGACATCGAGCGTGAACCCCTCGAGACGGACGACCCGACAGGCACCGGCGGCCGCCGGGACGCGCTCGGCCACGAGGGCCTCGAACGTCGCGATCGCCCGCGACAGCCGCAGCTCGTCCTCCAGACCGAGCGCGCGGGCCGCATCGGGGATCAGGTCGCCGAGGCGGACCATCGGGCGACGCCGCGTCGTCACGGCGTCCGGACCGCGTCGCGCGTCAGTTCGGCGCCTGCCCGTCCCGGCCGCACCTCCCACGACGTGGCGATGGCGCGCAATGCCGGATCGAGGTCATCGAGCGTGGTCGTCGTGACGAAGGCCTGCGGCAGGGCCGCGATGCGCCGGACGAGATGCGACCGTCGGTCGGGATCGAGCTCGGAGAAGACGTCGTCGAGCAGGAGGAGCGGCGGCCGGCCATCGAGCGTGGTCAGCACGTCGAGCTCGGCCAGCTTGAGGGCCAGGATCGCGGTCCGTTGCTGGCCTCGCGAGGCGAAGCCGGCCAGGTCCCGCCCGTCCAGCTCGAAGACGAGGTCGTCACGATGGGGTCCCACGAGGGTGGATCCGTTCCAGACCTCCTTGTCGGCGGTCTCGATCAGGCGGCGCGCCAGTGCCTCGCGCGGCGACTCCCCGGGGAGTGGTGGCGCGTTCGTGGCGTATCGGAGCGTCAGCGGCGCGGCCGCGGCTTCGTCCGGGGCGATCTCCGCGTGCGCTGCCGCGAGCGGGCCGGCGATGACCTCGAGGAGCCGGCGACGTTCGGCCACGATCGCCCCGCCCGCGTCGAGGAACGAGGTGTCCCAGAAGCGCAGCTCGGACCTCGACGCGCCCTCCTCCCGGATCGCGCGAAGCAGGCTGTTGCGTTGCTGGAGCGTCCGTCCGTAGGTCGTCAACGCATCGGCGAAGGCGGGCGAACTCGACGACGCGAGCTGGTCGATGACCGCTCGTCGAAGCGACGGCGAACCGGCGATCAGGAGCATCTCCTCGGGCGCGAAAACGACCACGCGCAGCAGGCCGGCGAGGCCGGCGGCCCGACGACCCAACCCATTGACCCGGATGCGCTTGCGCCCGGCCGATCCGTCGGCGCCGGCGCGGACGATTGCGACCTCCACGGTGTCGGACCCGACGATGCCCTCGACCCGGGCGAGGTCGGTGCCCCAGCGGATCAACTCGCCGTCCGGCACTGGTCCGATGCGATCGGCCCCAGGCGAGCAGGACCATCGCCTCGAGCAGGCTCGTCTTGCCGGCCGCGTTCGGGCCCCAGACGAGGTGCGGTCCCGGGTCCGAAGGTCGCGTCGAGCGACGCGTAGCCCCGAAGGTCGAGCAGGCGGATGTTATCGAGCACGGGCGATCGGCACCCTCAACGTCGAGCCGGAACACATGCTCCGAGGTCCGAGGCGGAGCCCCGCGACCCCGTTGGCCCGAGGATTTCAGGAGGTGGTCCGGACGGGCATGACCACGTGGATGTAGCGGTCGTCGCCGATCGGCTTGAACACGCCCGGGCGAGAGCGGACCGTTGAGCTCGAGCGCGAACTGGTCGGCCAGCACGTTGGTCAGGACGTCGGCCAGGTAGCGGGCGTTGAAGGCGATCGTCGTGCCGTCGCCCTCGACCGCGGCCTCGACCTGGCCGACGTGGTCGCCGACCTCCGCGTTGGCGCTGACCGTGATCCCGGGTTCGCCGTCGGCGCTGATCTGGAGCTTCACGATGTTGGCCGACTCGTGGGCGATGAGGGCCGCCGGCCGGACCGCGCGCAGCAGCTCCTCGCGATCGAGCACCGCCCGCGTCGAGTGGCTCTGTGGGACGACCTGCTGGTAGTTCGGGAACTGGCCGTCGATCAGGCGGCTGACGAGGTCGATCCCATCGAGGTGGAACAGCACCTGGTTGCGCCCACCGGCCAGGACGACCTCGACCGGGTCGTCGACGTCGGCGAGGATCCGCGCGAGCTCGTTGAGCGCGCGCGCCGGGATGACCACGCTCGTCTCGGGCACCGCGTCGAGGATCGGGATGGTCTTGACCGCGATCCGGTAGTTGTCGGCTGCTGCCAGCGTCGAGCTGGTCGCCCTCGAAGCGGGCCAGGACTCCGGTCAGGATCGGTCGCGCCTCGTCGCTGGCCGCCGCGAATGCCGTCTCGGCCAGCGCCCGACGCAGGACGTTCTGTGCGATGCGCGTCGTCGGCCGCTCGCCCGCCGCGCCGATGGCCGGGAACTCGTCGGCGTCGATGCCCTTGATGTGCGTCTCGAACCGCCCGCAGGCCAGGTGCAGCGTGTCGCCGGCCTGGAGGGCGAGGTCGACCCGGTCGCCGGCCGGCAACGAATTGACGAGATCGGTCAGGAGCTTGGCCGGCACGGTCGTCGCGCCGTCGGTCTCGATCTTGCCGGGCACCCAGTAGGTGATCCCGATCTCGAGGTTCGTCGCGGTCAGCTTGAGACCGGCGTCCTCTGTCTTGAGCAGGACGTTGGCGAGGACCGGCAGGGTGCTCCGGTTCGACACGGCGCGACTGACGACGGACAGGCCGCGCGCCAGGTTCTCCTGCATGACCGAGAGTTTCACGTTGGGCTCACTCCACGCTTGATGATCGTTCGGGGCCACGGCTCGCAGCCGGCGAGGGGTCAGGCGCGGCGTCTCGTTGGGGTCGTGGGTATCTTCCATCTATCTTCTCATCCCGTCATCACCGTCATCATGGTGTTGACACAGTGGAGCGGACGCGCTCCGCCCCGAACGGTTGCGCGGTGGACGACAGCGCACTCGCGGTGGACGACGACAGGTGGACTGGGGATGGCGCCGGGGGAGCGATGTCGACGACCACCGGACCTCGTCCGGCCGACCTCCGACGGGCCGGATCCATCTCCACACGGGGAGCGCCAGACCGCCTGATCTCCGGGCGGGATGTCCACACCCGGGCACGGTTTTCCACGGATTCCGCGCCCTTATCCACAGCTGGGAGCCAGAAACGGCCCCATCGCGCTCGAAGACGGCGTCTTCCGCGAGCCGTCCGTCGCGCGGGTCAGTCGGCGTAGATCAGCTCCCGGACGGCCGCGATCTCGCGTCGCAATTCCTCGTTGACGACGACTTCTCGCGTGATCTTGTCGCACGCATGCAGGACGGTCGAATGGTCGCGTCCACCGAGTTCCGCGCCGATCCGCAGCAGCGACACGTCGGTCTCCTCGCGCATCAGGAACATCGCGATCTGGCGCGGGACGACGATCGCCTTGTCGCGCTTCTGGCCCTGCAGCGCCTCCATCGGGACGCTGTAGTAGTCGGACACGACGCGGGCGATGCGCTCTGGCGTCACCTGACGCTTCTTCGGGTTGTATAGGACGTTCGACAGGACCGCCTGGGCGAGCTCGATACCGATCGGCATCGCGCCCATGCTCGCGTAGGCGACGATCCTGTTGAGCGCCCCCTCGAGCTCCCGGATGTTGCTGACCACCTTGCGCGCGATGAACTCGATCACGTCCGAGGTGATCGGGACCGCCCCTTCCTCGGCCTTGGCCCGCAGGATGGCGATTCGCGTCTCGAGGTCCGGGGCGGTGAGGTCGGCGATGAGGCCCCATTCGAACCGGCTGCGCAGCCGTTCTTCGAGCGTGAGGATCGCCTTCGGCGGTCGGTCGGACGACAGGACGATCTGCTTGCCGTCCTCGTGGATCGCGTTGAACGTGTGGAAGAACTCCTCCTGCGTCCGTTCCTTGTCCGCGATGAACTGGATGTCGTCGATCAGGAGGAGGTCGATGCGTCGGTAGCGGGCACGGAATTCGTCGATCTTGCCCTGTTGGATCGAGGTGATGAACTCGTTCGTGAACTTCTCGCTTGTCGCGTAGACCACCCGCTTGCGCGGGAATTTGGCGATGACCTGGTTCCCGATGGCGTGCATCAGGTGGGTCTTCCCGAGCCCCACCCCGCCGTACAGGAAGAGCGGGTTATAGGCATGCCCGGGGCGCTCGGCGACCGACAGGCTGGCCGCGTGGGCGAGCCGGTTGGCCGACCCGACGATGAAGTTGCTGAAGGTGTAGCGCGGGTTGAGGAAGGTCGTCCCGCCCTCACCCCCTACCCGGGTGGGTTCGAGCCGGACCAGCGGGGCGGGCGCCGCGCCGCCACTGACAGGAGCCATGGACGGCTCGTCCGAGGTTTCCGGGGTGGGCCCGATGACGAACTCGACCTGGACGCTGTAGCCGACGATGCGCGCCAGGGTCTGGCTGATCAGGGAGCGGTAGCGCGATTCGAGCCAGTCCTTGGCGAAGCCATTCGGGACCGCGATCCGGAAGCGTTGCTCATCGACGTCGACCAACTGCGTGTCGCGCAGCCACGTCTCGAAGTTCGCCGGGGAGAGCGACACCTGCAGCTCGCCGAGGGCGGCTCGCCAGACTTGCTTCGCATCCATTCGTCGATGGGAACCTGTGGTGCTGCTGAACGGTGGATGGGTAGCGTTGACCACGGAGGGTCGATGGGCCGGGGTCCGCGCGCGTCTCAGGATGCCGTTCAGGGACACCAGTCGACACGTTCCCGAGGATCCTGGTCGGGGCTTCGGGTGCTCTCGCGAACGTCTCCGGCGCCGTGGGCCCGGAGAGGATAGCACCGCCCGGACGGGCGTCGCAAGGCGATTCTGCAATACCCCCAGGGAGTATCCGAGCACGACCGCCCGGACGATCCCCCGATCCGCCCGCCCGTCTCACGCGCTCACCACCGCGATCCAAGGAGGCCTGCCCGCGACACGGCCGGCCGACAGATTGACACTCGTCTCGAGCGCGTCATATCATCCGCCGGACGACGACGCGCCGTGCGCTTTCGGGCGCCAGGCGCGTTTGCGTGCCTTCAGGGGGTAGAGACAGACCGTCCCCGAGGCCGGATGGAGAGGATCCAGAACACACCCGATGAAGCAGACCTATCAGCCGAAGAAGCGCCACCGCGCCAAGGAGCACGGCTTCCGAGCCCGGATGAGGACGGCCGGCGGCCGTCGGATCCTGGCCACCCGCCGAGCTCGCGGCCGAAAGCGGCTGACAGCCTGACGATCGGGCGCGGCTCCAGCACGCCGCGGCTCGTGATGCTCTCCCGCCCGCAGGATTTCGCGGCGTTCCAGGGAGGCGGGACCACCCGGTCCCACCCGCTCCTCACCGCCCGGTTCCGGCGGACCGATCTCGAGACGACCCGATTCGGGCTGTCGACCGGCCGAGCGCTCGGCGGGGCGGTGGTTCGCAATCGTGTCCGTCGTCGCCTTCGAGAGGCGCTCAGGGTGATGGCGCCCTCGTTCCAGCCTGGCTGGGACGTCCTCATCATCGCCCGGCCCGCGATCGTCGAGGCCGACCAAGACACGCTGGTCGGGGCTCTGCGCCGAACCCTCGTCAAGGGCGGCGCGCTCGGAGGTTCGACGGGTTGAAGCGCATCGGGATCGGACTCATCAGGCTGTACCGGGTCGTCTTCGCCTGGATGCCGTCCAGTTGTCGGTACGAGCCGACCTGTTCGCGCTACACGGAACAGGCGATCGACAAGTACGGACTGCTCAAGGGGAGCTGGATGGGTGCCCGACGGATCGCCCGCTGTCATCCATGGGGCGGGAGCGGCTATGACCCGGTCCGCTAGCGAGGCGCGCAACACGTGACACCTCCTCGGATCCGGTGGGACCGGATCGGCCAGATCGCCCTGCTCCTCCTCGTCGTCCTGGTCGTCGCCGCCTGCGCCGGTACGGGCGCACCCGGAGCGTCGGGTGTCGCGACGCCCTCGCCGACCCCCCATCCGCCACTCGAGCCGGCCCAACCGGGCGCCGACCCGATCAGTTTCCTGGCCTGGGCGTTCACGCCGATCTTCAAGGCGATGTTCATCGTGCTGGTGGCCGTCTACGACCTGTTCCGGGCGGTCGGGGCTCCGGCCGCGATCGGCTGGGCGATCGTCGCCCTGACCCTGCTGGTCCGCGCGATCGTCATCCCGCTCTATCGTCGCCAGCTGGTCTCGCAGCGCCGGATGCAGCTCCTCCAGCCCGAGGTCAAGGAGATCCAGAAGCGCTACAAGGGCGACGCGATGAAGGCCCGCATCGCGCAACAGGAACTGTTCAAGGAACGCGGCGTCAGCCCGATCGCGGGGTGCCTGCCGCTGCTCCTCCAGATGCCGCTCCTGTTCATCATGTATTCGGTCATCCAGAACGGCCTCACCAACGTGGACCCGAGCGCGATGCTCCAGGTCTTCGGCGTCCAGGTCGTGCCCCTCACGTGCGTCAATCTGAACGCCGCCGGCGTGCCGGACGCAGCGCTCGGGCCGTGCATCGACACCATCATCCCGTTCTTCGGGACGTCGGTGAACGTCGGCATCCCGTCCACGATCGCCAGCATCGCCCTCGGCGGGTTCGTGCTCGGGATCAGCGTCCTGGCCATCATCTCGGCCGGTCTGAACCTCGTCCAGTCAAGGATGATGTTGCCGAACACCAAGCCCGAGGACGACGATCCGAACACGAAGATCACCCGCCAGACGATGCTGTTCCTGCCGCTCATCTCCATCGTGTACGGCGGGTTCCTCCCGGCCGGGCTGTTCATCTACTGGATCACCGCGACCATCTTCACGATCGCCCAGCAGTACCTGATCGTGGGTTGGGGCGGCATGTTCCCGCTGTTCGGTTGGACGCCGCGATTCGCCGTCGACCACACCCCGCGCTTCCCGGTGGCGATGCCACCCCCACCCGACCCAGCCAAGCGGGCGGCCATCCTGACCGACGCTGAGAAGAAGACCACGGCCGACAAGACGATCCGCCCCCGCGAGCGGGGCCGTCAGGGCCGACGAGGGAGACGACGCTGACATGAGCGAGTACCGCGAGTTCACCGGCAAGTCCGTGGAGGAGGCCCTGCGCCTCGCGCGCGAGGAGTTCGGTGCCGAGCTCAATGACCTGGACTTCGAGATCCTGACGCCGGGCAGCCGGGGCGTCCTCGGCATGGGTGCCGAGCCTGCTCGTATCGTGGCGGCGCCACGGACCGCCCTCGGCGGTGCCGCGCCGAAGCGGGAGGCGGCCGCTGCCGTGCCGCTTCCGCCGAGCCAGCCACGCCCGCGTGACGACCGACCACGCGACGATCGCCCGCCGCGGCGTGACGACCGCCCGCGTGACGACCGACCACGCGACGATCGCCCGCGCGATGCGCGCCCGCCGCGCGATGCGCGCCCGCCGCGCCGTGACGACCGGCCCCGTGACGACCGACCGCCGCGCCGTGACGACCGACCGCGCCGCGATGACCGCGAGCGAGCCCCCTCGCGCGGCGGCTCGGCCGACCTGTCCGCCTCTGAAGCCGCCGAGGTGGCGGCCGCTCGCGGGTCCCTGGCCGCCGAGCGTGCCGACCTCGAAGCCGCCGAGGCGTCGCCCGAGGCCCTCGCCGCCGGCAAGGCGATCCTCGAGAAGTTGATGGGCCATCTCGGGTTCGACGTTCGTGTCGAGGTCGAGACGGGCGAGACGAGCCGGCTCAACGTCGTCGCCGACGGCGACGAGAAGGAGGCGCTCGGCGCCCTGATCGGTCGGAAAGGCGAACGCCTGTCCGCCCTCCAGCACCTCGTCAACCTGATGCTGTCGAAGGAGATGGGGTCGTGGACCCGTGTCCTCGTCGATGTCGAGGACTACCGCGGCCGGCGCGAACGCCAGCTGCGAGAGCTCGCCGACCGAGCCGCGGCCCGCGTGGTCGAGACCGGCAAGATGCTCCAGTTGGAGCCGATGTCGGCCCTGGAGCGACGCTGGATCCACCTCTCGCTGCGGGATCACCCGGGCGTCGCCACGCAATCGATCGGCGAGGAACCCAATCGCCGCGTCGTCCTCGTCCCGAGAAGCGTCGCCTGACGAGCGCGGGCGCAGGCCGGCCGTCACGCGAGCGCGGCCGCAGCCGCCGCCAAGCCCTCGGTCAGTCGCCCTCGCCAGGCGCGCCCGTCTCGAGCCAGCGCAGCTCCGCCTCGGTCAGGCTGACGCCGGTCGCCTCGGTCGCCTCGCGGAGATGTCCCACCGATGTCGTGCCGACGAGGGCGATCGGTGAGCATGGCTGGCACAGGACCCATGCCAGCGCCACCTGGTTGGGTGTCAGGCCGCGCTGCGCGGCGAGTTCGGCGACCCTCGTTCGACGGGCCAGGTTGAGCGGTCCGCGGTAGGCCCGCAGGTGTTCGGCCCCGAGGTCGGCGTCCGCCCGGAAGAACCCGTTGCCGATCGAAGACCAGGCCACCAGCGGGAGCGGATGGCTCGTATACCAGCGTCGGGACGCCTCGTCGCTGGCGTCCACGACACCCGGCCAGCTCGTCCCGACCGGACTGGCCAGACCGAGATAGCTGCTGCTGCACGCAAGCGGCGGCAGGTCGTGGGCAACGACATAGTCCAATGCCGTGTCGAGCCGCTCGAGCGACCAGTTCGAGACGCCGAACGCGCCGACGCGCCCGGCCGCGACGTGCGAGGCCAGCGCTTCCAGGATGACGCCCACCGGCACGGACGGATCGTCGCGATGGACGAGGTACAGGTCCACCGACGACACCCCCAGCCGGGCCAGGCTCGCCGAGAGGTCGGCGTCGATCTCGGCGGGTGTCATGCGGCTCAACCAGTCGGTCTGGTCCGGGTGCACGCCCTTGGTCATGAGGATGACCTCGTCGCGTGCGCCGCTCGCCCGGAGCCACGCCCCGATGACCGCCTCGCTCTCACCGAGGCGGTAGACGGCCGCCGTGTCGATGAGCGTCCCACCGACCGCCAACCAGGCGTCGAGGACCTCGAACGCTGCGTCGCGGTTGGCCCGCTCGAAGGTCACCGTCCCGAGGCCGAGCGTCGTCGTCGGGCGGTCCAGACCGGGCAGGCTGCGTCGGGGAAGGGCCATGGCGGCCCATTCTAGCCGGGGGCATTGCTATCCTGAACGGGCCGCCGTCGCTCAGGGGCTGAGGAGGTCGCGTGCTCGTAACCGATGTCCGGACCACCGTGGTGGGCACCCCGTGGCGGGATCTCGTGTTCGTCGAGCTCGAGACCGACACGGGGCTGGTCGGCGTCGGCGAAGTGCGCCCGCTGAACAAGACCGATTCGTTCGTCGCGGTCGTCGGCGAACTGGCCGGCCGCTACGTCCTTGGCTCGGATCCGTTCGATGTCGAGCGCCTGGCCTGGGCGGTCGAGCGCCTCGAGTACGGCCGGCCGAGCGAGCACGGCCAGTCTGCACTCGCCGCATTCGACATCGCGTCGTGGGACCTCATCGGCCAGCACCTCGGCGTGCCGGTCTGGCGGCTGCTCGGCGGGCGGTTCCGCGACCGCGTCCCCGCCTATGCCAATGGCTGGTACCAGGCCGAGTACGAGCCCGCCCGGATCGCCGAGCTGGCCGTCGGCGTGGTCGAGCGCGGTTACCGGGCGATGAAGCTCGATCCGTTCGGGGCGGCCAGTGTCCGCCTCTCCGCCGCGGCCCTGCGGCGGGCAGTGGCCGTCGTCGCCGCGGTCCGCGATGCCGTCGGCCCCGATGTCGACCTGATGATCGAGATGCACGGACGCTTCTCGCCGGACACCGCCGCCGGGGTGGCGGTCGCGCTGGAACCGTTCGACCCGCGCTGGATCGAGGAGCCGGTCCCGCCCGAGAACGCGGCCGCGCTGGCGCGCGTCCGCCGGGCGACGAACGTGCCGATCGCGACCGGTGAGCGGATCCACACGATCTGGGATGCGGCCGCGTTCATCGAGGGCGGCGACGTGGACATCGTGCAGGCCGACCTGACCCATTTTGGCGGGTTCACCGGGATGCGCCGGCTCGCGGGTTGGACCGAGGCCCATTACCTGACCCTCGCGCCACACAACGTCGGCGGACCGGTCGCGACCGCGGCCAACGTCCATTTCGCCGTCGCCACACGAAACGTCGACATCGTCGAGCATTTCAACGACTTCGCCGACGCGTGGGTGAGCGAGCTCGTGGATGTCGCCCCGGTCGTCGACCCGGCCGATGGCTGCTTCGGGGTCTCCGAGCGTCCGGGGCTCGGGCTGCGCCTCGATCATGACGCCTGCGCGCGCCATCCGCGGACCGGAGCCCGGCTCCAGCTGTTCGTCGAGGGCTGGCAGAAGCGCGAGGGCGGGTCGCCCGACCGTCGTGACCTACGGCCCTGACCGATCCGCCCCGATTGGCGCAGACTTGACGGCCGGAGCAGGGGTGCCGGGCACGCGAGAGGAGGACAGGAGATGTTGATCAGGCGGATCATCGGGTTGGCCTTCGCCGGCATGGCCACGACCATGGTCGTCGGGGCCGTCGCCGCGCTGTCGATGAAGCGGCGGATCGTGCCGACCACGGAGAGCGATTCGGACGAGATCGTGCTCGCGAGCATCTTCGGGCCGCTCGCCTACAAGAGCACCGCCAAGCAGTTCCGGGGCGGGACGCTCGAGTGCTGGTATGGCGGCGGGGTCCTCGACCTGCGCGAGGCGGTCCTTGCTCCGGAAGGAGCGGAGTTGCGCGTGCGCGCCGTGTTCGGTGGTGGCCAGATCCTCGTCCCGGCCGACTGGAAGGTCGTCACGACGGTGGCCGGGCTGGGCGGCCTGACCGACACGCGCCCGAACCCCGAGAGCGCCGACGACGCTCCGCGACTGACGATCAGCGGCATGGTCTTCGCCGGCGGCTTCGCGGTCACTTCCGAGTTGGCCGAGGGTGAAGCCGAGTGGCTCGACGAGATGCACAAGGCCCTCGACCCGGAGCCGGAGGCCGCGCTGACGGTCTGACGTCGACGCGGCGCCGACCGATCAGGCGTCGGGCGGCGGCACTGGCGTGACGTCGTGCTCCAGCATGATCCGGGCGATCGCGCCCGGATCCGGTGGGCGATCCGTGGGGAGTGCCCCGAGGGCACGGAAGAGGTCCTCCATCTTGCCCGCGGGGACGACGGTCCAGAGTGACCTGGCCGGGCCCGTCCCGGTCATCCGGATCCCGTGGGGCACGCCCCTCGGCATCTTGACGAGGTCGCCCGGACCGACCGTCAGCCGCGCGTCGCCGATGGTGACCTCCACTTCGCCTTCGAGCAGGTACACGAACTCGTCCTCGTTCTGGTGGAGATGCGATGGGACCACGGCGCCAGGAGGTGACGCCTGCTCATAGATGAAGGCCGCCCCGCCCGTCTCCCGTCCGAGGCTCTTGAAGGTCAGGGTGGTCCCGGCCTGGCTGATCCGTTCGCCCTCTTGAGCTCGGATCACTCCGGCTGCCAATGGGCTGACGATCGCGGACATCGTGGTCCTCCCGACTTCGGTGATCGCTGGATGCGATGAGCATGCGCTCGATGCGGTCCGGACACCAGCCTCGAACCTAGCGGTTGCCGGAGGCCATCGCGACCGCCTCCGGTCGTTGGCGGAGCCGGCCCATCGCGGCGATCCCGACGAGCGGGCCGATCGCCAGGAGCGACCACGCCAGCCGCCATCCGTCGGCGTCCGATGGCGCGATCAAGCCGATCCCGAGGATGGTCACGCCGGTCAGGATGAACCCCGACGCCGTCTGGACCGTCAGCGCGGATCCGGCCGTACCAGGCGGCGCGAGCTCGGTGATGGCGGACGAGAACTGGGCCGAGTCGGCCACGACCGAGACGCCCCACACGAGTGCCACGACGACGATCACCGCGGGCAGCGCGCCGAACAACTGGGCCGAGATCAAGGCGCAGGCCCCCGACACGGTCATCGCCGCCATCGTGGTGGCGGTCCGCCCGACCCGATCCGCGACCGCCCCGGCGACGACCGAACCGACGGCGCCGGCGGCCACCACGAAGAACGCCAGCAGGGTCGCCGTTGCAGTCTCAACCCCGGCCGCGCCGAGACCGGCGACGAGGAAGACGGGGATCCACGTCCACATCGCGTAGAGCTCCCACATGTGCCCGAGATAGCCCAGGTTCGCCAGCCGGACCGCGGGTCGGCGGAAGGCGGCTGCGGCGATGGACGGGGAGAACCGCGGCGCCGCCACCTCGAACGGGCCGGACCGGACGCCGATGAGGGCGAGGACCGCCCCGATACCGCCGAGCGCGCTCATCGCGAGGACCAGGCTTGGCCAGTCGGCGCCGGCACCCACATGCAGTCCGGTCGCCAGGTACGGCAGGGCGGACCCGAGCGTCAGGGCCCCGATCAGGATGCCGACTGCCAGCCCCCGGCCCCGACGGAACCAGCCGGCGGCGACCTTCATCGCCACCGGGTACACGGCCGCGAGCGCGGCCCCGGTCAGGACGCGGAACGGCAGGGCACTGACGGGATCCGTCGCGACGAGGGCGAACCCGAGGTTCGCGAGCGCCGCGATCGCCATCCCGGCCGCCATCAGCCAGGCGGGTCGGATGACGTCCGGGGCGCCGATCAGCGCGAGCAGGAGCGCCCCCGCGGCGAACCCCAGCTGGACGCCGACGGCGAGCATCGGCAGTCCGAGCGGCCCCGGGTCCCATGCCACCCGCAGGCTCGAGGCCACGGCGGAGGCGCTGAACCACGGCGCCATCCCGAGGACGAGGCACGTCGCGAGGACCGCGAGTTGACGCCAGCGGGCGGGCGGGTCGGTCGTGTCCGCCTCGGGACGGTCGGCCGTCATGACGCTCGCGGCATCGATCCTTCCGCGATGCCGGCGAACTTTCGCCGGTAGGCGGCCGGCGTCAGGCCCGTCTTGCGTTTGAACAGCCGGCGGAAGAAGGTCGGGTCCTCGTAGCCCACCTGGTAGCCGACCTCGTCGATCCCCGCGGGACCCGATTCGATCAGCTTCTTCGCCTCGTCGATCCGGAGCGCATGGACGTAGTCGATGGGAAGGTGGCCGGTCGCCGACCGGAAGCGCCGCCCGAAGGTGCGCGGTTTGAGGCCCGATCGCTCGGCCATCGCGGCGACCGGGTTGGGACCGGCGTAGTGCTGCGCGATCCATGCCTGCGACCGACCGATCGCGGCATCGGCACCCTGGATCTGCCGGTTCATGACCGCGAAGGGCAGCTGGCCATCCTCGTGGCCCGCGAGGAGGAACACCTTGGCGGTCTGTAGCGCGTGTTCGGGCCCGCACAGTCGCCGGATGAGATGCAGCGCCAGATCCTGCCATGCCGTGACGCCGCCCGCGGTGATCACGCCTTCGGACTCGCTGCGCAGGTCCAGGACGGAGCGTTCGGAGAACTCCACCTTCGGATACTGCTTCCGAAACAGGTCGCCGTAGGCCCAGTGAGCCGAGCAGCCGCGACCATCGAGCAGGCCCGCTTCGGCGAGCAGCAGCGAGCCCGTGCACACCGACGCGAGGAGCGATCCGCTCGCGTGCATCCGTCGGAGCCATTCGATCTCGCGGTCGTAGCGCCCGAGCGGGGCCTTGTCGATCGGCGTGTACATGTCGCAGACGATCGCCACATCGACGGCGTCGACCGCATCGATGGCTTCGTGCGGTTCGACGAGGATGTTGCCGAAGCAGCGGAAGGGCTCCTTCGCGGCCGCCACGATGACCACATCGAGCAGGGCGTCGCCCGGCTCCCCCATGGTCATGTCCGGATACATGGACCCGACCGACAGCAGCACGTCGTAGAGGCCGTAGAGCACGGACGGCGACGTCTCGGGGGCTGCGAGCAGTGCGATGCTGGGCTTACGACGCTTGTCCATCGCGGCACCTCCAGGGAACGAGGTGTCACATTCACCCCGTTTCGATGCAATCTGTCTCTAGCAGCATGGCAGGCCCGCTCGGATACTTCCAGTCGTTCGCGAGATGCGGACCCGGAGCGGAGACGAGTCGATGCACACCTCGCCTGATGTCGCGGAACCGATCGGTCGGGAGATCCCCGACGCGGCCATCGAAGCCTTGCGCGGTCGCATCGACGGCGACGTGCTCCTCGCGACCGATGCCGGCTACGACGATGCGCGCGCCGTCTGGAACGCGATGATCGATCGCCACCCGTTCGTCATCGTCCGGTGCCAGGGAGCGGCGGATGTGGTGGCCGCCGTTGACTTCGCGCGCGAGCATGGCCTGCCGGTGTCCATCCGGGGCGGCGGGCACAACGTGGCCGGGCACGCCGTCGGCGATGGGGCGGTGATGATCGACACGTCCGCGATGCGGGCCGTGCGGGTCGATCCGGAGCGGCGACGGGCATGGGTCGAGGGCGGGGCAACGTGGGGCGACGTCGATCGGGCGACCCAGGTCCACGGCCTGGCGACGCCCGGTGGCCTGATCTCCGATACGGGCGTCGCCGGACTCACCCTCAGCGGCGGCATCGGCTGGTTGAGGAGCCGGTATGGCCTGTGCATCGACAACCTGGTGGCGGCCGAGGTCGTCACCGCAGACGGGCGACGGCTCCGCGCCACGCCGGACGAGAACCCGGACCTCCTGTGGGCGCTCAAGGGCGGGGGCGGCAATTTCGGCGTGGTCACCACCTTCGAGTTCGCCCTGCATCCCGTCGGACCGACGGTGATGTTCTGCGCCCCGATCTACCCCATCGAGGCCGGACCCGGGCCGATCCGCTTCTGGCGCGACTTCCTGGCGGACAAGCATGACGACGTCGGGTCGCTCATCGAGTTCTCGACCATCCCGACCGACCCCGCCTATCCCGAGGCCGCGTGGGGCAAGCGCGTGTACACGATCGGCGCCGCGTACGCCGGCGATGCGGCCGAGGGCGAGGCGTTGCTCCAGCCGTTGCGCGAACTGGGCGAGATGGTGACCGACTTCTCCGGCCAGATCGGCTACGGCGACATGCAGCAACTCTTCGACACGGTCATCCCGTTCGGCCGCCACCGCTGTTACTGGAAGAGCCGCTACCTGAGCGAGCTGGGCGATGACGCGATCGATCGGATCCTGGAGGGCAATGCGACGCCGCCGTCCCCCAACACGCTGTCATCGATCTGGAACTTCGGTGGCGCGATGGCCCGGGTCGGGGCGGGCGAGACCGCGTTCGGCGATCGCTCGATGCCGTGGATGTTCTCGATCGACTCGATCTGGACCGCGCCCGAAGAGGATGCGACCAACATCGCCTGGACCCGCGACTTCTGGCGCCGCATGGAGCCACATGCCCAAGCGGGCCGCATCTACCTGAACTTCCCCGGCCTGGGCGATGAGGGCGAGGACCTCACGCGCCGATCCTACGGTGACAACTTCGGCCGACTCGCGGCGATCAAGCGCACGTACGACCCGGGCAACGTCTTTCGCTTCAACCAGAACATCAGCCCGGAGGCGTGACCTTCGGTGGACGCGGCGGAGCCGCGCAGGACGGGCTGATTGGTGGAGATGGGGGAGAGTCGAACTCCCCGTCCAGAACCCTTCACCGGGGACCACTACGAGCGTGTCCGATGGTTTGTCGTCGATCGCCCGGACGGGCATCGGCACTCTGCCGGGCGATCCAGTCACGTGCCCCTAGATCGGGCTTGACTCCGGACTACGTGACGCTGGTCCGGATCGCAGCCTCGCTGCATGACGCTTCCACTACCCGCGAGGCGGAGGCAGCTTCCACGCTCACTCTACTGCCTAAGCAGCGAAAGCGAGAGTCGACTGGCGGTTGCCAGGTACTTCGTTTTGCCACGTGATTTACGAGGCCTAGTGGCATCCTCGGCTCGCGTTCCCCGGTAGCCAAGCCCTGTCGAAACCACACATCCCCACAGGTCCGAGTACCGGTCTCGGATGCGGGATGGTAGCACCTATCGATCGTGTCCGAAGAGCACGACATCGGGTTCGAACGCCCGGAGCGTGTCCACCGACCGGCGATAGGCGTCCGGATCCCAGGCGCTTGCGAGACCCGACACCGCCGGGTCATCCGAGCCGTCCCACTCGGCTCGCGTGTAGACGGCCTGGCCGACGATCGCCGTCCTGCCGCCAGCGGCATCGACGAGGAGTGACTGGTGGCCGGGCGTGTGGCCGGGCGTCGGGACGAGACGAGCACCCGGAACGACCTCCATCTCGCCGTCGTGCGGCACGTATCGGGCGCCCGGCACGAACACCCAGGCCGGGATGGTGTAGTCGGTCGCGTGGGCGGCCTCGAGTTCGACCGCCTGGACGTGGATGGGGCGTCCGGTAAAGGCGCCGTTCTGCCCGGCGTGGTCGAAATGGAGATGCGAGTTCGCGATCGCGCTGACGTCGTCGGGTTCGATGCCCCCCGATCGCAGGAGATCGGGCAGGTCGTGGACGGTCGGCCGGTAGGCGGACTCGACCTCCAGGTCCCCGGATCCGATGCCGGTGTCGAACAACAGCACGCCGTCCCGGTGGATGACCGCATAGGCCATGACGATCCCGGGCCGGCCGGCCAGCGGGCTCTCGTCCGGATGGACGAAGTCCGCGACATGGAGCGGCACGATCCGGATCGCGGGGCGACGGGCCATGCGACCGATGGTAGCCGTCTGCCCCCGGACGGTCCCCTGACCAACGGCCCATCGCCATCGAGCCGGCCCGGCTGGTAAGGTTGTCCCTGGCCGAACCTCCCTGCGGAGGACGGGGGACCCATCATCCCAGGGGCAAATCGCGACATCGCGACGGCGAACCCAACGCCGAGCCCGACAGCTCACCTCGTAGGCCGGACGGGCTGCTTCGAGGTACGCCGTGTTCCGGCCATCGCTTCCATCGACCACGCGCCATCAGCGCGCGCTCGGGCGCAACCTTGCGTTCGATCTCGTGGCGGCCGTCGGCGTGGGCGTGACGGCGGCCCTGGTCACGACCCTCCTGCCGACGATCGCGCGTCGCGGTGGCCTTGAACCGATCGGGCTCGCGGCACTGGCCGCCGCACCGTTCGTCGCCAACCTGCTCGGAGCGTTCGCCGGCCGGTTCGGACCGGGTTCGACTCGGCAACTGGCCCTCATCCGGGCGGCCGGCGCCGCGTCGTTGTTGGCGCTGGCGCTCTTCTCGGTGCCGCCGGTCCTGATCGCGGTCACCTTCGCCTTCTGGTTGAGTCTGGCCCTGTCGAGCCCGTTCTACCTCCGACTGTGGGGATCGATGTACCCGGCCCGGGTGCGCGGCAGGCTGGTCGGCCTTGCCGGATCCGTGAGAGCCGCCGCCGCGGCGTTGGCCGCGTTGGCCGGTGGCGTCATCGCGGACCAGTTGGGTGGACTCACCGCGGTCGCGCTGGCGGGGACCGTCGGGCTGGCCTGTGCCATCGCGTACGCGGGGCTTCGAGCCCCGACCGCGCCGCCGCTGACCCGCTTCTCAGCTCGCGACTCCATCCAGGCGCTCCGCGACCGACCGGTCCTGTCGCGCATCGCCGTCGCGCAGGGATTCTACGGAGGAGGTCTCATCGCCGCGATGCCCTTGTATGCCATCGTCAACGTCGACCGACTCGACCTGTCGTTGTCGGACGTCGGGATCATCGGGATCATGACGGCGGGCGCGACGACGGTCTTCTTCCTCGTCTTCGGGGCCGTCGCGGACCGACGCGGACCGCTCCTCGCCATGCGCATCGGCAGCACGCTGGGCCTGCTCGCGCTGATCGCCTACGCGCTGGCGCCCGACGTCTGGGTCCTCTGGATCGCGGCGGTCGGGGCCGGGGCGGCCAGCGCCTCGATCGACGTCGGGATCGCCGCCGCGGTCAGCGACCACACGACGATCGAGTCGCGCGCGGCGGCGATGGCCGGCTGGAACGCGATCACCGGCGCGCGAGGGATCGTGGCCGCCTTCACGATGAGCATCCTGCTCCAGGTCGGGCTGGTGAACGTCACCACCGGCCTGCTCCTGTGCGCGGTCGTCACCGGCATCGGCGTGGTCCTGTACGCGCGGGCCAGCCTGGACGCGGACGCGAGCGAGCCGACCCTCGAGGCCTCGCGCGTGACGCGAGCGGTCCGTGGCCTCAGGAGCGCCGCGACCCGCTGACCGGAGCCTTACCCCCAGATGTCCCCGATGGTGAATCCATCCGGGAACGGGTCGGTCGGATCAACGACGTAGGACGCGAACCCGGTGATCCATGCCTGGCCGGTGATGGTCGGGACGATCGCCCGATACGACCCCACCCGGGTCTCCTCCACGACCCGGCCCGTGAAGACCGTGCCGAGGATGCCCTCGTGCCGGAACGCATCTCCCACCCGAAGTCGGCCTCTCGCGTGGAGCGTGGCCATCCGGGCGGACGTGCCCGTCCCGCAGGGCGACCGATCGATGGCGCCGGTCCAGGTCGCCGGCCGTTCCCAGTCCAGCGTCCCGGTCGAGACCGTCACCGCGTTCCGCATCGCGTTCGCCGGATCGTGCGGAGGCCCGGACAGCTGGCCGATCGTGATGCCCGCGAACCCGGGCTGGTCGGGGTGGACCACGGGGAGTTGCTCGTTGGCGGCGGCCTTGATCATCTCGGTGATGCGCACGACGTCGGCGCCTTCGTCCGGGGTGAGCCTGAGCCCGAACCGGTCGGCGTCGGCGATGACGTAGAACATCCCGCCGTACGCGACGTCGACGGTGACGGTGCCGAGCTGCGGCACCTCGATGGGCATGTCCAGATGCGTCGCGAAGGCGGGCACGTTCCGGAACGTCACGCCGCGGACCTTGCCATCGGCGCAATCGGCCGTCACGCGGATGAGCCCGGCCGGTGATTCGAGCGTCAACTCGGTCGTCGGTTCGGTCATCGGCAGCATGCCGGTCTCCAGCAGGACCGTGACGACGCACATCGTGTTCGTGCCCGACATCCCCGGGTACTCGACCTGCTCCATGATCACGTAGCCCGCGTCCGCGGCCGGATCCGTCGATGGCAGGATGAGGTTGCAGTTGGCCGCCGGGTAGCCGCGCGGCTCGCGGAGCATCCGCAGCCGAACGTCGTCTCGATTGGCCCGGAGCCAGGTCATCGCCTCGAACATCGTGGCCCCGGGGATCCCCTCCACGCCGCCGACGATCACTCGCCCCGGTTCGCCGGCCGCGTGGGCGTCGACAGCCTCGATCACGGGTCCCAGGCGCAGGCGCGACGGGATCGCCGCCACGACCCTATCGACCCCGCTGCGCGTCGGCCAGTTCGCGTGCCACGTCGCGGCGGGCGTCGCGGTCGGCGATGTCGCGGCGTCGATCGTGGAGCTGCTTGCCGCGGGCCAGCCCGAGTTCGACCTTCGCGCGGCCGCGACTCGTGATGTACAGCCGGAGCGGCACGATCGTCTGGCCCTTGGCCTTCGTCCGCCCGAGCAATTCGTCGATCTCGGAGCGATGGAGCAGCAGCTTGCGCGTCCGCTTCGGCTCGTGGTTGTAGCGGTTGCCGCCCTCGAACGGCGCGATGTGGGCGCCGACGAGCCACGCCTCACCGCGTTCGACACGGGCGTAGGCGTCCGACAGGTTCGCCTTGCCGGCCCGGAGCGACTTGATCTCCGTGCCGGTCAGGACGATGCCCGCCTCGAACGTCTCGTCGATCGTGAAGTCGTGGCGAGCTCTTCGATTGATCGCGACGGTGGCCTCTTCGGCCATCAGGGATTTTCCTCGGAGCGCACGAACGCCGGCCCTATGCGGGCCGGCGTCCGAGTGCTTAGCCACCCACAGGGTGTCCGACTAGACGGCCATCTCCTGCGAGGTGGTGCAGTGACGCGTACTGTCGATCACTGCACATCACCTCCTTTCGTTCCCGGGAACCGTACCCGATGCGAGGGGTGAGTGCAAGGGTGGGACCCGTCGCGGGTCGGGTCAGGCGGCCACCCGGGACGTCGTGCCGGCGGCCTGCCCCCCGAGCACCTCGAGCGCCTTGTCGAGCGTCGGGTCGGTGCCGGCCGGGAGGGGATCCGGCGGGGTCACGACGACGTCCGGGGTGAGCCCCTGCTTGTGGATCCAGCGCTTCTCGGGCGTCAGCCAGCGGTACATCGTGAGCTTGAACGCCCCACCCTCCCCGGTCAGCTCCTGCCACTCCTGCACGGTCCCCTTGCCGAACGACTGCTGCCCGACCAGCGTCGCCCGCTTCGAGTCCTGGAGCGCGCCGGCGACGATCTCGCTGGCCGACGCGCTGCCGCCATCGATGAGGACGGCGACCTTCACGTTGGGGTCGGTGGCGACCCCGTCGCCGAGCGCGTTGGTCGCGACCTGCTTGCCGGCGGCATCCTGCTCCCAGAACAGGACGCCCGACCCGATGAATTGGCTGGCGATCTTGCGAGCGGCCGTGACGAACCCGCCGGGATTGCCACGCAGGTCCACGACGATCCTGGTCCGGCCGGCATTCAGGTGGTCGCCAAGGGCCTTGACGAATTCGTCGGCGGCGGAGTCCGAGAAGCCGCTTAGCCGGATGTAGCCGACGGTCCCGCCCGCGAGGGCCTTGGAGTCGACTTCCTTCTGCTGGACGATGTCGCGGGTGATCGACAGTTCGAACGGCGCCGCGGATCCGCGCTGGATGGTCAGGGTCACGACGGTCCCGCGCGGTCCGGCGATCTTGCCGCGCGCGCCGTCCACGGTCAGCCCGTCGACCGACACCCCGTCCGCCTTCAGGATGATGTCCCCGGCCAGCATGCCGGCACGCTCCGCCGGCGAATCGGTGAGCGGATTCGTCACGACGAGCCGACAGGCGGTGCCGAGGGTCGCGCAACCGGCCGTGCCATCCGGGGCCTGGGCCGAGATGACCACGCCGATCCCCTCGAACTGGCCGCTGATCCCGAGCAGGCTCTTGCGGTATTCGTCGGAGGTCAGGTACTCGGAGTAGGGGTCCCCGAGCGCGGCGATCATGCCCCGGATGGCGCCCTGGATGAGGACGTCGCGATCGACCTCGCCACCCGCGTAGCGGTCGTTGATGGTGTGGTACGTGTCCCAGAACGGCTGGAAGGCCGCATCCTCGGAGGCCGGTGTCCCGGGCTCGCTCGAGGTCTGCAACCCCATGGTGTAGCCGGACATGAACAGGGCCGAGCCGGCCAGGATGGCCACCACGACGGTCGCGACGACGAGGATGGAGGGTCGGCGCGAGGCGCGTGCGCTCGGGACGGCCGGTGCGGCCGATGCGGTCGGGCCCGCCACGGCGGGTCCGGACGGTGCCGCAGCGGCGATCCCGGGCACGGGTTCGAGGACGGGTTCCGGGGCCGCGGCGATGTCGGTTCCGGTGGCTGGTTCGGGGTCGGCGGGGAGCATCGCTCAGTACTTCCTGCGTGCGGCGTCCGGGAGAAGGGCGCAAGGGTACAACCTGCGCTCCAAACCGACCGTAGCCCGGTTGGCGCTCCCGGTCTGGGACCTCAGCGGATGAGGTACGTCCGCACCGACAGCCAGGATCCGAGCACGCCGAGCCCGATCCCGGCGCCTACGACGAGCGCGATGAGGTCGCGGGCGAGGGACCCGAACTGGAGCGGGAGGATCCGGAAGAAGTCGACCATGAACCCACCGATCGGGTCGGCGGCGACCGCCAGGATGCCGAGCGCCAGCAGGGCGCCGAAGAGGCCGACGAAGGCGCCCTCGAACACGAACGGCCAGCGGATGAACGCATCCGACGCGCCGACGAGACGCATGATCTCGATCTCCTCCGCCCGGGCGACGACGGCCAGCCGGATGGTGTTGATGATGATGAACAGGGCGATGATGCCGACGACCACGAGCACCACGGTGCCCGCGGTGCGAAGGATGTTCGTGACCGTCAGGAGGCGGTCCACGAAGTCCTCGATGTTGATGACATTGCGCACGATCGGGTTCGAGCGCATGGCCTCGGCGACGGCGCGGTTGTTGGATGGGTCGACCAGCTTGACCTCGAGGCTCGCATAGAGCGGGTTCGCGTCGAGATAGCGGGTCAGGTCCTCGCGGCCCTGGGCCGCCATCAATTCGCGGAACCGTGCGAGCGCGTCGTCGCGGGTGACGTAGACGACGGACGCCACTTCGGGCATCGCCTCGAGCTGCTTCTGCAGGACGTCGACCTGGGCGTCGGAGCTCGACGCCTGCAGGTACCCGACGACCTCGACCTTCTGCTCGGTGAACTCGAGACCGGCCAGGAGTCCGGTCTGGATGATCCAGAAGCCGGCCAGCAGCAGGAGCATCAGGACCATCGTGGCGGTCGCCGCGAGGCTCATCACCGCGTTGCGCCAGAAGCCCTGCCAGGCGCGGGTCAGGCTGAAGACGACGAACGAGATCAACGCTCAGTCCTCGCGGTGGTAGGCGCCACCGACCTCGTCGCGGATGATCCGGCCCTCCTCGAGGGCGACCACACGCTTGCGCAGCGCGGTCACGACCTCGGCGTTGTGGGTCGCCATCATCACCGTCACGCCCAGCTCGTTGATGCGCAGCAGGAGTTGCAGGATCTCCCAGCTGATGAGCGGATCGAGGTTGCCGGTCGGTTCGTCGGCGATGATCAGCCGTGGATCGTGGACCAGCGCCCGGGCGATCGCCGTCCGCTGCTGTTCGCCGCCCGACAGCTGCGCCGGGATCTGCTGCGACTGCGCGGTCAGGCCGACCAACGCCAGGACGCGGTCGACGGCCGGCCGGATCTTGGCGCGCGGCGTGCCGGTCACCTCGAGCGCGAAGGCGACGTTCTCCCAGACCGTCTTGGACGGCAGGAGCTTGAAGTCCTGGAAGATGATCCCGATCTTGCGCCGCATTCTGGGGACCCCGCGACGCGGCAGGCGGGCGAGGTCCTGGCCATCGAGGACCACCTCGCCCTTGGTCGCCACCTCGTCGCGGATGAGCAACTTGATGAGGGTGGACTTGCCCGCGCCAGACGGTCCGACGAGGAACACGAAATCGCCCTCTGGGATGACGAGATCGACGTCGCGCAGCGCCAGTTTGCCGTTCGGGTACTGCTTGGTGACGTCATGCAGGACGAGGACGGCTCGCTCCTGCTTCGCCTGGTCCTCGGCGCGGTCCCCGGCCCGACCCAGGACGCGGCGACGGAGGGATCGTGAGGGGCTCGGTGCAGAAACGGTGGTCAAGATCGGCTCCGCGGGCGAGGCTGGCGGCAGGGATGGCCGCTCGACGACGGGATCAACACGACTCCGTCCGCGGGCACGGCTGTTGGAGCCACTTCGACCGCGAGGCTACCACCCGAACGGAGGTCCGGCAAACGTGACGAGCGGTGCAGCCGCGCACCGGACCATCGTCCGGTGGTCGATGATCGCCGCGCTCAGAGCAGGCCGGGCGAGATCGGCAGGTACCGCGAGAAATCGGCGAATGGCCGGTCCCAGCAGAGCAGGACCGGGAATCGATCGAGCCAGAACCCTGCCTTCAGCGCCGGCACGAGCGCCCGGTCGGCCGCGCCGCCGATCCACACAGCGAACGCCCCGCGCGGCACGACCGCGCTGGTCAGATGGCCGAGGATGGGCGCCAGGAGGGCCTCGTCCCGGACCGCGACCGGACCGAGCCGACCCGCCTCGCCCGCGTAGCCATACCCGAGCGGTTTCCCATCGGGACCGTGGTACAGCCAGCCCTGACGGGATTCGCCCCGCAGGAACCGGTGGTCCTGCGGGTGTGCGACGCCGAGCAGTTCGCGATCGAGCGCGTCCACGGCCTCGACGAGCGACCGATGTCCCGGTCCACCCGGGGGCCCGGCGAGCGCATCGAATGCGACGGGCACGACCCCCGACGGCAGGGCGCCGAACGCTTCGGGCCGGACGGGCAGACCCGTGAGGGTCAGCAGCGGGGCGCGCGGCGTGATGCCGTAGGACGAGTACAGGGCGTTCGAGATGGGCTGGGCGCTGTCGGTGGCGGTCGCACGGACCATGGCCGCGTCGGTCGGCAGGACGCGTCCGAGGAGTTCGCGGCCCACGCCCGAGCCCTGGAACTCGGGGAGCACGAACAGCATCGAGAGATACCAGAGTCGTTCGCGCTCGATGGCCGAGGCGAAGGCGACGACCCGCTCGCCACCGGTCGGGTCGGTCGCGACCATGAACCGCTCCGGGTCGGTCGCCTGCAGGTGGATGAACAGTCGGACGACCGGGTTGATCTCGGGCGGGATCTCGGTCTGGCCGAGACGCGCGATGTAGGCGTTGATGGAATCGCGCCAGATGCCGCCGCAGGTGGCCATCTCGTCCGGTCTGGCAGGTCGATAGGTCAGGTTCGCCGCCGCGGCCGTGGATCCGGTCGCGGCACTCACCGCGCGACGGCCTCCTCGCCGATGACGCGCTCGAGCTCGGCCTGCATGAAGGCGTCGAGGTCGCCATCGAGCACCGCGCCGGTATTCCCGGTCTCGTAGTTGGTGCGCAGGTCCTTGACCATCTGGTACGGGTGCAGGACGTAGCTCCGGATCTGGTTGCCCCAGCCGGCCTCGACGTGCTCACCCTTGAGCTTGCGGACCTCCTCCTCCTTCTCCTCGAGTGCTCGTTCGAGGAGGCGGGACTTGAGGACCTTGATGGCCATCTCCTTGTTCTGGGTCTGGCTGCGTTCGTTCTGGCTCTGGGCGACGATCCCCGTCTTGAGGTCAGTCAGGCGGACCGCGGAATCGGTCTTGTTGACGTGCTGGCCCCCGGCGCCCTGGGATCGGAAGGTGTCGACGCGGATCTGGTCCCAGTCGAGTTCGATCTCGACGTCGTCCTCGGCCTCGGGCAGGACCTCCACGAGGGCGAACGTGGTCTGGCGGCGGTTCTGCGAGTCGAACGGGCTGATCCGGACGAGCCGATGGACACCTCGCTCTGCGCGCAGCCAGCCGTACGCTCGACGGCCGTTGACGGCGACGGTCACGCTCTTGAGTCCGGCCTGCTCGCCTTCCTGCTGGTCGAGGATCTCCGTCGGGAAGCGGTGGCGCTCCGCCCAGCGGAGGTACATCCGCAGGAGCATCTCGGTCCAGTCGGTCGCCTCCGTGCCGCCCGCGCCGGCACTGATCGACAGGAGTGCCGGGCGTTCGTCGTACTCGCCGGCGAACAGCAGGGCGGTGCGCTCGCGCCGGAAGTCGGTCTCGAGACCCGCCGCGTCGCGCTCCAGCTCGGCCTCGAGATCGGCGTCGGCGCTCTCGTACAGGAGCTCGACCGCGGCCAGGAGGTCGTCGGCGCGAGCCAGCAACGCACGCCAGATCGAGATCTCGGATCGAAGCCCGTCGGCTTCGCGGAGGACCTTCTGGGCGGCCCGGCCGTCGTCCCAGAACCCGGCTTCCTGGGTCTTCGCCTCTATCGCCGAGACGCGGGCTTCCTTGGCCTCGAGGTCAAAGATGCCCCGAGGTCGACCGGATCCGTTCGGCCAGGTCGCGGATGGCGGAGGCGTCCACCTAGTTCCGGGCCTGGAGATCCTGGAGCAGGATCGGGCGGAGCTCGATGAGCCGAAGCGCCGTCTTGCTCCGTGCGACGACGGGGTTCACACACGGGCAGTACGAGTTGTGGGGGCACACACCACAATTGCCATCGCAGTCGAGGGCTGCGGCGTAACTGCACGTGCGACAGTCGCGCTCGCAGGCGATCAGATCGACGAACGATGCTTCCTCGGCCTGCTTCACGGGCTCCCTCACATAACCGGGCGGGCGTGGTCGATCGGGGATTCGTGCGCGGGGTTGGTGCCGGTGGGGCCCCCGTGGCCCACGGGATCGGCGGGTTTTGGCACAGTATACGGGGCCAAACTCCTATCGCCAAGAGGGAAATCGATTTTTGGCCCGAATTGCAACGAAACGTTCCCTAGGACGCGCCACCGACCAGGAAGTACCGGGCCAACGCACCCAGTTCGTGCACGGTGGCATCGAGCCGGCCACCGACGTCGCTCTCGATCGGGCTGCTCGGGGTGGGCGACCCCCAGGCGGTGATGCCGGCGTCGGCGGCCATCCGCAGGACGCGCAGCATGTGCGGCCGGTCCGACACGAAGACGGCGCTGTCGAGGTCGTTCCGGCGCATCACGTCGCCGATGGCCCGGATCGACTCGAGGGTGTTCCGGCTGCGGTCCTCGACGAGGATGGCCGTCTTCGGGACGCCATGCGCGATGGCATAGGTCTCCGCCGCGGCCGCTTCGGTCGTCCGATCGCCCGTGGCTTTGCCGCCGGTCACGATGAGGCGCGGTGCCACTCCCGCCAGGTAGAGCTCGACCGCATGGTCGAGCCGGGCGGCGAAGATCGGTGACGGTCGGCCGTCGTACTGGGCGGCCCCCATGACCACGATGGCGTCGGCGGGGCGCTGCTCGTCGCGTTCGCCCTGCGACCAGACACGGAACGTGGTGTAGCCGCCGACCAGGGCGACCCCGATGCACCCGACGGCGGCCACTCGAACGAGATCGCGGATCATCGGACGGCTGGACGGTCCTGGCGGAGCGGGTCGTGGTCCGGCGACGTCAGCGTCCGTGGCACTTCTTGTACTTCGCGCCGGAGCCGCACCAGCACGGGTCGTTGCGACCGATCCGTGCGCCGCTCGGCGTGAACCCGAGTTTCGGACCGCCTGGGCCAGTCGCGGGGCCGGCTCCCCCGCCGCCCCCGGCGCTGCTCGAGACGGGTTCGTCGCCGAGCAATTCGCGAACCGCGCGGACCGCCGGTGCCCCGACCGGTCCGCCGCGGAGGACCGCCCCGCCAGCCACCGCGGCCGCGGCGGCCACGGGTTCGGCCGGCGCGCCGGTCCTCGCCCCATTCGATCCGTTGCCGGCAGTCATCGCGGCCGCCCCACGTGCCAGGGCGGCCGCGACCGCGGGGTCGCCGCCGCTGGCGGCGGGCGGTTGCCGTGTGATGGTCACGCGGAAGATCGTCGTCGCCACGCCGTGGCGGATGAGGCCGCGCAGTTCCTCGTACAGCCGGAACGCCTCGCGCCTGAACTCGTTGAGCGGATCCTGCTGGGCATAGCCACGCAGTCCGATGCCGCGGCGCATGTCGTCGAGCTCGGTCAGGTGCTCCACCCACAGCGAATCGATGGTCCGGATCAGGACCATGCGCTCCACCATCGACCAATCCGCCTCGCCGACCTCGGTCGCCCGGGCCGCCAGGCGCTCGTCGGCCAGCTGCCGCACGTGTTCGGCGATCGCCTCGTGGCCACCCGCTTCCCACAACTCGTCCGCCGAGGTGCCCTCCCCAGAGAGTCCCATCGCGACGAGCCCCGCGGACAACCCCTCCAGGTTCCACGCGTCGATGTCGTCGCCGACGAGGTGGCTTTCGACCAGCGCGTCGATCTCGTCGTCGAGGAAGGCCTGGACGGTGTCGGACAGGTCCTCGTTGTGGAGGACCTTGTCACGCTCCTCGTAGATGGTCTCGCGCTGCTTGTTGATGACATCGTCGAACTCGACGACGCGCTTGCGGATGTCGAAGTTGAAGCCCTCGACCCGGCTCTGGGCGGACTCGATCGTGCGCGAAACCAGCCGCGACTCGATGGCGACATCGTCGTCGAGCCCCAGTCGCTCCATGAGGCCGGTGACCCGTTCGCTCGCGAAGCGCTTCATCAGGTCGTCCTCGAGGGACAGGTAGAAGCGCGACGAACCCGGGTCGCCCTGGCGCCCGGCTCGGCCGCGGAGCTGGTTGTCGATCCGTCGCGAATCGTGCCGCTCGGTGCCGATGATGTGGAGCCCACCGACCGACACGACGCGCTGGTGGTCCTCCTCGGTGACCCGCTTCGCCTCGGCGAGCGCGGCTTCGTACGTGCCCGCGTCGACCTCGGCGGGATTGAGCCCCTGCTTGTGGAGCGATTCCGAGGCGAGACCGGCCGGATTGCCACCGAGCAGGATGTCCGTGCCTCGGCCGGCCATGTTCGTGGCGATGGTGACCGCGCCGCTCCGCCCAGCCTGGGCGACGATGCCCGATTCCTTCTCGTGGAACTTGGCGTTGAGGACCTCGTGCTTGATGCCGCGACGCTTGAGCATCGTGGCCAGCATCTCGGATTTCTCGACGGTGACCGTGCCGACGAGGACGGGCCGGCCGATCTCCTGCATCTCCTCGATCTCTTCGATGAGCGCGTTGAACTTGGCGGGCTCGTCGCGGAACACGAGGTCGGAGAAGTCCTCGCGGATCATCTCGCGATGGGTCGGGATGGCCACGACCTCGAGCTTGTAGATCTTGTGCAGTTCCTCCGCCTCGGTCATCGCCGTGCCGGTCATCCCCGACAGCTTGTCGTAGAGGCGGAAGTAGTTCTGGAACGTGATCGTGGCGAGGGTCACGCTTTCGCGCTGGACGCGCAGCCCCTCCTTCGCCTCGATGGCCTGGTGCAGGCCCTCACTCCAGCGCCGACCCGGCATCTGTCGACCGGTGAACTCGTCGACGATGATGATCTCGCCGTCCTTGACGATGTAGTCGCGGTCGCGCTTGTACAGCGCATGGGCGCGCAGGGCCTGCTCGAAATGCCTGGCGAGCCGCGGGTCGGCGTCGTACATGTTCTCGACGCCGAGCCAGCCCTCCATCTTCTCGATGCCTTCCTCGGTCGAGGAGACGGCCTTGTCCTTCAGATCGATGAAGTAGTCGCCGCCCTCTTCGTCGCCCTCCGGCCGGCCCTTGAGGCGGGGCACGAGACGGGCGAAGGTGAAGTACAGGTCGGCCGATTCCTCGGCCTGGCCGCTGATGATCAGCGGGGTCCGCGCCTCGTCGATGAGGATGTTGTCGACCTCGTCGACGATCGCGAAGCTGCGCTCGCGCTGGACGCGCTCCTCGAGCTCCAGGACCATGTTGTCGCGGAGGTAGTCGAACCCGAACTCGTTGTTGGTGCCGTAGGTGACATCCGCCGCGTAGGCCTCGCGGCGCGTGACCGGCCGAAGGTTGATCAGGCGCTCGTCGGTCGTCGGGTAGCCCGGGTCGAACAGGTACGAGGCCTCGTGCGTGATCATCCCGACGCTGACCCCGAGGAAATGGAAGATCGGCCCCATCCACTGGGGATCGCGTCGTGCCAGGTAGTCGTTGACGGTGACGACGTGGACGCCGCGGCCCGACAGTGAGTTGAGGATCGCGGCCATCGGCGCGACGAGCGTCTTGCCCTCGCCGGTCCGCATCTCCGCGATCTTGCCCTGGTGCAGGACGGCCGCGCCGATGAGCTGGACGTCGAAATGGCGCATCCCGAGGGTCCGGCGCATAGCCTCGCGGGTCATCGCGAAGACCTCCGGCAGGATGTCGTCGAGCGCCTTCTGGAGGCGTTCGTTCTCGCGCTTCCGGCGTGCGACCTTCAGTTCGCGGCGGCGCTCGAGATCGTCGTGATGGAGCTCGTCGTCGGACGGCTCGTCCGGCTCGCCAGCCTCGAGGACGTCCGCGCGCAACGTCGCGAACTGGGCGCGGATCTCGTCGTCGGAGAGGGCTTCGTACTCGGCTTCGAGCGCGTTGGTCTCATCGACCAGGGGCTGGATACGTCGGATCTCGCGGTCGTTCGAGTCGACGAAACGGTTCAGGAAACGCATGGGACGGCCAGTATAGGGGAGGTTGCGCGGAGGTCCGATCGGGGCGGGTGGAGCCGGCGGGCGGCCGGTGCGAGCCGGGACCCCGGATTCAGGGAGTGGGCACGTGCCAGAATCCGGTGCCGTAGCCGACCGCGATGAGCAGGAACGTCGCCAGCCCGAGGCTCAGCCAGAACAGCGCGGACCGGACCCGCGAGGTGGGGTTCATCTCCGGGTTCTTGAGCTCGGGCAGTCGCGACCCCTGCAGGTCGGTGCCCCAGCGCGGCGATCGGAGCTGGTCGCGCCAGTCGTCCTCGACGACGGCTCGCGGCTCGAGGCCACCCTCGCCATCTGGGCGATGGAGCTTGAGCGTCATCGTTCGGCCACCCAGGCGGACGCCGCCAGGCCGCCGGTGGACGGCCCGGCATCGTCGGGATCGTCGCGAGTATCGATGGTGCTCTCGGCGCCGTCCTCCCACAGGAGCATCTCCTGGGTCAGCGACACCTCGCTCGAGAACAGCGCCCCGACGGACTCGCCACGGTGGATGCGCCGGATCGCCTCGCCGATGAGGGGCGCCACCGAGAGGGTCGTGATCTTGGGCAGCCGCTTGCGCTCTGGCAGCGGGACCGAGTCGGTCAGGACGATCTCGCGCAGGCTGGACGCAGCGATGCGGTCGACCGCGGGATCGCTCAGGATCCCGTGCGTGGCACAGGCGTAGATCTCAGTGACGCCCTCGCGCTCCAGCGCGCGGACGATCTCGACCAGCGTGCCCGCGGTGTCGACCTCGTCATCGACGATGATCGCGCGCTTGCCGCGCACGTCGCCGATGACGTTCATCAGCTCCGCCCGATCGAGGTTGCCGACCCGCCGCTTCTCGATGATCGCGAGGGGGGCGTCGAGCAGTTCGGCGAACGCCCTGGCGCGCTTGGCGAACCCGAGGTCGGTGACGATGACCGGGTCCTCGATCCGCTTGTGGCGGAAATAGTTCGAGAGCATGTGGACGGCGGTCAGCTCGTCCACCGGGATGTTGAAGAACCCCTGGATCTGGCCCTGGTGGAGGTCCATCGTCAGGACGCGGTCGGCGCCCGCCACCGTGATCATGTCGGCGATGAGCCGGGCCGTGATCGGGACGCGTGGCTGGTCCTTCTTGTCGCGACCGGCCATACGCGTAGTACGGGATGACGGCGGTGATGCGGCCGGCGCTCGCGCGCTTGAATGCGTCGATCAGGATGAGCAGCTCCATGATCGACTGGTTCACCGGGTGGCTCGTCGGCTGGACGAGGAAGACGTCCTTCTCGCGGACGTTCTCCAGGATCTTGACGAAGATGTTCTCGTTGGCGAACTGGAAGACCTCGGCCTTGCCGGGTTCGGACCCGAGGTAGCGGCAGATCTTCCGGGCCAGGTCCGGGTTCGAGTTGCCGTGATAGATCTCGAACTGGTCCGCGTACAAGCCTGCCGCCTCTCGTCCGCCGAAGACCATCACGCCGGCCTCATCCGCCACGCCCTGGACCGGTCGGACCGGCGCCGCCCGTTTCAGGGCTGCCATCGTCGCCCATGCCGTCCTGCTCCGCAAGTCCGGCCCGGAACGCCGCGATGGCGACGACCCGGTCGCCCTCCGCGAGCCGCATGACGATGACGCCGCGCGCGGACGACGAGTAGCGATTGATCGTGTTCGTCTCGGTCCGGATGACCTGCCCGTGCGCCGAGATGAGGAGCAACTCCTCGTCCTGCTCGGTCACCTGCTGGACGGCGGCCACGTCGCCGGTCTTGCGGCCCTCGAGCGACATCAGGCGGACGCCCTGACTGCCGCGGTGCATGGTCCGGAACTCCGTCAGCGCGACGCGTTTGCCATAACCCGTCTCGCTGAGCACGAGGAGGTCGCTGTCGGGCTGGACCACGCTCATGCCGACGACCGAGTCGCCCTGCCGGGCGAGGCGGATGCCGATGACACCGGCCGCGTCGCGGCCCATCGCTCGGACCTCGTCCTCGGAGAACCGCGCGAGCTTGCCCTGGGCGGTGGCGATGATGACGTCGTCGGCCCCGGTCGAGACATCGACCCAGGCGAGCTCGTCGTCGTCGCGGATCGTGATCGCGCGGATGCCGGACGAGCGGACCTTCTCGAACTGCTCGAGCGGCGACTTCTTGATGATCCCGCTTCGCGTGGCGAGGACGAGGTACGACCCCGCCTTGAAGTCGGGCAGGGTGATGGTCGCCATCGGGACCTCGCCCGACTCGACCTGGACACCGGGCAGGTTGATGATCGGGATGCCCTTGGCCTGCCGGCTGGCGTCGGGGATGACGTGCACCCGCGTCGAGAAGACGCGACCGCGGTTGGTGAAGAAGAGGGCCCAGTGATGGGTGTTGGCGACGAGCAGGTGCTCGACCGCGTCCTCCTCGCGCGTGACGTGCCCGATGATCCCCTTCCCGCCGCGATGCTGGCGGCGATAGGTGGCGACCGGCTGGCGCTTGATGTAGCCGCGGCCGGAGATCGTGACCACGACGTCCTCGTCGGCGATGAGGTCCTCGTCAGTCATCTCGCGGCTCGAGTCGTCGGCGACCCGCGTCCGGCGTTCGCCCGCGTACTTCTTCTTCAGGTCGGTCAGCTCGTCCTTGATGATCTGGCTGACCCGGGCCGGATTGGACAGGATGTCCTCGAGCTCGGCGATGAGCTGGATGATGGCGAGGTATTCGTCCTCGATCTTCTGGCGCTCGAGAGCGGCGAGGCGGGCCAGCCGCATGTCGAGGATGGCCTGCGCCTGGAGCTCGGACAGGTCGAACCGGCTCATCAGGTTCGAGCGCGCGTCATCGACCTCGTTGGATTCGCGGATGGTCTTGATGACCGCGTCGAGGTTGTCGAGCGCGACCTTGAGGCCCTCGAGGATGTGCGCCCGGGCGCGCGCCTTGCCGAGGTCGAACTCGGTCCGCCGCCGGATGATCTCGCGCCGGTGGTCGAGGTAGTGGACCAACACGCTCCGCAGCGGGAGGGTCTGCGGCTGGCCGTCGACGAGGGCGAGCATGTTCATGTTGAACGCGAGCTGCATGGGCGTGTGCTTGAACAGGTTGTTGAGCACGCTTGTGCGGGTTCGACGTCGCGCTTGAGCTCGATATAGATGCGCATCCCGTCGCGATCGGACTCGTCGCGCAGGTCGGCGATGCCCTCGATCCGCTTGTCCTTGACCAGTTCGGCGATCTTCTCGAGGAGGGTCGCCTTGTTCACCTGGTACGGCAGCTCGGTGACGATGATCGACGTTCGGTCACCCTTGACGTCCTCGAATGCGACCTGCGCGCGCATCACGACCCGGCCGCGGCCGTGCGCGTACATCTGGCGGATGGCGTCCACCGTCTCCCATTCGCCGGTCAGCAGGTTGCGCTGCTTCTCGTAGCGGTAGATGGTCCCCCCGGTCGGGAAGTCCGGGCCCTGGACGAACTTGCAGAGGTCGTCCGAGGTGAGGTCGGGGTCGTCGATGATGGCGATGGTCGCGTCGACGATCTCGCCCAGGTGGTGGGGCGGGATGTTGGTCGCCATGCCGACCGCGATGCCCGAACTGCCGTTGACGAGCAGGTTCGGGAGCCGGGCGGGCAGCACCGACGGCTGCTTCTGGGTGCCGTCGTAGTTGTCGACGAAGTCGACCGTGTCCTTGTCGATATCGGCGAGCATCTCGCCGGCGATGGCGGTCAGGCGCGCTTCCGTGTAGCGCATGGCGGCGGCGGTGTCGCCGTCGACCGACCCGAAGTTGCCCTGGCCGTCGACCAGCGGATAGCGCATCGAGAAGTCCTGGGCCAGCCGGACCAGGGCGTCGTACAGGGCGCTGTCGCCGTGCGGGTGGTACTTGCCCATCACCTCGCCGACGATCGCCGCGCACTTGCGGTACGAGCTCGTCGACGACAGGCCCATCTCGCCCATCGTGTAGAGGATCCGGCGATGGACCGGCTTGAAACCGTCGCGGACATCCGGCAGGGCGCGCGACACGATGACGCTCATCGCGTAATCGAGGTAACTGACCCGCATCTCGTCTTCGATGCGGATCGATCGGAATTCGCCCAGGTCGTCGGTCACGGTCGGATGCGCTCCTGTCGGGTCAAGGAAGGGTCGAGTCGTGTGCCGTCACAGGAGCGGTGGCTCCGGGTGGAGTCGTGGGTCGGGCAGTTCGCCGAAGCGAGCGGCGGTCTCGGCGGCGGCCGACGTGGTCGAAGCGCCCGGTCGCTGCGGATGCCGATCAGCCGCGTCCGGAGTTCGTCTGCGGTGGCCGGATCGAGCTTGGAGAGCGCTGTCGCGGATGACCCAGGCGCGGTGGCCGTCGGCGGTCGTGGCCGCGATATCGGTCTCGTCACGGAGCGCCGCGCCCGGTCGCGGCGGGATCCACCACGGTCAACGATCGATAGGCCCATGACAGCGCTTTCTGGACGTCGGGCTCCGCATCGCCCATGAGCTGCCCGAACAGGGGGAGGGCATGGCGCGGCGACCTCGGGGTCGCGTCCGCGCCGTCGGTCGACATGGGTCATCGTGGCGATGGTCGACCCGATAGCCGGCGTTCCCAGCGACTCGGGCTGTAGACGAGTTGCTCGAGCTCGGCCCAGCGGTACGGCTCGGCGGCGATGCCCTTCGCGTACGGATGGGCGAGCGAATCGACCGTGATCCAGTCGCCTGCCTCGCGAGCGGCCTTCCGCAGGAGTTGCCACGTCCGCTCGGTCTCGTGGGCGAGCGTTCGCTCGAGCAGGCCGAAGGCGAACCAGCGCTCCTCGAGCGTCGGCTCGGCGAAGAGGCGCGCGGCGAGGGCCAGCAGCGGCGTCGGCGGGTCGCGACGGGTCACGTTCCGGAAGCCGCGCTGGACGGCCGCCAGCAGCGGCCAGCGGACGCCGTGGACATCACCGATGCCTGGCGCGACACGCTGCTGGCCGGCGAGGTACTCCGGATCGGCCAGGCCCGCGAGACCGCGAGTCAACGCGGTCGGCGAAGGCCTCCGGTTCGTTCGACAGGTCGGCAAGCGACGCGCCGAGGGCCTCGGCCGCCTCCCGGTGCGCGGCGACGAAGACGACGGCTCGCGCTGTCACCTCGCTCGTCGAGGAGGCCGACGTCGACGGCCTGGCAAGCGTGGCTGTCGTCATTCGCCGTTCTCCGCACGGGCGCTCGCCTTCGCCGGGCGCGACGTCGCCGGAGTCGATGGCGCGGAAGCCGTAGCGCTCGCGGAGGTCACGCTTGCGGGCGGGGTCGGCCGCGACGTAGATCCCGTCGCGGTCGCCAGCTCGGCGCCGAGTCTCGACCTCGACGATCCGTGCGGCGGTGTCGACCACGCGTCGACGTGCGCGGGTGATCCATCCTTCGGCCCGGATCGGCGTACCGACCGGGACCGGTCGCCGGAACTCGACCGCCATCCGTGCCGTGACGCCCCAGTTGTCCTCGCCCACGAGAGCCCAGGCCATCACCTCGTCGAGGACGGTGCACAGGATCCCGCCGTGTGCCACGCCCTCCCAGCCCTCGAAGCGGGTATCGAGCGCGAGCTCCGTCCACGATCGACCGGGTTCGACGTGGAGGACCAGCCCGAGACCACCGGTGTTCAGGGTCCCGCAGGCGAAGCAGTTGTGCGGCGAGAACTCGAACCGGGCGCCGTCCGGTGTCGCGATGGCGGTCCGGGCTCCCGGCGTCCGGGTCGCCTCAGACGTCAAGGTTCTGGACCTTCCGTGCCTCGGTCTTGATGAAGTCCTTGCGCGGTCCGACCTTCTCGCCCATGAGCATCGTGAAGACCTCGTCGGCGCCGGCGGCGTCCTCGCTGTCGACCCGCAGCAGCGTCCTCGTCTCCGGGTTCATCGTCGTTTCCCAGAGCTGGTCGGCGTTCATCTCGCCAAGGCCCTTGAAGCGCTGGACCGACAGGTTCTTGACGTTGAATTCCTTGACGATCCGCTCGCGTTCCTTCTCGGTCTGGGCGTAGCGGGTCACCTTGCCGGTGCTCACCCGATAGAGCGGTGGCTGGGCGATGTACAGGTAGCCGTTCTCGATCATCAGCGGCATATGGCGGTAGAAGAACGTCAGCAGCAGGGTCCGGATGTGGGCCCCGTCCACGTCGGCGTCGGTCATGATGATGATCCGGTGGTAGCGCAGCTTCGCGATGTCGAAGCTGTCGCCGATGCCGGCTCCGAGCGCGATGATCAGCGGCCGCACGTTCTCGCTCGAGAGGATCTTGTCGAGCCGCGCCTTCTCGACGTTGAGGAGCTTGCCTCGGAGCGGCAGGATCGCCTGGTTGCGTCGATCGCGGCCCTGCTTCGCTGAGCCGCCGGCCGAATCGCCCTCGACCAGGTACAGCTCGCTCTTGGCTGGATCGCGCTCCTGGCAGTCGGCCAGCTTGCCGGGGAGTGACAGGCCGTCGAGGGCGCCCTTGCGGATGACGAGGTCGCGCGCCTTGCGGGCGGCCTCGCGCGCCCTGGCCGCCGTGAGGCATTTCTCGATGATGCGCCGTCCATCGGCCGGGTTCTCGTCGAGGTATTGGCCGAGGCTGTCGGCCACGGCGGTCTGGACGGCGCCCTTCACCTCGGCGTTGCCGAGCTTGGCCTTCGTCTGGCCCTCGAACTGCGGGTCGGTGAGTTTGACGCTGATGACCGCGGTCAGGCCCTCCCGGACATCCTCGCCGGACAGGTTCCCGTCGGCGTCCCGCAGGACCGCCGCGCGGCGCGCCCAATCGTTGAGTGAGCTCGTCAGGGCGGCACGGAACCCGGTCACATGCGTGCCGCCGTCGACCGTGTTGATGTTGTTGGCGAACGCGAGCACGTTCTCGGTGTAGGAGTCGTTGTATTGGAGGGCGACCTCGACCGCCGTGGTGCCCTCGCGCCGCTCGACGTAGATCGGCCGGTTGTGGAGGACCTCCTTGTTCCGGTTGAGATGCCGGACGAAGGACTGTAGCCCGCCTTCGAAGTAGAAGGAGCGCTCGCGATCGATCCGCTCGTCGATCAACGTGATCCAGACCCGCTTGGTCAGGTAGGCCGACTCGCGCAGGCGCTGGCTGATGAGATCGAACGAGTACTCGATGGTCTCGAACATCTCGGTATCGGCCATGAAGCTCGTCTTGGTCCCACGTCGCGAGCCCTGCGGACCGACCTTCTTGACCGGGGTCTTGGGCTTGCCGCGTTCGTACTCCTGCGCCCAGATGCTCCCATCGCGGGCCAATTCGACCCGCATCCACGAAGACAGGGCATTGACCACGCTGACGCCGACGCCGTGAAGGCCGCCCGACACCTTGTAGCCGCCACCGCCGAACTTCCCGCCGGCGTGGAGGACGGTATGGACCACCTCGAGGGCGTCCTTGCCCGTCGAGTGCTTGCCGACCGGGACGCCACGTCCGTCGTCCTGGACCACGACGATGCCGTCGGCCTGGATCGTCACCTGGATCGTCTTGGCCTGGCCGGCCATGGCCTCGTCGATCGAGTTGTCGACGACCTCCCAGACAAGATGATGGAGGCCACGCACGTCCGTCGAGCCGATGTACATGCCGGGCCGCTTGCGAACGGCCTCGAGGCCTTCGAGGACCTGGATGCTGGCCGCGGTGTAGTCCGACGCTCCGGCGCGCGACCGCTTTGGTCGGCCGCCGGGACGGGGCATCGCGGTCGAGCTGGTGGCTTCCTCGGTCACGCGGTTCCTCCGGTCAGGCGCTCGTAGAGCCGCCCGAGCTCTTCGTCGCTGTAGTACTCGATGACGATGCGGCCGCCGCGGCGCGAACGGGCGAGGCTGACCTTGGTGCCCAGCGCTCGCCGGAGGTCTTCCTCGACGCGCTCGAGCTCGGGATCCGTCTGCCGCTTCGACGCCGCTGTGGGATCGGGCTTCGGTTCGCGCAGGCGGCGAACAAGCTCCTCGGTCTGGCGCACCGACAGCTCCTGGCCGATGACCGAATCGAGGACGCGATCCTGGAGGTCGGTGGCCAGGCCGCCGAGCGCACGTCCGTGGCCCTCGGTCAGGCGGCCGTCGGCCACCGCGGCCTGGACGCCGGGTGCGAGTTCGAGCAGCCGAAGCGTGTTGGCCACGGTGGAGCGAGCGCGACCGACCCGGACGGCCAGATCCTCCTGATTGAACCCGAACTCGTCGATGAGCTGGCGGTAGGCATCGGCGGTCTCGAGCGGATCGAGGTCCTCGCGCTGCAGGTTCTCGACGAGCGCGAGTTCCAGCTGTTCGCGGTCGGCAAGCTGGCGGACGACGGCGGGGATCCGGTCCAGACCGGCGGCCTGGGCCGCTCGCAGGCGTCGTTCGCCAGCCACCAGCTGGTACCCGTCGATCGTCTCGGTGACGAGGATCGGCTGGATGACGCCGTGCTCGGCGATGCTCGCGGTGAGCGACGCGAGTCCGTCGGGGTCGAACCGCTTGCGAGGCTGGTGCGGGTTGGGACGGATCCGCGCCGTCTGGATCTCGATGGACCCGGCGTGACCGTTCGTTCGTTGCGGGATCAGGGCGGCGAGCCCTCGGCCCAGGCCCTGGGATCGCTCGGGTCGAACCGTCACGACGCGACCTTCACTTCGAACATCTCGACGTCGGACGTTCGACCGGTCCCGGAGCGTCCATCCCTGGTACGGAGCTCGGTCGCGAGCGCCGCGTAGGCCACGGCGCCAGTCGAATCGGGCGCATAGCGCGAGATCGGCAGACCGTGACTCGGGGCCTCGGACAACCGGACACTGCGCGGGATCACGGCTTCGAAGACACGGTCGCCGAGATGGCGTCGCACCTCCGCGGCGACGTCGGCGGACAGGTTCGTTCGGCCGTCGTACATGGTGAGGACGACGCCCTTGACTTCGAGGTCCGGGTTGAGGTGATCACGTACGAGATCGAGTGTGGCAAGCAGTTGGGTCAATCCTTCCAGGGCGTAGTACTCGCATTGGAGCGGGATGAGCACGGAGTCGGCGGCGGTCAGGGCATTCACCGTCAGCAAACCGAGCGACGGTGGGCAATCGATGAACACGTAGTCGTAGGCCACGCTGATCTCGGAGAGGAGTCGACCGAGTCGACGCTCTCGTCCCTCGAGCGGCGCGAGCTCGACTTCCGCACCAGCCAGCGCGATCGCCGATGGCACGACATCGAGGCCCGGCACGGGTCCGGTCAGGGTCAGTTCGCGGATCCGCGCCCCATCGATCACCGCGTCGTAGACCGATCGCTCGATGGTGTTGCGGTCAAGCCCAAGTCCGCTGGTCGCGTTCCCCTGTGGGTCCAGGTCGACGATCAGGACGCGCTCGCCTGCAAGAGCGAGATAACTCCCGAGATTCACGACCGTCGTGGTCTTGCCGACGCCGCCCTTCTGGTTTGCGCAGGCGATCGTTTGGCCCACTCAGTGCCCTGCTCGGACGTGTCTCACGATGCTCGATTCTACCATTGCTGACCCTTCGACCTTCGCTCGCGCCCGCGACATGGGCAGTCTCGCAGGGCGTCCACACCTGCGGCATTTCCCCGACTTCACTGCCACGTATCTGCGCGGCGGGGGCCCCGACGACCCGTGTTTCACGTGAAACGCGGGGACCCGGCAGGAGGCGACGTCGGATGGAATAGCAGAATGACGGAGCGTTGTTTCACGTGAAACACGCCGTGCTGCGCGATCAGTCGGCCGAGCCAGCTGCCATCCGCCAACGGGAGCCTCCTCGACCGGCTGTTGCGGCGCCGACCCCGGGTCCGACGCGCTCGGGCGGCCCTCCTGACCGGCCTCGTGAGCGTCATTGCCCAGATGACGCGTCCGTGGGATACTCCGCGCTGAGGTCGCCGCCGTTCGACCGTCACTCGAGGGACCGTGCGGGCGGGCGCGCGACCTTAGGCCCCTCCGTCGAGGATCGACCCACTCGATGACCCTGCTGCTCGCCGCGGTCGGCGCGACGGTGACGGCCTTACTCGAACTGACCGTCGGCCCGTATCTGCGGATCGGAACGGCGCAACCCCATCTCGTCCTCGTCTTCGGGATCGTCGTCACAGTGGCGATCGGGCTGGAGGCGGGGCTCATCTGGGCCTTTGTCGGAGGGCTCACCCTCGATGTCCTTGCACAACGGCCGCTCGGATCGACCGCCTTCGCGCTTCTGCTCTGCATGGGTGCGACGGCTGTCCTTGGCCGCCTCTTCAGTCACCTCCGGCCGATCGTGCCGATCCTCGCCACGGCCCTGCTGAGTCTTGTCTATTCGATGATCCTCTACGTCGCGTTCAACGCGCTCCAGTCGCCGATCCCGGTCGCCGACCCCATCGCCGCCCTCTTCCCGGGGGCGGTCTACGATGTCGTGCTCGCCGCGCTGGTCGGGCCCCTCGCGATCTCCATCCACGATCGCCGAGCCGCGGACGCGGAACGGGTCGACTGGTGAGCGCCTACCTGGACGGACGTCCTCGACCGATCCGGAGCCTGTCGAGGTTCCTGATCTTCGCGATCATCGCGATCATCGGTGTGAGCGGCTTGACGGCGCGGCTGTTCTACCTCCAGATCGTCGATGGCGGTCGTTTTGCGACGCTGGCCACGAAGAACCGGACCGTCAACGAGGCCATCCAATCGCCGCGCGGTCTCATCTACGACCGGAACGGCCGGCTCCTCGTGACCAACGTCCCGACCTACGCCGTCAAGCTGCGCCCGGCCGATCTGCCCGTCGCAAAGCGCCCCGAGGTCGTCGAGCGCCTGGCTGCGCTGCTCGGCATGACCGCCGCCGAGATCAACGGCACGATCGACAGCAACCCCGGATCCGCCTTCGACCTCGTCCGGATCGCCGGCGACGTGGACAAGAACACCGCGAACCTCATCTCCGAAGCGGGATACGACCTGCCCGGGGTCGAGGTGGATGTCGAGGCTCGACGCCAATACACCGACGGACCCCTGATGTCGCAGATCCTCGGGTATACGGGTCCGATCTCGGCCGAGCAGCTCGCCGCGCTCAAGGCCACGGGCTACCTGCCAGACGACCTGATCGGCAAGACGGGCGTCGAGGCCGAGTACGAGGCCCAGCTGCGTGGGCTCTATGGCAGCGAGACGGTCGAGCGTGATGCCGCCGGTCGTCAGACCCAGGTCCTCCAGACCTTGTCCGAGCCCCAGCCGGGCGACTCGCTGCAACTGACCATCGATACCAAGGAGCAGAAGTACGCGCAGACGGCGATGAAGTGGGCGATGAAGACGGTCGGGATCAAGCGCGGCGTCGTGATCGTCATGAACCCACAGACCGGGGAGATCCTCGCCCTCGTCAGCCTCCCGACCTACGACAACAATCTGTTCGCCCGCGGCATCAGCAACGCCGCCTTCGCGAAGCTCCTCAACAATCCGGACAAACCGCTCCTGAACCACGCCACACAAGCACACTACCCACCGGGTTCGACCTACAAGCTCGTGACCGGGACGGGCGTCCTGGCCGACCGCAAGATCACGCCCACCACCAGAGTGCAGACGAAGGGCTTCCTCACCCTCGGGGCCACCAAGTACTACGACTGGAACCACCGCGGATTCGGACCGTGCGACATCTTCTGCGGGTTCGGACACTCGAGCGACACCTTCTTCTTCCAGATGGCCGCCAAGCTCGGCATCGACCGACTGGGCTATTGGGCGCATCAGTACGGGTTCGGCGCGCCCACCGGGATCGACCTTCCCGGCGAGGTGTCAGGCATCGTTCCGACCAATCAGTGGAAGCAGGGCGCGCTCGGCGCGCCGGTCTTCGCGGGTGAGACCTTCCAGGCCGGGATCGGACAGGGCTATGACGTGGTCACGCCGATCCAGCTGATCAACGCCTACGCGGCGATGGCCGACGGTGGGATCGTCCACCAGCCACAGGTCGTGAAGAACATCATCGGCCCCGACGGGACGGTGGTTCGACCCTTCCAGCCGAAGGTCATCCGCAAGATGAAGGTCTCGTCGGGCGTGCTCCGGACGATGCGTCTCGCCGCCCGGAACGTGGTCCTCGTCCGCCACACATACAACCTGGTGGACCTGCCGATCAAGGTCGCCGGAAAGTCCGGCACGGCCGAATTCGGGACCCGCGACAGCAAGGGCAGGCTGCCGTTCCACTCGTGGTTCGTCGGTTTCGTTCCGAAGGATCCCTACAACGGCAACTTCGACAAGCCCGATTCGAAGCTGGTCGTCCTTGCCTTCGCCTACGACTCTCGAACGAAGGGCAACGTCGCCACCGAGATCGTGAAGTACTACCTCCAGATGCACTTCGGGATCAAGAAGGATTACCGGCTTCCCGATCTCCTCAAGCGCGGCAACTTCTACCAGAGCAACTGATGGGCGTCATCCGAGCCGAACCCGCACGCGTCACCGACTGGGCTGCCAAGTCCGTCGGTGCCGCATGGCGTGCGTTCGACCTCCAGTTGATGACGTACGCGGCGCTCCTGGCGGCTATCGGCCTGGTCATGGCCTACACGAACAGCGTGGAGGGTGGCTCGGTGCCGCTCGAGGCCGGGACCGTCTTCAGTCGTGGCCTGATGTGGGCGGCCATCGCGGTCGTCGTGTTCGTGCTGGCGACGATCTTCGATTACCGGTGGCTGAAGACCCTTGCCTGGCCGATCTACGCGCTCCAGCTCGGGCTGCTGATCCTGACGCTCGCGATCGGCGATGGCGTCGGTGGATCCGCGCGCTGGGTCTCCGTCGGGCCGTTGACGTTCCAGTTCAGCGAGATCGCCAAGATCCTGATGATCATCGTCCTCGCGAGCTACCTGTCCTCACGCGAAGGTCGCCTCGACTCGCTGACGTCGATCATCGGGGCGTGTCTGCTGGTGGGCCCGCCGCTCGCCCTCGTCATGCTCCAACCGGACCTCGGGACCTCGCTGGTGTTCGGAGCCATCCTCGCCGGCATGCTCTGGATGTCGGGCGCCAGCCTGCGCTGGCTGACGGTCCTGGCGGTCGGTGTCGTGGCGGCCGTGCCGTTCGCCTGGAACTACCTCCTGCACGACTACCAGAAGGAGCGCCTCCTGTCGTTCCTGAACCCGAACCCGGACATCCAGGGCGCCGGCTTCCAGCTCTACCAGGCGCAGATCGCGGTTGGGTCCGGCGGACCGTTCGGCAAGGGCCTGACGAACGGGACCCAGACGCAGGGCAACTTCCTGCCCGTCCAGGCGACCGACATGGTCTTCGCCACGCTCGCCGAGGAGCTCGGGTTCATCGGTGGGATCGTCCTGTTCGTCCTGTTCGTCCTGCTCCTGTGGCGGGTCCTCGTGGCCGGCTGGCGGTCCCGCGACCCGTTCGGGACCCTGTTCGCCGCCGGCGTCGCGTCGATGGTGCTGTTCCAGTTCGTCATCAACATCGGGATGGTCCTCGGGGTCATGCCGATCACCGGTATCCCCCTGCCGTTCGTGACGCATGGCGGTGCGTCGCTGGTCAGTACGGCGGCGGGCCTTGGCATCCTGCAGAGCATCAATATCAGACAGACGCGCGCTGCCTGGTGAGGGAGCGCCGCCTCCGGTGACCGACTGATGGACGGGACCGCGATCCCCACCGCCATCGACCTCCTCGTCGGACTCCTTGGCCTCGCGGCCCTCGTCGCGATCGTGGCTCGACCCCTGCGATTGCCGTATCAGGTCGCCCTGGTCGTGGCGGGGTTGCTCGTGGGGATCGGGGCGAACGCCGCCGGATATCCGGCTGTCCAGGTGTCGCCTGAGATCGTCCTTCTCGTCCTGTTGCCGGGCCTCGTGTTCGAGGCCGCCTATCGCCTTCAGGTCGCCGAGCTCAGGCGGTGGTCTGCCGTCCTGCTGATGCTTGCCGTCCCCGGAGTCGTCGTCTCGGCTGCGGTCGTGGCGGTGGTCCTGAACGTCGGCACAGGCCTGCGTCTCGATCTCGCCTTCATCGTCGGGGCGATGGTCTCGGCGACCGACCCGGCCGCTGTCATCGCAACCTTCAAGCGACTCCTGGTCCCGCGCTCTCTGTCGACGTTGCTCGACGGCGAGAGCCTGTTGAACGATGGTACCGGCCTGGTCGTGTTCGCGATCGCGATCCAGGCCCTCGATGCCCCGGTCGGTCCGGGCGAGGCCATCGTGGCGTTCGTCGGGATCGTTGCGGTCAGCATCGCGATCGGGTTGGCGACGGGATTGCTTGCCGCCCGGGTCATCGGCATCGTCGACGATCGTTTCGTGGAGCTCACGATCTCGGTCGTCCTCGCCTATGGCAGCTATCTGGTCGCGGATCGGTTGGGCATGTCCGGCGTGATCTCCACGGTGACGGCCGCCATCGTCCTGGGCAACCTCGGTCCGGGACGCATGCTGACGGCCGATGGCGCGGATGCGATCGACACCGTCTGGGAGTTCCTCGCGTTCGTCCTGACTGCGGTGGTCTTCCTGTTGGTGGGCCTCGCCATCCCCCCGACCCGGTTGCTGGACTCGATCGGCCCGATCGCCTTGGGTGTCGCCGGCATCCTCGTCGGACGCGCATTCGTGGTCTACGTGATGCTTGGTGTTGCGTCACGCCTGAGGGCGCCGGGTATCGCCGAGCCGGTTCCTCGGGGATGGCTTCACGTGCTGTTCTGGGGCGGTCTACGCGGCGCGGTGGCCGTTGCGATGGCCCTCGCCTTGCCGGCGGACATCCCGCAACGCGACCTGCTGCAGGAGATCACCTTCGGCGTCGTCCTGTTCACGCTGCTCGTCCAGGGGACAACTGTCGGGCGGGTCATCGACCGAGCCATCGGGGGCACGCAAGACGGTGGGAGGTCGTTCCGCAGGGTGGCTCGGCCGCCGGACGCATGACCGGGATACCGTCCGTCTACCGACGGCGGTACAGCCCGCGGCGATCCGTTTCGGCTGGGTCGGCCGATCGGCGCCGGCCGGATGTTCGCAGGATCTCGTCGAGTTCCGCTCGATAGTTCCGGCCGATCGGCGCGCGATCGAGCCACTCGATGTATTCGAGGTCCTGTCGAGCGACTTCGCCGAGTGACCACCCCGAATATCGACCGAAGTTGAGGACACTCCCCGACGGGCGGCCCGGCGGCGGTCCCGCCGCGCCCTCGCCTTCTTTCTTCCGCATCGAATCGGTGTAGCCGCCACCTTGCGACGATCGCCCCGACGTCCAGTCCCGGGAGACGGTCTCGGGCGGAGGCGTCGGATCCGGGCGAGGTGGCGCCGCGGACCCCGGGCCCGGACTCGTCCCAGCGCCCGATCCCGACGCCGACCCACCCGCGTGGCCACTGCCCGAACCGGGTGCCCGTGGCGACGCCCCCGTGCCGGGCGTTCCGACACCACCACCGCCTGTACCGGACGCACTCTTCCCGCCGAGACCCAACGCGCGTCGCTCGTCGTACGCCGCCCGCGAGCGTGGCTCACCGATCAACTCCCAGGCCGCGTTGATCCGGGCCATCCGCTCCGCCGCATCGGCGCCCTCGGTGAGATCCGGGTGGTACTTGCGCGCGAGCCGACGATAGGCGGCCTGGATGACCTCGTCCTCGGCCTCGGGATCGACCTGGAGGACCTTGTACGGATCGAACGGGTCAGCCATCGCCGGGCGTCATGCCGATGGCCTTGAGGGAGGCCGCCAGCGCCTCGGGCTCGTCCGGGCTCAGGCGACGGAAGAGGTAGCGCACGACATCGCGGAACGCCGCGGTCATCGGCAGCGCCAGGATGGCACCGAGCAACCCCGCCAGCGACCCGCCGACGATGATCGCGAACATGACCGCGGCCGGGTGCAGCTCGACCGCCTGGCCCTGGATCCTCGGCACCAGGAAGTTGTTCTCGACCTGCTGGACCAACGTGTACAGCAGCAGTGCCGCGAGGACCGCGCCGGGTCCGGCGGTCGCCGCGAGCAGCACGGCCGGCACCGCCGAGATGATCGGCCCGATGATCGGCACGAGCTCCAGGACGCCAGCGATGACCGACAGGAGGATCGCGTACTGACCGAAGACTGGATCGACCAGCTGGCTCAGGATCATCAGGCCGATGAACGTGAAGACCCCGACGGCGAAGCCGAGGATCAGCTGGCCACGGACCCATTGGCCGAAGATCCGCTCGACCGTGTGGATGATCGCCCAGGTGTCGAACCGCCAGGCGGCCGGCAGCGCCGCATCGAACTGCCCGACCAGGCCGACCTTGTCCTTGAGGATGTAGGCCACCCAGACCGGGAGGATCAGGTAGCCGAAGACCGCCCCGATGAGGCTGCTGGCACCGGTGACGAGCGGCAGCAGCACGGAGAAATCGAAGCCTCCCCCGCCACCGCCCCCCTGGCCGATACCGGCGATCGCGTTATCGATCCATTCCCGGATGGCGACCGGGATCTGGAGGTGGGCGTAGAACTCGCCGAGCTTCTTGAGCTGTTCGTCCAGGTTATCGGCGAGCTTCGGGAAGTCGGCGACGAACCGCACGACCTCGTTCACGAGCGGCGTCAGCGTCAGCGCGAGGAACTCGACCAACACGACGATCCCGACGACATAGACGACGAGGATCGAGAGCGACCGGCGCAGCCCGCGCCGGGTCAGCCAGCGCACCGGCGGATCGAGCAGGTAGACGAACAGCAGCCCGATGATGAAGGGCCGGACGCTGTCACGGGCCATCCAGAGCAGGAGCCCGATCACGAGCGCGGCGACGATGAGGACCGCGACGCGTGGCGACAACGGTGCGATCCGTGGATCGCCGGGTCCGGCCGCTGGATCGAGGAAGGGTGGTGGCGGCAGGGTCGCCACCCAGCGAGCCGTCTCGTTCGTCGGAGCGTCGGCGGCCGACTGCGCGGGCTCGTCCATCGTGCCGCAGACTACCAGACGTGGTTCCCGGTTCAGCGTCGCCCTCGGAGCCGCCCGACGGCGGCGGATCCGTCCCCCGACAGCGCTGGCGGCTCGTCCTCGCCCGCTCCGCGGATGCGCCTCGGCTGGCCGGCCGCGAGCTGGCCGAGGCCTGGGAAGGCACGCTCGAGGCATCGGGGCTGCCAGTCCATCGTGGCGGCCGTCCTCGCGCGCGGGTCGCCTTCGGGGCGCCGCTCCAGATGGGGATCGAGGCGGAGGCCGAGCTGGCGGACATCGTCCTGACCGAGTTCGTGCCGACTTGGTTCGTGCGTGAGGCGCTGGCGGACCGATTGCCCGAGGGCTGGCGCCTCGTCGACCTGTACGACGTCTGGCTCAACCGGCCCGCGCTGGCCGGCCAGGTTGTGGCGGCGGACTACCGGATCGACCTTGGCGAGGCCGACGCCAGCACCATCGACGCCGCCGTGGCAGCGTTCCTTCGTGCCCCGCGCCTTCCACGCGAGCGGCTGAAGGGCTCCGCCACGGTCACCTACGACCTCAGGCCATTGGTTGGGGATGTCGCGATCGTCGACGAGGGTCCGCCGCTGATGATCCGCGCCCGGACCAGGTTCCACGCCGAGCTCGGGAGCGGACGGCCCGAAGAGGTGGTCGCAGCGCTGTCCGATCTCGCCGGGGCACCGATGCCGATCGCGTCCATCGTTCGCGAGCGCGTCCTCCTGACGGACGATCTGGCCTGAACGCTGCGGACCTGCGTATTGGAGTCAGCTTGGATCGAACCAGCCGGTAGGCTGCGGGGGATGCCGTACTTCGTCGCCGCCCTGCCGATACTCGCGTTCATCGGGATCGTCGGGGCCGGCGTTGCCCTGTTACGTGGACGACGCCTCTCCGCCCTTGTGTTCGGACTTGTCGGATTGAACTCGGTCCTTTTGGCGATAGCGCTGTACTACACGTCCGTCTGAGAGCGGGGATCACCACCCCGATCCGGTCGAGTTTGACCGGTTCGTGCTTGGAGCCGTACACTTTGCGGTCTGCGCATCGGCCTCGCCGTGCGCCTCTCCACGTCCGATGTCGCGGTCGCCGCGCGCGGCCGCCAGTGACGAACCCTGAGGATCCATGTACGCAGTCATCGAGACCGGCGGAAAGCAATACCGCGTCGAGGTCGGTACGGAGCTCGAAGTCGAACTGCTCGACGCCGAGCCCGGCAACACGATCACGCTCGATCGCGTCCTGCTCGTCGCGGACGGCGACGAGGCCGCCATCGGTCGCCCCGTGGTCGCGAACGCCGAGGTCAGCGCCGAGGTCGTCCGCCAGATGCGTGGCGAGAAGACGATCTCGTTCAAGTACCGCCCGAAGGCCCGCAGCCGCGTCAAGAAGGGCCATCGCCAGGAGCTGACCGTGCTCCGCATCGCCGACATCACGTTCGGTGGCAAGAGCGCGGCCAAGGACGCCAAGAAGGCCCAGGACGAGGCCCGCACTGAGCGCGAGCGCCTCGAGGCCGCTGCCACGGCCCAGGCCGCCAAGGACGCCGAGCTCGCCGCCAAGCTGGCGGTCGGCGCCGCCGCCGCGGACGCGAAGTCCGCCAAGGACAAGGCCAAGGCCGCTCCGGCCAAGACCGACGGCAAGACCGCCGCCAAGGCTGACGCCAAGGCGCCAACCAAGACCAAGACCGACGCAAAGACCGAGACCAAGACCGCAGCCCCGAAGCGGACGACGGCCAAGGCCGACGCCGACGCCCCCCAGGCGAAGGCCGACACCACCAAGCCGACCCGCACCACGAAGAAGGACGAGTAGACGACATGGCGCACAAGAAGGCCGGCGGCAGCGTCAAGAACGGCCGCGACAGCGTCGGCCAGCGACTCGGCGTCAAGGCCGGCGACGGCCAGCTCGTCAGCGCCGGTTCGATCATCGTCCGCCAGCGCGGCATGACCTTCCTGTCCGGTCCCGGGACCGGGCTGGGTCACGACTACACCGTGTTCGCGACCGTCACCGGCAAGGTGAAGTTCGAGCACGCCACCAGGACCAAGAAGCGCATCCGGGTCGAGGCGGTCGAGGCGACCGCCGCCAGCGCCTAAGCCACCCCGGAAGAGCCGACGACCACCGGCTGGGCCACCGCCCGGTACGGAAGGCGTTCGGAGGAGAGAACCCGTGAAGCCCGATATCCATCCCAAGTATTACCAGGCCAAGGTCCACTGCGGCTCGTGCGGCACCGAGTGGACGGTCGGATCCACGCGGCCCGAGCTTCGGGTCGACGTGTGCTCCAACTGCCATCCCTTCTTCACTGGCACCCAGAACATCATCGACACAGCCGGCCAGGTCGAGCGCTTCCAGAAGCGACTGGAGCGCCAGGTCAGGAGCTGACGGAAGCTGGCGGTGCGCCCGCGCAACCGCCAGGAAACCGCAAGCACGACGACGGGACCTTCGGGCCCCGTCGTTTCGATTCACGTCCGATAGGCCATCCGAGTCGCACGAAGTAGACTGCGCCCCATGCCCAAGTACGCGTACGGTGGTCAAGCGCTCATCGAAGGCGTCCTCATGCGCGGGCGCGATGCGATCGCCGTGGCCCTGCGCCACCCGGATGGCCAGATCATCTTCGCCACCGAGCGTCTGGACGCAGGCTTCCACGGCACCCGCTGGTCGAAGTTCCCGCTCATTCGTGGCCTCGTCGTCCTGTACGAGACGCTCGTCGTCGGCACGCGCTGGCTGGTCCGCAGTGCGAACGTCCAGGCCTCGCAGGACGGGATCGAACTCGGCCGGGGCTCGATCGCCCTGATGCTGGGTCTGACCCTGGCCGCCGGGGTCGGCATCTTCTTCCTGTTACCGCTGGTCATCGCGTCGGTCACGACGGCAAGCGTCGACAACGGCCTCGTCCAGCACCTGGTCGAGGGACTCATCCGGGTCGCGATCTTCCTGGGCTACCTGCTCCTGATCAGCCGTGCACCGGACGTCCGTCGCGTCTTCCAGTACCACGGCGCCGAGCACATGACGATCCACGCGCTCGAAGCGGGCGATCCGCTGACCGTGGGCGAGGTCCGCAAGTTCCCGACGGCCCACCAGCGCTGCGGGACCGAGTTCCTCGTGGTCGTCATCCTCCTGTCGATCATCGCCTTCTCGCTGGTCGGGCGGCAGACGCCGCTCGTGATGGTCGCCAGTCGGATCCTGCTCATCCCGGTCATCGCCGCGGTCGGCTACGAGATCCTGCGGTTCGGGGCCCGCCACCGGAAGAACCCGCTGGTCAAGGTGCTCCTCTACCCGGGCCTGCTCGTCCAGATGATCACCACCAAGCAGCCGACCGACGACATGATCGAGGTCGCGATCGTGTCGATGGAGCAGGCGCTCCTGGCCGATGGCGAATCGGTCCCCGACGGCTCGGGCGTATTCGACCCCGAGCCGATGGTCCTCGCGCCAGTGGCGCAGACCTCGGCACCCACCGACCCGCCGCCGGGAGCATGAGCGACCTCGACGACAGGCTGGCCGAGGTCGCGCGGCAGTACGACACCCTCCAGGACGAACTGGCGCGGCCGGAGACTTCCCGGGACCCGTCCGAGATCCGTCGCCTTGGCCAGGAACTCGCCCGACTCGAGCCGGTGGTCGAGGCGTATCGCCGGCTCGAGGCGACACGGACGGAGCTGGCCGGCGCGCGCGAGGTCCGCGAGTCGCCCGACGCCGACGACGAGCTGCGGGCTATGGCCCGCTCAGAGATCGAGCGTCTCGAAGCGGACGAGACCCGCCTCATCGAGGAGCTCAAGGTCCTCCTGTTGCCCCGCGACCCGAATGACGACCGCGACGTCATCCTCGAGATCCGGGCGGGCGCCGGCGGCAGCGAGGCCGCGCTGTTCGCCTCGGAGCTGTACCGGATGTACGTCCGCTATGCCGAGCGGCACCGCTTCACGCCCGAGCTGTTGAGCCTCAACGAGACCGGCATCGGTGGCATCAAGGAGGCCATCGTCCAGGTCCATGGCGATGGCGCTTACAGCCGGCTGAAGTTCGAGGGAGGCGTCCATCGCGTCCAGCGCATCCCCGCGACCGAGTCGTCCGGGCGGATCCACACCTCGACCGTGACCGTCGTCGTCCTGCCCGAGGTGGACGAGGTCGAGATCGAGATCGACGAGGAGCGCGACCTCCGGATCGACGTCAAACGCTCGTCGGGGCCTGGCGGGCAGTCGGTCAACACGACCGACTCCGCGGTGCGGATCACCCACCTGCCGACCGGGCTGGTGGTCGAGATCCAGGACGAGAAGAGCCAGCACAAGAACAAGGCCAAGGCACTCTCGGTGTTGCGCTCGCGGCTGTACGACCTCGAACAGCAGAAGCAGCGCGCGGCCGACTCCGCCGCCCGCCGCTCGATGATCGGTTCGGGCGATCGGTCGGACAAGGTCCGGACCTACAACTTCCCCCAGGACCGCGTGACCGACCACCGGATCGGGCTGACCGTCCACAACCTGCCCGGGATGATGGACGGCGACCTCGACAACATGATCGACGCCCTGGTGATGGCCGATCAGGCCGACCGACTCGGATCGCTGACCGACGGCGACGGTGACGGCTGACGGCTCGCCCCGGCCGCGTGGCCACCAGTCGGAGACGACGGCGGCGTTGCTGCGCGAAGGCGTAGACCGCCTGACCACGTCAGGGTCCGAGACCGCGCGTCTGGACGCGGAATTGCTCCTCGGGCATGCGGTCGGGGTCGGGCGGACGGTCATCCTGGCGCACCCGGAGGCCCCGGTCGGCGCTGATGCGGCGGCACGGTATCGGGCCGACATCGAGCGGCGAGCCGACGGCGAGCCGGTCGCCTACCTGCGTGGACTGAAGGAGTTCTACGGGCTCGCCTTCCAGGTGGACCCTCGGGCGCTCATCCCTCGCCCGGAGACGGAACGACTGGTGGAGCTCGCCGAGGTGGAGGTCATGCGCCGCCTGGCGGCGGCTCCTCGGGCAGCCGGGGCTCCGCCGATCCGCATCGCCGATGTCGGGACCGGGTCGGGCGCGATCGCCGTGGCGTTGGCGGTGACCCTCCGTCGTCGGGGCGCGTTCGAGGCCGTCGCATTCGTCCTGACCGATCTCTCCGGGGACGCGCTCGATCTTGCCAAGGAGAACGCGGTCGGTCACGCGGTGGCGGACCGGATGACGTTCGTCGAAGGCGACCTGCTCGGCGATGTCGGCTCGGTCGGCACGTCGAGGTTCGACATGATCCTGGCCAACCTGCCCTACGTCCGGGACGACGCCATGGCGGAGCTGCCCCGCGCAACGTCATTCGAACCGGCCCTGGCGCTCGATGGTGGGCCGGACGGGCTCGCCGTCATCGGGCGTCTCCTCGACCAGCTGCCCGACGCGCTGTCTGAAGGCGGGCTCGCCCTGTTGGAGATCGGGGCGGACCAGGGAGAGGCCATCGTCGCGACGGTCGTGGCTCGCCTCCCCGGTTGGCGCTGCTCCGTCGAGGCGGACCTCGCGGGGTTGCCTCGAGTCGCCGGGGTCTCGAGGACCTGACGAGCGCGACCCGGCCGCGGAGCCTCGCCAGCGCCGTCGGCATCGGTCGGGCATCATCTCGGGGTGTCCGGCATCGTGACCCCCGACCCCGTCCTGCCCATCCGGCTCATCGCCCTGGATATCGATGGCACGCTCATCGGCGACGACCTGACGATCGGCCCCGACACGCGGTCGGCGGTCCACCGGGCGCGCGAGCGCGGCGTCGTGGTCACTCTCGTGACGGGTCGCATGGTCTCCAGCGCGCTTCGATTCGCCATCGAGCTCGGGATCGAGGCGCCCCTCGTCGGGTACCAGGGCGCGCTGATCCGGGAGATGCCGGCGCCTGGGTCGACGCGACCGGGCCGCTTGCTCGTGCACACACCGCTGAAAGCCGCGGCGGCTCGAGAGATCGTCCGCTGGACGCGCGAACACGACCTGGACCCGCATCTCAACCACCTCGAGCGGTTCATCCTTCGAGCCGACGACCCGAGAGCCGACGACTACAGCACGTTCATGGGCGCGAAGGCTGAGCTCGTGCCAGACCTCTCCGAGTCGATCCGCCACCCGATCACGAAGGTGCTCGCGGTCGGGGAGCCCCCGCTGCCGGTCGAGATGGCGCCGATCGCCCGGGCTCGATTCGCAGGATCGGCCGACGTCACGATCAGCCATCCGCGGTTCCTCGAATTCGTCGCGCCGGGAGTCTCGAAGGGCCGTGCGATCCGCTGGCTTGCGCGCCGATTCAGCATCCCGCTCGGGGCGACCCTTGCCATCGGCGACCAGTGGAACGACCTCGAGATGCTCGCCGAGGTCGGTCACGGGACGGCCATGCCGACCGCTCCTGTCGGCGTGCGCGCCGCCGCCCGGTACGTCGCGCCGCCACTGGCCGACGAGGGGGTCGCCCGGATGATCGAGGACCTCGTGCTCGCTTCCCCGCGGGACGCCCGGGCCGCGTCGAGGCGACTGGCCGCTGCGGCCGTGGAGGCGCGGGCGGCGTCGGCGTCGGCGGAGGCGGCGGAGGCGGGCGCGATGGCCGGGGAGGCCGTCCCAGCATGACCGCCCGGGTCGTCCCTGACGATGCTGCCGGCCGCGAGGCGGCGATCGGGGTCCTGCGCGCGGGTGGCGTCGTCGCGTTGCCGACGGACACGGTCTACGGCATCGCCGTCGCGCTCCACACGCCCGATGGGATCGAGCGGTTGTTCCACGTGAAACAACGGCCACCCGACAAGGCCATCGCTCTCCTGCTCGCCGATGTCGCGCAGGCAGAGACGATCGGGGTCATGACCCCGGCCGCGACGGCCCTCGCTACCGCCTGTTGGCCGGGCGGATTGACCGTGGTCGTCACCCAGCGGGCGGATGTCCCGTTCCCGGCCGCCATGACCGGCGGGGTGGCGACGATCGGTCTACGGGTCCCTGACCATGCGACGCCGCGCGCGCTCGCGCGAGGCGTTGGTCCGTTGCCGACGACATCGGCCAACCTGTCGGGCGTGCCGGAGGCGCGTGACGCGACCGAGATCCTGGCCCACCTCGGGGAGGCCATCGACCTGATCCTGGACGGGGGACCCGCGCACGGCGGGCCGGCATCGACGGTCGTCGACTGCACCGGCCGATCCCCGATCGTGCTCCGGGCCGGCACGGTCCCGATCGAACGGATCACCGCCGTGTTGGAGGGGGCGGGCCTCGTGCCTGCACTCGTCAAGGACCCACGGCCCGCGTGAGTGGCGCCGATATGTGGACCGGCCGGCGATTCGGGCGCGGCGCGACCCTGACGGTGATCGTCCTGCTGGCGGCGAGCGGTTGTGCGACGACCCCGAGTCCGAGCGCGAGCACGGCGGCCGGCCCGTCGCTCATCGCCGTCCCGACCCAGGAACCGCAGGCTCCTGCCGCGACGCCACTCGCCTGCATGTCCGCCCTGCTGGACGGCACCCTGGTCGTCGACGAACGTTGGGGGATCGCGGTCCGTGGGTCATCGGGTGGCCCGATCCAGAAGGTGATCTGGCCGAATGGCTTCGCGGCCCGGTCCGACGGCGACCGCCTCGCGCTCCTCGATGCGGGCGGCCACGTTGTCGCCCACACGGGTGATCGGGTGCAGATCGGCGGCGGCGAAGGTGGTTCCGACGACGCCTGGTTCGCGTGCGACGGCACGATCATCGTGGTCCAGGGCGGCTGAGGCCAGACGCGGTCGTCTCGGCCGTCTTGGAGGCGTGGCCCGTCGTGGTCACCCAGGCGCCTCGCGCCGTCACCCGGACACGAAGAACGGGACCGCCGGTGGTCGACGGTCCCGTTCGAGCGTGGTGTGCTGCCTGGGTGGCGTTACATGGTGGCGGGGCGTGTCCCCAGCGTGACCGTGATCTTGGTGGCCTGGCCGTCTCGAAGGATGTCAAGCGTCACCCTGGCGCCCGGGGCCAGCTGGCTGGTGACGAGGTCAAGCGGATGGGTCGCGTCGAGGGCCGTCCCGTCGACCGCGGTGATGATGTCACCGGCCTGGAGCCCCGCCTGCGCGGCCGGGCCGTTGGGGACGATCACGTCGCCCGTCGGGGCCGTGCCGCCGGTCTGACCCTGGATGCCGGGGAACAGCCCCTGGCCGCCGGGGAACAGCCCCTGGCCGCCCTGACCACCCTGGCCACCCTGACCGTTGGCGCCCTGGTTCGAGGCAGCGTTCGCCGTCGGGATCCAGGCGCCGTTGGCGACGGGAAGGTTGTTGTCCTTCTTGATCGTCGGGGTGATGGTTTCGTAGCGGATGCCCAGGTACGGGCGTGCCAGTGGCTGGCCGGCCGATGCCTGCGCGAGCAGAGGTCGGGCGATGTTGATCGGGATCGCGAAGCCGATGCCCTGGCTGGAGCTGGCTCCGGCGGTGTTGATGCCGATGACCTTGCCGCTCGGGTCGAGCAGCGGGCCGCCGCTGTTGCCGGGGTTGATGGCCGTATCGGTCTGGATGAGGTTGGTCAGGACGTCGCCGCTTTCGACCGGGATGCTCCGGCCGATCGCCGAGATGATGCCGCTGGTCACGGAGTCCGTGAACGTGCCGAGCGGGCTGCCGATGGCGATGGCCTCCTGGCCGACCTGGATGGTCGAGGAGTCACCGATCGGGGCGGTCGGCAGGCCGGTCTCGTTCACCTTGACGATGGCGAGATCGGTCAGCGTGTCGACGCCGTAGATGGTCCCGTCGAAGGACCGGCCGTCCTTGAGGTTGACCGTGAGCTTCTGCGGGTTGCCTTCAACGACGTGGTGGTTGGTGAGGATGAGGCCGTTCGAGTCGAAGATGACGCCCGAGCCGGTGGCCGTGCCCTGGCCGGTCTGGCCGGTGGTGGGATCGGTCAGGGTGACGCCGTCGGCGACGATCGTCACGACCGCCGGACTGACCGCCTTGAAGATGTCGGCCACGCCGGTAGAACCGCCGGCCGTGGAACCACCGGTCGAGTTGCCGCCGCTGGACGGATTGCCACCGCCCGAGTTGTTGCCGTTGGCCGGGGCCTGCGTCCCGGTCGCGGCGGCCGGAGCGCCCGCGGTCGAATGATCGCTGCTGTTGACGAGGACATAGGTGCCGCCCGACGCGAGCAGGGCCGTCGCGAGGACGGCGCTCATGACGAACCCGGGGCCGACCGAGCGACGGCCGGATCGGGGGGCAGGTGCGGTCGTGTACGGCTGGGGCGCCGGCGCCGCGACGTACGGCGATGCCGGGACTGCGCTGCCGGGCGACATGACGTCCGTCGGGGTCCAGGTGGTCGGCGCGTCGCCATTCGGCGTCTGACCGGGGACGAGCGGAGGTGCCTGGGTCGGCCGCGGCTGCGGCTCTCCCAACGGATTCAGCGGAGAGGAGGGCGGGTAGTACATGCCGGATTCCTTCGTTCCGGGCGGCGTCGTCATCCGCGAGCGCCAAGAGCCCGGCTATCAAGTTCGATATAGAGCCCGGTTTCTGAGAGTTCGGTGATAGCGCGGGCAACCTTGCGATTCCTTATCCGCGCCCTATCCCCGCGCTATCCGTGCGGGGTCCGAGGGGTGGATCGAGCGCGGTCGTGCCTGCGAGAGTCCGGGCGCACGCGCCGCCCCGCTCCGCCCGTCCGGCCGTGTCCCGCCCTGAAGACGCGCCCCGCCCCGCGAGGGCCTCAGGTGTTTCGGCCGCGCGCGTCCACGGGCCAGACGTCGACGACGTACCCGTCGCTGGCGACGATGAACTCGTCGACCATGTTGATGACCGGACAGATGTGGTTCGGGATGATGAACACGACTTCGCCGATGGCCGGCCGAGCCGAACCCGCGGGCACCTCCGCGATGCCGTGGTGATCGTTGACGCGGCTGATGACCGCCTCCGGATACCCCAGCACGGCTCCATGCCCCGCGAGGTATGGCGCGACATCCTTGCCGAGAATCTTGGCCCCGGCGTCGACCAGGAACCCGCCCCGAGCGCCGTGACTCACGACCGTTGCCGCGACCACGGTGGCGACGGTCTCCCCCAGATCGGCCGGATCGCCGGCGAGGAACGCCTGTTGGCGGTCGCCGTAGATGTACGTGCCCGGTCGCTCCTCGGTCACGGGTCCGCGCGCGGACAGGACCGCCGTCGGCGTGGATCCGGCGCTGACGACACCAGCCGTGATCCCGGCCGCGCGAAGGGACTCGGCCGCAGCGGCCAAGCCGGCCACCTCGTCGTCCGAGGCCGCCGATCGCCCCTTCGCGTCGGGCGAGCCCTGCCCTGGATGCGTGAAGACGCCGCCGACCGGCAGGCCCGCGTCCAGAGTCGCCCGCGCCAGGTCGCCGGCCGCCTCGGGACGCAGGCCGCTCCTCCCGCCGCCACTGTCGATCTCGATCCGGACCTCGGGCGGCTTGGCGTCACGAAACGCCGCCGCGAGGGCCAACACACCCTCGATCGAATTGGCCCCGACCGACAACCGACACCGATCGTTGAGTCGCCGCAGGCGCTCGGCCTTGGGACCGGTCGCCACCACCGGATAGGCGATGAACAGGTCCGTGAACCCGCCGTCCGCGAAGACTTCGGCCTCGCCGATGGTCGCGACCGTGAGGCCGACGGCGCCGGCATCGAGCTGTCGCCGCGCCATCGCGAGGCTCTTGTGGGTCTTGGCGTGCGGCCGAAGTGCGACACCGCGCTCGCGCATCGCATCGGCCATCCGCCCGATGTTGGCGTCGACCCGGTCAAGATCCACGACCACAGCCGGGGTATCGAGCCGGGCCCGTGCGTCACCATCGAGCCATGTCCCGCTCATCGGCGTCCTCCAACGCTTCGGAGCCCGCGTCGGTGGAGGCCCCGTTCGTGGGAAGATAGCGCCCGACGCGCTCGCGGCGCGTGGCGGGGGTGTTCCGGATCGGCCAGGAAGGAGTCGGCGGCGCCATGACCATCTCGCCACCCGCGGGCCTCGCGCTCGAATCGATCGCCGACCTCGATCCCGTGCTGTGGGAAGCCATGCTCGGCGAGCGACGCCGCCAGCACGACAAGATCGAGCTGATCGCCAGCGAGAACTACGTGTCGGCCGCCGTGATGGAGGCCCAGGGTTCGTGGCTGACCAACAAGTACGCCGAGGGCTTGCCCGGCAAGCGTTACTACGGCGGCTGCGAGTTCGTCGACATCGCGGAGCGCCTGGCCCAAGAACGGGCCCTCGCGCTCTACCCCGGCGCGGAACATGTCAACGTCCAACCGCACTCCGGCGCGCAGGCCAACATGGCCGCCTACTTCAGCGTCCTCCAGCCGGGCGATCGGATCATGGGCATGAACCTCGCCATGGGTGGCCACCTGACCCATGGCATGGCGCTCAACTTCTCGGGCCGGCTGTACGAGGTCCACGCGTATGGGGTTCGACAGGACACCGAACGGATCGATTACGACGCGATGGAGGCCCAGGCCAAGGAGGTTCGCCCGAAGCTCATCGTGGGCGGCGCTTCCGCCTACCCGCGGATCTGGGATTTCGAGCGGATGGCGGCCATCGCCGCGGATGTCGGGGCCATCCTGTTCATCGACATGGCCCACATCGCGGGTCTCGTCGCGGCCGACGTCCACCCGAGCCCGTTCCCGCACGCCGACCTCGTGACCACCACCACCCACAAGACCCTGCGCGGCCCGCGCGGCGGCATGCTGTTCAGCCGGGATGACCTCCGGCCGGGCCTGGATCCGGCCGACTTCCCGGTCGTCAAAGGTGGCAGCGCACCCGGCTCCCTCGCCGCGTCGATCGACCGCAACGTCTTCCCGGGGACCCAGGGTGGGCCGCTGATGCAGGTCATCGCCGGCAAGGCGATCGCCTTCAAGCTCGCGGCCGAGGAGCCGTTCCGCGCGGACCAGCGACGGACGGTCGAGAACGCCAGGGTGATGGCGGAGACGCTGGCGAGCCTGGGCGCACGGGTCGTCTCGGGTGGGACGGACAACCATCTGCTGCTGGTCGACGTGACGCCGCTCGGGGTCAGTGGCAAGGAGGCCGAGCACCTGCTCGACGAGATCGGCGTCACGGTCAACAAGAACGCCATCCCGTTCGACACACTGCCCCCGAACACCGCCTCGGGCATCCGGATCGGGACGCCCGCCACGACTTCACGAGGCTTCGGGCCGGACGAGATGCGCGCGGTCGGGCGGATCATCATCGACGCCATCCGACGACGGGACGAACCGACCGACCAGGCCCGCCTCGCCGGCGAGGTGCGTGAGATCGTGAACCGGTTCCCGGTGCCGGGCTTGCCCGCCGCGTGATCGACGCCCTGCACCCGGGACGGTCGCACCCGTCCGAGCCGCGATGACCTTGATCGCCAGTGTCGGCTCCGCCGTCGGCCCGATCGTGGTCGTCTTCCTGTTCGCGGCGCTGCTCGCCCTGGCGTTCACGCCGCTCGTTCGGCGAGTCCTGATCCGATATCAGATCCTCGACCGCCCCGAGGCGCGCCGTGTCAACGTCACGCCGGTGCCCCGGGGTGGCGGACTCGCCGTCTCCGCCGCGTTCCTGTTGGCGGCCGGCCTCTTCCTCGCGATCAATGACCAGGCGGCCCTGGTCAGCGTGCCGTTCGGCCTCGAACCATCCGACCTCGTCGCGCTGTTCCTCGGCGGCGCGATCGCGGCCGCCCTCGGCGTCATCGACGACCTCTTCGACCTGCGTGCCCGCTGGCAGCTGCTCGGTCAGGTCGCCCTGGCGTGTGGGGCGGTCTGGCTCGGCATCTCGATCGAATTCGTCGCCAACCCGTTCGGTGGGCCGGTGATCCGCTTCCCCGACGCGATCGCCGTCGGGCTGACGATCTTCTGGATCGTGGGCATGATCAACAGCATCAACTGGATCGACGGGTTGGACGGGCTCTCGTCGGGTGTCGCGTTCATCGCCGCCGTCACGCTCGGGCTGATCAGCCTCACGACGCAGGTCGGGCAGCCGCTGATCGCCGTCCTCTGTTTCGCCCTCGCGGGAGCCCTGCTCGGTTTCCTGCGCTGGAACTTCCATCCAGCGACGATCTTCGCCGGGACGAGCGGGGTCCAGTTCGTCGGCTACACGCTCGCCGTGCTGTCGATCCTCGGGACCGCCAAGGTCGCCGTCGCCCTGCTGGTCCTCGGCGTCCCGATCATCGACACGTTCTGGATCATCGTCCGCCGCCTGTCGCAGGGTCGCTCCCCGTTCAGCCCGGACCGGCAGCACATCCACCATCGGCTGCTCGACCTCGGCCTGTCGCATCGACAGACCGTCCTGGTCATCTACGGGATCTGCCTCGCCCTTGCGATCCTGTCGCTGCTGCTGTCGGGAACGACCCAGCTGTACGCGTTCCTTGGGGTCTTCATCGCCTTCGGGCTCGTCCTGTTCCTGCCGACGCGCGGCGACTTCGATCGACCCGACGAGCTGGAAGCGGAGGCCTACGAGCCGGAATCGCCCCGGGGGATGGGTCGCTGAGGAGGGTCCTGTCTGCTGTTGACGGGGGCGACTTTGGTCCCGTGGGCGATATGACCGTCCGGTGCTAGCATCGCGCCGAACTGATTGCGCGGAGTCGCCGCGTCCGCTTTGGGGTGGGCATGAGTCTGGACCTGATCGTCATCGTCGTCGTGGCCGCCGTGGCGGCCGTGGGCCTGGCCGGACTGTGGGTCACGGTCCGTGATGCGCCGTTCGACGAGGGCGACCTGAAGGGTTGGATCCGCCAGCCCGGCTCCCCACGCGGCATCCGGGCGATCATCGATCGATCGGTCGGGATGTACCTCCTGCGTCGCGTTACCGGCCGACCCACCGAGCCGCCTCCGGTCGACCCCGCGGTGGTCGCCCCGCCATTGACCGCCGACGAGGTCGCCTACCGGATCGGAACGCCCGGTGCGGCGATCCCCGAAGTGGCGGCCGTCCCCGAGCTCGCGGTCGTCGCGACATCCACGCCGGATCCAGCCGCGGTCGCTGAGGCAGCCGCAGCCGCCGAGGCTGCGGCCGCAGCAGCCGCCGTGGAGGCCACGGCCGCAGCGAAGGTGGCTGCGACCCCGAAGTCCAGGGCCAAGACGACGACCCCCAAGGCCGCGGCGGGCGCCAGGACGATGGCAGCGGCCGACACCGCGGTGGTCGCGGCCGCCACGAGCCCGGTCCGCATCGATGAGCGACCCAGTACGCCGCCCGATTCGACGGAACCACGCCAACGGCTGCTCCACGACGCTGGGTTCGCGCTGGTCGCGCTCACGATCATCGGCCTGGTCGCGGTCGCCGTCTGGCCGCGTGATCCAGGCATCGGCCCAAGCCCGAGTAGCCAGATCGCCGCCGTCGCTGCGACCGCGGTCCCGACGACGGCGCCGACTCCGGTCGCGACGCCAAGCCCGAGCCCCGAACCGACGCCGAGTCCGAGTCCGTCTGAAACCGCGACAGCCTCACCAAGTCCGAGCCCGAGCCCGGTTCCGACTTCGGTCCCGAGGGTCACACCACGACCGACGGCCCGCCCGACCGCCGCGCCGGCTGCGGTGCCGACCCCTGTCCCGACGCCCGTACCGACCCCCAAGCCAACACCTAAGCCAACGCCCAAGCCGGCGACCGCGGTCATTTCGGTTTCGGCACACTGCGCAGCGATCGGCGCCACGATCAAGTTCGACGCCTCAGGCTCGAAGAACGTCAAGCCTGGTGGCTACAAGTGGCTATTCGATGACGGCGGTTCGTCCACGCTCAAGATCGTCTCCCACGGTTTCGACGGCGACTACAGCCCCTATAACGTCGTGCTCACAACGACCGGGTACGGCGGCGACACGCACTCAGCTACGGTGACCATCAATGTTCCTTGCTGAGAGCCCATCTAAGCCTGACCGCCGTCATCACGGCCGCGCTTCTGATCGGGCTCTTACCCGCTGGGGTGATGGCCGCCGCACCAGTCGCCGCGCCGGACAGCAAGACCGTGGCCGAAGACAGCAACCCCACGACGATCGACGTCCTGGGCAACGACGGCGGCGACGGTGGGACGCTCACCATCGTGTCGGCGGGTGCGTCTTCGCATGGGACCGTTGTCGTGGCCGGTGACAACCTCGACCTGACCTACGAGCCTGACGCGAACTACGACGGGAGCGACAGCTTCAGCTACACGATGACGGACGACGACGGCGTGACCACCGACACGGCCACAGTCAGCATCACGGTCACCCCGGTCAACGATGCGCCGACCTGTTCGAACGACACGACCTCGGGCGCCGAGGACGCCGTATCCATCGCCGGCAGCGTCAGTTGCTCCGACGTGGACGGCGACTCACTGACCTATGACGTAGTAGCGGACGCGAGCAATGGCTCAGCGTCCTTCGGCAGCGGCTCGAGCTACAGCTACGCGCCTGACGCGAACTTCCACGGCACGGACTCGTTCACGTTCCGCGCCTATGACGGCACCGTGTTCTCGAGTACGAAGACGGCCACGATCACGGTCACCCCGGTCAACGATGCGCCGACCTGTTCGAACGACACGACCTCGGGCGCCGAGGACGCCGTATCCATCGCCGGCAGCGTCAGTTGCTCCGACGTGGACGGCGACTCACTGACCTATGACGTAGTAGCGGACGCGAGCAATGGCTCAGCGTCCTTCGGCAGCGGCTCGAGCTACAGCTACGCGCCTGACGCGAACTTCCACGGCACGGACTCGTTCACCTTCCGAGCCAACGACGGGACGGTCAACTCGGGCACCAGGACTGCCACCATCACCGTGAACCCTGTTAACGACCTGCCGGTCTGTTCGCCGGACACTACCTCGGGCAGCGAGGACGCCACGGCCATCACTGGCAGCGTCAGCTGCAGCGATGCCGACGGCGACACATTGACCTACGACGTGGTCGCCGACCCAGCCCACGGCACGGCCGCCTTCGGGATCGGCGCGAGCTACTCCTACACCCCCGATGCGAACTACAACGGCCCCGACTCGTTCACCTTCCGTGCCAACGACGGCACCGGCAACTCCAACACCGCAACCGCCACCATCACGATCAACCCGGTCAACGATCCTCCCGTCGCCACCAACGACACCAAGACCGTGGCCGAGGACTCGGGCGCGAGCACGGTCTCGGTCCTCGGCAACGACGGCGACGTCGATGGCGACACGCTGACCGTCACCGCCAAGTCCGATCCGGCCCATGGGACGGTCACCCTCATCGCCGGCGTGCTGAGCTACACACCCGACCCGGACTACAACGGGCCGGACAGCTTCACCTACACCGTCAGCGACGGCCACACCGGCACCGACACGGGCACAGTCAACGTGACCGTCACTCCGCAGAACGACCCTCCGGTCGCGGTCAACGACACCCCGGCCTCGATGCTCGAGGATCCGGGGCCGGTGACGATCGACGTCCTGGGCAATGACACGGATATCGACGGCACCGATACGCTCACGATCCAGTCAGCGTCAGATCCAGCAAACGGCACGGTCGTCATCGCCGGCGATGACCTGACCCTGACCTACGAGCCCGACGCGAACTACAACGGGCCGGACACATTCACCTACGTGGTCTCCGATGGCCACGGTGGCACCGACACGGGGACCGCGACGGTCAGCGTCACCGCCGTGAACGACAACCCGAGCCCGGACGACGATGTCGAGTCGGTGCCCGAGGAATCGGTCGCTGCGGCCTTCCCCGTCCTCACCAACGACACTGACATCGACGGCGACCTGACCTTCACGATCACGGCCGTGACCCAGGGTTCCAAGGGCGTCGTGGTCATCACCGGTTCGGGCACCGGTCTTACGTACAAGCCGAACCACAATGCGTTCGGCGCTGACACCTTCACCTACACGATCAGCGATGGTCACGGCGGCTTTGGCACGGCGACCGTCCATGTGGACATCTCGGGAATCAATGATCCGCCGCATGCGAGCAACGACGGGATCAGCCCGACGATCCACATCCCGGAAGGGGCACTCGCCACCGACGTGCCCGTCCTCGCCAACGACACGGACCCAGACGGCGACCTGCCGTTCATCACCTCCAAGACCAACGGCGCTCACGGGACGGTCACGATCAGCGGTGGCGGCACTGGTCTGACCTACAGGCCAGTCACACGCTTCCACGGCACCGACCAGTTCTCCTATTCCATCGCTGATGGGCACGGCGGGACCGGCAGTGCCATCGTGCTGCTCACCGTCGTCAAGGACACGACCAAGCCGATCGAGGCGCCGCCGCTCGAGCGCTATCTCGGCCAGACCATCGGCACGACCACCAAGGCCAAGATCAACTGGCTCGCGACCGACCCGGGTTCGGGCATCGCCAAGTACTCGGTCCAGGTCAGCACCAACGGCTCCGGCTACGCCACGGTGGCGCTCCCCAGCGCCCTGTCGACCTCGACCACGTGGACGCTGACCGACGGCCGGACGTACCGCTTCCGGGTCAAGGCGACCGACAAGGAAGGCAACGTCGGCAACTGGGTGTACGGCCCACTGTTCAAGCCGGCCCGCTTCCAGGACTCCGCCTCGACCGTCCACTACACCGGCGCCTGGAGCAAGTCGACCACGAGCAGCGCGTCGGGTGGCTCGACCCATGCCACGGGCACGCCCGGGCGCAAGGTCATGATCACCCTGACCGCCTGGGACGTCGGGCTGATCGTCACCCGGACCAGTTCGAGCGGCATGGCCGAGGTGTGGATCGACGGTGTCCTGGCCTCGACCATCAACCTGCGCTCGAGCTCGACCAAGTACCGCCAGTTGCTCTGGAAGCAGCACTTCGCGACCCTCGCCAGCCACGTCATCGAGCTTCGTGCGATCGGTGGCGGCCGGGTCGACTTCGACGCCTTCGTCGCCCTGCGCTGACACCGGCACGTTGGGTCGACTGAGGTTCCGCCTCGCTTCTGTACTGGCCGCCACCCTCGTCGTCGGACTCTTGCCGGCGGCGGCCCTGGCGGCCGACCCCTCTGCCGTCGACGACACGTTCACGGTCGGTGTCGACGCCTCGGCGACCGCCCTTGACGTCCTGGCCAACGACAGCGACCCGGACTCGGGCGACACAGTGTCAATCACGGGCGTCACGGACCCGGCCCACGGTGCCGCCGCGATCAGCAGCGGCGAGATCGACTACACGCCGGACGCGGCCTTCCATGGCACGGATTCCTTCGACTACACGGTCGAGTACTCCACGTCCGGGACGTCGACGGCGACCGTGAGCGTCGTCGTCAACGATCCCCCGATCGCCGTCGATGACCCCGGTCCCGCGTGCTTCACCCCGAACGGGTTCGGTGGTGGCTTCCCCGTGCGTGAGGACTACGTCGGCCCGGCGGCGCCCACCGACTATCTCGTCAACTTCGGCTCGTGCAGCGTCCTGGGCAACGACACGGACCCGAACGGGGACCCGCTCACCTGGGAGATCGTGAGCCAGCCGGCGCATGGGCACGTCATCAAGATCGCCGAGGACTTCATCGGCTATCGACCCGACCATGACTACAGCACCGAGCCTGGCTGGCTGCCGGGTCACACGTGGTCATTCGACACCCTGACGTACCGAGCGTTCGACGGCCAGTCCTACTCGCAGCCGGCGACGATGAAGTTCTGGGTCGCCCCGATCAACGACCCACCCACGTTCACGCCAGGCGGGACGGTCACCGTCGCCGAGGGGAGCGGCCACTACAGCGGCCAGTGGGCGACGAACATCAATCCGGGTCCGCCGAACGAGTCCGACCAGACCGTCTCGTTCGAGCTGGTCGGCGAGACCGGAACGTCGAGCGGTCCGGGCCCCTTGCTCGCCACCTTGCCGGCGATCTCGAGCAGTGGCGTCCTGTCGTTCACGGTCACCCCCGATGTCTACGGCGTCGCGCACGTCACGATCCGGGCCCACGATGACGGCGGCCTCGAGGACTGGGACGTTCCGTCGCAGCCGGTCCCCCCGAAGGACACCAGTGCCGACGTCACCTTCGACATCGTCGTGACCAAGACGCCAGACAACAGCGGACCCGACACGACCAAGCCGATCGAGGCGCCGCCGCTCGAGCGCTATCTCGGCCAGACCATCGGCACGACCACCAAGGCCAAGATCAACTGGCTCGCGACCGACCCGGGTTCGGGCATCGCCAAGTACTCGGTCCAGGTCAGCACCAACGGCTCCGGCTACGCCACGGTGGCGCTCCCCAGCGCCCTGTCGACCTCGACCACGTGGACGCTGACCGACGGCCGGACGTACCGCTTCCGGGTCAAGGCGACCGACAAGGAAGGCAACGTCGGCAACTGGGTGTACGGCCCACTGTTCAAGCCGGCCCGCTTCCAGGACTCCGCCTCGACCGTCCACTACACCGGCGCCTGGAGCAAGTCGACCACGAGCAGCGCGTCGGGTGGCTCGACCCATGCCACGGGCACGCCCGGGCGCAAGGTCATGATCACCCTGACCGCCTGGGACGTCGGGCTGATCGTCACCCGGACCAGTTCGAGCGGCATGGCCGAGGTGTGGATCGACGGTGTCCTGGCCTCGACCATCAACCTGCGCTCGAGCTCGACCAAGTACCGCCAGTTGCTCTGGAAGCAGCACTTCGCGACCCTCGCCAGCCACGTCATCGAGCTTCGTGCGATCGGTGGCGGCCGGGTCGACTTCGACGCCTTCGTCGCCCTGCGCTGAGGGCCTCGTCCAAGGACCCGCCGACATCTGTCGGCACGTTGGCAGCTGCTATACTGCCGCGGCCGTGTCAGGTCGCCCATGATCGAGCCCGGACGAGGCGGGGCCTATGTGGTCCTCTTCTCGGAGATCGGCATCTCACTCCTGGTGACGACGCTGGTCGGAGCGCTCGCTGGCCATTGGGTAGACGAGCAGCTGGGGATGACGTTTCCGGCCTTCATGCTCATCGGGTTCTTCCTCGGCGCCGGAGCCGGGACCGTGATGATCATCAGGCTGGTGAGTCGGTTCCTCAAGTCATTCGATTAGCCGGTCACTGCCAGACCGGTCGGGGGAGGATCCGAGCGCGGCGTCGAGCCGCGCTCCTGTGTGTGGAGCAAGCGTGTCGAGCGAGCAGGTCGTGACCCCGGGGGTCGCCGATGCCCCAGCGCCGCAGCCCGAGGCTGGAAGTCCAGGCCGTGGCCTGTCCGCGAAGTGGTTCACGATCATCGGCGCGGTCGTCGTCTTCAACATCGCCGCGTTCATCCTGTTCCCGCCATTCCCCAAGGAGGGTGCGCCGGGTGACGCGTGCGCCTATCCGGCCTGCTTCATCGATGGGACGCTGGAATTCCCGGCACCGCACACGGTCTTCGGGCCCGCGGGACCGGCCGACGCCCTGGTGACCTTCATCCCGAGCATCAGCTCGACGATCCTGACCGAATGGATCGTCATCGCCGTGATCCTCCTCGTCGCCATCCCGATGGCGCGCCCGCGCAAGATGATTCCGGGCCGGTTCCAGAACATCTTCGAAGCCTTCTACGAGGGCCTGGGTGGCTTCGGGATCGGCATCGCCGGGCCGACGGGCAAGCCGTACGTGCCGCTCTTCGCGGCCTTCTTCCTGCTCATCCTGTTCTCGAACTGGATCGGGCTCATCCCGCCGGTCGGTCGGGTCGAGGAACTGCGGGCGCCAACGAGCGACGTCAACATCACGCTGGGCCTGGCCCTCGTCGCCTGGGTCATCTTCGAAGCCGAAGGCTTTCGGAAGCTCGGCTTTCGCGGGTACGCCGGCAAGTTCTTCCCCTTGTACGAATTCAAGAACGGGATCGGCGCGGGAATCATCGCCCTGTTCGTGGGCCTGGTGGAACTGATGCTCGAATTCGTCAAGCCCGTCACGCTCTCCATGCGACTTTTCGGCAATATCTACGGCGGCGAGGTCGCGCTGGGCGTGATGACCGCGCTGACCATCGCGTTCATCCCGGTCGGCCTCATCGGCCTCGAGGTCATGCTCAACGCGATCCAGGCGCTGATCTTCAGCATCCTGACGCTCATGTTCATCGTCCTGGCCATCGAGAGCCACGACCACGAGGAGGGTCACGTCGCTGAGGAGGCGCTCGAGACACTCCACGACCAAGGTTCGTCCCTGCAGCCCGCGCACTGAGCCGCCCGACGGCGGAGCTGATCCAGGTCCCAACAGAACCCGGGCGAGTGGCCCGGGGAGCAGGAGGAAGTCACGATATGGAGCACATCGGCGCCGGACTCGCCGCTCTCGGGGTCTTCGGTCCCGGCATCGGCATCGGCATCCTTGGCGGGCTTGCCGCCACGGCCATCGGTCGGAACCCGGACGCTGCCGGCCAGATCCGCGGCATCGCCATCATCCTCGCGGCGTTCGCCGAAGGCCTTGGCGTGCTGGCGGTCGTCGTCGGCCTGCTCGCGATCTTCATCAAGTAACCGGAACGGCACGGAGTATCGATCGTGGAGTTCCTGGCCGTCGCGACCGGCCTCGCAGGCGAGGTCGTCCGACTGACCGCCGAGGAGGCGAAATTCCAGATCAACCTGTTCTGGGTCATCGTCAGTGCGGTCAACTTCCTCGTCTTCTTCGCCCTCGTGTGGCAGTTCGCGTTCAAGCCGGTGTCGAAGATGCTGGTCGATCGCCGAGCGCGCATCGAGCAGGGTCTCGAGGACGCCGAACAGGCGCGTCGCGACCGGGAGAACGCGGAAGCCGAACGCGTCGCGACGTTGAGTGAAGCGCGTCGCGAGGCGAACGACATCCTGGCCCGCGCCCAGAAGGTCGCGCAGGACACCCGCGATGCCGACATCGCCGCGACCCGCGACGAGCTCGACCGGATGCGGGTCCGCGCCACGGCGGAGATCGAGGCGGAGAAGGTCCGAGCGATCGCGGACGTCCGGGCGGAGGTCGCCGACCTCGCCCTGCTGGCTGCCGGTCACGTCGTGGGCGAGACGATGTCCGATGCGCGCCAGCGGCGCCTCGTCGAGGAGTTCCTGAGCGGCTCCGGCGTGGGTGGCTCGAACAACTGATGGCACGCCGTGACACGGCCGCGCGCCGCTACGCCGAAGCTGCGTTCGAGGTCGCCCTGCGCGACGACACGGTCGCGGCCTGGCGGTCGGAGCTCGATGCCGTGGCGGGGATCGGGTCCGACGAGCGGATCGAACATGTGCTCGCCAACCCGGCCGTCCCGCTGGAGATGCGGAGCGCGATGGCCGAGTCCATCTTCGGACCGGTCGTCGGCCGGCCGGTGCTGAACCTGATCGGCCTGATCCTCAGACGCGGGCGGATCGAACAGCTGCCGCGCGTCGCGGCGGAGTTCCGCCGTCTCGACAACGCCCGCCAGGGCATCACCCTCGCCACGGCCACGAGCGCCGCGCCGCTCACCCCGGACGAGCTCCGGGCCCTCACCGCGCGTCTTGAACAATCCACCGGCGGTCGCGTCGAGCTCGACGTCCAGGTCGATCCCAGCCTCATGGGTGGCCTCGTCGTCCGGGTCGGCGACCGCCTGATCGACGGAAGCGTCCGAGGCCGCCTCGAGCGACTGCGGAACCAGCTCGTCTCGGGCGCCCTCTAGGAGATCTGACAGCGATGGCCATCCGTTCCGATGAGATCACCAGCATCATCAAGTCCGCGATCGACTCGTTCGACTCCGGCGTCGAGACGCGCAGCGTCGGGACCGTGGTCGAGGTCGGTGACGGCATCGCCCAGATCTACGGGCTGTCGGGCGCGCTCGCCTCGGAGATGCTCGAGTTCCCGGGCGGGTTGATGGGCATGGCCCTCAACCTGGAGGAGGAGACCGTCGGTGCGGTCATCCTAGGGAACGCCAACGCCATCAAGGAAGGCGACACCGTCAAGACCACCGGCCGCGTGGTCGAGGTCCCGGTCGGGGCTGCGCTGCTGGGCCGGGTCGTGGATCCGCTCGGACGCCCGCTCGACGACAAGGGCCCGATCGCCGCGACCGCAACCCGTCCGGTCGAGCGCATCGCCCCGGGCGTCATCGTCCGCAAGTCGGTCGACACGCCGGTCCAGACCGGGGTCAAGGCCATCGACGCGCTCATCCCGATCGGCCGGGGACAGCGCGAGCTGATCATCGGGGACCGCCAGACCGGCAAGACGGCCATCTGCCTCGACACGATCATCAACCAGAAGGGCAAGGGCCTCGTCTGCATCTACGTGGCCATCGGTCAGAAGCTCTCGACCGTGGCCAACACGGTCGCCATCCTCGAGCAGTACGGCGCGATGGAATACACGATCGTCGTCGTAGCCGGTGCCGAGGACCCCGCCCCGCTCCAGTACCTCGCCCCGTACTCCGGCGTGACGATGGGCGAAGAGGTCATGGAGAACGGCGTGATGGTCCCCGGACAGGGTCTCGTCAACGACGCGCTGTGCGTCTACGACGACCTCTCCAAGCACGCCTGGGCGTATCGCGAGATGGCCCTCCTGCTGCGTCGGCCGCCCGGTCGTGAGGCGTACCCGGGCGACGTCTTCTACCTCCACAGCCGGCTGCTGGAGCGCGCCGCCCGGATGAACGACGAGAACGGGGGTGGCTCGCTGACCGCCCTGCCGATCGTCGAGACGCAGGCGGGCGACGTGTCGGCCTACATCCCGACGAACATCATCTCGATCACCGACGGCCAGATCTTCCTCGAGACCGACCTGTTCAACGCGGGGCAGCGTCCCGCCCTGAACATCGGCATCTCCGTCTCCCGGGTGGGCTCCGCCGCCCAGACCAAGGCGATGAAGAAGGTGGCCGCGCCGCTCAAGCTCGACCTTGCGCAATATCGGTCCCTGGCGGCCTTCGCGCAGTTCGCGTCCGACCTCGACAAGGCCACCCGCGACCAGCTGACTCGCGGCGAGAAGCTGTCGGAGATCACCAAGCAACCGCAGTACCAGCCGCTGGCGGTCGAGAAGCAGGTCGCCATCCTGTACGTCGCCACGACCGGCAAGCTCGACGATGTGCCGACGCCGCGCGTCCGCGAGTTCGAGAGCCAGTTCTATCGCTTCCTCGAGACCGAGCGGCCCGCGATCCTGACCGAGCTGGGTGACAAGAAGGCGCTCTCGGACGAGTTGGCGGCCGCCCTGGACGAAGCAACCGATGTCTTCCGCACGTCCTTCCTGGCCTAGGTCGCAGCGGACCCGCAGGTAGCCCATGGCAAGCCAGCGCGATATCCGGCGCCGCATCGGATCTGTGAAGAACATCAAGCAGATCACGCGTGCGATGCAGTTCGTGGCCGCGTCCAAGCTCAAGCGGGCGCAGGATGCGACGCTGGCGGCGCGCCCCTACAGCGAGAAGCTCGACGAGGTCCTGGCCGATCTGGCCGCGGTCCTCGGTGGCGACGACCACCCGCTCCTCGCCAGTCGCGAGGGCGGCAAGCGCCTGATCGTGCTGTTCACGACCGACCGACCACTGTCGGGGCCGCTCAACACCAACATCGTCCGGTTCGTGGCTCGTGACATCGTCGACAACCCCGGCGACCTCGCGGTCATCACCGTCGGGCGCAAGGGCCGTGACGCGATGCGCCGGACGGGCGTGCCGCTCGAGGCACACTTCGCGACGTTCGGCGACCGCCCGACCTTCGCGGACGTGCTGCCGCTCGCGCGACTCGTGACCGACGACTTTCTCGCCGGCACCTACAGCCGCGTCGACATCGTCTACAGCCATTGGGTCTCGACGCTCGTCCAACGCCCGACGCTATCGACCATCCTGCCGATCCAGCCGTCCGAGGACACCGAGGGCATCCCGGGCAACCAGTTCATCTTCGAACCGAGCGCCGGCGCCGTGCTGGAGCGTCTTCTGCCACGCTACGTCGCGACACGCCTGTTCCAGGCCGTCCTCGAGGCCAAGGCCAGCGAGGAATCGAGCCGGATGGTCGCGATGAAGAATGCGACGGAGAATGCCGAAGAACTCATCGAGGACCTGACGCTCTCGTACAACAAGGTCCGCCAGGCCAACATCACCCGCGAGATGATCGAGATCGCGTCCGGCGCGAACGCACGCTGACGCTGAAGGACGCAGGAGGCGACCCCCACATGGCGACTGCCGCACCGGCCGGGATCGGCCGAGTCATCCAGATCACGGGCCCCGTCGTGGACATCGAGTTCCCCGCCGGTCAGCTGCCGTCCATCTACAACGCGGTCGAGATCCAGCGCCCCGGTCTCGAACCCCTCGTCTGCGAGGTCCAGCAGCATCTCGGCAACAACTGGGTCCGAGCGGTCGCCATGACGACCACGGACGGGCTGGCACGCGGCGTCGACGTGGTCGACACCGGTGCCGCGATCACGGTCCCTGTCGGTGAGTCGACGCTGGGTCGCGTGTTCGACGTGCTCGGCCATCCGATCGATGGCAAGGGACCCGTGGTGTCGGAGGTCTCGCTGCCCATCCACCGCGACCCGCCCGCCTTCGACCAGCAGTCGACGGAGATCGAGGTCTTCGAGACCGGCCTCAAGGTCATCGACCTGATCTGCCCGTTCAAGAAGGGCGGCAAGATCGGCATCTTCGGTGGAGCCGGTGTCGGCAAGACGGTCATCATCCAGGAACTGATCCGGAACGTCGCCCAGGAGCATGCCGGCGTGTCCGTGTTCGCCGGCGTCGGCGAGCGGAGCCGCGAGGGCAACGACCTCATCGCCGAGATGACGGAGTCCGGTGTCATCGCCAAGACCGCGTTCGTGTTCGGCCAGATGAACGAGCCGCCCGGCGCGCGCCAGCGGGTCGGCCTCACCGGCCTGACGATGGCCGAGTACTTCCGCGACCAGGAGCACCGCGACGTGCTCCTGTTCATCGACAACATCTTCCGCTTCACCCAGGCTGGCTCCGAGGTGTCGGCGCTGCTCGGCCGGATGCCGTCCGCGGTCGGCTACCAGCCGAACCTCGCGACGGAGATGGCCGGCCTCCAGGAGCGCATCACCTCGACCCGGGATGGCTCGATCACCTCGCTGCAGGCGGTCTTCGTCCCGGCCGACGACTACACCGATCCGGCCCCGGCGACCACCTTCGCCCACCTCGACTCGACCATCCGCCTGGAGCGGAGCATCGCCGAGCTCGGCATCTACCCGGCGGTCGATCCGCTCACGTCGACGTCGCGCGTGCTCGATCCGAACATCGTCGGGCAGGAGCATTACGACGTCGCCCGCGAGACGCAGCGCGTCCTCCAGCGCTACCGCGACCTTCAGGACATCATCGCCATCCTCGGCATCGACGAGCTGTCCGAGGAGGACAAGTCGACCGTCGCCCGAGCGCGCCGCCTGCAGCGCTTCATGAGCCAGCCGTTCTTCGTCGCCGAGGTCTTCACCGGTCGCTCCGGCAAGTACGTGAACATCAAGGACACGGTCGCCTCGTTCAAGGAGATCCTCGACGGCAACGTCGACACCCTCCCGGAGCAAGCGTTCTTCCTCGCTGGCACGATCGACGACGTTCGCGAGAACGCTGCGAAACTGGCGTCATGAGCAGGACGGTCTGATGCCGCTGCTGTTGGAGATCGTGACGCCGGAGCGGTTGGCGTACTCGGATACGGTGGACTCCGTGGTGTTGCCCGGGAGTGAGGGCGAGCTCGGGGTCCTGCCGCATCATGCGCCGCTGGTGACGATGCTCGGCGTCGGCGAGCTACGGATCCGGAAGGGCGGGGCGGAGGAGTCGTTCGCGATCGTCGGCGGCTTCCTCCAGGTCCGTCCGGACCGGGTCGTGGTCATGGCCGAGACCGCCGACCTGGCGAGCGACATCGACCTCGAGAAGGCCCAGGAGGCCCGGCGCGAGGCGGAGCGGGCCCTCGAAGGGGCCGCACCGACCGACGCGGTCGACCTGGCCGCCGCCCGTGCGTCACTCCAGCAGGCCCTTCTCCGGATCCGCGTGGCCGAGCGCAGACACCGCGAGGGCCCGCGGCACCGCGGTTGAGTGCCTTGAACGATCGGGACAGTGCGGGTTCGCATGGCTGACGCCAGACCGTTCCACTGGGAATACCATCCCGAGCCTGTCGCTCGGGAGGTCTTCCGTATCCAGGGCGGGCGTCCGCTCAGCGGGACCGTGCCGATCAGCGGCGCGAAGAACGCGGCGCTCAAGCTGCTCGCCGCCGCCACGCTGACCGGCGAGCGATGTCGGCTCACCAACGTGCCCGAGATCGAAGACGTTCGGGTCATGGCCGAGACGTTGCGCGACCTCGGCGTGGTCGTGGACCACCCGGCCGACAACGTCTACGAGGTCGCCTCGGGGGACGTGGAATGGCTGTTCGTCCCGCTCGAGGCGGCGGCCCGCATGCGCGCCAGCTTCATCCTGCTCGGCCCGCTGCTGTCCCGCTTCGGACGGGTCATCATCAGCAACCCCGGTGGCGACCGGATCGGTCGGCGCCCGGTGGACCTGCACGTCGAAGCGATGCGCGCCCTCGGCGCGTCGATCGAGTACCGCAACGGGTACTACTTCGCCACTTCCCCGGGTCGGCTCCGCGGCGCCGAGGTCCGCTTCCCGTTCGTATCGGTCATGGGCACTGAGAACGCGATGCTCGCGGCGACCCTGGCGGAGGGCCGCACGGTCATCCGGCCGGCCGCCCAGGAACCGGAGGTCGACGACCTGATCGCGTTCCTCCAGTCGATGGGCGCGGCGGTCGAGCGAACGGCCCCTGACACCATCGAGATCGAGGGGCGGAAGCGGCTGCGCGGTGCGGATCACCGGGTGGTCCCCGACCGGATCGAGGCCGGCACGTTCATCATCGCGGCGGCCGTGACCGGCGGGCACGTGACCCTGCAGGGTGCGCCGTGCGATCACCTCACGGCGTTCGTCGAGACGATGGAACGGATCGGTGTCGGCATCGCGTGCGGCACGGACACGATCGAGGTCGACGGCTCGGGGCTCCACGGCGGTGGCTACCACGCCTGCGACATCGAGACGGCGCCCTACCCCGGGTTGGCGACCGACCTCCAGCCACCGACCGCGGTCCTGCTGTCGCAGGCGACCGGTGTCTCGGAGGTGTACGAAACGATCTTCGAGGACCGCCTCGAGTGGCTCAGCGAGATCCGCCGGATGGGCGCCGACGCGGAGGTCCGGGACGCGCACCACGCCACGATCCGCGGCCCGGCCCGGCTCGTCGGTGCCGAGGTCGAGATCGGCGACCTGCGGGCCGGCGCGTCACTCATCCTGGCCGCGCTGGCGGCCGAGGGCACCACCACCATCCACGGTGCGCACCACGTTCACCGAGGCTATGAGAACATCGAGGGCAAGTTCCTCGACCTCGGAGCCGGCATCGCACGCACGGCGGAAGGGACAGCAGTCACCACCTCATGAAGATCGGCATCGACCTCGGCACCGCCAACGTCCTCGTCTACGTCAAGGGCAAGGGCATCGTCATCACGGAGCCAAGCGTGGTCGCCGTGTCCGACGACAACCGCATCGTCGCCGTGGGCGAGGAGGCCCGCGAGATGATCGGGCGGACGCCCGGCAACATCCATGCCATCCGCCCGATGAAGGACGGGGTCATCGCGGACTACGTCATCACCGAGGCGATGCTCAGCCATTTCATCGGCAAGGTTCGCAAGGGTCGCGTCGGGTTCGGCAAGCCGGAAGTCATGATCTCCGTCCCGGCTGGCGTCACGAGCGTCGAGAAGCGGGCGGTCCGCGACGCGGCGCTGAAGGCCGGCGCCAAGGAGGCGTATCTCATCGAGGAGCCGCTCGCGGCCGCGATCGGGGCGAACGTGCCGATCAGCGGACCGTCGGGGAACATGATCATCGACATCGGCGGCGGGACCAGCGAGATCGCGGTCATCGCGCTCGGCGGCATCGTCGTCTCCCACAGCCTCCGCGTCGGGGGCAATCGCTTCGACGAAGCCATCGCGACGTACATCCGCAAGAAGTACAACCTGATGGTCGGTGAGCGGACGGCCGAAGAAGTCAAGATCCAGATCGGGACGGCCCTGCCCCTCGAGCGCGAACTGACCATGGAGGTCCGGGGCCGCGATCTCATCGCCGGTCTGCCGCGCACGATCCCGATCACGAGCAGCGAGGTGATGGAGGCGATCGAGGCCCCACTCCAGCAGCTGGTCGCCGCGGTTCGGTCGGTCCTGGAGCAGACGCCGCCGGAGCTGTCGTCGGACATCATCGACAAGGGCATGGTCATGTCCGGGGGCGGTGCCCTCCTCCGCAACGTGGACAAGCTCCTCACGCAGGTCACCGGGGTCCCGTGCCACGTCGCCGAGAACCCCCTCAACTGCGTCGCCCTCGGGACCGGCCTCGCCCTGGAGCACTTCGACTTCTTCAAGAAATCCCTCGTCCAGCAGGTCTAGTGGCATTGAGCGACCGCGCGTTCGTCGACCTCCATTGCCATACGAGGGCCAGTTTCGACTGCCTGTCGGCGCCGAAGGATGTGGTCAAGGCGGCCGCGGACCGAGGCCTGACGCATCTGGCGATCACGGATCATGACCGGCTCGAGGGGGCGTTCGAGGCCCGTGCGGTGGCGCCGGGGGGCCTCACGATCATCGTCGGCGAGGAGGTCAAGACGCGGGACGGCGATCTGATCTGCCTGTTCCTGGAGCGAGCGATCCCGCCCGGGTTGTCGGCCGCGGAGACCATCGCGGCGGCTCGCGAGCAGGGCGGTCTCGTCGGCATCCCGCATCCGTTCGATCGGATGCGCGGGTCGATCCTCCGCGATGCCGGGATGGCCAGTCTCGCGCCGCTCGTCGATTGGGTCGAAACCCACAACGCGCGTCTCGTGGGTCGCGGCAACGAACAGGCGGCCGAGTTCGCGCGAGAACATGGGTTGCCCGGGATCGCCGTGTCGGACGCCCACTCCATCATGGAGGTCGGGGTCGCGTACAGCGTCCTCGACGGCGACCCGTCGACGCCGGAGCGCCTCGTCGATGCGCTGGCGTCGCCGGAGCTCGTGCCAGGTCGGGCGAGCTACATCGTCCGCACCTGGACCCCGGTCGCCAAGCTGGTGAGCCGGATGCGCGGCAACCACCGAGTGAGCGTGCCGGAGGACGCGACGCCGCCGGATCCGGGCAGCGAGCATGACTGATTCCGACGGGCAGGACCATCGTCCGATGGCGGACGGGACGGTCGGTCCGGTAGGGTCTGGTGCCATGGAGTCGACCCCAGCGCTCGATCCGTCCCTGCCGCACGCCGCGATCGACGCCGCCGAAGCTGAATTCGAGGAGGGCGTCGCCGACGTCGGCGGAATCACCCTCGGACAGCGCCTGCGGCAGCCGCGGACGATCCTGTCGATCCTCGTCCCGCTCGCGATCATCGCGTTCTTCCTGTACCTGAACCGCGAGCGCCTGGCGTCAGTCCCCGCCCTGATCGCACAGGCGAATCCGACCCTCGTCTTCCTCGCGTTCATCGTCTTCTACCTGGGCTTCCCGCTGCGTGGCTATCGCTGGGAGCGCCTGCTGCGCGAGACCGGGTTCATCATCGGGTTGCGCGACTCGGTCGAGATCCTGTACCTGTCGTGGTTCGTCAACTGCGTCGTGCCGGCCAAGCTCGGCGACGTCTATCGCGCGTACCTCCTGAAGATGAACAGCACCGCGTCGCTCAGCCGGACCTTCGGGACCGTCTTCATCGAACGGGTCCTCGACATCTTCGCGATCGCGATCTTCGGCCTTGGCGTCGGCTTCTGGAGCTTCCGGAACGGGATGCCACCGGCGATCAAGGCGGTGTTCGTCGTCGGCATCGTGGTCGTGATCGGTGGCGCGATCGGGATGTTCACGCTCCGCAACTTCGGCCGTCGGATCCTCGTCCGGCTGCCGACCCCGCCCCGGATCCTCGAGCTGTATGAGCGCTTCGAGGAGGGGGTGTTCGGTGCGGTCGGGATCAAGCACCTCCCGATGCTCGTGACGCTGACCGGGTTCATCTGGCTGACCGAGGGGCTGCGTTTGTACCTCGTGATCGCCGCACTCGGGTTCCCCGACGTGGAGATCGGGCTGTCGGGCGCCATGTTCGTCGCCCTGATCGGTTCCCTCCTGACGGCCATCCCCTTGAGCCCCGCCGGACTTGGCTTCGCCCAGGCCGGTGTGATCGGCGTCCTGACCGTGGCTTACAAGGTGCCACTGCCGGAGGCGACGGCGATCACCATCCTGGACTGGGTCATCAGCGTGTTGTCCATCATCGTGTTCGGGGCGATCCTGTACGTCGTATCGAAGATGCCGCGCGGCCTCGGACGCATCAAGCAACCGCCATCGACCTCATCGGCGGCCACCGTCGCCTGACGCTGCGCGACCGCGTTTGTAACGCCCCTGGAACACGGGCGTCTACACGCCGTGAACCGATCCGGCGAAAGGGACGTACGATGGTCAGGGGGTGGTCCTCGCGTGGTCCAGCCCGAAACCGCACACACCGCACCTCACTCCCCAGTGTGTCGTGCACGCGGCCTTCATCGCCCGGTACCAACGGGTGATATAGAGGGCGCCGCGCCCCGCCGATAGTTGCTCCAGTCGAGACTCCATCACCGGCTGGACCACGGAGCGCCCAGGCACACATGACCGCACAAAACGGCCGAGCGTTCAACGAATGGCTTCGAGCGCAACTCAAGGCCAAGAAGATGTCGCAACGCCAGCTCGCCCAACAGTCCGGCGTTGACCATTCCACGATCTCGCGCCTCATCCGCGGCGATCGGATGCCGTCACTCGGGACCGCGACCAAACTGGCACGCGGGCTGCGCGAACTGCGCGACGACGCCGACACTCCCCAATACCTGGGATTGGTCGCCGCAGGCAACACCAACCCGACCGCGCGAGTCGAGTACGCACTGCGTGCCGACGAGCTCCTCAGCGAGCCGCAGGTCCGCCAGATCATGGAGTACTACCTCGCGGTGCGCATGCGCCGCTATGGTCGAACCTTCCAACCGTCCGAACCGACCTCGGGTCCCGATCGCCAGTCGGGCCGACCCGCCGGTCGACCACCCACGTCCGCCAGCCCGGTCGGGATCGGCGTCGGCGGGACGACCATCAGCACGGTCCGTCCCGTCTCTCGCTCCGTCGGGCGGGAACCCGGGCGCTACTAGCACACTCCAGGGCACGACCCGGGTTCGCCCTCCACGACCCGGGTCTCGGGGACAGCGAAGGCCGGCGTCTGGGGCGCCGGCCTTCGCCTTTGTCCCGCGCTCGGCGCGTCGACGATCGACGTCCGAACGATCACTCGGTGGTCAGAAGGCAGGAACGTCGGTCCGGTGCGTATGCGGTGCGCATCTGGGGACCCGGCGACCCGCCGGCGCCGCCGATCGCCGCCTCGAGGCGGTTCGACCGCAGCCGCTGGCAGCGACCGGGCCCACCGGCTACCTCGTCGCGACCGCGACAGCGCCAGGGCGATAGACGGAGATCGTCCGACCCGGCGCGGCCTCGAAGCGGTCCAACGGTTCCCCGAACACGCCAGGCGGCGCGACGGTCGCCTCGGCCGGTCCGCCGCACGGCGCGCCGATCGCGACCTCGAACAGTGAATCGCAGACGAGGACCAGGGCTCGCCCGTCCGGTACCGCCGGTCCGATGCCCGCCGCCCCCCGGACGTCCGCCCCGGCCCGCCGCAGCGGATAGGCATACGCCTCGGGCGACTTGAAGTCCGGGAGCGAGCGCAGCGTGATCCCGTCCCCGCCGACGGCCCCGAGGATCCGCACGGCCGCGGCGTCGGCTGCGGGAAACCCGAGGTCGGGTGCGGTCGTCGGTGGCTGGTTGACCACGTTCCAGCCGAGCAGGACCGTGAGCCCCGCGACGACGGCGACGCGGGCCGGCCAGATGGGTCGTCCGGTGGCGGTCGCCGTCGCCCGCCACAGGGCGCCGGCGCCGAGCCCGACCAGCACGAAGACCATCGGATCGGCGAACGCGTGGTAGTGGTCGTTCGGCAAGCCAGGCACCACCGTCGCGAGGCTGGGCGAGACGAATGTCAACGCGAACGTCGTCCACAGCAACCCGAAGCCAAGCCAGCGCGCCGCCTGTCGCTCGCGCGTCGTGCCCCGCACGCCCAGCCAGGCGGCGATGGCGATGACGACGAGGGTCGCGACCAGTGCGGCCGTCGGACCGTCCGTGATGAGGCCAGCCAGCGGCCACGACAGCACCCTGGCCCCGATGACGACGAACCGCGCGATGGGTCCGAGCGCCGTGGGGTCGCCGCCGGCGCGGAGGTAGTCGATTGCGGCATGGACCTCGGAGAAGTCGCTGGTCAGTTCGTGGACGACCAGCGGCAGGAAGCTGATCGCGACGATGGCCAGACCGGCTAGGCCCATCCGCCAGACCGCGCGGCGCGCGGGTCCCGCCGGGCGAGATCGGGCGTCGGCGGCGAGCAGCGCGCCGATCACGGGCAGGAGGACGATCCCGAGCACGTGGCACTGGACGGTCACGGCCGTCCCGACGGCCGCCAGCAGCCACCAGCGTCGCCGGCCTGTCGTCCACGCATACCAGGCGGCGGCCAGCGCCACCGCGCTGGACAGGGCGATCAGGTTCGGGTTCCAGATGAAGGTCGATTCGTCCACGGCCGCGGTCGAGACCGCCATCGCCAGCCCGGCCACGAGCCCCGCCACCGGACCGCCGATCGCTCGGGCCAGCCACCACGTGACGATCACCGCGGCGATCCCCGCGAGCGCGATGAACACGGTCACGGCATAGGGTGAATCGCCTCCGGTCAACGCCGCCACCGGGGCGAGCAGGTAGTAGTAGAGGGCGCCGTGGTGGACGTCGCCGAGCGATGTCGGCGGCCCGAGGAGGGGCACGATCCCGTCGTGCACGAGGCCGCGAAGGACGAGCATGTCGTGGCCCTGGTCGGCATCCCAGGTCGCCCTTGTCGCGAGGCTCGGAAGGCGCAGGATCGCGGCCAGGATCAGCAGCCCGACCGGGACCAGGGCAGCCAGCGCGATGGTCCCGGCCGACGCACGCGATCGCGCGGTGACGGTCATCCGACGGGATCCGCCGCCGGCCCGGTCCGCGCCCGACTCCCGCGCACCTCCATCGCCTCGCTCGGCAGCTCCGCGAGGGGGCGACCGGCGGCGAGGTCGAGCGCGCGGGCGACGTTGACCGCGTCATAG
>CAWHYQ010000002.1:0-540383 GCA_963833705.1 uncultured Chloroflexia bacterium | reverse complement strand
GCCCGCTCGTAGTCTTCCCCGTCGAGTGCGTGGCGAATGGCCTCAAACCGCTGTCCCCGCTGCTCGTACCAGACGCTCGCGCGCCGATGGAGGTCCGGGACGCGGTCCGGCTCCTCGCGCAACAGGCGCGCCCGGAGGACATCCGCGAACAGGTGGTGGTATCGGTACCACTCGCGGCGCGCGTCGAGCGGGATCACAAAGAGGTTCCGGCCATCCAGATCCTCGAGTGTGCTTTGACCGCCATCCTCTCCTGTGACGGCATCGCACAGGGCCCCCGTAAGCCGATCCACGATGCAGGTCGAAAGGAGGAACCGGCGCACGTCGTCGGATTGGCGCTCCAGCACCTCCTCGACGAGGTAGTCGACGACGAAGCGATCGTCCCCGGTGAAGCCCGCAATGAAGGCATCCACGTCGTCCCGACCCTGCATTGACAGAGCGGCCAGCTGAAGTGCGGCGATCCAACCCTCCGTGCGCTCCTCCAGCGCTGCGACCTGACTTGCCTCGAGATCCAGGCCGGCCGCCAGATTTAGATACGCAGCGGCCTCGTCACGCGTGAAGCGCAGATCCGCGGCTCGCACCTCTACGAGTTGCCCTTGCGTCCTCAGTCGAGCTAGCGGGAACGATGGATCGGCGCGGGTTGCGATCACGAGGTGCGCCGATGGCGGCAGGTGGTCGACCAGGAACGACACCTGGTCCTGGATGTCGCTGGCATCGATCACATGGAAGTCATCAAGCACCAAGAGGACGTCGGATCCAACCGAGCCAAGCTCGTTGGAGAGGGTCGTCACGACCACCCTGGTGGGAGGTGGTTGGGGCCCATTCACCATCAGGAATGTCTCTTCCGCGGTGGGCACCGCTCGGTGAAACGCTGTAGCCACGCCGGACCAAAAAGCTCCCGACTCGTTGTCAGTGGCGTCGAGGGAGATCCATACAGGGATTACGTCGTCCGAGGCCGAGGCCGAGGCCGCTAACCAGTCGGCCAGCAAGGTGGTCTTGCCGAAGCCTGGCGGGGCGGAGAGGAGCGTCACCTTGGCATGCGTCGCTTGCCTCAATCGCTCCGACAGTCGAGGGCGGCGTACCAAGGACTCGCGTGGACGGGGAATGTAGAACTTCGTATCGGGGAGGATGCGGGCCACGCGTCAGGGTATCGCTCACTACCAGCTGAGCGACTCGCTCGGTCGGCCAGCCGGATGGCAGCCCGCCCCCGAACGGGTGCCGCCACCGCTCAGTACGCGTATCGACGACGCAACAGCTTCGAATGTGGGCTCCGTTGGGCGTGCTCTGACCGGCTGTTTCACGCTGCGTGGGACTCGGGCCTCAAGGGCCGGTGAAGTGCTTCGACACGGGCGCATCAACGCCAGCGCCTTGTGCGTCGAGGACGGTTGGTAAGTCCCGCGCTCACTGCGGTGGCCCGCAAGAGCCGTCCGCCACTTTTCGCCGTCGTGACGAAGGGCCCATTGTCCTGCCGAGCCGCAGCAGACACAGTCGCTCAATGTTCGGCACGGCGGAGGCTTACTGGAGCGCGAAGAGCCTCTTGCTCCGTCGGATCAGCGATCGCATTGCCAACGATACGACCTCGCCGGCCGTCGTCGGCAACGCGACGGTTGGGACTGCATTCGCGGCAGTGATCGACCTCGCGTTCAAGTCGATGCTGGACTACGGATGGGTCCCTGAGGGCATCGCGGAGGACTCGACGCCCGTCGAGCGACGTCTTCGACGCGGGACCAGGATCTTGTTCTCCGGCGGCGAACAGGAGCAGTGCCCGGGCGGTCCAGGGAGAACATCCTCTACCTTCGGGTGGAACGCGATGGAAGCGCCTCGCCCTCAGGCCAGTTCGGATTTCCGTACGACTTGCGCTGTCCCTTTGGCGCGAACCTCGCCGAGCACCTCCTGGTGGGGTTCGGAGAACCCGTGCTGGCGGACCCCGACCGCCTCGGCGCGATCGCGATCGACGTCGCTCGGCTCATCGCGGAGGCGACGCCGCTGGCGTTCGGGGCGTATCACGGTGCCTCGGGGATGACCTTCGGCGAGATCCGGGGGTGAGCAACCTCGACGCAGCGCGACGAATTGCCGGCGTGACCGACACGTCCTGGGCTCCGCCTCGGGCTCCCGATGACGAGAACCTCGCTCATCGGCGGTTCGACTGGGATAGGTCTGACTGGCCCGAATGGGTCACGAGTCCTGCCGGCTATGAGATCGGGAGCGGATGGACGCTGACGGTGGCAGCGATGATCGTCGCCCCGGAACACTGCACCTACCCGACGCTGGTTCTGATCGACGGCAGCGAGCCGCCAGTCCGTTACCGCGTGAACGCCGGAACTCGCCTGACGCTCCTCGAGACCTACGACCCTGATGAAGACGAGCGTGCCCGTGGTCTCGACATGATCTCCTACTACCAATGGGCGGACGGATGGGCGATGCGCACGTTCCGTATCGACGACGGTCCTTCGGCCGGGATTCGGATCAGCTTCTCGGCGGATCGGAGGGGCAACCGTTTCCCCTTCTCATCGCGGGTCGCGCTCGCAGCGATCGTTCCTCAAGGCACTCGGATCCGGGAGCAGGCCACTACGGACAGGTGCGAAACCTGATCGGCTGGACGACGTGCGGGTTCGGGCACGCACACGCCCGTGGGTGTCTCCCTGGGACTCGGGAGCGACTTCATTGGGCGTGGGCTTGATGGGTCTCGGCTCCGCGCGCCCTGCATCGTCGAGTCGTCCACGAACGACTGGTAGACTTCGCGACGCGGCGTGGCGGGATCAGCGGGTACCTTCGCCGCGCCTCGGGCGGGAGCAGCTCAGTTGGCAGAGCGGCAGCCTTCCAAGCTCAATGCCAGGTCACGCCGGGTGAGCCAAGGGTAGAGCTGACTGGGCCGGATGTCGCCCTCCCGGCCGGCCGTCGGCTAACCGGCTCGTGGCACCAGCCGCAGGGTCGAAGCGACGGCCTCCGCCGAGACGACTGTCCCGACGATGCTCGGCCCGTAGCGGTCGTACTTCGCGTGGTATGCAGCGGTGACGCTGGCCGCGACATCAGGCGCGGCGCCCTCGAGGGCGACATCCTGCTCGAGGCCGCCGGCTCGGATACGGCCCTCCCCGGACGCGAGCGCTCGCCGGAACCAGGGGTTGTCGGGACCCGCGGCCGAGCGGACGTAGATGTCCCCGTCGACGCGGACCGTCCAGATGGTGACGTACGGCCGGAGGCTGCCATCGGGACGCCGCGACGCGATGGCAAGCTCTTCGGCGTTCCCGACCTTGGCGAGGCTGTCGTTGGCCCAGGTGGGCATGGTCATCACTCCGTGACGTCGAGCGAGATGAAGCGCTCGCGGTTGAGGTCGATGTCGGCTTGCAGCTCGGCGACCTTCTGCTCCGTGGACCCGATCGAGTCGGCGCCGGCGATGAACCGGCGGCGTGGCGGCGCTTCGTTAGCCACGCTGATCAACGCACCGGCGAGCTTGGTCGGGTCACCCGTCTGCTTGCCGTCTTGTGCGCTCCATCCGGCGATGAGCGCGGTCCGGCGCTCGGCGTAGTCGTCGATCGAGGGTGCCGCGTAGTTCGTAGACTCGGGCGACAGGAGCTGGGTCCGGAAGAAGCCGGGGTTGACGACCGTCGTGTGGATGCCGAACGGCGCGACCTCCGGCCGCAGCGATTCCATCCAGCCCTCGATGCCGAACTTGGACGAAGCGTAGGCGGTGCCGAACTCGAAGCCGGCCAGACCCGCCGAAGACGAGATCGTGATGACGTGGCCCGAGCGCTGCCGGCGCATGACAGGGAGCACTGCCCGGGTGACGTTCATCGGTCCGTACAGCGTCGTCCTGAGCTGGCGGTCCATCTGCTCGGGTGTCAGCTCCTCGAAGAAGCCGGCGTAGAAGTTGGCGGCGTTGTTGACGAGGACGTCGATGCGGCCGAAGCGCTCGACGGCGGCCTGGACGGCGGCTGTCGAGTCGTCAGGCTTGGTGACGTCGAGCGTCACCGCGAGCAGGTCGTCGGACGCGCCGAGTGCGGCGTTCACGGCCTCGGGGTTGCGTCCGGTCGCGACGACGGCGTTGCCGGCCGCCAGCGCGGCCTTCGAGATGTCGACGCCCATGCCGCGCCCGGCGCCGGTGATGAGCCAGACCTTCTTGTCGGTCATCGGATCTCCTTCGAGTCGAGGGGGTTTGCCCGTGTTCGTTGTCGGGACCATCGAAGCACCGTGATCCCGGTCGAGGAAGTCACGGCTGATAGGGGTATTGCGAGAGACTCTCAGACAGGTCACGAGGGGCGTACGGTGTCCCGGACATGAGCAACAGCGACGAGATCCGCGAGTTCCTGACCACCCGTCGAGCCAAGATCACGCCCGAGCGCGCGGGTCTGCCGACGTTCGGCCGTCACCGCCGGGTGAGCGGCCTGCGGCGCGAGGAGGTGGCGCTCGTGGCGGGCATCAGCGTCGAGTACTACACACGGCTCGAACGCGGTAACGCCGGCGGGGTCTCGGACGAGGTGCTACACGCGGTGAGTGGCGCCCTCCAACTCGACGACGCCGAGCGAGCCCACCTGCTCGATCTCGTGCGCGCTGCGAACGACGAACGAACCCCGCGACGCAGCGCCGCCCCGCAGCGAGTCCGCCCGGGCATCGCGCGCATCGTCGATGCGATGTCCGGCGTTGCCGCGTTCGTCCAGAACGGACGCGGGGACATCGTGTATGCGAACGCGCTCGCGACCGCGATCTATTCCGACGTGTACCGGGACCCCATTCGACCGCCGAACACGGCGCGCTTCCTGTTCCTCGATCCGCGAGCGAGGACGTTCTACGTCGACTGGGAGAAGGTCGCCAACGAGACCGTCGCGCGTCCTCCGCGGCGCGGCTGGGCGCAACCCATACGACCGCGCCCTGTCGGACGTTGTCGGGCTGCTGTCCACGCGCAGCGACGAGTTCCGCGTCCGCTGGGCCAGCCATGACGTTCGCTTCCACCGCTCCGGCACGAAGCGCCTCAACCACCCTCTTGTCGGTGACCTGACCGTGGGCTACGAGCTGATGGAACTGCCGGCCGATCCGGGACTGACGCTCGTCACCTACTCGGCGGAGCCGGGATCTCCCTCTGAGGCCGCGCTGCACGAACTTGCGGATGGAGCGCCACGCGCGACAAGTTCAACGCCGTCGAGGCCACCTCCGAAGCCTGATTTTCACTCTGGCTGCACCGGACACTGCCACCGAGCGGCGCGATCGTTGGGGGCGGGAAGTGCGCGACGCGAGCGTGCTGCGGCTCTCAGGCTCCGGATCCGCTGCGAGGCCTCCCAGCAGAGCGGCAGCGTCCAAGCTCAATGCCAGGTAATGCCGGGTGCGCCTACGCTACTCGCTCGAACGCCAGGGCGACCGGTGGTACTCCGGCCGTTCCCGATGTTCCACCTGGAGGACCGATCTCGGGAGCGAGCAGACGGCGTCGGGCGCGAGAGGGTCCGGTCGTTCAAGTGCCCTTCGCCAACACGCCGTGGTCGTCCAGGGCGACTCGCATCGACGTCTGGGAGCGACTGCTGGCCACCCCGGGACTGAGGAAGCTCGCGAGTTGCCGCTGGATCGTCTGGGTTTGTCCGATCAGGAGATGGCCGCCGGTCTCGAGGCTTGTCAGGCGAGCCCCGGGGATGCGTCCCGCGGCACGTTCGGCGGCCTCGTACGAGACCAGCGGATCGTCTTTGGCGTGGACGATCATGGTCGGAACAGTGATCGCCTCGAGGCTATAGCCGTTGACGTCCGCGTTCGAGATGAACGCGTCGAAGTCGATGCCGCGGACTCTTGGAACGATCGGAAAGAAGCTATCGATGAACGCGGCCACGAACAGGGCATCGTCGCTGGACATCGGCAATCGCCTTGGCACTCCCGACAGGAAGGCCATCGTGGATGGAAGGAACGTCTTGATCAGCCAGATGGGGAGTTGCCGGTTCACGATCCGCGCCCAGGAGGGTTGGACGATCGCGGTCGGGCTTCCCGGAAGGTTGCCCGACAGGATGACGAGATGCTGGACCCGTTCAGGGTGGCGTAGGGCAAGTTGGAGCACCGACGTAGTGCCGGCGGAGACGCCGACGACGTCGATCTGGGCGATCGCGAGCGCATCGAGCAGGGCGATGAAGGCGTCGGCCTGGTCCGCCGGCGTCGCTCCGGGTGGCATGTCCGAGCCCAGGTAGCCGAACCGCGATGGAGCGATGATCCGCCGACCCGGGAACAGGTCGCGGAAGAGCATCGCACTCTCGCAGCCCTGGAAGATGCCATGACTGATCAGCAACGGCTTGCCGGTGCCACGCTCGGCGTACTCGACGTCACCGAAACCGGTCGCGATCCGCGTCGTGACCGTGGCGGATAGGCGGGACCGGGCGGCCTGAAGATCTCGCCGGTAGCGGCGCACGAGGCTCCGGCCGACGGCTGCGGTCGCTCCTGCTGCCAGCGCAGCGACGGTCGCGGCCACCCATGCGTTCCTTCGAGTCGACATGCTCGTAGGGTGTGCCCGGCCGGCGGCGGTGGCTAGAGACCAACGGCCTGAACTGGCGACGCGATCCGTTCCTGACCGGCTGCCGACCATCTGGAGCGCGGGCCTGACGGCGTGCACCGCGGCGGAGGAGCGGCAGCTTCTCAAGCTCAATGCTAAGTCATGCCGGGTAGGTCAAGGGCAGTGCTGCTGCGGCCGAGATGTGAAGCTAGCCAGGCCGGTGCGGACCGTACCACCTTCAAGCCACTTGAAGGTCAAGGCGGCGACCGACGGACTTGCACCGGCTCGCTATCGCCGCTCGAGGGCTACACCGTGGATGCCTGCCTGGGGTCTCAACGCCGCACATGTCGGCGCGTCGGCGGGCCCCTCCTAGACGGCAAGCCCAACGAGCAGCAGGGCTCGTCGTTCGACGTCCGCCCGGGTCGGCGGCACGCCGGAGCTGATGCACTCCAGCACGATGCCATCAAGGAGCGCCGCCAGCGCACGAGCGGTCGTCTCCACGTCAAGGATCGCTGGGAACTCGCCCGCTGCGACGCCCTCCTGGAACATGACCATCGCGACGGTCGCGATCCGTTCACGTCGCTGGGCGACCATGTCGCGGATCAATGGCTTGCGCGACGCGGCCGCCCAGGCCTCGGCAAGGAACGCCGGCACGCCAGGTGCCTCGATCGTGTACCGATACCAGCCGGCGATCGCGCGGCTGAGCTTGGTCCGGGACGAGCCGTCCGATCGGATGTCCTGGAGCACAGCATCGCTCTCCGCCTTGTTCGCCGCGAGGATGCACTCGCGGATGAGTTCGTCCTTGCTCGCGAAGTACGTGTAGATCGAACCGACCGATAGACCAGCGGCGCGGGCGACGTCATGCGTAGTCGCCTCGTGGAACCCCTTGGCAACGAACACGTCGCGCGCGGCCCGGAGGATCGACTGCCGTGTGGCTGCCTCTCGTTCGGCGGTGATCCTCGGCATCCGGCTCGTCCTCGTCTACTCACGATGAATGACCGCTCACTCATTGTGAACGATAGCTCGTGATCGTGGATGTGCCAAATGGCACTGGAAAGAAACTGAACGACTCATTCAGTATGGCGTCATCGGAGATCGAATCTGGAGGAATGGTCCATGACAACAACTGCCAACGAAGCCACGACCAGGGCGGCCATCAGTGATCGCGTCGATACGATCGGGTGGGGCCTGTTGTTCGTGGCGATCGGTGCCGTCAGCCTGATGCCGGCGATGCCCGACGGAGCGTGGCTGATCGCGGCGGGGATCGTGCTGCTCGGGGCGAGCGCGGTCCGTGCCTGGATGGGACTTGGTGCATACGGCACCACCATCGTCGTCGGGGTGGTCGCCCTGTCGGCGGGCATCTTCACGGTCGCCGGTCTCACGACCGAGGTCGGTCCTCTCGTTCTGATCGTGCTCGGCCTGGCGCTGGTCGTCGGGGCGCTCTATCGGTCGCAGCGGAGCGATGTCGCCCCGCTGGCTTCCACCAACTAGGAGGCTCACATGTCCATCCCGATGCGAGACCGGATCGCGACGGTGCTCGTCGCGATCGCGACTCTCGTCTATGTCCTCTGGTTTACCGGCTTCCTCGGTGCGCTCACAGCCAGCTCGGTTGCGCTGATCGTGCTGGCGCTCGGGTTCATCGCCTCCGCCTCCGCGGTCGTCCCGGGTTTCGCGGCGCTGCTCGCTGGATCCAAGCTCTACCTGGCTCTCGCCTCGCTCGGCGGCCTCGTTGCGCTCGTGTGCGGCGCCATCACCGTCACCCAGGCGACCGAGGAGACGCTCGCCATCCTCGTGATTGCCACGATCGGCCTCTGGGCGGCCGCGACCGTGCGGCATGGCATCAGTCATGAGGCGAAGCTGGCGATCGGCTGAGGCAGTCGCCATCCCGCCAGAGACAAGGCGACCCGCCCTCTGACGGGTCGCCTCTGTCGTTCGCGCCGCGGCGTGGCGCAGGACGCGTGTTCCGCGCGTCCCGACGACCTGCATCCGCCCGTCGACGCCGGTCGTCGAGGAACGACTGGTAGACTTCACCCCACCTCGGGCGGGAGTAGCTCAGTTGGCAGAGCGGCAGCCTTCCAAGCTGCATGTCGCGAGTTCGAACCTCGTCTCCCGCTCCAAGCCCGACCTCAAGCAGCCGGCGCCTCGTGCCTCATCCGGCGCCGTTCAGGTCGGCTCGACTCGACCGCCCGAGGTGGCGACCCAGGACTCCAGCACGCGACGGTGCCGGTCCTCGAGCTTGACCAGGCTTCGCCTCGAACGCAGCAGGTCGCGCACCGCGTCGAAGCTCATCCCTTCGGTCTTCATGAGGTAGGCGGCGACCACCGTCGCGGAGCGACCCCTCCCCTTCGCGCAGTGGATGAGCACCGTCCGGCCGTCCGCGAGCTGGTCGTCGATCCAGGCGACCGCCTCCGTCAGGACGGCCTCGTCCGGGACGGTCACGTCCGGCACCGGGAACTGGCGGTGCGTGATGCCATGCGTGTCGTAGAAGGCGAGCTCGGACGTTCGCTCCGCCCGGGTATCAAGCACCGCGGTGATCCCGAGCGACAGGAGCGCCTCGTAGTCGCGCCGGTATGTTGGCGCACCGCCCAGCCAGAGCCGGGGTTCGATCTGCGAGAACCAGGCGTGGCCCAGGAGCCGTTCGTAGGTGAACCGGATCGCCGGGTACAGGCGGTCGAACGCCCGGTGGAACGGGGATAGTCTGGGTCGCGGCTCAGGGGACGACAACGGTCAGGGCCCCCGGCATGACGTCGACCGTCAGCGGGGTGCGCCCGACGTACTCGCCGTCCGTCCAGACGGGCTGGTCGGGTTCGGTCTCGATCGTGATCGTCCGGCACTGCCGATGGAACTTCGTCGAGCGACACGGGCAGGTCCAGGAAACGGACCGCGGCCGCGGCGATGGTCGCGTAGTCATGCTGGTCGATCCGGAAGCAGTCGAGCAACCCGTCATCGACGGCGTACGTGTGGGTGATCTGGAGCCCGGTCCCCATCATCCCGGAGTTGATGACATAGACCTTCGTGGCGTCGAAGTCGATGGACTCGCCGTCCAGCTCGGCGTGGTAGTGGACGGCCTTGCTGTCTCGACGCGTGCCGAGCGGCATTCACCAGGTACGCGAAGACCCCGTACCGGTCCTTGAGCTCGCGACTCGTCTGCTCCTCGGGCTCGACCCCCACGTACAGCCGCTGGACGAAGTACCGGTCGCCGACGGTCGCCTGCCCGAGTTCGCGGAGTCGGCCCACGTCGACGGCGCGGGTCTTCGAGCTCGTGCACAGGACCGTCGGTAGCCTCGCGCAGGGTCTTGGGGACACCCATCTCGCGGGCGAACCCGTTGCCGGTCCCCCCGGGCAGGATGCCCATCGGCATCCGACGCCCCGTCTCGACGGCCGCCTGCACGAGCGCGTTGGCGATCTCGTGCTGGGTGCCGTCCCCGCCATACGCGGCGACCAGGTCGACGCCGTCCTCGACGGCCTGCCGGGCCTGGGCTGCGGCATCCCCGTACTTGTGGGTCACGCTGACGTCCCAGTCCACCTCGTGCTGGCGGAAGACGTCGTTGAGCACGTTGAGGATGGGCTCGTCCCGGCCCGATGCTGGGTTGACGATCACATGCACGCGGCGGTAGGGCGCTTCGGGCACGGGCGTGCTCTTGGCTCGGTCAGCCGTGTCGCTGCTTGTCACGAGTTCGAACCTCGCTTCCTCTCCGATCCCCCGCTCACATCCGGGCGAGGATCTCCGTCTTCTTCGCGTCGTATTCGGCGTCGGTGATCGCCCCTCGGTCGTGCAGGTCGGCGAGGCTCGCGAGGGCCGCCGCCGAATCGGCCGACAACGAAGCCGTCTGCGGAGCCGGCGCAGCCCCCGCGGGCGCCGCAGCCCCCGCCCCCGACCCGGTTCGCGTCCCACCAGACATCTTCTGCTCCAGGATCGCCGCCCGGAACTCGACGGGCGACGTGATCGACCGGAACCGGTCCGCGCCCGCCGAACCGGACTGCGTCAGGATCTCGATGTCGCCGTAGCCCAGCCGGGCGCCCATGAACGGCACCACCGATTTGACGTCGCTGAGCGAGGTCAAGAGGGTCGTCGACGACCGGCGATGGGCGAGCCCTTCGTCGCGCATCACACGGTAATTCGTGACAGCGAATGCGGCCGTGCGCCAGGCGATCACGTTGTAGACGATCCAGACGACCCCGACGACGAACATGATGACCTTGATGACGTCCAGCACGCTGCCCACGAAGCCGAAGATCCCGTCCCCATCCGGCGAGAGCCAGCCGACGAACGCGGCACCGACGATCAGCAGGGCCGGGACCACCGAGTCCCGGACCGGCGAGATCCAGTGCTTCTTCGCCTCGAACACCATCTTCTCGTCGGCGAGGAGCTCTTCGGTCAACGGCATCGGCGTGACTCCTTCAGCACGGTCGCACGGCGCACGGCGAGTCGACCTCGGCACCAGTCTATAGGCGCGCCGGCTCTCATTTGACGGAGGTCGGCTATCGTCGCCTCGTGACGCAGCCGAGCGATCCCTCGCCCGCAACCGATGTCGGCCGGCTGGTCGGCGACCGGTATCGCCTCGGCGAGGTCATCGGCGTCGGCGGGATGGCGACCGTCCATCGCGCCGTTGACACGCGGCTCGACCGAACGGTCGCGGTCAAGCTGCTCCGCCCCGAGGTCATCGCCGACACCGACATCGCGAACCGCTTCCGGCGCGAGGCCCTCGCCGAGACGGTCCTGCGCCACCCGAACATCGTGGCCTGTCTCGAGACGGGCACGGATCGGGGCCAGCCATTCCTCGTGATGGAGATGATCGAGGGCGAGGATCTCGCCGCCAGGCTGCGACGGGAGGGTCGTCTCCCGCCGGCCGAGGTCGCACGGATCGGGCTGGACGTCGCGCGCGCCCTCGGCGTGGCCCATATCCGCGCGATCGTCCATCGCGACGTCAAGCCCGGGAACATCGTCCTGGCACGCGACGGCCGGGCGATGGTCACCGACTTCGGGATCGCCCGATTGGCCGCGGACGCAGAGGGAACAGTCCCTGGCACGACGCTCGGTTCCGTCCACTACTTCAGCCCCGAACAGGCCAAGGGCGAGGTGACGACCGCGGCGTCCGACGTCTACGGCGTGGGCCTCGTCCTGTACGAGGCCTTGACCGGCCAGCGCGCCTGGAGCGGCGACACGACGGCCACGCTTGCGGCCGCTCGCATCGATGCACCGGCGCCGTCGCCGCGAGCCATCCGCCCTGACGTCCCGGCCGCGCTCGACGCGATCGTGGTCGCGGGCACTCGACCCCGATCCGACCCGCCGATACCCGAACGGGAACGCGCTCGCTGAGGCCCTCGAACCACTCGTCGCCCACCCCGACCCGTCGAGCCCGACCGACACCTTCGTGACCCCGACGGCGGTGGCGACCGCCGCGGTGGCCGGGTCCGCCGGCGGCGTCGCGACCGCCGCCCCGCTCCGCCCACGCTCGGCGTCTGGACCGGCTCCCGCCTCGGTCCGGCGCGCTCCACCGGCCGTCGCGGGACCACTGGTCGTCCTGTTGGCCGTCGTGTCGGTGGTCGTCGGAGCCATCTTCGTGGCGTCGTTGCCTGGGCGCGACGACCATGCGGCGGTCGCACTCGCCAGCGAGACGCCGGCGGCCACGCGAACGCCACGACCCACCGCGAAGCCGACCGGCACGCCCCGACCGACCGCGACCGCGGCGCCCACGGCCGCACCGACCGCGAAGCCGACGGCCGTGCCGCCGACGCCGACCGCGAAAGCGCCGACGAACCGCGGGACCAGCGACCTGTGCCAACCGATCCTCGACATCGCCTGCGGCCTCGACCCCGGATCCTACGAACCCGCGGCCTTCGAGCCCGCCGTCCGCTTCACGCTCGGCGAGGGCTGGTCGACGGCCGTCGTCGGATGGCCATCTCGTCGTGCTCGGCCGGGATGACGGCTTCCTGACCATCGCCAGCGGCATCGCCGTCGTCTTCCCGGACGGGCGCCTGGTCGCCGCACCGAACTCGGCGCGGGGTCTGGCTGACGCGTTCGTGGCGACCCGCGGCGTGACCGGCGGTCGGACAGAGACCGTCCGCGTGGACAAGCGGCGCACGACGGTGCTGGAGCTCAGGCCCGGCGGATCCGAGCGCGTGGCGCTGTTCGGCACCGGGGCCCAGACGTACTTCCTCGAAACGTACGGAACGACGCGCCTGCTGGTCGTCGAGGCTCGCGGTGGGCCGCTGGTCATCGCCATCGAGCCGGTGGACGGGTCGGCCCTGCGAGACATCCTGCCGACCGCCGGATCGGTGGTCGACAGCCTCCGGTTCGACTGACCCGAACGAGCCGGGCGCCCCCGGTTACGCTTGGGCCATGGCCCTGATCTCGCTTCGAGACCTGACCCTTCGCTACCCGCAAGGGGTCACCGCGCTCGATGGCCTGACGGTCGACCTGGAGCCGGGCATCATCGGCCTCGTCGGCGCGAACGGCGCGGGCAAGAGCACTCTCATCAAGATCCTCCTGGGACTGCTGCCACCGACGAGCGGCGACGCCGCGGTGATGGACCTCGACGTGCGCTCCAACGGGGTGGCCATCCGACAGTTCGTCGGCTACATGCCCGAATACGACTGCCTCCCGCCCGACATCTCCGCGACCGACTTCGTCACCCACATGGCCCGGATGTCCGGCCTGCCGAGCACGGCTGCCCGTGAGCGGACTGCCGAGGTCCTGCGCCTGGTCGGGTTGTACGAGGAGCGATATCGGGCCATCGGCGGCTATTCGACGGGGATGAAACAGCGGGTGAAGCTGGCCCAGGCGCTGGTCCACGACCCTCGGTTGCTGCTCCTCGACGAGCCGACCAACGGCCTCGATCCAGCCGGTCGTGACGAGATGCTGGACCTCGTCCGGCGGACCGGCACGGAGTTCGGCATCGCGATCCTCGTGGCGAGTCACCTGCTCGGCGAGATCGAGCGCGTGTGTCAGTACCTGGTGGCGATCGACGCCGGCCGCCTCGTGCGCGCCGCGCCACTCGGCAGCTTCACCGAGCGGACGGGGGTGCTCGCCATCGAGGTGGAGGAGGGCCAGGAAGCGCTCGTGGCGAACCTCGTCGCGCGCGGACTGCAGGCGGCGGCCGACGGTCGCACCGTCCTCGTCGACGCGGCCGACGAGCAACCCTACGACCTCGTGCGCGACGCGATCGCCGACCTCGGGTTGTCGCTCGTCCGGCTCGAGCAGCGCCGACGGAGCCTCGAGGACCTGTTCCGCGACGACGAACCGGTGGCGGCGGGCGGGCAACGATGAGCGACACGCCGGCCACGCCGCTCCAGCCATCGTCGATCCGGGCGAGCAACCTTGGCGGCAGCATCTACGACCTCGGGTACCAGCGCTATGGCGGTCCCCGGCTCGGACGTCGAAGCGCGGTCGTCGCGCTGTTCAACCACACCGTGCGGTCGTGCTACGGGATCGGTCGGGGCGGTCGGGCCAAGATCGCGCCGTTCATCCTCTACGGCCTGGCGATCCTGCCCGCCCTGCTGGCGGTCGGCATCGCGGCGCTGGCGGCCCAGGCGGGGCAGGCCGGCGGCGTCCTCGACGACGCGTCGCCGATCCGGTACTCGACCTATCACGGCGTCGTGGTCACGCTGGTGTTGCTGTTCTGCGCCGCACAGGCGCCCGAGTTGTTCGGTCGCGACCAGCGTTTCGGCGTCCTGCCGCTGTACTTCTCGCGCGTGCTCGCCCGCGTGGACTACGCGGTGGCGAAGCTCGGCGGCCTGTTCGTCGCACTGCTCATCCTGGAGATCTCGCCGTACATCATCCTGTTGGTCGGGCGCGTGCTGGTCGCTCCGGATCCGCTGACGGGCATCTCCGAGGAGGCCGGTCAGGTCCCGCGATTCCTGTTCCAGGCGGTGCTGTCAGCAGGGCTGCTCGGCGCCTTGTCGGGCCTGATCGCAGCGTGGACGCCGCGGCGTGCCTACGCGACGGCCACGATCATCGCGGTCCTGATCATCCCGCCGATCATCCTGAACCTCGTCGCCAACCAGGCCAGCCAGGACCTGGCGGCCTTCATCGTCGTGTTCAGCCCCAGCGACATCCTGGACGGCACGAATGCCGCGATCTTCGGGTCGAGTCCCGACAGCGCCACCGTGGCTGCGCTCGACCTGCCCGGCTGGGTGTACCTGGCCGCCGCGGCGATCGGCATCGTCGGCTGCGTGGGCCTGACCATCCGACGCTACCTGCGGATCCCGACGTGATGAGCCCGTCGGCACCCGCGGCTCCGCGCCCGCCGGCACCCCCGCCGGCGCTGGAGGTCGACCACGTTTCGCGCTGGTACGGCAACGTCGTCGCCGTCAACGACATCTCGTTCGGCCTGGGCCCGGGCGTGACGGGCCTGCTGGGTCCCAACGGCGCGGGCAAGTCGACGCTGCTCCACCTGATGGCCGGGCTCCTCGCCCCGTCATCGGGCAAGGTGGTCGTCCTGGGCGAGACCGCCTGGCGCCGCCCGGAGATGTACCGCTCGATCGGCCTCGTGCCCGAGCGCGAGGCGGTCCACGGCTACTTGACCGGTCGCGAATTCGCGGTCCTGAACGCCCGCCTCCAGGGTCTCGTCGATCCCGAGGCCGCGGCGAACCGGGCCCTCGCCACGGTCGAACTGACCGACGCGGCCGATCGCCCGATCCGGACCTACTCCAAGGGCATGCGCCAGCGGGCCAAGGTCGCCGGTGCGCTCGTCCATGACCCGAGGATCCTGCTCCTCGACGAGCCGTTCAACGGGATGGACCCGCGCCAGCGGCTGCACATGATGTCGCTGCTGCGATCGATGGCGGCCGAGGGCCGGACGATCCTGTTCTCATCGCACATCCTCGAAGAGGTCGAGCGACTCGCCGACTCCATCCTCGTGGTGTACGCGGGGCGGCTGGCGGCGGCCGGGGACTTCCGCTCGATCCGCCGGCTGATGACGGACCGACCGCACACGTTCACGGTCCGCTCGTCCGACGATCGGCGTCTCGCCGCCGCGCTGATGGCCGACCCGGCCGTCTTCGGCGCGGAACTCGCGGGCGGTCGTGTGGCCGTCCGCACAGCGGCATACGAGGCGTTCACCAAGGCGCTCCCGCAGATCGCCCGCGCGAATGGCGTGAGCCTGTTCGAGGTCGCACCGACCGACGACTCGCTCGAGAGCGTGTTCAGCTACCTGGTCCGCCGATGAGCGTGCTGGGGACACTCATCGAGGTCACCCTGCGCGGCCTCCTCGGCCGGCGTCGGACCCTGCTGCTCGTCCTGCTCGTGAGCGTGCCCGTGCTCATCGGCGTGATCATCCGCCTGAGCGGCGGCCACCCCGACGGCGATCGCGTCCTCGATGCGCTCATCGTGCGGACGGTCATGCCCCTGGTCGCGCTCATCGTCGGGACGGCGGCGCTCGGGTCGGAGATCGAGGACGGGACCGCGGTCTACCTCATGATCAAGCCGATCGCCCGTTGGCGGATCGCGCTGGCCAAGATCGTCGTGGCGGCGGCATTGACGGCGGCGCTCGTCACGCCGTCGATCGTGCTGACGGGGCTGCTCGTCGGCGGGTTCGGCGCCGGTTCACTCGGCTCGACGTTCGCGTTCGCCCTCGCCTGCCTCATCGGTGGGTCGGCGTACGCCGCGGCGTTCGTGACCCTCAGCGTGTTCACCTCGCGGGCGCTCCTGCTCGGACTGGCCTACACGCTGCTGTGGGAGGGTGCCCTGTCGGGGCTGCTCGAGGGCACGCGCTTCCTGTCGATCCGCCAGGCGACGCTCGGTCTGGCGTCCGCGTTCGGCGCCGACATCCCGGGCGATCCACTCGCCTTTCCCGTGTGCGTCGCCGTGCTTGCGATCGTGCTGGTCGGATCAGTCATCCTGGCCAGCGCTCGGCTGGACCGGTTCGAGATCCGCGGCGGCGACTGACCTCAGCGTCTGGCGCCCGGTGCGACGCGGCGTGCCGCTCAGAACGGGAGGATCGCACCCATGTCCGGCAGCGTTCCCTCCAGCCCGAACAGGAAGATCGTGCCGACGAACAGGCTGAACAACCCCGCGACGGCACCGATGCCGACGTACAGCCGCTCCCGAGCCTGGCTCGACACGAAACTGACCGAGCTGATCATGACGATGCCGAAGTTCGAGATCAGCAGGCCAAGCACGAAGGCGAACAGCATCGGGACGCCGAGCCCGGCGCTCGAGGCACCGCCGACCGCGGCGATGATCAGCACCTGGGTCCCCGTCTCGGCACCGATCCCGTGGACCATCCCGACGCCGAACGAGGTCTTCGCGCCGTACGAACTCATCTCGAGGGGCTCGACGTGCTCGTGGCCGTGGATCCGCGCCTGGAATCGGCGCCACGCGTACTGGATGGTGTCGAACACGAGCATCCACCGACTGCGCAGCCGGAAGCGCTCGCCCGCGCGGGCATAGCGATAGATCGAATACATCACCCACAGGCCCAGCGCGACGAGCGTGAAGCCGACGATCCGCGCCATCAGTGGGTCGAGCCAGTCGGGCAGGAGGGCCCCGAAGGCGATCGCGGCCAGGCCCAGGGCGATGACGACGACCCCATGGCCAAGGGCGTACAGGGTCCCGAGCCGGATCGCATCGGCCTGACCTGACATGAACCGCGTTCGGCCGAGCGCGGGCCGCGCCGCGAGCGACGGGGCGAGCGTCGCGCCGCCCGGCCCCGCGTCGTGGGCACGGATCTCGATCTCGCCGCCATGAGCGTGGCTGTGCCCGGAGACGGTCAGGTGTTGTTCGACATGGGCCGCATCGGCCATGCCGGCGGCCGCGGTCGTGCTGGTGATATCCGTGATGGCGGCGATGTGGTCCCAGTCGATGCCATGGCGGACGCCCAGCAGGAGACCTGTCAGCAGCACCCCAAGATCGGCGGCGGTCGGGGCGATGGCGGCGGTGGCGCCGATGAGATCGATCACGCGGACATCCTCACGGGGAGACTACCGAGAGTAGCGGAGGCAAGGCCATATCGCAACACCTTGCATTTGAGAGACGTTGCACCCCTCGACTATCCTTACGCGCGATGGACGCTCCCGGATCATTCCGATCGGCGCCCGGCACGTCGTGGTCGGACGTCCCGGAGCGACTGCGGGCGCGCGGGCTTCGCTGGACCCCACAGCGGCGGACGCTCATCGACGTCCTGTCGCGATCCGACGGTCATGTGACCGGAGCCGAGCTGATCGAGCGCTGTCGTGAGATCGACCCGGGGACGATCCCGTCGACCGTCTACCGGACGCTGGACGTGCTCGAGGAACTCGGGCTATTGAGTCATAGCCACGGGGCGGACGGGCGGGAGGAATTCCACGTCCTCCCGAGCGCCGTCCACGGTCACCTCCACTGCACCGCGTGCGGGACGACGTGGGAGATCCAGGCGGAGGAAGCGGCCGCCCTGGTGTCGACGCTGGCACGAAAGCGCGAATTCGCGGTCGACGTCACCCATCTGTCGATCGCGGGACGATGCGCCGGTTGTTCAGCGGCCTTGGCGGACTGAGACCCGGCCCGGGCGGTCTGGTCTCAATCCCCTGACCGCAGCGATGTCAGTGATTGCGCCCGTCGGGTTACCCGAACTAGAGCAAGCATCCAATGCGACGACAAACCCCAACTCCAGGATTGCTACAACGGTCGCCAATCGACCCTCAGGCCCCCGACCAACATTCTCGAGGACAATGATCAGCACGAGGACCTGGCCGAGCGCCACGAAGCCGATCCCCCAGATGAGACTGCTGGTCGTCGGGTCCCGAGGGTCCTCCTCGAGGGCGATCATTCCCCGTAGCCTCGGGCCTGCTCTACGACCCGAAATTGACAGCTATGCGCGTGTCCCAAGCAGCACGACCACTGGTGCTGCCGCGGGGGCTATGAACAGGGCCGCGGCAGCGTCATACACGGGTCAATACCTAGAATCATCAAAGCGACCATCGGGCTATTGCTCCTACGTTCCAATCTGACCGGCTCGTCTGTCGCTACATTCCTCACGACTGATCATGGGATCCGGCTCAAGTCCGGCTGGCGGAACCCACTTTAGTCACTGTTGAAGGGAACGGACGATGGTCAAGTCGAGCTTCGAGACGAGGGTGGTGGCCGGGACGCGTCCAGGTCCGAGCGAACGGGTCGTGCCCGGACCGGGCCAGGAATTGGTCTGGGACTACCCGCGTCCGCCCCGCGTCGACGCGGTCCCTGAACGACTGCGCGTGATCGTCGACGGCGAGATCCTTGCCGAGACGATGCGTGGGTTCCGGGTCCTTGAGACGGCCGGCGCCCCTGTCTACTACTTCCCGCCAGAGGACGTCCGGTTCGATCGCCTGGAGACGAGCCCGCACACCTCGTTCTGCGAGTGGAAGGGCACCGCCAGCTACCACCACTACGAGGCCAACGGCCGCGTGATCCACAACGTAGCCTGGTCCTACCCCGACCCGAACCCGGGCTACGAGGCGATCCGCGACTACCTGGCCTTCTACGCAGGCCGCGTGGACGAGGCGTGGGTCGGCGAAGAACGTGCCACACCCCAGCCCGGCCACTTCTACGGCGGCTGGGTCACGTCGCGCATCGTCGGTCCGATCAAGGGCGGCCCGGACTCGTTCGGCTGGTAGGGTCGCGTTAGAACGTCTCGGCACCGATCGCATCGGTGCGTGGGACGACCGTAACCGACGTGGATGGCCCCATCAGCCCGGAATTCGGGTCGAGCCCGTGCGTGACATGCACGAAACGACCGAAATGTGTCGGCATTGGCACAAGATGAGCTGGATCCAGGGAACGGAGGGGCCTCGGTCGTCCGTAACAGTCATGTGACGCACACCGGTCCCGGCCGCGACTCGCGCAGAACGAGCTGGACCGGTCCGCACCACAGGCGGTCAGTCGCCGGACGGCACACCCACGATGTTGAACCCACCGTCCACGTAGAGCGTCTCGCCGGTCACCGCGCTCGAGAGGTCGGAGGCGAGGTACAGCGCACTCCGCCCGACGTCCTCGGGCGTGATGTTGGCCCGCAGCGGAGCGATCTCGGCGAACCCGCGATACATGCCCTTGAACCCGGCGATCCCCGACGCGGCCAGGGTCCGAACGGGTCCGGCGCTGATTGCGTTCACTCGGATCCCGTCCGGGCCCAGGTCCGCGGCGAGGTAGCGGACGGACGCCTCCAGCGCCGCCTTGGCGACACCCATGACGTTGTAGTTGGCGACGACCTTCTCGGCGCCGTAATAGGACAGGGTGATGATCGACGACCCGTGCCGGAGGAGCGGACGTGCCTCGCGCGCGAGCGCCACGAGCGAGTAGGTCGACACGTCGAGGGCCAGCGCGAACCCCTCGCGCGAGGTGTCGACGAACCCGCCCTCGAGATCCTCTCGACGTGCGTATGCCAGCGCGTGGACGAGGATGTCGAGCGAGCCGTGGGTCGCCGCCCAGCGCGCGAAGACGGCCCGGATCTGGTCGTCGGACTGCACGTCGCATGGCTCGACGAAGGTCGAGCCGATCGACGTCGCCAGCGGGCGGACCCGTTTCTCGATCAGGCTTTCGACCGACGAGAAGCCGACTTCGGCGCCTTCGGCATGGAGGGCCTCGGCGATGCCCCAGGCGATCGAGTGATCGTTGGCGACACCGAAGATGAGCGCCGTCTTGCCGTCGAGCAGTCCCATCCTCGTCCTCCGCGCGTGCCGTCGCCCGGCAGCCTACCATCGGGGGCATGACGGTCGACGGCCTCCGTGAGGCCCTCCGCGGGGTGCGCGGTCTGGTGCTCGACGCCGACGGCGTCCTCGTCCTCCAGGGTGCAGCCCTGCCGGGCTCGGTCGAGGCGGTCCGGTCGCTCCAGGATCGGCGCATCCCGTTCCGGGTGGTGACGAACTTCTCCCAGCTCCACCGGGAGACACTGGCCGGCTGGTTCGCCAAAGGGGGCGTGGCCATCGCTCCGGAGCGGATCATCACCGGCACATCCGCGACCGCCGCCTACACCGCGGTGACGTACCCGGGTCGGCCCCTGTTCGTGCTGGCAGCGACCGATGCCCGGCGCGAGTTCGACGGCCAGCGACTGCTGACCGCGGACGAGGCCGATCCCCTACCGGCTGGGACGGTCGCGGCGGTCGTCATCGGCGATGCAGGGGACGAGCTTTCGTACCGGAACATGGACGTCGCGTTCCGGCTGGTCCACGGCGGCGCCGACCTGCTCGCGATGCATCGGAACCCGTGGTGGCTGACGTCTCGGGGGATGACACTCGACGCGGGAGCCTTCGTCGCCGGGCTGGAGTTCGCGACGGGTCGACGGGCGCGCACGCTCGGGAAGCCCTCGCCGGTGGTGTTCCGGCAGGCGGTCGCCGGCTTGGTCGAGGACCTCGGCGAGCGACTGCCACGATCGGGCTTCGCCATGGTCGGCGACGATCTGCGAGCGGACGTCGCGGCGGCGCAACGGGTGGGGCTGCGCGGCTTCCTCGTCCTGTCGGGCAAGACCGATCAGGCCGATGTGGACCGTGCCACGAAGGCCGGGCGGCGCGGCCGGGGCCCGGATGGCATCGCTCCAACGCTGGCCGACATCGTGGCCGCGCTAGACTGACCGCAACGTTCCCGACCGCCCGAACAGCCACGAGGTCCTGCCCATCATGGCCACCGAATCCGCGCCGCGCATCAAGATCACCTACGCGACCCTGAGCGCCGACAACGAGGAGCTGCACACCGGGTTCGAGGCGGCCGTGGCAGAGGCCAGGACGCAGCTCGGCTGGCACTACAAGAACTACATCGACGGCGAGTGGCGTGACGGTGCCGGCTCCTTCGAGGCGCGGTCGCCGATCGATCGCGACCTACTGCTGGGGACGTTCGCGACCGCCACGACAGCGGATGTCGACGCGGCGGTCGCCGCGGCGCGTGCCGCCCAACCCGCCTGGGCTGCGGTGCCGTGGCGGGAGCGACTGGCGATCGTCCGTCGGGCCGCGGAGTACATCAGCGACCACCTGATGGCGTACTCCGCCGACATGGCATTCGAAGTCGGGAAGAACCGGATCGAGGCGCTCGGCGAGGTCGAGGAATCGGCGGACCTCCTGCGCTACTACGCGCAGACGATGGAGGACAACGACGGGTATGACCACGCGATGGGCGACCTCGGCGATGCCGCGGTCCACACCCGGTCCGTGCTGCGGCCGCACGGCGTCTTCGCGGTCATCAGCCCGTTCAACTTCCCGATGGCCCTTGCGACCGGTCCGACGGGAGCCGCGCTCATCGCCGGCAATACGGTCGTCCTGAAGCCCTCGAGCGCGTCGCCGCTGTCGTCGGTCAACCTCGTGATGGCGTATATCGACGCCGGCGTTCCCAAGGGCGCGATCAACCTCGTGATGGGCCCGGGCGACACGGTCGGTCAGGCGCTCCAGGACCACCCGGGCATCGACGGCATCGTGTTCACCGGCTCGTACGAGGTGGGGATGCGTCTGTTCCACGCGTTCTCGCGGACGTGGCCGCGGCCGACCATCGTCGAGATGGGTGGCAAGAACCCGGCCATCGTGTCGCGCAAGGCCGACCTTGACGAAGCCGCCGAGGGGATCATGCGCAGCGCGTTCGGGTTCGGTGGCCAGAAGTGTTCGGCCAACTCGCGGGTCTATGTCGAGCGGCCCGTGCACGACGAACTCGTCAGGCTGCTCGTCGAGAAGACGGAGAAGATCCGGGTCGGCGATCCGCTCGTCCGGGCCAACTGGATGGGCCCGATCATCGACCAGCGCGCGGTCGACCGGCACCAGGCGGCGGTCGGGGAGGCGCGTCGCGACGGCACGGTGTTCACCGGCGGCGAGCATCCGTCCGATGGCGACCTCGCCCGTGGGTATTACGTCGAACCGACGGTCGTCGGCAACCTGCCCGCCTCGCATCGACTGTTCAAGGACGAGCTGTTCGCGCCGTTCACCGCGGTCGCCCCGGTCGACTCGCTCGAGGAGGCGCTGACGCTGGCCAATGACTCCGTCTACGGCCTGACCGCTGGCGTGTACAGCGAGGACCCGGACGAGGTTCAGCAGTTCCTCGACACCATCCAGACCGGCGTGCTCTACGTCAATCGCCGCGCGGGCGCGACGACCGGCGCGTGGCCGGGCGTCCAGGCGTTCGGCGGCTGGAAGGGCAGCGGCTCGACCGGCAAGGCCGGCCTCTCGATGTACTACGTAGCGCAATTCATGCGCGAACAAAGCCGAACCATCGTCGACTGACGCGCTTCGCTACATCTCGAGCGTGCGGACAACCCGCCTAGATCTGGGTGACTCGGTCGCGGCCTGCGCGTTTGGCTGCCAGCAGCGCCGAGTCGGCGGCGCGGAAGAGGGCTCGGCCGTCGGGTTCGTCGACGAGGCTGGCGACGCCGGCCGAGATGGTCAGCGGCACCAGGCGTCCATCGATCGGTTCGAGGCCCTTGGCCGCCACCGCCTCGCGGATGCGCTCGGCTGCGATGACGGCGCCCTCGCCGTCCGTGTTCGGGGCGATGACCACGAACTCCTCGCCGCCATAGCGGACGACGATGTCGCCGTCGCGAACGGCGCCCTTGATCGCGCGCGCGACCCGACGCAGGACGGAGTCCCCGACGCTGTGGCCGTACTCGTTGTTGACCGCCGAGAACCGGTCGAGGTCGAACACGATGAGGCTCAGCTCGCTCTTGGCTCGCCGGGCGTTCGCGTGGGCGTTCTCCACCGCCTCGTCGAAATAGCGCCGGTTGAGCAGACCGGTCAGCGGGTCGTGCAGGGCGGAATCGGCGACCCGGGCATGCAGGTCCGCGTTCTGGAGGGCGATCGACACCTGGGCGGTCAGGAGGTCGGCGATGCCGCGCTCGAGATCGGTGAACGTCCGCTCCGCGCCGACCCTCGTCACGAACAGCGCCGCCGCGACCTCATCCGCGACGAGGATCGGCAGCGCCATGGCCGCATGCGGCTGGGCACCACCGGGTCGCATCTCGATGTACTCGGTCGGCCACATGGCGATCTCCTGGAGCCCGTCGATGCGGACCCGCTCCTCGATGCAGCGGCCGACCATGCCGCGGCGACCGCGAACCTCGAGACCGATCGCCGATGCCGGGAAGCCGCTGCCGGCCTCGAGCCGGTAGGCGCCGTCCGCGCCGCGTGAGAAGAGGGCGACGACATCGGCCGTGAGCAACTCCGCGGCGACGTCGACGACGGACGCCACGATCCTCGGCCGATCGAGGTCGGCCACCAGCTCACGGCTGACGGCGAGGACGCGTTCGATGGCGCGGAGCCGGTCCCGTCGCTCGTCATCGAGGCGGGCGGAGCGCAAGGCGCCCGCCAGCGAGTGGACGACCATCTCCGCGAGCGCGACCTGCGTCGGCCCGATGGGCGCCTCCTCGGTCCCCTCGAAGTTGACCACGCCAAGCACCTCGTCGAGGTGGACCACCGGCGAGGCCACCTCGCTGCGCACGTCCGCCCGCGCGGCGCGGTAGTCCGGATCGGCGAGGACGTCCGGCGCGAACTGGGTGGTCTTCGTCGATGCGGCCCGGCCGATGATCCCGACGCCCATCTCGATCACGTGGAACGGGTTGTCGTAGCCGGCGACACCGACCATCTCGAGCCGACCGTTCGCGTCGGGCAGGTACATCGAGACGAGCGTGATATCGAACTCTCGCGCGATATCGTCGACGACCTCCTGGATGACCGATCGCACCGATCGTGTCCCATCGAACCGGGACACGATCCGGTTGAGTGCCTCCAGCGCATCGACCCGCTCGCGGCTCCGCGCGGCCAGACGGTTGGCTCGGGACTCCGCCTCGGTCGCGATCCGGACGACGACCGCGATCCCGGCCGATGCCAGGATCGTGACGATCGCGCGGACGGTGAACCCGTCCGTCGCCTGGTTGACGGGGGCAACGGCAGGGGTGACTTGCACGTGCGCGATGAAGATCGCGAGTGTCGTCCCGCTGAAGATGGCGGCGGCGATCAGATAGCCAGGCGTGATCGCCGCGTAGGCCATCGCGAGGATGGACAGCGACGCGGCTGGCGGGAGTCGCAGCGCGACGATATCGGCTGGCCCGGCCCCGATGATGGCGACCAGCAGGACGGCCGGACCGAGCAACATGCGGACCCACATCGATCGGCCGATGCGCGACGCTGCCGGACCCCAGCCGGCCACGCCAACGAGGACCGCGGCCGGGGCCGCCAACAACATGACTCGGACGAAGTCACCACCCACCGGATCGAGGGCGGTGGCGACCAGGGCGAGGAGGGCCATCGTCGCGAGGGTGACGGCGGCCCAGCGAAGCTCGGCCACGCCGCGCTCGCGCAGCCACAGCGAACGGGCGATCCGGACGACGATGCGATGCGGTCGGCGAGCCGGCAACGCGTGGGTGGCGCGCTCTCCGGCCGGCGTCGCGACTGCCTCGACCATCGACGTGGACATCGAGACGATGTTGAGGGTCAAGAACTGTGAAGACACTGACCCGACGGGCCTATGGTCGTTCAGACATTCGGCGGCGCGTCGCGGGGCGAGGCGGCCGTCTATACTCCGTCGCGAGATATCCAGTCTGCATATTCGTTATGCAGCCACGACCGAGGTGGACCTTGACATCAGGTGCGTCGCGCATCGCCGGGGATCGCCCCGTGCCGGACATCGTCACCGAGCTTCCGGGCCCCAAAGCCAGGGCACACGTCGCGTTCGACGAGACGTGGACCTCGCCCAGCCTGCCGAGGGCGTACCCGATCGTGCCAGTTCGTGGAGAGGGCCTCGTCGTCGAGGATATCGACGGCAACCTGTTCCTCGATTTCGCGGCGGGCATCGCGGTGACCTCGACCGGCCATTCCCACCCGCAGGTGGTCGCGGCCATCAAGGAGCAGGCGGCCCAGCTCATCCACTTCAGCGCATCGGACTTCTACCTGCCGATCTATCCGGAGGTCTGCCGGGAACTGGCCCGCATCTCGCCGATCTCCGGCCGTGTCCGCGCTTATCTCGGCAACTCCGGGACCGAGGTCGTGGAGGCATCGATCAAGCTCGCCCGCACGGCCACGAAACGGCCCTACATCGTCGCGTTCCTTGGCGCCTTCCACGGCCGCACGTACGGCTCCGTCTCCCTCACCGCGTCCAAGGCGAAGTACCACGCGGGCTTCGGGCCGCTCCTGCCAGGGATCTTCCACGCGCCGTACGGCCGCGTCGAGGACCTTCGCTGGTTCGATGAGGTCCTCTTCGACAGGCTCGCTCCCGCCAACGAGGTCGCGGCGGTCATCGTCGAGCCCATCCAGGGCGAGGGCGGCTACGTCGTTCCCGAGGACGGCTTCCTCGCTGGGTTGCGCCGGATCTGCGACGCCCACGGCATCCTGCTCATCGCCGACGAGATCCAGTCCGGGGCCGGGCGGACCGGCAAGATGTGGGCGGTCGACCATTGGGGTGTCGAACCGGACATCCTCCTGACGGCCAAGGGGATCGCATCGGGGATGCCCCTTGGCGCCCTGATCGCGAGGGCCGAGCTGCTGGAGACATGGGGTCCGGGAGCGCACGGCTCCACCTACGGCGGCAACCCGGTCGCCTGCGCAGCGGCCCTCGCCACGATCGAGCTCCTCGAAGGGGGCCTCGTCGACAACGCCGCCGCGCGCGGCGAGCAGGCATTCGAGGGCCTCGCCGGCCTCCGGCGACGCCATCCGGGACTCATCCGGGACGTGCGCGGCAAGGGCCTCATGCTCGGGATCGAGTTCGACACGGCCGAGCACGCGGAGGAGGTCCAGTGGGCCTGCTACGAGCGTGGCCTGCTCGTGCTCGAATGCGGCAGGACCAGCGTCCGGATGTCGCCGGCGCTGAGCGTCACGTCGGCGGAGATGGTGACGGCACTGCGGATCTTCGGCGAAGCCGTCGTGCAGGTCGCCGGACACGGCGCCGAAGTGCTCGCCGAGGTGACCGCAGCGGGCGCTCTGCACGAGGTCGAGGCCGGCGGCTGACCCGTGGCCGCTGCGCCCGGATCGACCAAGCGATAATCGCCGCGTGAGGACCTCGAAAGTCGCGTCGATGCACGACGCCATCGCCGACCTCGTGCGCGACGGCGACACGGTCGCGATCGAGGGGTTCACTCACCTCATCAGCTTCGCTGCCGGCCACGAGATCATCCGGCAGCGCCGGCGCGACCTGACCCTCGCCCGTCTCACGCCCGACCTCATCTACGACCAGATGATCGCCGCCGGCGTGGCCCGAAAGCTGATCTTCTCGTGGCTCGGCAATCCGGGCGTCGGTGGGCTGGGCGCCATCCGCCGACGGATCGAGGGCGACCTCCCCGACGAACCGCTCGAGATCGAGGAATACAGCCATTTCGGCATGGTCGGACGCTATGCCGCCGGCGCGATGAACCTGCCGTTCTTCCCGCTCCGGAGCTACTTCGAGACGGATCTGCCGGTGGTGAACCCGCTCATCCGGCCGATCGCCTCACCCTATGGCGACGGCACGGTCTACGCCGTGCCGCCGCTGCGCCCGGACGTGACGATCGTCCACGCGCAACGGGCCTCGACGGGGGGCGATACCCAGGTCTGGGGTCTCCTCGGCTGCCAGAAGGAGGCCGCTTTCGCCGCGGATCGGGTCATCGTGGTCGTCGAGGAGCTGGTCGACGAGGCCGTCATCAGGGCCGACCCGAACCGCACCATCATCCCGGGACTGATCGTCGACGCCGTCGTGGTCGAGCCGTGGGGCGCGCATCCCTCCTACGTCCAGGGGGCATACGACCGCGACAACCGGTTCTATCTGGATTGGGATCCGATCTCGCGCGACGAGGCGGCGACCCAGACCTGGCTTCGTGAGTGGGTCTACGACGTCGACGGCCGGGCGGCGTACATGGACAGGCTCGGTGCGGATCGGATCGCCGCACTTCGGCCGGGGTCGGCGCCGTCGGGCGCCGTCGACTACGGGGACTACCGCTGATGCCGACCACCGTCCGCTACCTCGTCGGCGACGTGGACCGATCTGTCGAGTTCTACCGGGACCGGCTCGGGTTCGAGCTCGTCGAACAGATGGGCGCGGCCTTCGCCCGCGTCCGCCACGACGACCTCTTCCTGTGGCTGAGTGGGCCGACCAGCTCCGCGGCGCGCTGGATGCGCGACGGTCGACAGCCCGTCCCGGGCGGCTGGAACCGGTTCGTCATCGAGGTCGACGATCTCGCCGCGCGGGTGGTCGAGCTGACCGCCTCAGGGGTCACGTTCCGGAACGCGATCGTGAGCGGACCTGGCGGCAAGCAGATCCTGGCCGAGGACCCCGATGGCAACCCGATCGAGTTGTTCGAGGCGCGCCGATGACCCCCGACGCCCCGGCCTTCAGCAAGTCCGAGATGATGATCGTCGCCGCCGCGCGCGAGCTTGCGGGGCAGCGCGTGTGCTTCGTCGGCGTCGGTCTCCCGAACATCGCAGTCAACCTCGCACAACGGACCGTGGCCCCGGATCTGGAACTCGTCTACGAGGCCGGGGTGTTCGGTGCCCGGCCCGCCCGCCTGCCGCTGTCGATCGGCGACCCGACCATCGTCACCGGCGCCACCGCGGCGGTCAGCATGCTCGAGCTGTTCGGCTACTACCTGCAGCGCGGCCTGATCGACGTCGGCTTCCTCGGCGCCGCGCAGATCGACCAATTCGGCAACATCAACACGACGGTCATCGGCGACTACGACCATCCGACGACGCGCCTGCCCGGTTCCGGTGGAGCGTGCGAGATCGCGATCAACGCCCGGCAGGTGTTCGTGATCATGCGGCAGAGCCGCCGGAGCTTCGTCGAGAAGATCGACTTCCGAACGTCGCCCGGGAACCTCGGTGGGGCCGAGCAGGCCGAGCGGATCCGGCGCGAGGGCGGCTGGCTCGGTCGCGGACCCACGGTCGTGGTGACCGATCTTGGCATCTATCACTTCGACGACGCGGGCGAGATGCGCCTCGACAGCCTCCACCCGGGCGCCACGATCGATGCCGTGCGCGAGACGATCGCCTGGGACGTGGCGCTGGCTCCGGTCGTCGCCGACACGCAGGCCCCGACGGCCGCGGAGCTCCGCCTCATCCGCGAGGAACTCGATCCGGGCGGCGTCTACACGAAGTAGGGGCTAGTACGTGGCCCTGCCGCCGCTGATGTCATACACCGCTCCTGTCGAGAAACTGCACTTGTCCGACGCCAGCCAGGCAACGAGTTCGGCCACCTCTTCCGGCTGACCCACGCGTCGCATCGGGATGAGACCCGTGATGTAGGCCAGGACCTCCGGCGACGTCGCCTCGTTCATCGGGGTCGCGATGACGGCCGGTGCGACCACGTTGACGAGGACCCCACTGGTGGCAAGCTCCTTGCCCAGTGACTTGGTCAGCCCGATCACCGCGGCCTTCGAGGCCGAGTAAGCAGACAGGTTCGGGTTGCCATCCTTGCCGGCCATGCTGGCGAAGTTGACGATGCGGCCCCAACCTCGTTCGATCATCGACGGGACCACGGCCCGACAGATGTTGAAGGTCCCGGTGACGTTGACCTCGAAGGTTCGGCTCCATTCGCGGTCGTCGATCTCCCACAACGGCTTGTTCGGACCGACGATGCCGGCGGAGTTGATGGCGATGTCGACCGGGCCGATCTCCGCCATCGCCTCCTGGACCGCCCTCGTGTCGGTGACGTCGACGACGAAGTCGGCCGTGGTCGCCAGATCGAGTGTGATGACCCGGATACCATCCGCTGCGAGGCGTCGGGCGCTCGCCTTGCCGAGACCACTGGCGCCGCCGGTCACGAGGGCTGTTCGAGTCATGGGATCGTCGGTTCCAGTCCGCAGAAGACGTCGGGCATCGGTGGGTGACCTCCTCGAGAGGACCAAGTATGTGGCGGGAGGCAGCCCATGAGGGCGTTCGTCGTGACCGGCCGGCGAACGGCCGCCGTCGTCGACGTGGAACCGCCCGAGGCAGGCATGCACCAGGTGGTCGTGGACATCGCCCGTGTCGGTGTCTGCGGCACCGACGTGGAGTTCTTCACGGGTGAGATGGCGTACCTGCGGCAGGGGTACGCTCGGTACCCGATCCGCCTTGGGCATGAATGGAGCGGAACGGTCTCGGCCGTCGGCGACGAGGTCGATCCGAGCTGGTTGGGCCGGCGCGTCACCGGGGACACGGAGCTCGGTTGCGGTCGATGCCGGCGGTGCCTGAGCGGATCGCACTGGGTCTGCGAGGATCGCGTCGAGATCGGCATCCGCGGCGGCTTCCCGGGCGCTCTCGCCGAACGGATGGCGGTGCCGGCCTCGGCGCTCCTTGCGCTGCCTGAGACGCTTGACGACGCGGTGGGCGCCCTCGCCGAGCCCGGCGGGAACGCGCTAAGGGCCGTCCGGGGGGCTGCGCTGTCACCAGGCGGCCGGGTCCTCGTGCTGGGTCCGGGGACCATCGGCCTGCTTGCGGCGTTGTTCGCAAGGGCGCAAGGCGCAGAAGTCCACGTGCTGGGCCGCTCGCAACGTTCGCTCGAATTCGCGCGAACCCTCTGGTTCGATGGCGTTTGGCGAGCCGATGAACTCCCCGGGCTGCCCTGGGATGCCGTCATCGATGCGTCGAACGCGCCTGGCCTACCCTCCCTTGCCCTCGACCTCGTGGAGCCCGGAGGGCGCATCGTCTATGTCGGTCTGGCCGGCGCGCCCAGCCTCATCGACACCAGGTCACTGGTCTTGAAGGATGTCACGGCGGTCGGGGTCCTCGCCGCGTCGGCGGGTCTCGCGGCCACGATCGACGCCTACCGACAAGGTACCGTCGATCCTCGACCGTTGGTCGCGGCCACCGTCGGCCTCGATCGAGTCGGCGACGTGCTCGCGGGCTGGCGACCGGCCGACGCCGGGCGCGGACCCAAGATCCTCGTGGACCCGCGAAGGTGACCGTTCCCGCAGAGCGTCCTTCGACGGATCAGCCCTTGGCGAGGTTGATGAGGAACTCCATGGTGCCCTCGTCGGCGATCGACACGATGAACCCGCCGATGTTGGGGGCGGTCATCCCATAGTCCGACAGCGGGAACTTGATCGAGCCCTGGACCGCAACGGTCCCGTCGGTCAGCTGGACCTTGGCCGGGATCTGGACCGACTTGGTCACGCCGTGGATGGTGAGGTCGCCGGTCAGCGTGATGTCGCTGGCAGTCCCGCTCACGGCCGCCGCCGGGACGGTGACGGGCTGGGTCAGCTTGAACGTGGCGGTCGGGTAGGTGTCGGTCTGGAGGCCTTCACTGCGAAGCCGGTTGTCGCGCTGGGACTTGTCGGAGGCGAGCGAGGTCATGTCGACCGACAGGTCGGCGGCCGTCAGGGTGGTGGCCCCGCCGTCGCTCGTCACGGTGATCGAACCGGTCACGTTGTCGGTCCGCCCGACCGCGTCGCTCTGCGCCGGGAGGTTGGCGAGCTGTTCGACGACGCGATAACCCGCGATGCTGCCGGTCGTGACGGTCCACGTCCCGGCCACCGAGCCATCGGAGCTGGCCCCGGCGCCGGTGGCGGCCGAAGCGGCCGGGTCGGTCGAGGCACCCGGGTCGGTCGAGGCGTCGGTGGCGGCCGATGGGTTCGCGACCGGAGCCGTCGACGGCAGCGCCAGCGCCGCCACGGAATCGCCGCGGAGGACCTGGTCGTAGACGATGTATCCGCCGATCCCAACCGCAACGACGAGGACGACTACGCCGATGACGAGACGATTTCGGGTCATGGGACGGGTCTCCGGAAGGCGGGATCGTCCGACCCCGTCGACCCGAACCGTGCCACGGATCCCTGAGACGTGCCTGAGAGACGGGTGAGGGTCCCCGACCGCGACCGAACCGAAACCTACCAGGGCACCACGGCGACGAGGCGGTCGAACCCATCCCCCGGGACGTACCCGTGGATGGCTCCGGACCAGGCGTCGATCTTGACGATCCGCCCGCCTGCGTGCTCCAGCGCGTAGATCGAGTTGGAGTCCGGGGTGACCGCCAGTGCGTCGATCGCCGAGCCTTCGAGGAACCGACCGGTGACGCGAAGGTCGGATGCGGCCATGGCGACGATGCCGCCGGCACCGGCGGCGTACAGCGTCGAACCGCCGGGCGAGACGACGAGGCGGCGACCGACCGGTCCCGCGTGTCTGGTGGCCGAACTTGGCGAGCGTGATGGCGGCCGACGCCAGCGGTGCGAACGTCGTGCGTCCGGGTCACGGCGAGATCGGACGCGCCGATCTGCACGGCCAGTCCCAGGGTCGCATTCACGGCGAGGATGGCGCCGTCAGTGGGCCGCGCGGCAAGGCCCCAATCGGCGGCGGCGATCGCGTCGTCCGCTCCGGTCGCCGGCAGGTCGATGCACAGGGCCCACGCATCGGTCGTGCTGAGCGCATGGATGAACGGGTGCTCGGCGCCGCGGTAGAGCGTGAACACCATCCCGTCCGGGCGCCGCACCTGGGCGAGCGGATAGCCACCCATCGCCTCGTCGAGCTCGGCCTTGTCGACGACCACGTCGGGGTGCATCACGCCGGTCGCCGTATCGACGGCGCGGACGCGGTAGTGGTTGGCCGGCGGCGCGGGGAGGTGCTCGATGACATACAACGTCGAGCCGTTCCCCGACAGGGCGTCGTATTCGAACGCGCCGTGGAGCTCGACGATCTTCGGCTCCTGGTCGAACGTGCTACGCAGGATCGCGAACCGGGTCGTCCCCGACGTCGCCGGATCCACGCCGGCTTCGACAAGCACGATGGTCGAACCGTTCGCGGACAGGCCGACCGGGGTCGGGTCCGGACCGATCGTCGGCAGCCGCCAGGCCCCCTCGATCCTCTGGCTGCGGTCACCAAAGCCGGGCTGCACGGTCAGGTCCTGGACGACCGTCGACGTCCCGTGGATCGTCGCGTCGATGAGGTGGCCCCAGGTCTTGTCCGGGATGCCCGTCGGGAGCGTGTACAACCGTTCGCTGGTGCTCGCGAGGATGACCTCCAGCGTGTCGTCTCCGGATCGTCCGACGACCAGCCACGCGTCGGAGGCGTCGTCGATGCGCGGGGCCGATGCGTCCGGGGCGGCCATCGATGCGACGGCGGGGCTCGACCCGGCCGACGGGGCTGGATCGGTGGCGAGCGGCGTCGGCGGCACCTTGCCCGTGCAGGCGACGGCGACCAGCGCGATGAGGGAACCCGCGATCAGGCTGGATGAACGGGCTGATGAGTGAGCGGCCATGGGGCGGTCCTCCGTCGGGTGGCGCGAGATCCCGTCGCGCAACCCACATACACCGCCCGACCGCGCCTGGTTCCCTCCCTACGGTACGGATCCGGCGATGTCGATCGCACGGTCACGTCCGAGCGAGGTCTCGAGCCGGTAGGTGATCGGCCCGTCCGCCCACAGCAGGGCATCCCCGACCCACCGCCGTGAGTCGTCGACGGGGCCGTGTGGCCCCTCGTAGAAGAAGAAGTGCGGATCGCCGCTCAGCCAGTACGCGCGGTTCCCGCCGACGAGCACCAGCTGCACCGACGTGTCGACGTTGAGCACCTTGGAGTAATAGCCCTCGTCGACCGAGCCCTGGAAGGCGGTCATGAGCAGGCCGATCCCCGGCTCCAGCGTGTCCGGGAGGTCCGGCCGCGACGCCCATACGAAGGTCACCTGGCCGGCCTTGGCGTCGTCGACGTAGACCGCGTCGGGTGGCCCGATGGTGCGATCGGATGGCGGTCGGACCCTGAAGCCCGCCTCCGCATCGAGATCGGCGAGGTCCACCCGACGACCGAGACCGAGCGACGCGCCGGGGAAGCCGGCGACGGGCGAGCGGCGGGTGCCCGGGCTCGCGGTCGGTGGGCTCCCGGGCGGGGGGCTGACCGAGGAGCGGCCGGGGGCGACCGTTGGCGGCGGACTTGCTGATGCGTCGCCGAGGATGATCCGCAGCCGTGGCAGCCCCAGCGCTGCCGCCCCGACCACTGCGGCGAGGGCCAACAGGGCGATGATCGCGAGGACCAGCGCCCGGCGAGCCGGCCACCACGACCGGCGTCGGGATGGGGCAGGTCGGCCGGTCGGCTCGTCGAGAACGGGGCGTCGCGCCGCGATCCGGTCGCGCACGACCGCGGCGACGTCCCGGCCACCGTCGACCGGCGCGGCCGACGGCCAATCGATCGCCTCCGCGAACTGGGCGAGGACGCGTTCGAATTCGGGGTCCGGCAGCCGATGCAGGGCGACGTCAGCCATCGGTCGGCCCTCCATCCGCGGTCGCCAGCGTCGCGCGGAGGCGCTCGAGCGCACGTGACGTCCGCGACTTGACGGTCCCGGCGGGGATATCGAGCGTCTCCGCGGTCTCGGCCTCGGACAGGCCGAGGAAGTACCGCGCGCCGATCACCTCCCGCTCCTCGTCGCGCAGGCGCGCGAGCGCGGCGTGGAGCTGATCTCGCGCCTCGTCAGCCAGGACCGTCGACTCCGGAGACGCGACATCGCGGCGTGGCTCGAGCGCCGTGGCGCGCAAGGCCAGCCCTGCCCGCCGATCGGCCGAGCGGCGACGGTTGCGAGCCTCGTTGGCCACGATACGCAGCAGCCACGGGCGCAGCGGAGCGCCCTCGCGGAACCGTGGCAGGGCGTCATACGCCTTGATGAACGCGTCCTGGACAGCATCGGCAGCATCGGCCTCCGGGGCGACGACGTACGCGGTGCGCAGGGCGACATCCTGGTAGCGCCGCACGAGGATCTCGTAGGCGGCGACATCACCAGTTCGGGCACGGCCGATCAGATCGACGTCGTCCAGACAGGGCCTCCGCGCTCAACCGTACCAAGTACACCGCGACGACCGGTTCGGTTCCGGATCGCCGATGCCGGACCGAATGGCAGGGGACATCGGGCCGAACGGCCGGTCCGCCAGGCGAGCCCGACCGCGCACCGTTGGCGTGAACGGAGGTTCCCTTCGAATGTTCACGCGCACGACTCTGGAGGAGGCGCTCGCGTCGGGCTGGTTCGGGCTCGGGTTGCCGGAAGCGACCCGGTCCCGACTGGCCCGGCTCGGCCGAGTGGCATCCTATCCCGCGGGCACGGTCATCCTGCGCGAGGGGGCTGACGCCGATGCCCTCGGCATCATCCTCGACGGGCGGGTGGCTGTCCGACTCCAGGTCCCGGGGCGGGGCAGCACCACCATCCTCACGGTCGAACCCGGGGACCTGATCGGCTGGTCGGCCGTCGTCCCGCCGCACCGCTCGACATCCACCGTGGTCGCCCTCGACGCGACGACGGTCGTCGAGTTCCCGGGTCCGGCCCTGCGTGCCGAGATCGATGCCGACCCGCTCTTCGCCGCGGCGATCATGCCGCGCGTCCTCGGGACTGTCGCCCGGCGGCTGACCGCCACGCGGGTCCAGCTGCTCGACCTGTTCGCACGGTCGGATACCGAGCCGTGGTGAGCGCCGACGTCCGGGTCACGCCCGAACCGCGCTGGTGGCTGCCGTGCCGACCGTTTCGAGCGGTTGATCGATGCCCTGCGCGCCGACGGCCGGACGGTCATCGGACCGACGATCCGCGACGAGGTCATCGCCCTCGACGAGGTCACGTCGGTCGCGGACTTCCCGGTCGGTCGCGGGGTCGAGGCGAGTGCCGGCCGGTATCGGCTCACCGAACGGGACGATGCGCGGCGGTTCGATCATGCCGTCGGGCCGATGTCCTGGAAGCGTTGGACGTTCCCGCCCCGGACGCCGATCCGCGTGGGCCGCAGGGCCCCCGACGGCGTCGCGTTCGAGCCGGTCGCGCCGACCGCGCCGCCGATGGCGTTCGTGGGCGTCCGAGCGTGCGAGATCGCCGCGCTGGCCATCCAGGACCGCGTCCTGCTCGATGGGCCGGCCGTGGACGCCGACTATCGCGCTCGCCGTGCCGCCACCTTCATCGTGGCCGTCGAATGCGCGACCCCGGCCTCGACCTGCTTCTGCACGTCGGCGGGGACCGGTCCGGAGGTCTCGACCGGGTACGACGTGGCGCTCACCGAACTCGATGACGGGTTCGTGGTCCGCGTCGGTTCGGCTGCCGGCGACGCCCTCATCGCCGGGCTCGCCCTGGAAGGCGCCGACGACGCCCGCACCGCGGCGGCCCGCGACGTCGTCGCCGGGGCTCGGGTGGCGATGGGTGCGCCGCTCGACCTGTCCGTCGCGAGGGACCGGCTCGCGGCCGTCCCGGACCATCCGGGTTGGGCCGCGGTCGCCGACCGTTGCCTCTCGTGCACCAACTGCACCCTGGTGTGTCCGACCTGCTTCTGCACCAGCGTCACCCAGCGGTCGGACCTCGACGGCACCGTCGCCACGTCCGAACGCCTGGGATTCGTGCTTCAACGACGGGTTCGCGAAGGTCGCGGGCGGTTCGTTCCGACCCGAACCGAAGGACCGCTACCGCCAGTGGCTCACCCACAAGTTCTCGACCTGGTGGGACCAGTTCGGATCGGGCGGCTGCGTCGGCTGCGGACGGTGCATCGCGTGGTGTCCGGTCGGCATCGACGTCCGCGAGGAACTGGCGGTCATCGCCGGTGTCGGGCCGATGGATGCTCCGCGGCCGATCGTGAGCGTCGCCCCTGTCGCTGGGGCACGACCAGACGGGCTCGCTGGCGCGACACCGTCGGAGGACCGGTTCGTGACCGCCCGTGTCGACGGCTCGACCCGCGAGACCGCAGATAGCGTCACCCTCCACCTCTCGACCCTTGACCCCGGTCTGCTGGCCGGCCGGCCGGGCCAATTCGTGATGGCCGCCCTGCCGGCCTTCTCCGCGGCCCCGATCAGTGTCTCGCGCTATCGACCCGACGGCCTCGACCTGACGATCCGGGCCGCCGGTCCCGCGACGCGAGCCATGACGGCGCTCGAGCGTGGCGAGACCATCGGCCTGCGTGGCCCTCTCGGTCATGGCTGGCCGGTCGACGAGCTGGCCGGCCGCGACGTGGTCATCGTCGCAGGTGGGATCGGCCTGGCGCCGCTGCGACCGCTCATCGAGGCCTGCATCGCCGAACGCGGTGCCATCGGCTCACTCCGCTTGTACCTCGGCGCCCGGACGCCGGCCGACCGGCTGTACGTCGCGGAGATGGGGCGCCTGGCGGCGCGGACCGACATCGACCTGACGGAAACGGTCGATCGAGCCGGGCCGGACTGGCTCGGTCGGGTCGGCATCGTGACGCAGCTGTTCGATCGCGCCACCTGGGACGGTCGGGATGCGGTGGCGTTCATCTGCGGGCCGGAACGGATGATGCAGGCGACCGCGGACGTGCTCGCCGCGCGTGGCGTGCCGACGGAGCGGACCTGGGTGACCCTCGAGCGCAACATGGCCTGTGGGGTCGGACTGTGCGGTCATTGCCAGCTCGGCGACGTCTTCGTCTGCCGTGACGGCCCGGTCTTCAGCCTCGGTCGGCTCGGATCCGCGTTCACCACGGATGGCCTGTGATGGCCACCATCGGACGGAGTCAGGCGGCCCACCGCCCCCGGATCGGCGTCGTCAAGTTCGCGTCGTGCGACGGCTGCCAGCTGACGCTCCTCGACCTCGAGAACGACCTGCTGGCGATCGCCGAGCGGTTCGACATCGTCGAATTCCCGGAGGCGACCTCGCGACGGTCGGCCGGGCCGTTCGACGTGCTCCTCGTCGAGGGTTCGATCAGCACCGAGGAACAGCTCGACGAGCTCTTCAGGCTGCGGCGCGAGACCACGACGCTGATCACGATCGGGGCGTGCGCCACCGCCGGGGGCATCCAGGCCATCCGGAACTGGTCGGATCATGGGCCGTGGGCTGCGGCCGTCTACCCGCGCCCGGAACTGGTGGAGTCGCTCGCCACGGCCACGCCCGTCGCCGACCACGTCGTGGTCGACGCCGAACTGCGCGGTTGCCCGATCGACCCCGGGCAACTGCTGGAGCTGCTCACGGCGTTCGGCGTCGGGCGCCGGCCGCAACTGCCCGATGAGGCGGTCTGCGCCGAGTGCAAGCGGCGGGGCGTGGCGTGTGTCGTGGTGGCCCGCGGCATCCCTTGTCTGGGGCCCGTCACGCGGACCGGCTGTGGGGCCCTGTGTCCGGCCTATGGCCGCGGCTGCTATGGCTGCTTCGGGCCGCGCGGGACGGCCAACGTGGCCGGTCTGATCGCCCATGAGGCCGCTGCCGATGGCGCGGTCGCGCGCCGATACGCGGGGTTCACGGCGTGGGCCGAGCCATTCCGATCAGTGGTCGACCGCCACGGGGGTCCCCCGGGGGCGACGCCCGCAGCATCGACCGAACCGGAGGGTGACGATGGGCGCTCAGGTTAAGTCGCCGCGCCGTCCGCGCACCCGGCAGTATGAAGTCGCCGGGCTGACCCGCGTCGAGGGCGAGGGGTCGCTCCGCCTGACGGTCCACGACGGCGTCGTCGAGGCCCACCTGGGCATCTTCGAGGCGCCCAGGTACTTCGAGCGCCTCGTCCAGGGCCGGACCCCGGACGAGGTCCTCGACATCGTGGCAAGGATCTGCGGAATCTGCCCGGTCGCGTACCAGATGAGCGCGGTCCACGCGTTCGAGGACGCCGCCGGCGTGTCGATCGACCCGGCGGTCCGGGCGCTCCGGCGGCTGTTGTACTGCGGGGAGTGGATCGAGAGCCACGCGCTCCACGTCTACTTCCTCCACGCGCCGGACTTCCTCGGTTACATGAGCGCGATCGAGCTCGCCCGCGACCATCGGGCGCTGGTGGAGCGAGCCCTCGCCCTCAAGCGAGCCGGCAATCGGCTCGTGGCGCTCATCGGCGGACGTCCCATCCACCCGGTGAGCGTCCGGGTCGGTGGCTTCTACGGCGTCCCCACCCGGGCGGAGCTGACGGCGCTGCGGCCGGACCTCGAGGGAGCCCTTGCGATCGCCCTCGACACGGTCAGCCTCGTCGCGGGCTTCGACACGCCGGTGTTCGAGCGCGACCCGCGCCTCGTGTCGCTGCGCCATCCGACCGACTACCCGATGAACGACGGCCGCATCGTGTCGACTGATGGCCTCGACCTTGCACCGACCGACTGGGAGGCCGCCTTCGAGGAGGATCAGGTCGGATGGTCGAATGCCCTCCAGGCGCGGACGCACGCCGGTGAGGTCTACCTGCTCGGTCCGTCTTCGCGCATCACCCTGGCCGGCGACCGGCTGCACCCGCGCGCGTCGGAGGCGTTGCGTTCGACCGGGCTTGCCGAGGAGATCAGGCGAAACCCGTTCCGGAGCATCGTCGCCCGGGCGGTCGAGCTGGTCCACGCCACGGCCGAGGCGCTCGACGTCATCGATGCCTACCGTCCGCCGGACCGCCCGGCCGAGCCCTGGACGCCCGGCCCCGGCGTCGCCGCCTGGGCGACGGAGGCACCCCGCGGCCTCCTCTTCCATCGCTACGAACTGGACGACGAAGGCATGGTGGCCAGCGCCCGGATCGTGCCCCCGACCAGTCAGAACCAGGCCGCCATCGAGGCCGACCTGTCCGGGTACGCGCCGTCCGTCCTGGACCTCCCCGACGACGTCGCGACGCACCGCTTCGAACAGCTCATCCGGAGCTACGACCCGTGCATCTCGTGCGCGACGCATTTCCTCGACCTCCGCGTCGACCGACGGCCATGAGCCCATCTCGGCCGGTCTGGCTGCTGGTGTGCGGCAATGCCGAGCGGGGTGACGACGGCGCCGCGCTCGTCACGGTCAGCCGGTTGCTGGGCGACCTGCCACCGGCGCTGCGTGCCGTCCTCGAGGTCCGGCGCTCCGAGCAACTCGATCTCGAGGACCTGCTCGCGGTTCCCGACGGCGTCGCCTGCATCGTGGTGGACACCGTCGTGGGCGTCGCGCCCGGGTCGGTCGTGACGATCCCGCTCCACGAGCTGCCGGACCGGGATGCGGCCGCCGGTCCGGTCTCGCGCTCGTCGCACACGCTGCCGATCGGGCACCTCGTGGCCATGGCCGCGATCATGCGCGAGCGCCCGCTCGACGGGTCGTTCGTCGGCATCGGTGGTCGATCGTTCGGCTTCGGTCGCGGCCTCGGCCGCGTGGTCCGTGCGGGCCTACCCGCCTTCGGCGTCGCGATCGAGGCCGCGCTGATGGCTGCCACCGATCCGGTCGGCGCCGGACTCGACTGACCGGGTGGACACGCCCGACGAAGCTGGGCCGAATGGCCCGTCGGGTTCGGGCGCCATGTCCCTGCCGGGCGGCCGCCCACGCGGCCACGCTGGACCCATGACCCACCGGCGCGCATCCCCTCCGTATCCCGGCCTGCCGGCCATCGTCGACGGCTCCGAGGCGATCGCCCATGTCGAGACGCGGATCGCCGAAGTCGCCTGTGTCTACCCGATCACGCCGTCGACCACGATGGCGGCGCTCTTCCAGACCGCGGTGGCCGCCGGCGCGTCCAACCTGTGGGGGACCCCGCTCCGGTTCATCGAACCCGAGTCGGAGCACTCCTCGGCATCCGCCGCCGAAGGGGCGGCCCTCGCCGGCGGCCGGGTGACGAACTTCACGGCCGGCCAGGGTCTCGTCCTGATGAAGGAGGTCCTGTACGTCATCAGCGGAAAGCGCCTGCCCGTCGTCTTCCATGTCGGCGCCCGGGCCCTGACGAGCCAGGCCTTGAACATCCATGCCGGCCACGACGACGTGATGGCGGTCGCGGACACGGGCTGGGGGATCCTGTTCGCCCGCAATGCCCAGGAGGCGGCCGACCTGACCGCCATCGCCCGACGCGTCGCGGAGACGACCGATACCCCGTTCATGGTCGCCCAGGACGGGTTCCTGACGACGCACACGCTCGAGAACGCCCGGTTGCCCGAGGACGAGCTGCTTCGAAGCTTCGTGGGCGACCCGCGCGAGCGGATCCGCGACCTGTTCGATCCCGCCGAGGCGCTGATGACCGGGGTCGTCCAGAACCAGGACAGCTACATGAAGGGGCGGATCGGCCAGCGTGCCTATACCGACCGGATCCCGGCGGAGCTGGCCGGCGCGATGGCCGAGTGGACCGCCCTGACGGGCCGCCGTGTCGGCGTGGTGGACGCGTATCGATGCGCCGATGCATCGGAGATCCTCGTCGCGATGGGGACGATGGCCGATACCGCCATCGCCGTCGTCGATCACCTCCGCGCCGAGGGGCGTCCGGTCGGCTGTGTGGCGGTCACCAGCTTCCGGCCGTTCCCGACAGATGAACTGGCCGCCGTGCTGCGGCGCGCGCGCGCGGTCGGCGTCGTGGAACGGACCGACGACCCGCTCGCCGCGGCCAACCCGCTGACGCGAGAGATCCGCTCGGCGTTGTACGAGGCCGCGGCCGAAGGGGTCATGGTCCCGCGCGTCCAGTCGTTCTCGGCTGGTCTGGGCTCCCGTGACGTCGCTGCCGGCGACCTCGTCGCGGTCTTCGATCGGCTGGCGATCCACGGCGACATCCCGACCCGCCATGCCGTCCTCGGGATCCGCCACCCGCTGGCACTCGAACGCGTCCCGATCGACCTGCGACCGGCCGGGTCATGGTCGCTGCGAGGCCATTCGATCGGCGGGTTCGGCTCCGTCACCACGAACAAGCTCGTGGCGACCCTCGCGGGCGAGCTGTTCGACAAGTACGTGCAGGCGTACCCGCGGTACGGCTCGGAGAAGAAGGGCCTGCCCACGACCTACTACCTGACCATCGCCGATGCGCCGATCCGGCTCCACGCCGAGCTCGAGCGGGTCGACTTCGTCCCGCTCCACGACGTGTCGGCGTTCGGGCTCGGCGACCCCCTCGCCGGGCTGGCGGACGGCGGCACGATCTTCCTGCAGTCGCCGCACACCGATCCCGAGGCGGTCTGGGCCTCGATCCCGGCATCCGTCCGCGCCGAACTGGTCGCCCGTCGGATCCGGGTGACAGCGCTCGATACTGCCCGGTTGGCTGCCGCCCACGCGCCTCGGCCCGAATTCCTCATCCGGATGCAGGGGGTGGCCCTGGTCGGCGTCTTCCTCCGCGTGTCGCCGTTCGCGGCCCGCAGCGGACTCGACCGCGACGCGCTGATGGCCGACGTGCGGGGTCGGCTTGGTCGCTTCTTCGGCAAACGTGGTGGCGCCGTGGTGGCGGCCAACCTCGAGGTCATCGAAGCGGCCTACGACGGACTCATCGACGTCTCCGCGGCGCTCGGGCTGGCGACCGCCGCGACCGCGGACCCTGAACCGGAAGGAGTCGCGTCATGACGGGCATCGCCCCTGGAACGACCGTCGGGGACCTGATGGCCCTCGATCCGATCGTCATCCGCGCCAATGCATCCCTCGACGAGGCGGCCGAACTGCTCGATCGCCATCGCATCAGCGGCCTGCCCGTCGTCGACGGGTCCGGCTCGCTCGTCGGGGTCGTCAGCCAGACGGATCTCGTCCGCGCCCGCTCGACCCAGTACCTCTGGGCGAACTGGCCAGGTCTGGCCGTGCGCCACCTCATGACCAGCCCGGCCGTCACGGTCCACCGTTCGACGCCGGTGACGATCGCGGCCGCTCGCATGGAGCGGGGCCACATCCACCGCCTGGTCGTGGTGGCCGACGACGACGAGACCCTGCCGATCGGGATCCTGTCGATGACCGACCTGGTCCATGCCATCGCGATGGCGCCGCGATCACCGGCGGGAGGAGCCACCGATGTCGGATAGCGCTCCGCTGGTCAAGGTCGCCGGCGAGCCGAAGGAGCTCCACGAGACCCGGCTCGGGGCCGCCCTGCCCGTCCTCGACATGCACGCCTACGTCGAGGAGTTCGGTCGCTCCGTCGTGCCCGCCTACCGGCGTGGCGTGGCCGACCTCGAGCTGCCGGCGGATGCCGGACTCGCTCGCTCGATCATCCCGCCCGGGACCGCCGCGACGCGTGACTTCAGTCGCCTCGCGCCACGGATCCCTGCGTTCCTGCTCGAGAAGTGCGTCGGCTGCATGGCCTGCGTCGCCGCCTGCCCGGACACGGCCATCCTGGCGCGGGTCGTCCCCGAGCCGGAGGTCGAGCCGCTCGTCGAAGGGTTCGCGGCGGCCCAGGCCGACCCGGCCCTCGCCGCGTCGACCGCCCACGCCCATTTCGCCCCGACCACGAAGTACGGCGACGTGCCGGCGCGCAAGGGACTCGATCGGGGCGCCTTCGGCATCTTCGTGGACCCGGTCCACTGCAAGGGCTGCGCCGAGTGCGTGGAGGTCTGCGCGGCGCTCGGTCACGACGCCCTGGTCATGATCGACAAGGTCGACGAGGAGCCGAGCGGCGAGAGCACCCTCGAGCGGTACGCCCGGGACATGCGCCTCTTCCGGGCCCTCCCCCCGACGCCCGAGGTCTACCGCAACGACAAGGCCCTGGCGGACCTCCTCCTCGGCGAGCACGCCATCGGGTACCTGGGTGGGGCCGGCTCGTGTGCCGGCTGCGGCGAGGCGTCGGCCATCCGCGGGATGGTCGCCGCGACACGCCAGGTCCACGGCCCCGAGTCGATGGGGATCGTCGCCGCTACGGGCTGCAACACCGTCTACGGCAGCACCTATCCATTCAACCCGTACCTCGTGCCCTGGACCAACTCGCTGTTCGAGAACGCCCCCGCCGTCGCGATGGGCGTGCGCCAGCGATGGGATCAGGCCGGTCACCCGGAGCGACGCCTGTGGGTCATCGGCGGCGACGGCGCGATGTTCGACATCGGGTTCGGCTCGCTGTCGCGGATGGTCGCGTCCGGGGCCGACATCAAGGTGTTGATCCTCGACACGCAGGTCTACTCGAACACCGGTGGGCAGGCGTCGACGGCGTCGTTCGGTGGCCAGGTCACGAAGCTGTCGGCGTTCGGGAAGGCGCTCCACGGTCGCACGGAGCCGCGCAAGGAGCTCGGTCGCATCCTCATCGCGCACGGGGAGGCTTACGTGGCCCAAACGACCCCGGCGCACCTGAACCACTTCTTCCGGGCGATCCTGGAGGCCAACACCTACCCGGGGCCGGCGATCGTCATCGCCTACACGCCATGCCAACCGGAGCACGGCATCGCCGACGACGCGTCCGCACGACAGTCCAGGCTGGCCGTGGAGTCGCGGGCGTTCCCGTTGTTCACCTACGACCCGCGGCGGGGCGCTTCGGTCGAAGAGCGGCTCTCGCTCCAGGGCAACCCGGCCCTCCGCGACGACTGGGCGACCGCGCCGGACGGCACGCCCATCGACTTCCTGACGTTCGCCCGGAGCGAGGGTCGGTTCGCACCGCATTTCGCCGCGGACGGCACGCCGACGCCTGAGATCCAGGCCACGGCCGCGGATCGGCTCGCCGGCTGGCGAACGCTCCAGGCGATGGCCGGGACGAGGAGTTGACGGCCATGTGCCTCGGCTTTCCCGGACGGGTCGAGGCCGTCGACGCATCGGGCGCGCTGGTCGACACCGAAGGACGCCGCCGACGCGCCTCCACGCTGCTCGTCCCGGACCTCGTGGCCGGCGACTGGGTGTTCGTGGCCGCGGGGACGGTCATCGAACGCCTGGATCCGGACGAAGTGGCATTCATCCGCGAGCGTCTCCGACGGGCCGGCGCGCTCGAGACCGACGCCCTCGCCAAACCGACCGCCCTGGAGGACCACCATGACCACCGATCGTGACCGAGCCCACGTTCGCCGGCGGATCCCGCTCACCATGGGGTGGGGTATCGCGCTCGCGTTCCTGGTCGCCGTCATCAGCGGCTTCTCCGTCTTCCTGAACGCCTACGGGGTCAAGCAGGTCCCCGACGCCGCCGTCTACACGACGCTCAAGAACGGCGTCGCGGCGGCGATCCTGCTGGCCGTGGCACTGATGAGCGTCCGACGCGCGGAGATCAGGGCCCTCGATCGGCGGGCGTGGGCCGGCATGACGGCCATCGGCGTCATCGGCGGGAGCGTCCCGTTCGTGCTGTTCTTCAGCGGCCTCGCGATCGCCAGCGCCCCGGCCGCGGCGTTCATCCACAAGACCCTGTTCATCTGGGTCGCCTTCCTGGCCGTGCCGCTCCTGGGCGAACGGCTTGGACCGTTCCCGATCGCCGCCATCGGGGTCCTGCTCGCCGGACAATTCCTCGCGGCGCCGCCGGTCGGGGTCGCCTGGGGCGCGGGCGAGACGATGATCGCGGCGGCCACCTTGCTCTGGGCGGTCGAGGTCGTGATCGCCCGTCGCCTCCTCCTGGACGCCGTCCCGTCACCGCTCCTCGGGGCGGCCCGGATGGGGATCGGCCTCGTGGTCCTGGTCGGCTATCTCGCCGTGTCGGGTCGCCTGCCCACCGTGGCTGGCTTGACCGCCGCCCAATGGGTCTGGGCCTGTGGGACGGGCGCGCTCCTGGCCGCCTACGTTGGCACGTGGCTCGCCGCGCTGCGGCGGGCGCCGGCATCGGTCGTCGCCAGTGTCCTCGTCATCGGCGCTCCCATCACGGCGGGGCTCCAGGCGTTCGCCAACGGCGCGGTCCCCGGCCCGTCGGTCGTCGGCGGCCTGTCCGTCATCACCTTGGCCGCTTGTGGGCTGGCGCTCTGGTCCGTCCGTTCGGCGCCACGGACCCGCGCAGCGACCGCATGACCGACGTGGGGATCGCCTCCCCGGCGACGGCGGCCGTCCCTGGTCCGATCCGGTTCGCCCGCTATGCCTATGGGCCCAACCGTCTCGGTTACTGCGGCCCCGATGCCGCGGACGAGCTCCTCGGTGAGGCCGCGGAGGGGGGCGACCTGCGTCGCATCCGTGAACTGGCTGCAGGGTTCGACGGCGCCTATCCGTACCTCGAGCTGATCGCCCGTTCGAACGGCATCGCCGACCCGCTCGACGAGCGCGTCGTGGAGGCGTACTGGCTCGGCAGCGACCTCCTGCGGACGGTCCCCGCGGCCGGGTTCGCTCGATCGATCGAGACTCGGTTCCGTCCGCGTGTGCGGGGCTCAGATTGGCGCTGGCTCGCGATGAAGGCGCCCGACGGCGCCCACCCGGTCCACGCGTTCCATGTCCTCGACGTCTTCCCCGTCGCAGGGTTGCTCCGAGGTGGCGCGACGGACGACGTCCTGCGCACGATCGACAGCTGCAGGATCCGCTGGGGAACGGTCCGCGAACGGATCGGGACGGACCTGCTGGTGGACGCCGTTCCGCTCGAATGGCACGACGGCAAACTTCGCCTGGGGGCGGCCCGCCCTGAGTCGATCCGCGGATGGCAGGACGGGTTCGGGTTCGTCGACGAAGTCGGACCGGGCGACGTCATCGCCATCCACTGGGACTGGGCGTGCGAGCGCCTCGACGAGCGTCAGGCCGCAGCCCTGCGATCCTGGACGGCCCGCGAGCTGGCGATCGCGAACACGACCCTCTGAGCGCTACGCCTTGACCCTCTGGTCGAGCCGCGCCGCAGCCGCCAGCGCCAGGCCCTCGGCCCAGGCATCCGGGTCGTCGCGGCGCATGCGCCGTTCCGCGGTTCCGAGGAGGTCCCACAGCGCCGGATGAGCGCCACGGAGCGCCGCGTTCGAGCGATATCGCGCCATGGAATCCGCGACGAACGCGGCATAGCGCGCCACCGGCCCCGCCTCGGCCAGTCGACACTCGAAACCCGGGAGGTAGTCGACAGCGACCATGATCCGGCCGAAGAACGCGGCGAGGTCGACCGCCGCCTCGTCCCAGCCCTGGGAATGCCCACCGCGCCGCAGGATCGGCGCCGGGGACGTGAACACGACGATCGACGTATCGTCGATGTCAGTGACCGTAAGCCGGCCCCCGAATGTGACGTACTCGTTCGACACGCCGAACCGATCGACGATGGCGATCGTGCCCCACGAGTATTCGATGTCGAGCGGACGGGTCAGCCTCGTGATCTCGAGGCGTGTCCCGCGGGCCCGGCGGTTCACCCAGACTTCAACCCGTTCGGGGTCGAAGTGACGTTCCGTCGGGGCGTCGCGCATGGCCACGAGGAGGTACGCCTCCCCCGCGCCGTCGGGCAGGTCCGGATGGGCCAGGAATCCGAAGTCGGCGAGCATCCTCGCCGCGACCTCGGGGTCCACCCGTCCGCTCAGTGCGACCGGGCCCTGTCCGATCATCCGGGATCTCCAGCCAGCTCCTCGAGCAGCGGCAGCAGGAACCGCTCCTCACGCTCGATATGGGCGGCCACGAGCGCGCGGATGGCGCACAGGTGGGCGACCAGGTCGGCATCGGTCCGCCGCGTGGATCGTCGCAGCCAGCGCTCCGAATCGGATTCGAGCGCAGCGACGAGGGCTTCGATCTGCCGGTGCTCGAAGTGCATCAGCTTCGTCGCCCACGGCGTCCCCGCCAGCTCGTCGAGCTGCGGATAGAGCCACGAGTCCTCCCAGATGATGTGCGGCTTGAGTTCCCGCTCGAGCCAGCCGATCGCGCGGTGGGCGTCGGCCCACAACTCCTGGGATGTCAGCCCGCTCGATCGCTCGATGGTGTCGCCGATCCCCACCAGACCGACGCTCAGTTGGCGATGCTCTTGCGCGGCGAAGCGACCTTCACGCTCCGCGACGACGGTCCGTGCGGTCATGTCGCCACCTCGATCCTCGTGCTTCGAGCCGACGTCGAGCGATCGTCTGGACACGCTCGCGTCGCCTTCGACATGACCAGTCTCGTTCGACGCGAGTCGTCCGGGTAGGGCCATCGGTCAGCATCGCGCGTGCCCGGCGGCATCGGGCGCGGCCCACCGCCCGTCCCGATGACGAAGGGGAGCCCACCGGCCCGCATCGCGGTGACCCTCGGCACTCCCGTGGACGCGCGTTGACGCCGATGCTCTCCTCATGGACGAACCGCTGAACCTGGTCCTCTTCTCCGGCACGGACGATAAGCTCCAGGCCGCCGCGGTCCTGACCGCCGGCGCCGCGGCGCTCGGCAAGCCGGTCAACATCTTCCTCCAGTACTGGGCGCTCGACGCGTTCCGGGCCGCCAAGATCGGGCTCGACCATGGCCTTGCGCCGGAGGCAGGGAGCGAGGGCCGGATCGCGGTCGACGCACTCGCGCGGGCTGGTCAAGCGCCATGGGCGGAAACGCTCCGCCAGGCCAAGGATCTGGGCGCCGTCGACATCCAGGCCTGCTCGCTGTCGATGGACCTGCTGCACCTCGAATCGACCGATCTCGACCCGCTCGTCGACGGCGTGGAGGGCGTGACCGCCTTCTATCTCAACGCGGGCGCCGGCCAGGTCGTGTTCATCTAGCCACCCATCCGGAAGGAGACGGCCATGCCCGTCATCGAGATCACCGCGCTGGTGGACGCCCGAGGGCTGTCCTGCCCCATGCCGATCGTCAAGACCGCCCAGACCATGAAGACCTTGTCGCCGGGCGCCGTTTGCGAGCTGCTCGCGACCGACCCGGGGTCGGTCAAGGACGTCGCGGCGTGGGTCCGTGCCACCGGCAACGAGCTCGTCGAGCAGACATCCGATGGCGCGGTCTATCGCTTCGTCATCCGCCGGAAGTGAGGATCGTGATGACCACCACGACGCTGCCACCGTTCGATCCCCTGGCCGAGGCCATCGCCACCGTCGACGGCTGGCCCGAGACCGCCGAGACCGCCGCGACGCCGCTCCCGGCGCTGCCGGCCGACGACCGGGTGACCACGAAGGACCTCCTCATCATCGACTACAGCGGTGACCTCGAGAAGGTCTGGGCGACCCTGATCCTCGCCTCCACCGGCGCCGCGATGGGCGTCCGCACTCGGGTCTTCGTGACGTTCTGGGGCCTCCAGGTCTTCGTCAAGGATTCGAAGCGGATCACCGGCCAGAACTGGATGCAGAAGATGCTGTCCGCGATGCAGCGGCCGGGCATCAGTCACCGGAAGCTGTCGAAGATGAACTTCCTTGGGATGGGCCCCTGGATGATGGGGCGTCTGGCCAAGCAGTACGGCGTGGCCGGCCCGAAGGAGCTCCTCGAGGCCGCCCAGGCCCTGGGCGTCGAGTTCATCCCGTGTCAGATGACCATGGACATGTTCGGCCTCAAGCCGGAAGACATGATCGAGGGCATGGGCGAACCCGCCGGGGCTGCCACCGTCATCGGCCTGATGACCGAGAACTCGACCCCCCTCTTCATCTAGGAAGGCTGTGCCTGCCATGACCGAGACCGCCATCGCCATCGACCGGACCGTGGACGCGCGCGGCAGCTTCTGTCCGGGTCCGCTGATGGAGCTCATCCGGGCCATCCGCGAGAGCGCGGTCGGCGATGTCATCGCCGTCTACTCCTCCGACAAGGGCTCCAAGATCGACATCCCGATGTGGGTCGACAAGGCCGGCCATCGCCTCGTCGCGCTCGAGGCCCACGACGGCTACGACGAGATCATCGTCGAGAAGCGTCGGTAGGCCGCCATGCAGCGGATCCTCATCCTTGGCGGGGGTGTCGGGGGCACCCTCACCGCCAACCTGCTGGTCAAGAAGCTGCGCGCACGAATCGATCGTGGCGAGGTCAAGGTCACGGTCGTCGACGCGACCGGACAGCACGTCTATCAGCCCGGATTCATGTACATCGCGATGGGCGGCGAGCGCGCCTCGAACCTCCAGCGCCCGGAACGCTCGTTGCTCGACGAGCGGGTCACGCTGGTCGTCGGCGAGGTGGCCGAGGTGGACGCCGACCATCGCGTCGTCACCCTGACCGACGGCCTGCCGATCGGCTACGACCAGCTGGTGCTGGCGACGGGGTCGCGGATCGTGCCCGAGTCGATCGAGCACTTCGACACGGAGGCCCAGCACTTCTACACGGCCGAGGCGGCCGCGCGCCTGCGGACCGCGCTCGACGCCTTCGAGGGTGGCCGGATCGTGATCGGCATCGCCGGGATGCCGTACAAGTGCCCGCCGGCGCCGCTGGAGGTGGCGTTCCTCATCGAGGCGGAGCTTCGCGACCGTGGCCTGCGCGATCGCGCGACCATCGACTACTGCTCGCCGATCGGTCGGGCCTTCACCATCGAGACGGTGTCGGCGATGGCCACCCCGATCCTCGCGACCAAGGGCATCGAGGTGCACACGTTCTTCAACGTCGAGGCGATCGATCCTGGCCGGAAGGTCGTCCAGAGCCTGGAGGGGGAGGAGCTGCCCTACGACCTGCTCATCCTCGTGCCACCGCACAAGGGCCAGCAGTTCCTGATCGATTCGGGACTGGCTCCGGCGCCCGGCGGTTGGCTGCCCACCGATCGCCACACCCTCCTGGTCGGGGACCGGACGAACGTGTACGCGCTCGGCGATGCCACCGACCTGCCGCTGTCGAAGGCCGGATCCACCGCGCATTTCGAAGCCCCGGTCGTGGCCGAACGCGTCGCTGCCGCCGTGGAGGGACGCGTGCCATCGGGCAAGCACACCGACTACGAGGGCAAGGTCATGTGCTTCTTCGAGATCGGCGACGGCAAGGGGACGCTCCTCCAGTTCGATTACGACCACCCGCCGAAGCCGCCGAAGCCGAACCAACTGTGGCACCTCGGCAAGATCGTCTTCAACAAGACGTACTGGCATACGGTGCCAAAGGGTCGCGTCTGACCCTCTCCTCGGACCCTCGACCCGACCCTCCTCGGGCCGAGGGTCTCGTCCGCTAGGATGCCCCCGTGAGTTCCGGCCGCGTCTTCCGCCGCGCCACCGTCCCGGATCCGCCGGTAGCGGTCGAGGCGTACGGCTCCACCATCCGCACCGCCGACGGTCGTGAGTACCTCGACGCAGCGGGTGGCGCGATCGTCGTCAACGTCGGTCACGGTCGGCGTGAGATCGCGGCGGCGATGGCCGCCCAGGCAGAGCGCCTGGCGTACGCCCACGGGAGCGCGTTCACGACGGAACCCGCTCGAGGCGTACGCGCGGGAGGTCGGGCCGCATCTGCCGATCGACGACCCCGCGATCTACCCGGTGTCGGGTGGCTCGGAGGCGATCGAGACCGCGCTCAAGCTCGTGCGCACCTACCACCTGGCGCGCGGCGAGCCGGACCGCTGGATCGTGTTCGCGCGATGGGGGAGCTATCACGGGAACACGCTCGGCGCCCTCGACCTGTCCGGTCGCAAGCCGCTCCGTCGCCCGTACGAGGGCTGGCTCGGGCACTTCCGCCACGTCTCGGCGGCCTACCCGTATCGCGCAGGCCTGCCCGGCGCGAACGCCCTCGGGACCGCCGACGAGCTCGCGGACGAGCTGGATCGCGCCTTCGAGGCGGCCGGGCCCAGGACGGTCGCCGCCTTCGTGGCGGAGCCGATCGTGGGCGCCACCCTGGCGGCTGCCGTCCCACCGGACGGCTACTGGCCGGCGATCGCCGATGTCTGCCGCCGGCACGCCGTCCCGCTCATCGCCGACGAGGTCATGACCGGGTTCGGACGGACCGGGCGGTGGTTCGCGCTCGATCACTGGGGCGTGCGACCGGACATGCTGGTCGCGGCGAAGGGCGCGACGTCGGGTTATTGGCCGTTCGGGTTCGTCGCGGCCTCGGACGAGATCCACGCGACGGTCACGGGCGGCCCCGGGTTCGTCCATGGCTTCACCTATTCACACGCACCGGTCGGGGCCGCGGTCGCGCGCGAGGTCCTGCGTATCATCGAGACGGAGTCGCTCGTGGAGGCGAGCGCGACGAAAGGCACCCGACTCACCGCCCTCGCGACGGCGGCGTTCGGCGACCACCGGGCGGTCGGCGAGATCCGCGGCCGCGGGCTGATGGTCGGCGTCGAACTGGTCGCCGATCGCGACACCCGGGAGCCCTTCCCGCGGGCCGCCCGCGTGACCGAAGCGATCGTCCGTGCGGCACGCGACCGAGGCGTCCTCGTCTATTCGGGCACGGGCAATGCCAATGGCGTGGATGGGGACATGATCCTGCTCGGCCCGCCGTTCATCGTCACCGACGCCGAACTGGAACGGATCGCCGCCGTCCTGGCCGAGGCGATCGACGAGGTCGCGGCGACGGTCAGCGCGGGCGCGGCCGCTCGCTCATCGCGCGCAGGATGAGGATCGCGCCGAGCGCGAGCAACACGATCGGCAGGATGAGCCCCGCGAACGACGCGCCGGCGATGTTCGCCCCACCGACGATCGCCAGCAGGCCGCCCAGCCACAGTTGCCAGCCCAAGCCGCCACCCGACACCGCGCGCACCACGGCGATGAACAGGAAGGCCACGCCGAGGAAGAACGTACTCAGCCCGTCGGCCACGATCCCCGCAGCGTTGAGCAATCCGGGGAGGGCCAGCGCGGTGATGATCGAGCCGGCGTACAGCGAGCCGGTCCCGCGGTCGATCGCCCATTTCACGAGGAAGGCGAGGCCGATGGCGAGGACGACGACCGACCCCGCCGACTTGAACTGCGGGTAGACCTGCTGAAGCAGGAGCAGCCCGCCGAAGACGAGCAGGAAGATCCCGATCCACGGGAGGCCCGGGCGTCGGTCGCCATCGGGGCCCCACTCCCAGTAGTAGGTGTGGGTCCTCGGCTCGTTCGGCACCTGTCCGCCACTGTCGGGACCCAGATGGGTCACCGGGTCCGACTGTGAGCCGCTCATGTGTTGCCTCCTGCGCTCAGTATCCGCGCTCCGGATCGATCACGTTGAACAACGGCTCGCCGGCCAGGTAGCGCCGGACGTTCTGGACGACGAGCTCGTCGAAGAAGCGGAGGGTGACCCCGGACGCATGGGGCGTGACGATGACGTTCGGGGCGTCCCACCACGGACTGTCCGGCGGGAGCGGTTCCTGGCCGAACACGTCGAGGACCGCCCCGGCCAGCCGGCCCGCCCGCAACGCGTCCAGCAGCGCCGGCTCGTCGACCAGGGGACCACGCGAGACGTTGATGAGCCAGGCGCGGTGCGGGATGGCCGCCAGCACCTCGGCGGTCACGATGCCCCGTGACGCGTCGGTCAGCGGCATCGTCAGGACCACGACGTCGGCCGCCTTCACGGCCTCGGTGAGGTCCTCGACCCCGACGATGCGGTCGGGGATGGATCCATCGGGATCGCCGGTCCCCGGGACCCGGAACGAGGGGTCCGCCCGCAGTCCCGGGCGCGGCTTGACCGCCACGATGTGCATCCCGAGCGCGGACAGCTGACGCGCCACTTCCCTGCCGATGGACCCGTAGCCGACGATGACCGCCGTCTTGTCGCGGATCACGGCGATGAGCGGCGGCTCGCCGTCGGGCCAGCGATGGGCCGCCTGATCGGCCGCCCAGACGGCGGCCGGTTGATGGATGCGCAGGACCATGCCGCTGACGTACTCGCCCATCGGGACCGAGTAGACGCCCTTCGCGTTGGTCACCAGCAGGCCCCTTCGCCAGGGCGGATCCGCGGCGAGATGATCGACACCCGCCGACCGGACCTGCAGCCACCGAAGCGACGGAACCTGCGTCAGGTCGGACGGGGCGCGAGACCCGATGAGGATCTCGACATCCGGATCCTGGAGGCGCTCGACGTCGAACGACGCATCGTCCGTGACGTCGAGGACGTCGAGGTCGTCCGAGACCGCCCGAAGGCGTGCGATCGTCTCGGTTCGGATGGCGGCGTCGAGGATCAGGCGCATGACCGGAACGATAGCGTGCGCGGGTCCGACGATTCGACGCGGTCCCTCCGACGGGCTCTCCCTTACGAGCCCGCCAGCCTCGGCGCCGGCCCGGGTGTCGGCAACCCGGGATCGTCCTCTTCCTCGACGTGGCTGAACCCGAGGCGATCCACGACCCGGCCGAGGATGCCCGGCGCCCACCAGTTCCACCGCCCCATCAGGCGCATCGTGGCCGGCACCAGGAGGACCCGGATGATCGTCGCGTCGACGGCGACCGCGATGGCCATCCCGACCCCGATGCTCTTGATCGTGATGACCTCGGCCAGCGCGAAGGCGGCGAAGACGGAGACCATGATGAGCGCGGCGCCGGTGATGACCCCGGCGGTCCTGGACAGGCCCTCCGCGACCGACGCCGTGTTGTCGCGGGTCCGTCGGTACGACTCCTGGATGCGCGACAGCAGCAGGACCTCGTAGTCCATCGACAATCCGAAGATCACGCTGAACATGATGATCGGGTTGCCGGCGATGGTGTACCCGAGCGGCTCGAAGTTCAGCAACCCGGACAGGTTGCCCTCCTGGAAGATCCAGACCATGGCCCCGAAGCTCGCGGTGATGGACAGCAGGGTCATGATCACGGCCTTGATCGGGATCACCACCGAACCGAACAGGAGGAACAGGATGAGGCCGCTGGCGACGAGCGTGAGGGCGACCGCGTAGGGCGCTCGCTCCGCCTGCGAGACGAGGAAGTCATGGCCCTGTGCGGCGCTGCCGCCGACCTGCGTCGCGATGCCGAGTCCCGGGTCGATGGCGCGGATCTCCGGGATCATCGCGGTCGCCTCCGGCTTGGACGGCGGCAGCGGGCTGATCGCGTCGAGACGGACGGTGGAGCCACGGATGTATCGCTCTTCCAGGCCGTCGAGCCCGGCCGGGCGCTGGGCCGCCGGCAGCGCATAGAGCCCGGCGACCTGCTCCGGTGTCAGCGCCACCCCGGTTGACGGGTCGCGGATGACGAACGGGCTCTCGACCCGGTCGACGCCTTCGACCGCGTTGACATGCGCCGCATAGGCGTCGAGGGCGCGGATGTTATCGAGGCTCGTCGGGGACCCGACGACGTCGGCGAGGATGATGATCGGCGTGGTCTCCCCGGGGGCGAACTCGGTCTGCAGCGCGACATACGCGTCGCGGCTCTCGACTCCGGGTGGGTAGATGTCGGCTCCCGGCACGCCCTGCTCGATCCGCAGGAACGGGCTGCCGAGGATGAGCAGGAAGGCCAGCGTCGGCACGATGACGGCGATCGGGTGACGCATGACGGCATGCGCGAGTCGCTCCCAGCGGTTGGTCCGCGCCACCTCGACGCCGTCGGCAAGGGGCCGGATCCGGTGTCGCAGCGCCGCGATCGACAGCGCGTTGACGCGGTGGCCGAGGATCCCGAGGACGGCCGGCAGGAAGGTCAGGGCGAAGACGACGGAGCAGACCACGACCAGCGCACCGGCGATCCCGATGGAGCGGATGGCCGGAGCCTCGAACAGGAGCAGGCCCGACAGCCCGATGGCCACGGCGACCCCGCTGAACGCGACAGCCTTGCCGGCCGTCGCGACGGCGCGCTCGACGGCGAGCCCCACGGGACGGCCTTTGCGCAGCTCCTCGCGGTAGCGGCTGACGATGAACAGCGAGTAGTCGATCGCCAGCGCGAGCCCCAGCATCGTGGCGATGTTGAGCACGAAGATGCTCATCTGGACCTGCTGCGCGACGAGGTAGATGAGGGCCAGGCTGCTCGGGATCGCCAGCCCGGCGACGAACAGCGGCATCCCGGCGGCCACGATCGAGGCGAACACGAGGATCAGGACGAGCGCCACGATCGGCAGCGACACGACCTCGGCCCGCTGCAGGTCCTTCTCGGATTGCTCCGCCGAATCCTTCGTGATCGGGCCGTAGCCGGTCAGCTGGAACGTGTAGCCGGCCGGTGGCGTGATCTGGGCGCGGATGTCGTCGACCGCGTTGACCGACTCCTCGTCGGTCATGCCCAGCTCGACGATGACGTACGCGGCGTCGCCCGCGGTGCTGATGAAGCGCGGATCGCCGGTCTCGGCATAGCCGACGATACCGGTGACCCGAGGGTCGGTGTGGACTCCGGCGACCGATGTGGCGATGGCCCCCTGGAACGCCGCCGACTTGGCGTCGGCCCCCGGCGTCTCCGATCGGAAGAGGACGATGATCGAGCTCTGGCCGGCCCCGAACTCGGTGTCGAGACGAGCGGCCACGGCCGCCGATTCGGAATTCGCGTCGAGCCAACCGCCGGCACTCAGGGCCGAGGACGCCTGTGCCGCCAGGGTCGATGCGGCGACGGCGACGAGGACGGCGAGGATGACGATGGGGCGACGGAAGCGATAGACGAACGCTCCCCAGCGGCTGAACATCGCGGACTCCCCCAAGGCGGCTGGTCGGTTTCGGACGAAGATAAAGAATGCCCATTCCCTTTGTCAAGCGACAGAGGTTGCATCCCTCATGCGACTCCGGTAGATTGTGAAGAAGGAACATTCGTTTTAGGAGTCGATGTGCCGCGTGTCAGTGCCGCCCATGAGCAGGAGGTCCGTGACCGGATCCTCGTTGCTGCGGCCCGGGTCTTCAGCGAGAAGGGCTACCACAGCTCGACCATCGCCGATGTCGTCCGCGAGAGCGGGCTGTCCGTCGGCGCGATCTATACGTACTTCACCGGCAAGGACGAGCTGATCCGCCTGACCTGTGACCAGATCGCGGCGCGTGGTCTCGACGAGCTGGCCGAACGCCTGGCACCGGCCCGGACGACGGCCGAACGGATGGCGATCGCGATCCGGCTGTATGTCGAGACGATCGACGAGTACGACGCCGCGCCCGGCCAGATCTCGCTCGTCCAGGCGTGGGCCGAGGCCGACCGTGAGCCCGGCGTACGGGCGATGCTCTCGGGCCGGCGCGAGCGCCTTGTCGGCGCGGGCAGGATGCTGCTCGGCCAGGGCGTCGCCAGCGGCGAATTGCCAGCGTGGCTCGACATCGACGCGGTCACACGCGCCTTCCTCGCCCTCCTCGACGGTCTGATGCTCCAGCGGATCGAGGCCGGCGATGCCAGTCGCCCGGCCGACCTCGAGCGGCGCGCCCTCGCCATGCTCGAGCTGATGCTTGCCGCCGGCGGGGCCCGACCGATCCTCCCGGAGCCCGTCCCGACGGCGTAGCATCGCGGGCCATGGCTCACGTCCAGACCGTCCTCGGACCGATCGACCCGACCGACCTCGGGTTCACCCTGCCGCACGAACACACGCAGATCGCCCTCTGGCACGTCGCGAACCGGTGGGACTACTGGCAGCTGACGCGCGACGAGCCGGCCATACTCGAAGAGCTGGTGGCTTACCGTGCCGCCGGCGGGAGCGGCCTGGTCGACCTGACCCTGCCCGGTGTCGGGCGCGACCCCGGCTGGCTGCGTGGCCTGGCTGACGCTAGCGGCCTCCACCTGGTCATGGGCTGCGGCTGGTACCGGACGGCGTACTACCCGCCCGAGGCGCTCATCGACCGGCGCTCGGTGGACGACCTCGCCGACGAACTCGTGCGCGAGTTCGAGTCGGGGGTGGGGGAGTCGGGCGTTCGGCCTGGCATCATCGGTGAGATCGGGACGGACAAGCCATGGGTCACGCCCGCGGAGGAGCGGGTGCACCGGGCGGCGGCCAGGGCCTCCCGGCGGACCGGGCTCGCGATCACGACCCACGGGCCGATGTCGGCCGTGGGTCTCACGCAACTCCGCATCTTCGAGGAGGAGGGCGTCGACCCCGGTCGGGTGGTCATCGGCCACCTCGATTCGTACCAGGTGCTGGAGCATTACCTCGCGATCATCGAGCGCGGCGCCAACGTCCAGTTCGACTTCATCGGGATGCCCTGGCCGACCGAGCACCACGCCGAAGGACGCACGGTGGAGCTCGTGTGCGAGCTGTTGGGCCGCGGCCACGACGACCGGGTCTTCCTGAGCCAGGACGTCTGCCACGACACCCAGCTCAAGCGCAACGCCGGCAACGGCTATGTCTACCTGTTCGAGACGTTCCTGCCGCGGCTGCGGGCCGCCGGCGTATCACCGGCGGAGATCGACACGATCACGGTCGCGAACCCGCGGCGGCTCCTGACGATCGCGTAGATCGCTGAGCCGCCGCGGGACGCGCGCCAGGTCGGTCAATGCACGTACAGCTCTGATGAGGTCAGGAACGTGCCGCCGCTGGCCGTGGTGTTCCCGCCGAAGACGAGAACCCGACCGTCGGGCAGGAGATCCTGCTCGGCAGAGATTCGGGCTTCATGCATGGGCGTCGTCGCTGCCCAGGTGCTGGTCGCCGGGTCGTAGACCTGCGCCACCGTCAGTGCGTCGCTATCGCTGACCGCGCCGAGGCCGCCGGCAACCAGGACCCTGCCGTCGGGGAGCAGCGTCGCGGTCTGACCGTTGGTCGCCTTGACCATCGGGCCGGTGGCCGTCCATGCGCCCGTCGCCGGGTCGTAGAGCTCGGCCGTTGGCATCGAGCCACCGCCCACGACCAGCACCTTGCCGTTCGGCAGCATCGTCGCCGTTTGTCCGTCGCCGCGCATGTCGGCCATCTCGCCCGTGGCGGTCCACGCCCCGGTGACAGGGTCGAACAGCTCGGCGCTTCGCTGATCGGGGGTGAACCCACCGGCGACAAGGACCTTGCCGTTCGGGAGGGACACCATCGAGGACGACGCACGCCAGGCGACCATGATCCCGGTCTCGGACCACGTCCCGGCAGTCGGGTCGTAGATCTCGCCCGCGACCGGAGTGTCGCCTTCGGTGCCGCCAGCCACGAGGACCCGGCCGTCGGCCAGCAGCGTCGCCATGTGCTGCGAGTGCCTGCGGGACAACGGCGCGGTCTTGGTCCATGACCCGGTGGCAAGGTCGTAGAGCTCGGCGACCGGGTCGCCGCCGCCGGTCACCAGTACCCGTCCGTCGAGCAATCGCGTAGCGGCGGCTTCGTAGCCATGCTCGTACAGCATCGAAGGGATCGCCGTCCAGGTCCCTCGGCTCGGATCGAATCGCTCGGCCGAGGTCAATCCGCCGCTTGGGCCAACGCCGCCCACGGCCAGGACGGTACCGTCAGTCAGGAGGGTCGACCCGAAGCTGGCGCGTCCCGTGGACATGGCCCCGGTCGGGACCCAGGTCGGAACGATGACTGCACTGGGGCTGGGCGATGGACCCGGACCGCCGACGGCGGCTGGACCGGGTCTGAGAAGGAGCGCGGCGCCGCCGATCGCCAGCACGCCGATGACGGCGGCCGACGCGACGCGGATGGGCATGGACATCGTGTGGAACCTCCACGGCAACCCCAAGGGGCGCCGCTGATGGGTGTGGTCGATCTGGTCGAGGGCGGCGTCGATCACCCGGTCGGCCAGCTCGTTCGTGCCCTCGACGAAATACGCGCCGAGGAGGCGGTCGAGCTCACGCTGGTCGGTCATCGGGGTCGCCCTCCGGCCACCGCGACGGGACGCTCATCGGCCTCGATGGCCGCGCGCATCGCCCGGTGGGCGTAATGGAGCCGGGAACGAGCCGTCCCCACGGGGATCCCGAAGCGCTCGGCGATCTCGGTCGGGGTCAGGCCCAGGTAATGTGTCATCACGAGGATCGCCCGCTGTTCGGGCGGCAGTCGCCGGAAGCCGCGGTCGAGGCGGTCGCGATCGTCGACCGACATCGCCTCGTCCGGACCGGCCGGTCCGTCGACCGGCAGGACGCGGACATTCGCGTTCCAGGCTCGCGTCCTTCGCGCTTCCGCGTAGCACGCGTTGATGAGGAGGCGCTGCAACCAGGCGTCGAACCGGTCCGGATCACGGAGACGTGGCAGCTCTCGCCAGGCGATCACCAGCGTCTGCTGCACGGCGTCCTCGGCCCGTCCGACGTCCCGGAGGATCCGCTGGGCGATCTGCATCAGGCGGTCGCCATGCGTCCGCGCCAGGATGGCGAATGCCTCCCGGTCGCCGCGCTGGGCCCCCTCGACGAGGTCGCGATCCATCAGATCGTCCTCCGCGGCACCCATCGGGGGCGCCTTCCGACTGTATTGAGTCGGGGAGGGCAGGGCGCGTTCGAAAATCGTGACGGCGGGTCTGCGGAGCCCACCGCGGCCCGGTCAGCCCTCGAGCGTCGCCTCGACGCTCAGCGCGACGTTCCCTTTGAGCGCCTGGCTGATCGGGCAGCCATCCTTGGCCGCTTCGGCGGCGGCGCGGAACGCGTCTGCCGACATCCCGGGCACGCGGCCACGGACGGTCAGGGCACTCGATACGACCCGCCAGCCGGCCTCCAGCTTGTCGAAGGTGACCTCAGCTGAGACGTCGAGACGCTCCGGCGGCATGCCCGCACTGTTGAGACCCGCCGACAACGCCATGGAGAAGCACGCAGCGTGCGCCGCTGCGACCAGTTCTTCCGGGCTGGTCTTGCCACCGGGGGCCTCGGTGCGCGCCGCCCACGATACGGGCAGGTTGGTGAAGGTCCCGGATGAGATGGCCGAAACGGCGCCCGAACCCGTGGTGAGGGCGCCGGACCAGGTGGCCTCGGCTCGGCGGATGGCGGCCATGGTGCACTCCTTCCCTGGTGTCGCGGTGGCATCGTCCCACACGTGCCCGGTGCGTGTCCCGGGCGGTCCGCTGCAGGGGGGATCGGTCCGGTGGGTTGACGACCGGTGCGGCGCCGGTACCAACGCGTGGCCTCGACGGAACGGGTTGTCCATGCCTGGGCCGCGCGGAACCTGCGACCATAGGCCCGTGCCTGCCATCGCCCGCCGCCTGTCCGCGCCCCTGCTGGCCGTTCTCCTGCTCGCCGCCCTGGCGGGCTCCGCGGCGGCCTCGCTCCCCGGCTACGACGAAGCCACGATCGTCAAGGCGGGACTCGACCAGGTCCGGTTGGCCAACCTCCAGCGGACCTCGCACGGCCTCATCGCCCTGCAGCTCGACCCGACCTTGATGTCCATCGCGCGTGACCGGGCGGACGTCATGGCCGAGAACGACATCCTGAGCCACACCGAGCCGGGTGGAGGCAACGCCTTCGACCGGATCTCCACCGCCGGGATCACGGCCTACGCGGCCGGCGAGATCATCGCCTGGAACACCTACAACACCGAGCCGGACTCGGTCAACGCGGTGATCAAGGCCTGGATGGGGTCCCCGGGCCATCACGACATCATGATGTCGAACAACTACAACTACGTCGGGTTCGGCGCGGCGGTCGCGGCCAGCGGCAAGCGCTACTACGCGGGCGTCTTCGTGAAGAGCCCGGACCACACCGGCGCCTGGGTCAGGACCGGCCAGGTCACGAAGAAGATCCTGAGCTCGACCAAGATGAGGCTCACCGTCAACTGGGTGGGTGGCGACACGCGCCTGCAGGTCCTCACGACCGGTCTCCGGAACTACGAGATCATGCGACGTGTCGACGACGGTGGCTGGCAGCGGGTGGGCACGACCCTGCTGAACCACGTGAACATGACCCTCGCTCGCCACCACACGTACCGGATCATGGTCCGGGCGTCCGACAAGGTCGGCAACTGGGGTTCCTGGCGAAGCATCACCGTCAAGCTCTGACGGCCCCGCGACTCCCCAGCCGGTCGCGCACCAGCGACGCCAGCGCCCGATGCCGGGCCGTCCGCGGTAGCGCGACGCGCCCGGTCCCGATGAACCTCGAATGGGCCTCGAGCGCTTCGACGAAGGCGTCCACGAAGCCGGGCTCCGTCACCGGGTCGAACCCTGCCTCCCACCAGGCATCCAGCACGCGCAGGGCGCCCGCCTCCCGATCGGTACGCGGTTCGATGCGACCGACGAGGCGATCGCCGAAGAGCACGGGCAGGACGTAGTAGCCCCAGCGCCGCTTGGCGGCCGGGACGTACACCTCCCACACGTAGTCGAAGCCGTACAGCGAGCGCAGGAAGGCGCGATCCCACACGAACGGGTCGAGCGGCGCGAGGAACGCGACACCGGGGGCGGCGCGATCGACCGCCGATGATGCGAGGAGGTCCATCTCGCTCGCGAGCATGAACCGCTCGCCGCGGATGCCCTCGACCGTGACCGGCACCAGCGCCCCCTCGTCGATGAGCGTCTCGAGCAGCTCACCGCGCGTCGGCAGGTGCGGCGCATCGGCCGTTCGAACGCCTGGCGCCGTGCCGAGCCACAACTCGGCCGAACCCGACCTTCCGAGGAGGCCGTGTGCCCGATAGCGAGACAGCAGCCGGTGCAGCCGCTGCTCTCGCTCGGGGAGCCGCTCGGCCAGCAGCTCCGCGGGAAACAGCCGCTCGGCCAGGTCGTAGACGCGCCGATTGCCGTCGCGCCGGGCGATGCCGAGGATGCCCGCCTCGGCCAGCGCCTCGAGGATCGCCCGGACCTGGTTCGTCGGACGCCAGTACCAGTCGATGGCGGCCCGCGGCTCGACATCGGTCGATGACAGCGGGCCATCCCGCCGGATGCGTTCGAGGAGTTCATCCACGAGCTCGCGGTGCTCGACGAACGCGGCTCCCTCGTGTTCCCCGAGGTTCCGGTCCCAGGTCTGCCGAAACCACGGCAACTCCGACGTCGGCACGAGCGACAGGCCCTTGTTGTACGTCTCGTACAGCGCTCGGTCGTCGTACAGGGACGCGTCGGCCCAGGCACGGCGGTAACCCGAGATCCGGGCGGCCAGGACCAGGTCGTGGTTGCGACCGGTCACGTCGATCGGATCGAACTGGAGGGACCCGAGCCGTTCGACGACTCGCATGACGGACGCTGGTTCGGCTGGGAGCGACCGCGGTGGCGCGAGGAGGTGACGCGTGGCCAGGAAGCGGCGCGCGCCGGCCCGGTCGAGTTCTACGACGGAAGTCATCGGGGGATGGTACGAGAGGGGCCGACCCGTCTTGACGGGAGCCACGATATAGTGTGGCAAATCCGAATAGTACGGAGTCACCGAACATTTCATCTGATAGGAAGCGACCGACCCCGGCAGCGATCGATGCGGTCGTCGCCGGGTACGACCGATTGATGCACCGACTGTTCGAGGGACACGCCCCCGAATTCACCGAGGTCGGGATCACGATGGCACAGGCGAAGGTCCTGTACGTCGTGATGGCCGCCGGCGAACTGCGCATGTCGGAGTTGGCCGCCCGGCTGGGCATCGGGTCCTCGTCGGCCAGCGGGCTCGCCGACCGCCTGGTGGAACTCGGGCTCCTGCGCCGGCACGACGACGCGGCCGACCGTCGGCAGGTCGTCGTCACCACCACCCCCGAGGCGGAGGCGTTGCTGGAGCGCTTCCGGGAGCTCAACCAGCGTCAGCTCCGTGAACTGCTCGATCAGCTCGACTCCGGCGAACTCGAGGCGGTCCAGCGATCGATCGAGATCCTCGGGAGCGCCATCGATCGAAAGACCGCCCTGACCCACCCCTTGGAGAACCCATCGTGAGCCGTCTCAGTCGCCTGGCCGTCAACAAGCGCAGCGTCACACTGCTGTTCGCGTTCGCCCTGTTCTTCGCCGGGATCTCCGCGTGGGGCAGCCTCAAGCAGGAGTTGCTCCCCGACATCGAGTTCCCGGTCATCACGGTCGTCGCGCCGTACCCCGGCGCAGGTTCGTCCGACGTGGCCGAGCAGGTGACGAAGCCGATCGAGCGAGCCATCGGCTCGGTGCCGCGCCTGGAGACGCTGCAGTCCACGTCGTCCAACTCGATCGCCCTGGTCGTGACCCAGTTCTCGTTCGGCACGAACGTCAAGGAAACGACGGCCGCCGTCCAGGACGCGCTGGCCAAGGCGAACCTGCCGGCCAGCGTCGATCCGACCGTCCAGGCCCTCAACATCAACGCGTCCCCGGTCGTCATCGCCTCGATCGCCGCGACCAGTGCCGATGGCCTCGACAAGGTGGCGCAGATCGCCCGGACCGAGATCGTCCCGGAGATCCTCGCGATCGAGGGTGTGGCCAAGGCGGATCTGACCGGCGGTCTCGAGACGCGCCTGTTCGTCACGCTCGATCCCGAGAAGCTCGCGAAGTCGGGCATCTCCGTCCAGCAGATCGTCGGCGTCCTGCAGGCGAACAACCTGACCTTCCCGTCCGGCCAGATCCCGGCCGACGGCTCCAAGACGCCGGTCTCCACGATCGGCCGATTCACCAGCGTCGACGAGGTCGCGAATCTCGTCGTGGGCTATGCGGGCACGCCCGCGATCGGCGGGGCGGCCGCCTCGGCGGCACCCGCGCCGCCGAAACCGGTGACCCTCGCCGACCTCGGCAAGGTGGAGCTCGATTCGGTCGCGACGACCGGCTACGGCCGGACGAATGCCCAACCTGCGCTCACCCTGACGGTCTCGAAGACCTCCAACGCCAACACGGTCGAGGTCGCCGATCTGGTCCAGGCCAAGCTCGCCGAGGTCGCGGCCCGCCATCCGAGCGAGCTGACGATCACCACGGTCCAGGACCTGTCCGTGTTCATCAAGGAGTCGCGCGACGGACTGCTCCGCGAAGGCGGTCTCGGCGCGATCTTCGCGGTCCTGACCATCTTCCTGTTCCTGCTCAGCGTCCGCGCCACGGTGGTGGCCGCGATCAGCATCCCGCTGTCCATCCTGACCGCCCTGGTCGTGATGCAGCTGACCGGGGTGACCATCAACATCATGACGCTGGGTGGTCTCGCGGTCGCCGTGGGTCGGGTGGTCGATGACGCGATCGTCGTCCTCGAGAACATCTACCGGCACCGATCGCTCGGTGAGGACCGGAGGGCGGCCGCGATCAACGGACCCAGGGAGGTCGCCGGCGCGATCACCGCGAGCACGCTGACGACAGTCGCCGTCTTCCTGCCCCTCGGGTTCGTCGGCGGTCTCGTCTCGCAGTTCTTCCTGCCCTTCGCCCTGACGGTGACGTTCGCCCTGCTGGCGTCGCTGGTGTGCGCCCTGACCGTCGTCCCCGTCCTCGCCTACTTCCTGATCGACCGGGTGAAGTCGTCGGTCGACGAGAACGGCGAGCCGATCCGGTCGATCTGGGTGCGCGCCTACACCCCGGCCATCAGGGGCGTGCTCCGCAACCGCTGGACCAAGCTCGCCGTGGTCGGCGTGGCAGCCGTCCTGTTCGTCCTCTCGGCGTCGCTCGCGCCACTCCTGCCGACGCAGTTCATCAACGCGGGCTCCGAGAAGACGCTCGTGGTCAACGTGGCGCCGCCCACCGGTGCGAGCTCCGAGGGCGTGCTCGCCAAGGCCATCGAGGCCGAGACGATCCTGCTGGCCGATCCCGACGTGACGCTCGTCCAGACGAGCATCCCGGGCGAGGGCGACACGAGCTCGCAGGCGTTCCTGTCGGCCGTGAGTGGCCGACCCGCCAACAGCGCCACGATGACCGTCCGGCTCGACGAGTCAGCGGACGTGGACGTCGTCTCGGCACGACTCTCGACGTCACTCGAGCCGGTCAAGACCGGTGGGTACGACGCCAGCGTCTCATCGGGCGGCGGGTTCACTTCGAACGGCCTGCGCATCGTCGTCACGGGGCAGACCGCGGCCGATGTGGCGGTGGCGACCGACGCCGTCGTGGCCGGTCTCGCCACGCAGCCCGACCTGGCCAATCTCGGGAGCGACCTGGTCAAGGCGACGCCCGAGGTCCAGGTCACGGTCGATCCGAACAAGGCGATCTCCGTGGGGATGAGTGCCGCGCAGGTCTCGGCTCAGGTCCGGGCGGCGCTCGTCGCCCAGACGGCGACGACGGTCCAATCGCCGGACGGCCAGCCGATCGCCATCGTCGTGCAGCTCGACCCGGCCGCCGTCGCGTCGGTCGACGACCTCAAGGCGTTGCTCGTCGGGACGGTCGCCAAGGTGCGGCTCGACACGATCGCCACGGTCGAGGGGGTCGAGGTCCAGGGCAGCATCACTCGGATCGACCAGCAGCCGGCATCGGCCATCACGGCCGAGATCACGAGCGATGATACGGGCGCGGTCTCGAAGTCGGTCCAGACGGAGCTCGATGCGCTCGAGGCCGCCGGGGCCATCCCAGCCGGCACGACGGTCGAGCTCGCCGGCGTCAGCCAGCAGCAGAGCGAGGCCTTCGGCGGTCTGTTCGCCTCGATGGGCGTGGCGATCCTGCTCGTCTACGTGATGATGGTCCTGACCTTCAATTCCCTGATCACGCCGTTCATCATCCTGTTCACGTTGCCGTTGGCCACCATCGGGGCGTTCCCCGCCTTGCTGTTGACGGGTCGTCCGATCGGCGTCAGTGCGCTCATCGGCTTCCTCATGCTCATCGGCATCGTCGTGACCAACGCCATCGTGTTGCTCGACCTCGTCGAGCGCTTGCGGGCCGAGGGCATGTCGACCTACGACGCCCTGGTCGAGGGCGGCCGGACCCGTGTCCGACCGATCCTGATGACGGCGATCGCGACGATCCTCGCGCTCATCCCGCTGGCCGCGGGGTTCAACCAGGGCTCGATCATCGCCGCCGAACTCGGCACGGTCGTAATCGGCGGCCTGTTCAGCAGCACGCTGCTGACCTTGCTGGTGATCCCGGCCGTCTACTCGCTGGTGGACGGGGTCAAGGTCCGGGTCGGGCGACGGATCCACCGCGGCGCGGCACCGGACGCTCCGGTCGATCCCGGACGCGCGGCGGGCGTGGCCTGACGCGCGATCCGTCGCTCAGGCGGCGTTCCAGGCGTCGGGTTGCACACGCAGCAGGATGATCGCGACGATCCCCACCCAGACGGGGAAGATGAGCGCCAGCGGTTCGATGAACCCGACGCTGAACAGCATCACAAGGCCGGCCAGGAGGCCGGCGGCGACGAACCAGCGGGGGAACGCCCTGGTCCGTCGTCCGATACCGGATGACACCAGCATGAAGGCCGCTGCCATCTTGATCGCGAAACCGTAGAACAAGGCCTCCGCCAGGGCCCGGCCGAACTCGAACGCGGTCGGATCGGTCCCCGCCACCGCATTCCGGGCCTCGACCGTCGCGGCACCCGCAGTGGCGCCAGCCGCGAAGAGGAGGGCGACGAAGAGCAGGCCGGTTGCCAGGAAGACCGTCGAGAAGAACTGGTCCTCTGCGCGCCCGATCCGCCGACGCAACGCAGCCAGGAACCAGACGAACGCGATCCCGGCGAACGGGATGAGATACAACGCGATCAGGGTGGCGTTGCTGATGTCCGGGACGGTGCCGCTCGCCGCTTCCGGGACCCGGTTCGTGCGCAGCAGGACCAATGAGGTCGTGAGCAGGACGGCGAAACGCGAGCCCGGCCACGCCCGCCGCGCGGAGCGCACGAAGATCGGTCGACTGGCTCCCGGGTGACGTGTCCATCCGGGGTCGAGCCTACACCGTTCCAGAGCCCTGTCGCGGGCCGGGTCGGGCTTGCCTCCGGGGTGGGCGGCCGCGGAATCACCGACTACCGGCAGGGTAGACTCCTACCGCGCTGCGTGGCCGCGCAGCCGAGGGAGGACCCCGAGCCGATGACCGAGATGGTGCCGCTCGCGCCGGGCGGATCCGACGTCGTGCCGGGCGGATCCGACCTCGTGCCCGGCTGGCTCCGACGACTCGCGGCCATCGGCTGGCGGGTGCTCGCGGCGATCGCCCTCGGGGCTGCGCTCATCTGGATCGCCGTCCTGCTATCGACGGTGACCGTGTCCATCCTCGTGGCAGCCATCGTGGCCGCCACGTTCGCCCCCTTCGTGCTGGCGTTGCGGAACCGTGGCTGGTCGCGCATCAAGGCCGCGGCTGCGGTCTTCGTCGGGGCCTTCATCATCCTCGGCGCGGTCCTTGTCCTGATCCTCGTCGCGTTCATGCCGTACATCTCCCAGACGCTGGACAGGCTGACGACGGGCTTGACCTCGCTCCAGCAACTCCTCGCGGACGTCAACGTCCCGCCCGAGGTGTCGGCCGCGATCCAGCACGCCACCCAGGGCCTGCAGGCCTGGGTCTCGGAGAACGTTTCAGAGGTGTTCGGTACGATCGGGTCGATCGCGACGATCGCCATCCTCGGGACCTTCCTGACCTTCTTCTTCATGATGGATGGCGACAAGGCCTGGGTGTGGCTCCTGTCGTCGGCGAACGCCTGGCGACGCGAAGCCATCGACAAGAGCGGTGACATCGCGCTCGACCGTGTCGGGGGCTACCTTCGCGGGACGGCAGTCATCGCGGCCTTCGATGCCATCGCCGAGGGCCTGTTCCTCGTCATCCTCGGCGTGCCACTTGCCGCACCGATGGCCATCCTCGTCTTCTTCGGCCGCTTCATCCCGTACGTCGGCACCCTCGTGACGACGTTCGTGCTGGTGATGGTGACGCTCGGCACGGCCGGGTCCACGGCCGCTCTGATCCTCCTCATCCTCATCGGGATCCTGGGCTTCATCCAGGGCAAGTTCCTCGTCCCGGTCATCTATCACAAGACCGTGCACATCCACCCGGCGGTCGCGCTGATCGCGCTGCCGGCCGGGGCTGCAGTCGCGGGCATCGTCGGTCTCTTCGCAGCGATCCCGGTCGTCGCGTTCATCCTGGCGATCGTCGGGGCGTTGGTCTCCGTCCTGGGCGTCGAGCCCTCCGAGGCTCCCGCGGAGAACGGGTTGGTTCCGATCTGGCTCGATCGGGTCGGTCAATGGAGCTGGCGGCTGCTCGTGTCGATGGGCCTCCTCGGTGTCTTCGTGGCAGCGGCGATCAGGGTCCCGATCGTGGTCCTGCCCGTCGTCCTCGGCGTCGTGCTGGCCGCGACGCTGGCGCCACTCGCGTCTCGCCTCGAACGCCGTGGCTGGAAACACGGTCGGGCGGCCCTCGCGGCGACGCTCGGCGCCACGCTGGCGGTCATCGCGATCATCGGACTGACCCTCATCGCGCTGGCCGGGCCGGCCGGGGAGCTGCGTCGGCTCGGCGGCGGACGGCGCCGGCATCGCCAACACCAACGGCGATGGACTGCTGGGCATGCTCGTGGCCCTGGTCCAGCAATTCGGCGTCGGGATCGTCGAGACGATCGCCGGGGTGATCTCAGGTCTGGCGGGTCTCTCGGTCGTGCTCCTGTTGTCGATCCTGCTGACCTACTACTTCCTGCGCGATGGCGACCGCTTCTGGCACTCGTTCCTTGACCGGGTGGAGCCGGGCCGGAGGTCGCACGTCGAGGCCGCCGGCGGCCGTGCGTTCAGCGTGCTCGGCGGGTACATGATCGGGACGGGCGCCATCTCGGCATTCGGGGCTGCGACCCAGTTCGTCATCATGGCCATCCTCGGGATCCCACTGGCCCTGCCGCTCGCGGTGCTGTCGTTCTTCGGCGGGTTCATCCCGTACATCGGTTCGGCGGTGACCACGGGCCTGGCGTTCCTCGTGACCGTCGCCTACGGGAACCCCACCGACATCGCGGTGATGGCAGTGTTCACCATCGTGTTCAACATCGTGCAGGGCAACTTCGTGGCGCCCATCGTCTACAGCAAGGTCGTCAGCCTCCACCCGGCCGTGGTGCTGGCGGCTATCCCGGCCGGCAACCTGGTCGCCGGCGTCGTCGGGATGTTCCTCGTGGTCCCGTTCCTCGGCGTCGTCGCGGCGACGTGGCGGACCGTGCTGCAAGTCCTTGACACCCGGCCCGTGGACGCGCTCGTCGGGGGATCCGACACGCCCGAGCCAGCGCCCGAACCCGGGATCGCGGTGGCGTCGAGCACCTGAGGGGTCATCACCCGGGACGCGAAACGACGCGGACCGGATGTCCGCCGAGGCGGCCCCCGACCCGCGCCGTCGCGAGTCCTGGTGGAGTGGCCGGGGTCAGATCCCGAGGGCCTTGGCCTTCGCCGCGGAGAACTCCTCGTCCGACAGGATGCCGGCGTTGTGCAGTTCGGCGAGCTTCTGGAGCTGCGCCATCTGGGGATCCTCGGCTGGGGCGGCGGCGGGTGCCGGGGCCGCCTGCGGAGGCGGTGCCGCGGTTGCGGCGGCCTGCTGCTGCTCGTAGGCCTGGGCCTCAGCCTGTGATTGGTACTTCTGCTGCTGGTGGTGGCTGACGGCTCCGGCCGTTCCGGCCACGACCGCGGTCGTGGCTGCCATCCGGACGAGGCCGCCTCGGCGTCGCATCATCGGGGTCGCTCCTTTCGCCCAGGTGGTTCGTGTGTCCGTTCGGTTCAGGAGACCGACTCGGCCATGAGCTCCTCGACGAGCGCGGCCGGGATCCGGCCGTTCGCCACGAGGACCCCGTCGGCGTTCCGGAGCGACCGAGCGAAGCGCTCCGCCCAGACGTTCTCCCAGATCATCAGCGCGGCGGTGCTGTTCGGGTCGAGCGCGCCGCCGATGTCCTCGAAGTCCTCCTGCCCGAGCAGGTTCCTCCTGCTCGACACCGAGCGCGGCGAAGACTGCCCGCGTCTCCGGATCCGCCTCGGACAGTTCGATGGCTTCGACGTCCCCGCTGGCGTCCTTGGTGATGATCACCAGGTCGAGGACCCGGATCGTCCCCGAATCCTGGAGCTCCTGGATCGCCGGGATGATCTCGCCCGAGAACTTGTTCCCGGGGAACGCGATCGCGATGTATTCGACCGGACCGATGCTCATGCCAGATCTCCTTGTCGTGGCCGACCATTGTCCGCCCACTGGCCCTCCCCCGCGTCGGGTCGGGCCGACACGGCCGCCAACGATGACGTGGAGTGCTTTGCTGCCGTCTATGATGCAGGTCCGTTGGTCCTCTGGGGTCACGTTTCCGGAACGCCAACCGACCGTTCGAACGCCGGCCCTGTCCCGGTGTCAGCAGAGAGAGCGAGGTATCCATGTCATTCAACGACGTCTTTGATCGCTGATCGTCTTCTTCTTCTGGTTCATGGCGATCTGGATCTTCATCACGATCTTCGCCGACATCTTCCGCCGCACCGACCTGTCGGGCGTGGCGAAGGCCGGCTGGATCCTGTTGCTGTTCATCCTGCCGTTCATCAGCGCGCTGATCTACCTGATCGCCCGCCCGAAGGTGACCGCAGGGGACGTCCAGATGATGGCGCGAGCGGATGCCGCGAACAAGGCCGTCGCCGGGGTCTCCACAGCCGACGAGATCGCCAAGCTGCAGCAACTGAAGGACGCCGGAACGATCAATCAGGCGGAGTTCGACACGCTGAAGGCCAAGACGCTCGCGGGCTGACCCGCGCCGCTAGAGGAGCCGCGAGATCCGGTTCATGGTGGCGTTCCAGCGGCGCGATCCTTCGGGCTCGTCGGCGTCTCGGCCGGCGTCGACATGGCCGCCAGTTCGTCGAACACGCTGCGTTCGGCGAGGTCCGCGACGTCCTCGCCGACGAACAACAGGTCCAACTCGTCGTTGCGGAACAACGCCAGGTCGTCCAGGTTGCAGCCACCGACGAAGACCTGATCGTCGATGCGCAGGACCTTGGCGTGCGCCATCTCCGGGTGGAGGAGGATCTCGACGCCCGCGTCGAACAATCGACCGTACCAGTGTCGGAAGGCCGCCGCCGGATAGGGTGGGGTGGGCTTGCCCGGGGCGATCAGGCGGACGCGGACCCCGCGCAAGGCGGCCTCCAGGATCCGCTCCAGGATGGCTCGGTTCGAGATGTACGGGTTCACGATATGGATCTGCTCGGCGGCGTCCTCGAGCGCCCGTTCGATCGAATCGCTGATCGGATGATGACCCGTTCCGGGCACGTTCCACAGCACGGTCGTGGGCGCCTTGATCGCCGCCTTCGGGTCGACGACGAGCGCCGCCCGAGGAAAGTAGCGGGCGAGCGCCGGGTCGGCGGGCGCGGCGCCGTCGTGATGGCGCCAGCTCAACAGGAAGACCGACTGGAGCTGGGCGACGATCGGACCGCGCACCCGACACATCACGTCATAGAACCGCTCGTCGTTGTAATGGTCCTCGATCCCGCTGCCGCCGACATAGGCGACGGTGCCGTCGACGACGACCATCTTGCGGTGATCGAAATGGAGCAGGTCCTCGCCACGTGGCTGGAACCGCCGCTCACCAAGGACGCCCGACCGGACGATCACCACGCCGTCGTGTCCGACCACCTCGACGCCGGCTTCGCGCAACCGGCGGAACAGGTCCTTGCTGCCGAAATCGACCTCGCTGCCGATCGCGTCGACCGACAGCCGGACCTCGACCCCGGCCGCCACCTTGGCCGCGAGCGCGTCGAGGAAGGTCTCGCCGATATCGCCTGCCTTGTAGCCGTAGATGAGCAGGTGGACGTGGTCGGTCGCCGCCGCGATGTCCTCGAGCATCCGCGGGAAGTAGCGGCGGCCGTGGAGCAACGGTTCGACATCGGTGGCGATCGCCGGTGCGTAGATCTGGGCGAGGTCGGCGCGCCGCACCTTGGGCTGGGCCACGAGCTCCGCGGTCCGGAGCGCCGCGTTCTCTGCCCTGATCGCGTTCGGATCGAGCGGATCGGTCGGGACCCTGCCCTTTCGGCGCCGCAACGCCGCCCCGGTGGCGGCGACGGTCGCGCCGATGGCGATCGTCCGACGGCGGCTCACGCAACGACTCCCTGGAACGGCATGGGCGTGTCCATCGATGCGCTTCGAGACCCCCGTTGATTGCCGTCGTGGGCCGGACCCACGACCCCTTCGCCGATACTCTAGCGCGGTCGGCTGTGCCGCGGACGGGGTGGCGGGCGTATCCTAGGCTTCCACGCAGACCCCACGGAGGAGGCCGTCAGATGCCTGAGCTCCCCGTCAAGGATGTCCGGCTGCCGGAACTCCATCTCCCCGAGATCGACCGAGACGAGATCGTCCGTTCGCTGTCCGAGATCCCCTTGCCGAAGGTCGACCTATCGGCCATCGAACTCCCGAAGGTCGAAGCCCCGGCGATCGACGCGTCCAAGATCGAGCTGCCACGGATCGACCTGTCGGCGATCGATGTCGAGAAGATGGTCGCCGGTGTCGCTGCGATCGCGCGGATCGGTCGGCCGATGGCTCGCCGCTCACGCTGGCCGCTGGCGATCGGTGCGATCGTCGTCGTCGGGTTGGCGGCCTGGGTCGTGCTTGGCAGCACGGCCGCACGCGAGCGAGCCGGTCGAACGGCGCGGACCGTCCGCGAGCGGATCGACGCCAGGTTCGGACCCGGCGATCGACTCGAGATCGATGCGGACGTGCCGGTCGAGATCGACGTTCTCGATCCGACCACGGACCCGGGCTTCGACGTCGGCGACATCGCCACTTCGATCGAGGACGCGGTCAAGGACGAGATCCCGACCGAGGTGACCGGACCGGCCTGATTCGCGGGCCTCCTCGGGCCGGCGGTCTCCACTCAGGGCGCCGCGACCCCGCCGAGTCGGTCGAGCGTCACCTTCAGGTCCCTCGCGAATCGCCGGGCGCCGCCCAATTGCACGCCCGCGCCGACCAGTCGCCCTCGCGGGCTCGCGGCGATGCGCTGGAAGTCCACAGCGACGTGGCAGCCGCCGCCGTCCCTCGCCGTGACCCGGTAATCGATGAAGGTCCCCGGGCGGAAGTCCCTGGCCTCGACCAGTCGGAGTCGGACGTGACCGGGTTCGGACCAGTCGTAATGCTCCCGTGCCCAGACGCCACCGAGGACATCGGTCCCCTCGGTCACTTCGGCCCAGGTATCGCCCGATTCATGGAGCTTGTAGAACTTGATGTCCAGGTTCGGCCAGAGCGCCGGACGCCCCTCGCTGAAGTCCGTCAGGGCGGCGATGAACCGGTCCGGCGAGACGGCGCCATCGGCTTCGTAGTGGATCTTCCCCACGTCAGCCCGCGGTCGCGGTCGCCGGCTCGGGCGGGGCCGCCGTCTCCGCCGCAGCCGCGGCTTTGGCCACACCCTCGGGGCCAAGGCCGATCCCGATCGAATCGAGCCAGCGCCGGATGTTCCGGTAGATGGCCGGCGCACCGAGCGGCACGTCCTCGTCGAGTTCCCATTCGACCGGATGGAGGATGAACGGCTCGGTCTGCGGGCCACCCAGTCCGCCGTGCGATCCGATCAGCTCCTCGAACGCGGCCACCTCGCCCAGCTCGGGGTCGTACTGGCTGAGGAGGAGCAGGTCCGGCGCGTGGACCATGGCGTCCTCGCGCTTGAGGCTCATGATCGTGTGCGGTCCGAACAGGGTCGTCGGGTCCTCGCCCTCGACGCGATCCTCGTCGAGGTAGCGCGTCCCGTTCGGTCCGAACACGACCGCACCGAACGCCTTCGAACGGACGAGCAGCATCGCGACGCCAGGATGGGCCGCCACCGAGGCCACGAGGCCCGGGTGCAACTCCTCGAGCTCCTCGACCGTGAGCCGATGGTCGTTGCCGGTGAACCAGACGAGGCCGAGATTGCCCGATCCGACGACGGCGATCGACGCGGCGTCGGGGATCGGGGGTTCCGCCTCATCGGCGTCGAGGTCGACGACGCCATCGGTGGTCTTGCCCTGAAGCGCGGCCCGCGCGACCGCTGGACCGACCCCGCGGCTCTGGGTGATCTCCGACAGGAACGAGTTCACGAAGACGGACCCCTCGGCCTTGGTCGTCGTCTGGATGAGGGTCGCGCGGCCGCTCATCAGGCTTCGCACGTACTCGCCGAGGCTCACGCCGTAGCGCTGCAGGAAGGTCTCGCCCAGGCTCTGGCCGTGGTCGGACAGGACGATGAACTTGTACGGCCGCGGCGCCTCGTCGGTCGCCTTGATGAGGGTGGCGATGGCCTGATCCACGCCGTCGAGCGCCTCGAACGACTCGACGCGTTCCGGCCCGCAGTGGTGGGCGAGCTCGTCGTAGTCGGTGAAGTCGGCGTAGATGACGTTCGCGCCCCGGTACATCTCCTCGATGATCAGGGCGACGTTGACGTCGCGGAGGATGACATTGCTGGCTGCTCGCATCCCCGCGTACTTCATCCCGCGGTGCATCTGGGGGCGGATGCCGGAGCGACGCGTCCGGCGGGCCTGCGTGAGTTCCTTGATGAACTCGCCGAGGAAGAGGGTGAAGGAGCGGAGGTAGCCGGTCGGGCTGAAGAAGAACGACAGGAAGGCATTGCTGTCCCCGATCCCGCCACCCTCGGCCTTGATCGCGGCGGTCGTCAGATAGGACCGCGTCGCATCGCCGGTCAGCAGGTTGCAGATGCTGGCGCCGTTGTTCGACAGCAGGCCCTCGCCGTTCGAGATGCGCGAGGCGATCAACGTCGCATCGGCGGGATTGCTCGAGGCCATCAGGTGCTCGCGATCCCGTTCGTACCAGCGGAACGCCGGGATCCCGTCGTTGTTGCCGTGCAGGATCCCCGCCTGGCTCCCGGAGGTCATCGATGGCAGGATCGCTTCCCAGCGAGAGAGCTTGTGGCTGCGGTCGCGGACCATGCCGGCCATCGTGTTGACCGAGCCGGCCCGCATCCGACCGGCCAGGATCGGGTGGGCGAGACCGTCGATCTGGATGATCACGAGACCAGGCTTGTCAGAGTGACCCTTCGACCGCTGCACGAGCAGCCGCTGGACGAGGAGGCCGTAGTACGAGCCACCGCTGTCGACGCCGAGGATCGCGGTCAGGACCGTGTTGATGATCGCGTAGATGAATGAGGCGATGATCGCGGTGGTGAGGGTGTCGACGTGGACCCCGGGGGCCCATTGCGCGACGACGATGAATGCGATGACCTGGAGGACGAGGACGAGGATCCCGACGAGGATGAGCGACACCGGTGCCGCAAGGGCGAGCACCACGGGACGGACGAGGGCGTTGAACAGCGCGATGGAGATCACCGCGAGCACGGCGTCGATCGGGCGATCGACGGTCAGTCGCGGCATGATCCAGGCGGTCGCGATGAAGGAGATCGTCGCCACGATCAACGTGATCAGCAGCCGCTTGACCAGGGCCACCCGCCCGCCGCGCCACTCCCACAACACACGGATCTGTGTCCCGTAGAAGTTGAGCAGTCGGCTCATCCGGATCTCCCCTCGATCGTCTGCCGCGGATGCGACGGACGGCCGCACGCTGCTGTCGAAATCCTACTCGACCGCCGCGGGCGCTTTCGCGCCCGAAGGCCGGTCGCTCGAGCGCTCGCCGCGGTACGATAGGGGCACCGCCACCGCTCGATGACGGGTTCGAGGCGATCACGCCCGACCGATCGCGGCAGACGGACCGTGGGGAACCTGCTCCCTCCCGAGCAGGACGAGGAGGATTCAGACATGACCGACAAGGCAACGAACACGCCCGCCGCCGGGAGTGACGACGTGGTCGTCGTATCGGCATCCGTCTCCGACGCCGAGGGCGTCCTCGCCGAAGGGGCTGTCGCCGTGCAGGGCAACCATGCCCTGGTGGTGGCCCGCTTCGCCGACACGACATCGGCCCGGGCGATCTACGACAGCCTGCTCGACGCGGAGATCGACGGCTCGCTCCACATCGATGGCGTGCTGGTCGTCAAGGCCGATGACGATGGACGGCTCCACGTCCAGAAGATGACCGACCACAGCACCCGGACCGGGTTGAAGTGGGGGATCGTCGGCGGCATCGTCGCCGGCGTGTTCCTCCCCGCGACGATCGTCGCCGGCGCGGTGACGCTCGGCGTCGCCGGTGCCGCGGCCGGCAAGGCCCGCAATCTCGCGCATCGGCTCGACGTCGAGAAGGAGCTGGCGGGCGTCATCACCCCGGGCACGTCCGGGATCCTCGCGCTGGTCGAGGCGAAGGACGCGGACGCCGTCAAGGACGAGATGCCCGGCGCCGAAGAGGTCAAGACCGTCGCGGTCGACGAGCCGACCGCCGAGGCCATCAAGGAGGCCGCCAAGACCGCTGACGCCGTCACCCCGTCGGGGAACTGAGCTGCGCGCCGCTGGCGCCATCTCGCATGACGAGCCCGGGCCGAGCGGTCCGGGCTCATCCATGCCCGCGTGGGGACCGCCTCGACCCTCGCCTTGACGCAGACGACGCCCGCCGGTCACGATCGAAGGCATGCGACAAGACACCGCCTTGACGGTCACGCGGGCGGGATCGGCGGTACTAGTCTTTGCCGCCATGGTCGCCCAGGCGAGCGTGCTCGCCGATGCGAATGCGTTCGATGCGACCCGGTTCTTCGCGTTCTTCACGATCCAGAGCAACCTGATCGGCGTCGCCGCCTTCGCCTGGCTCGTCGCCAGTCGGGGTCGCACGCGGACCCGCGGGCTCGAGCTGCTGCGCGGCGCCGCTGCCGTCTATCTGACCGTGACGTTCTTCGTCGTGATCTTCTTGTTGTCGGGCGTCGACGTGCAGCTGCAACTCGGCTGGGTCGATTTCGTCCTCCACAAGCTGTTCCCGGTCATCGTCGTCCTCGACTGGGTCGTGGACCCACCGACGTACCGGCTGACCCTTCGTGATGCCCTGCTCTGGCTCGTCTATCCGCTCATCTGGACGGCGCTGACCCTCATCCGGGGTGCATCGGACGGTTGGTATCCGTACCCGTTCCTGGATCCGGCCAACGGCGGGTATGCTCAGGTGGCGGCCACAGCGGTCGCCGTGACCGTCGGGTTCCTGGTGATCGCAGGCATCGTCGTTGCGGTCGGGAATGCCCGGAGTCGGCTGCCGGGTGAGGCGCGACCCGCGACCTGACCTCAGGGCGCGTCGGCGAAGACGGTCGTCCAGTCGTTCTTGATGTGCTCGACGCCGCACCTGCTCGGAGACCGCCGGCAGCGACCCTCGGTTGGTATCGGGGATCGGCGGGGTCACCGCCAGAGGTCCTCGTTGACGCATCGGCCGGTAATCCCGATAATCTGACTCGGAATTAGAAACGAGCCTGTTGACGGGCACCAGCGGCGCCATAGGGGGGCCGCACACACGACCGGAGACCCGATGGCCGCCACCCGCGAGATCGTCACCGACCAGCGCGATCAGTTCGCCTTCCACGACGACATCGCCTACCTCGCCGAAACGAAGCGAGGCCTCACCCGTGCCACGGTCGAGGAGATCAGCGGCTTCAAGGGCGAGCCCGACTGGATGCTCCAGTACCGGCTGCGCGCCTTCGAACATTTCCTGAAGCGCCCGATGCCGACCTGGACCGACGGTCTCGACAAGATCGACTTCGACAAGATCGTCTACTACCGCAAGCCGTCCGAGCGCGAAGAGAAGTCGTGGGACGACGTTCCCGATCAGATCAAGGCCACCTTCGAGCGGCTCGGCATCCCCGAGGCCGAACGCAAGTTCCTCGCCGGCGTCGGGGCCCAGTACGACAGCGAGGTCGTCTACCACTCGGTCAAGGAAGAGCTGACCAAGATCGGTGTCGTGTTCATGGGCACCGATCAGGCGCTCATCGAGTACCCGGAGATCTTCCGCAAGCACTTCGGCACGGTCGTCCCGGCCGAGGACAACAAGTTCTCGGCACTCAACGCGGCCGTCTGGTCGGGCGGTTCGTTCGTGTACGTGCCGAAGGGCGTCGAGGTCCCGCTGCCGCTGCAGGCCTACTTCCGGATCAACGGCGAGAACACCGGCCAGTTCGAACGGACGCTGATCGTCGTCGACGAGGGCGCGAAGGTCCACTACATCGAGGGCTGCACGGCCCCCATCTACGCGACCGAATCCCTGCACGTCGCGGTCGTCGAGGTCGTCGCGCTGCCCGGCTCCAAGGTCCGTTACACGACCATCCAGAACTGGTCGAACGACGTCTACAACCTCGTGACCAAGCGCGCTCACGCGTACGAGAACTCGACCGTCGAATGGATCGACGCCAACACCGGGTCCCGCAAGACCGTCAAGTTCCCGGCGATCTACCTCCGCGGCGAGGGGGCGACGGCCGACATCATCAGCGTGGCCGTGGCCGGCAAGGGCCAGCACCAGGACACGGGCGCCAAGGCCGTCCATCTGGCACCGAACACCCGCTCGCGGATCGTCAGCAAGTCGGTCTCCAAGGATGGCGGTCGCGCGACCTACCGCGGCCAGCTCAAGGTCTCGCCCGGTGCCACGAACGTCGTGGCGAGCGTCCGCTGCGATGCCCTGATGCTCGACGACATCAGCCGGAGCGACACCTACCCGTACATCGACATCCAGGAAGACGACACGTCGATGACCCACGAGGCCACCGTCGGCAAGGTCAGCGCGGAGCAGGTCTTCTACCTGATGAGCCGCGGCCTGACCGAGAACGAGGCGACCAACCTCATCGTCCAGGGCTTCCTGGAGGTCTTCACGAAGGAACTGCCGATGGAGTACGCCATCGAGTTCAACCGCCTCGTGAAGCTCGAGATGGAGGGGTCCCTCGGATGACCGACGCTCCGGCGTCACCGATCCGACCTGCCCGCCGCTCTCCCTCGGATCTCAGTCTCGCGTTCGATGCGTCCGACGTCGAACGGTTGACCGACGGCGAGCCCGCCTGGCTGAGCGCGGACCGACGCGCCGCCTACGCCCGGTTCGCCGCCCTGCCGATCGAGACCAACCAGCTCTACACGACCTACGTCGACCTGCGGACGGCGGTCCTCGAAGAGGTCGTGCCGTGGTCCCGCTCGCGGGACGACGATGGCACCCCGCAGGAGGGCTCCGAGCCCGACGCGGGCACCGCCGGCCTCGCCGCGTTCAGGGACGATCATGTCGAGACGCTCGCGCTCGACCCGGCCGCCACCGCCGCCGGCGTGACGCTCGAGACGCTGGGCGGCTTCACCTGGCACGACGCGGCCGAAGGTCTCGTCGGACGAGCGGGATCCCTTCCCGAGGATGACCGTCTCGCCCAGCTGACCCGCGCCGGCTGGAACCACGGGGTCGTCCTGCGCGTGCCGGCCGGCGTCTCGGTCCCGCGGCCCATCGTCATCCGCTGGGCGGTCGGCGCCCCGGACCGGGCACTCATCACTCGAACGATCGTACAGCTCGGCGATGGTGCCGAGGCCACGATCCTGGAGGAACTCGTATCGTCGGGCCAGGAGGTCGATGGCCGGCCGAGCCTGTTCACGGGCACGATGGAGGTCACCCTCGGTGCCGGCGCGAAGCTGGCGGTGGCGAGCCTCCAGGAGCTGCCGGCCTCGGTCGTGGCCTTCCAGCATCGTAACGCCACCCTCGGCGAGGGCGCGACGCTCCACTGGGCGCTCGCGCAGCTCGGATCGCGGCTCGTGCGCAGCCGCGTCGACAATCGTCTGGAAGGCGACCGCAGCGCGGTCGAGCAGGTGGAGATCGTGTTCGGCGGCGCGGACCAGGTCTTCGACCTGACCTCGTACACACGCCATCTCGGACGCGACACGACCGGTAACCTGTTGTCCAAGGGAGCGCTGATGGACAGGGCGCGTTCGTATCTGAAGGGGATGATCGTCATCGAGAAGTCGGCGGTCGGGACCGACAGCTTCCTTGGCGAGTTCGGGATGAACCTGTCCAAAGCCACCCGCTCGGTCGCCATCCCGAGCCTCGAGATCGACCAGCCGGATTGTCGCCGTGCCGCCCATGCCAGCTCGGTCGGGCCGATCGACGAGAGCCAGCTGTTCTACCTGGAAAGCCGCGGGATCCCGCCGGACGAGGCGCGCAAGTTCATCGTGCTCGGCTTCCTGGAGCCGGTCGTCGCGCGCGTCCCGCTGGCCGACGCCCAGGACCGTCTGCGCGAACTGCTCGAAGCCAAGTGGGACGCCGGCGCGCGGCGCAGGGGCAGACGCCGCCGCGTGAGACGTATCGACCTCTTCGGTGTCGACGAGGTCCCCGAGGGAACCATGAAGATGGCCTGGGTGGACGGCACCGACCAGGTCCTCGTGGTCAACTCGGGTGGCCGGTTCAACGCGGTCCAGGGCATCTGCAGCCACGAATATTTCGAGCTCGACAAGGGCTTCCTGACCGCTGGGACGCTCACCTGCGCGCTGCACCTGTCGCGGTTCGAGCTCGAGAGTGGCGAGCCCCTGGATCCGCCGGCCGAGCTCCCGCTCGCGGTGTACCAGGTCGTCGTGGAGGACGGCCGGATCGCGATCGAGGTCCCGGACGGGCACCTCGAGGTGAACGAATGACCGCCTGGTCCGCCTGACCGGTACCAACGTCCGGGTGGCGGCGAGTGCGGCCCCGCGCTAGCGTGCCCGGGACATGCAACCCATCGATTTCATCGGCTTTGCCGGTGACTGCACCATCACCGGCCAGATGACCATGTTCGGCGACCGGCTGACCGATTTCCTCAACGGTCAGGAGCGGTTCCACCTGCACAAGGTCGAGTTCGAAAGCCTGGAGGACGGACACCGGCTCACGATGGACGGGTTGTCCATCGCCCGCGAGGACCTGCTCGCGGTCGTCGCCACCGGACCACGCGGATCCCTGGAGCAGCGCGTCTCGCTCAAGACGGATCGCTGTCACGTGTCGATCGGTCCGTACCTCATCCTCGGCAGCCTCCACACGGAGCCCGGTGCCGATCCCGTGGCGAGCGTCCAGGAGCGCGATCCGATGGTGCCGCTGAGCGGGGCCACGATCGCCTACGAGGTGGCCGGCGCGATCGTCGCGCGCGACGTCGGGGCGATCATCGTCAATCGGTTGCTCGTCGACTGGATCTCGCCGACCGTCGAGGCTACGACGGCCTTCCCGGACGCCCCGACGCGGTCGCCGTTCGCGGTCCCGTCGCTCCAGTTGGGTGGCGCCGGCGCCGGCTAGACCCACGAGCCCCCGACCCCCGGTTCAGCGGGGGAGGAGGGTCCCCAGGCCGAGCTCCTCCGCACGACGGAGGATCGCGGCCCCGAACACGACGTCGGCAAGCCCCACGCCGAGGTGCGTGGCGACGACGCGTCCGGCCGCCGGCCGCGGTGTCCGCGCCAGGAGGGCTTCACCAAGGGTGGCGACGGGGTCCGGATACCCATCGAACAGACCGGCATCGCGGTTGGCCAGGAACTGGCCACGGTCGTCGACGAGGAACAGGGCGGCATCGCGCGCGACGTCAGCGGCGCAGTACGTGGCGTAGTCGACCGGCACGACCAGCGCACCCGGCGCAAGCCAGGTGCCGGTCATGACCTGCCGGATCGGGCCGAACGAGGCCGCCGTCACCACGACATCAGCGTCCCGGACCGCGGTCGGTGCATCCGGGGCGACCGAGACCGCCGCCACGCCAGGCGTCGCGCGTGCCTCCTCGGCCAACGCCTCCGCGCGCTCGGGATGACGGTCGAACACGGTCAGGTCGACGCCGTCGAGGACCCGGCCGAGGACGGCCAGGTGGCTTCGTCCCTGGATCCCCGCCCCGATGAGCGCGGCACGTGGCCGGCGGCCTGCAACGATCGGGGCGTAGTGGCCGATGCTGACGCCACTCACGGCCGCGGTTCGCGATGCCGTGATCGGACCGCCATCCAGGATCGCCTTCGGGAACCCAGTGATCGCGTCGTTGAGGACGACCACCGCGTTGATCGCCCGCAACCCGAGTGCGTTGTTGGTGCCGAACCCGGCCACCCATTTCATCCCGACGAGGTCGTCGCGCCCGTCCGGTTCGGCGCCGCGAAGGTAGGCCGGCATCGCGTGGGCGAACGATCCCGCCGGGCGCGGATGCACGCCGATCTTGGGAGGCAGCTCGGCATCCGAGACGAGGGCGATGAGCGTGCGCTCGGCCAGTGCCAGGCGTTCGTCGAGCTCGGGCATGGCGGCCAGGACATCGGCTGCACTGAGGTAGCGGACGGGAGGCGAAGCGACCTCGGCCATGGCCGCGAGTCTACGCGGCGGTGATGACCTAGGATGGACCGATGGGTGGGATCGACGTCGCGCAGAGCCTCGACAACCTCAAGCTGGAACGCGACGCGATCGTGCTGTACGACGCGCTCGCGGGGATCGAGAAGGATCCGCGACGAGCCGAGGCCTTCCAGCGCATCGCATCGAACGAGCGCCGGCACGCCGACATCTGGGCGTCGAAGCTGACGGAGCTCGGCGCCGATGTCCCGGCGGCGAGCGGGCCGCGTGCGCGGGTGCGGTTCATCATCCTTGCCGCACGCGTGTTCGGGACATCGGCCGTGGCCGAGCTCGTCAAGGCGCTCGAGGGCGACGAAGAGGCCCAGTACGACGCGCAGGGCGATTCGCCCGAGGTCGCCGGCATCGCCGCCGATGAACGCCAGCACGCCGAGATCTGGGAGGGGCTCAAGTCCGGTGACGCGCCCGGATCGATCGGCGATCCGTCGCGCGACGGGGTCGCCATCGCCCGGAGGGCCTCGAACGCGGCCGAGATCGGGCAACACGAGCGCTGGCACCGCGCCGGGGGCCGATCGGGGACGCTCCGCGCGGTCATCTTCGGGGTCAGTGACGGCCTCGTGAGCAACCTGTCACTGGTCATGGGCGTGGCCGGCGCCGCGGGTGGCAACCCGAGCTTCATCCTGCTGGCGGGGATCGCCGGCCTCCTCGCGGGTGCGTTCAGCATGGCCGCCGGCGAGTACATCTCGATGCAGAGCCAGCGCGAACTCTTCGAGCGCCAGATCGCCCTCGAGCGCGCCGAGATGGAGGCGATGCCCGAGGAGGAGGAAGCCGAACTCGCCGCAGCGTACCGGGCCAAGGGGTTCCCGCGCGACGAAGCGGCCCGGATCGCACACCGCATCTTCCAAGACCCGGAGACGGCGCTCGACACGCTGGTGCGGGAGGAGCTCGGGCTCGATCCCGACGAACTCGGATCGCCCTGGAAGGCGGCCGGCGGGTCGTTCGTCGCGTTCGCGCTCGGCGCGGTCGTGCCGGTCATCCCGTACCTGTTCGGTGGCGGCACGTCGGCGCTCCTCGTCAGCCTCGGGCTCAGCCTGATCGCGCTGTTCGCCATCGGTGCGGCCGTCAGCCTGCTGACCGGACGCGGTCTCATCTTCTCCGGCTTCCGCCAGCTCGGGATCGGGCTGGCGGCGGCCCTCGTGACGTACACCATCGGATCCCTCATCGGCGTCACGACCGCCGGCTGAGGGAGCCATGCCGGTCGATCTCGGACACCGCCTCCGCGACGAGGGCCTCGACCCGGCCGCCTGGTCGAACGGACCGGGCGACCGCTATGGCGCGCACGACCACCCGTACGACAAGGTCATCGTGGTCGAGCGGGGGTCCATCCGGTTCGGGCTTCCCGCGACGGGCGAGGCCGTGGATCTTGAGATCGGGGATCGGCTGGAATTGCCCGCCGCGACCCGGCATGACGCCGTCGTGGGGCGGGACGGCGTGGCCTGTCTCGAGGCGCACCTTCCAGCCGGATCGCTCGGGGCCATGCGGCGTCGCGCGGCCGGGTCGTGGTAGTCCGCCCCTCGATCGATCGACGCCGGACCACCTCTTGACCGTGGCGGGGTAGGCTATCGGCCTGCTCGAAGCTTCGAACGACGTTCCCTCGGGAGCGCTCGGACGAGCGATGAAACCGACGGACCGGATGGGGCGTATCACGTGACGAATGGTCGACAGGGACCCACCGATGACGCTGCCGTCGTCCACGAGATGGCGGCGGGGTCGGAGGCGGCCCTGGAGGTCCTCTATGACCGCTACGCATCGGCGATCTTCGCCGCGGCGCATCGGTTGACATCCGATCGGGGGATCGCCGAGGAGGTCGTGCAGGAGACATTCCTCGCCCTGTGGAACCGCGCCGAACTCTTCGATCCGGCCACAGGCTCGTTGGCCGCCTGGTTGCACACGATCGCCCGGAACCGGGCCATCGATCGGCTCCGGGCGGCTGGTCGGCGCCCGAATCTGGTCGCGTTGTCGTCGGCCACGTCGTCGGAGGACGACCCGGCCGGCGCCCTCGAGCGAATGGTCGCGCGAGGCTCCGTCGTCGGCGGGGCTGCGCCACCGGTCGGACCGGAAGACGCGGCTGCGGCGACGGCAGTGCGAGCCGCCATCGCGGACGCCGTCGCGGCGATGCCCGACGTCGAACGAACGGTGATCCTGCTGGCGTACCAGGAGGATCTGACCCAGACCGAGATCGCGGACCAGCTGGGCTGGCCGCTCGGGACGGTCAAGACGCGGACCAGGCGCGCGCTCCTGCGCCTGCGTGAAACGCTCGGAGCCGAATTCGGTCAGACGGCCGAGTTCGAGGTGGTGCCGGTTCCGGCCGGCGAGGATCGGTAACGAGGACGATGGATCACGACGCAACGCGCGAACTGCTTGAACTGGCGGCGGTGGAGCCGGGCGGGCTCGACCGGTTGATGGCCGGTGATACGGCCACGGCCCAGGCGGTCGCAGGGCACCTGGCCGGATGCCCGTCGTGCACGGACGAATTGGCCCGGTTGGAGCGATCGTCCGGCCTGATCCGCGAGACCTTGCGGGAGATGCCACCGCCCGATCTTCGGGCTCGAACGTTGGCCGCAGTCCGCGCAGAGGGCGTGCCGCGAGGCGGGGCGTCGGTTGCGGTCGCTGGGGCGGCCGTGCCCGCCTCCGCCGAGGTCGCGGTTGCGCCCGCCGTCGTCGTCGCTCCGTTCTCGATTGCCGGAGGGGCCGCGGCCCGCCGCGAGCGCTCGCGACAGGCCTTCGGTTGGATCGCGACCATCGCCGCCGCCGTCGTGCTGTCGGTCGTCACGACCACCCTGGTGGTCGGGGCGCGGGTGGACGAGCGTCTGGCCGCTCAAGCCGAGACGATCTCCGCGCTTCGGGAGGTGACGACCGCGACGATCCAGATCGCCGGACAACCGGACGCCGAGCATGTCGCGCTCGCTGGCGTGTCGGACCCGTCGCTCGACGGCAGCCTCGTCTATTCACCGTCGACCGCCGAACTCGTGGTCGTGGCGACCGGCCTGACGCAGCCACCCAGTGGGCTCGAATACCGCTGCTGGGTCGAGGTGGACGGCAAGCGTCAACGGGTGGGCAAGATGTTCTTCAGCGACGGGCTCGCCTACTGGGTCGGGCCGGCTCCCGCGGTGTCCGGGGTGTCCGCCGGAGCGACCTTCGGCGTATCGCTCTCGGGCGTCTCGGGCGGGAGCGTGGAAGCGGCGCCGGTGCTCGTCGGCGAACTCTGAACGAGGCCCCAGTCGGGGGCGGTCTCGAGCCGCGGCGCCGGTCGGGCATCCACCGGGTCGGGCGGTGGCGCCTCCAGGTAGGCTCGATGGAGCTCGAGCAGGCGCTGCGCCGCCTCGGGGCTGACGTCATAGCCGTCGTCCGCGAGCACGGCTGACAGCCACGCGGCCTCACGCGGCAACTCGACGGCATCGACGTCCCCCTCGTGCCGGCGAGAATCGATGAGGACGAGCCAGGCCAGCCCGGCTCCGACCACGAGCCCGACGATGAGTAGCCAATCCCTGAACTCGGTATTCACCCGCGGCCAAGTATAGGGAGCGTCGCCGTTACACTCCCCGGATGCTCGACTTCACGCCCGATCCGATCCTCCTCCAGATCGGCCCGCTGACGATCGGTTGGTACGGGGTCGGGTACGTCGTCGGCCTCACCGTCGCCTACCTGATCCTCGTCCGACTGGCCCGGCGCGCCGGTGAGGATCCCAACGTCGTCGGGAACGGGATGATCATCGTCGCGGTCGCGGCGCTCATCGGCGGCAGGGCATACCACGTCATCGACCAGTGGGCCCTGTACAAGGACGACCCGCTCAAGATCATCCTGCCGCCGTATTCGGGCCTGGGCGTCTACGGTGGGATCATCGCGGGCCTGATCGCGGTGATCCTGTACGTCCGCTACAAGCACCTGGACTTCTGGCGCTGGACGGACATCATCGCCCCGGCATTGTTCGCGATGCAGGCGATCGCGCGCTGGGGCAACTTCTTCAATCAGGAGCTGTACGGCACCCCGACCACGCTGCCGTGGGGCATCCCGATCGAGTGCGTGCATCGCATCGCCGCCTACCCGTGCGAGACCTTCCCCTTCGAAACGACGCGCTTCCATCCGCTGTTCCTCTACGAATCGATCTCCGGCGTGCTTGGTTGCCTGTTCCTGATCTGGCTCGGGTTCCATGCCCGGAAGCGGCTGCGCACCGGCGATCTGATCCTGACGTTCTTCATCTGGTACAGCGTCGTGCGGTTCGGATTGGAGGCATTCCGCCAGGACAACTGGACGTTCTTCGCGATCCCCACGGCACAGGTCGTGGCGCTCCTGTTCATCGTGCCGGCCATCGCCGTCCTGCTCTGGCGGCATCGACGGGGTCACCCACTGGACGAGCCCCCGACCTATCCAGCGGTCGCCACCTGGGGCGCCATCGGCCGTCCGGTCGATCCGGACGAGGTCGACGAAGGCGATGACGACGACGATGACGATGACGAGTACGACGATGACGATGACGACGAGGACGGCGACGACGAGGCCGAGGATGAGGCGGAAGACACTGGCGACACCCCGTTGCGTCACGTCGAGCCGGAGTCGACGTCTACGTGACATGGACGATCCCGAACCTCGACCCGAGGCCCGCCACCGGCCCCCGCCCGCGCGCATCTCGCCGGAGGCTCTGGCCGCCGCGCGCGGCGGGGCGGTCGAGGGCCTGGACTGGCTGGGCCGGCCACCCGAGGCGAAGGCGTCAGTCCTCTATCGGCTGATCCGGCTCGTCGCGCGCGTCGTCCTCTTCGGGTTCTTCCGGTTCAAGATCCAGACGAGTGGCCAGGAGCACCTGCCACGGCGCGGGTACCTCGTCGTCGGTGCGGCACATCGCGGCTGGATGGACCCGTTCCTGGTGATCCACGCGTTGCCCGTGCAGCCACGGGCGTGGTTCCTCGGCAGCGGTCCGTCCACGTTCACCTCGCGCTGGCGTGAGCGGTTCATCCATCGGCTCGGTGGTCTCCTGCCGGTCTGGCGGGGCGGCGTCGGCATCGACCCGCACATCGCATCCGCCCGTGCCGTGATCGGCAACGGCGCCGTCTTCGCCCAGATGCCGGAGGGGACCGTCAGTGGGCCGGCGGGTCGGATCGGTCCGTTCAGGACCGGCTGGGCCGTGATCGCGCTCCGCACCGATGCGCCGATCGTGCCGCTGGCCATGGCCGGGACCGAGGAGCTGTACCTCGGCCGGCGGTTGGCGTCGCGGGTCCTGCCGGTCACCTCGGCCCGTGCCCTCGCGGGGCTCGCCTACGGGGAGCCGTTGCCGCCCGAGGGGTCCCGCGAGGAACTCACGACCGCCCACCGGATGAACGACGCCCTGTCGGCCATCCTGGGACCCGTGGTGGAGGAACTCCATCCATGGACGGTCGATCCGCCGACCCACCGGCGACGTCTCCGCCGTCGCCTGACCTGGCTCCTGTTACGACCGGGCCGCCTCGACCGCGATGGCTGACCGGGAGGTTCGCCCGATCGGCCTCCTCGGGCCGCCGACGGCGCGGGCCTCCCTGACGTATCGGGCTCTGCTCGTCGGCGTCCGCGTCGTCGGCCGCGGTCTCTTCGGGTTCCGAACCGCGGTCCGCGGTCGAGCCAACCTCCCGCGAGATCCGTACGGACGACCCACCGGCGGCTGGATCGCGGCCGGCCTGCCTCATCGGACGTGGGTCGACCCATTCGTCGTCGCCGACAACCTGCCGGTCGAACCCAGGTTGGTGTTCTTCGGGGATGGCCCGGCGATCTTCCGATCTCGATGGCGACGCGCCGTCATCGGCGCGATGGGCGGCGTCATCCCGATCTGGCTCGATGGCGGTCGAGCCGCCGTCGACACCTACCTCGCCGCGGCCGGGACGGCCCTGTCCGCGGGCGCCGTCCTGTGTCTCTTCCCGGAGACGGGTGCGGCGACACCACCGGGGACCGCGCGGCCCCTTGGGCTCGGCGTCGCGTACTTCGCACTGCGGACCGGAGCCCCGATCGTCCCATTCGTGCTCGGCGGCACCGAGGAACTGTTTCGCGGTCGTCGCTTCCAGCTCAGGATCTTCCCACCGCTGACCTGGCAGGACCTGGCGGGTGAGCCGGCCGGTGCCGCCCCGCCCGAACCATGGAGCTCGGCGGAGCGGCGCATCGCCCATCGGATCGTCGTCGCCCTGCACGAGCGCACCGTCGCAGCGGTCGCCATCGCGCACCGCGAGGCCACGCCGGCACCCGGGACACGCCGCCGCTGGCGCTGGCTCACGACCGCCTGGCACTGACGGTCCGGCGCCTCCCGGCGGGCACCTATACTCGGCCGCGATGCAGTACGCCGAGTCGATCCTCGACCTGGTCGGGGAGACGCCGCTCGTTCGGATCAGCCGGATCAACCGCGATCTCGGGCCCGTCGACCGCCAACCGCTCCTCCTCGCCAAGCTGGAGATGCTCAACCCAGGCGGTTCGGTCAAGGATCGCATCGGGCTGCCGATGATCGAGGCGGCCGAACTGGCGGGCCTGCTGAAGCCCGGAGGGACGATCATCGAGCCGACCTCGGGCAACACCGGTCACGGGCTGGCCATCGCCGCGGCGCTCAAGGGCTACCGCTGTATCTTCGTGATGGCCGACAAGCAATCGTCCGAGAAGCAACAGCTCCTCCGTGCCTATGGCGCGGAGGTCGTGCTCTGCCCGACCAACGTCGCGCCCGAATCGCCCGAGTCCTATTACTCGGTGGCGGCCCGGCTCGCTCGCGACATCCCGGGGGCGTTCAAGCCCGACCAGTACTGGAATGTCGAGAACCCCGCCGCGCACGAACGGACCACCGGTCCCGAGATCTGGGACGCGACCGAGGGACGGGTCACGCACTTCGTGGCCAGCGTCGGGACGGGCGGCACGATCTCCGGCGCGGCCCGAGCGCTCAAGCGCCACAACCCCGCGATCAAGGTCATCGGTGCCGATCCGGAGGGCAGCGTGTTGTCCGGGGACAACGCCCGGCCGTACCTCACCGAGGGGGTCGGCGAGGACTTCTTCCCGGGGACGTATGACGCGTCCGTCATCGATCGCTGGGTCCGGGTCAGCGACCGCGATGCGTTCGCCATGGCCCGTCGGCTGACCCGCGAGGAAGGGATCCTGTCCGGAGGCTCGTGCGGCACCGCGATGGTCGCGGCGCGAGAGGTGGTCCGCGACCTCGTCGGCGAACCCGCCGGCAAGAAAGCCGTCGTCGTCGTGCTCCTCCCGGATTCCGGCCGGAACTACCTCTCCAAGGTCTACAACGACGAGTGGATGCGGGCCAACGGCCTCCTCGCGACGACCGGCGCGATCGTCCGCATCGGGGACCTGCTGCACGACCGCCATCACGCGGGCCCGTTGCCGGACCTTGTCATCGCCCGCACGACGCAGCGGGTGGGCGACGCCATCGCCACGCTCCAGGAATACGGTATCAGCCAGTTGCCGGTCTCCGAGCGCCCCGATGGCGACGACCTCGAAGGGTTCGTCGGCTCGATCACGGAGAAGGGCCTGCTCGACCGGGCGTTCCGCGACCCCTCGATCGTGGAACGGACGGTGGGCGAGGTGATGGACGCGCCACTGCCCTTCGTCGACATCAACACGAGCCTAGACGGCGCCTTCGCGCTGCTGTCAGGCGGGGCACCGGCCGTCATCGCCACCCGGGGGGATCGACCCATCGGCGTGGTGACGAAGCTCGACGTGCTCGAGTACCTCGCGCACCGGCCCGAGGCCCTGCCGTGACCGTGCCGCCGATCCCGACCGCACGGTTCGAGCTCGTCTCGATGTCACTCGAGTTCATGCGCCTGCTGCTCGACCGGGACCTTGCCGCCGCGGCCAAAGAGGTCGATGCCGTCATCCCCGACGACTTCCCGGACCATCTCGACAACTTCCTCCAGTTCAGGATCGCCGACCTGTCGGCCGACGCGGCCGCCCAACCATGGCTCGGCCGGTCGATCATCCTGACCGAGGCCGATGGCACCCGGCGGATCATCGGCACGGCCGGGTTCCACTCGCCGCCGGATGCGGATGGACGCGTCGAGGTCGGCTATCGCGTCGAGCCCGCCTATCGGCGCCAGGGCGTCGCGACGGAGGTCGTCCGCGCGCTGTTCGACTGGGCGCACGCGCAGGGTGTGGACAAGTTCCGGGCGTCGGTCGCGCCGCACAACGTCGCGTCACTCGCGATCATCCGAGGCCTCGGGTTCCGCGAGGTCGGCGTCCAGATGGACGACGTCGACGGCAAGGAGCTCGTGTTCGAGCTCGACGGCTGGCCGGTCGCAGGGTGACGGCCGGTGCCATGATGGCCCCGATGCACGATCCGGACCGCGAACCAGCCTTCGAGACCCTGGCCGTCCACGCAGGAGCCGAACCCGACGAGCTGACCGGCGCCGTCGCTCCGCCGATCTACCAGACCTCGACGTACGCGCAGGACGGCGTGAGCCGGCCCCGTCGCGGCTACGAGTACGCGCGCTCGCAGAACCCGACCCGCGAGCGCCTCGAGCGGGCGGTCGCGACGCTCGAGGGCGGCACGCACGGCATCGCCTTCGCCTCGGGCTCGGCGACGACCGCGGCCATCGCCGACCTGGCCGGACCTGGCGACGAGATCGTCGTCGGCGATGACGTCTACGGCGGGACCTACCGCTATCTCGAACGGGTCCATCGAGCCAAGGGCGTGGACGCGCAGTACATCGACCTGGCGTCCGGCCCCGACGTACTCTGGGAGGCCCTGTCCGAGCGGACCCGGCTGGTCTGGTTCGAGACACCATCGAACCCGCATCTCCGGATCATCGACATCGCTGCCACCGCGGCGACCGTCGCCCGTCGGGCGGCCGAAGGCGGGCGCCGGCCGCTGATCGTGGTCGACAACACATTCGCCTCTCCGGCGCTCCAGCGGCCGCTCACCCTCGGGGCGGACATCGTCTTCCACTCGGCGACGAAGTACCTCTCGGGGCACTCCGACACGATCGTCGGGGTGGCGGCGACCTCGGACGACGCGGTCGCCGAGCGCCTGCGGTTCCTGCAGAACGCGATGGGCGCGGTACCGGGGCCGCTCGATTGCTTCCTCGTCCTGCGCGGGCTGCGGACGCTGCACCTGCGTATGGAACGGCACGTGGCGAATGCCATGGCCGTGGCCGCGTTCCTGTCGGGTCGAGCCGATGTCGCGACGGTCCTGTATCCGGGGATGGGCGGGATGGTCTCGTTCCTCCCGGCGAGCGGCGGCGTCCACGGTCGCTCTCCCGCCGAGCGCGCGGTGGCGATCGCCGAGTCGACCCGCTGGTTCACCCTGGCCGAGTCCCTCGGCGGCGTCGAGTCGCTCATCGAGGTCCCGGCGGCGATGACCCATCTCTCGGTCGCCGGTTCACCGCTCGAAGTGCCTGCCGCGCTCGTCCGGCTGTCGGTGGGGATCGAGGCCGTGGACGACCTCATCGCCGATCTCGCGGGGGCCCTCGACCGGGCTTGATCGAGGCGGGAACGCGCCGGCCGCGCCTCTTCGGGCGGGGTCGCCTAGAGCCCGTGGTCGGCGGCGACCAGGCGGCCGTCCCGCGCCAGCGCCCGGTAGATCTCGACGCTCGCCTCGACACCCGCGGCGAGCGGCGTGACCCCGGGTGGGTCGATGGCCTCGAGGCCATCGTGGTCGATCTCGCTCGGGAACGGCAGCTCGGTCGAGGCGAAGCCGATAAGGCTCGACGCACCCGGGACCGCCGCTTCGATGGCCGCGGTCAGGGCCGCACCGTCGGCGACCTCGCCCGGGAGATTGAAGACGTGCGCGCCGACGAGCGTGCTCCGGCTCGCGGCGATCAGGTTCTCGGCCACATCGCCTGCGTACTGGTACAGGGTGGCCCCGCGGAACGACACCTCGTACGGCTGGCCCAGGACCGCGGCGACGATCGCCTTCGTCGGGCCACTGGTCATGCCCTGGTCGCGACCCACGCCGTAGACGGTCATCGGGCGGAGGCCGATGGTCGACAGGCCGTTCTCCAGCCAGTAGATCCGCGCGTTGCCCTCGTTCGCCTGCTTGTAGACGCCGTAATGGTTGGGTGGATGCTGGGTCGCGTTGGTCGCCAGGCGGCCGGTCACGGGATCCGCGTCCTCGGCCGTATAGATGCCGATGGAGCTCGTGTAGACGACGGGCGCCATCCGGTCGGCCCGGCGCCTGGCGGCCTCGAACACATTGACCGTGCCGACCACGTTGACCAGGGCGCCGAGCGGTGGATCCGCTCGACAGAAGGGGACCTGGAGGGCCGCGAGGTGGATGATATTCGTGATCTCGTACTGGTCGAGCACGCGTTCCAGTGACGCCAGTTCGGTGATGTCGCCGACCTCGAACCGCACCCGTTCGAACTCGGCGTCAGTCATGATCAGGCGCAGCCGCCGGGCATCCCGTCCGACATCGAACGCGGTCACGTCGGCGCCGTTCCCGACCAGCGTGCGGACCGTCCAGGCGCCGATACAACCAAGGGCGCCCGTGACGAGGAACCGCTCCTGCGCGGGACTCATGCGCTCGCCGCCACCGCGGCGTTCTCGTAGCGGCAGGTGTTGACGAGACGGCCGATCCGCTCGATCTCGACGGTGACCCGGTCGCCACCGCGGAGGAGCAGCGGTGGCGACCGGAAGATGCCGACGCCGCCAGGCGTGCCGGTTGCGATGACGTCCCCCGGCTCGAGGCTGAAGGACTGGGAGCAGTAGCTGATGATCTCCGCCACGCCGAAGTACATCAGTCGCGTGTTCGCCTGCTGGACGACCTCGTCGCCAACCCGACAGGTGATGTCGAGGTCCTGCGGGTCGGCGATCTCATCGGCGGTCACGAGGACCGGGCCCATCGGACAGAACGTGTCGAGCGACTTGCCGCGTGCCCATTGCCCGTCGCCGAACTGGAGATCCCGCGCCGACACGTCGTTGAGACACGTGTAGCCAAGGACGTGGTCGAGGGCGTCGTCCACCGTAACCCGACGCGCACGCCGGCCGATGACGACCGCGAGTTCGGCCTCGTAGTCGACCTGGGCGGTGAGTTCGGGATCCCAGCTGATGTCGGCCTCATGCCCCACCACACAGCTCGGCCACTTGCTGAAGACCAGTGGGGCCCCGGGCGCCTCGGCGCCTTCCTCGTCGATGTGCTCGCGGTAGTTGCGACCGATGCCCACGACCTTGCCCGGTCGCCGCACGGGCGCGAGCCAGTCCACGTCGTCGAGCGGACGGCCGACGGCGTCGATGCGGTCGGGTTCGGCCGCGGCGCGGAGCGCGTCGAGGACGGGCGCACCCCCGTCGATCAGCTCGGCCATGGTTCGCGGGCCTCGGGGCGATGCCTCCGCAGCGGGCAGCCAGCGGTCGAGCGTCGCGACCCCGAGCGCCTCGACGCCGGCGGGGGAGCGGTAGGACATCAGGCGCATCGGCGAGGACGCTCCGCGCGCGCCGTGCGCCTCCTCTGGAACGACTCGACCGCCACCCGACTCCCCTTGTTCAGTATACTGACCTGTGGACGACCGATTGAACGATACCTTCGCCGATGGGATGCGTCAATCTTGGCGTCCGATCCACCCGACCAGGGGACGCCGCGATGGCCGCAGAACCACCCGAGCGCATTCGCCTCGATGCGCACCACCACTTCCTGGATCCCGGGCGTGTCGACTATCCGTGGCTGACCCCGGCGCTCGCGGCGATCGACCGGCCATGGGGCCCCGACGACCTGGCGCCCGAGCTCCGCAGGGCCGGCGTCGACCGGACCGTCCTCGTGCAGACCATCTCCAGCACGGACGAGACCCGCGACTTCCTCGCGACCGCGGCGGCCACCGAGTTCATCGCCGGCGTCGTCGGCTGGGCCGACCTGACCGACGTCGCCGTCGCGGGCGCGATCGAGGCCATCCGCTCGGGCCCAGGCGGCGATCGGTTCATCGGGATCCGCCACCAGGTCCACGACGAACCCGATCCTTCGTGGTTGCTCCGGCCTGACGTCCGCCGCGGCCTCCTCGTCGTGGAACGGGCCTCGCTCACGTTCGACCTGTTGGTCCGAGCCCGCGAGCTGCCAGCCGCGCTGACCGTCGCCCGGGGGCAGCCCGAGACCCGCTTCGTGATCGACCACCTGGCCAAGCCGCCGATCCGCTCGGGCGACCTCGAGTCGTGGGCGGCCCGGCTCCGGCCGTTCGGGGCGCTGGACCATGTCTGGTGCAAGCTGTCGGGTCTCGTCACGGAGGCCGACTGGGGGTCGTGGCGTGTGGCCGACCTCGCGCCGGCGGTGGAGATCGCCCTGGAGGTCTTCGGGCCGTCGCGCCTGATCTTCGGGTCGGACTGGCCGGTGTGCCGGCTCGCCGCGTCGTATGGCGAGGTCGTGGCGGCCGCCCGCGAGCTCACCAGCGCCTTGTCACCGGACGAGCGGGGGGCCATCTTCGGCGGGGCCGCCGAACGGGCCTACGCGATCTCAGTCGCGCCGGATGGGGTCGGATAGCTCCGCGGCGAGCCAGTGCAGGTCGGCGATGAGGGCGGGTACCCGTTCGGCCGTGGCCCGGACCTTGAGCAGCGTGATGCTCGCCCCACATGGGCCTTCGCCGCCGGGTTGCCGGCTCGGGACCATGACGCCGTAGCAGACGACGCCTTCCATGGTCTGCTCGTCATCGATCGCATACCCGCGCAGTCGGATCTCCTCGAGGTCCGCCAGCAGCTCGTCGACCGTGGCATGTGCCTTCCGCGTGGCCCGCGGCAGCGTCGTCAGGCCGGCCAGCCGACGTCCCAGCTCCTCGGACGGCAGCGATGCGAGCGCCGCCTTGCCGGTCGCCGTCGAGAAGGCCGGCAGCCGGCGGCCGATCCCCGAGGTCAGCTGCACGGGCTGGCGTCCGTCGTGTCGGGCGAGATAGGTGACCTCCAACCCGTCGAGGACCGCGAACTGGACCGTCTCTTCCGAGCCCGCCGGCAGGTTGCGCGATGCCTCGTAGAACTCCTGGACCTGGTCGACCGTCGCGAGGTAGGCGCCGCCCAGCTCGGCGAGACGGCGGCCGAGCGCGAAGCCCGTTGACACGCGCCGGACGAGCCCGGCGTCGGCCAGCGCACCGCAGATGTTGGCGATGGACGACTTGGGCAAGCCCGAGCCGTCGAGCCAGCTCGCTCGGACCCACCGGGTCGCCACCGCTCTCGGCCAGGACGTCCAGGATGAGTGCGGCGCGGGTGACGGCGGGCGTCAGCGACTCCGCGTCGCGACCGGCGTCGTCACCCGACCGGATGGTGCCGGCCGTCGGCTCGGTTTCGATCGGCGTCTCGCGAGCGGCCATCCGCCGGACCTCCACCACGGTCATCCGAACGGTCCGAACGAGCGGACAGCAGGATGGACTGCGTACAACATATTGACTTTGGCGGCTCCGGTCCGTATCCTGTTCAACCTACCGCCAGTCGTTCAGTATGCTGGACGGGCCTGGCGAGGTCAAGAGGAGGAGGACCACCAGTGTCGCGGTTCAGATCCATCGCGCCAGTGGTTGGCTTGATACTCGTGATGGCGGGTTGTGGCTCGGCAACAACGAGCCCGTCGCCCGCCGCGAGTACGCCACCCAGCGCCCGCCGCCGGCAGGCTACGCCATCCGCCGGCTGCGACGGCGGCCGCCTCGGCATCCGCAGCGGCGGCTCCGACGCCGGCCGCCGTCCCAGGCGTTCAAGGGAATCAACGTCAACCTGCTCACCTTCAACGGTCCGCAGGTCGCCGAGCCGCTCCAGCGGCGCGCCCCCGATTTCGAGAAGCTCACCGGCGCGCACGTCAACGTCATCGCCGTCGGGTTCCAGACGATCTACGACAAGGCGCTGCTCGACGCGGCATCGGCGACGAACAGCTTCGACGCGTACGTCTTCAATCCGCAGTGGCTTGGCGACTTCGTCGGCCCGGGCTACCTGCTCGACCTGACCGACAAGGTCAACGACGACGCGAGCCTCAAGTGGCAGGACATCGGTCCGTTCTTCCGCGATTTCAACGCGACCTATGACGGCAAGGTCTACACCATCCCGCTCGACGGTGACTTCCACATGGTCTATTACCGCAGCGACCTCCTGACCAAGGACGGCCTCAAGCCGCCGGCGACATGGGACGACTACCTGACCATCGCGAAGAAGTACCAGGGCCAGGACCTCAACGGCGACGGCGAGCCCGACTACGGCTCGTGCATCGCCAAGAAGAAGGGCGCCCAGAGCTACTGGTGGATCATCTCGATCGCCGCCGGCCTGCTCCAGAGCCAGGGCACGAACCAGGGCGCCTTCTTCGACACGAAGGACATGACGCCGCTGTTCGGCCCGAACGAGGCCATGACCAAGGCCCTCCAGCTGTACAAGGCCACGAAGGACAGTCGGTCCGCCCGACGAGCTGAACATGGACGTCGGCGGCAGCCGCGGCCTGTTCACGACCGGTCGCTGCGCCCTGACCATGGACTGGGGCGACATCGGCACGCTGGCGCCCGGCACCTACGCGCAGGACAAGACCGGCGCGACCATCACCCCGGGCTGGAAGGAGGTCCTCGATCGCACGACCGGCAAGCTCGTCGCCGTGCGACGCGACGACCTGCCCCAAGGCGGTCGACGGCGTCAACTACGCTCCGTTCGCCTCGTTCGGCGGCTGGTCCGGGGCGGTCAACGCGGCCGCGCCGCAAGCCGCAGCAGGACGCCGCCTACGCCTTCCTCTCGTACATGAGCGCGCCGGCGCAATCCGAGACGGACGTGACCCTCGGCAAGACCGGCTACAACCCGTATCGCACCTCACACTTCAGCAGACCTCGCGCCGTGGGAGGCCGCCGGACTCAGCGAAGCCGCAGCGACCAACTACCTTGACGCCATCAAGAACAGCCTCCAGAGTCCCAACATGGTGCTCGATCTGCGCATCCCGCTGACCAAGCGCTACGAACAGGACGTCCTCGACACCGCCGTCGCCCAGTACCTCGCCGGCGAGCTCGACGAGGCCGGCACCGAACAGGCGATCGCCGATGGCTGGAACGGGATCACCAACGAGGCCGGCAAGGACAAGCAACTCGCTGCCTACGTCGCCAGCCTTGGCGTCCAGCGATAACGTCATCGACACCGAGCCCGGAGGGCCGGTCCAGGACGGACCGGCCCTCGACAGCCCGGGCCACGCGCCGAGCGGTCGACACCCTCGGCGCGTGGCGTTCGGACGGCGCGGCCCGCTGGGTCTTCATCTGGCCGACCGTCATCGTCATCCTGTTCCTGTCGATCTTCCCGCTCGTCGCATCGGTCGCGCTGTCCGTCTCGAAGCTGGTCTTCCGCAAGGGCGGCGTCGACCTCACGTTCATCGGCCTCTCGAACTACTACCAGCTGCTGTTCGGCACCGAACAGAGCCACTTCCTCGGGCGTCCTGAAGACGCCGTCCCCGCTCGGCTGGCTGATCCTCGTCGGTCGGGATCGGCGGCACGGTCTGGGCGTTCACACGGGCCGTCCGCGGCGGGCGGTTCGGGCCGTTCGGTCTGGCCCTCCGGCTGATGGCCGGGATCGTATTCGTCGGCTTCCTGTGGCTGCTCGTGGGGGCGCTGGCCAGCAGCGGCGGGCGGCCCGGCGCCCTGATCGTCACGATGATCTTCGTGTTCGCCGGGATCGGCGTGCAGCTCGCTGCTCGGCCTCGGACTCGCGATCCTGTGCGTCCAGGCGGTCCCTGTGCGGCGCTTCTTCCGGGTCGCCTTCCTGATTCCCGCTGACGATCACCCCGGTCGGCGTCGGCTACATGTTCCTGATGATGACCGACACGTCCAAGGGGCCGCTCGAGCCGCTCTGGGTCGGCCTCGGACTGCGCAACTTCTCGTGGGTGACCGATCCGTGGGCGGCACGCGTCGCCGTCATCATCGGCGACACGTGGCAGTGGACGCCGTTCGTGTTCATCGTCCTGCTGGCGGCGCTCGAGAGCCTCGACCAGGAGGTGCGCGAGGCCGCGGTCGTCGACGGCGCCAGCCGCTGGCAGAGCTTCCTCAACATCACGCTCCCGGCCATCCTGCCGGTCGTGACGACGATCGTGCTCATCCGGCTCATCGAGGGCTTCAAGATCATCGACATGCCCAACATCCTGCTCGGCGGCGGTCCGGGCACGGCGACCCAGTCGATGTCGCTCCAGGCCTACATCGACTGGAACTCGCTCAACCTCGGCAGATCGGCGGCGGTGGCCTACCTGCTGCTGATCGTCGTCACCCTCGTCGCGACCGCGTACGTCAGCCTCGCCCGCGACGCGGAGCGGCGACGTGAGCACGGGCGCGCCGCGACGCTCGTGAGGAACCCGTTCCGGCGCCGGTCGCCGCTCGACTGCACCCGCTAGCCAAGCTCGGGCGCGTTCGCGCTCCTGTGCGGCTGGGCGCTCGTCGTCCTGCTGCCGATCTACTGGCTCGTCGTCACCTCGTTCAAGACGGCCGTACCAGGTGGACAAGGGACCGTTCTACATCCCCTTCGTCGACTTCCAGCCGACCCTCGACGCCTGGCGCTACATCCTCGTCGAGCTCGGGCAACGACACGCTGCGACCGTACGTCAACACCGTGATCGTCGGCATCGTCGAGCGCGGTCATCGCGCTCGTCCTCGGGTCGTTCGCGGCCTACGCGCTGGTGCGCTTCACGTACAGCCCACGGTTCGGGATCATCGGCCTGTTCATCGGCTGCCTCGCCTTCACGCTGGTCGCGATGGCGTCTGGGTGCGCCGTTGCCGATCGCCGGCGCCGCGGCGCTGGGCGTCTTCGTCATCCTCGCCCAGACGATCGGGCGACGGTTCAAGCGCGCCCTCGGCAACAGCGACATCGCGTTCTGGATGATCTCGCAGCGGATCCTGCCGCCGATCGCGGTGGTCATCCCGATGTACGTGCTGTTCCAGCAGATCGGCCTGCTCGACAGCCTCGCCGCGCTGGTCATCACCTACGTCGCGACCAACCTGCCCATCGTCGTCTGGCTGATGCGCGACTACTTCGCGGCGCTGCCGATCGAGCTCGAGGAGTCGGCCGTCGGTGGACGGCGCGTCGGTCTACCGGATCGTCCGCTCGATCGTGCTGCCGATCTCGGTGCCGGGCCTCGTCGCGACGTTCCTGATCGTGCTGATCTTCGCCTGGAACGAGTTCCTCATCGCCCTCGTGCTGACCAGCGCGAACTGCCCAGACGATGCCGCTCCAGGTCGCCGCCCAGAACGCGACACGCGGCCCGCAGTGGTGGGCGATGTCCGTCCTGATCCTGATCATGATCACGCCGGTCGTGGTCATGGCGATCCTGCTCGAGCGCTACATCACGCGCGGCATCCTGGTCGGCGCGCTCAAGGGCTGACCATGCCGACCATCACGGGGCTCGATGTCGTCGACATCCGCTTCCCGACGTCGCGGACGCTCGACGGATCCGATGCGATGAACCCGGACCCGGACTACTCCGCCGCGTACGTCGTCCTGCGCACCGACGCGGACGACGGGCACGAGGGCCACGGCCTCACGTTCACGATCGGCCGCGGGACGGAGATCGTGGTGGCCGCGGTCGAGGCGCTTCGTCCACTCGTCTTGGGGCGGTCCGTCGATGGCCTCGCGGCGGACCTCGGCGGGTTCTGGCGGGACCTGGTCGGCGACAGCCAGCTGCGCTGGATCGGGCCGGAGAAGGGCGTCATCCACCTCGCGACGGCGGCCGTCGTCAACGCCGCCTGGGATCTGGTCGCCAAGCGGGCCGGGGTGCCCGTCTGGAAGCTCCTGAGCGACATGTCGCCGGCGGAGATCGTGAGCCTCGTCGACTTCCGCTACCTCACCGACGCCCTGACCCCGGACGCCGCGCTCGTACTCCTCGAGCGGAACGTGGCAGGTCGAGGCGAACGCGAGGCGGAGCTGCTGCGTGACGGGTATCCCGCCTACACGACCTCGGTCGGCTGGCTGGGCTACGACGACGACAAGATCCGGCGGCTCTGTCGCGAGGCGCTGGCCGAGGGCTGGACGCGGTTCAAGATGAAGGTCGGGGCCGACGTCGACGACGACGTCCGACGGATCCGGATCATCCGCGACGAGATCGGGCCGGAGCACATGCTCGCGGTCGACGCCAACCAGCGCTGGGATGTCGACACGGCCATCGAGTGGATGACCCATCTCGCACCGTTCGACCCGTACTGGATCGAGGAGCCCACGAGCCCCGACGACATCCTCGGTCACGCGGCGATCGCCCGGGCCGTGGCGCCCATCCGGGTCGCCACCGGCGAGCACGTCCATAACCGGATCATGTTCAAGCAGTTCCTGGCGGCCGATGCACTGAGCATCTGCCAGATCGACGCCTGCCGGCTCGGTGGCGTCAACGAGGTCGTCGCAGTCCTGCTGCTGGCGGCGCGGTTCGGCGTGACGGTCTGTCCGCACGCCGGCGGAGTCGGCCTGTGCGAGCTCGTGCAGCACCTGTCCGCCTTCGACTACATCGCCGTGAGCGGGCGGCTGGACGGGCGGATGATCGAGTATGTCGACCACCTGCACGAGCATTTCGTGGACCCGGTGGTCATCCGCGATGGGCGATACGTGCTGCCGACCGCGCCCGGCTACAGCGCCACGATGCGGCCGGCGTCCATCGCCCGATACCGCTATCCGGGCGGTTCCGCGTGGTCGTGAGCCGGTTCGGACAGGTCATCCGGGTTCGGCCCGAGTCGATCGACGCCTACGAGCGCCTCCACGCCGAAACCTGGCCGGGCGTCCTCGCCGCCATCGAGGCGGCCAACATCCGTAACTACTCGATCTATCGGCACGGCGAGCAGCTCTTCGCGTATTTCGAGTACGTCGGCGACGACTTCGACCGGGACATGGCGGCGATGGCCGCGGACCCGGTCATCCAGTCGTGGTGGAGCCAGACCGATGCGATGCAGGATCCGTATCCGGAGCGCCCGCCCGGGGCCTGGTGGCTGACCCTGCCCGAGGTCTTCCACACCGACTGACGGTCAGCCGGCCGACGGGCGGATGGTGATCCGAAGCCGGAAGGCGAGCCGGTTCACGTACGACGATCGTTCCCGCTGCGGTTCGTCCGGGAGCGGCGGTGCGTCGACCTTGGCGTATGGCAGGCGATGCGGGTCGTCATCGAGCCACCATCGGTCCTGGTTGTGGTTGATCAAGAAGAACATGCTCTTCGCGGCTGACATCGGTCGCCCCCTCTGCTCGCCGGCCGTTCCGGCCGTCTGACGACAGGGTGGCCGCCGGCCGCTCGCCGGCCATCGACCAAAGCCGTGATTCTCGACCCGGCGCACCCTTCATTCCTGGGGACGCGGCCCTTTAGCCCCGAACGGTTTCAGTCGCGGGGTCGGTCAGCCGCCGGCCATCGCCGGCAGGAGGACGAGGGTGTCGGTCTCGCCGACGGGCGTGTCGAGCGCCTGGAGGTGGCGGACGTCCGTGTCGTTCAGGAACGCGTTGACGAACCGGTTGAGGTCCCCGTCGGGCGCGAGGAGTTGCGACTCGAGGGCCGGATAGGCCGCGACCAGACCGGTCACCACCTCGCGGACCGTGCCGCCTGGCACCTCGACCTGCTTCGCCCCGCCGGTCGCGACCCTGAGCGTGGGCGGGATGCGGACCGTGCTCATGCCTCGCCACCGAGCCAGCGCTCGAACGCCGACAGGCTCGGTCGGATCGCCGGGGCGAGACCCGGCTGGCCCGGCCAGGCGACGCCGTCGCCGTGACCCAGGGTGCGCGCATCCGGCGTCTTGAGCCCATTCCCGGTCAGCAGGGCGACGACCTCGTCGCCGGGTCGGATCACACCGCGCCGACGCGCGGCCGCCGTGGCCGCGAGCGTGACGCCGCCGGCGGTCTCCGGATAGATCCCCTCGAGGCGGGCGACCTCGCGGATCGCTTCGGCCGTCACGGTGTCCTCGATCGCCTCGATCGAGCCGCCCGACGCGTTGGCCAGCTCGATCGCGAATTGCCCGTCCGCCGGATTGCCGATGGCGAGCGAGCGGACGATCGTGTCGGGCTCGCGGACCGGCGTCGATCACGTCGGTCCCGGCGGCCCAGGCCGTCGCGACCGGTGCGCAGCCCGCAGCCTGGCCGCCGACGAAGCGGATGGGCCGCGGCTCGATGAGCCCCAGCTCGACGAGTTCCTCGAACCCACGCGCGACACGGGTGAACATCGCCCCGGAGGCGACCGGCGCGACGACGACGTCGGGTGAGCGCCAGCCGAGCGACTCCGCGATCTCGTAGGCCAGCGTCTTCGAACCCTCGGCGTAGAACGGCCGCAGGTTGATGTTGACGAACCCCCAGCCGGTCTCGTCGGCGACCTCGAGACAGAGCCGGTTGACGTCGTCGTAGGTGCCCTCGATCGGGACGACGGTCGCGCCGTAGGCCAGGGCGTGGTCCACCTTGGCGGGTTCGAGGTCGGCGGGGATGAAGACGTAGGCCGGCAGACCAAGTGCGGCCGCCGCGGCCGCCGTCGCGCCGGCCAGGTTGCCGGTCGACGCGCAGGCGAGCGCCTCCACCCCGAACTCCACGGCGCGGGCCGCGGCGACCGCGACCGCGCGGTCCTTGAAGCTGAGCGACGGGTTCCGCGTGTCGTCCTTGATCCAGAGGCGATCGAGGCCGAGCGTCGGGGCGAGTCGTTCGGCCTCGATGAGGGGCGTGGAGCCGACCGGCAGGCCGCGGACGGGCGCGCGCGTCGACGGGCAGGAGCTCGGCATAGCGCCAGATCCCCGGTGGGCGGCCGGCGATGGCCGCGCGCGTCAAGGTCGCCCCGATCGCCGCGTAGTCGTAGTCGACCTCGAGCGGCCCGAAACATGCGACACACACGTACGACAGGCCGATCGGCTCGGTGCGGCCGCAGTTGCGACAGCGCATGCCGAGGATGCGCACCGGGGCTGCGGGCGGGGCGGGCAGGATGTCGGTCGCCATGGTCGTCTCCGGGGTGTGGAGCGCGCCTCGGGACCGGGTGGGCAGGCGACCGCCTTGGCCTGAAAGGGGAGTCTCCGAAGGGAGTTCCCTTATCGTGCAGGAGGACCTGCCCGGACTTGGCACCTTGCCGACGCGACGCCGGTAGGTTGTCGTGGCTTCAACGGGCCGGTCCCTCAGCCAACTCTTGATAAGAGCTCTTCGGTTGTCAGCGCATGCTACGGGCTGCTGGCGCCCGAGTCAATCGGATGGTGCCACGGCGGGAGGTCCCGCCGAGTCCGTGTCGGCCAGTCGTCCCGGCATGGTTGCGGACTTCTGGGTCACCGCAACCATTTCGCAACGTGCTAGCATCGTCGCACTACGACTGCGGAAGCCGACTCCTGTCTCGCCTTCGGGTGAGCGTCACGCGCGGCCGGTCGATCACCGTGATCGCCTGCGCTCCAGGAGTCCACCGACGATGGCTACGACCGCTCCGACGACGCGACCCATGCTCGGCCGCACCGTCCGCGCCAACCTCCCGACCGCCGAGCTGTACGAGGCCGCCGTCCGCCACGGCGAGGGCCTGATCGCGGCCGACGGACCACTGGTCGTCCGGACCGGCCGGCACACCGGTCGGTCGCCCGAGGACAAGTTCATCGTCGACGAGCCGACCAGTCACGATGCGATCTGGTGGGGCAACGTCAATCGCCCGATCAGCGAGGCGAACTACGAGCGCCTGCGGGCCCGACTCATCGACTATGCCGCGACGAAGGACCTGTACAGCCAGGACTGCTTCATCGGGGCGGCCGCGGCCCATCGTCGCTCACTCCGGGTCTACACGGAGACCGCCTGGGCGAGTATCTTCGCGCGCAACCTGTTCCGGCGCCCGAGCCGCCGAGCAGGCCGCCGTCTTCCGCCCGAACTTCACGATCATCTGCGTCCCGTCGTTCCAGGCGGACCCCGCGACCGAAGGCACCCGCACCGGGACCGCCATCCTCGTCCACCTCCGCCGGATGGAGGTGATCATCGTCGGGACCGAGTACGCGGGCGAGATCAAGAAGAGCGCGTTCACCGTCATGAACTACCTCATGCCCGACGAGGGCGTCCTGCCGATGCACTCGGCCATCAACGTGGGACAGGACGGCGACCCGGCGGTCTTCTTCGGCCTGTCGGGGACGGGCAAGACGACCCTGTCGGCCGATCCCCTGCGCAGCCTCATCGGCGACGACGAGCACGGCTGGGGCGATGGCATCACCTTCAACTTCGAGGGTGGCTGCTACGCCAAGACCATCCGCCTGTCGCCGATGTACGAGCCCGACATCTTCCAGACGACGCGGCGCTTCGGGACCGTCCTCGAGAACGTCGACCTCGACCCGCGGACGCGCGCGCTCGACCTCGACTCGGAGCGGTTCACCGAGAACACGCGCGGCGCCTACCCGCTCGAATTCATCGGCAACGCCGACGAGACCGGGGTGGCGGGCAGCCCGAAGGCCGTCGTCTTCCTGACCGCCGACGCGTTCGGCGTGCTGCCGCCGATCTCCAGGCTCACGCCGCGAGCAGGCCGCCTATCACTTCATCAGCGGCTACACGGCCAAGCTGGCCGGCACGGAGATCGGGGTGCAGGAGCCGAAGGCGACCTTCTCGGCCTGCTTCGGGGCGCCGTTCATGCCGCGTCATCCGGGCGAGTACGCCCACATGCTGGTCGAGCGCCTCGAGCGCGACGACGTCCCCGTGTGGCTGGTCAACACCGGCTGGACCGGTGGCCCCTATGGCGTCGGACAGCGCATGAACATCGCCCACACGCGGTCGATGGTCCGGGCGGCGCTCGGGGGTGCGCTCGACGGCGTCCCGACGCGGATCGATCCGAACTTCGGGCTCGAGGTCCCGTTGACGTGCCCCGACGTTCCCGCCGTCGTTCCTCGACCCCCGGACGACGTGGGCCGATCCGGATGCCTACGACCGGGCGGCGGCCAAGCTGAGCGCGATGTTCCGCGACAACTTCAGCGCCTACGCCGATGGCACGGGCGCCTCGATCGCGGCGGCCGGTCCGCCGGCCGGGCTAGAGCCCGCCTAGGGCGGGGCCGTCTCAGCTCGCGGCGGCGGGTGTCGGTGGCGTCGCGGACAGTCCCTCGTGGGCCCGGCGGAGCCCGAAGGCGAGCACGATCAGCCCGATGACGCAGCGGGCCGAGGCTCAACGCCAACGGGATGGACAGCAGCACGAGGAGGAGTCCGAGGAGGGTCAGGCCGGGGGTCAGCGACATGATCTGGCTCCTGAGTGTCGGGGGCATCGCGGTCGACCGCCGATCGTCGATCGTGTGCCGTTCCCGCGACATCGTCAGTCGTCCATCCGCGATCACCACGAACGACGACCCACCCCGAGGTGGGTCCTACAATGGCCGAGCACCCAGTCGAAAGGAGCTTCCTTCCCCATGGCCCGCAACAAGGTCACCGTCATCGGTGCCGGCAACGTCGGGGCGACGACCGCGCAGCGCATCGCCGAGGCCGGGTTGGCCGACGTCGTCCTGGTCGACATCGTCGAGGGCCTGCCGCAGGGCAAAGGCCTCGACCTGGCCGAGGCAGCGCCGGTCGTCGGCCACGACGTCGAGGATCCGCGGCACCAACGACTACGCCGAGACGGCCGGCTCCGACATCGTCGTGGTCACGTCCGGGATCGCCCGCAAGCCGGGGATGAGCCGCGACGAGCTGATGGCGACGAACGCCGGGATCGTCCGCGGGGTGGTGTCGGAGGCGGTGAAGCACTCGCCGGACGCGATCCTGATCATCGTCACGAACCCGCTCGACGCGATGTGTCATGTGGCGCTCGAGGCGTCCGGATTCCCGCGCGAACGGGTGCTCGGGATGGCCGGCGTGCTCGACTCGGCCCGTTTCCGCACGTTCATCGCGTGGGAACTCGGCGTGTCGGTCGAGGACACGCACGCCTTCGTCCTGGGCGGTCACGGTGACACGATGGTGCCGCTGCCGCGCTACTCGACGGTGGCAGGGGTGCCGATCACGGAGCTGCTCAGCCCGGAGCGGGTCGATGCGCTGTGTGCCCGGACCGCGGGCGGCGGCGCGGAGGTGGTCGAGCTGCTCAAGACGGGGTCCGCGTTCTACGCTCCCGCCGCGTCCACGTTCGAGATGGTCGAGTCGATCCTGCTCGATCGGAAGCGTGTCCTGCCGTGTGCCGTGCTGTTGCAGGGCGAGTTCGCCACGAACGGGTTGTTCGTCGGCGTCCCTGTCGTCCTCGGTGCGGGGGGCATGGAGCGCGTCTTCGAGATCGACCTGACCGCCGATGAGCAGGCCGCGTTCGACGCGTCGGCGGGGGCGGTCCGCGAACTGGTCGCCAAGCTCGGCTGACGCACCGTCAGGCGAGGGTCACTTCACGGGCGTGCACAACCGGTACTTGCCGGGCGCCGTGCCGCGGTAGTCGTACGTCGTGCCGCCGGCGACCACGACGATCTTGTAGCCCTCGGTCATGACCTGCGTGTAGAGCATGCCTGGCACCGGGCAGCCGAGGCCGCCGTCGGGGAACGTCATCGATTCGGCCGACTGGACGGTCACCGATTCGACGGGCACGGACGCGAGCCGGGCGGCGTCGGCGACCACAGGATCGACGTATGCCGCCGACAGCTCGTTGGGCCCAAGGGTGGCGGTCGGTCCCTGCGACGGCTGGAGGCTGGCGGGCTCGAACGAACCGGCGGCCTCGGTCGAGGAGGCGCCTCCATCGGGCGCCCCGCTCGGCGACCCGCCGGTCGAGGCGGCGCTGCAACCGGCCACCAGCCAGAGCGAGGCGAACAGGGCGATCCGTACGACCATCAGGTGGCGATGGTACCCCACGGTCGGCCGGACGCCGGCGCGACGGTCGTGGCGAGCGGTGCGTGATGGGGCGATCGGCGGGCGCGTCGAGCGTGTCATCGAGCGGTAGTCCTCGCATCGTGTGGCGTGGGTCGCGGCCCCCGACCGCGGTCGAGCCGTGGCTGCGTCGTCGAGCCAAAGACGCCTCGGGCGCCGCCAGGTTCCCTGACGACGGCGACCGGCCGCCACGGGAGGCCGCCGGATGGCGAGCCGCGTCAGCGCCCGACCGCCACCAGCCGCGGCGGCCGATCCGCCTCCATCATGGCGGCGCGTTCGACCGCCCGACGCATCGCCTGGTCCAGCGCGAGGCGGTAGATCGCCTCGGTGTCGGGGAGTGGCGCCTCATCGAGTTCGCGCCCGAGCACGTCGCGCAGCCGCCGATACTGGCGGACGACCTGCGATCGCGACCCGATCATCCCGTGGACCGCGATGAGCACCGCGTGGGCCTCCTCGCGCAGGGGATCGCGCGCAAGCAGGCGGTCAGCGGCGGCCCGCGCCGCCACGTGCTCGCCCATCAACAGGCGTCGCTCGGCGACCATCGCGAGGGCATCCTCGAACCGGTCGGCCAGGCGTTCTCGCTCGGCGGCGAAGCACTCGTGCCCGAGCCCTTCGAGCAGGTCGCCCCGATAGAGCTCGACCGCTCGCTCGGCAGCTCCTGTGCCATCGGCCAGACAGCCTTCGAACGAGGTGACGTCGAGGTCGATCTTCGCGTCCATGCGGATCCCGACAACGTCGCCCTCGACCTCGAGCAGGTGATCGGGATGGATATCCGCGCCGATGAGCGCCTGGCGGACCAGCCACAGGGCCTGGCGCAGCGAGCCCGCCGACGCCGTGTCCGCATCGGGCCACAGGTCGGCCGCGATGGCCTCGCGGGATCGCGGCCGGCGAGCCAGGACGAGGAGCGCGAAGAGGGCCTGGGCGTGGCGACCGGCGACACGGATCGGGCGACCCGACGCCGTCCGCGCCTGGAGTCGACCCAGCAACTCCACTCTGAGTCTGATCTTCGGGTTGAGCTCAGTCATCCCCATGGTCGTCACCAGGCCCCCTGGGTCCCGCGACGTCCGGCCCTCCCCCCGAAGGGCCGGACGCGCGGATCGCGCGTAGACGAGCCCCCAGACTCGCACCGCGGACCACCCCCGAGTTTGCAGAGATCGACGTCCCTACTGCCCGCGTTGGGTCGATGGTGGTGCGTCACGGGACCCATCGGCCAGCCGTTCGTTGACACGTTCCGTGTCGGCTAGCCGACAAGCGAACCTTCGATACACTCACCGGAACGTGCCGATCGCCGTCGTGACCTTCCAGTTCGACCCCCTCGTCCACCTGTTCGGTGACCTCGTCGTCCGCTGGGGGTCGATCGCGCTGGTCGCCGTCCTCGTCGCCTCACTCGTCGTGGCCGGGATCCTCGCCCGTTCCGGCGGCCTTCGCGCGGACGATGTCGCGTTCATCGCGGTCGGTGTCGTGCCCGGGGCGATCATCGGCGGTCGGATCGGCTACGCCCTCCTCCATGCGAGCTACTACGGCGCCTCGCCTGGGTTGCTGCTGGACCCCGCGACGGGCGGACTCGAGCTCGGCCTGGCGGTCGTCGGGGGCACCTTGACCGGGGCGTATGTGGCGAGCCTGCTCGGGGCGTCGGTCGGGCGCTGGCTCCATGTCGCGGCGGCACCGCTCCTGTTCGCGCTCGGCGCTGGCAAGTTGACGATGGTCCTGACCGGTTCCGGGCAGGGGCTGCCAAGCACGGCCGACTGGGCGACCGCCTATCTCGGCCCCGGTCCGTGGGGCTCGCTCGCCCCCGCCCTCCCATCCCAGCCGTCGCAGGCCTACGAGGGGGTGGCCACGCTCGTCATCCTGACCGGTCTCACCATCGCCCTGATGCTCGGCGCCTTCGCCGGCCGGGATGGGCGGTCGTTCTTCCTCGGGGTGGGTCTGTGGGCGCTGGCAAGGGTCGCCGTGTCGACCACGTGGCGAGACCCGCCGGTGCTCGGCCCACTCGATGCCGGGGGCCTCATCGCGCTCGGCATCGCCACCGGATGCGCGGTGGCATTCGTGCTCCTCGCGCTTCGCGATCGGGGGCCCGCCCAGACGCCATCGCCGACCGATGCGGCCGGAGACGTGTCGTGGGCGGATCCGGCGTCACGCCCGCGGTTCTGAGGGCAGCGCGACCCAGCCCGCCGATGTCGAGGGAGTATCGTGGTCACCCCACGAGCGCGCGGGACCGCCCTCCGGCGGCTGGAACATCAAGAGGTCGTTCGATGACACAGGTCGCAGAACCCGGCGCCGCCCGGCAAGCCGCACCATCGCCGGGTCGGGTCAGCCACTGGATCGGGGGGCGCACCGTCGCCGGCGCCTCGGGCCGTGAGGGCCCGGTCTACGACCCCGCCACGGGGCGGCTATCGAAGCAGGTCGACTTCGCCTCCGTCGACGAGGTCGGCGCCGCGGTGGCCGCGGCCAAGGCCGCCTTCCCGGCCTGGCGGGCGACCTCGCTGTCCAAGCGGACCGACATCCTGTTCCGCATCCGGAACCTGGTCGAGGCCCATCGGACCGATATCGCGGCGCTCCTGACCGCGGAACACGGCAAGGTCCCGTCCGATGCGCTCGGTGAGATCGCCCGTGGCCTCGAGAACCTCGAATTCGCGTGCGGCATCCCGAACCTGATGAAGGGCGGCTTCAGCGAGCAGGTCTCGAGCGGCGTCGACGTCTACCAGATCCGCCAGCCGCTTGGCGTGGTCGCCGGGATCACGCCGTTCAACTTCCCGGCCATGGTGCCGATGTGGATGTTCGGCACCGCCATCGCCACCGGCAACACCTTCATCCTGAAGCCATCCGAGAAGGACCCGTCGGCGGCGACGTACCTCGCCGAACTGCTGGCGGAAGCGGGCGTGCCCGACGGCGTGTTCAACGTCATCCACGGCGACAAGGTCGCGGTCGATGCCATCCTTGCCCACCCCGACATCGCCGCCGTGTCGTTCGTCGGTTCCACGCCCATCGCACGCTACATCTACGAGACGGGCACGAAGGCCGGCAAGCGCGTGCAGGCCCTCGGCGGGGCCAAGAACCACATGATCGTGCTGCCCGACGCGGACATCGACATGGCCGCCGACGCGGCCGTGTCCGCCGGCTACGGCTCGGCCGGCGAACGCTGCATGGCGATCGCCACGGTCGTCGCCGTCGGTGACGTGGCCGACCCGCTCGTGGCGGCGATCAAGGCACGACTCCCGAAGATCACCGTCGGCCCGGGGAGCGATCCCTCAGCCGAGATGGGCCCGCTCGTCACCAAGCAGCATCGTGACAAGGTGGCGTCCTATCTCGACTCGGGCCCGGCGCAGGGCGCCACGGTCGTCGCCGACGGCCGCGACCACCCGCTGTACCGGGACTCCGACGGTTTCTTCCTCGGGGTCTCGCTGATCGACCACGTCACGACCGACATGGATGCCTACCGCGACGAGATCTTCGGGCCGGTCCTGACCGTAGTCCGGGTGAAGACGTACGAGGAAGCGGTCGGGATGGTCAACGCCAACCCGTACGGCAACGGCACGGCCATCTTCACCCGCGATGGCGGGGCCGCCCGCCAGTTCCAGTTCGAGGTCAACGCGGGCATGGTCGGGATCAACGTGCCCATCCCGGTCCCGGTCGCCTACTACAGCTTCGGCGGCTGGAAGCAATCGCTGTTCGGCGACCTGCACATGTATGGCCCCGAGGGCGTCCAGTTCTACACCCGGGCCAAGATCGTCACGTCGCGCTGGCCAGATCCCGGCACGAGCAAGATCGACCTCGGCTTCCCGCGCACGCGCTGAGGCCGTCGGGCGGCACCGCCGCTGGTCAGCGCTCGGCTGCCGTGACGATGGCGGCTGCCAGCGCGGCCATATCGGCCGGACCCGTCCCGCAGCAACCCCCGAGCCACGTCGCGCCAAGGCCGGTCCAGGAGGCCACGGCGCCCGGGTCGTAAGCGTCACCGTCCGCCGGGATCCAGCGGCGGGCGGTCGCGTCCCACGTGTCGCCACCGTTCGGATACGCGATCAACGGCCGGTCGGCGACGCCGGCGGCGAGCGCGAGCAGGGCAGGGACATGGCGTGGCGGGCCGCAGTTCACGCCGATGGCGAGGACGCCCGGTGCGCTCCCGGCGATGCCGAACGCCTCCACGGCGGGTTCGCCGGCCGCGGTCGAACGGCCGTCGCGGCACTGGAACGACAGCCAGGCCGAAGCACCGGATGCGACGAGCAGGTCCACGAGGACCTCCGCCTCGCGGATCGTCGGGATCGTCTCGAACGCGAGGAAGTCCGCGCCGGCGTCGAGCAGCGTGTCGATCCGAGGGGCATGGACGTCGCGCAGGGTCGCCGACCCGGGGTCGTAGTCGCCGCGGTATTCGGACCCGTCCGCGAGCATCGCGCCATACGGCCCGACGGAACCCGCGACGTACAGCGCGACCGTGTCGCCGACCTCGTGCCGGTACCGATCCCTGGCCCGTCGGGCCAGGGCCACGCTCGTGCGGATGGCCTCGAGCGCTGCCGCGCGGTCGTACCCGGCCGCCTCGAACCCCGGCACGGTCGCCTGGTAGCTGGCGGTCGTCGCGACCGTGGCGCCCGCCCGGAAGTAGGACAGGTGGAGGTCCTCGATGGCGTCCGGATCGGTCACCAGCAGCCGCGCCGACCACAGCCGGTCCGACAGGTCGTACCCGCGCGCCTCGAGCTCGGTCGCAAGCCCGCCATCGAGCACGACCATCTCGCCCGGGGCCGGCCGAGCCATCGCGCGGTCAGTTGGCCCGGACGTGGTCGGCGGGAGCTCGCTTGATGAACCTGCCGGCGCCCTTGCGACCCGTGAATGCGCCGTCGCGGACGACGACCGACCCGCGCGATAGGACCACCCGCGACGCGCCCTGGACCACCCGGCCCTCGTAACACGAATAGTCGACGTCCATGTGGTGCGTCCGCGCCGAGATGGTCCGCCTCCCGTTCGGGTCGTAGATGACGAGGTCAGCGTCGGAACCGACCGCGACAGCCCCCTTGCGCGGATACATCCCGAACAGCTTGGCCGGCGCGGTCGAGACGATCTCCACCCACCGTTCCTTCGTGATCCGGCCGGCGACGACCCCGCCGTCGTGGAGCAGGTCGAGCCGGTCCTCGATGCCCGGCAGGCCGTTGGGGACCTTGCGGAAGTCGCCCCGGCCCAGCTCCTTCTGGCCGTGGAAGTCGAACGGGCAGTGGTCGGTCGCCACGAGTTGCAGGTCGTCCTTGACGAGCCCGGTCCAGAGATCGTCCCAGTGATCCTTCGTCCGGAGCGGTGGCGAGCAGATGAACTTGGCGCCTTCGAACCCATGGCCGAGGTCGTCGAGCGACAGGAACAGGTACTGCGGACACGTCTCGGCGAACACCTTGCTGCCGCGATCGCGTGCCGAGCGGACCGCGTCGAGCGCCTCGCGGGCCGACAGGTGGACGATGTAGACGGGTGCCCCGGCCGCCTCGGCCAGGCGGATGACGCGGTTGGTCGCCTCGCCCTCGAAGATGGCCTTGCGCGCCAGACCATGGCCGATCGGGTCGGTCGTGCCCGACTCGAAGGTCTGTTCGGCGACCACGTCGATGGCCATGCCGTTCTCGGCGTGCATCATGATCAGCCCGCCGTTCCTCGCGGTCTGCTGGAGCGCCCGGAAGATCGCCCCGTCGTCGCTGTAGAAGACGCCCGGGTAGGCCGTGAACAGCTTGAAGTCGGGGATTCCCTCGGCCACCAGGCCGTCCATCTCGGCGAGGGTGGAGGCGTTGACGTCGCTCATGATCATGTGGAAGCCGTAGTCGGTGACGGCGTTGCCCTCGGCCTTGGCGTGCCACGCATCCAGGCCGGCTCGCAGCGACTGACCTTTGCTCTGGACCGCGAAGTCGACGATGGACGTCGTCCCACCGAACGCCGCGGCACGCGTGCCGGTCTCGAAGGTGTCCTTGGCGAAGGTCCCGCCGAACGGCAATTCCATGTGCGTGTGGACGTCGATGCCGCCCGGGATGACATAGGCGCCGGTCGCGTCGAGCGTCTCGTCCGCGGTCACGCCGGTAGCGGCGAGGTCCCGCCCGATCTGGGCGATGGTCTCGCCGTCGATCAGGACATCGGCCTCGAACGAGGCGTCCGCGGTCACGATCGTCCCGTGGCTGATGAGCGTGCGCATCGGTCCTCCCTCGAGGTCGGGCGGCAGTCAGGTCAGGGGCTGATGGTAGCGTGGCCGGCGGCCGACCACGAAGTCCGCGATGCCGATCACCTGCCCGATGACCATCAGCGCGACGGTCAGTGGATGCCAGACGATCGTCGCGACGGGCTCCCGCTGCGTGATGGCCAGCGCGAGCCGACCGAGGAGCAGGATGAGGAGCGGGACGAGGCTCGCCTCCAGCGTGGTCAGGGGAGCGCGAGCCAGGAACGCGGCGATCGGGAGCGCCAGGGGCAGGGCCAGGGCCGTGGCCTCACCCAGGAGCACCGCCACCGCGCCCGCGAGCGAGTCCCCGGCCCCCGCGACGAACCCACGTCGCCATGCCTCCAGGGCGCCTGGGATGGACCCGCCCTGCCGACTGGACCCGAGGTCCGCCGCGTGGACCAGCCCGACGCGCTGACCCGCCCGGGCGAAGGTCCGAGCCAGGTCCTGCGCGGGGCGTGGACTGCCGGGGTTTGCCGCGTGACCGTCCGTCGTCAGGTACGCCTCGCGCCGGACGATGAGGAGGGACCCGGACCCGAACGCGAGTTGCGGTGGATGGCCGGCCGTCCGCCTCGACAGCCACAACGGGACGAGCCCGAACGACACCATCGCGAACCCTGGTGACGTGAGGCGTTCGGCCCAGGTCGGCATCGCCAGGCGCAGCAGGCCAGAGACCATGTCGTCGCGATCGGCGCCGAGCTGCTCGACGAGGATCCGGACCGCGACGGGAGCCAGGACCGTGCTCGCGTCGACGAACAGGATCAGGTCGCCGTCCGCGGCACGGGCACCCACGTCGCGAGCCCATCCGACACCGTCCCAACCTGGCGGGGCCGGTGGGAGCGGCACGACTTCGCCATCGTCCCCGAGCAGCCCACGCGCGAGGTCGGTCGTTCCGAGGATGGACGCCCCATCGACGACGAGGATCCTCGGGTCGGGATGGGTCTGCGCGCGAAGGGCCGCCAGGCACGCCGGCAGGTCGGCCGCCCGGTCGCGACCGGTCACGACGATGGTCAACGGCGACTCGTCGGTCTCGCGCGGGGTGCGCTGATGGATGGGGACCGTCCGACGCCGGGCCGCGAAGCGGGTCACGAGGACATCGAACAGGACGATGATCGTCGCCCCGGAGGCGAGCCCGATCCACGCGACCCAGGGGTCGAACCGGACGATCCCCCAGACCCACGCGAGGATGGACCCGAGCCAGATCCCGACCAGGACGTCGAGCCCGGCGACCTGGCCCCAGGCGGCCTCGGCGACCGCGTCGTCGGGGCGAAGGACGACCATCGTGGCGGGGAGGAGATAGAGCGCCAGGCCGACGGCCGCGAGGGCTCCGCCCGGCCCCTGGGTGGCGGCCAGGACGACCGCGAACAGGTAGCCGACCAGTGCACCCGCCGCGGTCGTCCGCACGCCGAGCTCGGTCGCCACGGACGCGACCCCCGCCGCTCGATCCGCGCCGGCTCGGCGGCAACCCTCGAGCGCATGGGTCGCCATCGCCCAGGCCGTGAACGCGAACAGGGCGGCCCAAGGCAGCTCGCCGACCGGTAGTCCCACGACCAGGAAGCCGCACGCCGCCGGCAGAACCAGATGCAGGGCGCTCGTCGCCGAATCGAGGATCGGTCGCTCCCTCGTCCGGGCCGGCAGGTCCGAATAGGCGATGGCCGCCGCGACTGCGAGGAGGAGGGCGAGCCCGGCGACCGGTCCGGCGAGGATGGTCAGGACGATGAGGAACGGCAGGTTCGTGACCGAGATCGCGATCCAGAGGTCCCTGGCTGCCGTCGCCGCGTCGTCGTCGTCGACGGTCTCGGGGTCCGTGTCGACCTGGTGGGCCTCGTCGACGCCGTGGAGGAGCAGGTTGTAGGGGCCAAGGAAGTAGATCGTGCCGATCACGAGCAGGGGCGTGAGTTCGCGGGTCACGGCGAACGCCGCGACCAGGAACGGCAGACCGGTCTGGATCCACGACGTCGGCCGGCTGACCGTCAACACGCGGCGGAGGCGCGCCACCGTCATCGGGGCATGGTAGCGACGGGCGATACCGCAGGCGTTATCGTGCCGCGTCGAGGTCCCGGAGCGCGGGGATGATCTCGCGGCCATAGGCCTCGAGCTGGGCCTCTTCGTCGCCGTTCATCAGGTAGACGTTGAACTGGTCGACCCCGGCCGCCGCCAGTTCGCGCAGCTTGACGAGATGGTCGGCGGCCGATCCGAGCACGCAGAAACGATCGGTCACCTCGTCACCCACGAACGAGGCGTTCGACGAACCGACCTCGGCATGGTGCTGGTAGTCGTAGCCGGATCGGTCGCGGATGTAGCCGGTCAGGCTCGCTGGCAACGCTTCGCGCGGGTACTTGTTGACGAGGTCCACGACATGGTTCGAGACGAGGGCCGGGAACCAGCGTGTCCGCTCCCGACCGAGCTCACGCGGCCCGATGTACGCCGCCGCCGCGGCCTGGACCTTGATCGAGCCGGGGTCGCGCCCCGCCGCCTCGGCCGCCTCACGCACCTGCGAGACGAACCAGCGGATGAGGTCGGGGTCGGCCAACTGCAGGATGATCCCGTCGGCGACGCGACCGGTCATCGCGAGCGCCATGGGGCCGTAGCCGGCGACCCAGACGGGCAGCGTCCATGACCCCGTCCAGGGCAGACGCAGCTCGGCCCCTTCGTATTCGATCGCCCGGCCCTCGACGAGGGCCTTGATGACGACGATCGCCTCCTCGAGGGTGGCCATCGTGGTCGGTGGCTTGCCCAGCACGCGCCGGGCCGAGTCGCCGCGCCCGATCCCGAGATCCATCCGGCCGCCCGACACCTCGTTGAGGACGGCAAGCGCGGAGGCCGTCACGGAAGGCTCGCGCGTGGCCGGGTTCGTGACACACGTGCCGAGGCGCAGCCGTGTCGTGGCCTGGGCCATCAGGGTCAGCAGCACGTACGGTTCGCGCCACAGGACGTGCGAGTCGAACAGCCAGCCGTAGTCGAAGCCCGCGGCCTCGGCCTGGCGGGTCAGGGCGACCGTTCGATCGAGGGTGTGATCGGGCTTGAGCGTGAATCCGAACTGCATGAGACGTGCCTTTCGGGAAACGAAGCGGCTCGGCCGTCCTCCTCCAGACGGCCGAGCCGGCGCGGATGATAGCGCGTTCTACGGTCGGACGAGATCCTCGTAGGCGTCGGGTCGTCGGTCGCGGAAGAACTGCCAGGTGTTCCGGACCTCCGTGATCCGGTCGAGGTCGAGGTCGCGGACGATCAACTCCTCGTCATGGGCGCTCCCGACGTCGCCCACGAACTGGCCACGCGGGTCAACGAAGTAGCTCTGGCCGTAGAAGTCGTCGTCGCCGTAGTCGGCCTCGATCCCGACCCGGTTGATCGTGCCGACGTAGTACCCGTTGGCGACCGCGTGGCTGACCTGTTCGATCCGCCACAGGTACTCGGACAATCCGCGCGAGGTGGCGCTCGGGATCAGCACGATCTCCGCGCCGTTCAGGCCAAGCGCCCGGGCGCCCTCCGGGAAGTGCCGGTCATAGCAGATGTACACGCCGACCTTGCCGACCGCGGTTTCGAAGACCGGGTACCCAAGGTTGCCCGGCCGGAAGTAGAACTTCTCCCAGAAGCCCTTGACGTGCGGGATGTGGGTCTTGCGGTATTTCCCGAGGTACTTGCCGTCGGCGTCGATGACCGCGGCGGTGTTGTAGTAGATCCCGGAGGCCTTCTCGTCCTCCTCGTACATCGGCGCGATCACGACCATCCCGGTCGACTTGGCGAGATCCTGCATCCGCTTGGTCGTCGGACCGTCGGGGATGAGCTCGGTGTAGCTGTAGTACTGGGCGTCCTGGACCTGGCAGAAGTACGGCCCGTAGAACAGTTCCTGGAACAGGATGAACTGGGCGCCCTGCGTGGCGGCCTCGTGAGCGCGCTGCTCGTGCTTCTGGATCATCGATTCCTTGTCGCCCGTCCAGCTGGCCTGGACGAGCGCGCCGCGGACGTTTCGGGGCATGTCGCGCGTCACCTCGCTCGAAGCGTTAGATGGCTCGAAGATGCCAGAAGATACACCTCACGCTCACCCTACCGAGAATTGGCGCGCCGTCAGTCGGGGACCGCTTCTGGCCTGCGCCGCATGTACCACTCCGTGAACTCCCGACAACGGCCTTCGGCGTCGAAGCGGCAGACGAAGATGTTGGCGAATTCGCGGTCGACGGCCGATCGATCGTCGGTCAGATAGCGAGTCCGACCGTGTGCGACGAAGGTGTCGCCGTCGATAGCGAGGACCTCGTAATCGGCCTCCCACGACCCCGGGACGTCGGGGTCGGTCAGCCAGGACGCGACGATAGCGGCCCGCCCCACGACGGCCTCCTCGAACGGGTCGTACGCGTATCGGACATCGGCGCTGAACAGGTCGCCGATGGCGATCGGATCGTTGAGTCGCCAGGCGTCGACGTAGCGCGCGAGCCAGGCGCCGAAGGCCGCGTGATCCATGGGTGCCTCCTCGACAGCTGTCCCGGTCACGGTAGCATCTGAGGCTCGAACGGTCGCGTCGCCGGCCGCTTACACGGGGAGGTGACAACGTGGCCGGAACGCCCGAACTCCTGGCGGCGACGGCATCGCGGGCCGCGGCCTATCTCGACGCACTGTCCACCCGCCCCGTGGCTGCGCCGGTCGACCTCGAGTCGCTCCGGCGGGCCCTCGGTGGAGCTCTCCCAGACGGTCCGGCCGATCCCGCCGAGGTCATCGACTGGCTCGCGGCATCGGCCGATCCGGGCCTCGTCGCGACTGCCGGCCCGCGCTATTTCGGCTTCGTCATCGGCGGCGGCCTGCCGGCGGCGCTTGCGGCCGACTGGCTCACCAGCGCGTGGGATCAGAACGCGGCGATGTACGTCATGTCGCCGGCCGCCGCAGTCGCAGAGGAAGTGGCTGCTGCATGGCTGATCGACCTGCTGGGACTACCGCCGTCGACGAGCGTGGGCTTCGTCACCGGCGCCACGATGGCCAACTTCACCGCGCTCGCCGCGGCCCGCCGCGCAGTCCTCGCCAGGCACGGCTGGGATGTCGAACGCCGGGGGCTCCAGGGCGCTCCACCCGTCACGGTCATCAGCCACGGCGGGACCCATGTCACGGTCTACGCCGCACTACAGATGCTGGGTCTCGGCCGCGACAGCGAATGGAGTCGCCGGATCGACGCCGATGAGCAGGGCCGGATGCGCCCTGATGCGCTTCGCGCGGCTCTGGCGGAGGTCGACGGCCCGACCATCGTGTGTGGCCAGGCCGGCAACGTGAACACCGGGGCATTCGATCCGCTCGACGAGGTCGTCCAGATCGCCCACGAGCGTGGTGCCTGGGTCCATGTCGACGGTGCGTTCGGGATCTGGGCAGCAGCCGTGCCCTCGCTGCGCGACCGGATGCGCGGCCACGATGCGGCCGACTCGTGGTCGACCGATGCCCACAAGTGGCTGAACGTGCCATACGACTCGGGGCTCGTCTTCGTCCGGGACGTGGCGGCCCACCACGGCGCGATGACGCTCGGTGCCGAGTACTACGTCGAGACGACCGGCGCCGAACGTGACCCCTACAACTGGGTGCCCGAGTCGTCGCGCCGGGCGCGCGGGTTCGCGGTCCTCGCCGCCCTGCGATCGCTGGGTCGGGCCGGCCTCGTCGACCTCATCGAGCGCGATTGCGCGCTGGCTCGCCGGATGGCCGAACGCCTCGCCGCCGGGCCTGGCGTGTCGATCCTGAACGACGTCGTGCTCAACCAGGTCCTCGTCCGGTTCGAGGGCCGGGGCGCGGGTGACGGCTCGGCGGGTGACGCCGCGGCCGGTGACGCCCGGACTCGGTCAGTGGTCGACGCGGTGCAGCGCGACGGGACGTGCTGGCTGGGAGGGACGTCGTGGGCCGGCCGGGCCGCGATGCGCGTGTCGGTCTCGGGCTGGCAGACGACCGAGGACGACATCGACCGATCGGCGGCGGCCATCCTGCGGTGTGCGGCAGCCGTCGACGCGGCCGGCATGCCCGAACGAGCGAAGGCCCCGACCGTCACGTGGACGGGCGAGGCCTCCTGGGGGACGAGCCGGCTCGCGCCCCAAACCGTGACAGGGCTGGACGACTAGCGAGTCAACCAACCGGCGACCCAACCCGTGCGACCGGCGGCATGGACGTGGTACCAGACGCGACCGTGGCCGTCCGCGTGCCGGCCGAAGATGACCAGGCGAGTCCCGTTCCGGAGGGTCGTCAGCCGCGCGGACGTGGTGGCCGGACCGCGTCGCAGGTTGACCGCGCCGCGGATGTGGCGGACCCAGGTGTGGGTCGTCGCGCTGGCGGCCGACTTCTTCGTCGCCGCCGCCGGAGCCTTGGCGCTCGCGGCGACCGACTTGGCCGGCGCCGGCACCGCGACCATGAGCGACATGCCCGTATGGAGGTACGCGGTGAACGTCGCCCGGACCGCGTGGACGCGGTGGATGCGGACACCGTTGGTCAGGGTGCTGATCGCCTTGCCGCCGCCGATGTAGATGCCGACGTGCGAACCGCGCCCCCAGATGACGAGGTCGCCGGGCTTCGGGTTCGTGCGGCTGGCGAGCCCGTGGGCCCGAAGTAGCGGTACAGCGCATACGCCGACCGAAGGTGGCCATAGCGGATCACCTTGGCGTCACCGGCCTTGCGGTACGCATAGATGACCAGGCCGGAGCAGTCGAAGACGCGCGGTCCGGTCGCGCCGCGACGCCAGTGGTCACCCAGTTGGGCCCTGGCGATCGTGATGATCTGCTGCGCTTCGGTGGTCTTCGGCTCGGCGGCCGCGGCCGGGGTGGACGGGGCGAGGCCGAGGAGGATGGCCCCCGCGAGGGCGGCCGGGATGAACGCTCGTGCGCCCATGCGACGTGTCAACAATGGAGTTCCTTCCTGCCAGGACGTCACGCGGAGGCATGACGGCGGTGACGCCCCGCGGGCACGCACGGACGGACATGGCGAACCGGCCTGGGCCGGGTTCAGGAGGGTGCCGACACGATGGGACGTAGCCGGAACGGTGGCTCGGGGAGCCGTGCGAACGGGGCGCTGTTCGAGTTTTCCGGGTTCCCATGTGGCCTGGGGGTCGATCGGCGGGGCGGAGTCTAGCCGGGATCGACCGAACGTGCAGGCGACGAGGCGGCGAAGGCCCTAGGATCGGACGATGTCACCCGTCCCCGTGACGTCCGCTATACCGCTCGTCATCGTCAACCCGCGAGCGTCGCGGGCGGCCGACCCGGTCCGGCGCGAGGATATGGTGCGTGCCGTATCGGGCGCCATCCGGCGCCGGTTCGGTACCGACCCGCGGATCGAGGACGGCTCCGTCGAGGCCGCACGCGAGGCCCTGCTCGCTGCCACGGACGCGCCGTTGGTCGTCGTCGTCGGCGGTGACGGGACCGTCCGCGAGGCGGCTGCCACGTTGGTCGGTCGTGAGACACCGTTGGCCATCATCCCGGCCGGGACCGGGAACGTCCTCGCTGGTGCCCTGGGCATCCGTGGCGTCAGCTCCGGCCTCGACGCGATCCGGTCAGGACGAGCGCTGCGGCTGGACCTCGGGCTCGCCCGATGGTGGGAGTTGGCGGATGGCCGTCCGGTCGTGGATGGGTCGCACGAGCGGATCTTCACCGTCGCGTGCGGGATGGGCCTCGACGCCCGCATCATGGCCGCCGCCGAACAGGAATGGAAGCGGCGGCTGCGGTTCGGGGCCTATGTCGGCGCGGCGGTCCGCGAGTTCGTGCGCCTCACGCCCGCGCAGTTCCGGATCGTTGCCGATGGCGAGACGATCGAGATCGCCGGTCATCTCGCCCTCGTGGCCAACGCCGGGGAGCTCATCCCGGGTCGCATCGGGCCGCGTCAGCCGATCGATCCGACGGACGGCCGCCTCGAGCTCATCGTCCTCGGCGGCAGCGATGCATTGGCGGCGCTCCACGGCACGGCGACCCTGATGCTCGCGACGGGCGACCTCGAGGGAAGCGTGATCCGGCGGTCCGTCCAGGAGGTCTCGATCGAGGCCGAACCGGCCCAGCCCATCGAGACGGACGGCGACCATCATCCGCCGGCCAGGTTGGAGGCCGCCGTGGTGCCCGGCGCGATCTCCGTCGTCGCTCCCGCGCGGTGAGATGGCCTACTCGGCGGGTCGCCCCCTGCTAGCCTGACCCCGTGACACAGACTGCCCGCCAGGTCAGGTCGCGGATATCCCTTCGGGATCCTCGTCATCGTCCTCCTCACCGCATTGCGCAGCGTGACGATCATCGCGGCGCTGGTGGATCTCCAGGGCGGCCCCCTCGCGGACTGGGTGCGCAGCGGTTCACCCCTGCCGCAGCCGCCACCCGGATCCGACTTCGAGCTCATCGCTCGGGTCTTGCTCCTCGGATTGCTCGTCGCGAGCGTCCTGGTCATGGTCGGCCTCCTCGCGCGCAGGGAATGGGCGTGGGTCCTCGCGATCGTGTCGTCCGGGATCATCCTCGCCATCGACCTCGGCTGGTGGTGGAGCGGCGAGCCGCGCTACGGCTCGATGCTCCTCAACAGCATCGCCGTGTTCTATCTCAACCAGCGCGACGTACGGCTGGCCCTGCGAGGCATGGTCGCAACGTCATGAACACCCCGACGGACCTGGATCTGCTCAGGCGCCACGAACCCGTCCTCCGGTTCACCGACGGCGAGTTGTTCTTTCCGATGGCCGCGGGCTCATACGTCGAGGCGTGCGACCTCCTGACCGGACCGAACCTGCGCGAGGCGCGCGTGACGATCCCGGCGGGCGAACTCGATCTCGACGGGTTGGCGGCGGTCGGCGATCCGCCGCCCGGCGAGGCCCAGTTCCTTCGATTCGTCCCGCAGCCCCTGACCGCCCTCGAACTGCGTCGCTGGCAGGGTCGTCCGGAACATCAGCGGTTCTCCGCCCCAGGTCGCCTCGCTCGCGTTGGCCTGGCCGGCGCGGCTCGTCGACGCCGGACTCGTCACGTCGCTGCTGTTGCGCGGCCGCGTGCCCGGCGGTACCGCAGCTGCGGCCTCGGAACGCTACGACGAGATCCAGGCTCGCGACCCGCGGGTCGTCTACCACGGTCGGGTCGTCCGCGAGGGCCGCTGGGTCGTCCTGCACTACATGTTCTTCTACGCCATGAACGACTGGCGCTCCACCTTCGAGGGCGCCAACGACCACGAGGCCGACCTCGAGCAGTGCTTCGTGGTCCTCGAGGCGCTCGACGACGGAACGATGCGACCCGCCTGGTTCTGCGCGGCGGCGCACGACGAGAAGGGCGACGACCTTCGGCGGCGCTGGGACGACCCGCGCATGGAGACCCATCGAGGGACATCCCGTCGTGTACCCGGGCGCGGGCTCCCACGCGACCTATCTCGAACGCGGCGAATACATCATGTTGCTGCCGTTCCCGGGCGAGCGGAACATCCGCGGGCCCCTCGACCTCCTGCGTCGGGTCTGGCGTGACACGCTCGCCCAGCCCGACCCGGGTGATCTCGCGGCGAGGGCACGGCGTGCCCTCAGCGTTCCGTTCGTCGACTACGCCCGAGGCGACGGCAAGGTCGTCGGTCCCGGTGGCGACGTCGAGTGGACGCCGATCCTCATCGGCGATTTGGACGGCTGGGTCGACCGTTACCGGGGGCTGTGGGGCCTCGACACCGGCGACCGGTTCGCCGGCGAACGCGCCCCCGCCGGTCCCAAGTACACGCGGAGCGGCTCCGTCCGGCAGTCGTGGCACGACCCGCTCGGGTTCGCCGGGCTGGGCAAGATCGCACCACCTTCACAGGCGGTCGCGGTCCTCGAGACGCGGGTCGCCGAACTGACCGCGACCCGGGCGTCCGTCGCAGCCGAGATCGAGGCCCTCACCATCTCGTTACCGGAGCTCGATTCCGAGGTGGCCGCGGTGCGGACGACGGCCGGCCTCACGGACTACCGGGAAACGCGCGCGGTGGAGCTCCATGAGGGTGAGGAACGGCGGACCGCCCTCCGCCTCCAGGAGGTCGAGCTCGGGACCGCGATCGCCGCCAGCCATGATCGATTGGCCGCGCTGCGAGCCGGCCACCTCGATGACCCACGGCTCCATCTCCATCACGCGTCGGAACCCGAGCCGCCCTCGGTCACACGGCAGCGAGCGTTCGGTGAGGCGTGGGCAGCGGTCAGCGTCGGGCTGCTCATCGCAGCGCTCGCGGTCATCGTCTGGTTCCGGATCCTGCCCGCGCCGCTGGCGATCGTGGTGATGCTCGGGTCGTACCTCGCGATCGAATCGTTCTTCGATCGCAACGTGATGGAGCTGGTGCTCAGGATCACGGTCGTGCTTGCCATGCTGTCGACACTCATCCTGGCCGTCGCCTACCTGCGCGAAGTGCTCCTCGCCGGGTTGCTGGCGCTGGGCATCATCCTCATCCTCGACAGCCTGGGTGAAGTCCGCCGTCGCCTCCTGCGCTGACGTGACCGGCGTCGCCGACACGCCGCTGGTGTGCTGTAATCACCACCCACCGGTGGCGCGCGACGCCGCCGACCGACGAGACGATGCGGGCGCCGGCGCGCCTGCCCCGAGGTGATCGATGGGCATCACGACCGCTTCCAGCCCGATGACCAGCGAGGAGATCGCGCGGCTGTCGCGCGAACACACCTTCTTCTCGTGGTCGATCCAGGGCACGCTCGACCCGATCGCGATCGACCACGCCGAGGGCGTCTACCTGTACACACCGGAGGGGACGCGCATCCTCGACTTCAACAGCCAGCTGATGTCGGTCAACATCGGCCACGGCGACCGACGGGTCATCGACGCGATCACCGCCCAGGCGCTCAAGCTCCAGTACGTCCAACCCGCTTTCGCCACCGAGATCCGGGCCCGCCTTGGCGCCAAGCTCGCCGAGATCCTGCCTGGCGACATGGACAAGGTCTTTTTCACGCTCGGTGGGGCCGAGGCCGTCGAGAACGCCATCAAGCTGGCCCGCCACGCCACCGGCCGGCACAAGATCCTGGCCCGCTACCGCGCCTACCACGGGGCGACGCTCGGGGCGATGACCCTGACCGGCGACCCCCGACGATGGGCCAACGAGCCCGGCATCGTCGGCGTCGTCCGCTACCCGGATACGCATCGCTGGGGCGAGGCGGAACCGCGTCCCGTGGCCGAGAGCCTCCAGGGTCTCGAGGACGTGATCCGTTACGAGGGCGCCAAGACGATCGCCGCGGTCTTCCTCGAGACGATCGTCGGGACGAACGGGATCCTGATCCCGCCCGACGGGTACATCGCGGGTGTCCGCGAGATCTGCGATCGGAACGGCATCCTGATGGTCGCCGACGAGGTCATGGCGGGTTTCGGCCGGACGGGCCGATGGTTCGCGGTCGACCATTGGGACGTCACGCCGGACCTGATGACGATGGCCAAGGGCCTGACGAGTTCGTACCTGCCGCTCGGCGCGGTAGCGATGCGACACGGCATCGCCGAACAGTTCGAATCGGTCATGTTCTATGGCGGGCTGACCTACAGCAGCCACCCGGTCAGCCTCGCGGCGTCACTCGCCACGATCGCCGTCTACGAGGAGGACGGCCTGATCGAGAATGCCGCCCGCCTCGACCCGATCATGCGCGAGCACCATCGCCGGCTCGCGGCCAAGCACCCGAGCGTCGGCGCCACCCGGAACCTCGGCCTGTTCGGGATCATCGACCTGGTCCGGGGCCACGACCCGTGGACGCCACTCACCCCGTTCAACGGCACCTCGGACGAGATGAAGGCGATCGGCAAGTTCCTGCGGGACAACCACCTGTACACGATGATCGCCAACAACTCGGTCCACACGAACCCGCCGCTGTGCATCACGGACGAGCAACTGGCCGAGGGCTTCGAGATCATCGACCGCGCACTCGACATCGCCGACCAGGCCGTCGCCTGACGGACCAGATCGACCCTCCGAGCGTCACCCGATGACGACCGCGAGCGGATCCCTCGGCCGGGCCTCCGGTCGGCAACGCGCCGCGACCGGGCCGCGATCCGGTCGGTCGAGGACCCGGCGGGCCATCGGCCTCGTCGTCGTCCTGGTCGGCCTCGCCGTCCTGTGGGAGGGCACCAAGTGGCTCGCCGGCGATCCGTGGCGCATCCACGCCACGATCGGCGGGATCCAGATCGACTACGAGCACTTCCCGCCGTTCGCGTGGCGGATCGCCGACGACCTGTCGTTGCCCCACGTGTGGGATGTCATCCGGGCCTTCATCGACCCGGCCCAGCGCGCGGGACCGCCACTCGGCCTCGTCCTCCTCGGCCAGGCGATCTTCACGTTCGCAGAGGCGCTCGCCGGTTTCGTCATCGGGGCGACCCTGGGTCTCGCGCTTGGCGTCCTGTTCGTCCATTCGCGCCTCGCTGAGCGCGCCTTCGTCCCGTACGTCGTCGCCTCGCAGACCGTGCCCATCCTCGCCATCGCCCCGATCGTCGTGGTGGCCATCAAGGCGGACTGGGCCTCGGTCATGGCGGTGTCGGCCTACCTGACGTTCTTCCCGGTCACGATCGCGTCGCTGCGCGGGCTCAACGCGGTGGACCCGCGGGCGATCGAGCTCTTCCGGTCCTATGCCGCGTCGCGTCGCGAGATCCTGTTGCAGTTGCGGTTGCCGACGTCCGTGCCGTACCTGTTCGCGGGGTTCCGGGTGGCGGCGGCCGCGTCGATCATCGGGGCCATCATCGGTGAGCAGACGGCCGGGGTCGCCTCGGGCCTGGGCAGCGCGATCATCAACTACAACCAGTACTACATCTCCGCACCCGAGCGGTTGTGGGCGACGATCGTGATGTGCACACTCCTCGGGCTCTTCTTCTTCGGTGCCATCAACGTGGCCGAAGGGATCGTCACGCGCGGTCGGTATCGGCCGGTCGAGGGGCTGCTGTGACCGCCGACGAGACGCCGGTCGTGGCGGCGGCGCCGGCGGTGGTCGAGGCGACCGGGGTCGGCAAGGTGTTCGGGACCGGGCCAGGCGCCGTCACGGCCCTGGAATCGGTCGACCTGACCATCCGGGGGGGCGAGTTCGTCTCGCTCATCGGGCCGTCCGGTTGTGGCAAGTCGACCCTGCTCCGGTTGATCGGCGACCTCACCCCGCCGACCAGCGGGACCGTCGTGATCAACGGCAAGCCGGCCGCCCGGGCGCGGCTCGACCGCGACTACGGCATGGTCTTCCAGGCACCGGTCCTGATGGACTGGCGGACGATCGCCAAGAACATCGAGTTGCCGCTCGAGATCATGGGCTTCTCGGCCGATGAGCGGCATCGGCGCTCGACCGACCTGCTCCGCCTGGTCGAGCTGGAGGCGTTCGCCGAGCGGCACCCGTGGGAGCTGTCGGGCGGGATGCAGCAACGCGTGGCCATCGCCCGGGCGCTGTCGTTCGACCCCAAGCTGCTGTTGATGGACGAGCCGTTCGGCGCGCTCGACGAGATGACGCGCGAGCGGATGAACGCCGAACTGATGAACATCTGGCAGCGCACCGGCACGACCATCGTGTTCGTCACCCACAGCATCCCCGAGGCGGTCTTCCTCTCGACCCGCGTCGTCGTCATGTCGGCTCGGCCGGGGCGGATCACCAGGTCATCGACATCGACCTGCCGGCGGGGCGGACGGTCGAGACGCGTGAATCGGAGGCGTACTTCGCGCTCGTGACGAGGGTTCGCGAAGCGCTCCGTCAGCACGAGGCGCCCGACGACGGGCTCGGGCCGTCGGCCGGCGCGCGGATCCGCGCGGAGGGGCTGGCGTGAGTCGGGATGCCATCCGTGAATGGATGCCGGCCGTCATCGTGTTCGTCGTGGTGCTGGTGCTGTGGGAGGTCACGCTGCTCGCCCTCGGTGTCCAGTCGTTCCTGATCCCGCGACCCAGCGTCATCGCGGGGAGCCTTGCGTCGGATTGGCCGACCCTCGTCAAGGGCGTCCTGTTCACCGGCGCGGAGGCCGTCGGCGGGTTGATCATCGGCGTCACGCTGGGCACACTGGCGGGTCTCGCCACCGCCCGCTGGGCGACCGCGCGAGAGATGCTCCTGCCGATCGCCATCGGCGCGAGCGCCATCCCGATCATCGCGTTCGCCCCGATCACGCTCAACTGGTTCGGCCCGGAGAGCCTCCTGCCACGCATGACGATCGTCGCGGCGATGGTGTTCTTCCCGGTCATGGTGAACACCATCCGCGGGCTGACGAACGTGGAGCCGGCCGCGCTCGAACTGTTGACCTCCTATGCGGCCAGCGACTCGCAGACCCTGGCCAAGTTGCGCGCCCCGAACGCGTTGCCGTACTGGTTCACGGCCCTCCGGATCGCGACGACATTGAGCGTGATCGGCGCGGTCGTCGGGGAGTTCTTCGGTGGGCCGCTGTACTCGCTGGGCATCTACATCACGCTCGAAACGGGCCACAGCCGCTACCCGACGGCGTGGGCCGCGATCGTGCTCGCATGCGCGATGGGCATCGGGTTGTACCTGGCCGCGGTGGCGCTCGAGCGCCTCGTGATGCCGTGGCGGATGGCTCGCGAGATGGCGCGATGAGGTGAACGCGGGTGGCCTACCATCGGTCATCCGGGAGGATGTCACGTCGGCCGGCCGAGCTGGTCGACACCTTGGAGGAGGATCGACATGAGAGTGACTCGGAAGGCAATGGCGATGGCCATGGCCGCCGTGGTACTGCTGGTCGCGGCCTGCAGTTCGAGCGGTGGGGGCGCCTCGCTGGCCGTGTTGACGCCGGTCAAGTTCCAGCTCCAATGGGTCGCCCAGTCGCAGTTCGCGGGCTACTACGCCGCGATCGACCAGGGCTACTACAGGGACGCCGGGCTCGACGTCTCGCTGCTGCTCGGCGGCCCGAACATCAACAACGTCCAGGTGCGTCGCGACGGGCGGAGCGGACATCGGCACCGCCTGGCTGCCGAACATGCTCCAGTCGCGCGAGGGCGGGACCGATCTGGTCTCCATCGCCCAGATCTTCCAGCGCTCGGGGACGCGGATGGCCGGCTTCAAGGCCGCCAACATCACCGAGCCCCAAGGACATGGCCGGCAAGAAGATCGGCAGCTGGCTGGGTGGCAATGAGCCCGAGCTCTTCGCCGGGTTGACCAAGGCCGGGCTCGACCCGACCAAGGAGAACGTCATCAAGCAGAACTTCGACATGTCGGGGCTGCTCAAGGGAGACCTCGACGTCGCGCAGGCGATGATCTACAACGAGTACGCCCAGGTCCTCGAAGCCAAGAACCCGAAGACCGGGGCGCTGTACCAGCCCGGTGACCTGAACGTGGTCGACTTCAACGACCCGTCGGTCGGGACGGCGATGCTCCAGGACCAGATCTTCGCCACCGACAAGTGGCTCAAGACCGGCAACAACGCCGACGTCGCCGCGAAGTTCCTGCAGGCGACCTTCAAGGGCTGGATCTACTGCCGCGACAACCCGCAGAAGTGCGTCGACATCGTCCTCGCCAAGGGCTCGCAGCTGGGCGCCAGCCACCAGGCGTGGCAGATGAACGAGATCAACGCGCTGATCTGGCCGTCGCCGAACGGCATCGGCATGCTCGACAAGGCCCTGTACGACCAGACGACCTCGATCGCGACCACCTACAAGGTGCTCAAGGCGGTGCCCTCGGCCGACGCGACTCGAACGGACCTGGCCAAGAAGGCGCTCGATGCGCTCGGCACCTCGGTCGACACCAAGGGCGCCGGTTTCACGAAGGGGACGATCACGCTCAAGGAGGGCGGCAACTAGGGGTTTCGGATGGGGGTGAGTCAGGGGCCGGCCCGCGAGGGCCGGCCCCTTTCGATTCGGGATCGGGTCGGGGAGGGGCGCAGTGGGGTCGGGACGCGGTTGGGTTCGGCCGGCCCTTCCCTGCCCGGATATTCCCAGCAGTCATGTCCGCAGGCGATTCGGGCCGACAACGGGTCGATCGAGGCTTCCCGGGCCACCCAGTCGCGCTCGGCTGAGCGTGAATGCTGCGTTGAGCACACGGTTATGGCCAGTGAAGGCCCACCTGTAAGACTGCCAGTAATGATCGCCAGGCCAACGACCAGACGGCGGGCCAACGAAACCACTCGTGAGGCGGGACGCCTCTCGCGATCGATCGCGTTGTCGCTCGGGGAGTCCGTCAGATCCGGGCGCGTCCGCCTTGGCATGACGCAGGCCAAGCTGGCCGCCAGGGTCGGCATCACCCAGGCCTGGATCAGTCGGATCGAGTCAGGTCACGGACAGCACGTTCCACTCGACCTGTGGATCGCCCTCGGTCTCGCGCTCGGACGGCCGCTCGCGATCTCGCTGTCGAAGCCGCTCGGCGAACCCCGCGGCCCAATGGATGCCGGCCACTTGGCGATGCAAGAACATCTCATCGGGCTTGCCCGCGCGACCGGACGCACCGCCACATTCGAACTCCCCACGCGCCCATCCGACCCGACTCGCTCGATCGACATCTGCGTCCGCGACGCCCACAACCGAGTGCTGATCGTCGAGGAGGCCTGGAACACCTTCACCGATCTCGGTGCCGCGATCCGCAGCACCAACCGCAAGACCGCGGAGGCCGCCGACCTTGCGGCAACGATCGACGAGGGTCCGCCCTATCGAGTCGCCGCCGTCTGGGTGCTCCGGGGCAGCGCCGTCAACCGTGCCCTCCTGGGTCGATATCCGCAGATCATCCGTGCCGCGTTTCCGGGCTCCTCGCGCCGTTGGTTTCGTGCTCTCACGACCGCCCAGCCGCCTCCGAACGCGCCAGGCCTGGTCTGGTTCGACGCACCGACCGGCCGGCTGACCGCCACGCGCGTCCGAGGGTAGCCGGGGCCTCACCTGACTCGACGCGACGGTCCGCCTTGACACGGCCGGTTTGGGGCGTTATATATCGTGCTGCGATATAGCGGTCCACGCTATACGAACGGAGGCCGAATGGCGACACACGCGGGTCGAGCCACATGAGCGACGAACTCGCCGATCTCGGGCGGTTCGCGGAGCCATCGCTCCTCATCCTCGTGTCGCTCAGCGATCGACCCAAGCACGGGTACGCGATCATGGAGGACATCGAGGCCATCGGCGGAGCCCGGATCGGGCCTGGCACCCTGTATGCGGCGCTCGCTCGCCTCGAGGCTCGCGGTCTCATCGAGCCCCTCCCGCCGGAGGACCGTCGACGACCCTACCGACTGACCGCGCTCGGGGCGACGACCCTCAAGGCCCAGCTCGAGGGGTTGGAGGGCTTCGCCCGAACAGGCCTCCGCCGCCTCGATACGAACAGTCCGGACTAGGGAACCGCGACCGCCGGGACGTCGGGCGGGATCCGGGCCGATCAGCGTCCCGTGGACGGCCGCTGGAGCCAGGTCCAGGCGTTGAACGCGATGCCGGCCACCAGCGCACTACCGCCGAACAGGGGCACGCGCCGGCTCAGCCAGTCCGGCAGGTAGATGTCCGTGACCGAGCCGCTCGCTGCACCCAGCTCCTCGGCCAACGGCGTGAGCGGACACACCCCGTTGTTGGTCGCGTAGACCACCGATTCGGCGATGGCGATCAGTCCGGCCGCGGCTGTTCGTCGCGTCGAACGATGGCGGATCCCATCCCAGGTGAACGAGGCGATGAGCGTGGCGATGGAGAAGAACGCCATCGTATGGATGGCCTTGATCATCACCACCGCGGCTCCGCGCCATCGAGCTGGCATCCGCGCGGCGATGGGCCGCGTCAATGCCTCGCTCCAGACGGGCTCGCGCGCGACTCGGGCCACAGTCATCAGGTCTCGGGCCCTCGATGGGTGACCGCGGCGACGATCGACACGAGGCGCCTGGCGACGACCAGCACCGAACGAACGATCCGATCGACAGCTTCCTCGATCTCCAGCTGGAGATCGGCCTGGACCAGTCGCAGCAGCATTTCGACCTCGATCGAGCCTCGCCCGATCGTCGAGGCCCGATCGAATCGTGCGCGTGACGGATCGGTCGGCCTAGGGGAGGGGAGCCCGAATCAGAAGGCCGGTTGGCCCACGAACGTCTGGCGCCCTTGGTGCCCAACGACCTCCGATCGCGCCCCACGAAAGCCGAGGTGCGGACTGTCACCAGACGCGGTGACGGGGGCCCCATACTCTCCGTCTCGGTCGACGAAGATCGTGGGCCGATTCGTGAGAACGGAGGGTCCGGGATGATGGGGCGCACAAGGCTCCCACGCGCCGTCGCGAGTGCACTCGTGGCAACCGCATTGGTGACCGGGGTCGCCTGGGCGACCATCCCGGGGACGGGAGGCGTGATCCAGGCCTGCTACGGCAAGGCCGGCGGTGTGGTTCGGATCGTGGACAACGCATCGCAATGCCTGCCCAAGGTCGAGGTCGCGATCAACTGGAGTCAGATCGGACCGAAGGGGGATGGCGGCATCGCCGGTCCGACGGGCGCGACCGGTTCCACTGGGGCCCTGGGACCGACCGGTCCGAATGGTCTCGCGGGTGCCGCGGGCCCGACGGGCGCCCAAGGCCCGACCGGCGCCGACGGGCTCGCTGGCCCGACCGGCTCGACGGGTGGTCAGGGCGAGCCCGGCCCCAAGGGTGATTCGGGCGCTGCGGGACCGACCGGAGACCCCGGCCCGACTGGCCCGACCGGTCCAGCAGGATCCGGCGACGACGGGTCGCCGTGCGCGATCCCGGCGCAGTGGTTCGGAGCGGCTGATGGGGTCGTCCAAGTGACCGTCGACCCGGACGCGACGATGTCGATGGTGTGTCTTGCCCCCAAGCTCACATTGACGGTCCACGGCCTCACGACCGGAAGCATCACAACCGTGATCATCGTCGCCATCGGAACCAGTGTCGGATGCAGTGGGTATGGCCAGGTCAGGACCTGCGCGAGTTACGTTACTGAAGGCTCGACGATCCAGATCTCGGCCTCCAAGGAGCGAACCATCAACGACGGCGATCCAACGACGTTGACGCCGAGCTGGAGCGGCTGCGACTCGGTGAGCGACTCGACCTGCACACTCGTGATGCCCGCCGGCGGGGCCGCCCTGTCGGTTTCCTGACTGGATCGACCCGAGCGACGAAGCCGGGCATCCCACGGAGCGGGATGCCCGGCCCTGCCAATGGATCAGCCTTCGGCCAGCATCGCCTCGAAGCGGTCCCAGGTCTCGACGCCCCCGGCGATCATGCCGGTCGCGACGGCGCCCTCGAGCGCCTCGATCGTCCCGAACTCCGACCGGGAAGTGAGCTTGGTCTTCCCGCCGACGTCCTCGAAGGTGTAGGTCTCGACGCCGACGTGTTCGCGCATCCCGTCGATGTCGACGATGAAGGTCTGCTTGAAGCGGGCGGGCGCTTCGACCTCGAGGTACTCGCCCATGAACGGCACGTCGTCGCGATCCGGCGCCCGACTGATGAACCGCCAGCGGCCACCCGGCCGGACGTCCATCTCGACGACCGTCGCGGTCGTGCCGTGCGGGCCCCACCAGCGCGGGATCCGGTCCGGATCCGTGAAGGCGGCCCAGACGAGATCGCGCGGGGCATCGAAGGTGCGCTCCCAGACGAGGTCGGTCGCCTCCGAGAAGACGAGGGTTGTGTCGTTTCGAAATCGTTCGATCGCCATGATCATCGCTCCTGCTCCTTCCCTTGCTCGTGCTCCTCGCCCTGGACCTCGCGGAGGTAGTCGTCCAATCGCTCGAAGCTCTCATCCCAATGACGGCGGTACTGGTCCACCCATTCCGCGATATCCCGCAGCGGCCCCGCCCGCAGGCGACGCGGTCGCCACTGCGCCTGCCGGCCCTGCTCGATCAGACCGGCCCGTTCAAGCACCCGAAGATGCTTCGAGATGGCGGGTTGGCTCATGTCGAACGGTTCGGACAGGTCCTTGACCGAGGCCTCGCCCTGGGCGAGACGGGCAAGGATCGCCCGACGGGTCGGGTCGGCCAGTGCGGCGAAGGTGACGCTGAGGGTGTCGGGCTGCGGCATGTCCATCACTATTTGGTTATATAACCTATGGGTACTGTACACCGGATCGGAGCGCTGTCAACCCCCACGGACAGACCGGATCAGCGCCGAGCGGTGGTGTGCTATCCAGGCGTCGTCGGCCGCGGCCCGTTCGTCGCCGCCGGCATCCGCCCAGTTGCGGATCCACGACTCGTTGCCGCCGGCGATCTCGGCCCGGATGTTGGCCGTCGAGTGGGCGCGCTCCTCGAAGATGACGTCGACCAACTCCTCCGCTCGCTCTGGTTCGAGCTCGTAGGCGCGGGCGAGCACCCCGAGCCGCGCGATCCCGTCGAGGTCCGCCGGGTGCTGGTCGCGCCGACCGGGGTCGCCAAGCGGGCCCCAGGTCTCTGCGGCGATCGCGACATCCCACAGCGGCCGACCCGGCGCGGCCATCGCGAAGTCGATCAACGCGACGACGCGTCCGTCGCGGAAGACCACGTTCTCCGGGAATAGGTCGTTGTGACAGATCACAGGCCCGCCGCCGGGGTCGGCCCAGTCGGTCGACCAGTCCGCGGTGGTGCCGCGGAACGTGACGGTCGCCTCATGGAACCGCCGGACCAGCCCGCCGAGATCCGCCAGTGCCCGATCCGTCATCGCCCACCTTGGGTACGGCGGCACCGGCACGTCCCCGTCGATCCAGTTCAGGATGTCTCTACCCTGGTCGTCCAAGCCGAGGTAGCAGGGTGCCCCGTCGAACCCGACGGACTCGAGGTGGAGCAGCAGGTCGCGGACGGCAGCCGAAGACGATCCCACGGGGCGGCGGACGGTGTCACCGATGCGGACCGGCGCGTACCGGGGATCCATGCCACCGACCAGGGGCTCCTCGTGGGCCACGGCCGTATCGTATGCGGGAGAAACCCCGAGGCCGTCACGACCGCACGACGGAGACGACATGATGCAGAAGCGCCACCTTGGAGCCAGCGATCTCGAGGTCTCGGCGATCGGGCTCGGTTGCATGGGGATGACCTTCTCCTACCCGCCATTCCCGGAGCGTCAGGACATGATCAGCCTGATCCGGTCGGCGGTGGATCGCGGCGTCACCTTCTTCGACACAGCTGAGGTGTATGGCCCCTTCACCAACGAGGAGCTCGTGGGTGAGGCGCTCGAGCCCGTCCAGGGGCAGGTCTCGATCGCCACCAAGTTCGGGTTCAAACCGGAGCACGATGGGGAGTCGCGGTGGGCCGGCCTCGACAGTCGGCCGGAGCACATCAGGGAGGTCGCCGAAGGCTCGCTCCGACGGCTCAGGGTCGACGCCATCGACCTGTTCTATCAGCACCGCGTCGATCCGAAGGTGCCGATCGAGGATGTCGCTGGGGCCGTGAAGGACCTGATCGTGGCGGGCAAGGTCCGCCACTTCGGGCTGTCCGAGGCCGGCGTGTCGACGATCCGTCGCGCCCACGCGGTCCAGCCGGTGACCGCCGTGCAGAGCGAGTACTCACTGTGGTGGCGAACCCCCGAGGAGGCGTTGTTGCCGACGCTCGAAGAGCTCGGGATCGGTTTCGTTCCCTTCAGCCCACTCGGCAAGGGGTTCCTGACGGGAGCGATCGACGAGACCACGACCTTCGACCCCTCGGACTTCCGCAACATCGTGCCCCGGTTCGAAGCTGAAGCTCGGCTGGCGAACCGGGCCCTGGTCGATCTACTCCGGGAGATCGCGCAACGAAAGGGCGCCACACCTGCTCGGATCGCGCTGGCATGGCTGCTTGCGCAGAAACAGTGGATCGTGCCGATCCCGGGCACCCGGAAGCTCGACCGCCTCGATGACAACATCGGCGCGGCGTCGGTCGAGCTCACCGCCGATGACCTCCGCGAGATCGGCGTCGCTGCCGCGGACATCACCGTGCAAGGAGCGCGCTACCCGGAGCAGCTCGAGCAGCTCACCGGTCGGTGATCGAGGAGGGAACGGAGGTCGACGGGCAGGGCGTCCGTCGTTCCGGCGCTACGCTACGACCGAGATGAGCGACCGCGAAATGCCTCCGTTGCCCATCGCGGGCGACGGCGGGCCGGCGGTGACCGTCCGACATCTCTCGAAACGCTTCGGCGACCGACTCGCCGTCGACGACGTCTCGTTCGACGTGGGGCGGGGCGAGGTCTTCGGCCTGCTCGGGCCCAACGGCGCCGGCAAGACGACGACCGTGCGGATGCTCGGCACGCTCGTCGCTCCGACCTCCGGATCGGCCACGATCGCTGGGATTCCCCTCACGCCGCAGAACGGTGAAGCGATCCGCCGGCGTGTCGCCGTCATGCCCGAGTCACCCGGTCTCTACCTCCGCCTCAGCGTGCTCGAGAACCTCGAGTGCTTCGCCGACCTCTACGAAGTCACCGACGCACCTGCCCGCATCGATGCCGCCCTCCTCGCGATGGGCCTGACGGCCCGGGCGCACGACACCTGCGGCATCCTGTCGAAGGGACTTCGCCAGCGAACCGCCCTCGCGCGAGCGCTGCTCAGCGATCCCGAGGTGCTCTTCCTCGACGAGCCGACCGCCGGCCTCGACCCGGTCGCGACTCGCGACGTCCACGAGCTGATCGCCGGCCTCCGCCAGCGAGGCGTGACGACCTTCCTGACGACGCACCGCCTGGAGGAGGCGGAGCGACTCTGCGATCGCGTCGTGATCCTGAACACGGCGCTGCGCTCGATCGGCCGGCCCGTCGAGCTTCGCGACCGGCTCTTTGCGCGGACCCTCACGGTCAGGACGGTGACCGCACTCGAGGAACCCGACCGCGTCCTCGCGGGGCTCGCGGCGGTCCAGGGCTGGCGCCTGGACGACGGGGCGGGCTACGTCCTGACGGTGTCCGACCCGACGGTCGCCGCGCCCGAATTGACCCGGGCACTCGTGGCCGCGGGCGCAGACGTCCTCTCGATCACCGAGACGCGCCACTCGCTCGAAGATGTCTACTTGGAGCTGATCGACGAGGAGCGGGAGACGGCTCTGCGATGAGGATGAGCTCCCGGCGGATCGGCGCCATCGTTCGCAAGGAGATGCGCGAGTACCGGCGACACGGATCGGTCGTCGTGGCGACCGCGATCTTTCCCGTCATCTTCCTCATCCAGCCGCTGGCCGTGGTCTTCCTCACCTCGGAGACGTCGGCGGAGACGCTCGGGGGATGGCACCTGCTGCTGTACATGCTGGCCATCCCGGTGCTGGCGCCCGCGGTCCTTGCGGCCTACTCGGTGGCCGGGGAGCGGCAGCAGGGGAGCCTGGAGCCGATCCTCACGACGCCGATCCCTCGCGAGGAATTCCTGCTCGCCAAGGCCCTGGCAGCGCTGGTGCCGGCCGTGACGATCGCCTACGGCGTGTACGCGATCTTCCTTGCCTGCGTCGTCCTGTTCGCGCAACCCGCCGTCGCTTCAGCACTCTTGCAGGTCCCGGACATCGTCGCCCAGATACTGCTCACGCCATTGCTCGCCGCCTGGTCCATCTGGGTCGGGATCGCGATCTCCACACGATCGAGCGACGTCCGCGTCGCGCAGCAGCTCAGCCTCCTGGCCGATCTCCCGGTGGTCCTCCTGACCTCCCTCATCGCCTTCGGCGCGATCCGCCCGACGCCGGCAGTCGCGGTCGGTCTCACTGCGATCCTGCTCGTGGCAGACGTGCTCGGCTGGCGGATCGTGGCTCCGATGTTCGTCCGGGAGCGGCTCATCACAGGGACGCGGTGATCGAGGTCGCGCGAGGGGCGATCCACGCCGGGTGCCTGGTAGTGACGGTCAGGACGTTCGCCGAGGCGACGTTCGCACGTCTGCGAGAACGAACGGATCGGACGCCGGTTCCAAGCTGAGCATCGTTTCGCCTCATTCCCGAACGAACGGTCGGATCGTAGTCGTTGCGGCGCACGGACGCCCTGCGAACCGGGAGTCCCGGAATGGGACGCTCGCGACGGATTGCAATGCGATCCAGAGTCTCTTGGACTGAATTCGAGCGGCGCGCCCGAGCTAGGCTAGGACCCGTGGCACATCGCGGCGACGTGACAGCACTGTCACTCTGGCGGCACGCCGATTTCCTGAAACTGTGGACGGGTCAGACCATCTCCGAGCTGGGCTCCGTCGTGACCCGAACGGCGATCCCGCTCGTGGCATTGCTCGTCCTCGGCGCGGGTCCGACGGAGATGGCGCTTCTGGTGGTCGCCGGCAGCCTGGCGATCCTGCTCGTCGGGTTGTTCGCGGGGGCTTGGGTCGACCGGCTTCGGCGCAGGCCGCTCCTGATCGGCACGGACGCGGTCCGGTCGCTGCTCCTGTTGTCGATCCCGATCGCCTACGCGGCCGGTGCCCTGCGCATGGAGCAGCTTTACCTCGTGACGTTCGTCGAGGGGTGCCTGGGCGCGCTCTTCGACGCTGCCTATCCAGCCTACGTCCCGTCGCTGATCGGGGTCGATCGCGTCGTCGACGGCAACAGCAAGCTCGCGACGAGCTCGTCGCTAGCCGAGATCGGCGGCCCAGGGCTGGCCGGAGCGCTGGTCCAGCTGGTGAGCGCCCCGTTCGCGATCCTCGTCGATGCGGTGTCGTTCGCCATATCGGCGGTGTCGCTGGTTCTCATCCGGACGCCGGAGCCGCCGCGGCCGGCGAGGACGACCACGACGGCGATTCGCGAGGAGATCGTCGAGGGCCTTCGGCTGGTGCGGCACCACCGAGTCCTGCTTCCGATGGCGATGCGATCGGTGGTCGCCCACGTCGCCGGGTCGTTCTATGGGGTCCTGTACACGATCTATCTGATCAATGACCTGCATCTGTCGCCGTTCCTGCTCGGCGTCGTGGTCTCGGCCGGCGGGGTCGGGTCGCTGGTCGGCTCGCTCTTCGCCTCGCGAGTCATCCGCAGGCTGGGGATCGGCCCGGCGATGATCTGGACGGCGATCGGTGCCTCGGCGCTCGGCATCCTGACGCCCCTGGCGCAGGGACCGCTCCTGTTGGCGACGGTGATGGTGTTCATCCCGCAGCTGTTCGGTGATGGCCTGCAGACGATCGAGGGTGTCGCCGAGCTGTCACTGATCCAGGGGCTCAGCCCGGACCGCGTCCTCGGCCGGGTGAACGCCACCTTCGGTGTGTTGTCGCACGGGATCGCGTATCCGATCGGTGCGCTCGTGGCGGCCGGCGTGGCGGGGGTGATCGGCGTCCGTGGCGGGATCGCTGTCGGCTGGGCCGGGATGGCCGTGTCGATCCTATTCCTGGTGTTCTCGCCGTTGCCCCGGATCCGCACGATCTCGGATGAGTACGCCGTCGAGGGCTGACGAACCTGAGGCCCAGTGGGAGTGGTGCGAAACCTCGATTCAGCATCCGTGCGAACACTCGTGGTTTCACTACCATCTCGCCGGGCGGCTAGTCCGACTTGCCGGTCCCGAACTGGCGGTCGCCCGCGTCGCCGAGGCCGGGCTGGATGTAGCCCTTGTCGTTGAGCGAACGGTCGAGCGCCGCGCAGTAGATCTCGACGTCGGGGTGGGCCGCGGTGACCGCCGCCACGCCCTCGGGCGCGGCGATGAGGTTGACCAGCTTGATCCGAACCGGTTGGACGGCACCCCATTTCTTGAGCACCTCGATGGCCGCGGTGGCCGAGCCACCGGTCGCGAGCATCGGGTCCAGGATCAGGCACAGGTCCACCGTCGCCGAGTCGGGGAGCTTGTTGTAGTACTCGACCGGCCGAAGGGTACGCTCGTCGCGGAACAATCCGAGGTGCCAGACCTGCGCGGTCGGCATCAGTTCGAGCATCGCATCGACCATCCCGAGACCGGCCCGCAGGATCGGGACGAGCCCGATCCGTTCGCCGAGCTCGGCCGCGACCATCGGCTCGAGCGGCGTCCTGATGTCGAGCGGTCGCACGCGGACGTCCGCCAGCGCCTCGTACCCGAGCAGCCATGACAGCTCGCGAACGACCTCGCGAAACTTCTTCGGCTCGGTCTTCTCGTCGCGCAAGATGGCGAGTTTGTGCAGGACGGCAGGGTGCTGCGAGACGTGGAGCGTCGGGGCTGTCATGCGACCGCTGGGCCTCCGGACGACGATGTGGACCTCAGGGCACCCATCGTAGCAATCGCCGCGGTATCCTCGCGCTCCAAGGTTCGCAACCCGCGTCGATCCGGAGAGCCACCGTCGTGACGACCCAGGCCGTACCCAGCGTCTCGCGCGCGGCACGCCCTGCGGCGCGAGGTCGGGGAGCGCCGCCGATCCTCGTCCGCCAGATGCGCAACGGGATCGAGGAGAGCGTCCATCGCGGGGACATCGTCGAGGCCGACGCCGCGGGCCGGATCATCCGCCAGCTCGGGGACCCCGATCGCGTCGTCACGCTCCGCTCGACGGTCAAGCCCTTCGGGGCGCTCGCGCTCATCGAAGCCGGGGGCATCGCGGCGTTCGACCTGGAGCCCGCCGAGATCGCGATCATGGCCAGTTCGCACTCGGGCGAGGATCTCCACGTTCGGACGCTCCAGGGCCTGTATCGGCGGGCGGGCGTGAGCCAGGCCCTCCTCGCCTGCGGCGCCGAGGGGATGCCGCTCGATGCCCTGACCGCCGCCCGGCTTGCGCGCGATGGCGAGAAGGCCGGCCCGGTCCGACACATGTGCTCCGGCCAGCACACCGTGTCGCTCCTGCTGTCGCGCCTGCGCGGCTGGGACCCGGTCGACTACTGGAAGCCCAGCCATCCATCGCAGATCGCGTATCGAGCGGCCGTCGCCCGGGCGTATGGCACGACGCCGGCCAAGCTCAAGACGGCGATCGACGGGTGTGGGGTCGAGACGTACGCCTTCAAGCTGCGTGAGGTCGCACGGGCCTACGCGATGCTGGCCGATCCCGAGGCCATCCCGGCGGGCGACGCACGATCCGAATTCGCCCCTTCGCTCCTCGCGATCCGCGACGCGATGCTGGCCAACCCCGAGATGGTCGGCGGACGGCACGACCGACTCGACACCTCCCTGATGAAGGCCGCGCCTGGCCGCCTCGTCAGCAAGGCCGGCATGGAGGCTCTCCGCGGCGTCGCGATCCTGTCCGGACCGCGGAGCGGCACCCACGAGGACGGGCCGTCGGGGATGGCGGTCAAGATCGAGGACGGCGACGGCTACGACCGCGGGACGTGGGCGGCGTCGGTGGAGGCGCTGCGCCAGGCGGGCGTCCTCGATGGCGGCGCCATGCGCGACCTCGCCCGCTACCACCGGCCGGTCATCCTCGATCCGCACGGGCGTGTCGGCGCCGAGGCGGTCCCTGAGTTCGAACTCGCACCGGTGGGCGAGCTCATCGGCTGAGCGTCCGGCCGGCACCGGCCAGACCGACACGCCCAGAGCGACCCGACGATGACATGACGCTCGACCCGGACCCGTATCGGACGCTCGGGCTGTCGCGTGGAGCCACGCTCGACGAGGTCAAGCGCGCCTATCGCCGACTGGCCAAGGTCAATCATCCCGACGCCGCCGGGGAGGGCGCACTACCGCGGTTCCTTGCCATCCAGGCGGCCTACGAACAGCTGGCCGGTGGCTGGGTCGCACCACGTGGGCGGGGAGCGGCGTCGGCCCCGCGTCGGCCGTGGGAGGCCGATACCGAGCGAAGCGAGGCCACGCGTCGAGCGTACGGCGGCCGAACCCGCGGGCCGACCTCGGGAGCCGGCGCGGGAACGGGCGGTGCCGGCGGAGGAACGGGCGATGCCGGTGGGCGGGCCTCGTCCGGAACGACCGGGACCTCTGGCAAGCCGGGATCGAAGGCCGGTCCGTCGGGAGCGCCACGGACGGATGGCGGACGGCGGTCGGAACGAGGCACGGGTGGACGTCGCCGGTCGAGCGATCCCGGTGCTGGGGCGTCGGGGGCGTCCGACGGCGCCGCCTCCGGGCGATCGGATGGCCCGCCGGGCAAGGCCACGCTCGGTTCGACCTCGTACGACGGCGCGGACGCCGGGCCCTTCGAGCCCGATTGGGGTGGCGCCAGTTGGTACGGGACGACCAGCGGCACCTATTGGACACTCAACCCAAAGGAATACGCCGACCCTCGCAAGCACGGTCCGGAATACCAGGCGCGCGCCCGTCGAGCCGCGGCTGCCCGCGGATCCGGGGTGGGTTCGACTGCTGACCCCGAGGCGACGACTGGCGGGACCGACCCCGGCGCGACGCCCGGAGCCGGCAACGCGGACCCGTCGGCAAGGGGCGAGACACCCCCCGCGCCCGAGCACACCACCAGCTCCTGGTGGGAATCGACGGCCGGCGCGGGCTCCGTCCCACCCACCTCCCAGCAGGCGCCGGGCGACCGACGGCAGGGATTCCGCGCCGCCGCGGGCGCGATCGCGTACGACGCGTCTCCGCCCGATCTCGGGCGTGCCGCGTCCGACTTCCTTCGTGCCCTGGTCGACGAGCGGTCGGGTGGTCCGCGCGGCCGGATCGTGCGCGCCGTCATCGGCTGGCTACCCATCGCCTTCGGGTTCAGCTGGCTGGTGGGGGAGCTGACGGGTTGCGGCCGGTTCGCCGCGACCTGTGACGCCAGCATCGATCCGCTGGTCCTGTTGGTGCAGGTCGCCCTGTTCGCGCTCCTGCTCGCGCTCCCGATCCTCGCCGCCACGACCGCCATGGCTGCCATCGCGCTCCTGTCGACGGCGGTCGCCGCCGCGCTCATCCTGTCCGCGAGCGGGGGGGCCGCCGACAGCGACTCGAGGCGGTTCGCTCTCGGAGGTCTGCTGCTGCTCGCATGGTTCGCGGGTCTGGCCTTCGCGATCGTCCGCCGGGTGCGCCCCGTCGGGCCGCCGACGCGTCCCGTATCCTGAGGCCATGCCCCGACGACACGACCAGCGCGAACTGTCCGAAGCCGCCCAGGAGTACCTCCTCGCGCTCCGCGTGGCGGCCGGCGCCGACGACGGTGGGCGTGTCAGCGCCGCGGGCATCGCCCGCCACCTCGGCGTCACCACCCAGGCGGCCAGCGAGATGTTCCGGCGACTGGTGGCCGACGGTCTGGTGGCCCACGCCGGGGGTCGCGACCTGCACCTGACCCCCGCCGGGCGGGCGGCGGCCGATGCGATCTTCCGTCGTCATGCGCTCCTCGAGTGGCTCCTGACGTCGGTCGTCGGGCTCGGCTGGGCCGAATCGGATGACGAGGCGATGCGGCTGCAGGGCGCCATCTCGCCGCGCGTCGAGGCCCGGCTGGACGAGATGCTGGGGCACCCGGAGACATGCCCCCACGGCAATCCGATCGATGCCGAGACCGCCCGTCGCCGACCCGCAGGCGTCCGCCTGAGCGAGATGGACGCCGGGCAGCCGGCGACGATCTACCGGATCACGGAGGAGGCCGAAGAGGACGCCGGCCTGCTCTCCTACCTCGAGGCTCGAGCGCTGACGCCGGGTGCCCATATCACGATCCTGGCGAGGAGCGAATCGCTCGACTCCATGACGCTCGATGGCCCGCGCGGTCGCGCGACCCTGGGCCTCCGGCCGGCGGCGCTCGTCCGCGTCCTGCCGGGCGACGCCGACCCCGCGCTGTTCCACGTCGTCCCGAAGCAGTGAGCGACGCGGCGCCGCGCGTCCGGATCGCCCCGAGTCCCACCGGTCCTCTCCATATCGGGACCGCCCGGACCGCGCTGTTCAACTTCCTGTATGCCCGGCACACGGCTGGCACGTTCATCCTGCGCCTGGAGGACACCGACCAGGCGCGGAGTTCCATCGCGTACGAAAAGGACATCCTCGACGGGCTGCACTGGCTGGGACTCGGCTGGGATGAGGGTCCCGAGGTGGCCGGCGAGGCGGCGCGCGGCCCGTATGCCCCCTATCGACAGATGCTGCGCCTGCCGCTGTATGCCGCGGCCGCCGACCGCCTCAAGGCCGCCGACATGGCCTACCCGTGCTACTGCACGCCCGAGGAGCTCGACGCCGATCGCAAGGCCCAGGAGGCGGCCAGGCTCCCCCCGAAGTACGTGGGCCGGTGCGCCGCGCTGACCGCCGACGAGCGGGCCGCGCGAGAGGCCGAGGGCCGGCCGGCCGCGCTGCGCTTCCGGGTCGGGACCGGCGTGGTGGCCTTCGACGACATCGTCCGCGGCCATGTCGAGATCGATGTGGCGAACCTCGGTGGCGACTTCGTGATCGTCCGCGGCGACGGGACGCCGCTCTACCACTTCACGGTCGTCGTCGACGACGCGGCGATGGAGATCAGTCACGTGATCCGCGGCGAGGACCACCTGTCGAACACGCCGAAGCACATCCTCCTGTTCCGGGCGCTCGGTCATCCGGAGCCCGCCTTCGCCCACCTGCCGCTCATCCTCAACCCGGACCGGACCAAGATGAGCAAGCGAAAGAGCCAGACCGCGGTCGGCGACTACATCGCCGAGGGGTTCATCCGCGAGGCCCTCGTCAACTACCTGGCGCTCCTCGGCTGGGCGACTGGGACGGAAGAGGAAGTCCTGTCAATCGGCGAGATCGTCGAGCGGTTCGAGATCGGTGACGTCCACAAGGGCGGGGCCGTGTTCGACCGCGAGCGTCTCGAATGGCTCAACGGACAATGGATCCGGCGACTCGAGCCCGACGACCTGGTCGATCGCCTCCGACCGTTCATCGAGACCGAGCTCGCGGCGGGCCGCATCGATGTCATGCCGACCGACGAGGAGATCCGATCGCTGCTCCCGATCGTGACCGAACGGCTGCCTCGTCTCGGCGCCATCGGCGACCTGGTCGGGTTCCTGTGGGTCCGCGACCTGGTCGTCGAGCCGGCGGTCCTGATCCCCAAGCGATGGGATGCCGTCACCACCCTGGACGGCCTGCGGGCGGCACGCACCACCATCGAGGAGGTCGGCCGCCTGGCCTTCGAGGCGGACGAGCTCGAACCGCCGTTGCGCGCCCTCGCGGAGTCGCGCGGCTGGAAGGCCGGCGACCTGTTCATGGCGATCCGCGTGGCGGTCACGGGCCGGACGGCGACGCCACCGCTGTTCGACACGCTGGTCGCCCTCGGCCGCGAGCGGACGCTCGAGCGGATCGACCGCGCCATCGAACTGTTGGACGGAACATGAGTGAAACGGCTCGTTAACACGTGACGCTATCCTGAGAGCGGATGGCACGGACGATCCTCGTCGTCGAAGACGAGCCCACGCTGCGAGAGACACTCGTCGATGCGCTCGAGACGGACGGATTTAGGGTCGTCGCCGCCGCGGACGGTCGTGAAGCGCTGACCCGCTTCCGGGCCGATCGCCCGGACCTCGTGCTGCTCGACCTCATGCTCCCCGAGCTGTCCGGCATCGAGGTCTGCCGGATCATCCGCGCCGAGTCCGCGGTGCCGATCGTGATGCTGACCGCCAAGGATTTGGAGCTCGACAAGGTCGTCGGGCTCGAACTCGGTGCCGACGACTACGTCACCAAGCCCTTCAGCCTGCGCGAGCTGTCGGCGCGGATCCGTGCCCTCTTCCGGCGCTCGGATCAGGCGATCACCGTCGACGAACCGCCGGCGGTCATCGATCTCGGTGCGGTCCAGGCGGACCTCGGCGGCCATCGATTGCTCCGCGACGGCAAGGTCGTCCCGATCAAGCCGAGGGCCTTCGAGCTGCTCGCGTTCCTGATCCGCCATCCCGGCCAGGTGTTCACCCGCGACCAGCTCCTCGAGCACGTCTGGGGCTACGACTACGGTGGTGAGACGCGCACCGTGGACGTCCACGTCCACTGGTTGCGCAGCCGGATCGAGGTCGATCCGGCCAACCCTGCATTCATCCACACCGTCCGCGGTGTCGGGTACGTCTTCCGTCGGCCCTCCTGAAGGGTTGACCGGCCGATAAGCCGGCGTTGATGTGGGTCCTCCATCGTGAAGCCATGCCGATGGTCGCTCGTCCGCCCGGGACCCTCCCTCCCGAAGGGACGCGCACTGGCGACGGTGCGTCGACCGGCATGACCTGTCCACCCGAGGATCTCCTCCCCTCGGGCAGGGCTCTCGCTCCGGCGTCCGCGCCAGCGCCGGACCGGGCGCTGGCGCTGGATGCCCTGCACCTGTTGCGGGAGGTGAGGATCGCGGGCGAGAACGCCGGCTCTTGGGGGGAGCCGGCGTTCGCCCGCGAGGTGGAGCTCATCCGTCGGCATCTCGCTCCAATCGGCAGCCGGACGGCGCTCACCGCGTCGTTCGGACGCGAGGCGTTCCATGGACTGGGCGGCGACGCCATGGACCTCTCTCCCCGGTCGCAGGCGTTACGTGTCGCGTATGCGCTCCGCTGGCTCGAGTTGGGCGACGGGACGTCGTTTCCGCCGTGGCCCCGCGTGGTCGGTAGCGTCGTCCGGTGATCGACTAGACCAGGGGCTGTAGCCTCTCCGCGTGGACGACCCGCCCGCGCGACCGATCGGCTCTATCCGGGAGGTCCTTGGCGCCTCGTTTCGACTGGGCCTGACCTCGTTCGGCGGGCCGATCGCCCACATCGGCTACTTCCGCCGCGAATACGTCACGCGGCGCGGATGGCTGGACGAGACGGCCTTCGCCGACCTCGTCACCCTCTGCCAGTCGATCCCGGGTCCGGCCAGCAGCCAACTGGGGATCGCGATCGGGACGCGTCGGGCCGGGATGGCCGGGGGATCGCCGCGTGGATCGGGTTCACCCTGCCGTCGGCCGTCGCCCTGACGGCGCTCGGCCTGTTCGCCGTAGGGGCGGACCTCGCCGGCGGCCGGTTGGGTCCACGGTCTGAAGCTCGCTGCGGTCGCCGTCGTCGCCCAGGCCGTCTGGTTGATGGCGCGGACGCTGACGCCGGACTGGCCGAGGCGGCTCCTCGCGGTCGTCGCCGCGGCTGTCGCGCTGGCCTGGACGGTCCCGCTGTCACAGGTGGCGATCATCGCCGGTGGAGCCCTGGTGGGCGTGACCCTGCTTCGGGCACCACCGACGGCCGAGACGCACCCCGAACCGCAGTCCCATCTCGCGCCGGGTCGGGGTCGGAGCCCTTGCGCTGTTCGGTGGCCTGTTGCTCGTCCTCCCATTGCTACGCTCGGTCGGCGGGCAGTCCCTCGCGATGTTCGAGGCGTTCTATCGATCGGGATCGCTCGTGTTCGGTGGTGGCCATGTCGTCCTGCCGCTGCTGGATGCGACCGTCGTTCAGCCTGGTTGGGTCAGCCAGGACCAGTTCCTCGCCGGCTATGGTGCCGCCCAGGCGGTGCCAGGTCCGTTGTTCACGTTCTCGGCCTACCTCGGGACCGTGTCGTCCCTCCCCCCGAACGGGATCGCCGGAGCCGGCGTCGCGCTCGTGGCGATCTTCCTGCCGTCGTTCCTGCTGATCTTCGGGGCGCTTCCGTTCTGGGAGCGCCTCCGTGTCGTCGACGCGCATCCGTCGCGCCATGACGGGCACCAACGCGGCCGTCGTCGGGATCCTGGCGGCAGCCCTCTACGACCCGGTGTGGACGGGTGCCGTCACCGCACCCATCGACGTCGCGATCGCCGGCACCGGTCTCGCGCTCCTCCTGACGGGTCGCGTGCCACCGATCGTCGTGGTCGCGCTGTCGGCCGTTGGGGGGCAGGCGATCGGCTGAGCCGACCGGCGATCGTCCCTACGGATCGTCGCGCCGGTGGAGCGGCGACCGGAGCACGACCGGATCGCCGAGCCACGAGGCTGCAGGCGTCGCCCAGTAGTAGGCCATGGCCTCCAGGCGCGGCGCGTAGGTCGCCCGCCCCGCCTCGAAGGCCGGCCACGCCCGGTCGCGAGGAGCGAGGGTATAGCCGGCCTCCTCGAGTCGATCGCACGCGGCGTCGAAATCGGATCGATCGAGATTGGTCGGCTCACCGGTGCGGAAGCCGAGATTGAAGAGGTCCTCGACGAGGTGCGTGCCGACCCGCTTGAAGAGCTTCGCTTCGCCCCGAGGCGGACCCTCGACCGTGGTCAGCACGAGACTCGCGGCATCGAGCATCGTCCCGAGCGCACTGATCCACGACAGGTCGTCGTGGCTCGAGCGGAAGATCCCAGCAGTGGATATGCGACGTGCGAGTCGAGGACCTCGACCGCCCATCGCTCCCAATCGTGGAACAGTTCCGGCAGCCGGTCGACGAGCCCGAGCAACGCATAGGTCTCCAGCAGGGCAACGGCCGACGGTGGGGCGCCGGCGGCGGCCTGGAGCTTGACGACCTCGACCTCGCGGCGCTGATACGAGCCGTACAGCGAGAAGAGGAACGTGACGACGAGGGCGACCGTGCCGAGGCCGCTGATCGCGGCGACCGTGATCACGATCCGCGCCGGCGTGCCCTCCGCGACGATGTCGCCGAACCCGAGCGTCAGCACGGACGTGGCGGCGAAGTACAGCACGCTCCCGAGATCCGTCGGCACCGGTCGCAGCTCGTCGCGCAGGGCATAGAGGACGAGGCCGTATCCGAGGATGAGGGTGATCAGCCAGGCCACGAGCAGGGCGATCGTCGCCGCCGGGGCGAACAGACCGAGTATGCGGTCGTAGGAGCGGCCTGGACGGCCGTCACGGAGTGCTCGCAGGGCTCGCCAGGAACCGCGGATGATGTACCGCCCGATGCGGAACCAGCCGGGCGTCGGGCGTGGTACGACGATGGTCTCGAAGAGGTCCCAGAAGGTCAGCGCCAGCAGGAAGATGCCGAGGGCGAAGGCGACGAGGTCCATCGGTGCCGATCATCCCATGTCGGACGGACCGCGATGGTCTTCAGATCGAGATCGGTTCGATCCGCTCGAGGATCCCGCCGACGACGGTCGGGTCGAGGCGGCCGGCACCCGCGACCTGGGCGTTCGCGACGGCGGCCGCGAGACCGAGCCGGGCCGCGTCGATGAGGTCGTCCCCGCGGCCGGTCGCGACCGCAAGACCGCCGACGAACGCGTCGCCGCTGCCCACCGGGTAGTCGCCGCGAAGGTCCGGCGGCTGCAGGTGGACGCGGCGGTCGCCGGTGAGCACGACCGCTCCGGCCAGGCCGATCGTGACGATCACACTCGCGGCGCCGGCATCACGAAGCCGGCGCCCCGCCGCGGCGGCCGAAATGACTTCGGAGACGGTCACGCCGCTGGCGTCCGCGGCCTCGACGGCGTTGAGCTTCAGGATCGCGGGAGACTCCACCAGGACCGCCCGAAGGGCCGGCCCGTACGTGTCGGCGAGGATGGGGACGGCGGGCGAGGGGGCGGCCGCCAGCCGGGCGATCCGGCCGAACCCGTCTGCCGGCGCCCCCGGAGGCAGGCTGCCCGAGAAGGCCATGAGAGCGACGTCGCCCCGGTCGAGCTCGGCGCGGATCGTCGCTTCGAGCGCGTCCCAGGTCTCGCCATCGATCTCGTCGCCCCGCTCGTATACCTCGGTCAGCTCGCCCGTCGATCGGTCGAGGATCGAGACGCAGGTGCGGGTCTCGCCGGTCGACCGGGTCAGGCGGGCGTCGACGCCGAGCTCCGCCAGCTGTCCGGCGATCCACTCGCCGGCCCGACCGGCCACGATCCCGGCGACCGTCACGGACCCACCCAGGCTCGCGGCCGCGCGTGCGGCGTTGAGGCCCTTGCCACCCGCCACCGCGACCACCGATCGCGGCCGGTGGATGGCACCGACGGTCAGGCGATCGACTTCGTACAACCGGTCGATCGACGGGTTCGCGGCGACGAACAGGAGTCGCGTGCGCGGCGCCCCGGCCATCCCGGTCATCCGCCCGACCAGGTGGCGAGCGCCCCCCGCGCCTCGTCCAGCGTCGCCTGGCCATCGACGCCACCCGCGGCCCGAGTGGAGAGGCCGCCGCAGACGACGCCGAGTTCGAGACTCTCGCGCAGGCTGCCTCCGTCGAGCCACGCACGCAGGAAGCCGGCGTCGAACGAATCGCCGGCCCCGGTCGTGTCGAGCGGTTCGACCAGCATCGCGGGCACTCGAACCATCGGCCCGTCGACCCGACAGGCGAGGGCGCCGGCAGCGCCGAGCTTGACCGCGACGATCGGACCGCCATCGCTCCGCCCCGTCGACCCCTCCGTGGCGAGCGCGCGCGCGGCCTCCTCGACGTCGTCGCGTCGCGCGATCCGACGCGCCTCGGTCTCGTTCGGGAAGAAGACATCGGAGGCCCGCAGCATCTCCAGCACGCCGCCGTCCCAGCGCCCGGACGGGTCCCAGTTCGTATCGAACGATGTCGTGATGCCCCCGTCGCGAGCGGCTGCGAAAAACGCAGGCAGCGCCCCGCGGCTCCTCCCCTGGAGGTAGAAGGCGCCGGTGTGGAGATGGCGAGCGCGGCCGATGAGGGCTGCCGGGACCGTGGCGACATCGAGCGCGTCGATCGTCCCGGTCGCGGTGAGCATCGCCCGGTCACGTCCGCTGGTGAGGATCACCGTCGCGCCCGTCGGTCGGGTCGGATCGACCGTGCAGCCCGAGACGTCGATCCCGCGTTCGCCCATCGCGTCGAGCATGAAGCGGCCGAATTCGTCATCGCCGATCACGCCGCAGAACGCGACGCGCAGCCCAAGGCGCGCCGCGCCGCAAGCGAAGATCGCCGACGAGCTGCCGACCGTCATGACGACCGAATCGACGACCCGCTCGATCTCGCCGAAGACCGGCACCGGATCCCGATCCGAGATGACGATGTCGGGATTGATCTCGCCGACGACGAGGATGTCGATATCCCGCCCCGTGGGTGCCACGCTCAGTACTCCCGGTACCAACCGTCGCCGGGCACGGGCGCCGACGCCAGTCGGCCCGGTCGCTCGTGCCACGCATGGCCCGATGCGTCGACCAGGTCGGCGAGGCGACGCAATCGCTCCCGGCCGATGGTCGAAAGGAACGCGTCGCGGGCCGCCGGTCCCATCGTCGCGGCCTCGGCCCAGACCGATCGACCCACGAGGACGCCGCTTGCGCCGGCAGCGCAGGCGGTCCCCACCTGGGCCTCGAAGGTCGCCTCATCGACACCGCCGGAGAGGAGGACCCACGGCAGTGTCGAGGCCGCATCGAGCTCCTCGCAGGCATCGCGCCATCGCGCCCGGTCCATGACCGACGCGTCGTAGGGGAACTCGGCCTTGAGCACGTCACCGCCGATGGCGGTCAGCCGACGTGCCGTCTCGACGACGACACGTCGGCGGTCGTCGCCCTGGAGCCGGGCGCCCTCGTCGAGCGAGAACGACAGGGGCTCCACGAACAGTGCGAGGTCCGCCGCTCGACAGTCGGCGGCGACGTCGGCGACGAGGCGCTCCTGGTCGGCGGCATTGGCGGCGTCCGGATGGTAGTAGACGAGCAACTTCGCGGCCGAGGCGCCCATCCGCTTGGCCTTGTCGACGCTCCAGCCATCCAGGACCCGGCTGACCCGGGCGGTCGGCGATCCTGCGTATCCGGTCGCCTCGATCGCGACCAGCAGCCCTGCCGAGGGCGGCAGCGATCCGTCGGCGATGCACTGGGCAGCCCCGATCTCGGGATCGAGCAGGGTCCCCGTCGCAATCGGTGCGAGAACGCGGACGACCGCGCGCTTGAACTCGACCATCTCGTCGTACGTGACGGACGCGGGGTCGGCCGGGCGGAGCTCCGCCCGCAGGTTCTGGCGATGGTCGAGTGCGAGCACGGCGAAGGTGCCGCGTGCCGATGCGCACGCCGCGATACCGCGCCTGGTCCCGAGAATGAACCCGCCACGGTCATCGGTCGCGCCCGTCATCGCGGCCCCAGCTGGAGGATCCGCACGGCGTTGTCCCGATAGACCGCCCGCAGGACGTCGGCCGGCAGCCCGACGCCGTGGATCTGCCACCGGCCCTGACCGGGCACCGGGTCCGTCCCGTAGTCGAACGACTCGTCGTACGTCTCGAGGAACCGATAGTGGATGGCGTACATGTCGGGGTCGGGGGCGAGGTCGGCGCCGAAGAGGATCCGATCCGCGTAACGGAGGAAGAAGGCTCGGGTCGTGTAGGGCTGGCGGCCGAGCTCGCCGATCCGTGCCGCGAGGTCCACGTTGAAGTTCGGGTACGTGTCGAGCAGCCGACCCACGAGGCCCAGGTCCTCGGCCGCGCAGCCCAGGTGGGCGCCGACGAACGTCGCGCCCGGGTGGCGTGCGATGAGCCGCTCGAAGGCCTCGAGCAGTTCGTCGAACGGCGGAAAGCCCGGGGCGTCGGGCTCGTCGGTCGGCCGGGTCGGCCAGAAATGCCAGTCGGGGTTCGCGAGGAGTTCCTCCCACCGCTCGTTCGTAGCGTCGAGCGGCTCGAAGAAGGCGATCGGATCCGCGATGTGGATGACGATCGGGAGCTCGAGGTCGGTGGCGGCCGCCCATAGCGGGTCGAGCCGCGAGTCATCGATCGCGACGAGGCGGCCGCCCGGGTCTCGGGCGCGGAGTCCGAGCGTCTTCCACACCTTGAGTCCGCGGGCACCCCGGGCCCAGGAATCGCGCAACGACGTCGCCTCGGTCTCACCGAACGCGGGATCCGTCGCCCAGCGGTCGTAGTCGAGCCCCGCGAACACCGCGACACGGTCAGGGTACGGCGCCTGCCACCGACCGACCTCGGCCGAGAGCGCCTCGCCCTGGCCGCCGTCCAGATCGACGAGCATGTCCACCCCGGACGCGTCGAGCGCGGCGAGCAACTCCCCGGTCGATCGAGCGGACCACTCGCCGCCGAAGGTCGCCCCGAGGTGATTGTGCGCGTCGATGACCGGGTACTTCGGCAGGTGGATCTCCGTGACCGGGACCCGGAGCGAGGTTCGCGGGCGAAAGTCGACGAGACGCAGATCCGCGCCGATCATCCGGGGCCCAGGATCACGACCTGGCCGAGATGTCGCGGCGCATCGGGGTCGCAGCCGCGCGTGATGGCGAGGCTGAGGGCCAGCGCATGAGCCGGGCGTACCAGCAACGGCAGACGCGCCAACGGGTGCAGCCCGCCGCCGATGAGGCTCACCTCGGCGCGCGATCCGCCGGCTTCCTCGCCGTCGCGCGCGATCAGCCAGGTCGTGGCGCCCAATCCCGCCGTCTCCTCGACGACGGCGACCTCGTCGGCGGCCCCAGGGCCTCCCACCAGCCCGACGACGAGGACGCCCGGCTCGCACACGGAGATGGGGCCGTGGCGGAACTCGAGCGGCTCGTAGGCGCTGGTCGAGACCTGGCTGGTCTCGGTCAGCTTGAGTCCCCACTCGGCTGCGATCCCGATCGACGCTCCACCACCCAGGATGACGATCCGATGCCAGTCGGTGGCGCCCAGTCGCAGGCCGACCGCCGCCGCCGCCTCCGCCTCGTGCCAGCGGCCCGCGATCCGGGCGAGGTCCGCCGTCAGTGCTTCGGCGCGGGCGACGCGGGCGATGTGCGCCAGCAGCAGCGCAAGCATGCTCGCGAACGAGCGGGTCATCACGATCGCGGCCTCGTCTCCGGCGGGCGACACGAGGGTCACGTCGGCGATCCGCGCGAGCGGACTGTCGCCGCGACAGGTGACCGCGATCGTCGGATGGCCGGTCGTGCGCATCCGTTCGGCCACGCTCACAGCTTCGGACGTGGAGCCCGACCGCGAGATGACCACGACCGGCTCCGGAGCGCCGCCGCGGCGGGTGCCCGGGCCTCCGACGAGCACGCCCTCGGGGCGAAGGAGCAGCTCCGACAGTGGTGTCGCGGCCACGGGTCGGTGCAGGACCTCGCGCGCCGCCGCCGCCGCGGCCTGGGCGATGTAGTACGAGGAGCCAGCGCCGGTGATCACGATCCGCTCGGCGGGATCGAGGATCCGACGGGCATCCGCCGATGCTCGCCCGGCCTCCTCGAGCGCCGCCGCGATCGCTTCGTGCGAGGTCGAACTCTCCCCCCAGGTCAGCAGGTCGTCGACGGCAGTCATCGGTCGCGCAGCTCCACGGAGTATCGGTATCGGTCGCCCCGCACGGTACTCCGACAGAACTCGATCGGGTCGTCGTCCTGGTCGAAGGCCACCCGCTCCACGCGGAGCGCCGGGGCGCCGCGGCGTTGATCCAACAGCACTGCCTCGTCGGCGGTCAGGGAGATCGGCTCGAACGACTCACGGGCACGCGTCGGTCGACAGCCGTACGTGCTCAGGAGCGTGTCATAGAGGCGGACCTTCGTGAAATCGACCGTGTCCAGGCCCGGGAACCGGCCCGCCGGCAGGTGACTCGTCTCCACGACGAGCGGATCGGGTCCAGCCAGCCGAAGGCGACGAAGAGCGACGATCTCCTCGCCGACCGGAACGCCGAGGGCTGCGGCGACGACCTCGGTCGCGGGCTCGCGCCATAGGCCAAGGACCTTCGTCCCCGGCCGCAGCCCGTGCTGCTCGATCTCGCGACTGAACGAGTAGAACCCACCGATCGTGTGCTCGAACCGGGCGCTCGCGACGTAGGTGCCGAGACCGCGGCGGACCTCGAGCGCCCCGCCGGCGATCAGCCCGCCGAGGGCCTGGCGCACGGTGGCGCGACTCACCCCGTAGCGCTCCATCAACTCGAGCTCGGTCTCCACCTGGGCGCCGGGCGGCAGCTCGCCGGTCCGGATCCGATCGCGCAGGTCCGCCTCGATCCGGCGGTAGAGCGGCAGGCCCTCCACGCTCGCCATGGTCAGCCCTTGATCCCGGTCATGGCGATGCCGCGGACGAAGTGGCGCTGGGCGATGACGAACAGGATGATCATGGGGATGACGCTGACCAACGCTCCGGCCATGAGCAACGGCCAGCGCCCCACGTACTGGCCCTGGAACAGCGACAGCCCGGCGGTCAACGTCAACGAATCGATGTCGCGGAGGTAGATGATCGGGTCGATCAGGTCGTTCCATGTCCACATGAACGTGAAGATCGCCAACGTCGCGAGGGCGGGCTTGGCCAGCGGCAGGTAGATGTAGCGGTAGATGTGCCATGGATTCGCTCCGTCGACCCGGGCGGCGTCGGCCAATTCTCGCGGGATGGCCAGGAAGAACTGCCGAAGCAGGAACGTGCCGAACGCACCACCCAGGAAGGCTCCCACCCACAGCGGCTCCTGCGTCCCGATCCAGTTGCCGCTGGTGGAGGTCGGGTGCGGCATGAGCCGGTACAGGATGAAGTTGGGCACCAGGACGACCTGGAACGGGATGATCAGGGTCACGAGCAGCAGGGCGAACAACGGCTCGCGGAACCGGAACCGGAGTGCGGCGAACGCGAACGCGGCCATCGAGCAGCTGATGAGCTGGCCGACGGTGTTGAGTGTCGCCAGCTTGACCGAATTCACGAAGAAGCTGCCGAACGGCAGCGCATTCCACATGTCCGGGTAGTTCTGCCACTGGGGCACGAGCGGGATCAATGTCGGTGGCGTCGCGAAGACCTCGGCCCGCGTCTTGAGCGACGTCGAGATCATCCACAGGAAGGGGGCCATCATCAACACGCCGCCGGCGATGAGCAGCCCGATCAGGATCCACCGTCGGGCCTTCCGCAGGCGTCGTCCCGACCTCGGCGAGGGGGCCGGTCTAGAGGCGACCGTGGCGGTCGTGTCGGCCGTGGCGGTCGTGTCGGCGCTCACTGGTAGTGGACCCAGCGCTTCTGCGACCAGAAGTAGATCGCCGTGAACAGCGCGACGATCAGGAACAGGATCCAGGACGCCGCGCTGGCATAGCCCATCTTGAAGAACTTGAAGCCGTTCTCGTAGATGAAGAACACCACGGTGATCGTCGCGTCGGTCGGCCTGGGCTTGACCAGCACGAAGATCTGGTCGAAGACCTGGAAGGCGCCGATCAGGCTCAGCACGCCGGTGAAGAAGATCGCGGGCGTCAGGAGCGGGAGCATCACGTAGCGGAACCGGGCCCAGCGGCCGGCTCCGTCGACGCTGGCCGCGTCGAGCAGCTCGCTCGGGATCCCCTGGAGCGCCGCCAGGAAGATGATCACGTTGACCCCGAGCCCCTGCCAGATGGACATCGCGATGATCGATGGCATGGCCAGCACGGGATCGCTGAGCCATTTCTGCGCCGGGATCCCGACCAGGCCGGTGACCTGGTTCAGGAGGCCGGAATCCGCGCTGTAGATCCATTGCCAGACGAGGGCGATCGCGATCGTCGAGGTGACGACCGGCAGGAAGTAGGCGGTCCGGATGAAGGCGATGCCACGGACGCTGACGTTGAGGACGATCGCCAGCCCGAGCGCCAGTGCCAACCCGACCGGGACCGAGACGATCGTGTAGAAGAACGTGTTCCGAAGGGCCTTCATGAACCGGTCGTCGGAGAGCAATCCGACGTAGTTGTCGAGCCCTGTGAACTTCGGTGCTGTCAGCAGATCCCATTTCGTGAGGCTGATCGCAAGCGTGGCGAGGATGGGTCCGGCCGACAGCACGGCCAGGCCGATGAGAGTCGGGGCGAGGAACGCCAACGCCCAGCGGCCCTCGCCGGCCAACGGGCCGCCCCGCCGACGGGCGGGGCGGCGAAGGGTCGTCATCGCAGCTTCCGTGCGGGTACGCCCAAGGTCACTGGGTGGCGAGGACCTGGTCGAGTGCCGGCAGCACGTCGGTCAGGGCCTGTTTGGCCGTCTTCTTCGGAGCGTTGAAGACGTTCGCGTCGATCTCCGTCTGGAGTGTCGTCGTCCAGTCGTTGTAACCCTGGAACGAGGGCTTGATGCGCGCGTAGGTGATCGCATCGGCGAGGACCTTGGCGCCATCGAATGACTTCGAGAACGGGCCGGCCAGGACCGCCTTGTTGGCAGGGAGCGAGGCCTTCAGTTCCATCAGCTTGGCCTGGGCGGCCGGGCTCGCCAGGTACTTCACGAATTCCCAGGCGGCGTCCGGGTTCTTGCTGCCCTTGGAGACGACGGCCCCGGTCGGGTTGATCGATGTGACCTGACCCGCCGATCCCTTGGGCAGCGGCGCGATGCCGAAGTCGAGCCCGGCCGCCTGGTGGGTCGCCACCAGCCAGGAACCGTTCGACTCCATGGCGGCCTGTCCCTGCTCGAAGGCGTCCCCGAGGGCGTCGGTGATGGCGGCGTCGGGCATGACCTTGTCCTTCCAGATGAGGTCCTGCAGGAACTGGATGCCACCGGCCGCCTGGTCGCTGCCCACCAGGCTCGTCTTGTGGTCCGCGGAGATGATGTCGCCACCGTTCTGCCAGACGAGTTCCGACCAGTAGTTCTCCATGTCGGTGGTCTCGGTGTAGAACCCCCACTGCTTGACCTTCCCGTTGGCGCCCTTCAGCGTCAGTTGCTTGGCGACGTCTTCGAGTTTGGCCCAGTCCCACGTGTCGTCGGGGTAGGGGATCCCGGCGGCGTCGAACATCTTCTTGTTGTAGTAGAGGGCCACCACGTTGAGGTCGCGGGGCAGGCCGAACTGGCCGGTGGGCGTCGTGAAGTCGGCGACCGCCTGGTCGGCCAGCTGGGTCAGGTCGTAGCCATCGCGGTCGATGTACGGCTTGAGGTCGAGCAGGACGTCGCGGCTCTGGTAGTCGGGGAAGAGCGGCCCGTCCATGGCGAAGACGTCGGGCGCGTCGCCGCCGGCGATCGAGGTCTGCAGCTTGTCCCAGTACGGCTCCCAGTCGGACACGGTCACCTTGACAGTGATCTTGGGATTGACCGCGTGGAACGCGTCGACGACCGCCTGTTGCGCCTTGATCTCCTGCGGGTCGCCCCAGATCGAATAGGTGATCGTCGCCTCCGGCCCGGTGTAGCCGGCGTCCGACGGCGCCGCCGAAGCGGACGCCGGCCGCGGCCGCCTGACTGGCCGAGGCCGTCGCGCTCGTCGGGGCGGCGGCGCTCGCGCTTGGGGCCGCCACGGACGGCGCACTCGAACCACCGCACGCGGTCACGAGGAGCGCCAGGCCACAGATCACCGTAAGGAAGCGTTGCCGACCGCCCTCAGGCAGTCGCGTTCGGTCCTGGAACATCGCGGATCCTCCTCTAGTCGGCAGCGCTGCCGCCAAGCCAGGCCGGAAGCCATGGGGCCTCGGCCTCGATCATCGTTTCGGTCAGGCGCCACGCGTCGTCGAGCGTCAGGTGGCTCTGGACGATCGGGTCGGTCATCACGGCGTGGCCGATCGCCGCGCGATCGCGGTGGAGCGCCGCCCGGACCGTGAGCCCCTGCATGTCCACGGCGCCCCGGATGTACGCGGCCAGGTGGAGTGGCAGCGGGCCCATCGCGACGGGGTGGACGCCCAGTCCATCGACGAGGCCCGGGACCTCGACGCAGGCATCCGCGTCCAGGTTGGGGATCAGCGCACCACGGTTCATCGCATCGACCACGATCCGGGCCGGCACGCCGGTCGTCATCGCCTCCGCGATGGTCGCCGCGTACTCGCCGCTCCGTTCGATCTCGAACGACTCGCCGGCGTCGAGCATCCGCTTCGTCTCGGCGTATTCACCGAGGTTGTGCGACACGCGGTCCAGGTACTCGCCGATCGGGATGTGGAAGCGCTCCACCGCGTCACCGGAGGCATCGGCCTTGCCGATGTACCACGGGTTGTACTCGCCGTGATGCTCCGAGGACTCGGTCGGATAGAAGCCGAGGCGACGGAACAGGTTCGCCCTGACCAGGTCGTCGTCGGGCACCCGACCCCCTTCGACGAACGCACGGAGGTCCGGATACAGGTCCCGACCCCGGTGCTCGAGACGGAGGATGAAGGCCAGGTGGTTGATCCCGGCCGAGGCGGCGTCGACATCGTCGCGGGGTAGACCGAGGTACCCGGCGAGCCGATCGACCGTCCAGTAGACCGAATGACAGAGCCCCACGACGCGAACCGAGGTCGCCTCCGAGACCGCCCGGACGAGGATCGCAAGCGGGTTTGTGTAGTTGAGCAACCACGCCGACGGGCAGATCTCCTCCATGTCCCGCGCGATCCCGAGCACGACCGGGATCGTCCGGAGCGCCCGGAAGACCCCGCCCACGCCGATCGTGTCGTTGATCGTGTACCGGAGACCGAAGCTGGCCGGCACGTCGAAGTCGACCTGGGTCGCCCGAGCCCCACCGACCTGGATGGTGTTGATCACGAAGTCCGCGCCGGCGAACGCCTCGCGGCGATCGAGGTGGGCCGTGATGGTCGGCGCCGCGTCGAGGGCGGCGGCCGTCCAGGTGGCCATCCGTTCCGCGGTCGCCAGGCGCTCGGGATCGATGTCGTGCAGGGCGATGTGCGAGGTTCGGAGCGCCGGCGAGGTCAGGATGTCGCCGAGCAGGTTTCTGGTGAACTCGACACTGCCCGCGCCGACGAGGACGATCCGAGGCATCGCGTCTCCGCTGACTCCGCCCGGTGGTCAGGACGTACGGACGTCCGTATGTCCACGGTAGCGCAGCGCCGCGCCGTCATGCAAGCCCCGGCGAAATGGGCGGCCTACGTCATCCAAAGGTGTCGCTTGCCGCTTGGCGCGACTCGTGGTCTGATTGCCTGGTGAGCCGCCCGCCGGAGCGGACCCAGGACATTGGAGGCCCGATGCGTGGATCGCACGCCGCTGGAATGACTCCTTGACTCGAGATCCAAGGCGTCTCGCGGCCATCGGGCTGGCCATCCTTCTCATCATCGGCGTCGGGTACGGCATCCTCGCCTCGGCACGCGACGCGGTCGGCGGGAAGGCCGTGGTCCACGGCGTGATCTCGTCGGAGAAGGAGCCCTACTTCAAGGACCCCAGAGTGATCAAGGCGCTGGCGCGCGGTGGGTTCGAGCTCGAGTTCACCATCGCGGGCTCGCGCCAGATCGCGCTCGAGGACCTCTCGGGCGACGATTTCGCGTACCCGGCCGGCGTCCCGGCCGCTGAACGGATCAAGCGCGACCATCCGGGCTCACAGGCGGTCGTGCCGTTCTACACGCCGATGGCGATCGCCACCTGGACACCCATCGTCGACCTGCTCACCAAGGCCGGCATCGTCCACGAGTCGAACGGGATCAAGACCTTCGATGTCGCGGCGTACATGGCTCTCGTCGCCAACAACACGCGCTGGCGGGACCTGCCCGGCAACACCACCTATCCGGTCAACAAGAGCATCCTCATCACGTCGACCGACGTTCGGAAGTCGAACTCGGCGGCCATGTACCTGTCGCTCGCGTCCTACGTCGCCAATAGCGACAACATCGTCGAGAACGACGCCGAGGTCTCCGGCCTGATGGACAAGCTGGCGCCCTTGTTCCTGCGCCAGGGGTTCCAGGCCAGCAGCTCCGAGGAACCGTTCGTCGACTATCTCGTCCAGGGCATGGGCAAGACGCCGATGGTGATGATCTACGAGTTCCAGTTTCTCCAGCGGGCCGCGTCCGGCGACGGCACCATCACACCAGACATGCAGCTCCTCTACCCGACACCGACCATCCTGTCGAAGCACACCTTCGTCGGCCTGACCGACACTGGCATCAAGCTGGGTACCTTCCTCACGAATGACCCGGAGATGAGGACCCTCGCCACCGAATACGGGTTCCGCACCAGTGACACGGCAGCCTTCAGGGCCTTCGTCCAGGCGCACAAGCTTGCCGTCCCCGACACGCTCATCGACGTCATCGAGCCACCGACCTACGAGACCCTCGAGGCGATGATCACCAGGCTGGAGGCAGCCTATTCCGGCTCCGGTCTACCGTCGCCGGCGCCGGATCCGTCGTGAACGCCATGACCCAGCAGCCAGGGAGCGAGACATGAGCGAGCCACTCGAGGCGCCGGACCCCACCGCCGCGGCCACACCCGCAGCGACGACCCCGGCCGGCGTCCCAGCTTCGGACCGGTCGACCGAGACCCTCGTCCTCGAACCACCGGCTCCTGTCAGCGTCGTGGCGCCGGCACAGGCCCTCGGGGCCGTGACCATCACCGACGCCGAACGCACCCGGCTGGACGGCATGGTCTCGAGCTACCTCGACGCGGTGTCGACCCTGGACCCGCACAGCCAGGCCTTCGCCGACAAGGTCAGCGACATCTCGAAGCTCGGCGATGAGGACATCCGGGCGTCCGCGTCGGTCTCCAACCGCCTGCTCGAGAAGCCACTGGCGGCGATGTCGAGCGGCGCCCTCACCGATACCTCGCAGGTGGGCAAGTCCCTGCTGGCCCTTCGCCATCAGGTCGAAGACCTGGATCCGGCGCGGCAGGGCGACCTGTTCAGCCGCGACAAGCTGTTGGGGCTCATCCCGCTCGGGTTCGGCAACAAGATCCGCGACTACTTCGACAAGTACCGGTCGAGCCAGCACCAGATCAACGACATCATCACGGCGCTCTATCACGGCCAGGACGAGCTGCAGCGCGACAACGCGGCCATCGAGCAGGAGAAGGTCAACCTCTGGGACATCATGGGTCGTCTCCGCCAATACGCGTATCTGGCCGAGCACCTTGACGACGCGCTCACCGCGAAGATCGCCGGCCTCGAGGCGACGGACCCCGAGCGAGCCAAGGTGCTCAAGGAGGACATGCTCTTCAACGTCCGCCAGAAGCGCCAGGATCTGCTCACCCAGCTGGCCGTCAGCGTTCAGGGCTACCTCGCCCTGGACCTGATTCGCCGCAACAACCTCGAACTGATCAAGGGGGTCCAGCGCGCCACGACCACGACGGTCTCCGCGCTTCGGACCGCCGTGATCGTGGCTCAGGCCCTCGTCGACCAGAAGCTCGTGCTCGACCAGATCACGGCCCTCAATGCGACGACCTCGACCCTGATCGAGTCGACCTCGGTGATGCTGCACCAGCAGTCCGGCGAGATCGCCGAGCAGGCGTCCTCCGCGACCATCGAGATCGACAAGCTGCAGAACGCGTTCAAGAACATCTACGCGACGATGGATGAGATCGATACGTTCAAGGTGGCGGCCCTCGACAACATGTCCAAGACCGTCACTGCCCTGTCGGCCGAGATCGCGAAGTCGCAGGCCTACATCGATCGTGCACGCGCCGCCGAGACGCCGACGACATCGATCGACCGGCTGGGGTCGGATCTGCAGTGATCCGCGGGCTCGCGGTCGGCGCCCTCGTCGCGATCATCGCGTCGTCGTCGCTGGCCGCCTGCTCGGGAACGCCCGACGAGGCGCATACGCTCCAGGTACGCGCGGGCTCGGAGATCAAGGACCTCGAACCGCTCCTGCCGGACATCGAGAAGGCGACCGGCGTACGGCTCGCGCTGACCTATTCGGGGACGCTCGAGGGTGCCGAGGCGATCGCCGGGGGTGAGCCGGCCGATGCCGCCTGGTTCAGCAGCGGGCGATACCTGTCGCTGCTGCCCGAGGCCGCGAAGCGGATCGTGGCGCAGGAGAAGATCATGCTCAGCCCGGTCGTCATCGGGGTCAAGAAGACCGTGGCCGACCGTTTCGGCTGGACGGGTAACCCGGAGGTGACCTGGAAGGACATCGAGGCGAAGTCCGCGGACGGGTCGTTCCGCTTCGCGATGACGAACCCGGCGGCCTCCAACAGCGGCTTGAGCGCCCTCATCGGCGTCGCATCGGCGTTGTCAGGGAGTTCGGACGCGCTCGACACCGGAGCCATCGACAAGGCCGCGCTCAAGTCGTTCTTCAAGGGCCAGACGCTGACCGCCGGAAGCTCCGGATTCCTCGCCGATGCGTACGTTCGCGGTCAGGACGACCTCGACGGGCTGGTCAACTACGAATCGATCCTGATGAGCCTGGACAACGGCGGCAAGCTCCACGAGCCGCTGACGATCATCTATCCGAAGGAAGGCATCATCACCGCCGATTACCCGCTGATGCTGCTGAACGCGAACAAGCGCGAGGCCTACGACAAGGTGACGGCCTATCTGCGAACCCCCGCCGTCCAGGGGCGGATCATGCACGACACGCTTCGACGCCCGGCCATCCCGGGTGTGGCGCTTGACCCGGCCTTCCCGACCCAGACCCTCATCGAGTTGCCGTTCCCGGCCAAGCTTGAGACCATCGACGCCCTGATCACGGCATTCCTCGACGAGGAGCGCAAGCCGGCGTCGGCCATCTTCGTGCTCGATGTCTCGGCGTCGATGGAGGGCCAGCGCCTCGACGATCTGAAGACGGCGATGAAGGCGCTGACCGGGACGGACACGAGCCTCACCGGCAAGTTCGCGCGTTTCCGGGCTCGCGAGCAGGTGACGATCGTCACGTTCGCCTCGGAGGTCGTCGACGTCCGCGACTTCACGATCGACGACACCGACCCGACCGGGGGGGACATGACCTCGATCCGGGACTATGTCGACGGCCTCGTGACCCAGCAGGGCACCGCCATCTATTCCGGACTGGAGCGGGCGTACGGCGAGGTCGCGAAGCGTCAGGCGACCGAACCCGATCGACTCTATTCCATCGTCCTGATGACGGACGGCGAGAACAACGCCGGGGTCGACTCAAGCGAGTTCAGCAACGACTACCGGGCGCTGGCCGATCCGGTCAGGGCCATCCACGTCTACCCGATCCTGTTCGGCGACTCGAGCAAGGACGCCATGCAGGACATCGCGACATTGACCGGCGGGACGGTCTTCAACGCCTCGACGACCGCGCTGTCGTCCATCTTCAAGCAGATCCGCGGCTACCAGTAACGTGCGCCGTCTGGAGCTCTTCCTGTACTCGCGACGCAACATCGTCGGCTCGCTCCTGGGCCTGGCCGGCCTTGGCCTGCATTTCATCGGTCTCGTGACCGGCCCCTTCTGGCTTCCGATCGTGATCGGCCTGTACCTCATCGGGGTCCTGCTGGTCCCAGGCGAACAGGACCTCCGGCTCCAGCTCGATGCGGCCCAGGACGCCACCGAGGTGCGCGAAGGACTGGATCGCTTGCTGGCCCGTATCAAAGGCAAGGTCGCAGACGACCTGTACGCGAAGGCGGTCGATATCCAGACCTCCATCCTGGCGACCATCGGGACCGACAGCGGGGGCAACGCCGCCGATCCGAACGTCTATCTCATCCACCAGACGGCCCTGTCGTACCTGCCCGAAGCGTTCGCGACCTACCTTCGGATGCCGCGGATGTTCGCTGAACGCCGGGCGATCGCCAACGGCCGCACGCCGCACGACGTCCTGCTCGACCAGCTGACGCTCATGGACACACGCCTCGCCGATGTCGCCGACAACATCGCGCAGCACGACTCGGACAAGCTCCTGGCGAACGGGCGGTTCCTGGCCGAGAAGTTCGCATTGAGCTCGCTGCGGCTCGATGACGCCTCCGCGACCACAGCCACGACCCCGGCGACGCCGACCATGGCCGCGCCCGTCGAGGAGCCCGTCGCAGCGGCGGCCGGGGCCGAGACCGTCGCGATGACGCCGGCCGAGACCGCGGACGCGGCCGAACGCGAACGCGTCCACTGATGGCTGACGGGGGCGACGGCGGGTCGCCGGACGGCCTCAAGCTCGCCATCGACTGGCTCCAGCGCAACCTGGACGAGTTGACCGAGGTCACCCGGCGAGCCCAGGCGACCAGCGGAGCGGTTGCGACAGCGGCGATGACCCCGGTTCCCACCACGGGGACGATCCCGGTCGAGGTGACGCCGGGCGGCGGCCCGTCATCGGGCGCGGTCATGGTCCCGGGCGCCGGCGTCCCACCGGCCACTCCTCCGGGATCCGCCCCTGCGTCGCGCCTCGGCGCGCCAGGAACGCCTCGCCCCACGCCCCTCCTCGACCAGGTCGGTCGCGACCTGACCAAGCTCGCCGCCGAGGGATCACTCTCGCCGGTGATCGGCCGCGAAGCCGAGACCGCATGGATGCTCGAAGTCCTGGTTCGCACTTCGAAGCGGAACCCCGTGCTGCTGGGACCGGCCGGCGTGGGCAAGACCGCCATCGTGGAGGGGCTCGCGCAACGGATCGCGGCCGGTCTCGTCCCGGAGGCGCTGCGACGGGTCCGGATCATCGAGGTGCCGCTGGCGTCGCTCACGGCAGGCACGCAGTACCGCGGCCAGCTCGAGGAGCGGGTCGCCCAGCTCGTGAACGAGGCCAGTCAGCCCTCGATCATCCTGTTCTTCGACGAGATCCACCTGCTCGCCGGGGCTGGACGCACCGACGGCGGGATGGGTGCGGACCAGGTCCTCAAACCCGCCCTCGGGCGTGGCGACATCTCCGTCATCGGCGCCACGACCCCAGAGGAGTATCGGACGACCATCGCCCAGGACGAGGCGCTGGCGCGGCGGTTCACGACGGTCACGGTGGCCGAACTCGACAAGGCCGCGTCGCGGCCCATCCTGCTGAGTGTGCGAGACGGCCTTGCCAAGCGGCGCGGGGTCTCGGTGTCCGACGAGGCCGTGGACGCACTGCTCGACTTCGCCGACCGGGAGATCGCGAATCGTCGCTTCCCGGACAAGGCCATCGACCTGTTGGAGCAGGCCATCGCGCACGCGATCGTGACCGGCCAGACCTCGGTCGATCGCGACGATGCCATCGCGACGACCGTCCTGTGGTCCGCGCGGGCCTCATCGACGCCGACGCTCGAGCGGTTCGGGCGCGACCTCGCGGGATTGGCCCGTGATGGCAAGCTCGGGCCGATCGTCGGCCGCGATCGCGAGCTCGATGCGGTCACCGAGGTCCTCCTGCGGCGGACGAAACGGAACCCGTTGCTCCTCGGACCGGCCGGGTCGGGCAAGACGGCGATCGTCGAAGGGCTGGCCATCCGGATCGCAGCCGGGACGGTCCCCGACGCACTCAAGGGCGTCCGCCTGTTCGATGTCCCGTTGCTGTCCCTGGCGGCCGGCATCGAGGCCGAGCCACCGCTCCTCGGTGACTTCCTGCTCGAGGTCCGGCACCCATCGGTGGTCGTCTTCTTCGACGAGATCCACCTCCTGACGGCCGCCGCGGTCCGTGACCTCGCCCAATCGCTCAAACCAGCGCTCGCACGAGGTGAGATCGCCTGCATCGGGGCGACGACCTCGGAGGAGTACCAGGCCGGACTCGAGTCGGAGACAGCGCTCGCCCGGCGCTTCACGGAGATCCCGGTGGCGCCGATGGACGATGCGGCGGTCCGCACCGTCCTCGTCGCGGTCCGGGATCGACTGGCCGCGGTTCGCGGGATCCCCGTGAGTGACGATGCGCTCGACGAACTGATCGCCCTGGCCGACCAGTACCTGCCCAATCGGTCCTTCCCCGACAAGGGTGTGGACCTGATCGAACAATCGGTCGCCTACGCGTTGACCTACGCCCGGGCGGCGGTGGACGTCTCGACGGCGCGCGAGGCGGTGGCGGCGATGATCGGGATGCCACTCGACCCGACGGAACCGCTGCGCGCCCTGACGACCGAGATCAACACGCGGGCGCTCCTCGACCCGGCGGCGGGGGCAACGCTCATCGCGCGCCTGTCGGTCTCGCTCCGCGGGCTGGAGGCTCGCCGCCAACGGCCAGACGCGGTCATCCTTCTGTGCGGGGACGCCGTCGCCCTGGCCGACCCTCTTGCCACGTCCCTCGCACGGAACCTGTTCGCCCGGGCGACGGCGCGGATCGACATCGACCTCGGCGGGCTGACCGACGCTTCGTCGATGTCGACACTCCTTGGGTCGGCGCCCGGCCTCATCGGATCCGATCGGGCACTGCCACTCCACGAGCTTCGGCGCTCGCCGTGGCAGGTGCTCAGCCTGCGCGGGATCGACGCGTGCGCCGGTGCGATCCGCGACACGATCGCCGACGCACTCGTCGATGGTTCGTTCACCGATGCGATGGGCCGCCGGATCCCGTTGGGGTCGGCCGTCGTCATCCTCACGGCGCCGTCGCTCACGGCAGACATGGGTGGCCCGACCACAGCGGCGGTGGCGGCACGACTGGGTCCGACGCTGGCCGGCGCCTGCGATGTCGTGACCGGGATGGGCCAGGGTGCCGCTCAGGATGCTCGCGGCACGTGGATCCGGCACGAGCTGCTGGACCCGTTGGCGGCCCGCTTCGGGCGCAACGGGTTCACGGTCGTCTTCGACGACACATTCGTTGCCTGGCTCGGTGCGAGCCTGCCCGACGACGGCGAGTCGCCGGAGGCCTACCTCGACCGTTCGGTCACGCCGACCATCGTGGCCGCGCTGCCCGCCAAGCCCGGGCCGATGAGCGTGATGGTCGAGGACGGCCGCGTGGTCATTCGCGCCGCCCACAACGTCCGCGATCTACGGAAACCATCGCGGACCGGACGCTGACACGGCGTTCACGTGTGGGCTGGTATCGGATCGCCCGTTGCCCCATCCTGATGGCATGACCGACATCGATCCCAGCATCCCGCCGAGCGGCCCCGGTTGTGTCGAATGCCTGGCGACCGGCGGTTGGTGGTTCCACCTGCGCCGGTGCGCCCATTGCGGTCATGTCGGCTGTTGCGACTCATCACCGTCCCAGCACGCGAGTCATCACGCGGCGGACGTCGGCCATCCGTACGTCCAGAGCTACGAGCCCGATGAGGACTGGTACTGGGACTACAGCACGGAACAGCTCGGGGAGGGGCCGGAACTGGCTCCGCCGCACCACCACCCGCTCGACCAGCCTGTGCCGGGTCCCGCCGGTCGCGTGCCCGACGGTTGGGAGCGACAGCTGCACTTGATTCCGGAGGGTCAACCGCCGAACGCCGCCAGCCGTTCGGCCGACGGGATGAAGTAGTACGCGCCGGTGAGTGGACGGGTGAACCGCGTGAGCTCATCCGCCGGACCGCCGTGTCCGACCATGCTGTCCAGCATCGCCGCGAGGATCCCCTGGCTCGCGCTGAAGCCGACGAAGATCGTCCCGTGCCGGGCGACCGATCCGTACGCGATGTTGCGCCGGAAGATCTTGCCGAATCGGTCCTGATCGGTCCGAGCGACGTGGGAGGCCGCCGGCTTCGGATCGAGCTCCGTGCTGTCCGCCTTGCGGCGGCCGATGACGACTTCCTGCGATGCCACCGGGAGCGCCTCCCAGGCCGTGGCGTCGTGTTCCCACTGCTGGAGTAGCAGGATGGAGCCGCCTTCACCGGCGGTCCCGGCCGGGATGAGCGCCACGGCCATCGCCTCGACGAGCGTCGGGTTCTCCGTGCCGTCGATGAAGCCGGTCAGGTCCAGATCGTGGTGGTACGGCCAACCGACCATCTCGCCGGCCAGGACCGCGACGTCCGCCAGGCCGGTGACCACCGAGCGCGAGAGGTCGAAGATCACGTCGTACCCGGCACCGGTCAGCCACAGCACGACGTCGTGCTGCGTCGCCGGCAGCGTGTACCCGCCCGGCCCGACCACCGGTTCGCCGAACCCCGCGAGCCCGGGTGGTGCCGCATCGGGGGCCACGGCCGCCCACAGCTCCGGTCGGAAGCCGGCGACCACGTTGACACCACCGATCGTGGTCCTCGGTTCGCGCAAGGCCGCCACGCGAGCCACCGCCGAGGCGGCCTCCGCGGGATCCGGCAGGTCGAACTCGAGGTACGCATGCGATGCGGTCCCCAGCGCGAAGATCCCGGTCTGCGGTGATGCCATCGATGGGCCCCTGGACTGCTGAGACTCTCCGCGATGATACGCACCGGGCAACGTTCGGAGGACGACGGACCGACTCCCCGCCCGACGCACCGCTATCCTTCGCGGATGCGTCTCTCCCAGCTGTTCTTCACCACGCTCCGCGACGACCCGGCCGAAGCCGAGATGCCGTCGCATCGCCTGCTCCTCCGGGCGGGCTACGTCCGCCAGCTCGGGTCCGGGATCTACTCGCTGTTGCCGCTCGGCTATCGGGTCAACAAGCGCGTGGAGCAGATCATCCGCGAGGAGATGGACCGGATCGGCAGCCAGGAGATCGAGATGCCGGTCGTCCACCCGGCCGACGTGTGGCGGGCCAGCGGTCGCTACGACGCAGTCGGACCCGAGCTGGGGCGGTTCAAGGATCGGAACGGGCGCGACATGGTGCTTGCCATGACCCACGAGGAGGTCGTCGGGCTGCTCCTCGCCGACATCGTCCGGTCGTACCGCCAGCTGCCCCTGATGCTCTACCACTTCCAGACCAAGTGGCGGGACGAGCCACGCTCGCGCGGCGGCCTCATCCGCGTCCGCGAGTTCGTCATGAAGGACGCCTACAGCTGCGACCGTGACGAGGCGGGCCTCGACGTCAGCTACTGGGCCCAGCACGGCGCCTACGTCCGGATCTTCGAGCGCCTCGGGCTCGACACGATCGCCGTGTCGTCCGATGTCGGGATGATGGGCGGCAGCCAGGCCCATGAATTCATGGTCCTCAACCCGGCCGGCGAGGACGTGCTCGTCCTGTGCGAGGCGTGTGGATATGCGGCCAATCGACAGGTCGCGGTCATCCCGCGGCCGGCACCCGCGCCCGAGGCGCCGCTGCCACTCGAGGAGATCGCCACGCCCGGCACGCCGACCATCGCCTCGCTGGCGGCCTTCCTGGGCATCGGACCGGAGCGGACGGCCAAGGCCGCGTTCTTCGTCACCGGCGACGGACGCCTGCTGACCGCCATCGTCCGCGGGGATCACGAGGTCAACGAGACGAAGCTGGTCAATGCCGTGGCAGCGACCGGCGGGATCCGACCGGCGACGGTCGAGGAGATCAAGGCCGCCGGCATGGAACCGGGCTACGGGTCACCGATCGGCGCGCATGGCACGGTCGTCGTCGTCGACGAGCTCGTGGCGGCCTCCGCCAATCTCGTTGCCGGTGCCAATCGCGAGGGCTACCACTACCGGAACGTGAACGCCGGGCGCGATTTCACCGCCGACATCGTGACCGACCTGACGAACGCCCAGGAGGGCGACCCCTGCCCGACCTGCGGCAAGCCCGTCATCCTGCGCAACGGCATCGAGGTCGGCAACATCTTCAAGCTCGGGACCAAATACGCCGATGCGGCCGGGGCGACCTACCTGGGCGAGGATGGGGTGGCCCATCCGATCGTGATGGGCTCATACGGGATCGGCGTGGGTCGCAACGTGGCCTGCGTCGTCGAAGCCCACCACGACGAGAAGGGCATCATCTGGCCGGCCGAGGTGGCGCCGTACGCCGCGCACCTGGTGACCATCGGCGCGGCCAGGGAACCACGCGTCGCGGAGGTCTCGGAGGGTCTCCACCGGCTCTCGATCGAGGCCGGCCGGGAGATCCTGTGGGACGATCGCGATGAGTCACCGGGCGTCAAGTTCACCGACGCCGAGCTGCTCGGCATGCCTTGGATCCTGACGGTCAGCCCGCGTTCGCTCGCCGCCGGCGGCATCGAGGTCACGGAACGCGCGACCGGCGAGCGCTCGACACGCTCGGTCGAGGACGTCGAGGGGCTGATCAGAGCTGGTTGATGTCCTCCGGGACATCGCTCGCGAGCGCGGCACGGACCTCGGCGATCTGTTCCTGGCTGAGGGTCGTCCCGTCGAGCGAGATGACCGACTCACCGGAGCCCGGCAATTCCTCGGCGAGCTCGGCCGACGAGACCTCCGTGCCGGTGAGAGCCTCCTCCGGGATGTCGAGGCGGCCGATCGAGAACGAGATGCCCGGCGGGATCGAGGCGGTGATGGCCACCTCGGAGATCCGATACGGCGACTTCTTCTCGCGAAGCGACCCGTTGGTCATCTCCTGCAGGGCCGTGGCCTTGATGATCAGGTCGGCCAGGACGCCCGGGTCGATCCGCTCGACGACGGTGCTGATCCCGCGCCGTGCGGCGCCCATCGCCTGACGGGCCTGCAGGCTCAATTTCTCCTGATTCGCGGGATCCTGCGCGGCGTGGGTCGCCAGCCCAGCGGCGTGCTGAGCCTGCTCGGCGGCCGCCTGTGCGGCCTCTTTCGCTCGATTGATGAAGCTCACCGCCGAAGTCTAGCGAGCGGGCGTTGCGCTGACCACTAGGATTTCGCACGTGTCACCACGCCCGACGCTCCCCGCCGACGACCTGTATGCCCGGCTCGAGGTGTCCGTCGACGCCAGCCCGGAGGTCATCGAACTGGCCTGGCGTGCCTTGTTGCGACGCCATCATCCGGACATCGCCGGCCCCGCCGGGTTGGAGCGCTCGAAGCGGATCAATGTCGCCCACGATTGGCTGAGCGATCCCGAACTTCGAGCCCACTACGACCACGAGCGTGGACACACTCGGCCACGGCGTGAATCGATCCGAGACCACCCGAACGACCCACGCCAGCCACCGCGACCCGTGCGACGCCGGCCGATCGATCCGGCCGAGGCACTCGCCCGGTTCCTCGAGCGTGTCGCGGCCCTCGAACCCGATGAGGTCGACCGGCTGGCGTGCGCCGACCCGGCGCCGCTCGCGTTCGGGGCGACCATCGCCCGGTTCGTGCCGGTCGACCTGTTGGCGGCGCTCGCCGCGATGGAGACCGCCGTCGATGCGCGTCTGGACCCGGCGGCCGCCCGTCGCCGGGGTGTTCGAGACGCGATCGTGGGGTACGGCACGGAACTCGTCCTTGGCCGGTTCCTCGACGAGCTGCTCAGCGAACCGTTCCGCGATCGCGCCCGAGAGCGCCTCACCCGCGGCTGGGAGGCCGCGGTCGGCCAGCCCCGCTACGGCCCGAACGGCGTGGCGGTCCGTGGCCTGCTGGGACGCCTGGCCGCCCTCGATGCCGCGGGCGTCGCCGGTCTGGCAGCGACGGCCTCGGTCGCCACGGGCGAGGACCCCTGGCCACCCGGCACCTCCCCGGAGGACGAGGAGGGACTGCGGGTGTCGTCCTTCCTGGCCGGTCGTGACGCGTCGGAAGCGATCCCGACCTCGCATGTGGACGGCCCGACCCTGGCTCGCGCCCGACGGGCCGCTCGTCGCCTGGCGCACCTCCTGGTCCTTCGCCATGCGTTCCCACCCGCGACGTTCGCCTCGCTGACGGCGCCATGGCGTCCGCGGTACGTGACCGACGACCATCCTGCCCCGCGCGTCCGGCGGCCGCCCCGCGCCTGAGCGGCCGAACACGGCGCGATGCCTGTGCGATGCTCGCGCCATGGAGGCGTGGCTCATCGCGGTCGTGGCGGTCGTCGTCCTCGGTGCCGTCTCCATGGCGGCGGTCCGCGCTCGCCGCTCCCTGGTGCGGGTCCGGACCCTGGCGGGTGCCTCGGACGCGATGGATCCGGTCAGCGCCGTGACGTCGCTGCACGATCGGGCCGAACGGTCGGAGGCCACCCTTGCCGCCGAGCGACGGGACGCCGACCTGTTCGTCGAGTCGCTCGGGCAGGGCGTGCTCACGGTCGACGATGGGTTTCGGATCGTCGCGGCCAACAGCGCCGCGCACGGGTTCCTCGACCGCTCGCCGGGGACGCTGATCGGGCGGACCATCATCGAGGCCTTCCTCGACGTCGACGTCGAGGCGATCGTCAGGACCGCCGCCGCCGAAGGGTCCGCCACCGGCGAATCGCAGCTCGCCGACGCGGACGGGCCCAAGCTCGTCATCCGCGCGCGCCGCTCACCGTCGGGTGGACTGTGGCTGATCCTCGAGGACGTCTCGGAACTGCGTCGGTTGCAGCAGATCCGGACGGAGTTCATCGACAACCTGTCCCACGAGCTGCGGACGCCGCTGACCACCGTGAGCCTGCTCGCGGAGACGCTCGCGCGCGACGCCGACGCGGCCGGGGAGGCGGTCCCACCCAAGATGCGTGACCGGATCGGCAAGATCGAGGTCGAGACGGGCCACCTCGTCCAGATGGTCAGTGAATTGCTCGACCTGTCGAGGATCGAGAGCGGCGGTGGGCTCGGTGTCGTCGAGCGGCTCGATCTCGGGCAGATCGCCAAGGACTCGACCGAGCGCCTGCGTCTGTTCGCGGATCGGCAGAAGGTGGCGCTCCTCGTCCATGTCCCGCGACGGCTGCCGCCGGTCCGTGGCGACGGAGCGCGGCTCGGCCAGGTCTTCGTCAACCTGCTGCACAATGCGGTCAAGTTCAGCCCGGATGGCGGCGACGTGCGGGTCACGCTCGAATCGGACGGATCGACGGTCGTCGTCGCCATCGCCGACAAGGGGGTCGGCATCCCGCGCGCCGCCCAGGCACGGATCTTCGAGCGGTTCTACAAGGTCGATCGCGCCAGGGTCCGCGGCGAGGTCGGCGGGACCGGCCTGGGCCTGGCCATCGCCCGCCACATCGTCGAGCAGCACGGCGGCCGCATCTGGGTCGAATCCGACGAGGGCGTCGGGTCGACGTTCCTGTTCTCGTTGCCGATCGCGGCGCCCGACTGACCCGCATCGAGGAGCCTCATGGATCGTCTGTTCGTGGCCACGCTCAACATCCTGAACCTGGCCGACCGCTGGCCGGAGCGGCTGCCACTCATCCTCGCGGACATGGCCGCCCTCCAACCCGACCTGCTCGGACTCCAGGAATGCGTCTACGTCATGCAGCAGGACCGGGTCATCGGGGCTGCCGGCGAGGGCCGCTACGACGCGGTGCGTGGCTGGGCCGGCCGTCCCGAGTACGGCAACAGCCTTCTCGTCCGGGATCCGCTCGTCGCGACCGAGGTCGAACGACTCGACCTGGGTCTGGCCCGGGCCGCCCATCGCGCGATCCTCCGGTTGCCCGGCGGCGGGACCGTCCTGGTCGCGGTCACCCACCTGCACCACGTCGTGGAGGGTGCCGGGGAGCGTGACGAGCAGGCACGCCGGCTGATCGAATGGGTCGCGGCCGCGCCGGCCACCGAGGCGCAGGTCGTCATGGGCGACTTCAACGCGGACCCGACCGAACCGGCGTCCGCTAGGATGCGTGCCGCCGGGTTCCGATCCGCGTACGCCGAGGCGAACGGTACCGATCCCGCGGTGACCTGGCCGTCGGGGCTGCAGGCGCCCGCGATGGACACCGATGGCGACCCGGCCTGTCTCGACTACATCTGGGTCCGTGGCGAGGTTCGGGTCGAGTCGGCACGACTCGCCTTCGACCGCCCGGCCGTGGACGACCCGACGCTGTATCCGAGTGACCATCTCGGCATCGCGGCTCGTCTGGAGATCGGGTGAGCGGGGATGCGAGCCCGCGGCCCCTCCGGCTCGCGCATCGGGGCGATTGGCGCCACGCCCGGGAGAACACGCTCGCGGCGTTCAGGGCGGCCCTGGCGGTGCCCGCCTGCGACGGTCTCGAATTCGACGTCAGGGTCGCCGCGGACGGTGTCCCGGTCGTCTGCCACGACGCCACGCTCGAGCGTGTCCAGGGCCGACCCGAGCGGGTGGGTGCGCTGGACGCGGCGGCGCTCGCGCGAGTCGATGTCCCGTCGTTGGCCGAGACGTTGACGGCGGCCGGTCGGCACGCCTTTCTCGACGTCGAACTCAAGGAGGACCCGGGGCTCGCGCTCATCGAGGTCCTGGCGGCCGGTCGCGGGCCCGGCCTGTCGAATGCGGTGGTGTCGTCGTTCCTGCCGGCCGCGCTCGAGGGCGTCGCCCATCGGGCGCCGGCGTGGCCGCGCTGGCTCAACTCGAGGAGGCTGGACGGATCGACCATCGCCGATGCGCGGGCGCTCGGCTGTCGCGGGGTCGCGATCGAATGGCGAGCGCTCGATGAGGACTCGGTCGGGGCAGCCCGAGCGGCAGGGCTCGAGGTGGCCGCCTGGACCGTTCGCCGCCGCGCGACGTTCGACCGGCTGGCCCGGCTCGGGGTGATCGCGATCTGCGCGGAGGCGGCCGCGCTCGACGGCTGAGTCCGGCTCTATCCTTCGATCGTCGAGAAGCGCCGAGAGCGTCGATGATCGCCGAGGAGCGGGTCGCGGAGGAACGGGCATGACGGAGCGGGCGGACCTCGTCGTGATCGGGGCGGGCACCATCGGTGGCTGGGCATCGGTCTTCGCGGCGGCCGAGGGCGTCGGTCGCGTCGTGGTGATCGAGCGTGACCTGGTCGGCATGGGCGCCTCGTCCCGCGCGGCCGGCATCGTCCGGGCGCAGGGCGGCACGCCGGCCACGGTGGCGCTCGGCCGCTGGTCGATCGACTTCTACAACGGCCAGCGCGCGGCATATGGCACCGACTCCGGCTTCCGGGAGCTCGGCTACCTGATCCTGGCCGTCACCGAGGAGGACGAGCGGGCCGGTCGCGAACGCGTCGACATGCAACGCGCAAACGGTCTCGACGTCGCCTGGCTCGATGCCGCGGCAGCCGCGAAGGTCGCGGTCACGCTGTCGCCGGACGGCCATCGCGGTGGCAGCTTCGTCACGACGGACGGCGCCATCGACCCCCCGCGCAACGTCCGCGCCTACTCGCTCGCGATGGCGGCCGCCGGTGTCGACCTCCGCGAGCGAACGGCATTCACGGGACTGCAGACCGTGCCGACGTCGGAGGGCGGCCAGCGGGTCACCGCCGTGGAGACGGAGACCGGGGTCATCGAGACGGATCGTGTCCTGCTCACCGGTGGCCCGAGCCTCCGGGGCGTGGGTCGGCTGGCCGGCCTGCGCATCCCTGCGGGTGCCGTCCGCCACACGGTGGCGGTCCTCGAGCCACACCCCGCGTTCGACGTTCCCCGGATGCCGATGGTCTTCGACATCGGTGGCGGCCTGTACTGGCGACTCGAGGAAGGCGGCCTGCTGTTCGGCTGGAGCAACCCCGATGAGACGCCGGGTGACGCGCGCGCCATCGACTGGGCGTTCTACGACGCGATGCGGTCCCGCCTGGGCGACCTCGTGCCGGTGACGCGCGACCTCGGCCTCCGCCGGATCTGGGTCGCCACGATCGACTACACGCCCGACCATCTGCCGATCGTCGGGCCGGCCCTCACCCCGGCGGGTGTGCCGATCGACGGGGTCACGGTGGCATCGGCCGGCGGCCACGGGATGATGTGGGGCCCGGGCGTGGCGCGGGTCGCGACCGACCTCGCGGTCCACGGATCGACCGGCCTGATCGACGCCACCGAGCTGGGTCTCGACCGGTTCGACGCCGCCGGTCGGAGTCGCCTCGCCGCTGACCCGATCGCCCTGCCATTCCCGGTCGCCGCCGCCGGTGACGACGACGAGATCTGACCGCCCGCCCGGCATTTGTGCTTCTCTCGAACAAATCCACGGTGGTACTCTCTGGGCACGAGCCGCGGGTGGTCTGATTGACCCGACCGAGCTGGCGATGGGAGGTTCGGGCGATGGCCGACGGGTTCTTCTCCGACGTTGCGAAGCCGATCCCGTTCGGCGGGCTCGACTCGAGCGATCCACTGAGCTTCAAGGTGTACGAGCCCGATCGGCTCGTCCTCGGCAAGCGGATGGAGGACCACCTTCGGATCGCGGTCTGCCTGTGGCATTCCTTCGCCTGGCCCGGCTCGGACGTCTTCGGTTCGGGGACGTTCGATCGCCCCTGGAACGACCCGCGCCTCGAGCCGATGCTCGCCGCTGAGGCGAAGCTCGACGCCGCCTTCGAGTTCCTTGAGAAGCTCGGTGTCCCATTCTTCTGCTTCCACGACCGCGACGTGTCGCCCGAGGGGCACACCTACGCCCAGACGCAGGCATATCTCGACACCGTCGTGGGCATGATCGAGGAGCGGATGGCGCGGACCGCCGTCCGGCTGCTGTGGGGGACCGCCAACCTGTTCAGCCATCCGCGTTATGCGGCCGGCGCGGCGACGAACCCCGACCCCGACGTGTTCGCCTTCGCGGCGACGCAGGTCAAGTCCATGCTCGAAGCGACCCATCGGCTCGGCGGCGCGAATTACGTCCTGTGGGGCGGGCGTGAGGGCTACGAGACGCTGCTCAACACCGACATGGCCCGCGAGGAGGCCCAGTTCGCGCGGTTCCTGGCGATGGTCGCCGAACACAAGCATCGGATCGGCTTCAAGGGCACGCTGCTGATCGAACCCAAGCCGCAGGAGCCGACCAAGCACCAGTACGACTACGACGGCGCGTCGATCACGGGCTTCCTCGAGCGCTATGACCTGGCCGGCGAGTACCGCCTCAATCTCGAGGTGAACCACGCGACGCTGGCCGGTCACAGCTTCCACCACGAAGTCGCCTACGCCGTCGGGCACGGCGTCTTCGGCAGCATCGACGCGAACCGTGGCGACTACCAGAACGGCTGGGACACCGACCAGTTCCCGAATTCGGTGGACGAGCTGTCGCTGGCGGTCTACGAGGTCATCCGCGCCGGCGGGTTCACGACCGGCGGCTTCAACTTCGACACTAAGCTCCGGCGCCAGAGCATGGCCCGCGCCGACCTGTTCCACGGGCACATCGGCGGCATCGACACGCTAGCGCGGTCGCTTCTCGTGGCGGCGTCGATGATCGAGGACGGAGAGCTGGAACGGCTGCGCGCCGCGCGCTACGCCGGTTGGGACGCCAAGCTCGGGCGGTCGATCATGACCGAGGATCTCCCGCTCGAGATCCTGGCCACCCGGGTCTTCGCCGGTGACATCAACCCTCGACCGGTCTCCGGCGAGCAGGAGCGGCTCGAGAACCTGGTCAACCGGCACATCTGGGCTGCCCGCTGACCGTGGGTCTCGTCATCGGGATCGACGTCTCGACGACCGCGACCAAGGCCGTCCTCGTCGACGAGTCCGGGGCGGTCCGGGGCATCGGGATCTCGGAATACGGCTTCAGCGTGCCCCAACCCCTGTGGAGCGAGCAGGAACCGACGCTGTGGTGGGACGGCGCGGTCGAGGCGATCGGATCGGTCATGGCCGGCAGCGGCATCGCCGGCGCAGACGTCGACGCGATCGGCCTGACCGGCCAGATGCATGGGCTGGTCCTGCTCGATGCGGCCGACCGGGTCCTCCGTCCGGCGATCCTGTGGAACGACCAGCGGACAGCGGCCGAATGCGACGCCATCCGGGCCGCGATCGGACCCGACCGGCTGATCGCGATCACCGGCAACGACGCGGTGACCGGGCTGACGGCGCCCAAGCTCGTCTGGGTGCGCGACCACGAACCCGAGGTCTGGCGGCAGGTCGCCCACGTCCTGTTGCCCAAGGACTACGTCCGCCTCCAGCTCACCGGCGATCACGCCATGGATAAGGCCGACGGCGCCGGCACGCTCCTGTTCGACCTGGCCGCCCGCGACTGGTCCCGGCCGGTGCTCGAGGCCCTGGCGATCGATCCGGCCTGGCTGCCACGGACACATGAGGGTCCCGCCGTCACCGGCACGATCACGGCCGGCGTCGCCGCCGCCACCGGGTTGCGTGCCGGTACCCCGGTCGTTGCCGGCGGCGGCGACCAGGCGGCCAACGCCGTCGGGGTCGGGGTCGTGTCGCCGGGGACCATGGCCCTCTCGCTCGGGACGTCCGGGGTGGTCTTCGCCGCGACGGACCAGCCGCTGTACGACCCGCACGGCCGGGTCCACGCCTTCTGCCATGCCGTGCCCGAGAGGTGGCACATGATGTCGGTGATGCTGTCGGCGGCCGGCAGCCTGCGCTGGTTCCGTGACGCGCTGGCGCCCGGTGTCGAGTTCAGCGAGCTCGTGGCGACCGCCGCCGAGGTGCCGGCCGGGAGCGACGGGCTCCTCTTCCTTCCCTACCTGTCGGGCGAGCGCAGCCCGTACCCCGATCCCCTCGCCCGTGGCGCGTTCGTCGGGCTGACCCTGGCGCACGATCGACGGCACATGACCCGGGCCGTGCTCGAGGGTGTCGCCTTCGGGCTGCGCGACGGCCTGGACCTGATGATCGAGGCCGGGCTGCCTGCACCGAGGCAGATCCGTGCGTCCGGTGGCGGGACCGCGAGCGCCCTGTGGTGCCAGATCCTGGCCGACGTCCTCGACGCCGAGATCGCGACCGTGGACACGACCGAGGGCGCGGCTTACGGGGCCGCCCTGCTGGGGGCCGTGGGCGCGGGCTGGCGGCCGACGGTCGAGGGGATCGTCAGCGAGTTCGTGCACGCCAGCCTGATCGCAACGCCCGGTCCAGCGGCGGCCGCCTCGGCGGCGGCGCACGCTACCTACCGCGGCCTCTACCCGGCGCTCGCCTCGTCGTTCCGACGGCTGACCGGCTGACCGGCGCCCGGGGATCAGCCGACGAGTTCGGCCATCTCCGACTGGCTGACCTCACTCGGCAGCTTGCCGATGATGATCATCGCCAGGACCTCGTCCTTGGTGACCTTGTTCTTGTCGACCGTGCCGACGAGCTTGCCCTGGAGCATGACGCTGATCCGGTCGGCCAGGTCGAACACGTCGTGGATGTCGTGGCTGATCAGGAAGATGCCGATGCCCTCATTCTTGAGCTGGGTCACGAGGTCGCGGACCTGCGCGGTCTCGGCCGGCCCGAGCGCCGCGGTCGGTTCGTCCATGATCAGGATCTTGGCGTTGAAATGGACCGCCCGGGCGATCGCCACCGACTGGCGCTGGCCACCCGACAGTGACTTGACGGGGGTCTTGAAGTTCTTGAACTTCGGGTTGAGCCGGCCCATGACCTGGCGGGTCGCCGCCTCCATCGCGGAGTCGTCGAGCGACCCGAAACGGGTCGTCAGCTCGCGCCCGAGGAACATGTTGGCCGCCGCGTCCACGTTGTCGGCGAGTGCCAGCTGCTGGTAGATGGTCTCGATGCCGTAGGTCTTCGCGTCGCGCGGGTTGTTGATGGTCACCGGCTGGCCATTGATGAGGATCTGGCCGGAGTCCGCTGGGTGCGCGCCGGACAAGGCGCGGATCAGCGTCGACTTGCCGGCGCCGTTCCCCCCGACGAGGCCGATGACCTCGCCCGGGTACAGGTCCACGGACACGTTATCGACGGCATGGACGCCGCCGAAGGCGATCTTGATGTTCTTCATCTCGACCAGCGGAACGCCCTTGGCCGAGGGTGCCTTGGCGACGGCCGGTGCCGTCATCACCGCGGGTGGGGGAGCGGCCGCATCGGTCGGGAGTGTGGGTTCGTTCATGCTCATCGGATCCCTCCCGTCCGCTCAGCTCGCCCGACGGCGAAGGGCCGTGTCCGTGCCGACCGCGGCGACGAGCACGATGCCGACGACGATGTCCTGGATCGGCGAGTCGACCCGCAGCAGGACCATGCCTGACTGGAGCGACTGCATGACCACGGCGCCGAGGATCGCCCCCGGGATGGTCCCGATGCCGCCGGCGAACGACGTCCCGCCGATGACCGCCGCGGCGATGACGTAGAGCTCGGCCTGTGCCCCGAGACCGGTCACCCCGGCATTGAGTCTCGCGCTCAGGATCGCGGCGCTCAGGGCCGCCAGTGTGCTCATGATCATGAACGTGAGCATGATCGTCCGTCGGGTGTTGATACCGCCGAGTTCGGCGGCCTCTGGGTTGCCGCCGATCGCGAACACATACCGTCCGAAACGACGTCGTGTCGCGACGATGGTCATGACGATCGCGACGCCGATGGCGATCAGGACGGGGTTGGCGATGCCGACCGGCGTGTTCGGGCCCTTGCCGTACTGAGCCGCAAGCGCCTCCGGCCAGAAGTAGCTATTGGCGACCCAGACCGCGCCGAGGACGACCGCGACGCTCACGATCATCAGCGTCGCTTCCGCCCATCTGGGCCGGACCGGGAAGCCGTAGCGCCGGCGTCGCCGGCGACTCGCGATGAGGCTGTACACGATGCCGACGCAGGCAAGGATGCCGACGGCCCAGCTGGCGATCTCACCGAGCGACCCGGTCGGGCCACCGCCGAGCAATTGGAAGGTGCTGTCCAGCGGCGAGATCGTCTGTCCTGACGCCTCCTCGAACGCCAAGCCCGCCCAGATGAGCAACCCGCCGAGGGTGACGATGAAGGACGGCACGCCGAGGTAGGCGATGATGAAGCCCTGGAGCGTCCCGATGACCGCGCCCAGCGCCAGGCCCATGGCCAACACGATGATCCACGTGTAGGGCTGCCCGAGGAGGCCAGCGGGGAGCCATTGGGTCTGCAGCATGGCCATCGTCATGCCGGTGAAGGTCAGAACCGACCCGACCGACAGGTCGATGTTGCGCGACACGATGATGAGGACCATGCCGGTCGCCATGATGCCGACCGATGCGCTCTGGACCGACAGGTTCCAGAGGTTCCGCGGCGTCAGGAACAGGCCTCCGGACATGATGTTGAAGCCGATCCAGATCACGAGCAGCGCCCCGATCAGGCCGAGCAGGCGTGCGTCGACCTCCGCCGAGTGCAGGAGCGACCGGATCGAAGGACGAGGTTCAGCGGCGACGTTCTTCGGGACGGTGGACGCCTCAGCCATCGTTGCGCCTCAACTATCGGGCGGTTGAATGGAAAGCGCCCTGCGTCGCGGCGGACCGCGGCGCAGGGCGCATGAGCCTCGAGGTTCGAAGACTCGTTACTTGCAGTCGGCCGGCGCCGTCGCGGCGGGAACGTCCTTGCAGAGGTCTGCCTTGGTGATCCACCCGGCGTCGAGGACAGTCTTCAGGTTGTCCTTGGTGATCGGGTGCGGGGCGATGATGATCGAGCTGACATTGTTGCCACCGGGCGTCGTGAACGGCGCGGTGCCGGCGACCTTGTCGACGGTGGTGCCCTTGCACAGCTGGACTGCGGCTTCGCCGGCAGCCTTGCCGAGCTCACGGGCGTCCTTCCAGACGTCGACCGTCTGGTTGCCCAGCGCGACGTTGTTGAGGGCGGCCTTGTCGCCGTCCTGGCCGGACACTGGCGACCTTGCCATTGAGACCCTGGGCCTTGAGGGCGGCGATGACGCCACCGGCCATGCCGTCGTTCTCGGACAGGACCGCGTCGACCTTGTTCTGGTTGGCCGTCAGGAACTGCTCCATCTCGGTCTGCGCCAGGGCCGGCTTCCAGTCGTTGGTGTAGGTCTCGCCGACGATCTTGATGTCGCCGGTCGCAGACGCGGCGTCCTTCGGGATGCCGGCTTCGACCATGCCGGAGCGGAGGAAGTCCGCGTTGGCGTCGGCCTTGTTGCCCTTGATGATCACGTAGTTGCCCTTCGGCACGGCCTTCATGATCGCCTCGGCCTGCATCTTGCCGACACCCTTGTTGTCGAACGTGATGTAGAGGGCCTTCGGATCCTCGATCAGGCGGTCATACCCGATGACCGGGATGCCCTGGCCGTTCGCACTCGTGACGGACGTCTTGATGGCGGTCCCGTCCTGGGCCAGGATGATCAGGACCTTGGCGCCCTGCGAGATGAGCTGGTCGATGTTGGTCGCCTGGGTCGCGGCGCTCGACTTGGCGTCGTTCGAGATGTACTCGGCGCCGGCCGCTGCGAGAGCTGCCTTGATGGCCGGCTCATCCCACTTGGCCCAGCGCTCTTCGGTGTAGTTGTTCCACGAGACGCCGACCTTGCAGCCGGCTGCGCTGGCGCCGCTGGCGGCGGCGGACGCGCCGGCGCTCGGAGCGGCACTGCTGCCACTGTTGGAACATGCGGCCAGGACGATCGCGGCCGATGCCACGAGCCCGGCCAACTTGCGGTTCATCTGCACTCTAGTTCTCCTCCAATGGATCCAACTGACGGTGCCGTCTGGAATCCTCCCGCGCTAGGCTACCACCCTCCTAACCATGGATGCGACAAGCGTTGCGTTTCGGCGCGCATCGATCAGGCACTCCGCAACTGATTCGTCCCCTCACGGGGCCTCATCCAGGCCGCTGGGTCGGCCAGGATCGGGTCGAACGCGAGCTCGGCGGCGCCATGCAGGGGCGCCTCGTCGGCGAGGGCGCTCGGGACCACGCGAACGAGGGCTCGTGGCGCCGAAAGCGCGCGACGGTCGAGTTCATGCTCGAGGCTGTGGATCACGAACGGGTAGATCCGGCCGAACCGGCCGCCGAGGACGATGAGCCGTGGATTGAAGATGTTGACCAGGCCGGCCAGACCGAGCCCCAGCCCGCGCCCGACATGATCGAGGGCGGCGAGCGCCGTCGGCGAGCCGTCGAGCGCCTCGCGAAGGACCGCTTCCACCTCGTCGGGGCCACCACCCTGTGGATGACCGGCCCGCGCCAGCAGCACGTCTTCGCCGATCTCGGTCTCCCAGCAGCCGACGGAGCCGCAGCGGCAGGTCGCCCCGGCCGGGTTCACGGGGACGTGGCCGATCTCGCCGCCGTAGCCGGCCGTGCCGGTCAACGGGCGACCATCGACGATGAGCCCGCCGCCGACACCGACTTCGCCGGAGATGAACAGGACGTCGTCATAACCGACGGCGGTTCCGCGGCGGTGCTCGGCCAGGGCGCCGAGGTCTGCCTCGTTGGCGATCGAGATCGGGACGGTCACGCCAAGGGTGCGATCCAGCCATTCGCCGAGTGGGACGTCGCGCCAACCGAGGTTGGGGGCCATCGAGACGAGTCCGTCGCTCCGCCGGACGACACCGACGACCGCGACGCCGACCCCGATCAGTCGCTCGGCCGCGGGCCGCCGGCCGCGGATGGTCGTCGTCAGGGCGACCAGGCCCGCCACGACCTCGTCGACCGATGAGTGACGGCGGGGTCGGTCGACACGGATCTCGTCGAGGACGCGGCCTCCGAGCCCGACGATCGCGACGGCCAGCGAGTCGACCTCGATGTCGATGGCCAGCACCACGGCTCCGTCAGGCTTGACCTGGACGACCGGCGACGGCCGACCGGGGGTCCCGAGCGGAATGGGCGCGGCTTCGGTGACCAGGCCAGCAGCGACCAGTTCGCCGATGAGACCGCGGATCGCGCTGCGGGTCAGGCCCGTCTCGGCGACGAGGTCCGAGCGCGACAGGGGGCCGCGACCGTGGAGCGCCCGAAGGATCGCGCTCAGGTTGGCTCGCCGGACTGTCTCGCTGCGCTGGCCGAGCTCATCGCGACCGATCGTCACCGGATTTGTGTTCCTCTCTTCCAAAAGCTGTGACAGACTGGACCACGCAGCCCGCCGACGTCAAGCCCGACCGACGGATTCGCTCGAAGCTGGAGGATCGCCACGATGGAGCGTCTCGAGCGATGACCGATCTTCGATGGGGGATCCTGTCCACCGCCGACATCGCCCGCAAGAAGGTGATCCCCGGACTCCAGAAGGCGGAACGCTGCGAGGTCGTGGCGATCGCCTCGCGCGACGCGGTCCAGGCTCGGTCGGTCGCCGACGAGCTGGGCATCGCGACGGCCCATGGGTCATACGAGGCATTGCTCGCCGATCCCGACGTCGACGCGGTCTACATCCCGTTGCCCAATCACCTGCATGCCGAGTGGACGATCGCGGCGGCCCGTGCCGGGAAGCACATCCTGTGCGAGAAGCCGCTGACCCTGACCGCGGCCGATGCCGAACGCGTCGTCGAGACCTGCGCCAGCCAGGGTGTCCGCCTGATGGAGGCGTTCATGTATCGGCTCCACCCGTCGTGGGTCGCCGTCCGCGACATCGTCGCCTCGGGCCGGATCGGCAGGCTGCGCGCGGTCCAGAGCTGGTTCTCGTACCACAACGACGATCCGGCCAACATCCGGAACCAGCTCGATGCGGGCGGCGGCGCGCTGTGGGATATCGGCTGCTACACGGTGAACCTGTCGCGCATGCTGTTCGATGCCGAGCCGGACACGGTCGAAGCGTCGATCGTGCGCGATCCGAGCACCGGGGTCGACATCCTGGCCAGCGCCATCCTGGGGTTCGCTGGCGGCGTCGCGACCTTCACCGTGTCGACCAGGGTCGAGACCGACCAGCGGGTCCATATCTACGGCTCCGCCGGGCGGGTCTCCATCGGCATCCCGTTCAATATCCCGCCCGATCGTCCGACGGAGATCTTCGTCACGGCCGGCGGTGACGCCCCGGTCGCGCCCGCGACCGAGATCAGGACGTTCACGACGGCCGACCCGTACACCGTCGAAGGCGAGCGCTTCGCGGCGGCGATCCTGGACGGCGTGGCGACCCCGACCCCGCCCGAGGATGCCGTCGCCAACATCCGGGTCATCGAGCGGATCTTCGCGGCGGCCGGGATCGAAGGCGCATCCTGAAGTTGTTCGCCCTGGCTCGACGCAACGGCCGACACGTTCGGGATCGTCGAGCGCGGTGCGACCGCGATCCAGCAGTGGGCACAACCGAAGGACTGAGAGCATGCCGACCAGCCACGCGCGTCTCGCGCCCATCGACCTGCCCGACTTCGGGATGCCCGACGCCAGCCCCGAGCTCCCGGCATCGCTCTATCCGCGGCGCCTGGCCGGCATGCGTGCGCGTGCGGCTGCCCGCGGCTACGACCGGCTGGTCGTCTATGCGGACCGCGAGCACAGCGCGAACCTGTCGTACCTGACTGGTTTCGACCCGCGCTTCGAGGAGGCGATCCTCGTCGTCGGACCCGACGGTGCCCCGGCCATCCTGGTCGGCAATGAGTGCTACGGGATGGCCGGCGCGGCGCCCTTGCCGATGCGCCGTGAGCGATTCCAGGACCTCAGCCTGCCGGGCCAGCCGCGCGATCGTTCACTGCCGCTCGCGGAGATTCTCGCCGACGAAGGGATCGGCCCGGGCAGCCGGGTCGGCGTGGTCGGCTGGAAGCCGTACGCGCGGCCCGAGCTGATGGATGCGCCGTCGTACCTCGTCGACGAGCTGCGAGCGTTGACCGGCCCGACCGGGCTGGTCGAGAACGCCGTGGACCTGCTCATCGACGCGGCCGACGGGCTGCGCGTGATCAACGAGCTCGAGCAGCTCGCGATGCTCGAATACGCGGCCTGCCGGACATCTAACGGGATCCGCCGGCTGCTCCGCGGGTTGCGTCCGGGGATGACCGAACGTGAGGCGGTGCGCCTGCTCGAATGGGACGGCGCGCCGCTGTCCTGCCACCTCATGCTGACCGCCGGGCCACGGGCGACGCTCGGGCTGCTGAGCCCGGGTGACCGACCGATCGAGCGCGGCGACCGGTTCACGACCGCGTTCGGGATCTGGGGCTCCCTGACCTGTCGGGCAGGCTTCGTCGTCGCGGACGCGACCGAGCTGCCGTCGGGCATCGAGGATTACGTCGACCGCCTCGTGGCGCCCTATTTCGAGGCGGTCGCCGAGTGGTACGGCGCGCTCAGGATCGGGCAGACCGGCGGCGAGCTGTTCGACATCGTCGACCGCCACATCGGTGACCCGTTCTTCGGGATCTTCCTCAACCCAGGGCACCAGATCCACCTCGACGAGTGGGTCAACTCGCCCATCGCGCGCGATTCGACCATCGAGCTCCGGTCCGGGATGGCGTTCCAGGTCGACATCATCCCGGCCACCGGGACCGACTACTTCACCACGAACATCGAGGACGGCGTGGCCCTCGCCGACGAAGCGTTGCGTGGCGCCTTCGCGGCCGCCTACCCGGCGGCCTGGGCAAGGATCGAAGCGCGCCGCCGGTTCATGGCCGACGCGCTCGGCATCGACCTCCATCCGGACGTCCTGCCGTTCTCGAACCTGGCCGCCCACCTGCCGCCGTTCCTGTTGCGGCCGGATCTCGCCATGACCGTGGCCCACTGAGACCCCTTGTCAGCGCCGGTGAACAGTCCGAGGCGGTCGGCCTGCCGCTCGCCCTTCGGGGACAAGGCCTCGCCTCGTCGGGGCCGTCCCAGGCCATCGGGTCGCCCGCGTGAGCCATTCGTCGCGTCGGGGTACCATCTCGCCGCTCCTCGATCCGGACCGGTCCGCCCACGAACCGAAGGTTGAGGGAGACTGAGGCCCGGACTGGAAGGTGTGTTGGGATGGAACCCGAGAAGTGAGACGCCGGTCCATCGCCTTGGTCAGCCTCGCGGTGGTCGCGCTCATCGCGGTCGGAGTGATCGGGTTCGTCGCGCTCCGTGGCGGCGGCGCTTCGGGGACCGCGCTCGGGGCGCCGCGCTTCGTCGACGAGACGGCGGCCGCCGGCGTGGACCACACGTACGGCGGGAGCAGCACCTACGCGGTGGGTGGTGGCGTCGCCGTCTTCGACTGCAACGGCGACGGCGAACCCGAGCTCTACCTGGCGGGTGGCGGCGACCGAGCTGCGCTGTACCGGAACGAGAGCACGGTCGGCGGCCCGCTCCGATTCGCCCCATTGCTCGACCCGGCCACGGATCTCACAGCCGTCGATGGCGCGTACCCGCTCGACATCGACGGCGACGGGATCGTGGACCTCGCGGTGCTTCGCTCTGGCGAGAACGTGCTCCTTCGCGGGCTCGGTGACTGCCGCTTCGAGCGGGCCAACGAGGCGTTCGGGTTCGATGGCGGGAAGGCCCAGACGATGGCCTTCAGTGCGACCTGGGAGGGCACGGGCCTCCCCACGATGGCCGTCGGGAACTACCTCCAGCTCGATGCCACCGGCGAGTCGGGGCTCGATTGCGACGAGAGCGAGCTGGTCCGACCGGCTTCGAACGGGACGACCTACGCTCCGCCGCTGTCCCTGGGGCCCGGCTATTGCACGCTGTCGATGCTGTTCAGTGACTGGGACCGGACCGGTCGCCGCGACCTCCGCATGAGCAACGACCGTCAGTACTACCGGGACGGCGAAGAGCAGCTCTGGCAGGTGGCCGACGGCGCCCCGCCGCGGCCCTACACGAAGAGCGATGGCTGGGTCTCGCTGCAGATCTGGGGCATGGGGATCGCCAGCCAGGACCTCACCGGCGACGGCTTGCCCGAGGTCTTCCTGACGAGCCAGGGCGACAACAAGCTCCAGACGCTCGCGGCCGGTCCGAGCCAGCCGACCTATCGCGATATCGCCCTGGCACGCGGTGTGACCGCGACCAGTCCGTACGCCGGGGACGAGGGCCTGCCGTCCACCGCGTGGCACCCCGAGTTCGAGGACGTCAACAACGACGGGTTCATGGACCTGTACATCTCCAAGGGCAATGTCGAAGCGCAGGCGGAATACGCCGTGAAGGACCCGAGCAACCTGTTCCTCGGGCGGGCTGACGGAACCTTCGTCGAGGGGGCCGAGGCCGCCGGGATCGTGGACTTCGCCCGTGGGCGTGGGGCTGCGCTGGCCGACTTCAACCTCGACGGCCTGCTCGACCTCGTGCAGGTCAACTACGGCGACCCGGTGAGGCTGTGGCGCAACGTCGGCTCCGGCGATGCGGCGCGACCCGCGCCCATGGGCCACTGGCTCGCCGTCCGCCCCTCCGAACCCGGGTCGAATCATGACGCCATCGGTGCGTGGGTCGAGGTCAAGGCCGGAGACGTGACGGTCCAGCGCGAGTCGGTCGTCGGCGGCGGGCATGTCGGGGGTCAGCTCGGTTGGACGCATGTCGGCCTCGGCCCCGCGACCGAGGCGCAGGTCCGCGTCCAGTGGCCCGACGGCGAGATCGGGCCGTGGCTGCCCGTCGCTGCCGACGGCTTCGTCGATGTCGTGCGCGGGGCGACCGCGGTCCGCCCATGGACGCCACCAGTCCGATGACCACCAGCTGATCGCGCGGTACTCACGAGCGGATCCAGCGCTGCCGTCGTCGACCATGGTGACCCCGATGCATCCACAGGAGCATCGTGCTTCGGTGACATGAACGGCGGATCGCCGGCGAGTCATCGCTCAACGCCGATGGATCCGTCCTCGAGTCCACCATGACAAGCGACGACCCCCGCGAGGAGAGACCACAAGCGGGGGTCGTGCGCATCGGCCCGGACCCATCCGAGGGCCGATCGACAGGGTGCAAGTCAGTGCGGGCCCGAGACTCCGTCCCATGCCTCCGGATACCCGCGGTTCTGGTTCGGCCCCCGGCGTTCGGGCCTAAGATCACGCCCCGGGGCCTCCGGCCGAGGCTTGCGAGACGACGCTCGGACCTCGCGCACCATCCAGACGCAGACGCTGAGGTCCGCGATCGTTCGCTTCGGATGGGCCAGCGGGTCTCGCATGAGGCCATGATCCCCTCGCGTGATGAACGGCCGGTTACCGGTCGGTCATCAGATCGTCAGTCGTCGAGACTCCGACCTCGGAGGTGCCGATACAGCTGGCTGGCCAGGGCGTCGGCCTCCTCGGGCGCTCGTCCTGCCCACGCCAGCGCCTCGCTGAGGTCCTCGCGGGCGACCACCTCGAATCCGAGTGACCGCAGCGACACGATGATCCAGCCGGCGCGGGCGGCGCTCGGGTCAGCCTCGTTCACCGGCGCACTCTCGATGGCGGTCGCGAGGGCTTGGGCACGCTCACTGTGGTCAGTCATGCAGGGTCGTCTCCTCCTCGTCGTCCCCCGACGGTCGGAGATGGTACGTGGCCCATGTAAACGCGCCCCTTGGACCGATCAGCGTTCGGGCTTGAGGAGGTCCGGTGGGACGAGCCAGCGGAGCGTGCCGGCGCCGGCTTGCAGCGGCCGCGCGATGTCGATCCGCGCCAGCGCGCCCTTGCGCATCGGCACCTCGCCGGCACCGGTCAGGTCCGCGACGAGCTCGCTGAAGTCCGGGTCGTGCCCGACGACGACCGCTCGGGAAGGGGCGCCGGCGTCGCTCAGGATCCGCTCGAGCGTCTCGATATCGAGCGCGTGCCCCAATCGGTCATCGGTGGTGACCGGGAGATCGAGGTGGCGAGCGACCGCCTCGGCGGTCTGGGCCGCCCTCGCCTTTGGCGAGGTGATGATGACCACGGGCTTGAATCCGATGCCGGCCAGGAAGGCGCCCAGCCGGTCGGCCTGCTTCTGGCCCTTGGCCGAGAGCGGTCGATCCTCGTCCGGACCGACCCATGCCATCGGGTTGCCGGCGTCCGCGTGACGGAGGAAGTGGAGTTCGATCACGACCCCGACAGCGTACCCGACGCGCGGTCGGGCGCCGCAACCGTCAGGGGTTGAGGTCCTCGACGTCACCGGTCACGAGGTAGACGACATCCTCGGCGATGTTGGTCGACCGATCGCCGATCCGCTCGAGGTAGTGCGAAGCGATGATGATCCGGGTGCCGCGCTCGACGTTTGCCGGATCCTGACGCATCAGCTCCACCACCTCGTCGAAGGTCGCGTGATAGAGCCGATCGATCTCGTCGTCCTCAGCGGCGATCTCGCGTGCCTTCACCGCGTCCTGCTGGACCAGCGCTCGGAGGACGCCGTGGACGAGGACGGCGGCCCGTTCAGCCATTTCCGGCAGGTGCACGTAATGCGCCAGCGGAGGCTCGGGTGCCAGCTTGATGACGGCCTTGGCGACCGATGCCGCGTGATCGCCGATCCGCTCAAGCTCGTACGTAACGTGGTCGAGCGTCAACAGGTAGCGCAGGTCACGAGCGACCGGCTGCTGGGTCGCGATGGTGACCGAGATGAGCCGCGACACGCCGCGCTGGGCCTCGTTGATGATGGCGTCGCCCTTGATGACCTCGAGTGCGAGGGCGGCGTCATGACCGCTCAGCGCACGACTCGCCTCCCTGATCGCGGTTTCGACCAGGGCGCCCATGCGCAGGACGGCGTCGCGGATGAGGCTCTCGTCGCGGTCGAGAGCGCTCCGCGCCGCTGGCACCGGCGTCGCGGCGGCGGTCCCCGCGTCATGCATGAGTTCGTTGATCTGTGCGTCCATGGCACTCTCCCGGGTGGTCGGTTGGTCGGTCACGGTCGTGTCACCGCTCAGCCGAACCGACCGGACACGTAGTCCTCCGTCATCTGTTCCTTCGGGTTCGTGAAGATCTGGGTCGTCTCGCCCTGCTCAACGACGTAACCGGCGCGATCCTCCGCCATGTTCAGGAAGATCGTCCGATCCGATGCGCGGGCGGCCTGTTGCATGTTGTGGGTCACGATGACGATCGTGTAGCGCTCCTTGATCTCGGCCATCAGCTGCTCGATCTGGAGCGTCGCCCGCGGATCGAGTGCCGAGCACGGTTCGTCCATGAGGATGACCTCGGGGTCGGTCGCGATCGCCCGCGCGATGCACAGGCGCTGTTGCTGGCCGCCCGAGAGAGAAAGGCCGGATTGTCTGAGCTTGTCCTTGACCTCGTCCCAGATGGCCGCCCGACGCAGACTCTGTTCCACCAACCCGTCGAGATCGCCCTTGAAGCCATTGAGTCGCGGACCGAACGCCACGTTGTCGTAGATCGACTTGGGGAACGGGTTCGGCTTCTGGAAGACCATCCCGATCCGCCGACGAACCTCCACCGGGTCGACATAGGAGGCGTACAGATTCTCGTCGTGGTAGAGGATCTCGCCTTCCAGGCGCGTGCCCGCGATCAGGTCGTTCATCCGGTTGATCGTCCTGAGCAGCGTTGACTTGCCGCAACCGGACGGCCCGATCATCGACGTGATCTGATGGGCAGGGACGTCGAAGGTGATCCCCTTCACGGCACGGAACGAGCCGTAGTAGAACCCGACATCGCGCAAGCTGATGACCGTCGGCGCAGCGACGGCGGCCTCCTCCGAGGTCTCGGCGCGGACGGAGGAGCCCACGACGACGTCTGCCGGCAGGGTGGTGGGTGGCTCGGTGATCGTGGTCGTCATCGGTTCTCCCTGGTCGGGCAACGGTTGGTTCGGCTCGGGGCGTTCATCGGTCACCACTTCCGGTCGTACCGGTTGCGCAGGATGATCGCGAAGGCATTGGCGATGATCGTGACGGCCAGCAGGACGATGATCGCCGCCGAAGTCAGGGCCTGGAATTCCTGCTGCGGCTTGCGCGCCCAATCGAACACGATCGCCGGCAACGCGGTATACGGTCCGGTCAGGAGATCGCCGACGCTGCCACCGGTCGAGAACGAACCGAGGACTGCGCCAACCAGGATCAGCGGCGCGGTCTCGCCGATGGCGCGAGATAGTGCCAGCACCGTGCCGGTCAGGATGCCAGGGGCGGCCGCCGGCAGGATCAACTTGCGGACGACCTGCCAGCGCGACGCACCAAGCCCGAAGCCGGCCTCCCGCAAGGCGTTCGGTCACAGCCCGGATGGCCTCGGCCGACGTGATGATGACGAGCGGCAGGATGAGGACCGCCAGCGTCAGGCCGCCGGTGATGACGGTCTTGCCCGTGCCTCCGCCGACCGCCGCGAACAGGCCCACGAAGACCGTCAGGCCGAGGATCCCGTAGACGACCGACGGGACACCGGCGAGGTTTCGGATGTTGATATCGATGAACCGCGCGAGGCGGTTGTCGGCCGAGTACTCCTCGAGGAAGACGGCCGTCATGATCCCGATCGGAAACGCGGCCAAAGCGACGATCATCACGAGCAATGCCGTCCCGATGATGCCTTGGGCCACGCCGGCGTCGGCCGGGTTGCTCGACAGGTCGGACGTCAGGAAGTCGACACCTCGCTCGGCGAAGACCGGCAGCCCGCGGGCCAGCTGGGTGCCGACGAGGACGGCGAGCACGGCCAGCGAGAACAGCAGCGCCAGCAGGAGCGCGCCGGCGAACACGAGGCCACGGACATCCAGGCCCTGGCGACGGACCGACCGGCTCGCCGTGCTCGCGACGATCGAAGAAGCGGTCATCGGCGCATCAATACTTCTGCCGCGTGCGCCGAACGAATGAGTCGCCCAGCACGTTCAGGCCGAGCGTCATCAGGAACAGCAGGAGCCCGAGGAAGAAGAGGCTCTGGAACGCCGCGGTGTTGCCCGTGACCTGATCACTACCGGCTGCGAGTGAGGCCATCGCTCCCGTCAGGGTCTGGCCCGGGCCGAGCGGGTTCAACGTGAAGAGCGATCCTGCCGTCGCGCCGGCGGCAAGTGCGACGACCATCGTCTCGCCGATCGCTCGCGAGATCGCCAGGATCATCGCCGCTACGATGCCCGAGATCGCCGCCGGAACGACGACTCGAACCGAAGTCCTGAGTCTGCGTGCGCCGAGCCCGTAGGAGGCTTCGCGCAGGGCGCTCGGGACGGCCCGCATGGCGTCTTCAGAGATCGAGGCGACGAGTGGGATGGTCAGGATGCCGACGCCGATACCCGCGGCCAGCATGTTGAAGCCCTTCGCGCTCGAGAAGATCGCCTGGACGACGTTCGGGCTGATCCAGGTCAGCGCGAAGAACCCGAGCACGACGCTGGGGATGCCAGCCAGGATCTCGAGGATCGGTTTGACGATCCCGCGAACCCGCGAGCTCGCGTACTCCGAGAGGTAGATCGCGCTTGCGAGGCCGATCGGCGCCGCGATCGCGATCGCCACGAGCGTGATGATGAGCGTCCCGGCGAGCACGGTCGGGATCGAGAACTGACCACGGCGCGGGAACCAGCCATCGGCGAATAGCTGGGACAGCTCGATCTGGGACAGGAAGGCGATCGCTTCGAAGACGAGCGAGAGGACGATCCCGATACTGATCAGGATGGAGACGAACGCGGCCGCGAACAGGATGGCCCTGATGACGCCTTCGTTCCGGCGTCGTTGCGCGGTGCCGCGTAGGCGACTCCCTGGGGCCGGCGTGCTCGCCGCTGTCATTCGATCTCCTCCGGCGCGACCATCGTCATCTGAGGGTCTAGAAGTGTACGGGTCGATGGGAAGAGTGAACCGGCCGGACCTCCGAGCTGGTCCGGCCGGTCACGTGAGGAGGGGATTACTTGCTGGCTTCCCAGGTGGCGCGCGTGGCGGCCAGTGCATCGGCCGGCAGGTTCACGTATGGGACGGTCTGCAGGACCTTTGAGATGGTGCCTTCCGCGAGGTAGTAGTCGACATAGCCGACGACCGCCGGGTTGGCCTTCGCCTTGGCCTTGTTGACGTACAGGTAGAGGCTGCGCGATAGCGGATACGTGCCGTCCGAGATGGTGGCATCCGTTGGCGCGACGCAGGTCCCGTTCGGGTCCTTGGAGACCGCGATCTCCTTGACCTTGTCCTTGTTCTCCTGGGCGAACGCGAAACCCACCCAACCGAACGAGCTCGGCGAGCTGGCGACGCCGGCGATGATCGCGTTGTCGTTGGCGCTCGCGACGTAGTCGGGACGCGTCTGAGACTTCTGGACCGGGTTCTGCTTGGCGGCGATCGGCGTGATGACCAGCTCGACGTAGCCGTCGTACGTGCCGGACTCCTCGCCGGGGCCCGTCATCGGAAAGTCAGTGTCCGGGAAGACCGTATTCGAGCCTAGAGACTTTGCGAGCGTCGCCGCCGCGGACCACTTGTCGAAGCCCTGAGACTGTGGGCCGGTCAGCGCGTACAGGTCGGCGAACGACAGGCAGGTCACGGCGCTGTTGTCGGGTGAGGTCATGACCGTGAGGCCGTCGATAGGCGATCTTCAACTCGGTGTATTCGATGCCTGCGGCCTTGCAGGTCGCGGCTTCTTCGTCCTTGATCTTGCGCGACGCGTCACTGATGTCCGTCTCGCCCTTGCAGAATGTCTTGAAGCCGTCGCCGGTGCCGGGGCCGGTCACGGTGTAGTTGAAGCCCGCATTGGCCTTCTTGACCAACTCGGCGACCGCGGTCGAGATCGGCTCGACGGTCGACGATCCGGACACGTTGATCGTCCCGGTGACGGCGGCGGCCGAGGCGGAGGTGCTTGCCGCGGCCGACGGTGCCGCGGCGGACGGTGCCGCGGCCGACGGTGCCGCGGCGGACGGTGCGGCAGCCGATGGGGCGGCGGATCCGCCACTGCTCGAACAGGCTCCCAGGGCGATGGTCGCCACCAGGGCGAGCGCACCCAGGCGCTTGGGCGTCGTCAAGATCACTCGGTGTTCCTCCTGATGGCCGCGACCCATGCGCGGACCGTCCTTCGGGACGCGCGTCCCCCTCGGCGATGAGGAGACCATCCATGCCGGGAGTCAACGCGCCTTTGGTGAGCTGTTACCGATTGTTAACAGCCACGGGCCCCGATCGTCGGGGCGGCCCGAGGCGCTAGCATCCGATGCGTGGCAACGACGGGGACGCGTGGACTGCTGATCGCGGCGGAGGGTCTCGACGGGTCCGGCAAGTCGGCGGGCCTGGATGCCCTTGGCCGATGGCTCGAGCGCAAGGGCCGCCGGGTCCATCTCGTCATGTGGGAACCGTCCCGGCTGGTCGCTCGGGCGGCGGCAGCCCCGCGCGGGCGCCAGATCCTCAGCCCGCGGGTCGCGGCATTGCTGGCGGCGTCCGAAGCCGCGGGTCGGATGGCGTTCGAAGTCCGGCGGCCCCTGGCGCGTGGTGACGTGGTGCTTGCCGATCGCTATGCCTGGACCGGCGTCGCGCGTGAGGTCGCGCGCGGTCTCGACCCGGCCTGGGCGGGTTCGCTGTACCGGTTCGCGCCCCGGCCCGATCTCATCCTGTTCCACCGCCAGGAACCCGCGGCCGCGCTGGCCAAGGCGTTGGCGAGCCGCCCCGCACCCGGCACGGGCGAGGCCGTCGCGGCGGCCTACGGCGAGTTCCTGGAGCGCCTGCTGGCCGCCTATGACTGGCTGCTCGGTGGAGGCGACGCGGGTCCGTGGGCCGTCCCCGCGCTGGTCCTCGATCGGCGAGTGGAGGGGCTGCCTCGCGTGGAGGCGATCCGCGACGCCGTTCGACCGCTCCTGGTCGGCGCTCCCGGCGTCGCGGGACGCGCATGACCGTCTCGGCCGCCGTCACCGTCACGACGCCTCCTACGGTCCAGCCCGCCCGGCCGGGCGCCCATGGCGAACCCGGCGTCCTGTTCGTCCTCGAGGGCATCGACCGATCCGGTCGCTCCACCCACGTCCGTCGCCTGGAGGAGCATCTTCGCTACGCCGGCCTTGGTGTGACGCGAACGTCGGTGGCGAGCTCGCACCTGAGTGGCGACCTTATCCGCAGGGCCAAGCGTGACCGTCGTGCGGATCCGGCCGAGACCGCCCTGCTGTACGCGGCCGACCTCGCGGAACGGGTCGAACAGGTCGTGCTGCCCTCGCTACGAGCCGGGCTCGTGGTCATCGCGGACCGCTACTGCTGGACGCCGATGGCACGCGCCGAGGCTCGCGGGGTCGATGCCGACTGGCTCGGGGCGCTGTTCGCCTTCGTCCCGCCGCCCGATGCCGTCCTGTTCCTCGACGTCGATGCTGACACCTCGATCGCCCGTCGCACGGACGATCCCGATCCGTACGAGGCCGGTCTCGACCTGGGACTGTCGGCGGACCTCCGCGAGAGCTACCGCCTGTTCCAAGGACGGCTGTATACCTGCTTCGACCGGTACGCCGGGCTGGCGTCGTTCACGCGCGTCGATGCCACGGCTCCCGTGGAGTCGGTCGGGCAGCGTCTCCTCCGCGCGGCCGACGCGGTGATCGCGACGCGGGCGACGGCGGCCGGTCAGCGGTCGCGGGTCGTGCCGCGATGACACGGATCGTCCACCTATCGGACTTCCATTTCGATGCCTCGCCCGAGCTGCGTCGGGCACTCCAGTCGCTGATCGATGCCGCGATCGCCTGCGGGCCGGACCTGGTCATCGTCACGGGTGATCTCTCTGCGGACGGGCGGCCCGACGAGCTGGATGAGGTGGCGCGTCAGCTCGCCCGATTCGGGTCGATACCGCGCGTCGTCATCCCCGGCAACCGCGATCTCGAGCCGTCTGTCGGACCGCCCGGCGAGGCACGTCCGTTGCCGGTCGACTCCGACCTGGACTATTTCCTCGCGCTCGAGCCCGCGTTGACGCTCGGCTTCGAGGACCCGTCCGCCGGAAACGTCGAAGACGTCGGGATCGATGGTGGCGCTCCTGCCGATCCCGATGCCGTCTGGCTGGCGCGATTCGGTCCTCCGACCGCCGGCTATCGCAGCCGCGACGTCCACGTGGTGGCGGTGAACTCGACGCCTCGGCTCCGCTCCGAAGCGATCGAGGTCGCCGCCCGCCAGATGCGACGCGCCGCTCCCGGCGCCCTGCGGGTCTTCGCGCTGCATCACGGGCTGCTGCCGGTCCCAGGTCGCAAGCTGCGAGATGGCGACCTGACCCACCGCGCCGGCGACGTCCTCGCCCTGCTGTCCGATCTCGGCGTCGACCTCGCGCTGCATGGTCATGTCCATCGCGCGCACGCCTGGCAGGTGTCCGACGGCCGGAGCTCGATCGTCGTGGCCAGTGCGGGCGCCCTGGTGAACGATGGCCGCCGCGACGCCTCGTTCCTCGACGTGCGCGCCGAACATGGCAGACTTGCCGATCTCGCGTCGGTCCGTTGCGACCGGCCGATCCACCAGCCTGTACGAAGGCGCGCTCGCGGAGCGCAGCTGAACGGAGGTCCATCGATGGCCAGTCGAAGCGGCGAGTCCGGCGGGGACAAGGGTCAACGAGACGTGGTCGTCGACGCGGTCGCCGGTCTCGTCGTGGATGCCAAGGGCGTCGTCACACCGATGTCGAAGAGCGCGGCGCGCGAGTTACGAAAGCTCGAGAAGCGCCTCGTCGAGGCCCGCGCGCTCGAGGCGAAACGGCTCCGCCAGCTCGCCGCGGCGCAGGGATCCAAGGGTCGCAAGCAGGTCGCGAAACGCTCCAAGCAAGCCGCCGAGGCGGCCTCGGAAGTGGCCACCCTGGCCGCGCGCGTGGCGAGCCTGGCGGCGGCCGCGGTCGCGTCCGCCGCCAGCAGCGCCGGGTCGGCCGCCAGCAGCGCCGGGTCCGCTGCGGGCCGGGTCGGCGGGGGGGTCACCCGGGTCCGCTCGGCAGCGAGGGGCGTCGGCGGCCGAGTGACCGGCGCGGCGAAGGGCGTCGGGTCCGCGGCCGCGCATGCGGTCCATGCGGTCACACCGGTCAAGACGGCGTCCCCGGCTGAGTCCGCCACCGCGGCTCCCGCGGCCGCAGCGGTCGTGGTGGCGACGGCCGCGGCGACCAAGCCCGTGCCGCGCCGCCGAACCACGACGAAGCCGACGACGACACGGAAGGCCGCCACCACACGGAAGCCCGCCGCGGCACGCAAGCCCGCCACGACGACGAAACCGGGGGCATCCGCCGCGTCGGCCGGGGCCCCGAAGCCGTCGACGACCACCCGACGAGCGCCCGCGAAGCCGGCAGCGACCGCCGCCAAGCCTTCGACCGCGGCAAAGCCCGCGGCCACGACAGCGCCAAAGCCGGCGGCCAAGCCTGCGGCCACGATCCGCAAGCCCACCACGACCAGCAAGCCCGCCGCGACCCGCAAGCCAGCGGCCTCGGCGACGACGGCAGCGAAATCGACCGCAGCGCGGAGGTCCCTTCACCAAGCTGGCGGCGACACCGGCGCTCCCAACCCCTGACGTCGACCTCGAGCCGATCGCGACCCCGGTCGACGGGCCCGGCGTTCGACCGGTCGTCGGTGCGGCGGTCGACCTCGGTTCGAATTCGGTCCACGTCCTGGTCGCCGTCATCAGCGGCCATCGGCTCCAGTCGCTCGTCGACGAATCGGTCTTCCTCGGTCTCGGCTCGGCGGTCGGCGAGCGTGGCTACCTGGGCCGGGCTGCGCGGGGCGAACTCGTGGCCACGCTCGTCAGGTACGCGGACTCGGCACGCCGGCTCGGTGCGACGAGTGTCACCTTCATCGGCACCGAACCGATCAGACGTGCCGCCGACGCGGCCATGGTCGTCCACGACGTCGGCCTCGCCACCGGAGCGCCCCTGCACGTCCTGTCACACGAGGAAGAGGCCTTTCTCACGATCGTCGGCGTCACCGAGGGGATGCCGGTGACGCATCAGACGCTCGTCGTGGATGTCGGTGGCGGGAGCTCGGAATTCTGCTTCGTCGACGCCACGCATCCCCCTCGCGCTGCCGGGCTCAGGCTCGGGGGCGCCGGCCTGACCGATCGGTTCGTGAGCCACGATCCACCGACCCCGAGCGAGATCGACGCGATGCGCGCCGCCGCCGTCGAGGCCGTCCGCGACGCACCCGAGGCGAAGCCGCAGGAGATCGTGGCCGTCGGCGGCACGGCGTCGAACCTCCTCAAGGTCCTGCCCGCGGCGGCGCTCGATCGGACGCTGACCCACGACCGGATCGTCGAGGCGCTGGCGATCCTCGCCACGGAGCCGGCGGCGGTCGCCGCGGAACGCCATCTCATCAACCCGATCCGGGCCCGCGTCCTGCCGGCGGGTGGGGCGATCATGGACGCCATCCTCGCCCGCTACGGCGTCGATCGCATCCGGGTCTCCGAAGCGGGGATCCGCGAGGGCGCGATCCTCGCGGTGGACCACGTCGGGGCTGGGTGGCGCGACAGCCTGGCCGATCTCGCGCGCGGCTGGCGAAACTGACCCGGCCGGTCGAGCGTCGGAGCCCGCGCGCGACGCGCGATCCGAGGCTACAACCCGGCGACGACCCGCCCGAGTGACCGGCGGAAGCTGACGCCCGGCGACGCCTCGCCACGATGCCCCGATCGTTCGGCGGAGACGGGCGACCTCGCGCTCGCGATTGACGAGGTAACGGCCGATGGCCGCACTCTCGAGCGGCGACAGGTCGCCGGCATGCTCGACCAGGAAGGTCCGCGCCATCGACGCCGCGACATCGGCGTCGTTCATCAGTCCGAGGTGATCCTGCAGCGCCGTCACCCTCGCGATGAGCGGGGCGGCGTCGTCGCCCAGTGCCTCGCGCACGAATTCGAGCGTATAGCGCAGCCATTTGCCCGCGATGCGCAGCTCGTGGAGCGTCTCGACATCGGCCCAGCGCAGCACGGGCTCGTAGCCCCGGACCTGCTCGTAGGCGGCCCAGACCCGCGACGCCGTCGTGTCGCGGACGCGGTGCGGCTGGGTCGGACCGACTGGCATGACCGCCGCGCCCTCCGTCCGGACGAAGTCACGGTAGTCGTCGACCCATCGCTTGTAGCCGTCCGAGTCGAGCTCGCGGACGAGCAGGACGCGCGCATCGTCCCGGTGGGTCCGCCAGTCGGTGAGCAGTGGCTCGAGGGCGCGCTGCTCGGTGACCGGAAGGTCGGCGCGGTAGAGATCGGCGACCTCGAGCAGGACGTCGAGGTCACGCACGGCACCGAGGCGTGCGGCGATCTCACGCAATCGGTCGCGGTAGCGCTTCGTTCGCCGCTGGCGGAACGACGCTCCGAAGACGCGCCAGGCGGCCCGTTGCCGACGCGTCGCGACGCGCATGGCGTGGACATCCTCCGGATCGCGCCCGTCGCGAACCCCGGCCTCGCGAGCCAGCATCCGGGCGAGGTGGAAGCGCATCACCTTGCGGCCTGCCTCGGCCACGTGGTCATCCGCGGTGACCCCGGGGGTCTTGCCGACGATCAATCGGTTGTCGGCGAGCGCCTCCTCGGTGGCTTCGCTGATCTCGTCCGACGAGGTCGGGTGGACCTCGGCTGATCCGTCCGAGGCACCGATCTCCGGAACCTCGTCGACCGGTTCGGGACGAGCGGCCGGCAGCGGCTCCGGCACGACCTCGCCGTCCTCGCGATCGTCCTCGTCATCATCGCCCGACGACGCTTGATCGATCGAGCCGCCGGAGCGGACCGCCGCCATCGCGGCCTCGAGTTTGCTTTCGGTCGAAGGCGTCAACGCCCGGTCCGCGCCGAAGATCTCGGCCAATCCGGCGAGACGCTCCTCTGAGCCTCGGACGAGCTCCGCCTCGAGCTCCATGAACCGGTCGATCACCGTATCGCGGGCGACGACCTCGACTTCGTCGAGACTGAGCTCGACACGTGCGTCGCCGTCGCGGATCACCCGCTTGCGTCGGAGCTGGCGCACCGTGACGAGTTCGACCAGCGGCGCGTCGCCTGCCAGTTCGATGAGCAGCGACCGCGCGTCCGAGGGCGGCCAGCTGGGCGGTCCCGACGTCCGATCCGCGGGCCCCTCGAGTTCCTGGCGTCGGACCGAGCCACCCGGGCCCTCCGTCTGTCCGATCGACTTCACCGAGACGATCGTGCCACGGCTCGACTGGCGGAGGCGCACGGCGAACCCCGCCGTCCCCAGCGCGCCGTCGACGGTGTCGACGTAGCGATCCTCCATCTCGGTCGCATGGACGGCCGATGTGCCGCCGAACGTCCCGATGTTCACCGCCTTCAGATACCGCTCGGCGGCTGCGAGGTCGACGACGCGATACTTCAGTTCGACCTCGACGTTTGGCTCGGCGGTCGTCGTCACGCCCGTGGATCCATCGATCCGGCGCCCGACCCAGGCCGACGCGGCGAGGTGGCGACACCGCCGTGGGCGAGCGCATCCTCCTTCATGACCTCGAAGGTATCGATCGTGCCTGCGCGCCCTTCGAGCGTCTCGGTCCTGACCCACGTGGCGTCGGGCAGGAGCTGCCAGGAGCGACGGTCGTCAGCCAGCATCACCTCGACGATCTGCGCCAGGCGGGCCTGCGCCTCGTGGTCCTCGACCGGCGCGACCGCCTCGACCCGCCGATCGAGGTTCCGGTCCATCAGGTCTGCCGAGCCGATATACCACTCGCGTTCGCCACCGTTGTCGAAGCTCCAGATGCGTGAGTGCTCCAGGAACTCGCCGATGATCGAGCGGACGGTGATCCGGTCCGACACCCCGTCCAGACCCCGGCTGGACCGAGCAGGCACCGCGGACGATCATCTCGATGGCCACGCCCGCGGTTGACGCGCGGTAGAGCGCCTCGATGACCGCGACGTCGACGATGGCGTTGAGCTTCAGGACGATCCGCGCCGGTCGACCCGCGGCGGCGTGCCCGATCTCGCGATCGACGAGGTCGAGAAACCGCGACCGCAGGCTGTGCGGCGCGACGAGCAGTCGCCGGAAGGTCCGCTGACGCGACAGCCCAGTCAGGTTGTTGAACAGGTCGGTGACGTCGGCTCCGAGTTCCGGCCGGCACGTCAGGAGGCCAAGGTCCACATACTGTCGCGCCGTCTTCGGGTTGTAGTTGCCGGTCCCGATGTGGACGTAGCGACGCAGGCCGGACCCTTCGCGACGTACCACGAGGGCGGTCTTCGAGTGCGTCTTGAGCCCGACCAGGCCATAGACCACGTGCGCACCGGCGCGCTCCAGCTTGCGCGCCCAGACGATGTTCGCCTCCTCGTCGAAGCGGGCCTTGATCTCGACCAGGACGACGACCTGCTTGCCCCGCTCCGCCGCCCGGATCAACGACTGCACGATGGGGGAGTCGCCCGAGGTCCGATAGAGGGTCTGCTTGATCGTCAGCACTTCGGGATCGTCGGCGGCCTGGGTGATGAACCGCTCGACCGAAGCCGCGAACGACTCGTACGGATGGTGCACGAGGATGTCGCCGGCACGGATGGCCGCGAACACATCGGCCGGTTCGTCCTCGTCGGGCGGGATGAGCCGCGGCGGCGTCACGGGTGACCAGGGCGGGGGCTTGAGATCGGGTCGGTCGAGCTCCGCGACGGCGAACAGGCCGGTCAGGTCCAGCATGCCGCTGATCTCGTAACAGTCGGCCTCACCGAGGCCAAGACCACGCAGCAGCAGCGCGCGGGTCGCCGCGGGCATCGAGCGCTCGACTTCCAGCCGGACGGCGGCCCCGAACCGCCGTCGCCGGAGCTCCTCCTCGATCGCCAGGAGCAGGTCGTCGGCCTCGTCCTCCTCGATCTCGAAGTCGGCGTTGCGGGTGACGCGGAACAGGTGGTGTTCGTCCACCTCCATCCCGCTGAACAGGGCGTCGAGGTTCGCCTCGATGATCTGGTCGAGGAGGACGAAGCGCGACGGCTCCACCTCGACCAGGCGCGGCAGGATCTGCGGCACCTTCACCCGGGCGAACCCGCGTTCACCCGTCTCCGGATCGCGCAGCCCGACCGCGATCGACAGGCTGAGCGTGGAGATGTACGGGAACGGATGTCCCGGGTCGACGGCCAGTGGGGTCAACACCGGGAAGATCTCGTCGAGGAACCGCTGGCGGAGCGCCTCGTGGTGCTCCGGGATCGCCGCGTAGTCGACGAGTTCGATCCCCTCGACCGCGAGCTCGCGCCGGACCGTGACGTAGATCGTGGAGTGGTCGGCGACCAGGCCGAGCACGCGCTCTCGAGCGGCGGCCAACTGCTCCTCGGCCGTCCGGCCATCCGGCGACCGAGCGACCTTGCCGGCCTCGACCTGCTGGCGCAGGCCGGCCACGCGGACCTGGAAGAACTCGTCGAGGTTGTTGGCGAAGATGGCCAGGAACTTGACCCGTTCGAGCAGCGGGTTCCGCTCGTCCCGGGCCTCGTGGAGCACTCGCGCGTTGAACTCGAGCCACGACAGCTCGCGGTTCAGGTAGGGGAACGGCGTCTTGACGCGGGGCGGGCGACGCGGGCGTGGCGCGACCGTCGGGCGGGCTGGAGCGCCTGGATCGATCGCGGCCATCGGCGGGTGTCTGGCTCCTGCATCGGGTCGCAGGATGCGGTGCGGCCCGGCCGGCGAGGATAGCACGCCGCGTCGAGCCGGCCGAAGGCCCCCGAAGTGACTATCCCAGGCCGTCCTCGGCCCGGTACCGTCGCTCGCCCGACGTCGGGTCGAGCCAGACCCGCATCCGCCGACCGGAGGTCGGGTCAGCGAACACCTCGTCGGTGCGCTGGAAGCGCGACTCCATCGGGGCGTCAAGCGGCTCGCCGCCACCCGGTCCGATCGGCGCACCATCGCGATCGGCCATCTCCGAGCGGTAGCGAACACGCTCGATGAGCGCGCCGACGATCAGCACGGCACCGACGACTACGGTCCAGATACCGAGCACCGACAGGCCGACACCACCGTAGAGGACCAAGCCCAGCCCGATGACGAGGGTCACGACGCCCAGGAGCAGGACGAGGACGCGGGCGCCCCCGAGTCCGGGTGTCATTCGACCGGCGTCGCCGCGGATCCGTCACCCGCCTCGGGGGCGACGATGACGGCGGTCCCATAGGCGACGATCTCGCTCATCGTCCCGGACAGCTCGGAGCTGTCGAAACGCATCGAGAGCACGGCGTTCGCCCCGAGGAGCGTGGCGTTGGATACCAGCCGGTCGAGCGCCTGACGTCGGGTGTCCTCGAGGAGGCTCGTGTATTCGTGGATCTCACCGCCGCCGAGCGAGCGCAGGCCTGCCATGATGTTGCCGCCCAGCCCGCGGCTGCGGACGACCAGGCCGAACACCATGCCCTTCGAATCGACGACCCGGTGACCGGACAGATATGGCGTCGTGACGACGATCATGCGTGCTCCTCGTGTGGGATGGGCTCGGTCCCGGAGCCTGCCGCTCGCCGTCGGGCGGTGCAGGCCGGGCATGGACAACGATCTCGGAGCATCGTGAACGTGTAGTACCCGGTGTGATGGCCGTCGGCCCACGTCGGGGCGATGGCGTAGCCACCGACCATCGTGACATCCACGAGGCGGGTCTGTTCGGCGGTGAGGGTCGGGCCGCTGTCCAGCCATCCGGGCAGGCCGGCTTCACCGCGGCAGAACGCGCACGGGCACAGCCAGCGCAGGGTGGCCGTGTCGTAGGCCGTGTCGTGGCCGTCGGCCCAGCCGATCTCCAGCCGTCCGGCGGCCCGGTCCGCATGGATGGTGCGCGGCGCGGGTTCCTGCATGCCCTCGATCGTACCCGCTCGGTCGAGACCGGTCGACACCGCTCGGCGGGACCATCGGGTCCGGGCGTCTGCCGCGCCCCGGGACTATCCTCCCGCGAGTGAGCCTCGAGATCGATCACGTCACGAAGCGCTACGGCGCGACCACGGCCCTCGACGGCCTGACCTTCGAGGTCGGCGCGGGCGAAGTCTTCGGTTTTCTCGGCGCGAACGGCGCGGGCAAGACGACGACGATGCGGATCTGCCTCGGCATCATCCGCGCGGACGCCGGCGAGATCCGTTGGGCGGGCCAGCCGACGGCCGACCTGCCGCGTCGCACCTGGGGCTACCTCCCGGAGGAGCGGGGACTCTACGCTCGCTCGGGCGTGCTCGACCAGCTGGTCTACTTCGCGACGCTCTACGGCCTGCCTCCCGACCGCGCGCGACGTGAGGCCCTGGCCTGGTTGGCCCGGTTCAATGTCGCCGACCATGCCGATCGGCGGGCCGAAGAGCTGTCCAAGGGTAACCAGCAGAAGGTCCAGTTCATCGCCGCGGTGCTCCATGGACCGCAGGTCCTGCTCATGGACGAGCCGTTCACGGGCCTCGACCCGGTCAACCTTGTGCTGCTGCGCGAGGCGTTCATGGAGCTCCGCGACCAGGGTCGGACGCTCGTCTTCTCGACACACCAGATGGAATTGGCCGAGGCGATGTGCGAGTCGGTCGCGATCGTCGACCACGGCCGGCTCGTCGCGGGCGGCCGTATCCGTGATCTCAAGCGGGCCAGCGGGCGCCGTGCGCTCCGGCTGGTCGTCGACGGTGACCCGGCGCCGACATGGCTCGCGGACCTCCCAGGGGTGGAGGCCCTCCGTCCCGATGCCGCCGGCACCGTGCTCGAACTGCGACCCGGTGCGCTCCCCGACGAGATCCTTGCGGCCGTGCTCCGACACGGTGCATCGGTCACCCGGTTCGAGGTCGTCGAACCGAGCCTCGAGGCGCTGTTCATCGAGCACGTCGGCCGACCCGCGGACGACGACTCGACGACGGGACGCGAGGTCGCGGCGCCCGCGATGGCCCCGGGCGGGGTCGCCTGATGGCGCGGCACGACCCGCTCCTGCCCAACGCCGGGATCGTCGCCCGGCGCGAATACCGCGACCGGGTCCGGAGCCCGCTGTTCCTGGCTTCGACGGTCGTGCTGATGGTGCTCGCCATGCTCGTGGCCATCGCCCCGATCGCCATCCGGGCGCTCGATCGCCACACCGTCACGCGCATCGCCATCGTCTCGTCCGACGCGGCGCTCGCCGATCGGGCCGTGTCGGTGGCCGACAGCCTGCTCAACATCCGCCCACCCGATGCCGACCCCTCGACCTGGGCGAAGCCCTATCTCGTCGACGCCGCGCTTGACGCGAACGCCGCGGAGACCGCCCTGGCCGCCGGCCGACTTGGCGGGATCATGGTCGTCGAGCGCCTCACGAACGGCCAGGTGGACGTCGAGCTCCGGACGCACGAGGCCGCCAGCAGTGCCCGCAGCCAGCTCCTTGGGATCGCCGCGTTCGGGATCGGGGTACTCGACTGGAGCGCCCGTCTGCCGGCGGGCGCCGCCCGCCAGGCGTTCGTCACGCCTTCGTACCACGTCGCGCCCGTCAGCACCGCGACCGAGGGCGGCGTCCCCCTGGACGCGCAACAGGCCGCGAGCCGGGCGTTCCTTGGGGTCATCTTCGTCATCCTGCTGTTGATCACGATCGTCATCTACGGGATGTGGGTGGCGACCGGGGTCGCGTCCGAGAAGAGCAGTCGGGTCATGGAACTCATGATCAGCGCGGCTTCGCCTCGCCAGATGCTGACCGGCAAGGTGGTCGGGATCGGTGCCGCCGGGCTGAGCCAGTACGTGGCCGTGGCCGTGCCGGCCCTGATCCTGCTCGCCTTCCAAGATCGGATCGCCGGGGCGGTGCTCGGGCCGGACTGGGCCGAGGGTGCGCCGCTGGTCGGTCTGTCGCCCGCGCTGCTGGCCGGGTATGGCGTCTTCTTCCTGCTCGGGTTCGCGCTGTACGCGCTCATCTATGCGGCGATGGGGTCCTTCGTCAGCCGGCCGGACGACCTCCAGACGCTGTCATTGCCGTTGAGTCTCGTCGCGATGGTCGGTTACGTGCTCGCGCTCGTCGCGCTGGGTGGCGGCGGCGGCCGATGGGTGACGCTCGCCTCGTTCGTCCCGCCGTTCAGCCCGTTCGTGATGCTCGCCCGCCTGATGGTGGCCGCCGTCGAGCCGTGGGAGGTCGCCCTGGCGGTGGCGCTCCTCGTCCTCGCGATCGCCGTGGTGGCCGTCGTCGCCACTCGGATGTATGCGGCCGGGGTCCTGCTCTATGGGCAGCGCCCGGGACTGCGCGCCTTCGTCGCGGCGGCGCGACGGGCCGGGTAGGGGATCGCGGGACCGCTGCGCTCGACGGGCCCTCGTGCCCAGAGGCGTCAGGCGTCAGGTTCAAGCCTCGTCGTCGAGCGGCAGCCGACTGATCAGCGCGAGGACCGGGGCCGCGGCTGTCGCCGGGACCGGCGCGTCGGCGGCCGTGGTCGCGCCACCCTCACCCACGGCGCCCGCCCCAGGACCCGCCGCGCCCGGCTTGGCCGCGATGAACCGCCACAGCCGACTCCGGATGCCCGGCAGATACGGTCCGGTCCGCTGCCGCGCGAGGATACCCGCGATGCCCTGGGCGACCGCCGCCTCGAACAGGGCGATGCCCTCGGTCGCGATGGCGGGCACCGCGACCACCTCGTCGCCGGGACGGAGCACCTTGCGGAGTGTCTCGCGCCGGCGGACGAGCGGCTGCGATAGCAGTGAGCGCCCGTCGAGGTGCAGCAGGTCGAATGCGAGGAACGCGGCCGGTCGCCCGGGTTCACCCGCGAGCCGACGGGCCAGCTCCCCGGGGTCGGCGCGCCCCGCCGCATCGACCACGACCAGTTCGCCGTCGAGGAGCGCCGAGCGAGCAGCGATCCGGACCGCCAGTCCGGCCAGTTCGGGCAGGGAGGCCGTCACGTCCCGGCCCGCCGCATCGGCGATACGGACGGCCCCGCTCCCCGGCGTGTCGCCCGGGCCGACCGACACGAGGGCACGCTCGCCGCCCCACCACGGCTCGAACAGGAACTGGTCGGAGTCGAACGGTTCGGGCAGCGGACGCGGAAGCATCGGCCGCAGGTCCGGAAGGTCGGGCAGGCGGTCGGCCTCGAGACGCAGCGAGAGCTGGTCGGCCATCGTCGGTCGATGGTAGCCCGCTACACTCGGGTCGTCCCGTTTCCCGGAGGATCGCCGTGACGCGCCCACCTCGCCCCGACGACCTGTTTCGCCTGCGCATCGCGACCGAACCGCGCCTGTCGCCCGACGGGGCCGCCGTCGTCGTGACGCTGCAGACCGTGTCACCCGGGTTCGACGGGTACCGGCACGCGCTGTGGCTGATCCCGACCGACGGTACCGCACCGCGCCAGCTGACGCTGGGGGCACGGCACGACCGACACCCTCGGTTCTCCCCGGACGGCCGGACCCTGGCGTTCCTGTCGGATCGGCGAGCGATCGTCGAGGAGGAGCCGGCCCTCCCGACGGATCCGCACGACCGCGAGGATGTGACGCAGGTCCACCTCCTGCCGCTCGACGCTGGCGAGGCCCGACGCCTGACCGACCTGCCCCGCGGGGTCGACGCCTTCGAGTGGTCGCCCGACGGCACGCGGCTCGTCGTCGTCAGCGCCTCCCGCGGCCCGACCCGTGAGATCGATTCGCGGCGTCGGGGGATGGGCGCGAAGCCGGCGCCAGGCTCGCCACCCTCGTCGGACTATCGGTTCATCGATCGGCTCGACTACATGCGCAACGGCGCGGGCTTCCTGTACGACCGGATCGGCCACCTATGGCTGGTCGACGTCGCGTCCGGGACCGCCAGCCGACTGACGGACGGACCGGCCGTCGACGGCGAGCCGGCCTGGTCCCCTGATGGGAAGCGGATCGCGTTCGTGTCGAACCGCCGACGCAACGCCGACCTCGCGCTCCGCCAGGACATCCACGTGGTCGATGTCGACACCCTTGCAGTGATCGGCGTCACGCGTGGGCCGCGATCGTCCTTCTTCATGCCGGCATGGCTCCCCGACGGCCATTCCATCGTCGCTGGCGGGCACCGCTTCGAGGGTGGGGCAGGGAGCCGCAACGACATCTGGCGGTTCGCCGCGGACGGCTCGGATGCGACCCCGACCGGGGGATCGAACCTGTCCGCGCGACACGACCTCATGCCCGGGTCCTCGATGACGAGCGACGTCACCCGTGGCGAGGCCACGCCGATCATCCCGTCGGGCGACGGTCGTTGGATCCACCTGAGTGCGCCGATCGACGGTTCGTACGAGCTGTGGCGACTCGCCGTCGACGATGGCCGCCTCGAGCGCCTCACGGAGGGACAGCATTACATCTCGGGATGGCACCTCGTGCCCGCGTCGGGCGCTGCGGGCGCGGCGGGCGACCGGGCCAGTTCGCGGTTGGCCTACCTGCGATCCTCACCGACCGAGCCGCCGGACGTCTGGCTGCTCGACACGATCGACAGGCCCGCCCGACGCACGTCCCCGGTCCCGAACCGCCTCACGCATCTCAACGCCGACGTCCTCGACGAACTGACGCTCCGCGCTCCGATCGAGCGCCACGCCACGGTCGATGGGCGCGACATCCAGGGCTGGTTCGTGCCGGCGGGTGATGGCCGGCGACCCCTCGTCGTGGAGATCCACGGTGGCCCGCACACGCTGTATGGCTGGTCGCCCGTCTGGGAGTTCCAGGTCCTCGCCGCCGCCGGGATCGGTGTCTTCTACTGCAACCCGCGCGGGTCCGAGGGGTACGGCCAGGCGTTCAACGACGCCAACCACCGTGATTGGGGCCCGGGTCCGACGCGCGACGTTCTCGCCGGGGTGGACGCGCTGGTCGCGGACGGCCTGGCCGACCCGGAGCGTCTCGGGGTGACCGGAGGCTCCTACGGCGGCTACCTGACCAACTGGATCGTCTCGCACGACGCGCGGTTCCGGGCCGCCGTCACCTGCCGCAGCGTCAGCGACATGACGATGCTGTTCACCACCGGGGATATCGCCGGCGGCGATTGGGCGAAGCTGGAGTTCGAGGCGACTCCCGTGGAGCGACCCGGGCTACTACCGCGAGATCTCGCCGATCGCGTATGCGGACCAGATCCGGACGCCGCTGCTCATCCAGCATTCGGAGCGCGACCTGCGCACCACGATCGGTCAGGCCGAGGCGCTGTTCACGGTCCTGCGGACCCTGCGACGGCCGGTCCGCCTGATGCGCGTGCCGGACGAGACACACGAATTGACCCGTTCGGGCACGCCGTTCCGGCGGATCGAGAACCTGCGCGTCGTGACCGATTGGTTCCGCCACTACCTCGTTGACGGCAAGCACGGCCTGCCACCGCTCCCCAGGGTCCGCGCCGGCCGCTGAGCGCGACGCGGCTCGCGTCTCGGGCCTGGCGGAACACGCTCCGACCGGGTGTATCCTCTCCGTCCCATGACCGCCACGCGCCGTCCCGACTCACCCGCTCGCGAGCGTGCCAACGACCTGATCCGTGCGTGGGACCGGCGTCCCGGTCCCCTCGGAAGCCTCCTCGGGCGAGTCACCGCGGTCGACCAGGTCGGCGTGGAGGAACGCGTCGATTCGCTCAAGCGACGGTCCATCAAGAAGGCCTCGAAGTTGTGGGCCCTCGAGCTCTCGATCCGGATGATGGACCTGACCACCCTCGAGGGAAAGGACACGCCAGGCAAGGTTCGCGCGATGTGCGTCAAGGCGATGCGCCCGCAGCCGGGCGACCCGACGATCCCATCGGTCGCGGCCGTGTGCGTCTACCCGGCGCTCGTCGCCGAGGCCAAGGAGGCCCTTCGCGGTTCCACGGTCAAGGTCGCGAGCGTGGCGACCGGCTTCCCCTCGGGGCAGACGTTCCGCGACATCAAGATCGCCGAGACGCGGGCTGCGGTCGCCGCCGGTGCGGACGAGGTCGACATGGTCATCGACCGGGGGGCCTTCCTGTCAGGCGACTACCTGACCGTCTTCGAGGAGATCGTCGAGGTCAAGGAGGCGGCCGGCGAGGCGCACCTCAAGGTCATCCTCGAGACCGGCGAACTCGAGACGTATGACAACGTTCGTCGGGCGTCCGTGCTGGCGATGGCCGCAGGCGCCGACTTCATCAAGACATCCACCGGCAAGGTGACCCCGGCGGCGACGCTGCCGGTCACGCTGGTCATGCTGGAGGCCATCCGCGACTTCGAGCGCTCCACGGGTCGCCAGGTGGGGATGAAGCCCGCCGGCGGGATCCGGGTGGCCAAGGAGGCGATCCAGTACCTGGTCGTCCTGTACGAGACCCTTGGTCCGCGCTGGATGTCGCCCGACTGGTTCCGCTTCGGCGCCTCGTCTCTCCTCAACGACGTGTTGATGCAGATCGAGTTCCAGCGGACCGGCCGCTACCAGGATCCGGACGACTTCACCCTCGACTGAGGATCGGACCTCAGCGGGCCACCTTGAGGGTCAGGAGCAATCGGTCGAAGCGGGCGTGGCCAGCATCCGTGAACGCCGCCTCGACCTTCGACTGCAGGTCGCACGAGTACTTCCCGGAATCGAAGGCCGCGTTCACGATCGCGACCGGGTATGCGGCATCGGTCTTGTCCGTCCACGTGGACTGGATGACGCGGATGGCCGATGCGGCCTTCGGGCCGTCGCGAGCGACCTTCGTGTCGATGACGGTTCCGGGATCGCCCCACAGGTCCGTGTAGTACTTGATGCCATCGCCGGCCCAGGCCTCGAGACCGCCCTTGATCTTCGTCTGGCAATAGAGCTCGATGACGGTCGCACCCGGCCCGCTCACCTCACCACCGGCGGTCGGGCTGAAGGTCATCGTCGACGGAACGTCGAAGCTCACGCCGTACTTCGGCGCTGTGTGGCGGGCGAGGGGCGCGGTCTCGTCAGAGACCGAAACACCGGTCGCTTCGGCCACGTGGAAGTGGATCAGATACGCATCGCTGGTGTAGCTGAACTCCTCGGGTGTCCCGAGAGCGCTGACCCAGGCCTCGAGCCGCGGCGTCGAGCGCAACTCGGCGGGCGCGTTCGACGGCAACGGGTCGACGACGAAGCTCGCGTCGGTCAGGCCGCTGACCCCGGCGACCAGATGGCGGACCGTGGCCCCGTCTCGGGTCTCGGCACCGACATCGGTCCAGCCGGTCGACGCGGTCAGGGCGTCGTGGAATCGCTCGGGCACCGGCAGAGTGGTTCCCACGGGCTTGTAGCTCAGCCCGATCGAGCGCGTCGTCCGCTCGCCGAGCGTCGCTCGTTCATAGACGCCGATGACCCCCGAATCGGCCCCGACGAGCTGATAGGTGTCCGAACCGTGGACGAGGATCAGGCCGTACAGCGGGATACCGTCCGTAGTGGTGATCCGTCGCTGGCCATCGACCTCGAGCACCAGCTGCATGTTCGGGTCATGGACCCACGCAGCAAAGCCGTCGATCGCGGTCTTCGCCGGGTCGGGTGTCGGCGTCGGGGTGGGTGCGGGACTCGGCGTGCTGTCAGGGGTGGCTGTCGGGCTCGCGAGGACGACCGAGCTCGGCGCGACCGATGAACGTGCGGCTGTAGGGCTCGTCGATGGCGCATTCGAGCAGCCGACCAGCAGCAGGACGGCCAGGACCCCGGATCCTCGCGTGCGCGACGGTGTCATGCTCGTGTGACGCGTTCGTCGGCTCCTCGTTACATCACCCCTTGTAACGACGCGTCGGCTCGAACGTTATCGGTGGTGAATGGACCCGATCTCGACCACCCCGGGCGTCGCCAGGCGCCGATGGCGCAAGCCCCTCGTCCTGGTCGGGCTGACCCTCATGGTCGCGCTGGTCGCGGGTTACCTGTACGCCAGCGCGGTCGTGTACGACACACTGTCGGTCACCCACGCCAAATGCGGTGGACGGTTCGTGGACGATACGCCCGCGACGTTCCGGACCGACGGAGAAGACAGCATCCCGCACGTTGACAGCACGCCCTACCTGATGCCCGAGTACGAGACGGAGACCCTTCCCAGCCGCGACCCCGGGATCGACATCAGCGCCTGGTACATCCCGTCCGATCGCGGCGTCAAGGGACCGGCGGTGGTGATGGTCCACGGTCACGACTCGTGCAAACGGGAACCGCGGATGCTGCTCGCCGCCGGGATGCTCCACAAGGACGGGATCGCGGTCCTGATGATCGACATGCGCAACCACGGCGACTCGACGGTGGTCAATGGCCGGTACGCCGGCGGGACGCGCGAATACCAGGACGCGCTTGGAGGCTGGGACTGGCTCGTCCAACGCGGGTTCGCGCCGAACCACGTCGGGATGCTCGGCATGTCCCTGGGTGCGGCGACGGCGCTCATCGCCACCGGTGAGGAACCGGGGGTCGCCGCGGTCTGGGAGGACAGCAGCTATGCCGATGTCGACGTCACGGTCCAGGCCGAACTCGCCCGGCACGGGTTCCCGTCATTCCTTCGGTTCGGTGGCTACATCCTGGCCCGACTCGAGTCGGGCGACGACCTGTTGGGGTTGAGCCCGATCAAGGCCGTGGCCAAGCTCGACAGGCGTCCGATCTTCATCGTCCACGGGACCGCGGACGAGCGCCTGTCGGTGCGATATGCGTCTGATCTCGCGAACGCCGTTCGCGGGTCGGGCGGGACGGTCGACCCGTGGGTCGTCGACGGCGCGACACACACCGGATCGATCCTGCTCCATCCGGGGGAATACGAACGCCGCCTCGATGGGTTCTTCGAGGCGGCCCTCGGACAGCCCTGAGCCTGGGTCCCAGGCTCGCGATCCGTTCGGCCTCGGCATTCCCATCGTCGGACGTTAGAGGTACCGTTCAGTTCGGCGCGCGGCGGCTAGGGTCGGAACCGGGACCCGAGGGGTTCGATGGACTATCTCGACTTCGATGTCGAGGTCTCGCAGGGTGTCGCCGGCGCCTACGAGGTCACCGTGCTGCGGTCGCCAGCCGGCGAAGCCTCTGCGGCGATGCGCCTGCCGTTCGATCACGCGGGTATGCAGGGACGTATCAACGCGCTTCAGGCTGCCATGTTCCGGTCCGGCAACCTGGCGCAGCGAGCGGCGGCGGCGACCCCGAGTCCTGACGCGGCCTCGCCTGTCGTAGGTGAGCCGAGCGTCATCGAGTTCGGCCGGATGCTGTACGACGCCCTCTTCAGCGGTGAGGTCCTCGGGCTGCTCAAAGTCAGCCAGGCGAAGGCCAAGGACAGTGATCAGGGGCTCCGACTCAAGCTCCGTTGCACGGCGCCCGACCTGGCGCTCTTGCCCTGGGAGTATCTGTACGACGGTGAACACGGGGACTTCCTGTCCCTCTCGGTGACGACCCCGCTCGTCCGCTACGTCCCGCTCCCGGAGCCGATGGAGGCTCTCGAGGTAGAGCCGCCATTGCGGATCCTCGGGGTCGTCGTGAGCCCCGATGACCTTCCCGAACTCAATACCGAGCACGAACGGGTCCGACTGGAGTCCGCGGTCGACCGCCTGCGCAGCCGTGGCACTGTCGAACTCGTGTGGCTCGCGGGCCGGACCTGGCGGTACCTGCAGGCTGCCCTGCGGCAAGGGCCATGGCACGTCCTTCATTTCATCGGACATGGCGGGTTCGATGAAGCCCGTGCCGAAGGTTTCGTCGTGCTCGCGGATGAGGAGGGCCATTCGCAGCGGCTGTACGCCACCGATCTCGGCCGGCTTCTCGGTGACCACGATCCCCTCCGCGTCGCGGTCCTCAATGCGTGCGAGGGTGCGCGTGGCAACGAAGCCGACCTGTTTTCGAGCACAGCCACCGTCCTCGTGCAACACGGCACACCCGCCGTCATTGCGATGCAGTACGAGATCACCGACGACGCCGCCATCGAGTTCAGTCGGTCGTTCTACGAGGCCGTCGCTGACGGCGAACCGGTCGATACGTCGCTCGGCGAGGCGCGAAAGGGCATGGCCATCGCAGCCCCAAACTCGTTCGAGTGGGGTACGCCGGTACTCTTCACGCACGCGCCGGACGGCGTCCTCTTCCGCGTGACCAAGGGGGGATCGGCGCCCGCAGGCGCAAAGCCGGACGCGGCGTCATCCGCGGTCTCCATGTGCTTCGGCCGAGCGGACAAAGTGGCGGTGCACGACCTCGCCGACCGCCTTCATCACGTGGGCGTCGACGTCGAACTCCTGCCAGCACCCTCGAGCGATCAGCCGTGGGACCCTGCACTTGCGAACGCACTGGACGGGAGTCGGAGCTGCGTCTTGCTACTCGGTGCCGCGGACCAAGGTCCTTGGGAGCGCGCGGAGATGCGCAGTGTGCTTGAGCGCCGGACGCACGACCCGGCATTCCGGATCGTCCCCGTGATGCTGCCGGGGGCCCACCTGCCAGACCTCCGTGGGTTGCCGGGCTTCCTGGGACGACTTCGGTGGATCGACCTCAGGTCTGGCATCGAGAGCGACGCGGGCCTGCACGACCTCGCGTCCGAACTATCCGTGGCAGACGACGATCAGCCGCTCGCTCCGTTGACCGACGTGAATCCGTTCCGAGGCCTGGAGGCCTTTGATGAGGAGCATGCCGAGTTCTTCTTCGGCCGCGAAGCCCTGACCCAGCAACTGGTCGAACAACTCCGCGGTGATCGCTTCCTGGGCGTCCTCGGGCCATCGGGAAGCGGCAAGTCGTCGGTCGTCCGAGCCGGCCTGGTGCCGAAGCTTCGTGGTGGGGCGCTGCCAGGTAGCGACAGGTGGCCGATCGTCGTCCTGCGCCCTGGAGCCCATCCGTTGGAGAGCCTCGCCGCGATGCTCGCCCCGCACATCGGCGGCGGCGACAACCCTTTGGCGATCCGTGAAACGATCCTGGCGACGCTCCTCCAGAACGATCGAGGGCTCCACGCCACGGTCCAGACGGCCCTTGCAACGGCTCCCGGCGACCGCCGCCTCGTCGTCATCGTCGACCAATTCGAGGAGGTCTTCACGCTCTGTCGGGACGGCTCAGAACGTGACCGATTTGTCGCTACACTCCTCGACGCCTCCGCGGTCGGCGGTGGACAGACGATCGTCGTCGTCACCATGCGTGCGGATTTCTTCGGTCGTGCTGCCGCCATTCCCGGGCTTGCGCCACAGTTGGGGGAACGAGACGTCCTCGTGGCGCCGATGGAGCGCGACGAACTCCGACGGACGATGGTGGAGCCGGCCCGGCGCGTCGGGCTCCGGTTCGAAGACGGGTTGGTCGAGACGATCCTCGCCGAACTGCGCGGGGAAGCAGGGGCCCTGCCGCTACTCCAGCACACGCTCCTCGAGCTCTGGGAGGGCCGTCAGGGTGGACGGCTGACCAACGAGCGATATCGAGAGATCGGCGGTGTCCAGGGAGCGATCGCGAACCGGGCCGAGAGCGTCTTTGCCAGCCTGACTCCCGACCAGCAGGTAGCGGCCCGGCGGATCCTGCTTCGACTGATCGAGCCGGGCACCGGAGCTGAGATCACGCGCCGCCGCGCCTCGATGGCGGAGCTTCGACCCCCAGGCGCGGAGTCATCCGATGTCGACGAAGTCGTCCAGAAGCTCGTTGACGCTCGCCTGATCACGACAAACCGGGACGAGACCGGCGACACCCTCGACCTCGCGCATGAGGCCCTCATCAAGAGCTGGCCGCGGTTCCAGAATTGGACCGAAGAGAACCGCGCCGGCCTCAGGGTGCATCGCCGCATCACAGAGGCGACGGCCGAATGGACGGCCGCTCAGCGCGATTCGAGTTACCTCTTCCGGGGTCCGCGTCTCCAGGAGGCCGTGGCCTGGGCGGACGCCAACCCGGGTGACCCGAGCGCCACGGAGCTTGAGTTCGTCGACGCGAGCCGGACCGTGGCAGCGGCAGAAGGCGCTGCCCGACGGAGACGGATCCGAGTCACGATCGGTTCTCTCGTCGGGGTGACAGCGGTTCTGGCCGTGTTGACGGCGATCGCGCTCCTAAGCTGGCGTACGGCGACGACCCAGGGTGAGGTCGCTACGAGGGCCGAAAATGCCGCTCGAGCTGCCGAAACGGCCGCTCAAGCACGGTACTTGGTCTCGGAGGGCGCCCGCCTCGCGGCAGCGCAACCTCAGCTCGGCCTGCGCTTGGCGGTTGAAGGACTTGCCGTTGCCAACCAGCTCGTCCCGCCCGTTGACCTGACCTCCGAGGTTCGTGCGGTCGCGCTTCGGGGACGTACCTCGACGCTCGGCGATGGCATCGACGGCCTGTTCGTCAGCCCGGACGGTTCGACCATCCTTGTCGATCGGAAGGACGCGCCGGGAGAGGTGCGAAGCGGTCTGGACGGCCATCTCATTCTTGGCCTCGATAGGGCGATCGCGACGGTGTCATTCGATTCCCAGCCCGTGAACTTCTCGGTGGCATCGCGCGATCCTGGATTCACGACCGCGTCGATGCGGACCGCCAAGCCAGCCACGGTCCCGTCGTATGCGGGAAGCGCTGCAACGTCTCGGGTGATGTTGATCACCTATGAGGACGGCGCCCACGAACTCCGGCTGATCGACGGGACGCTCGTCCATCTCGCGAATGGCCTTGGGGGCCTGCACTTCTCGTCAGAACCGACCGATCCGATATTCCTCGCATGGTACGAATTGGGAGGCATCGAAGTCCGTCGCCTGTCAGACGGTGGCCTGGTCCGTACGATCCCGAAGTCGTTGTTCTCGGTCGCCGTGAGCCCGGACGCCCATACGCGTTTCTGGGCGCTCCAGACTGACGGCCCGGCCCTGCTACTGGACGCGGACGGCGGCGAGATCCGCGAGGTGTCTGACTCGCCTCAGATCCGTGACGACGGTGGCCCCGACGCGAACCTGCTCGTCTGCTTCGAGTTTGCACCCGGCGAGATCTGGACCAGGCGCGACGCCTCGGTCGCGGGGAAGCTGAAGGAGACGTGCAACGGGATCGATTCATTGGTCAGGTTCGACGCCAATGACCGAGATCTGTTCCAGGTCTGGAACTCGACAGCACCGACGCTCTACAGGCTATCCGATGCGTCCGTCGTGCGGCGTCTCAAACCTATCGACGGCGCTTCGATACAGGTGCTCGATGCCTCCACCGGGCTGGTTCTCGTGACGCGCAAGACCGGGGCCGACATCCGTCGTGATTGGGGTGCCAGCAAGATCGCCGCACTCCCAGTCGCACCGTTCAACGTGTCGGTTCTGCCGGGGCACGAGTGGCTTCTCATCGACTACCAGTCACAGGCTTCGGCCGAGCTCCGGTCGGCCATCGATGGCCGGGTAGCGCTCTCGCTGGGTGAAGGGGTTGGAGCTCGTTCCTTCAGCCCCGACGGTCGATTGATCAACGTCGAGTCGGGTGATCGGACGTCTGTGATCCGCCTTGGCGCTGCTCCGCAGGTTGTGCCTGGTCTGCTCCGCGTCTATTTCGGTGACCCTGCTGACACCCACTACGTTGCCGTGCGGGAAGGTACGGCCGAGGTTCGGCGGCTGATCGATGACGGGGTCACCGCGACCCTGCAGGGGTTCACGCAAGGAGTGCTCTGGGGGCCAGGCTGGGTGTATGTCGACCTCGGCGACCATGCCGCACTCGTGCGTCTGGCCGACGGAGTCTCGTTCCCGATCCCTGGCCCGAACCGGCCGTTCACCGGCAACATAGGAGTCCCGAATAGATCGCCACACTTCCAGCTCGATGGACCATGGCCCGGTTTCGTACTCTCGCGTGAGTGGACGAGCATCTGGGACCTGGAGTCGAGCCCCGTCGAGGTGTATCGGTCCGAACTCGGGGAGACGTTGACAGCGCTCGGACCCGGGCTTGATCGGTTCGCGACCGTCACCGCCGATGGACGCGGCTACTTCGTGGACATGTCCTGGCTGCGCCACATCGGCGGCGTCGGCTCGACGCTCAATGCCGCCGATATGATCCGCGAGTCCTGTGCGGGCCCGCTTGCAGGTTTCTCGTCGGCGAAGCTGGCCCCATTCCTTGGCGAAGCTGCTCCGGTGGCCTGCGGCGGCTCCTGACAGATTGTCTGTCAGGGTCAGGCGGCGGCGGACCCAGACGAGTACGAGCGCCGGCTCGACGGATTCTTCGAGGTGGCGCTCGGCGGGACGTAGAGGTTCAGGCGGCGGCGGACCCTGACGGAGCCGAGTCGCGGAAGACGAACCGGGGAAGGTCCTCCTCCTGGACGCCCCGCGGGCGGTCGAGCGGGGTCGGGCTGACCCAAATCTCGGCGATCGAGTCGACCGAACCCGCGCCGAGCCTGGCGCCGGCCACGACGATCACGGCAAAGCCGACGATGGTGATGATGGTGAGGGCGATCATGGCTATTGGCTCCTTGGTGTCGAGGTGACTGGAGCCATCGTCGCGGCCCGGGGCCGCAGGGGGACACGGACCGTCGTCGAGTCTGTGAGTGGACGAACGACGAGGGCGGCGGGGCGCCGGCGGATGCCGCTAGGCGTCGGACCGGGCGATCCCATCGGGCGCCGCGATCCCGCTCCGACCGGCCAGCAACGCGGCCTCGGTCCGGCTCGAGACCCCGAGCTTGTCGAGGATGTGGGTCACGTGGACCGATGCGGTCTTGTCGCTGATGAACAACGCCTCGCCGATCTCTCGATTGGTGCGACCTTCCGCGACCAGGGCGAGCACTTCTCGCTCGCGTCGGCTGAGGCCCCACGGGTCCTCGACCGCCTCGATCGGTGCGATCGCGGCATCTGCGACGGGGCCACGGGCGGCGTCGAGCCTCAAACGGCCCCGACGGGTCAGCGCGTCGATCCAGCTGAGCAACGGCGTCATCCCGATCCTCGAGGCGATCGCTCGCGCCTCGGTGAAAGCGGTGGTCGCCGGCACCCGGTCCCCACCTACCAGCAGCGCCTCCCCCTGCCGGTACCGGCAGTACGCGACTTCGGGCATCGTTCCGATCGCGGACAAAGCGTTCGCCGCTACCTCCCACCCGTCCGGGTCGCTCGTGCCCCTTGCGCGCACCGCCTCGGCGTCGACCTGGAGCGCGATCGCGCGCATCCACGGCGTGGACCCGGTCTCGTCCTGATACGTGCCGGCGGCGAGATCGGCGGCCAGCCCGGCCAACTCCGTCGCCCGTCTCGCAAGGCCGTCCCCGTCGGCCGCCCTTCGACTCGCCCGCTGCTGCTCGGCGAGGTCCGCGCATGCGCGTGCGGTCGTCCGCACGATGTCGATCAACGTGGGCAGATCCTCCTCTCTGGATATCGTCGTGAGGGCAGCCTCCGCGAACGTGACCGCCGAACGAGGGTCGCCGACCCACTGCGCAGCGAGTGCCTGGAGATGCTGGTACACGGCCCGATACCCGTTGTGGGCGGTCGTGTCCAGGCCCCTCGAGGTCGCCGCCATCACGCCGGGGCGGTCACCGACGGCCCCGGCGATGAGCGCTTCGATGTGCGCGACGTCGAGCAGCGGGAAGCCGGCGACGGCATCGGGTCGAAAGCGCTCGAGGCGCTCGGCGGCACCGTGCCAGTCGCCCGTGGTGAACGCCGCGAGCGCCGCCCTCGGCTCGAGCCAGCCGATCTCGCCTCGCGTCGCCCCGATGCTGGCGGCACGGTCCATCGCCTCATCGACCAAGGTCAGGACGTCGTCGAAGCGACCGATCAGGTAGAGGGCGAGCGCATCGTTCACGGAGATGGCGGACGACTCGTAGTACGGCTCGTCGCCAAGCGTCCGAAGGATGTCCATGGATTCGTCCACCGCGGCTTGCGTTTCCGCTTCTCGACCGAGCGAGGCGGTCGAGATGGCTCGGACCGCCAATGCCGCGCCGAGCTTCGCGACGACGTCGACGCCGATGGCGCGGCACAGCCCGATGCCCTCGTCGACGAGCTTGATCGCCTCACGCGACCGGCCCGCGATCATCCGCCTGGCAGCGAGGGTCAGGATGGCATCGACACGCTCCACTGACGGCGGAGCCGGAGGGATCAACACGATGGCTCGCTCGTTCGACTCCACCGCCAGATCGAAATCCCCTGCGTCACTGGCGAGGGTCGCCAGGCGGCTCAGCAGCTGGCCGGACCTGTTCGGATAGGCGCCGTCGTCGACCGCGACCGCCGCTCGGGCGAGTGCCAGCCCTCGTCGAAGGTCTCCTGCAAAGCTCGCCAGCGACGCGGAGCGCATCCCGAGCTCAGCACGCTCGGTCGGTTCGAGCGCCCCGACGCCTGAGGCCGCGAGTCGTTCGGCTCGCTCGAATGCCTCGGACGCCTCGGTCCAGGCGTGGGCGGCCTGGGCACGCCGGCCAGCCTCGAGGAGCGCCGGAAAGGCTCGTGCGGGATCGTCGGCTTCGGACCAGTGATATGCCAGTTCGGCGGCGGCCGCCGCGGGCGACGGCGCCGCGAGTTCGGGGCGGCCCTCCAGGGCCGCGGCGATCCGTCGATGGAGTGCGATGCGATCGCTGGGCAACAGATCGTCGAAGACGGCCTCGCGCAGCAGTGCATGCCGGAAGCGCAGCCGATGACCACCCGGCAGCGGCTCGATGACGTGGTGGTCGATCGCCTGTCGAAGGGCTGTGCCGACCTCGTCCTCGGGGCGCTGCGAGACGGCGACCAGCAGGCGTTCATCCACGTCGCGACCGACGACGGCCGCGCGGCCGAGCAGGTCGAGGGTCGCTTCGTCGAGCCGGTCGAGACGCGCCAGGAGGACGTCGCGCAGCGACCGTGGCAGCTCACGGGCGTCCACGTCGAGTGCCGCGAGCTCCTCGACATGGAAGGGATTGCCATCGGCCAGGGTCACGATCCGTTCGAGCCTCGCCCCGTCGGGCGCCGCGCCGAAGATCCCCTCGAGCTGGTCGTTGACGTCGGCTGGACCCATCGGCGTGAGTTCGACGTCGGCGGCCAGCCCACCTCGCTCGAACTCGGCGAGGACGGGGCGGAATGGGTGCTTGCGATGCATCTCATCCGATCGGTAGGCGAGCACCAGGAGCACCGGAGCGCTGGCGAGCCGGGTCGACAGGAACGTGAGGAGCTCCAGTGTCGACCGATCCGCCCATTGGAGGTCATCGATGCAGACGACGACGTCCGTGTCATGGGCGGCTCCCACGATGAGGTCGCGGATCGCCAGGAAGATCCGGCCACGTCCGGAAGCGACGCCGTCGGTGTCCCCGGCGCCGCCCAACTCATCTCGCAGCGCCCGGATCGTAGTGGCCCCTTCGGCGGTGGCGGGGCCGCTCCCGAGGGCGTCGAGGACATCGAGGATCGGCGCGTACGGCAGCTCGCCCCCGCCGAGTTCGAGGCAGGCGCCCCGTAGGACTCGTGCCGGGCCGGCGCCGACCGGCGTCTCGATGACCGAACGGCAGAACTCGTCGAGCAGCCGTGTCTTGCCGATGCCGGCTTCGCCGTGGACGAGCGCCACACGGCGCGGCTCGCGTTCGACCCCGGCCAGCGCGTCACGCAGGAGGTCGAGCTGGACGCGTCGACCGATGAACGTCGGGCTGGAGACGCGGCCGGGCACGGACCGCATCATCACATACGGTCGTCCCGCTCGGATCGATGCATGCGGGTCGTGGGGCCGGCGGCAGGGCGGGACCCGACGTCAGATGCCCGCGCGGTGCGTGGAGGGTCGGGCGGGAAGGCTCGTGCGGATGCGCGAGAGCCAGCCGAAGCGGTGGGTCGCGGTGGCCTCGGACCTGGTCTCGACCATGCGGCGGTGCCGGGCCGCGCTGGCATGGTCTGCTCGGCGGATGTCCTTGGCGAAGTCGATGCTGACGATGGGCTGCATCTCGGGATGCCTCCGTGGATGTCATTTGTCGGTGACATCTCGAAGGCTACGGACGGGGCCGCCTCGCGCCATCGGGCAGAGCCTTAGTTCGGACCCGCCCGGGACCTCATTTCTCGCGCGACGACCCTTTATGCGGCGCGGCGCCGGTCATCTCGCGAGGGCGTTCGTCTCCGCCGAACGGGCTCCCTCGCCGACGGGGTTGACCGCCGAGATCTTGTAGTAGTACCGGACGCCCGGGCTCGTCGCCGTATCGACGTAGCTCAGCACGTTCCCGATTGCCACGAGGAAGGTCTCCGTGCCCGTCGACGTCGATCGGTAGATCCGATAGGCGGTGATCGAGGCCCCGCCGGTCGATGACGGAGCGGTCCAGGTCAGGTTCACGCCAAGGGTGGCGCTCCTCGTGGCCCTGGGGTTCCGAGGTGCCCCTGGGACCGTGGCGGGCTTCGCCGAAGCCTCGGCGGATCGGGCGCCGTAGCCGACGACGTTCCGGGCCGCGACCTGGTAGTAGTAGGTCGTCCCGTTGGTCACCGAGGTGTCGGTGTATGTCGTGACGTTCGTCAAGGTCGCCAGGAGCGTTTCGCCGCCCGAGGCGGTCGCACGATAGACCCGGTAGCCCGTGATGGGGCTGCCACCGGTGCTGGCCGGCGCGACCCAGGCCAGCACGACCTGGCCGTTGCCGGGCGTGGCGGTCAGTCCGGTCGGGGCTCCGGGCGCGGTCGGCGGGGCGATCGGGGTGGCCGACGCGGGGGCCGACGCCGGACCCGGTCCGACGGCGTTGGCGGCGACCACGGTGAACGTGTACGGCGTGCCGTTGGTCAGCCCGCTGACGGTGCAGCCGGGGGTCGGGCTGGTGCACGTCGCGCCACCGGGTGCCGCGGTCGCGGTGTAGCCGGTGATGGGGCTGCCACCGGTGCGTGGCCGGCGCGACCCAGGCCAGCACGACCTGGCCGTTGCCGGGCGTGGCGGTCAGTCCGGTCGGGGCTCCGGGCGCGGTCGGCGGGGCGATCGGGGTGGCCGACGCGGGGGCCGACGCCGGACCCGGTCCGACGGCGTTGGCGGCGACCACGGTGAACGTGTACGGCGTGCCGTTGGTCAGCCCGCTGACGGTGCAGCCGGGGGTCGGGCTGGTGCACGTCGCGCCACCGGGTGCCGCGGTCGCGGTGTAGCCGGTGATGGGGCTGCCGCCGTGGTGGCCGGCGCGACCCAGGCCAGCACGACCTGGCCGTTGCCGGGCGTGGCGGTCAGTCCGGTCGGGGCTCCGGGCGCGGTCGGCGGGGCGATCGGGGTGGCCGACGCGGGGGCCGACGCCGGACCCGGTCCGACGGCGTTGGCGGCGACCACGGTGAACGTGTACGGCGTGCCGTTGGTCAGCCCGCTGACGGTGCAGCCGGGGGTCGGGCTGGTGCAGGTCGCGCCACCGGGTGCCGCGGTCGCGGTGTAGCCGGTGATGGGGCTGCCGCCGGTCGCTGGCCGGCGCGACCCAGGCCAGCACGACCTGGCCGTTGCCGGGCGTGGCGGTCAGTCCGGTCGGGGCTCCCGGCGCGGTCGGCGGGGCGATCGGGGTGGCCGACGCGGGGGCCGACGCCGGACCCGGTCCGACGGCGTTGGCGGCGACCACGGTGAACGTGTACGGCGTGCCGTTGGTCAGCCCGCTGACGGTGCAGCCGGGGGTCGGGCTGGTGCACGTCGCGCCACCGGGTGCCGCGGTCGCGGTGTAGCCGGTGATGGGGCTGCCGCCGGTGCGAGGCCGGCGCGACCCAGGCCAGCACGACCTGGCCGTTGCCGGGCGTGGCGGTCAGCCCGGTCGGGGCTCCCGGCGCGGTCGGCGCCGGTGGCGGCGTCGGGTTCGTCCCACCCAGGAACAACCCGGCCAGGACGGCGCTGTAGCCGGCCGTCTTGTCGACCGTGATGAGCACAGAGCCACCCGCGCCGACGGTGATCGGGACGTGGACCCAGGCGCCCTGCACGAACGAACTCGACAGATTCGCGGTGCGCGGGCCGCTCCCGTCATTGACCGTGATGTCCTCATAGCGATTCCCGCCGTACGCGTCCCAGTCGACCGCGTAGAGATGGAGATTGCCGCTGTACGGCGAACTGAAGGTGAGCCTGAGGCGAACCTCGCTCGCGTCATACCAGGTCCGCGAGCGGCGCTCGGTCCCGGTCGGATCGGTCAGGGCTCGGACGTCCGTCGTCGGCGACACCCATGTCGCGCGCCCACCCGCCTCGAGGGTCGGGGTCACGCCGGCGGGCAGGTTGTTCAGGTCGGTGGTGCCGTCCCAGGCGCCGAGGAGGTAGCCGTCTGCGCCGAAGCTGCCGCGCCAGGTCCCCTGGACGCCTGGGCTGTCGACCGGCATCGGCGGCGGTGGCGGTGGCGGTGGGCCGCCGAGGAACAACCCGGCGAGGACCGCGCTGTACCCGGCGGTCTTGTCGATCGTGATGGTGACCGAGCCACCGGCCGCGACCGAGATGGGGACGTGGATCCAGGCCCCTTGCACGAACGAACTCGAGAGGCTCGCGGTCCGCGGGCCGCTCCCGTCGTTGACGGTGATGTCCTCGTATCGATTCCCACCGTAGGCGTCCCAGTCGACCGCGTAGAGGTGGAGCGTGCCGCTATACGCGGTGCCGAAGTCGAGTCGCAGGCGGACCTCGTTCGCGTCGTACCAGGTCCTCGAGCGCCGTTCGGTACCGGTCGGGCCCTGGAGCGCGCGCACGTCGGTCGTTGGCGACACCCATGTCGCGCGTCCACCCTGGACGAGCGTGGACGTCACGCCCGCCGGCAGGTTGTTCAGGTCGTTTGTGCCATCCCAGTTGGCGAGCAGTGAGCCGTCCACGCCGTAGCTCGAGCGCCAGCTGCCCTGGACACCTGGGCTGTCGACCGGCAGCGGTGGCGGTGGCGGCGCCCCCGCGCCCCCGAGGAACAAGCCGGCGAGGACCGCACTGTTGCCCGCGGTCCGATCGACCGTGATGGTGACCGAGCCACCGGCGCCGACCGCGATCGGGACGTGGACCCAGGCGCCGGGCACGAACGAGAACGACAGGCTCACCTTCCGCGGACCACTCCCGTCGTTGACGGTGATGTCCTCGTAGCGGTTGCCCCCGAAGGCGTCCCAGTCGACCGCGTACAGGTGGAGCGTGCCGTTGTAGGGCGCGCTGAAGTCGAGCCGCATGCGAAGCGAGTCGACGTCGTACCAGGTCTGCGATCGCCGCTCCAGCGTGGTCGGACTCTGGAGCGCCCGGACATCGGTGGTGGTCGCGGCCCACGTGTAGCGCGCGCCCTGGACGAGCGTGGACGTGACACCGGCCGGCAGGTTGGTCAGGTCGCTCGTTCCGTTCCAGTTGGCCAGCAGGTAGCCATCCCCGCCGTAGCTCGAGCGCCAGCTGCCCTGCCGGTTCGCTCCGGTCTGGACGCCCACGGAGGACGACCGGGTCTGACCGGCGGTGTCGGTGGCCGTTGCCCTGAGGGTGTACCGTCCGCCGTCCAAACCGCTCGTGTCCCATGTCGTGGACCATCCGTTGGAGCCGTTGCTGTCGGTCGCGAGCAACGAGCCGTTGACGAAGAACTCGACCTTGGTGACACCGATGTCGTCGGTCGCGGTCGCGGTGACGGCGACGGACCCGGACACGGTCGCGCCATCGGTCGGGGACGTCATCTTGACCACCGGCCGGCGGTCCCCGGACAGGCTCTCGACCGCGTTCAGGGCGTTCACGAGGGGCTCCGCGATCCCGTCCGGATCGTTGCCCCACTGGCCCTTGCCGATGCAATCCCCCGACCCGTCGGCGTCGGCCAGCGCCCCGTTCGGACACTCACCGGTCGACACCAGGAGGTCCCTGACCTCCGCGGGGGAGAGCGTCGGATTGGCGGCCAGCATCAGGGCGGCGACACCCGCGACATGGGGAGACGCCATGCTCGTCCCCATCTCGGTCGCATAGCCGCCACCGGTCCAATCGGAGTAGATCTGCGTCCCGGGGGCCGTCACGGCGACGGTCGAGCCGAAGTTGCTGAACTCGGCCAGCGTGTCGTCGCAATAGAAGAAGAACAGCCAGCAGCCACCCTGACCGCCCGACGCGCCGTCGAGGTCGGTCAGCGCGGAGACGGCGATGACCTCGGGGAACGCTGCCGGGATGAACGTCGACGTGTCGACCGTGGAGTTGCCGGCCGCGGCGACGTACACGACCCCGGCCGCGACCGAGTGGCAGATCGCCTCCCGGATGCCGCCGTCGGTGCAGGTCCCGATCGTGCCGACGTCGCCGAGGCTCATGTTCGCGACGCGCACGTCGTTGGTCGGGTCGCCATCGGTCATCAGGCCGGTGAGGTAATCGACTGCGCAGATGAGGTTGGACCACTCGCCGGAGCCGGTGTCGTCGAGGACCTTGATCGGCACGAGCGTGGCCTCGGGGGCGACGCCGACCACGCCGATGCCGTTTGCCGCGGCGGCCACGATGCCGGCCACATGCGTCCCGTGTCCGTGGCCGTCCTGTGGCGGGCCACTGGTCATGCAGTTGCGCCCGAGGGCGATGTCGAGGTTCGGGACGAGGTCCGGGTGGGTCAGGTCGATCCCGGTGTCGAGGATCGCCACCTTGACGCCGTTGCCCCTGAAGCCATCGCTGTAGGCGCTCTCTTTCGTCGCGTGGTTCGCCAGGATCCGCGAGACGCCGGTCGGGACCGGTTCCGCCTGCGCGGCGATCCTCCCGTTCGCGACGACGGATCGGACGTTGGGGTTGCGCCGCAGCACGTCGGCGGCGGCCGTCGACCCGTTGAACACGAAGCCGTGCAACGCGTGGCGGAAGATCATCCCAGCGCCACCACCGGCGTCCTTGGCGATCGTGGGGCCGGCCACCCCGGCATCCGCCCCCGGCCGCATGGTGACGATCCAGCTGGTCGCAGACGCTGGGAGGCCCTTGGCGGGGACCCGGATCGGCGCGCTCGAGTCGGGCGCCTTGGCGGCGACCGGGTACGGCATCGTCAGCAGCATCGCGAAGGCGATGCCAACGCCGATCCGGACGCGCCTGAGGGTCGCTCCGCTCATGGAACCACCAGCACGATGCCTCGACCCCAAGGATGGGGGGCGGCGAGTGTCGGCCTAACGACGGGGTGGCGTCAATTAGGGAACTGCGCGTATCTCGGATTCGACGGTGCGGTCACGCGCCGGTCCGGCGTTGGACCGAGCGTCGCCTCGGCTCGGTGCCGGGGTGGCCAGCGCCGAATCGATCGGCCCGTCAGTGCGGCGGATCGTCCCGCATCGTCCTCTCACCGATCCGGATCACAGCGAGTCCGGACTTGGCCGAGACGAGGATCCTGTCGTCGGCCACGACCCCGAGACTCAGGATGCCGGAGATCGATACCTCTTCCACCTGACGTCTGGCCTGGATATCCCAGATGCGCAGGGTGCGATCGTCCCCTCCGCTGACGATGATCGGCCGATCTCGCAGGGCACCGATGGCGACCGCCTCGACCGGGCCAACGTGCCCGGTCAGCGGGTCGCCCAGGGGAGCGTGCGTTCGCAGATCCCACAGCCGCACGGTGCCATCCGAGCCTCCGCTGACCACCGCCGGCACCTGCTCGACCACGCCGAACGCGGCCGCGAAGACCGGGCCGTCGTGACCACGCAGAGGCTCGCCGACCCGCCCGAGGTCGGGCAGGCGCCAGACGCCGAGTTCGCCGTCGTCGCCCGCGCTGATCACGACCGGCCGGGCGTCCAGCGCGCCGATCCTGACGACCCAGACCATGCCCTTGTGGGCACGGATCGGGTCGCCCAAGGCAGCCATCGTCAGGAGATCCCAGGCGCGAAGGACCCCATCCTCGTCTCCGCTCACTGCCGATCGCCCGGCGCTCACGCTGTCGATCGCGATACTGAGAACGGGACTCTCGTGACCCTGAAGAGGATCGCCACGCGCGGTCAACGTCGGGAGATCCCAGACCCGAAGGGTGCAGTCGAGGCTTCCGCTCATCACGATCGGCCGGTCTCCGAGCTCACCGACCGCGATCGCCAGGATCGCGCCATCGTGGCCGCTCGCCTGCTCGCCCCGCGGTGCAAGCGTCTCCAGATCCCATACCCGGAGCACGCGGTCGAAGCCACCGCTCACCGCCACCGGGCGATGCTCCACCTCTCCGACCGCCACCTCCCGGATCCCGCCTTCGGCACTGGTCGGCGGTTCGCCCCGCGGAGCGACCGTCTCGAGGTCCCAGACACGGACCGTCCCGTCGGCACTCCCACTCACGGCCAGGGGGCGGTCGTCGACGGCGCCGACCGCGACACCGAAGACCGGCCCTTCATGACCGGTGAGTGGCTCGCCACATGGTGCCAGGGTCTCGAGATCCGATACTCGGAGTGCGCCTCCGAAACTCCCGGTCAGCGCGACCGGCCGTTCACCGACATGGCCAGCGGCGATCGCGAGGAGCCACGCCTCGTTTCCGATCACGGTCGCGGTCAGAGGGGCCAGCGTCGCGAGGTCCCAGGTGCGGACGGTGCCGTCTTCACCGGCGGTCGCCGCGACCGGTCGACCCCCGATGTCGCCGACGACGACCCCCCAGACTGGACCATCATGGTCCTTCGCCGGCTCGCCACGCCGAGCGACCGTCCCGACGTCCCACGCCCGGACAGTGCCATCGATGCCTCCGCTGACGGCGATCAAACCGCCCGCGACCGTTCCGATCGCAACCGACAGGACCTTGCCGTCATGGCCCGTCAGGAGTTGGCCACGCGAAGCGTGGGTGTCCAGGTCCCACGTCCGGACCGTGCCATCTTCACCCCCGCTGACGGCGACCGCTCGACCATCGAGACCGCCGACATCGACGGCCCGAACCGGGCCTTCGTGCCCATGGATCGGCCCTCCGAGCTGGGCAAGGTTTCGGAGGTCCCACACTCGGATCGTGCCGTCGTCACCACCGCTGACCGCGACCGGTTGGTCCCGAAGCGCCGCGACGACAACGGCGAGCACCCCGCCGTCGTGACCGCGCAATGGCTCGCCCATGGGCGTCATGGTCTGGAGATCCCAGACTCGGATGGTGCCGTCGTCACCCGCGCTGACGGCGATGGGCTGGTCATCGATCTCACCGACAGCGACTGCCCACACAACGCCGTCGTGGCCGGTCAGCGAGACGTGGTCGGCAGGCGGGCGCCATCGCACGTTCGGTGCCGTCCACGGGTGGTCTGGGATGAGGGCCGTGATCCGGTCCGCCATCTCGCTTGCGCCTCGCATGCGCGCCGCGAGTTCGAGGTAACTCACCCGCTCGTCGACCGCGCGACCACGCAGGTCAGCGGAGGCCAGCTGGACGATCGCGGCCGCCGACTTCGCCTCCGGGGAGGCCGCGTCCCAGAGCAGTGGGACGAGGCGGTCGACATCGGCGGCGACGAGGAAACCCGGGTCCGTGAGGAGTGCGTCGAGCCGGCCGCAGTCCCGTGCGTGGGCGGCGAGATGGCTGCGGACGTAGGGATCGGCCGTGCTCCAGTCCATCGTCCCGGAGGGACCTCGGGGGACGAGCCCGTCGATGATCGCGGTTTCCGTCTCCTTGGCGTCGACCGGCCAATCCGGGTTCGACTCCGCGTCGAGAAGGAACTCGGCGAACGACTGGTGGTAGACGCGAAATGGACCGTCGGGTCGGGGACCCCGAACGAATTGACCCGCGTCGGTCATCACGTCGCGTGCATCGGAGATCGACAGCTGCCGACCCGACAGGAGGGTCCCCACCGAGGCGAGCTGGGCGGTATCGAGTCCCTCGCCTTGCGCCACCGCGACCGCTGCCAGGATCGGCCGAACGAGCCCCCTCCACCTGTCGAGGTCACTGGCCAGGTCTCGCCCGAGGAAGTCGCGGTAGACGTCCGACAGGCCGTCCGGCAGCGACCGCATCTCGGCTTCACGAACGTCAAGGCTGGTCAGGCCACCGAGGGTCGCGAGGTCGCCGACCACGAAATAGGCCTGCAGGAAGTTGCCGGCAGCGGCCCCGCCGATCCGCTGGGTGAGGACCGCGATCGCGTCGTCCGAACCCCGACCCGAGAGCTTCCGCAGGGCATAGGCCGCGACATCGTCGACGCCTGCCGGCGCATCGTCGATCAGATGGAGGACCTGGGTCTCGCCGGCTGAGAGCGCTCGGTCCAGACCGTGGATCTGGGCGAGCACGCGAGGATCATCCCTGGTGGTCATGATGAGCCGGATGCCGACGAGATCGGCCAGCCGTCGAGGGAGATTTCGAGCGGTGGGCGAGGAGAACGCCTCGTCGAGCGAGTCGACCAGGAGCAGCGCGGGGCGCGCGCCCGGCCGCTCGGCCGATCGCCGAAGCGGCACGGCGACACCGTCAGCGAATGCCTGATCGGGGCCGAGGCGCGCCAGATCCACCCGGACACCTGTGACGCTCGCCCCTGTGTCGACATGGCCGGTCTGGACGCGGACATCGGTGACGTTCACGACGCCCGTGATCGCGGATCGCTGCTGTTCGGCGAAGTCGCCCACGGTCTCGGTGAACTGGGACGCGAGATCCTGGGCGACGCCGAGCAGCGTGACGCCACCGGTCTGGCAGAAGACGGCGGCGTCCAGCGTGCCCACGGGTACAGGCCCGACTGCGCCACTGGTGATGCGGCCCGCTGACGCCTGGGCGAGTCGTGCCGCGATCGCGGTCTTACCGGTGCCTGGTGGCCCGACGATCAGGAGCATCCTCGCGTCGGATGCAAGGAAGGTCCGCACCCGCTCGAACACCCACTCACGGCCAGTGAAGTCCTCCGCCCGCTCGTCGACGTGTTCCCAGTCGCGGTCCGAGAGATGCACGGGGTTCTAGCCCGACTCGACGAACGACACGTCCTTCGCGTCGCCCCTCTTGGAAACCAGCCGTGGGATGTCCTCTTCGGCCAGGCCCTGCAGGCCGATCTGGTTCGTCCCGAGATCGAACGCCGTCCGGACGTCACGGCCGTAGCCGAGGGCGCGATAGAAGCCGCTCGCGAACTCGATCGCCGCGGCATCACCCACTTCGTTCGACATCCCGACCACGCAGTCGATGTGGTCGGCGATGCCCTGTGCCTGCGGCTCGGAGTAGCAGGCGTTCAGCACCACGCACCGGATATTGTCCCGAAGCACCGAGAAGAGGCGGCTCAACTCGTTCGGCGGGACCGCCTGTCCGACGCCTGATCCTCCTTCGAGGAAGATCTCACTCGATGCGGTGCCATGGCCGCTGAAATGGACGATGTCCGGCCGATAGCGCAGGAACGCTTCCTGAAGGTCGCCGATCCGGACGGCCCACTGCTGATCGATCTCGAACCGATCGCGGTATTCCGCCTGGCGCACCGCGTTGTCGATGGCGCGCATCTCCTCGTCCAACCGGAGCGGCTGGGTATCGATGGGATTGGCGGCGAGGAACAGGATCCTGATCGGCCGAGCGGGCTTGGCTGCGTTGATCGGGCCGGATTCGCTCCCTCCGCCGATCTGGACGCCCACGACCTCGCCGCTGGCTTCGACATTCCCAGCCGCGACGTGCACGTCCCGGACGTCGGCGTCTTGCCCTGTGTCGAGGCGCACGCCGGCGACCCTGCCTCGGACGTCCCTGACGACCACGTTGACGTCGGTCACGCGCACTGAGCGAGGTGCCTCGCCGACGAACGTGATCGGCGCACCGAGCGCCGCCTCGACGACCTCGCGGAGGGCGGCGATCGTTGTGCGTGCCCCCGGATCGTCAACGGACAGCTCGCCGGTCGCCATGCGCTCGACGTCGGCGCGGAGGTCTTCCAGCGTGACGACCGTGGCGGGGTCGGGGACCGAGCTGCCTGGGTGCGGGCTGCCGACGGTCACCTGGGCCGGAGCCGCCACGACGACCGGTGGCGGCGCGGTCGGGTCCCGACGCCTCGCCCTCCACGCCCTCAGGACTTCACCTGCCTGCTCGTAGAGGAACTTGACGCCTTCCTGGAGCGCCGCGGTCGCGACGCCGACGAGCAACATCTCGGCCGCCATGTCTCGCCTCCCGTCGTGCATCAGTCCACGAAGACGCCTCGTCGAGGCTAGCCCCGGCCCGTCTGCGAACCGTCGCGGTCTCTCCGGTGTGAGACCTATGGGGAGCCGGCCCGCAGTCGGATGACGACGAGGCCGGAGCGCGCCGATACGACGACCCTGTCCGGGGCCCAGAAGGCGAGGCCCGTCACGCTCGGGAGCGAGATCTCCAGAGTACGGCTCCACGATCCCAGGTCCCACACCCGGACGGCGCCCTCGGCGTCTCCACTGATGGCCACCGACCGGTCTGCCATCGTCGCGAGGGCGACCGCCTCGACAGGACCTTGGTCGGCGGTCAGCGGCGCCCCTTGCGCCGCGAGCGACGAGAGGTCCCATACCCGGACCGTGCCATCCAGACCGCCACTGACCGCAGTCGGCCGATCACCGACCAGGCCCGCAGCGATCGAGATGACGTAGCCGACATGGCCACGTACCGGACTGCCCATGGGCGACAGGCTCCTGAGGTCCCACAGCCGGATGAGGCCGTCGCGGGCTCCGCTCACCGCGACCGACCGCCCGTCGACCTGGCAGATCGCGAGACAATGGACTGAGTCCTCATGGCCGATGAGCGGCGCACCAAGGCCCACGAGGCCCTCGAGGTCCCAGGCCCGTACCGTGTTGTCGCCACCGCCGCTGATCGCCACCGGCAGATCATCGATCTTGCCGATGGCGACCGCGCTCACGATGCTCGTGTGCCCAGTGAGGGGAGCGCCCAGCGGCGCCAGGGCACGAAGGTCCCACACTCGGACCGTGCGGTCGTGGCCTCCGCTCACCGCTACCGGCAGCGCATCGATCCCGCCGATAGCTACTGAATAGACGGGGCCTTGGTGGCCGGCGAGCGGGTCACCCAGCGACCCCAGCGTCTCAAGGTCCCACCCCCTCAGGGTGCCGTCGTCGCCGCCGCTGATGACCACCGGTCGGTCATCAAGCCCGCCGACAGCGATCGACCGGACCGCCCCCTTGTGGCCGACCGGCGATCCGCCCGCGGGCGGAAGGCTGGTGATGTCCCAGACCCGGACCGTGCCGTCATCCCCGCCGCTGACGACCACCGGACGGTCATCGACCTCGCAGATCCCGACCGAGAGGACCGTGTCCTCATGGCCGGTGAGCGGGCCACCCAGTGGCGAGAGGCTCTGGAGATCCCATAGCCGGACCGTGTCGTCGTTGCTCCCGCTCACCACGACCGGCCGATCGGCGATCATCCCGACGGCGACCGAGGAGACCTCGCCGTGGTGACCTGTCAACGGCGCGCCGAGCGGCGCGAGCGTCCGGAGGTCCCAAAGCCGAACCGTACCGTCACTGCCCCCACTCACGACCAGCGGCCCATCATCGTGCTGGCCGATCGAGACTCCCCAGACCTGGCCGACGTGCCCAAGCAGAGGCTCGCCCGACGGCTTGAGGCTCCGGAGGTCCCAGACGCGGATCGTTCCGTCCTGGCTCCCGCTGACCGCCAAGGGCCGGCCATCCACGTTCCCGATCGCGACCGCGGCGACCTCGTCCTCGTGGCCCGCGAGTGGCTCGCCCAATGGCGCGAGCGTGCGCAGGTCCCACACGCGAAGGGTGTTGTCATTACTCCCGCTGATGGCGATCGGCCGGCCATCGACCTCACCGATCGCGACCGAGATGACCCCTTCCGTGTGGCCCGTCAACGGCTCTCCGAGGGACGTACGCGTGTGGAGATCCCACACGCGTACCGTGCAATCCTGGCTCCCGCTGACCGCCACCGGTCGGCCGTCGATCGCACCGATCGCGAGCGCGCTGATGTTCCATTCGTGACCGACAAGCGGTTCGCCCAGTGGTGCGAGGGCACGGAGGTCCCAGATGCGGACGGTGCCAGCCACGCCTCCACTGATCGCGATCGGTCGCGCATCGACCTGGCCGACGGCGACCGAGGCGACCGAGCCGTCGTGGCCTGTCAGCGGCACATGGACAGTCGGAACATGCCATCTCGCACGCGGGACGCTCCATGGGCGATCCGGCAGGAGGGTCCCGATCCGGTCCGCCAAAGCATCGGCTCCTCGCATGCGCGCCGCCAGTTCGAGATAGCTGACACGCTCGCCGTCCGTTCGCCCACCGAGATTCGCCGACGCCAGCTGGACGACCGCGGCCGCCTCCATCGCCTCGGCCGAAGTGGCGCCACGCAGCGCTGGCAGGAGCCGATCGACGTCTGCTGCGACGAGGAACGCGGGATCCGTCAGCAGCGAGTCCAGCCTCCCACAAGCGGCGGCGTGGGCCGCCATGTAGGTCCTCGCATACGGATCGACCGCGCTCCAGTCGGCGGTCCCGGCCGCGTCGCGCGGGATCAGGCCGTCGACGATCGCCGCGTTCGTCTCGGCGGCGTCGATCGGCCAATCGGGGTTCAACCTGGCGTCGAGCAGGAACTCGGCGAAGGACCGGTGATAGGGCCGAAACGGGCCGTCGGGCTGCATGCCCTGGAGGAACTGGCCTGCCATCCGGGTGACATCCCGGGCCTTGGACACCGGGAATGCCTCACCGGCGAGGACGCTCCCGATCGCCGAGAGCTGGGTCGTGTCGAACCCGTCGCCGAGGGCCACGGCGAGCGGCGCGAGGATCGGCCGGACCCTACTCGACCAGCGGTCCTCGTCGTCGCCTAGTTCACGGGCCAGGTACGCGCGATAGATGCCCGACACCCCGTCCGCCGGAAGGGTGAGCTCACGCGCGGCCGAGATCTCCAGGCCGGCGAGGGTATCCGACCCGATGAGCCCGTCGACGATGAAGTACGCATACAGGAAGTTGCCTTGCGCAGCCTCGCCGATCCGTCGGGACAGGACCCCGATCGAATCGTCCGGTCCATGTCCATGCAATCGCGCGGCGGCATAGTCGGCGACATCGTGGGCACCGGCTGGTGCGTCCTCGATGAGGTCGACGACCTCGGCCCCGCCGTCGGCGAGCGCCCCGGCGAGGCCGAGCTGGGCCAGGACGCGCGGATCGTCTCGAGTCGTCAGGAGGAGGCGGGCACCGGTCAGGTCCGCCAGCATTCGCGGGAGGTTTCGGGCGACTGGTGACGCGAATGCCTCGTCGAGTGAATCGATGAGCAGGATCGGTGGGTGGGCGCCCGGCTTCCCGGCCAGCCGCCGGAGAGGCAGGGCGACCCCGTTGGCGAACGCGTCTTCGGGACCCAGGCGAGCCAGGTCGATCCGGACACCGGCGACGTTCGCCCCGGCGGCGACGGTGCCGGTCTCGAGCTGGACGCCGGTGACCGCCACCTGCCCCGCGACCGTCGATCGTTGCTCGTCACCAAAACCGGACAGCGCGGTCGAGAGTTGATCGGCGAGATCCTGTGCCACGTCGAGCAGCGTCACTCGGCCGGCCTGGCAGAAGACGGCCGCATGGATCGTGCCGACGGGCACGGGCAGTTGCGGAACGTCGGTCAGTCGGTCGGCAGACGCCTGGGCGAGGCGCGCCGCGATGGCGGTCTTGCCGGTGCCGGGCGGGCCCATGATGACGAGCATCCGCGCATCGGAGGCGAGGAAGGTCCGGATCCGCTCGAACACCCATTCGCGGCCGGTGAAGTCACGCGCCCGCTCGTCGACGTGCGTCCAGTCGCTGTCGGTCAGCTGCATCGGTGGCTCCCGGGCGGAACGTCAGCATAGGCATGGCTCGTCCGCTCGACATCTCTGCTGGACCTCCTGGGGCGCTCTGCGATCGAGGGCGTCGTGAAGCGCCGACGGTAACGTTCACGTCAACGTCAAGGTTGTGCTATCATGCGGGGGAGATGAGTCTGCCCGCCGAAGCGCGTCTGCTGCGCATCAATGAAGTCGCGGCCGAGACCGGCCTGACGACACGGGCGATCCGGTATTACGAAGAGATCGGGTTGCTCGAGCCCGCCGCCCGGTCGGAGGGCGACTACCGGTTGTACGACGCGTCCGACCTCGACCGCCTGCTGTTCATCCGGAACCTGCGCGACGACGCCGGGTTCTCCCTTGCCCAGATCGGTCAGTTGCTGGAGGACGACGAAGCGCGCGAGCGCAATCGCGAGCGGTTCCGTCAGACCGGCGACCCAGACGAGCGCCGGTCACTGATCCTCGACGCCCGTGCGCGGGTGGACAACCAGATCGAGATCCTCGAAGCCAAGGCCGTCCGTCTGGCGACGATGATCGCCGAGGCTCGAACCCGTCGTGGGCATCTCGAGGCGCACCTCGCCGAGCTCGACGGTGGTCCCGCGCCCCACCCCGAACGTGCGGAGGCGACCCTACCCGCGACGAACATGCCGGCATGATCGGACGAGCCTCGCTGAGCCCACGGCGCCTGGCCCGCTCCGAGGGGATGAGCGCCTTCCGCCACCGCAACTACCGGCTGTTCTTCAGCGGTCAGGCCATCTCGCTGGTCGGCACGTGGATGCAGCAGGTGGCGCAGGCCTGGTTGGTCCTGGAACTGACCCACGATCCCATCTGGCTCGGCATCGTGGCCGCGGCCCAGTTCATCCCGGTCATGATCCTCGGGCTGTTCGCAGGCGTCGCCGCCGACGCGCTGCCGAAGCGGCGCGTCCTCCTTTGGACCCAGGTCTCGATGATGATCCTCGCGGCCATCCTGGGCGTGCTCGTCATCACCGACGTGGTCCAGGTCTGGATGATCCTCGTCCTCGCCACGCTCCTCGGGATCGCCAACGCCGTGGACATGCCGGTCCGCCAGTCGTTCGCGATCGAGCTCGTCGGGCGCGAAGACGTCGGCAACGCGGTGGCGCTCAACTCGGCGATGTTCAATGGCGCGCGCGTCATCGGCCCGGCGGCGGCCGGGCTCGCCATCGCCGCCTTTGGCGTCGGCCCGGCGTTCATCATCAACTCGCTGAGCTTCCTGGCCGTCATCGTCGGCCTGCGGATGATGGATGAGCACGAACTCCACACGCCGCCACGGATCGCTCGGCCCGGTTCGGCCCGAGCGGTCGTGCGCAACCTCGCCGAGGGACTTGGCTACGTTCGCCAGACCCAGGTCGTGCTCCTCGCGGTGGTCGTCGTCGGGTCGGTCGCGACGGTGGGGATGAACTTCAACGTCCTCATCCCGGCGTTCGCCCAGAACGAACTCGGCAGCGGGGCCGCGGGGTTCGGGTTCCTGATGGCCGCGTCCGGAGTCGGATCGCTCCTCGCGGCGCTCCGGCTGGTCGTTCGGCGGCCGGCCGCGGCCGGTCCGTCTCGCGACGGGCGCGCTGCTCCTTGGCGTCGCGTCGCTGGCACTCGCGGTCTCGCGCGATTTCTCGGTCGCGCTGGCGCTGATGGTCGTCGTCGGGTTCGGGTCGATCCTGATGGCCGCGACCGGCAACACGACGATCCAGTTGGCCGTGCCGGACCATCTCCGCGGTCGCGTGATGAGCGTCTACACGACGGTCTTCAGCGCGTCCGTGCCGATCGGCGGGCTGGCGATGGGCGCGGTCGCCTCGGCCTACGGGTCCTCGTTCGCGATCGCGCTCGGCGGCGTGCTGACGGTCGCCATCGGCCTCGGCGCGTTCGCCTGGGGTCGGGCCGGCGCCTTCGACCTCACGACGGCCGGCGTGGCCGCCTCGGCCACGTCGAGCGGGATGCTTCCGGGGACCGTCCGCCCGCGGTAGGCCTCGGGGGAACCGCCCGCTGACGCTGCAGCCCTCGACCGCGCCGAACACGAGCGCTGCGTTCAGCCCGCCGAACCCGAACGACGTCGACAGCACCCGCCGATAGTCGACCCGTCCCGCCCGGCGCGCAACAACCCGGGCAGCAGTGCGATGGCCTCCGGCTCCGGGTCGACGAGATTGACCGACGCGGGCGCCCACCCGTCGCGGATGGCGAGCGCGCAGATCGGCCGCCTCGATCGCACCCGAGGCCCCGAGGGGGTGGCCGTACAGCGCCTTGGTGCCGCTGACCGGGACCGTGGCCGCGCGCTCGCCGAGGGCCAGCGAGATGGCCCGAGCCTCGGCGACGTCGCCGATCGGCGTCGACGAAGCGTGCGCGTTGACGTAGTCGATCTCGCCGGGCTCGACCGCGGCGTCGTCGAGCGCGATCGTCGTCGCGCGCGCCGCCTCCGCGCCGTCGGCCCGTGGCTGGACCATGTGATGCGCGTCCGACGTCGCGCCGTAGCCGAGCAGCTCCGCGTACGGCACCGCGCCGCGGGCCGTTCCGCGATCTCGGCCGCCTCCAGGACGAGGAGCGCCGCGCCTTCACCCATGACGAACCCGTCGCGACCCGTGTCGAACGGCCGGGCGGCGCCGCCCGCGTCGTCGTTGTGGCCGGCCGACAGCGCCCGGATGATGTCGAACGCCCCGAAGGCGAGCGGGCTGAGCGGGATCTCGCAGCCTCCGGCGATGGCGGCGTCGACACGGCCCTCGCGCAGGTCGCCGAGCGCCTCGCCCAGCGCGACCGCACCTGACGCGCACGAATTCGCGGTCGACAGGATCGGGCCCCGGACGTCGAGGGCGATGCCCAGATTGGCCGGCGCCGCGCCACCGAACACCGCGAGGGCGAGGTTGGGTGCGACCTGGCGGATGCCCCGCTCGAGGTAGCGCTCGTGCTGCTCCTCGGCATAGGCGATCCCGCCGAGGGCCGACCCGAGATAGATGCCGATCCGTTGCGGATGCGCGCCGCCGTCGACGCCCGGCGTCAGCCCGGCGTCGTCGAGCGCCAGCCGCCCGGCGACGAGGCCGAACTGGCTGAACCGGTCGAGCTGGCGGGCCGTCTTCGGCGGCATCCAGGCGAGCGGATCGAAATCGTCGACCTGGGCCGCCACCTGCGAGCGGAAGGGGCTCGGATCGAACCGATCGATCCGCCGGATCGGGGAGCGGCCGGCGCGCAGCCCGGCGCGGAACGCCTCGCAGCCCGGTCCCGATCGCGGTGATGACCCCGATCCCGGTGATCCAGACGCGCCGTCGCCCGTTCATGTCGAGGGGCCCCGTCGGCGGCTGGCGTCCGAACTGAGCCTCGATATCGTGCCTCCGCCAGGGCCTCCGCAATGGCCTTGAACGTCGCCAGCGTCCGGCCGGCGATCGGTCGCGTGAAGGCGCGATCGACGAACGCCGCGAAGCGGCGAGAAGCCGCGGCCGCGGAACTCGTGGTCGATCGCGACGTGGGTCCCGGCCGGGCGCGGACTCGATGCGCCAGGTGACGTCCATCCCTCGCGTGGCACCGGCGACATGGACGAAGCGCAGTCGCAGCGTCGCGGGCTCGTTCCACGTGCGCGCCCGCCAGACGACCGGGACGGCGAGGCCAAGCACCCCGACGCAGCGGCCGGCGCGCGACGAAGTCCGCGATGATCGATCCATCGGCGCCGCGCTCGACGGCCCGCGATCGGGCGTAGTGGGGCAGCAATCGCTCCCAGCGCTCGACATCGCGAGCGAGCCGGAAGACGAGGCCCGGCGGCGCGGCGATGTCGATGGCGATCGTGCTCCTCACGACAACGGCCCGGGAAGGCGAGGCCGATCCCGAACTGGGCGACCTCGACCAGCTTCGAGCGTCCGGATCTCGTCGAGTGACGTCCATGCGCACGTGTCGGTCGAGCCGCCGACCTCGGCGCGAAGGTCGCCGCCGGTCACCCGAACGCGATAGATGATGCCGAGGAAGTGGAGGTCGCCGCCGCGGGCGAACGGCGAGTCCGGGTAGACGTGCGAGAAGATCCCGCCGACCGACACGATCGCCCCGTGCAACCCGGTCTCCTCCTCGAGTTCGCGGATGACGGCCACGTCCGGATGCTCTCCGAAGTCGACCCCACCGCCCGGCAGCGTCCAGGCACCGACCTCGGCCTCGACCTCGAACGGGGACAGCCGGGCGAGCAGGATCCTCCCGGCATCGTCGAGACAGATCGCGTAACTGCCGAGTCGCGTCCGGGTCGGTCGCGTCGACCCACGCCCCACCATCCCGTCCGGGGCGTCCTCGCCGGTCACGGCGCGAGGAGCGAGGCGAGATAGCGCGGGTCGAGCGCGCGGCCTGCTGGGACCAGATCGCCCATCACGAGACCCATCGTCGCACGAACGGCCGGCCGGGCGGCGACCCGTCTGGCGGCGTACTCGAAGAGGGCCGGCCTCGCCGAGGAAGGCCTGGACCAGCCAGGAGACGGCGTCCTTCGTCATGAACCGACGCTGCATCGCGCGTTCGTAGGCTGCGAATGCCTCGGTCCGCCCGCGCCGGTGCGCGGCGACCGCCGCGGCGGCCAGTTCGGCCGACACGACGGCTCGATGGAGGCCCTCGCCGGTGAACGGGTCGAGGAAGCCGGCGGCATCGCCGATCAGGAGCCAGCCCGGTCCGGCTCGCCGGGTCACGCGGTGGCCGATGGGCCAGGCTCCTGCGACCCGTTCGGTCGGGGCGCCGCAGCGCCAGGCCCCGTGGTCCTCGTCGGTCGGCGGTATCGCGGCCACGATCCGGGCGGCGACCGCCAGGGCGCCGTCGGCGACGATGGCCGCCCGCCACGATCGACCCAGCACGATCCCGACGTTGACGCGGCCCCCGGCCACCGGGGCGATCCCGACGTAGCCGTCCTCCAGGACGAGCATCCGGGCATCTCGAGGATCGGTCGGCTCCGGGTCGGACAGGTGGTACGTGAGCCCCACCCGAGGATCCAGGCGCGCCGGCCGGCTGACGCCCGTGGCTCGTGCCACCACCGAGCGAGGGCCGTCGGCGCCGACCACGACCTCCGCCTCGATGGTCAGACTGGCGCCATCCGGACCGCGCGCGACGATCCGGCCGGCCCCGGGCTGGAAGGCGGTCGCCGACCAGCCGCGGCGGACATCGGCGCCGTTGCGCGCCGCCAGGTCGAGGAGTGCCGGGTCGAGCCCCGAGCGATCGAACCCGACCGCCATGCCGCCGCCCGCATCCGCCCCATACGTCAACCGAAAGGTCGTGCCGGATCGGGTCTCGACCCGCATCGCCGGGATGGGCCGCGCGACCCGAGCCAGGGTGGGCTCGTCGAGACCGGCACGGCGCAGCGCGGCCACGGCCGCCGGCGAGGCGAACACGCCACCGGCGCGCCAATGCCAGGCCGGTGCGCGCTCCAGCACGACCACCTCGTGGCCCGAGCGCGCCAGCCGGCCGGCCAGGACGGCGCCAGCCGGCCCACCACCGACGACGACGACCTCGATCCGCTCGACGCGGCCGGTGCGTTCCTCGGGCCCGCCTGGCCCGCGCGTCCCGGATCCTTCACGCGCCGGCTCCGAGCGGGTCGGGCGCCTCGCCATCCGGCGGTGGCTCCGGCGTGTGGAGAGCGGCGATGGCGTAGCGCTGGCCGAAGGCGCCACGGATCGTCTTGACCGGGGTCAGACCCGCGGCGCGTACGCAGGTCCTGCATCTCGTTCGCCCGGTAGGACCGGCGCACCGAAAGGGGCGCGTCATGACGCGTGTAGCGGTTCCCCGTCAGCAGGTGTCCGATACAGCCAGGCGCCCAGCCATCCGAGGCGGGCCCGTTGCAGGTCGTTGACGACGACGCCGAGCCGGGCCACCCGCGCCATCTCCCGAAGGAGGCCTACGGCGGCCTCGGCGGTCAAGTGGTGGAGGACCATCGAAGCGTGGACCACATCGAACGACCGATCGGGGAACGCGAGCGACCGTCCATCGCCGACGTGGAGTTCCAGGCTATCGGTGGTCGCGAGCCGAGGCGTCGCGAGGACCGCCGCGGAGAGCACTTCCGGACGACTGTCGAGGCCGACGACCGACATGCTTCCGACCGCGCTTGGTCGCGCCATCCAGGAGGGCCAGCGGGATGTCGGCGGCACCCGTCCCGACATCGAGCAGGGTGACCTCGCCGCGATGCGCCGCGAGGGCCGCGATCGCCGCCTCGCTCAGCCGAACGCCACCGAACCAGCGATTGATCCGCCGCAGGTCGCGCAGGTTGCCGACCAGGACGGCCGGGTCGTCGAGCGGGCCGTCGAGGAGCTCGACGGCATCGGTGAGACGGTCCATCGCAGCGGGCGATCCTCGGGTTCGGGCGGGACCGGTTGAGGCTACACGACGGGCCATCGCGCGGGCAGCGGCCCCGTACCATGGCCGCGATGATCATCGCGGCCGGCGAGAATCCTCATCGACGTGCTCGTCCACCCGGATGGGCGGCTGACGGCCGTGCCCGGTGGCGGCCCGTTCAACACGGCCCGGACGATCGCTCGGCTCGGCGGCTCGGTGGCGTACCTCGGCTGCCTGTCGACTGACCGTTTCGGGGCGATGTTGCGCGACGCCCTCACGTCCGATGGTGTCGATCTGGGTCTGACCAGCACGAGTGAGGCGCCGACCACGCTCGCGGTGGCCGAGCTCGACGAGCGTGGTGGCGCCGAGTACCGGTTCTACACGACCGAGACGGCCGCTCCCGCACTGACCCGGGAGGCGATCGACGCTGCGCTCCGGACCGGGCCGCTGGCCGTCCATGTCGGGACCCTGGGTCTCGCCCTCGAACCGATGGCGACCGTCCTCGCGGCGGGCATCCTGACCGTTGCGGACGAGGTCGTGGTCATGCTCGATCCCAACTGCCGCCCGTCGGTCATCCCGGATCGACTCATCTACCTGGATCGGCTCCACCGGATCCTGCCGCGCATGGACATCGTCAAGGTCAGCGCGGACGACCTCGCCTACCTGGCCCCGGACATGCCACCGCTCGACGCGGCCGTGTCGTTCCTGGAACGTGGCGTGTCGGTCGTGCTCCTGACCGATGGCGGACGCGCGGTGTCCGTCCTGACCAGCGAGGTCACGTTCGACGTCCCGGTCCCGGCCGTCGCGGTCGTCGACAGTGTCGGGGCGGGCGACGCGTTCGGTGGCGCTTTCCTGGCTCGCTGCGTCGAACGACGCATGAGCCGGGCGGGTCTGGCGGACGTCAGCGTCCTGCGCGAAGCGGTCGGGCTCGCCGTCGAGGTCGCGAGCCGGACCTGCCAACGAGCGGGCGCGGATCCACCCCGTCGCGCGGAGCTGGACTGGCCGGCGGCCTGACACGGCCATCCCGGTTCGATACCCTCCGACGATGCACCATGCCGCGCGCCCCTTGCTGCCCATCGTCGCCGCCGCGGTCCTGCTCCTAGGCGCCGCCCCCGGCGTCTTCGCCCTCAGCGCTCGCTATCCCGCCCAGAGCCTCGGCGACCGCGGTTCGGACGTGACCGCCATCCAGGGCTTCCTGATCGCGCACGGGTACCCGGTCACCATCGATGGCGTGTATGGGACCGCCACCCGCGACGCCATCGTCGCCTTCGAGACGGCCTCGGGCCTGACGGTGGACGGCCTCGTCGGCGACGGCGTCTGGGACCGACTCATCATCGATATCGGGCCGGCCAACGGCGGCGTCCCGGTCGGGGTCCTCCAGCGTGAATTGAATGCCAAACGACGCTCCGGGCTCAGCGTCAACGGCATCTACGACCAGCCGACCAAGAAGGCGATCATCGCCTTCCAGAAGCACATGGGTCTCCAGCCGACCGGGACGTTCACGCACGAGTCCTGGCGGTGGCTGTTGTGGCACTTCCAAACCCCCAGATTCAACACGACGTCGCTGTGCGACTACAGCGTCGGCAACGGGCCCGCGAACTGGGGGACGGGTGCGGCCATCGGGGGTCTGGAGGCGGCCGCGGCGGCCTTTGCCAGGACCGGCCACGGCCGGGTCGCCGTCGGCGACATCGGCAAGGAGCATGGCGGCGACATCGCCGGCCACACGACCCACGAGGTCGGCCTCGACGTCGACGTCCGACTCATCCGCAAGGCCGACAACCAATGCTCCCTCGGCACGAACTGGCGGTCGTCGGCCTATGACCGAGCGGCGACCCGAGCCCTCATCAAGGCGATCCGCGCGGCGACGCCGGGTCACGTCAAGCTCATCTACTTCAACGACCCGGTGCTCATCAGGGAAGGACTGACGACGCGTTTCAGCGGTCACGACGACCACCTCCACATCCGTTATTGCGAAGTCTTCCACGTCAACAAGCCGTACCGCTGCTGACGGCCCTCGCGTCGGCGTGGGATTCGGTGAGCGCGATGCATAATGCCCTCGTGGCCACCGAGACCGACACGACCATCGTTCCGGTCGCCGACCGAAATCCGTCCAGCTGGGGACTGGGCGACGGCCAGGCGATCCCCTGGGACTACGCGCCCGCCCCCGAGGCGCGCGACATCGTCACCATCCGCGAGCGCTACGGCCTGTTCATCGACGGTCGCGACGTCCCGGCCTCCGATGGCGGCACGTTCGCCTCGGTCGATCCCGCGACCGAGGAATCGCTCGCGCTCGTGGCCCGCGCCACGCCGGCCGATGCCGACAAGGCGGTCCGGGCCGCACGTCGGGCGCAGCGACGCCGCTGGGGCAACCTCGCCGGCAAGGAGCGCGCCAAGTACCTGTTCCGGATCGCGCGGATCCTCCAGGAGCGCTCGCGCGAGTTCGCCGTCCTCGAATCGATGGACTCGGGCAAGCCGATCAAGGAAAGCCGTGACGTCGACGTTCCGCTCGCGGCAGCGCATTTCTGGTACTACGCGGGCTGGGCGGACAAGCTCGAGTACGCGTTCCCCGGGCGGGTGGCGCGGCCCCTCGGGGTCGCGGCCCAGATCATCCCGTGGAATTTCCCGCTCCTCATGCTGGCCTGGAAGATCGCACCCGCGCTCGCGGCCGGGAACACCGTCGTCCTGAAGCCCGCGTCCACGACCCCACTGTCCGCCCTGCTGTTCGCCGACGTCTGCCGCCAGGCCGACCTGCCGCCCGGCGTCGTCAACATCGTCACCGGGCCGGGCGAGATCGGGATGAGCCTGGTCACCCACCCAGGTGTCGACAAGGTCGCCTTCACCGGCTCGACCGAGATCGGCAAGCGGATCGCCCGCGGTGTGGCCGGGACCGACAAGGGCCTCACGCTGGAACTCGGCGGTAAGGCTGCCAACATCGTGTTCGACGACGCCCCGCTCGACCAGGCGGTGGAGGGCATCGTCAACGGCATCTACTTCAACCAGGGCGAGGTTTGCTGCGCGGGTTCGCGCCTGCTCGCCCAGGAGTCGATCGTCGAACCGCTCATCGACAAGCTCAAGGAGCGCCTGTCGACGATCCGGGTCGGCGACCCGCTCGACAAGAACACCGACGTCGGCGCGATCAACTCGAAGAGCCAGCTCGAGAAGATCACCGAGCTGGTCGCGTCCGGCGTGGCCGAGGGCGCGGAACTCTACCAGCCGGCCTGCGACCTACCCGACCGCGGTTACTTCTTCCGCCCGACGCTGTTCACGAATGTCGCCCAGAGCCATCGGATCGCCCGCGAGGAGATCTTCGGGCCGGTCCTGTCCGTGCTGACGTTCCGGACCCCGGACGAGGCCGTCGAGAAGGCCAACAACACCGTCTACGGGCTGTCGGCCGGCATCTGGACGGACAAGGGCTCGCGCATCCTCGAGATGGTCGGGCGGATGCGCGCCGGCGTCGTGTGGGCCAACACGTTCAACCGGTTCGACCCGACCTCGCCGTTCGGCGGCTACAAGGAATCGGGGTTCGGGCGCGAGGGTGGGCTGCACGGCCTGCTCGCCTACGTCCGGCTCGAGGATCGCTGATGGCCACGCCCGCTCGACGCCCGTCCTCGCCGGGACGGACCGGGGTCTCGCGTTCCGCTGCTGCTCGTGCCGGGACCGTCGCCGCCGCGGCGGCGCCGGCGCGCCTCGAGGTCCGCAAGACCTACAAGCTGTACATCGGCGGGGCGTTCCCGCGGACCGAGTCCGGTCGGTCGTACCTCGTGTCGGCGGCCGACGGCTCGCCGCTCGCGAACGCGTGCCGCGCGTCTCGCAAGGACCTGCGCGAGGCCGTCCGCGCGGCGCGCAAGGCATTCGATGGCTGGGCCGCCAAGACCGCCATGAACCGGGGCCAGGTCCTCTACCGGGTCGCCGAGTTGATGGAGGGTCGGCGTGAGCAGTTCGTCGCCGAGGTCGCCGCGGCGGAGGGCCTGACGGCCGCAGCCGCGCGCGCTGCGGTCGATCGCGCGATCGATCGGTGGGTCTGGTACGCCGGTTGGGCCGACAAGATCGGCCAGGTCCTTGGCTCGTCGAACCCGGTCGCGGCGCCGTACTTCAACTTCACCATCCCCGAACCGACCGGCGTCGTCGGGGTGGTCGCGCCGGAGACCTCGTCGCTGCTCGGCCTCGTCAGCCGGCTGGCGCCGCCGCTCGTCACGGGCAACGCGGTCGTGCTCATCGCCAGCGAGCGACGACCGTTGCCGGCCGTCACCCTGGCCGAGGTCCTCGCCACCTCCGATGTCCCGGGCGGGGTGGTCAACATCCTGACCGGTCGCAAAGCGGAGCTCGTGCCGGTCCTGGCCGGTCACGCGGACGTCGATGCGCTCGACACGTGGGGCGTCCCCGACAGCATGCGGGTCGAGACGGAGCAACTCGCCGCCGATGACATCAAGCGCCTGCTGCGCCGGCCCACGACCGTCGCCGAAGCCCGGTTCGACTGGCTCGACGACGCCGCCACCGAACGTCCCGAATGGATCGCCGCCTTCCTCGAGATGAAGACGGTCTGGCACCCGATCGGCGGCTGAGATGGCGGTCGGGGCCGGCGGCGGAGCGCCGAGCGAGAAGATCACGGGCGGTGCCCCCGGGGAGCGCGGCGCCGTCGAGCGTCGGGTCTTCGTGCACGCCTCGCCACGGATCGTCTGGGCCACGCTGCACGATCCCGCGGCGACGAGCCAACTGTTCCCGGAACTCCGACTCGGGCCCGCGGCGCCCGCCTGGCCCGCCGCGGCGACGACACGGTCGGCCCAGGCGCGGCTCGGGCTGCTCAGCGACACGGCACGCGTCGAGAGCCTCGAGGCCCGGCCGGATTCGCGCTTCCGGCTGCGCGTCACCGCGTCGGGCTTCGACAGCGAATGGGCGTGGCGCCTGGAGCCCGTCGCGGGCGGCACTCGGGTGATCCACGCCGCGACCTTCGAGCCGTTCGATCGCTGGACGGGCATCCTCGTGCGGCTCGGGCGCGCGTCCCTGGCCAGTCGCGTCGAATCCCACCTGCGGGTGCTCAAGGAACGAGCCGAGGCCGCCGAACACGCGTCGAATCCCAGCGCATGAGCGGCGGTCCGGGGTGGACCAGCGATGACCCCGGGACCGAAGCGGTTCCGTTCGCCGGACTCCGTCGTCATGCCGTGGCCATCGCTGGTGGCCTGGTCCTGCTCGTCGCGATCGGCTTCCTGCTGCCGGACCTGAGTCCGCCACCGACCCAACCGCCGCCACTCGTGCTGTTCCAGGGCAAGATCGTCGCCTTCCTGCCGCCGAGCGACGACCCCTCGCAGCCCGATGTCAGGATCCTCATCGAGGCTGGCCCGCGGAAGGGCCAGACGATCGACGGCTACCTCCAGGGCCCGTCGGGGCAGGAGGACCTGCCGCGCTACCAGATCGGCGACGAGATCATCGTCAGCGACTCGCTGGAACCCGACTCGACGTACACCGCGGTCTCGGACCTGTATCGGGTGCCGGCGCTGGCGTTGCTGCTGGCGATCTTCGCCATCGCCGTCACCGTGGTCGGCGGCTGGCGCGGCGTGCGCTCGCTGATCGCCCTGGCGCTGACCCTCGCGGTCATCGTCAAGATCGTGGTCCCCCTGATCCTCGCCGGCTGGGACCCGATGTGGGTGGCGATCTTCGCCGCGACCGGGGTCACCATCGTCACCTTCCTGCTGACCGAGGGCGCCCGAACGCAGACCGTTGCGGCGGCGATCGGGACGTTCGTGGCCCTGGCACTGACTGCGGTCCTTGCCGTGGCATTCGATGATCTGGCCCGGTTCACGCAGTTCCGCGGCTCAGAGGACGTCCAGTACCTGCAGGCGGTCGGTCTGGTCGACATCGATATCGGCGGCCTCATCCTGGCGGCGATCATCTTCGGGGCCCTCGGCATCCTCGACGACGTGACCGTGACCCAGGCGGCCACGGTCACCGAACTCCACGAGGCGGATCCGACGCTCAGCCGTCTCGATCTAGCGAAGCGCGGCATGAACGTCGGGCGGTCGCACATCGCGGCGACCGTCAACACGCTCGTGCTCGCCTACGTCGGGGCGTCGCTCCCGCTCATCGTGTTGTTCGCCGCCGGCCGCCAGGATCCGCTGCTGACCGCCTCGACGGAGGTGGTCGCGGTCGAGATCGTCCGCGCCATCGTCGGCAGCATCGGCATCGTGGCCGCCGTGCCCCTGACGACCGCGGTTGCCGTCTGGCTGACCGGCCGCTCCCTTCCGTTCATCAGCGATGGGTCGGGGAGCGGCATCCAGCGCGCGCCGGGCTGGGATTGACAAACCCATTGCTCTCTCTGGACGTCGGAGGCGAGCCGCAGAATCGAGACGCGATGGCGACGCGCGCCCGCTAACCTCCCTGAACCGGGGATGGGACGTCGCCGATCGGCGACGGATATGCGCTTGTGGGTCGTCCAAGCCCCAGGCGCCGATATCGGGCAGGGGGGACTTCGTGGCACAGAGCCGTCGTTCCGTTCGATTCATCGTCCCAGCGATCCTGCTGGTCATCGTCTGGACGTCGGGCTTCGCGGCGCCCACGGTGCAGGCGGCCGGGCCGGTCCCAGTCACGTACACGTACGATGCGAATGGTCGGCTCTCCGGTGTCATCGACCCGTCGGCTGGGTCCGCTGCCTACAGCTACGACAGCGCCGGCAATGTCACGTCGATCACTCGCAGGGCGATCGGTGTCGCCACGGTCCTCGAAGTCACGCCCGATCGCGGCGCCGTCGGAGCGCAGGTCACGATCGAGGGCACGGCGTTCAGCGCAACGATCGCCCAGGACACCGTCAAGTTCAACGGCGTGACCGCGACGATCGTCTCCGCAACGACCACCAAGCTCGTGGCCACCGTTCCGGCGGGCGCCACGACCGGTCCGGTTTCGGTCACCTCGCCTGCGGGCACGGCCGCGAGCCCGACCTCATTCGCCGTGGGATCACTGGCCCCGACGATCACTGGATTCACGCCGAGCGTCGCGGCAGCCGGCGACACCTTGACGGTCACCGGCACGAACTTCGAGACCCTGAAGCCGCGCGACGTGCTCGCTGTGTCCGGGATCAGAGAGGCCATCGCGACTGCCTCCCCGACGTCGCTGACGGCCCCGATCGTCGGGTCCGGCTCGGGCAAGGTCCAGGTCGTGACGGCCGCCGGTGTTGCCACGTCGTCGTCGTACCTCTACACGGTCCCGTGCTGCTTCACGGCGGCCGAGGTCGAGTCGACCGGGGTCCTGACGGTCGGGACGGCACAGACCACGATGGTCGGAAGTCTGAAGATCGCGCTGCGCGTCTTCGAAGGCGTCGCCGGCGAGCATCTGAGTCTGACCATCCCTGGTCTTGGCTCCTCCGTCGCGGCCAAGATCTATCGGCCCGACGGCGTGATGCACGCGGGGTTTGACTCAGGCCCCGCCTTCGTCGACATTCCCGCGCTCCCCGTGACCGGGACGTACACCGTCTTCCTCCGCAACACGAACGGGACGCCGCAAGGCGGCTCACTGCTCGTGAGCGATGTCGCACCGGACGTGACAGGGACGATTCCCGTCAACGCCGGCGGCCTGCCCGTGACCATCGGGACGCCCGGTCAGAACGCCCGCCTCACGTTCCAGGCGACAGCGGGTGAGCGTGTCGTAGTCAGTACCTCCAACGGTTCCGTCTCGAGCAAGCTGACGCTCCTGTCACCTGACGACATCCCGCTCGGCGTGAGTGCCACGCCCGGACTGGCGCCCTTCATCGAGGCCGTGACCCTGCCCGTTGCAGGTACGTACACGATCCTGATGGATCCGCTCTTTGCGGCCACCGGGCAGTTGACCGTGGCTGTCAACGACGACCTCGGCGATCTGCCGCTCCCGCTCACCATCGGGACGGTCACGAATCTGCCGACGTTCGCACCCGGACAGAACATCGCCGCCACGTTCGCCGGAACGGCCGGGGCACGGGTCAGCATCGACGTCAACACCTTCGGTGCCTTCTCGACGATCATCACCGTTCGGAACCCCGACGGGTCCACCCTCGAGAGTCAGCAGGCGTGGGGCTGGTTCTTCGATCCGATCGTCCTGCCCACGACCGGCACATACACCATCTACATCGATCCGTACAGCCAGAACACCGGTCCGGGCACGGTCGCGGTGTATTCGGTCCCTCCGGATTCGATGGGGACCATCGTCGTCGGCGGTCCGGCCGTGGCCGTCCCGCTCGCGCCAGGTCAGAAGGGAACGCTGACGTTCAGCGGTTCGACTGACCAAGTCATCAGTCTCGCGAGTACAGGCGCCACCAGCTCGTCGATCGATCTCGTCATCAGCGACCCGACTGGCAACGGCATCGTGACGATGTACAGCATCTCTCTGCCGTTCGTGGTGCCGACGACATTGCCGTCCACCGGGACCTACACGATCACCGTCGACCCTGTCGGCGCAAACATCTCGGACTATTCCTTCCAGCTGTACCAGGTCCCGCCCGATGACGTCGGCACGATGACGATCGGCGGCCCGTCGGTGACGGTCACGAATACCGCGCCGGGCCAGAACATGAGTCGAACCTTCACCGGCACGGCTGGGCAGCTCATCTCACTGGACGTCAAGGAAGTCACGGCCACGCATCCCCGCGGCCTGGTCATGGTCGCCAAGCTCCTGTCGCCGACGGGGACGACGCTGTGGGGACCCATCCAGTTCTGGCAGCCCATGACGGAGGGCTTCCTTGAGCCACTCGTCCTGCCGTCCACTGGGACCTACACGGTCTCGATCGACCCGAACTACGAAACCCTCTCTACCTACCGCCTGCAGGCATTCGCGGTACTGCCCGATGCGACAGGGACGATCACGGTGGGCGGCGCCGCGGTGGTCGCCACAAACACGACCCCCGGTCAGAACATGCGGAAGACGTTCGCCTGCACCAATGGACAGAAGGTCAAGCTCATTTCAAACAACGCCACCCTGACCGGGGCGAACATCAACATCCTGAACGCATCGGGCTCGGGCGCGAACGGCACGTACGTGGACTTCACCTCGACGCCGTCCAACACCCTCACGGCCACCATCAGCGGTGCCGGGACGTGCACGATCCTTGTCGACCCAGACCTGGCGCAAACGGGCTCGGTCACGCTCACGTTGACCCTGAACACCGGCGGGGCTGCTGCCGGCTCGGCCGGCGACACGGACGCCGGTGCGGCGGCGTCACCCGCGAAGCGCCCGAGCGCCACTCCTTCACCAGCGCCGACCCCAGCCGCCACGCCGACGCCCGCTGCTGCCCCGACGATCGCCCCGGGCGGGACCGATCCACAGCCGGTGACCGGCAGCGAAAGCCTGGCGGACCATTGGACACCGACAACCGCCGAACGCCGCAGCGACTGGCGGGTCGGTCTACCCCCCAGCGCCTCCGAAACGATCCCGCCGCTGTCCGCCAAGAAAGGCGTGACGGCGTTGGCCGGTCGGGTCCTTACCCTGGACGGACGCCCACTGGCCGCGGTGACGCTCGAACTCAACAGTCACACCACGACCACGGACGCCAAGGGTCGGTTCCTGCTGACGGGGATCGAGCCGGGACCGCAGGTGCTCCTCATCGACGGCAGCACGGCGAACCGGCCCAACCACGCCTACGGGCTCTTCGAGGTCGGGGTTCCGGTCGTCCCGAAGGTCACCAACAACCTCACGTACACGATCTGGATGACCGCCCTCGACACGGACAACGAGGTGTCCATCCCGGAGCCGACGACGGCTGAGACGGTCGTGACCACACCGTCGATCCCGGGACTCGAGGTTCACATCCCGGCGGGATCGCGGATCACGAGTGAGGACGGCGAGCCCGTGACCAAGATCGGGCTGACGGCGATCCCGCTCGACCGACCACCGTTCCCGCTGCCGGTGAACACCGAGGTCCCGATCTACTTCACGATCCAGCCGGGGCTGGCCTATGTCGCCCCGCGCGGGGCCTGGATCGTGTATCCGAACTACAACAACCTCGCGCCCGGGACCCGGACGAACTTCTGGCAATACGACCCGGACAGCAAGGGCTGGTTCATCTACGGCCACGGCACGGTCAGCCCCGACGGCCGGCAGGTCGTCCCCGATCCACGTGTCCGGATCTACGAATTCACCGGTGCCATGTTCACGTCAGGCGAGAACCCGCCAGGGACGGGACCGGCAGCCGATGGGGACAGCAAGGACGGCGATCCCGTTGATCTCGGTACGGGGCTGTTCGTCCTGTCGAAGACCGACCTCATCGAGCCCGGTCCGCTCCCGATCAGCCTGACCCGCACCTATCGCCCGAACGACAGCCAACAGCGTGCCTTCGGGAACGGCACGAACTTCAGTCTCGGCTTCTTCCTGTCGTCTGCCCAGCAGTACGCCGAGGTCGACCTCGTCCTTCCCGACGGCGGCAAGGTCCACTACGTCCGAACCTCTCCGGGGACCGGCTGGACGGACGCCATCTTCCGGACGACCGCCACGCCGGGTGCCTATTTCGGCTCGTCCGTCTACTGGAACGGCAACGGCTGGGACCTCCGTCTCCGTGACGGCACGGTCTACGTCTTCGGTGAGAACGCGCCGCTCCAATCCATAAGGGATCGATTCGGCAATTCGATCACGCTCATCCGATCCGGGCTCTACACGGGGCGCATCGATCGGATCGTCGGTTCCAGCGGGCGCTGGATCAACCTCGGGTACGACGGCAACAATCGCATCTCGAGCGCCACGGATCAGGCCGGGCGGACGATCGGCTACACCTACAACGCCGCCGGCTACCTGTGGAAGGTCACCGACCCGAACGGCGGCGTCACCGAGTACACATATGACGCCTCGAACCGGATGCGCACGCTCAAGGATGCTCGAGGTATCACCTTCCTGACCAACGATTACGACGCCTCGGGCCGGGTGCAGACGCAGACCCAGGCCGATGGCACGACCTATCAGTTCGCCTATGTCGTCGACGGCGCGGGCAAGGTCACCCAGACCGACGTGACCGATCCTCGAGGCATCGTGCGGCGGGTCACGTTCAATGCGGCTGGATATCCACTCACGGACACCGCGGCGTTTGGAACACCGCTTGCGCGGACGACGACGTACGTCCGCCAGGCGAGTGGCAACCTCGCGACAAGCGTCACTGACCCGCTTGGTCGGCGTACCGACTTCGCGTATGACCTCGCCGGTAACGCGACCAGCACGACCCGCCTGGCTGGCACAGGCAACGCGGTGACGACGACTGCGACGTTCGAGCCGCGGTTCGGACTGATCAGGACCATGACCGATCCCCTGGGTCACGCGGTGACCACGACGTACTACGCGAATGGCAGCATCCAGAAGGTCACCGATGCGGCCGGCAAGGACACGACATTCACGGCGACCGGCTCCGGCCAACCCGTTAGCGCTACCGACGCGACGGGTAAGTCCGGGACGACGACCTACCTGATGGGCGATGTCAGCGGCCAGGTCGATGCCCTCGGCAACGTGAGCTCCAGGTTCGTGGACGCGGCCGGGAGAGAAGCCGGGAAGGTGGATTCGCTGGGCGCCTTGGCCCGAGTCGACTACGACCCGAATGGCCGACCGCTGACCATGACGGACCCACAGGGCGGGACGACCACGTTCACGTACGACGCCAACGGCAATGTCCTCACGACGACGGACCCGCATGGCGGTGTCGAGACGTCCACATTCGATTCGATGGATCGACCGGCGACTCGTGAAGACGCCCTCCATCGGTCGGAGTCGTTCACCTATGACCAAGTGGGTCATCCCGCGACGATCACGGACCGCAACGGCAAGCTAACCCAGTTCACCTACGACGCCCTGGGTCGCCAGACATTCGTCGGGTACGGAGCCGTTGTCGTCGGCGGCTCGACGTCATACGAGAGCTCGGTGACGTCCAGTTACGACGCGGGCGATCGCCTCCTCAGCACGGTCGATACCGCGTCCGGGACCATCACGTACGGATATGACCTCCTCGATCGACTGACGTCTGAGACGAGCCCACAGGGTGGTCTGACGTACGCCTACGACAACGCCGGCAGGCGCATACGGATGACGTTGGCCGGCCAGCCCGATGTCATTTATGCGTACGACAACGTCGACCGTCTCACGGGCGTGACCCAGGCGACGGATGTCGCGTCGTTCACCTACGACGACGCAGGCCGCCGGCTGACCATGACCATCCCAGGATCGATCGTCGCCACCTATGGCTACGACAACTCGAGTCACGTAACCAGCATCGTCTACAAGAAGGGCACGACGACCATCGGTGACCTGACCTACACGTACAACGCCGATGGGCGGCGATCGGTCCTCGGGGGGTCGCTGGCCGGAACCGTGCTTCCGGCGGCTCTCGCCGCTGCCACGTATGACGCCGCGAATGAACTCAAGACGTGGGATGCCACAACGCTCACCTATGACAACGCGGGGAACATGATCGGACGGACGGCCTCCGTGACCCCGGACACACAGGCCCCGACGGTTCCCGCAACGCCGATCGCGACGGCTGTCGGTCCGAAGAAGGTCAACCTCACCTGGACTGGGTCGAGCGACAACGTCGCCGTCACCCGCTACACGATCTACCGCGGCGGCGTCGCGCTCATCTCGGTCCCAGGCACCGTGACCAGCTTCACGGACTGGAGCGCCTCTCCATCAACGGCGTACACGTACACGATCGCCGCATCCGATGCCGCCGCGAATGCCTCGGCCCAGTCGGTCGCGGCGAACGCCACGACACCCGCCGCCGGCGTGACGTATGCATCGGATGCGTTCAATCGAACGGTCAGCGGTGGTTGGGGGAGCGCCGATGTCGGTGGCGCCTGGAGCGGGACCGACGCCACGTTCAGTGTGGCACCAGGCTCAGGGAAGATCACGCTTTCGAGCGCCACGAACAAGAACGCCAACCTGACGAGCGTTTCCGCGCGCGACCAGGAGGTCCTGTTCAAGCTCAACGTGAACAAGTTCGCGACCGGTGGCGACACGATCGCATGGGTGGCCCTGCGTCGACAGAGCTCAAGCACGTTTTATTCAGCCCGTATCGCGTTCAAGGCCTCCAAGGCCATCGGGCTGTCGTTCGTCCGAACGTCCAACAACACGGCTACGACGATCGGGTCGGGTACCGCGAGTCCGACCCACGTCCTTGCCGATTCGTACTGGCTTCGCGTCCAGATCTCCGGCACGACCGCCACGAACGGCAAGATGCGATTGTGGAAGGACGGCACGACCGAGCCGACGACGTGGACCGTCAACAGCACCGATAATTCAACGCCCACCGCCTTGCGAGGCAACGGCCACATCGGGGTTCGGTTCCAGATCACCGGCACCGGCCCATTCCCGGCTGTCGCCGCCTTCAGCAGCTTCACGGACACCACGATCGGTGGCGGGGCGCCGCCCGTCGACACGACGGTGCCATCCGTGCCTGGTGGACTGACGGCGACGGCCATCTCCGCCGGTCAGGTGAACCTGAGCTGGACGGCCTCCACCGACAACGTCGGGGTCCAGGGTTACCGCATCTACCGCAACGGCTCCCTTGTCGCCACCTCCGGTGCGCCGAGCTGGAGCGATACCGGCCTCACGGCGAGCACGGCCTACAGCTATGCCGTATCTGCCATCGATGGGGCTTCGAACGCCTCTGCACAGTCGAGCCCGGCCTCTGCCACGACCACGGCTGGGAGCGGGAACCTGACATACGTGTGGAACGCGCGGAACGAGCTGAGCCAGATCAAGACCGGATCGACCGTGACGGCATCGTTCACCTATGACGCCACCGGCCGCCGGACATCGAAGACGCTCGGCTCGGCAACGACAGGCTTTGCCTACGGTGGCGCCAACGCGATCCAGGAGACCAGCGGCGGGAGCCCGACGGCGAACCTGCTCACGGGCGGCACTGACCAGGTCTTCCGTCGCGCCGATTCCGTCGGGACGCGCTATCCGCTGACCGACGCCCTGGGTTCGGTCGTGGCCCTCGCCGACAGTACCGGGGCCATCAAGTCCAGCTACACGTACGGTCCGTACGGCCAGACCTCCCCAGCAGGCGAGGCGAACGCCAACCCGACCCAGTTCACCGGCCGCGAGAACGATGGGACCGGTCTGTACTTCTATCGCGCCCGGTACTACGACCCGACCTTTGGCCGTTTCATCTCGGAAGACCCCGAAGGCCTGTCGGCTGGCGACCCGAACCTCTATCGGTATGTCGGTGACGACCCGACGAACGCGGTCGATCCTTCGGGACGCTTCCTGGACTCCGTGATCGATGCAGCGTTCATCGCGTTCGACCTCTGGAACCTGGCGACCGGCAGCCGGAAGGACCGCGACGCCAATCTTCAGGCCTTGGGCCTTGATGTCCTTGGACTCCTGATCCCAGGCGTCACAGGACTTGGCATCGCGACGAAGTTCGCGCGGGAAGCCGGACATGCGGCTGAGATCACCGAAGGCGTCTACAAGGTCATGACCAAGTCAGGCAAGTGGTATGTAGGACAATCGAGCCGACATCACGCTGCGGCTGTGGCAGCACACCGTGGTCCCGTTCGGTGGAAAGATCACACGCGAGGCGATGGCCAAGGCCGAGCGATTCGAGGTCCGCGGCGGCAAGACGGCGAGGGAAATCGCCGAACAGCTCAAGATCGACGAGCTCGGCCTCGAGAATCTCGAAAACGTGCGGAATCCTATCGGAGCGGCCAGGGAGGGACTCAAACAGACGTGGAAGGGGCCGGGCGCGTTCGAGGAATACCTCCGATGGTTGGACTACCACCTCCCGTGACGGTCAAAGTATCGACAGACGACCTTGGACCTATCGCCCAGGTCTTTGGAACCTGGAGCAAGTCGGACGCGGATGCGGTCCGGGCGTCGGGCGTGCGACGGCTCGAAGTGAGTGTCCGCGACAACGACGTGGACTTTCTTGGCGACCTCGACGATATCGATGAGGTCCAGGTCACCGGGCACTTGTCCATGTCCGACGTCGGGGTTGTCCGGCCTGCCGAATCTGGCGCGTTCTCCGGCTACATACGTACTCAAGGCAGCCGATCGACTTCGGCTCCTTCGAGTCGATCGAACGACTCGCTTTCGACTGGCGACCGAGGGGTGATACAGCTTTCAGTCGCCCAACGCTGGTGAGCCTCAGAGTCAGTCACTATCCATACGCGAGCCTGGAACCACTACTTGCCCTCGAGCGCCTCGAGGGGCTCCGCATCGCGAATTCTCGGGCATTGAAGAGTCTTGAAGGAGTGTCAGCCCTCATCGCATTGCAGGTGCTGTCCCTTCGAGACGATCAAGGGCTGGTCGACATCGACGCGCTTGCATCGATGGATCATTCGCTCACCGACTTCGAGCTGAACGTCTGTCGGAAGGTCACGGACATCTCCGCACTGGGCCATCACGAGAAGTTGCGTCGCATCACGCTCATTGACTGCGGACGGATCTCGTCCATCGCTCCGCTTGCCGACCTGCCGGAGCTCGAGGAGTTCTGGTTCTACGGAACGACCACGATCGATGACGGCGATATGTCGCCGCTCCTGCGGATGCCTGCCCTCAAGCGGGTCTCATTCGGTCACCACAAGCACTACACCCACCGTACCGAGGATATCGAGCGGCTGCGAGACCTCAAACCGTCCGACCCGTTGCCGCACTGGCGATGGTGATTCGCGACGGGTATCGCACCACTGTTGAGGAGATGGATGCGGCTCTTCCGTCGCGATCAAGGCGAGACTGGGTCCGACAAGATCGACGAATTCTGGTCCTGGTGGGCGTCGGCCAGGGATCGCATAGCCTCCTCGATCGCCGATGGATCGGCCGCGAGTGTCGCGGGCGAGATCTCAGGGCGGGTCCATCGGATCGACTCACGTCTGGCCTGGGAACTGGCCCCCGGTACCCACGCCCAGCACGCCCTCGTGGTGACCCCGGAAGGCAACGCTGAGGTTCGTCCCAACGCCCTCCGATGGATCGCGAAGGCGCCAGACGCCGACGCCGTCTGGGAGTATCACGCGTCGCGCCAGGCCGGTGAGCTCGGAACGCTTGGGATCGGCGGCGCCGCCGTCCGACTCGAAGACATGCGAGCCATCGCGTCGTGGGATGAGGCCCGGCAGGTAGTTGACGTACGCCTCTGGCACCCGACATTCGGAAGCCTCCCGCCCGGCGTCCCCCAACAGATCGCGTTCCTGTTCCTCGATGGCCTCCTTGGCGAGGATGACGTCGAACGATGGGTCGGGTCGATCGAAGTCCTCCGACTCGAGACCGGAGGAAAGACGCCGGAAGAGCTTCGCGATGAAGTTTCCCGGCGCGCTGAGAGCGCCTCCGGCGACGCCTGGGTTCTCGGTGAACGGACGGATCGCGACGGGCCAGCGGTCGTGTCGGCAAACGCGGCACTCAAGCGGATCGATCACCCGTACGCCTCGCATCACCTGCTCGTGACGGTCGATCGGGGCTTGGAGCAACTCGCTGGATCCCCGGAGGCCCAGGAACTGAATACCGCGGAAGACGCGCTGGTGGCGACCCTGGAGGCGACGGGTGCCACGTTCGCCGGCCGTGTGACCGCGCGTCGACAGCGTCGGATCCATTTCGCCTGCCCCGACCCCGACCGGGCCGTCGAGGCCGCGCGCGCATGGGCCAGTCTCGAGCGCCGGTTCGGCCCACGCGTCGACGTCGAACCTGATCCGACCTGGAAGTTCCGCGCCGACCTCATCGGGCTGAAATCGCCACGAGGCGCGGTCGTCGCTCGCGGCGCAAGCCAGCGTCGGGGCGGGATGCTCGGTAAATTCGTCATGGACACAAGACGACGAAGGGAAGGTCCATGACGGCCGTCATCGAAACCACGCGCCTGACCAAGAGCTATGGCGCCCACCGTGGGATCGTCGAGCTCGACCTCGAGGTCAGCCAGGGCGAGATCTTCGGGTTCCTGGGACCGAACGGCGCGGGCAAGACGACCACGATGCGGGTGCTGCTCGACCTTATCCGTCCCACCAGCGGGTCGGCCCGGGTGTTCGGCATCGACACGGCCGCCGACCCGGTCGCCATCCACCGCCGGGCGGGCTACCTGCCGGGCGAATTCGACCTGTACGACCGACTCACCGGGGCCCAGACGATCACCTACTTCGGGAACCTGCGCGGCGGGGTCGACAAGGCGTACGTCGCGTCGCTCATCGAGAGGCTCGACCTCGACCCGAGCCGCCGCTTCCGCGAATACAGCAAGGGCAACAAGCAGAAGGTCGGGCTGGTCGTGGCCCTCCAGCATCGACCGGACCTGCTCATCCTCGACGAGCCGACGGCAGGACTCGACCCGCTCGTCCAGCAGACGTTCTTCGCGCTGGTCCGCGAGGCGCGCGACGACGGTCGCACGATCTTCCTGTCGAGTCACATCATCGATGAGGTGGACCGGACCTGCGACCGGGTCGCCATCATCCGCGAGGGCCGCCTGGTCCAGGTGGATACCATCGAGGCGATCCGGGAACTCGCGTTCCATCACGTCGAACTGACCTTCGCCCATCCCGTCGCCGCGGCCGTGTTCGACGGGCTGCCGGGTGTCAGCGACGTCGTGGTCGAGAACCATCTCGTCCGGATGCGCGTCAACGGGCCGATCGGGTCGGTCATCACCGCGGCCGCCGCGCACGGCATCGTCGACGTGGTCAGTCGTGAGCCCAACCTCGAGGACGTCTTCCTCGCCCAGTACGGCGACCATCCGATCGCCGAGAGCAGCGGCGCCGCCGCCCGATGACCACGGAGACCCGCGTCCTCACCCGGCCCGGCCCGTGGGCACGGGTCGCAGGCCTCGGCACCATCTACGGAAAGACCGTCCGCGACAGCTGGCGGGCGGCGCTCGTCGTCGGCGGGATCGCATCGCTGTTCATGCTCGGGACAGGGGCGCCGTATGGGTTCGCGCCGGAGTTCTCGACGGTCGAGCTCCGCCGGCTGTTCATCGCCGGACTGACGTCGTTGCCGTCCGCCCTGCGTGGACTCCTCGGTCAGCCGATCAACCTCGAAACCATGGGCGGTTTCCTGTCCTGGCGCGTCGGCAACACCCTCCCGGTCCTCCTCGGGCTGTGGCCAGTCATCGCGCTGTCGGGCACGTTGGCCGGCGAGGCCGCGAAGGGCAGCCTCGACCTGCTCGCCTCGACGCCGCAGGGGCGACGGACCATCGCCCTCGAGAAGCTCGCCGGACACGTCACGGCCGTCACGCTCGCGATGCTGCTTCTCGCGTTCACGATCTGGTTCGTCGGCTCGGCGTTCGGCTCGCTACCCGGCGACGAGATCCCCGTTTCGGCGGCGCTCGGCCAGGTGACGCTGTACGGGGTGATGATGCTGTCGGTCGGGGGCGTGGCGTTCGCCACCGCGCCGTGGGTCGGGCGGACGCGCGCGATGGCGTTCGGGCTCATCGTGCTGTTCGCGAGCTACCTCATCTACAGCTACGCCGCGCTGTCGCCGGTCATCGATGCGCTGAAGCCGTTGTCGTTCTTCAGGTGGACGGAGGGTCACCGCCCGATCGCGGGTGTCAGCGACTGGCCATCCGTGGCGGGACTCGCGGCGGTCACGATCGTGCTCTTCGGGATCGGCGTCGTCGGGTTCGTCCGACGCGATATCGGCGGCGTGGCGAACGTCGGGTGGCTGCGACTGCCGTCGCTCCCGGCGGGCATCGCGGGACCGTTCACGCGACAGCTCGCGGACCGGACGGGCATCGCCATCGCCTGGGGCCTTGGGATCGGGCTTTACGGGGTCCTCATCGTCGCATCCGCGGACGCATTCAGCGACATGATCGCGAACCTGCCGCAGATCGCGGCCCTCATCGAGACGATCTACCCGGGCCTCGATTTGACCCAGCCGTCGGCCGTCCTTCAGCTGACGTTCTTCGGCTTCGTTCGTTCATCATCGGCCTGTCCGGCGCCACGTTCCTGGCGGGATGGGCCAGCGACGAAGGCAAGCCGACGCCTCGAAGTCGTCCTGTTCGACGCCTCGATCGCGGGCGTCGTGGGCGATGCGGAGCGGGCTCGGGGTCATGGGCGCGATCGGCGTCGTGACGCTCGTCATCGCACTGCTCATCGGGATCGCCGTGGTGACCCAGGGCGGGGACGTCATCGACCCGGTCGCAGGCATCGGCATCCTGGGCCTCGCGGCCGCTGCCTTCACCGGGGTCGGGCTCGCCATTGGCGGGCTGGTCCGGTCGTCACTCGCTGCCGGCGTCACCGGCGTCCTCATCATCGCAACGTTGCTCCTCGACACCCTCGGCGCGGCCCTCAAGTTGCCCCAGTGGGCCCTCGACCTGTCGCTCTACAAGCACCTCGGCCAGCCGATGGCCGGCATCTTCGACCCGGTCGGGCTCGTGATCGCGGCGATCATGGCGGTCGGCGGGCTGGCGGTCTGCACGTTCGGGCTGACGAGGCGCGACATCGGGCGTTAACGTCCGGGGGTGGAACCCTGGGTCATCGGCCTGGTCGCCGTGTCGGCCGTCCTGCATCTCGCCTGGAACGTCCGCCTCAAGACCGCCGGCGATCCGCTGCGGGCCGCCACCATCGGGATGTGCGCCGCGTCCGTGGGGATCATCCCGCTCGGTTTCGCGGTCTGGTGGGTCCAGGGCCGGGTCGCGTTGCCGACCGAGGGGATCCTGCTGGGCCTGGCCTCAGGCGTGGTGGAGGCCGCCTATTTCATCTTCCTCGCGGCGGCCTACCGTCGAGGCGATCTGTCCGTCGTCTATCCGCTGGCGCGCGGGACGGCGCCGCTCCTGGCGGTGTTCATCGGCGTGGTGGTGCTCGGCGAGCGGCTGGGCGTCGCGGGTTCGATCGGGGTCATCGCGCTGCTCGCCGGGTTCCTCTGGTTGCAGCGGCCGTGGCGGGCGATCGCGATGGCCCGGAGCGGCTCGGCCGGGGCGCGCAAGGCGGCTGCCGACAGCGCGATCCTGTACGCCCTCGCCACGGGCGTGATGATCGCCACGTACACCGCCATCGATCGGGTGGGCACGCGCCAGATCGACGTGTTCCCATACGCCGCGATCCTGTGGGCGACGTGTTCTGTCGTGTTGGTCGCCTGGGTATGGCTCGTGGCCGGTGGCGACCTACTCCGTTACGGGCCGGAAGCCGCGCGTCGAGCGGCGGTCGGTGGCTGGCTGACGCTTGCCGCGTACCTGTGCATCCTGATCGCGCTGAGCGTCGCGCCACTGTCGGGCGTCGCGCCGCTGCGCGAATCGGCGACGGTCTTCGCCGCCGCCTGGGGCTCGGTCCGGATGGGGGAGGCGAGCGACCGAAGCGAGGTCGTGCGGCGCGTGGGCGCGTCCGTGCTCATCGTGGGCGGGGCGTTGCTGCTCGCCGTTGGGAGCTGACCGGGCCGCGCGGGCGCCGGCGCTCTGCTGCCCGAGGGACCCGAGCGACGTGATGCCGCTCAGTCATCAGATCGGGCTGCTGCACGCTTGGCGGTGCCGCGATCGCGTCAGGAGTGCACCGTGGCCACGCACGATCGAACCGACCCTTGATGACTCAGCCGAATATCGGGCGCCGCGCGGCCCCCTCGGCCACCGGCACGCCCCGCGACGGACTACGCGGTCTCGACCTTCGGCACCCGCCCGAAGACACGTCGCTGTCCCCGCCGGCTGTTGACGAGCCCGACGCCTGAGGATCGACCAGGCCCGTGCCGACGATCAGCCGGCCGTCGATCGGTTCGGCCAGGACCAGGTACCCGAGGATGATGCCGACGACCGGCAGCAGGTACGCCACCAGCGTCGTCCGGGTCGCCCCCCAGTGTGCGAACAGCCGGAAGACGAACAGGTACGCGATGCCCGATCCCAGGATGCCCAGCCACAGGATGGAGAAGATGGCCTGGGCGTCCGGCGTCGCCGTCCAGGGATGCTCCAACAGGAGCGCCAGGATCCCGGTGATGATCGCCGCGAAGGTCACCTGGAACACGGCCGGGATCATCGCCGGGACGCCCCGCACGTTGCGCCGTGAGTAGACGGCGCCACAGGCATAGCTGAAAGCAGCGCCAAGCAGGGCAAGCTCACCGGTGAGCGACGACCCCGCGCCGGTCAGGCCCGGGCTGACGACGATGATCACCCCGATGAACCCGACGATCAGGCCGACCACGCCGTTGACGCGAATGGGCTCATCGGCCAGGAACAGCGACGACAGCACGATCGCGAAGAGTGGCACCGGCGACGTCAGGATCGCCGCCAGCGACGACTCGACCGATTGTTCGGCCCACGTGATCAACATGAACGGGATGGTGATGTTGATGATCGCCATGACCAGCAGGTGGCCATAGATCCTGCGTTCGCGCGGGAGCCGCTGGCCCGCGACCCGGATGACCGTCCACAGCAGGATCGCGCCGACGACGAGCCGCAGCGCCACGAGCGTGAACGTCCCGAAATCATCGACGGCGAGCTTGATGAACAGGTAGCTCGAGCCCCAGATGAAGCCCAGCCCGAAGAAGAGCAGCCAGTCGATGCGGTTCGAACGCTCCGTCATCGGGGCATCATAGCGGGCGTTGGCCTACGTGGATAGGCCAAACGGGCGGATCGCGTATCGGTCATGTCCCCCAGAACCCGGTCGGGGCCCGAACCGTTGCATGGTCCGCCGCAAGGCCGCAGGCGTCCCGCGGGAGCGGGCGACGCATGCCACAATCGACCCCGTGACCCCAGCCTGGACTGCCCCGGAACTGACCGGGATCGGCCGCCTTCCCATGCACAGCGTCGGGCATCCCGAGCGCGTGCCGCTCGACGGCCGCTGGCGCTTCCAGCTGTTGCGGAAGCCCACCGACTCGACCGCCGACGACTGGGGCGAAGCCGACGTCCCCGGTCTCTGGACGATGGCCGGCACCTGGGACCGTCCCCACTACACGAACGTCCAGATGCCGTTCGCCGGGCGGCCGCCGGAGATCCCCGAGGCCAATCCGACCGGCGTCTACGAACGCGACTTCGACGTTCCGCCGACGTGGACCGGCCGGCGCGTCGTCCTCCACGTCGGTGCCGCCGAGTCCGTCCTCATCGTGACCCTCAACGGCGACGAGATCGGCGTCGGCAAGGACGCTCACCTCGCCTCCGAATTCGACATCACCGATCGCCTGCGACCCGGCCGGAACACGCTGAACCTGCGCGTCGTGAAGTGGTCGGACACGACCTACGTCGAGGACCAGGACGAGTGGTGGCACGGCGGGATCAGCCGCACGGTCTACCTGTACGCGACCGGCCCGATCCACGTCGCCGATGTCCGGGTCACCGCCGGTCTGGCAGACGACCTGACGACCGGCACGCTCGACCTGACGGTCGCGGTCGGGTTCCCGAAGAGTGGCCTCCCGCCGGGCTGGACGGTCGAGGCGACCATCGAGGGGCTCGACCGGACCCTCCGGGCCGACGTGGCGAGCACCGACCCGCGCGGCCTCGAGCGCTGGACCCAGGACGACCAGCGCCTGATGTACAAGGCCGCACCGGGGCTCCCGATGACGCCCGACGAAGCGGCTCGCTGGTCGATCGTCCACCGGGCGATGGCCCCGACCCTCGACGGCCTAGTGTCCTGGCAGGTCGAGATCCCGGAGGCGGAGCCGTGGTCGGCCGAGCGTCCGCGCCTGTATCCGTTGCGCGTCGTCCTGCGTGACCCGACCGGCGCTGTGGCCCAGGAATCGATCCACCAGATCGGCTTCCGGCGCGTCGAGATCCGCGGTCTCGATCTCCTCATCAACGGCCAGCGGGTGTTCTTCCGCGGCATGAACCGGCACGACTTCGACCAGCACACGGGACGCGTCATCTCGGTCGAGGCGATGCGCGCCGACCTCGCGCTGATGAAGCAGTTCGGGTTCAACGCCGTCCGGACCTCGCATTACCCGAACGACCCGGCCTTCCTCGACCTGACCGACGAACTCGGGCTGTATGTCATCGGCGAGGCGGATATCGAATCGCACGCCTTCCAGAGCACGTTGTGCGACGACCCGCGCTACCTGAACGCCTGGGTCGACCGGGTCTCGCGCATGGCGCAGCGTGACAAGAACCACGCCTCGGTCATCCTCTGGTCACTCGGCAACGAATCGGGCTACGGCCTCAATCACGAGGCTGCGGCAGCCTGGCTCCGCCGCTACGACCCGAGTCGGCCGCTCCACTACGAGGGCGCCATCCGCTACGACTGGGCGGGTGCCCAGGGCGTCAGCGACATCACCTGCCCGATGTATCCGCCGATCTCGGCCATCGTGGACCACGCCAGGTCCGGGCTCCAGCGCCACCCCTTGATCATGTGCGAGTTCTCGCACGCCATGGGCAACAGCAACGGGACGCTGGCCGAGTACTGGGACGCGATCGAGTCCACCCCGGGGCTCCAGGGTGGGTTCATCTGGGAGTTCTGGGATCACGGCCTCGTCCAGACCCTCCCCGACGGTCGCGAGCACTGGGCCTACGGCGGCGACTTCGGCGACCAACCCAACGACGGCAACTTCGTCATGGACGGGATGGTCTGGCCAGACCGTCGACCGAAGCCCGCCATGTGGGAGCATCGCCGGCTCGCCGCGCCCGTGCGGATCGCCGGCTCGGCCGCGGACCTCGCGGGCGGCAGGGTCGAGATCGCGAACCACCAGCATTTCAGCGACCTGGCATGGCTCCGCGCGCGCTACTCGCTCACGAGTGGCGGTCGGGAGATCGCCGGCGGGGCCTTCGACCTTCCGGCGATCGGTCCCGGCGAGCGCGCGTTCGTCGACCTCCCCGGTTGGGTCGCGCCACCCGCCGGAGCCGAGGAATCGTTCCTCACGGTGCGCGTCACGACGGCCGAGGAACGGTCGTGGGCGCCGCGCGGCTTCGAGGTTTGTGCGCTCCAGCTGCCCGTCGGCGAGGCGCCACGGCCGGCCATCGCCGCGGTCGCCGACGACCGGCCCGTCGAGCTCGACCCCGACGGTCGCCTGGTCCATCGACTCCTGGCGGTGTCCCCGACCATCTCGCTGTGGCGAGCTCCGACCGACAACGACCGGATCGGCGGCTTCGCAGCGGACTGGCGGCGGTGGGGCGTCGACCGCCTCGATCGGCGTCTCGGGTCGGTCGAGCACCGCGGCGCCACGACCGTCGTCCATGCCACCTACCTCGCGGGCGACGGACGGATCCACATCCCGCACGAGGCCGCCTATACGGCCCTTGCCGACGGCGGGATCGCCGTGGTCGAGACCTTCGAGATCCCCGATGAGCTCGACCGATCTCGCGCGGGTAGGGACGGTCCTTGAGGTCGTGCCCGGGCTCGAGGCCCTGCGCTGGTTCGGGTCGGGGCCGCACGAGACCTACCCGGACCGGAAGCGCGCCGGCATCGTCGGCCTCTGGTCGTCGACGGTCGCCGACCAATACGTCCCGTACGTCCGGCCGCAGGAGAACGGCGGTCACGCCGACGTCCGCTGGCTGGAACTGGCCGATGCCGCTGGCGCCGGTCTCCGGATCGACCTCGACCGGCCCCGGCAAGTCTCAGCGACACACCTGCGGGCCGCCGACCTCGCGGCCGCCGGCCACGACATCGACGTCGTCCCGATCGCGCCGACGGTCATCCACCTCGACGCCGAGCATCGCGGTCTTGGCACCGCGAGCTGCGGTCCGGACACGCTCTCCGAGTACCGCATCGCTCCCGGGAGGAAGCGGTTGGCCTGGACGCTGCGCGAGATCGGGCGGCCCTGAGCGGTGCCCATCGACTGGCTGCCCGCGACTCGCGAGTTCCACCTCCACAACGGCTCGATCACTTATGTCATGCGGGTCCACGAGGCCGGGGCCCTCGGCCACCTCTACTTCGGCGGATCACTGGCGCCCGGCCGCTCCTATGCGCACCTGGAGCCGCTCGAGTTCACTGGCTTCTCGAACCGCGTCGGTGACCCGGTCCCGCTCGAGTACCCCACGACCGGATCGGGTGACGACCGCGTCCCGGCCCTCACCATCGAGGCCGCGGACGGCTCGACCGTCCTCGACCTCGTCTACTCCGGCCACCGCATCACCCCGGGCAAACCGCCCGCCCGCGATGGGCTCCCGTCGAGCTACGTCGAGACCGACGACGAGGCGGACACGCTCGAGGTCGACCTCACCGACGGACCGAGCGGCCTGGGGGTCACGCTCTCGTACACGATCTTCCGCGACCTGCCGATCGTCGCCAGGAGCGCCTGGATCCGGAACGGCGGCTCGGCGACCGTTCGCCTGACCGGCGCGATGAGCGCGACGCTCGACCTCCCCGACGCGCGCTGGGACTTCCTCCACCTGAGCGGGGCGTGGGCCCGCGAGACGCACCTCGTTACGCGCCCGCTCCAGCCGGGACGCCAGTCGGTCGGGAGCGATCGCGGCACATCCAGCGCCATGCACAACCCGTTCATCGCCCTTCGCCGTTCGACCACGACCGAGGCCCATGGCGAGGCGTACGGCTTTAGCCTCGTCTACTCGGGAAACTTCATCGCCGAGGCCGATGTCGACCCGTTCGACACGACGCGCGTCCGCATCGGCATCAGCCCGAACAGTTTCACCTGGACCCTGGAGCCAGGCGAGGCGTTCGCCACGCCCGAAGCCCTCCTGACCTATTCAGACGCAGGACTTGGGGCGATGAGCGATGCCCTCCATCGCCTCCTCCGCGAGCGGCTGGCGCGCGGCACGTGGCGCGATCGTCCACGGCCCGTGCTCATCAACAACTGGGAAGCGACGTACTTCGACTTCGACGAGACCAGGTTGCTCGGCATCGCCACCGCGGCCCGCGACCTCGGCATCGAACTCTTCGTCCTCGATGACGGCTGGTTCGGCCAACGCGACAACGACGACTCCTCACTCGGCGACTGGTTCGTGGACGAGCGCAAGCTCCCGAACGGCCTGGCCGCCCTGGCTACGAAGGTCGAAGCGCTCGGCCTCCGCTTCGGCCTCTGGATCGAACCCGAGATGGTCAGCGAGCGCAGCCGCCTGTTCGCCGCGCACCCGGACTGGGCGGTCGGCGTCCCCGGCCGGCCGCGGACGGAGAGCCGCCGGCAACTGGTCCTCGACATGTCCCGTCCGGAGATCGTCGACCACCTGTTCGGCGTCCTGTCCGACGTCCTTGCCAGCGCGCCGATCTCGTACATCAAGTGGGACATGAACCGGACCATCTCCGAACCGTTCAGCACGGCCCTGCCGGCCGACCGCCAGCGCGAGTTCTTCCATCGCTACGTCCTTGGCCTGTACGACCTGTATGCCCGGCTGGGGGCGCGGTTCCCCGATGTCCTGTTCGAGTCGTGCGCGAGCGGCGGCGGCCGGTTCGATCCCGGGATGCTGGCGTTCGCGCCGCAGGCCTGGACGAGCGACGACACCGACGCCGTCGAGCGCCTGGCGATCCAGTGGGGGACGTCGATCGCCTATCCGCTGAGCTCGATGGGTGCCCATGTCGCAGCGGTCCCGAACCACCAGGTCGGCCGGGTGACCCCGATCGCCACACGCGCCGCGGTCGCGTTCTTCGGCGTCTTCGGCTACGAACTGGACCCGACGGCCCTCGACGCCGCCGACCGGACCGCGATCGCCGACCAGGTCGCCTTCTACAAGACCCACCGCGACCTGTTCCAGCGCGGCCGCTTCATCCGACTGCGCAGCCCGTTCGAGGGGAGCGGGGACAAGGTCGCGTGGATGACCGTGGCCCCCGACGCGTCCCGTGCGGTCGTCGGCTACTACCAGGTGCTCAATCGGCCGGTCCCGACCGCCGACCATCTCCGCCTGCGCGGGCTGGACCCGGACGCCACCTACCGCGTCTCGATGTGGCCGAACGCCGAGGATCCGCTGGCGGTCAACCTGGGGCTCCGCGGCGGTGACGAATTGATGCGCGCCGGCCTCTCGCTCTGGGCGGAACGCCACGACGCCGCGCGTTGGGGCGACTTCCGCGCCTGGCTGTTCGTCCTGGAGGCCGTCCCGGCCAGCTAGCCCTTGGTCGAACCCAGGGTGAGCCCGCGCACGAACTGTTTCGACAGGACCAGGTAGACGATGATCGTGGGCAGCGCGACCAGGAACGCGGCGGCGGCGAGCTGGTTGTAGTCGGTGAAGAACGCCCCTTGCAGGTTGTTCAGGGCGGATGTGATCGGGCGTTTGTCGCCCGTCTTCATCAGCATCAGCGCCCAGAAGAAGTCGTTGTAGACGAACGTGAATTCGAGGACGGCCAGGGCCGCCAGGGCCGGCCGCGTCAACGGCAGGATGACCTTGCGATAGATCGTCCAGAGCGAGGCCCCGTCGACGAATGCGGCCTCGGTGAGCTCCTTCGAGATGGTCTTCATGTAGTTGCTCAGGACGAAGGTGCAGAAGCCGGTCTGGAAGACGATATGGATGAGGATGATCCCGAAATAGGAGTCGTAGAACAGGCCGTTCTCGCTGAGGATCCGGGGCAGCGGAAGCAGCAGGTACAGGCGATACAGCGGCACGATGATGACCTGTGGAGGCAGCAGGTTGCCGGCCGTGAACATCATCAGCAGCAACAGGTTCAGCCTGAAGCTGAACCGCGAGAAGATGTAGCCGAGCATCGATGACACGAACAGCGTGACAGTGACCGCCGGGATCGCCACGATCATCGTGTTCCGGAAGAACAAGGGCATCCGGCCCTGGTCCCACGCCGTGACGAAGTTGTCGAGGGTGATCGTCGTCGGGAGCGAGACGTAGCCGTCGTGCGCGGTGTCGCCGAACGGCCGGAGCGCCGTGTACAGGGTCCACAGGATCGGGAACAACCAGAGCAGCGCCAGCGACGCGAGGAAGATGTGGAGCAAGGCGCGCTGCCACCGGGGACCACGGCGTTTGACGTGGGCCGCCGGGACCGTGGTCGCCGCCGCTGCGGTCATGCCGTGTCCGCCCGCATGGTCCGGGTCAGGAAGATGACGATCGGGACCAGGGAGATGACCAGCAGGACGACGGCGATGGCCGAGCCGAAGCCGAGCAGGCTCGCCTCACCGATGCTGTTATTGGTGATCAGGACGGACAGCAGCTCCAGCCCATTCTTGCCCTGGTTGATGATGTACACGATGTCGAACGCGCGCAGCGACTCGATGACGGTGATCACGACGATGACGACGTTGATCGGGCGCATCACCGGGAAGACGACGCGGATGAACGTCTGACGCGCGTTGGCGCCATCGATCGCGGCGGCCTCGCGGAGGGTCGGATCGACGCTCTTGAGTCCGGCCAGGTAGAGGACCATCACGTAGCCGACGTGGCGCCAGCTGGCCGCCACGAGGACGGCCCAGATGTTCAACGACGGGTTCCCGAGCCAGTCGATGACGTTGTCCTGGCCCGTCCGCCCGAGGACGCTGTTGATGAACCCCTGCGAGGTGTATTGGAGCTGCCAGATGAACCCGATCACGGCCAATGAGAGCACGACCGGGATGAAGAACGCCGTCTGGTAGAGCCGCGTCCCGCGCATCTCGCGGTCAAGCAGGACCGCCAGGAAGATGCCGATCGGCGTGGCGATGAACACGAACACGACCAGCCACAGCAGATTGTGCAACACCGCAGGCCAGAAGAACGGGTAGGTCGTGAACAACGTCACGTAGTTCTTGAGGCCGATGAAGTTCTTCTCGGTCAGGGGCGTGTAGCCCTGGTAGTTCGTGAACGACAGGAAGAACGACGCGATGGTCGGCAACCAGATGAAGAACAGGCACAGGAATGTCGGGATCCCGACCATGAGCGCCATCGTGAGCTTGTCGCGACGGGTCAGGATCGAATAGCGCCGCTTCTTCTTCCTGGACGAACGAGCGTCCGCCCCGCCGGTCGTTGGACCGGTCAGGGCGGACGCGCCTGGGGGCGTCGTCACGTCAGACACGACGTCAGCGTAGCGCTGCGATGCCGGACGCGACTAGGTGCTTCGCTAAGGCTCGGGCTACGTCAAAGCGGCGGGAGGGCGTCCCAGTAGTCCTGCATCGCCTTCTGCAGGGCTGCCAGATCGCCGGCCGGGTTCTTCAGGAATGTCTGCAGGAAGTTCTGCATGCCCTGCGCGCCGGCGAAATCGGCACGTGTGTCGCGGTCAAGGAACTGGGTGACCCGCTTGGCATTGCTGACGAGCTCGACGGCCTTCTTCTGAAGGTCGGTGTACTTGCTCGTGTCGGCATCCTTCGCGGTCGGGATGACGCCCGGCTGGTGCTCGAAGAAGATGGCCTGGGTGGAGCCCTTCGACCAGAATTCGAGATACGCCTTCGCGTTATCCAGCTCCTTGTCGAGGTTCGGCGACTTCGCGGCGATCTGCCACGTATCGATCGGAGCGTCGATCGCCAGCTCGGCATCGAACTCGGTGCCAAGCGTCGGGAACGCGAAGAAATCGAGGTCGGCCAGGTCTTCCGGCTTCTTCGTGGCCGCGAAGGCCCCTGACACGAACAGCCCAAGAAGATACATCCCGGACTTCTTCTGGATGAGCGTGTTCGCCGCATCGGGCCACTTCAGCCCGGCGTAGTCCTTGGCGTGGAATGGAAGGATCTCGGCCCACTTCTGGAAGACCGCGGTGACCTTCGGATCCGTCCACTTCTGCTTGCCGGCCATGAGGTCGACATGGAAGTCGTAGCCGTTCATCCGGAGGTTGATGATGTCGAAGGTGCCCATGGCGGGCCAGCCTTCCTGGTCGGCGAACGCGATCGGGACCAGGCCGTCCGCCTGCATCTTCGTGCACAGGGCCTTGAGGTCGTCCCACGTCTTGGGGATCGCGTAGCCCTTGTCCGCGAACAGGCTCTTGCGATAGAAGACGGCCCACGGGTAGTAGTCCGTCGGGATGCCATAGACCTTGCCGTCGTTGCCGACGACCGACTTCTGGAAACCTTCGGCGAAGTTGTCCTTGACCTTGGCCCACAGGTCGTCGATCGGTGCGCTGAGGCCCTTGTCGGCAAAGAACTTCATGCGGAAGCCGGAGAACCACGAGTAGGCGGACTCCGGCGTCCCACCGAGGTAGTTGGAGATCTGGTTCTGGTACGTGCTGTGGTCGACCAGGTTCATGACCACGTTGATGCCGGTCGCCTTCTCGAAGGCGTTGTTGACCGCGACCTGCCCGGCTGGCTCGCCGGGGTCGGTGTGGTAGCTCCCGATCGAGACGGAGCCGAGGGCGGCAGCGGCGCTCGGGGCCGCGGCACTCGGTGCGGCCGCGCTCGGGGCCGCGGCGCTGGGTGCGGCCGCGCTCGGGGCAGTCGATGTCGTGGATGAACTGCATGCCGCGATGATCGCGGGGATGGACACCAGGCCGGCAGCGCCGGCCATACCCTTGAGGACGGTCCGACGTGAGACCGAGCTAACCCTTGTGGGTTCTGCCATGGTGGCTACTCCTCCTCCGAAACTGTCCGACAAAATCCGACAGGATCAGCCGGATTGTCCCCACCTACAACCCCTCTGTCAAGGAGTTGTAACGTTTCTGGGCGGGATTTGTTTGAACTCGTTGACTTTCTGTGGGTTGCGCGGCAATCTCTGTGATCAAAGGGGAGGCGCCGAGTGACGCTCGCAGGTCGAGTCCGGGACGGGAAGAGGCTCCGCTGATGCTCGCGCGCCAGCGCCAGGCGTTCATCCTCGACCGCGTGCGCGAGGACGGTGCCGTCCGCGTCGCGGACCTCGTCCGCGAGCTGGGCGTGTCCGACATGACCGTCCGCCGCGACCTCGAGATCCTCGACGAACGCGGTCTCCTCGAGAAGGTCCATGGCGGGGCCACCTCGCTCGTCGGCAACGCGCTCTTCGAACCGGGCTTCGCCGCCAAGTCGTCCCTCCAGCAGTCCGAGAAGGACGCCATCGCCGACGCGGCGGTCGCCCTGGCCGAACCGGGGATGGCGGTCGCGGTGTCGGCCGGGACGACGACCTACGCGCTCGCGCAACGCCTCGCGGCCGTGCCGGGCCTGACCGTCGTCACGAATTCCGTCCGGGTCGCCGATGTCCTCCACCAGGTCGGGCGGACCGATCAGACGATCATCCTCACCGGCGGCGTGCGGACGCCATCCGACGCGCTGGCCGGGCCGTTCGCGGTGGCCGCCCTCCGGACCGTCCATGTGGACCTGGTCTTCGTCGGCGTGCACGGGATGGACCCGCGCTCGGGCTTCACCTGCCCGAACCTACTCGAGGCCGATACGGACCGCGCGCTCATCGAGGCCGGCCGACGCCTCGTCGTCGTGGCCGACCACTCGAAATGGGGCGTCATCGGGATCAGCTCGATCGCACGCCTCGACCAGGCAGACGTGTTGATCACCGACGCCGGCATCCAGCCCGAGGCGCGGATCATCCTGGCCGAGGCGGTTCGGGAACTCATCGTCGTCGACCCGGCTCCTGTGGCCGCCACCTTCGAGGCCGCCCATGCCCACTGAGCCGGACGGCAGCCGGAAGGCGCTCGCCCGACTGGCAGGGGAGCCCCACCGCCGATACAACGCGCTGACCGATGAATGGGTCCTCGTGTCCGCCGGACGGACGCGCCGGCCATGGCTGGGCGCGGAGGAGCGGCAGATCGAAATCGACCGACCTGACCTACGACCCCGACTGCTACCTGTGCCCGGGCAACGTCCGGGCCAAGGGGCACGTCAACCCCCATTACGCCGAGACGTACGTCTTCATCAACGACTTCTCGGCGCTCCGCCCGGACACGTCGATGGCCGAGGTCGACGATGGGCTGCTCCGGGCGCAGGGTGAGCGTGGCTCTTGCCGCGTCATGTGCTTCTCGCCGCGGCACGACCTGACCCTCGGCCGCATGGCCCCGGAGGCGGTTCGTCGTGTCGTCGACGTCTGGGCGGATCAGACCGCCGAGCTGGGGGCCGAATATCGCTGGGTCCAGGTATTCGAGAACCGCGGCGAGGCGATGGGGGCCTCCAATCCGCACCCGCACGGCCAGATCTGGGCCGGGACCGTCCTGCCCGGCGCGGGCGAGCGCGAGGACGCGTCGCAGGGCGCCCACTTCGAGAAGACCGGCCGGCGGCTCCTGCTCGACTACATCGATCACGAGGCCGGCGGTCCGCGGGTCGTGGTCGAGACCGACGAATGGCTGACCGTCGTCCCATTCTGGGCGGCCTGGCCGTTCGAGACCCTGCTCATCCCCAAGCGACCCGCCGCGCGATTGACCGAGCTGGACGACGCCGCCCGGAACGACCTCGCGACCGTGTTCGGCGAACTGATCGGTCGCTACGACGGGCTGTTCAAGCGTCCATTCCCGTACTCGATGGGGTGGCACCAGGGGCCGTTCGGCAACGACGCCATCGACGGCTGGCAGGTCCACGCGCATTTCTATCCGCCGCTGCTCCGCGCCAACGTGCGGAAGTTCATGGTCGGCTACGAGTTGCTGGCAGAGACCCAGCGTGACCTGACCGCCGAGGACGCCGCGGCGCGGCTCCGGGCGGTGACCCTGACCTCGGTCCCGACCGGATCGACGCCGACCGGGGAGCCGGTCGTGGCGCCGGACGCCAAGCCGGTCGTGGCGACCGGGGCGGAGCCGAAGCCCGCCTCCGCATCAGAGACCGAATCCGCGACCGTCTGACCGGCCGGCTCCCCCGACGGCCGGTCAGACGCGTTCTCATCAGGTCGGTGACCTCGGTCGCCGGCAACGTGGCCACCGAGGCATCCTCCTTCGCCTCGGTGGCCACGACCGACTCCGCCGCCCCGAGCGGCGGGTGGCGTACGGACCTCACGAACCGGAGGACCGATGCGAACCTGGGGCGGGCGTTTCAGTGAGGACCCGGACGCGGCGGTCGCCGACTTCACGCGTTCGATCGAGATCGACGAGGCGCTGGCCGCCGACGACATCGCGGGGTCGATCGCCCACGTCCGCGGGCTCGGCCGGGCCGGCATCCTGACGACGGACGAGGTCGAGACGCTCACGGCCGGGTTGATGGGCCTCGCGGAGGACGTCGCGGCCGGGCGCCTCACCTGGGACCCGGCCCTCGAGGACGTCCACATGAACCTCGAGGCGGCCCTGGCCGAAGCGATCGGGCCCCTCGCCGGACGACTCCACACCGGCCGTTCGCGCAACGACCAGGTCGCCACGGACATGCGGCTCTGGACGCGCCGAGCCATCGACGACCTCGACGACGCGATCGTGGCGTTCGAGCGGGCGCTGGTCGACCTCGCCGAGCGGGATGGGACCGCCGTTCTGCCCGGCACGACGCACATCCAGCCCGCCCAGCCGATCCTGTTCGCCCACCACCTGCTGGCCTATGTCGAGATGGCGGAGCGCGATCGGGGCCGCCTCGGCGACGCCCGTCGTCGGGTCGACATCTCACCGCTCGGGGCGGGCGCGCTGGCCGGAGCCGGCTACCCGCTCGATCGAGCCGCGACCGCGCGCGAACTCGGGTTCGACGGCGTCACCGCCAACTCGCTCGACGCGGTGTCCGATCGCGACTTCGTCGTCGAGACCCTGGCCGCGGTGGCGCTCGGGATGGTCCATCTCAGCCGGTTGGCCGAGGAGATCACCTGGTGGTCGAACCCGCGGTTCGGCTTCGTCCGCGTGGCCGACGCGTATTCGACCGGCAGTTCGATGATGCCCAACAAGAAGAACCCCGACCCGGCCGAGCTGGTTCGCGGCCGCGCCGCCCGCGTCATCGGTGAGCTGACGGGGGCGCTCTCCATGCTCAAGGGTCTGCCCCTGGCGTACCAGCGCGACCTCCAGGAGAGCGTGGCGCCGCTGTTCGATGCGGTCGGTGTGTACGACGCGTCGCTCCGCGTGATGGCCGGCCTCGTCGCGACAGTGACCGTGGATGCGGCCCGCATGCGCGCGGCCGCGACCGAGGGATACACGACCGCCACGGCCGTCGCCGACGCGCTCGTGCGGCGCGGCGTCCCGTTCCGGAGCGCCCACCACATCGTCGGGTCGCTGGTCGCCCAGGCGGAGGGTGCCGAGGTGGGACTCGATGCGGTCCCGGACGCGATGATCGGCCTGGCGCTCGGTGCCAGCGGCGACCCCGCCGCGGCCAGCCTCGCCAGCGACCCGGCCATCGGGGACGCTTTGCGCGCCGCCGCCTCGCTGGACGGCGCGCTCGCCTCGTGCGACGTGATCGGCGGAACCGCTCCGACACGGGTCGCGGCCGCCCTCGAGACCGCTCGGAAGCGCTTGGACGCCGAGCGCCCGGCCCGCGGCTGAGGCGGACCCGGCCGAGGCACGAGTGCGGATCACCCCGCGGTACCATCGCCGGAGCCGCCGCTAGGGAGCTCCCGTGCCGGATCTCGCGACCATCGTCCGTGCCCCCAAAGCGCTCCTCCACGACCATCTCGATGGCGGCCTGCGCCCGTCCACGGTCATCGACCTCGCGGCCGAGTACGGCTACGACGCGCTCCCGACGACCGACGTGGACGACCTGACGGTCTGGTTCCGGCGGGGCGCCGACCGCAAGAGCCTCGAGCTCTATCTCGAGACGTTCGCCCATACGTTCGGGGTCATGCAATGGCCCGACGCGATCATCCGCGTGGCCGCCGAATGCGCCGAGGACCTCGCCACCGACGGCGTCGTCTATGCCGAGGTCCGGATGGCCCCGGAGCTGTGTACCGCCGAGGGCCTGACCCTCGACGAGGCCGTCGCGGCGATGCTCGAGGGGTTCCGCGTCGGGTCGGAGCGGGCTGGGGCCGCCGGCCACCCGATCGTGATGAAACTCCTCGTGACTGCGATGCGCCAGGCGGCGCGTTCGGTCGAGGTCGCCGAATGCGCCGTCCGCTGGCGCGACGCCGGGGTCGTCGGCTTCGATGTCGCGGGTCCGGAGAAGGGCTTCCCGCCGACGCGCTACCTCGACGCCTTCGACTACGTCCGCCGCGAGAACTTCCATATCACCATCCACGCCGGCGAATCGTTCGGGCTCCCATCGATCTGGGAGGCGGTCCAGTTCGCCGGTGCCGAGCGCCTCGGGCACGGTGTCCGCATCGTCGACGACATCACGACCCTCCCGGACGGATCGGTCCAGCTCGGGCGACTGGCCGCGTTCGTCCGGGACCGGCGGATCCCGCTCGAGATGTGCCCGACCTCGAACGTCCACACCGGAGCCGCGCCGTCGATCGAGGAGCATCCGATCGACCTGCTTCGCCGCCTTCGCTTCCGGGTGACGGTGAACACCGACAACCGACTCATGAGCGGCGTGTCGATGTCGAGTGAGCTGGCGGCCCTCGACGAGGCGTTCCACATCGGGCTCGGTGAGATGGAGTGGCTGACGATCAACGCGCTCAAGAGCGCGTTCGCGCCGTTCGACGAGCGGCTCCGCCTCATCAACGAGGTCGTCAAGCCCGGCTACGCGCGCCTGCGCGCCGAGGAAGCCCGGGTCGTGGTCGGCGGGTGAACCGTCGGTGGGTGCCGGGCCCCAAGCTGACACCCAAGATCATCCTCGAAGGGACGCGGCTGACGCACAAAACGGACCTCGCGTTCGACCTGAACGAGCATCCCCGGATCGTGGGTCCACGGAAGTATCGCTACCACTCGCCGCTCATCAGCGCGGAATGGTGCGCGTTCACGCCGTACCCGTGGGGACGGGGTTTGATCGACTTCGAGCCCGGGGAGCGCGCCCGAGCGATGGATACGTACGAGGCCTGGGTGCGGCTGCTGGAGCTCCAGCCCCACTACTCCTGGATCGTCGACCGGTTCCACCTCTCCACGAAGGCCTGGCAGCGGATCAACCGCGGCACCGAGGTCGACTTCGACTGGCTGGAGGAGCGGATCGACCCACTCGGGTTCCATGTGGCGCTGCTAACCAGACGCGAGGAGACGTTCGAGGCTGCCCGGACCGAACGTCTGGCCATCTCGGGTAAGCCCAGCCAGTACGACGACTTGTCCGTCTTCGTCAGCGAACAGGCGGTCCTGCGCGAACTCGTCGGCGGATCGCGGCTGCCATCGCGCGAGTTCGACGTCAGCGACGGCGACCTGGCTCGCGTCTGTGACGAGATCGCCGACTGGATGACCGAGACCGGGGGACTGTGGGCGCCTGGAGCCGCGTTCGGCGCGTAGGCTCAGGTCGGATGGGCGGTGAGGCCGGCCTCCGTATGGCTCTCGAGCGCGGCCTTGAGCTTGACGAGTGACGAGCGTGCGTCACGGACCATCATCCTGGCCGCGAGCGGCGTCAGCAAGCGCATGACCGGGTTGTTCAACTCGCCCTCCGCGCCGCCGGAGACGAGGCAGCCGGTCCCCTGGGGCACGACCCGAACCCAGGAACGGACGGTGGCGCTGCCCTGGACGGCCTGCCACAGGACGTAGTGGGGCGGGTCCCACTCGACGATGACGGCCTCGACCGACATCTTCCGCCCGAGGATCCGCGACGTCTGGTAGCCGCGACGCCCGGGTCGCATCGGACCGTCGTCCAGCCATCGAGACTCGACCACGTACGAGCGCCACTTGGGGTTGTTGGCCGGCTCGGCGACGAAGGCGAAGACCTCGGCCGGGTCGCGCTCGATGTAGATGGAGAGTTCGGCTCGGGTCATCGGTCAGGCTCCTCGCGCCTCACGTGGCGCCCAGGGCACCGGCGATCTCCGGTCGTCGGCGTCGTCGCCGGGCTGGCTGCGGTCGTCGCGTCCAGGCTCATCGCCCACGCTCCCACTCGTCCGAGGGTCGATATATCGCTAGGCGATATATACGGAACGGAACGCGGCGTGTCAAGACCCGGCCGGCAGCGCAACCACGAACCGCGAGCCGCCGAAACCGTTCGCCTCGAGGTATATGCGGCCGCCCATCGCGGTCATCAAGCGGCGCGCCGCGAAGAGCCCGATCCCGGACCCGCGCGAACGGCCGCGGCCCTCGATCCGGACGAACGGCTCGAAGACGCTCTCCCAGTCCTCGATGGGCACGCCCGGCCCGTCGTCGGTGACATAGACCTGGACCTCGTCGCCGATCCGCCAGATCCCGATGCTGACGCCCTCGGCCGACGGCGCGTACTTCGATTCGTTCTCCAGCAGCTGTTCGAGGACCTGGCGGAACCGCGTTGCGTCGCCGACCGCGGTCATCGCCTCGGCCGAACCATCCCATCGGATGGGCCGCGGACGGAGCAGGAGCCGCAGCGTCTCGACCGTCTCGTCGACCGCCCCGACCGCATCGAACGGCGCCCGTGACAGCCCGGTCAGGCCCTCGCCACGGACCGACGCAAGGATCGAATCCACCAGGCGATCGAGCCGCCCGAGCTGCTCGACCGCAGCCGAGCGCCAGGCGTCGGGATCGGCGTTGTCGTCGGCACGGGTCGCGCCCGTCGCCGCGTCGCCGAGCAGGTCCACGTACACGCGCACGACCGACAGCGGCGTCCGCAACTCATGGGTCACCACGCTCAGGAGCTCGGAGCGCGCCGCATCGAGCGCGGTCAGTTCGGCCAGGCGCGCCTCGACCTCGGCGGTCAGCCGGCCCTTCTCCACGATCCCGGCCAGGAGGGCGGCGATCGTCTCGAGGAAGGCGATCTCGCCGGGCACGAACCGCCGGACATCGCGCGTCTGGACGTTGAGGACGCCGACGACGTTGTCGTGCCACACCAGCGGCACGGACAGCATGCCCCGGAGGTCCTCGATGTCGAAGCCACGGACCCACGCGAACCGGTCGTCGGCCGTGACGTCCTCGACGGCGATCGGCGCTCGCGACTCGGCCACCCGGCCGGTGATCCCCTGGCCCCAGGCGAGGCTGACCCTGCCGACCTGCGTGCGGTCGAGGCCGTTCGTCGCGGCGAGGGTCAGTCGCGTCCGATCGGTGCCCGCGAGATAGAACGAGCAGACCTCGACGCCCATCGCGGCGGTCGTGCCGTCGACGATCGAGCGCATGAGTTCGTCCCAGTCACGCGCCTGGGTGGCGAGCTGGGCGATCTCGTTGAGGAACGCGAGTTCGCTGAGGTCGCTCACGCGGCGTGCGGCCCGGGCGTCGTCGTTCGCGATCAGACGCCCTCGCTCAACGTCGGGATCTCGTCCCGAAGCGCGATGAGGTCGTCATCCGCGGGCGCCAGGGTGAGCAGCTCGTCCTGGCCGGGGAGGGCCAGGCGAAGGAGCGCCCGGGCGGTGTCCAGGTCTCCGTTGAGGGCGTGGAAGCAGGCGAGGTTGTACCGGGCGTAGGCGGCTGCCCGATCGGGCCAATCGCCCCGGTCGAGCATCGCACGTGTCAGGTCGGCCAGCGCCAGGACCCGGTCCGTCATGCCGACGATCGACGCGATCGGACCGAGGTGACCGAGATCGTGCTCCGGCCCGTCGCCCATGATCGAGCCGATGACCTTCTGGTCGGCCAGGGCCTCGTCGCTCGCCGCCTCGATCTGTGCGATCAGCTCGTCCGCCGTGGCGTCCGCATCGGCTACGACCTCGGGCCACGCCCAGCCGGCGCGCTCGGCGTGGAAGATCGCATTGGTCGCATCCACCCCTTCCGCGGGGAGGGCCGGTTCCGGGAGCCCCGCGCGGGCGGCGGCCATCTTCGTCGCCTGCCGGTTGCGCCACGCCGACAGGTGGGCCTGGTGATCCTTGGGCGACCAGTCGCCGTCCGGGCCTGGGGCGTCACGGACGGCAGGGTCCAGGGCGCCGAAGATCGCGCGCTCCGCCTCGCGACAGGCACGGAGGCTGTCGATGAGGCTGGATCGGAGGTCGGTCACAGTCAGGTCGCTCATGGCGCGATGGTAACAAGCCGTCACGCAGGCCCGCCGTGACCTCGCCGCTAGACTCCAGTTGAACGACGCGCGGGGAAGGGACGCGGAGGACGGATGGCCCGACTGCAGCGACGGAACCTGGGACAGCCGGACGAGCTCCGCCCGGTGGGCCGCGGCACGCTCGAGCTCGTCGAGCTGGGCGATACGGTCTACGGGCGGACGACCTACCAGCCCGGCTGGCGCTGGTCGGAGGACGTCCGGCCGATCGTCGGGACGGCACTGTGCGACGTGCACCACATCGGGTTCTGCATCCAGGGCCGCTTGCGGGTGGCGATGGCCGACGGCACGGAGATGGACGTCCAGGCCGACGACGTCTTCGAGATCCCGCCCGAGCACGATGCCTGGGTGCTGGGCGACACACCGTTCATCGCGGTCGACTCCCGCGGGCGACGCTACTTCGGGATGGCGCCCGACGGCGACTCGGACCGGCGCGTGCTCGGGACCATCCTGTTCGCGGACATCGTGGGCTCGACGACGATGGCGGCGCGGATGGGTGACGCGGCGTGGCACGGTCTCCTCGCCGAGTTCAACGAGGCATGCCGGGCGACGCTGGAGCGCCACCGCGGCCGCGAGGTCCAGACCACGGGCGATGGGTTCCTGGCCGTCTTCGCCAGCCCGGACCGGGCGGTGCGGGCCGGCCTGGCCGTGGTCCGCGATGCGAACGACCACGGGCTGCTCGTCCGCGTCGGCATCCACACCGGCGAATACGAACCGGTCGGCAACGACGTGCGCGGCCTGGCCGTCCACGTCGCGGCACGGGTCATGGCGCAGGCCGGACCCGGCCGGGTCGTCGTGTCGGGGTCGACGGCGGCCCTGCTCGACCGGGCGTCCTATGTGATCGAGCCGATCGGGCCCCACGACCTCAAGGGCGTGCCGGATCCCGTGGACCTCTTCGCGATCGCCGCGGAGTAGGGCGCCCGGGCAGCCCCCGGCCGACCTAGACCGCCGCCCCCTCCGGGTCCGCGACCGTCGTCGGCAGGTCGTCCAGCAGCGGGTCCGTCCAGGTCCACGCGGCCCCGTGATGCTTCCCGACGGCGCCGTGCCGGGCCGCCTCCACCCGCAGCGGCAAACCGAAGATCTCGATGAACCCGACCGCCGAGGCGTGGTCGAACGCGTCGCCCTCGTCGTACGTGGCCAGACTCTTGTCGTACAGCGACATCGGTGAACGCCGGCCGACGACCACGGCCGACCCGTGGTCCAGCCGGACCCGGACCTCGCCGGACACGACCCGCTGCGACGAGGCGACGTACGCCCGCAGGTCGCGCGACAACGCGCTGAACCACAGGCCGTCGTAGATCAGACGAGCGAGCTCGTCGGCCACCAACCGGTTGAACCGCAGCGTGTCGCGCGACAGCGTCAACCCTTCCAGCGCCCGGTGCGCCTCGTGCAGGATCGTGGCCGCCGGCGTCTCGTAGATCTCGCGGCTCTTGATCCCGACCAGCCGGTCCTCGACATGGTCGATCCGACCGACACCGTGCGCGCCGCCCAGGGCGTGGACGCGATCCACCAGCGCGACCGGGTCCAGGCGCTCACCATCGAGCGCGACCGGGATCCCGCCCTCGAACTCGACGCGCAGCTCGACCGGAGCGGGCGCATCGGACGGGGCGACCGTCCACTCGTAGGCGTCGGGCGGCGGCGTGACCCATGGATCTTCCAGCACGCCCGTCTCGCACGAGCGGCCCCACAGGTTGACGTCGATCGAATACGGCGACGACTTCGTGACCGGGACCTCGATTCCGCGCTCCGCGGCATAGTCGATCTCCTGGTCGCGGGTCAGCCCCATCCCGACGCGCATCGGTGCGACGACCTCGAGCCCCGGGTCGAGCGCGTGCGTCGCCACATCGAACCGGACCTGGTCGTTGCCCTTGCCGGTGCAACCGTGCGCGACCGCGTCGGCGCCCTCGCGCTTGGCGACCTCGACCAGCAGCTGCGCGATCAGGGGACGGGCCAGCGCCGTGGCCAGGGGATAGGCCCCCTGGTAGAGCGCGTTCGCCTGTAGGTGCGGCCAGACGTAGCCGGTCACGAACCGCTCGCGCGCGTCCACCACGTAGGCTCGCGAGGCGCCGGCGGACATCGCGCGCTTTTCGACGCCAGGGCGCAGCGACCCGCCCCCCAGGTCGACGGTGAGGGTCACGACCTCGACCCCGAACTGCTCCTTGAGCCAGGCGACGGCGACCGACGTGTCGAGACCACCCGAGTAGGCGAGGACGACCTTGTTCACGGTTGGGTGACCTCCCAGGATCAGCGACTCACGGAGACGGGCACGGCTTCGGCGGACGGAGGACCGATGGCTCGGAAGCGATCGAGCCAGCGTTCCAGGCGGGTCTCGTCGGCGAACAGGACGAGGAGCGTATTGTCACCCGCCAGGGTGCCTTCCTGCTCCTGCAGGGTCGATTCGTCGATGGCCTGCGCGATGACGCTGGCCGTCCCGGGCGTCCCGGTCAGCAGCACGATGAGCCCGCTCCGCCCGATCGTCACCGGGATGTCGGCGAGGATCCGACGCAATCGCTCGTCCGACGCGGGCGCCGCCGGCCGGCCGAGCGGGGCGAGATCCTCCGGGGCGACGTAGGCGTGGCCGTCGCCGCGGGTCGTCTTGAGCAGCCCGAGTTCGGTGATGTCGCGCGAGACGGTCGCCTGGGTGACCTCGAAGCCCTGCGCGGTCAGCTCATCGACGAGTTCGCGCTGGCTGCCGACGGCATGCTCGGCGATGAGCCGTCGGATGGTCCGCTGGCGGAGACGCTTGAGTTCGTGGCTCGCGTTCACCGGTCGGTCGGCGCCGATCACGCCGCGCCGGCGCGCGCCGGACGACCGGCGGTGATTCGCGTCCCGAAGGTGGGGTCGTTGAGGGCCCGCTCGAGCGCGTCGGGCGCAGATGAGTCGGCGATGATCGCCTCCGCGGCGTCCCAGCCGAGCGCGCCCAGCGCCGCGCGGACCTTGGGGACCATGCCGCCGGCGATGACGCCCGACTCGATGAGCGTCTCGGCTTCGCCCACGGTCAGCGCGTCGAGCCGGTGGCCGTCGGCGTCGCGCACGCCATCGACATCGGTCAGCAGTACGAGCTGGCGGGCGCCGAGCCCGGCGGCGATGCCCGCGGCGGCGTCGTCGGCGTTGACGTTGCAGACGATGCCATCCGCGTCGCGCGCGAGCGGGGCGACGACCGGCACCTGGCCACCGACGAGGATGGCGTCGAGCAGGTCCCGACGGAGCCCGACCACGCTCGCGACGAGCCCGAGATGGGGGATCCGCTCGGCCACGAGCAGACCGCCATCGACACCCGACAGCCCCACGGCATCGACGCCGAGGTCCCGGAGACCCGACACGAGCTCGCTGTTCACGACGCCGCGCAGGACGGCCGCGGCGACCTCCAGCGACTGGGCATCGGTGACGCGCAGGCCGCCCTCGAACTTGCTCGGGACGCCGAGGCGCTCGAGCCACTCGGTGATGCGCTTGCCGCCGCCATGGACGAGGACGACCGGCCGCTTGCGCGCGACCGCGGCGATCTCCTCGAGAACGTGGCTCTGCTCGGCGATCGTCGTGCCACCGAGTTTGACGACGAGGATCTCGCTCATGTCGTGTATTCCGAGTTCTCCGTCACGTAGGTTTCGGTGAGGTCGCAGCCGAACGCCTCGCCTGAGCCCTCGCCCAGACCGAGGTCCAGCGCCACGACCAATTCCGGGGCGTCCATCGCGGCTCGGGCCGCCGCGCGGTCGAAGGTGACCGGACCGCCCGAGGCGCCATCGAAGACCAGGTGGCCGGCGATCGCGATCCGCAGTCGGTCAGGCTCGAGGCGCACCGGGGTGCCGGCACGGGTCGTGGCGTCCGCCGGGGACAGGCCGGCGGCCTCGAGGACCGCCGCGTCGGCGAGTCGGGCGTTGCCGGCCGCTCCAGCGACGCGGCCCCAGTTCGGGTCGCGCCCGTGCACGGCGGCCTTGACCAGGCTCGACGAGATGACCGACCGCGCCACGGCCCGTGCCTCGGCGTCGTCGGTCGCGCCGGTGACGGCGGCCGTGATCAGGGTGCTGGCACCCTCGCCATCGGCCGCCTGCTGGCGGGCCAGGTCACGCGCGATCGCTTCGATGGCGGACTGCAGGACGACCGCCTCCGGTGTGCCGCGTTCCACGGTCGCCGCGCCGGATGCCCCCGACGCGAGTACGAAGACCGTGTCGTTGGTGCTCGTGTCGCCGTCGACCGACAGCTGATCCCAGGTTCGTGCCGCGGCCGGCCGGAGCATCCCCCACAATGTCTCCGGCGCGGCCGCGGCGTTGGTAAGCACGATCGAGAGCATCGTTGCCATCCGCGGGTGGATCATCCCGACGCCCTTCGCGATCCCGCTGACCGTGACGGTCGTCGGGTGCCCCTCTGCGTCGGGCAGTGACACGGTCGTGGTCGCGACCTTGGTCCGGGAATCGGTCGTCCGCAGCGCGTTTGCGGCGGCCTCGAGGCCCGCGTCCGTCGCCGCGAGCGTCGGCACAAGTGCCGCGAGCCCGGCCTCGACCTTGTCGAGCGGGAGCCGCGTCCCGATGATCCCGGTCGACAGCAGGAGCGTCCGGGCGATGTCGGCACCCGTGGCCTCCGCCAGCAACCGCGCGACCTCGACCTGGTCGGCGTCCCCCGCGGGCCCCGTGGCCGCGTTGGCGCTGCCGCTGGTCGAGATGATCGCCTCGGCCCAGCCGAAGCCGCCCCGCGCGTGGCCCGACGTGGTCGCCAGATGGGCCCTGGAGAGCCGCACCGGGGCGGCGGCGAACGCGTTCGGCGTGAACACGGCAGCCGCGGCGGCCGGACCCGCCGCCGTGACCACGACGGCAAGGTCCGGCCGGCCGGAGGCCTTGATCCCGGCCGCCAGCCCACCGGCCAGGAAGCCGGCCGGGATGACGGGTCGTCGCTCGACTGGTGGGAGGCCCAGCGAGGACATCGGGATGGGGAGTTCGGATGTGGTCGTCATCGGGTCGTCGTGATTCCGTTCGCTCAGGGTGCCAGCGGGAGCTGTTCCAGGCCGGCGGTCTCGGGCAGGCCGTGGACGAGGTTGAACGCCTGGATCGCCTGGCCGCCGGCGCCCTTGACGAGGTTGTCCTCGACCCCGATGGCGAGGACCCGGCCGGTCCGCTCGTCGAGGGTCACGTGGACGCGAACGTGGTTGCTGCCCGTCACGTGCTTGGTCGCGGGTGGCGCGGCCACGACCGTGACGAACGGCTCCTCGTCGTAGGCCGCGCGGTACAGGTTGTCGAGGTCCGCCTGGGTGACCGACCGGGTCGGGCGGACGTGGCAGGCGGACAGGATCCCGCGCGTCATCGGGATCAGGTGGGGGAGGAAGTCCACCGCGATGATGCCGGGGTTGGCGGCCGCGTCCAGATGCTCGCGCGCGGCCAGGCCCGCGAGTTCCTGCTCGATCTCCGCGACGTGCCGATGGCCCCCGATCCCGTAGGCCGAGACGCTCTCGTTGACCTCGCCAAACATCAGGGTCGCCTTCGCCTCGCGGCCGGCACCGGACACGCCGCTCTTGGCGTCGATGACGAGATCGCCGATGAGCCCGGAGCGGGCCAGCGGGGCGAGCGCCAGCAGCGTGGCCGTCGGGTAGCAGCCGGGCGCACCGACGATCGCGACCGGTTCGTCGACGAGCGCCCTGAGTGCCGCGCGGTGGAACTCCGGCAGGCCGTAGACGGCGCGTTCGAGCAGGTCGGGTCGCGGGTGGTCGAAGCCATACCAGCGCGGGTAGTCGGCCGGGTCGCGCAGTCGGAAGTCGGGGCCGAGATCGATGACGGCGGTCCCGGCGGCGACAAGACTTGGGACGAGGGCGGCAGCGGCGCCGTGCGGCAGGGCCAGGAAGACGGCATCGACCGGCGGGAGGGCGGCATCGACCTCGAGCCCGGTCGTGGCGAGATGGCGGTGGATGCCGGCGATCGGCTCGTGGTCGCGCTCGCGCCCGACCAGCCCGACAAGCTCGACGTTGGGATGGCGGTCCAGGAGCCGGACGAGTTCGCCACCGACGTAGCCGGTCGCCCCGACGATCCCGACCCTGATGCGGCGAGGGCCGCCGTCCGGGTCGACCCCACGTTCCGAGCGCGGGGTGAAGCCAGTCGGGCGATCCGTCGCGATCACTGCGGGCGACCCGGACCCCGCGCTCACAGGCGCGACTCGGTGACGTGCCGAGTCGGCACGCCCCGCCCCCTCACGGGAGGATGGCTCGGATGGCTCGCCGGGACCGGATGGACCGCCGTCATGGTCGAATGACTATACAGGGTTGATGCATAGTCATGCAACCAATCGACAACCTGGCGTGGGGTGAGGGGGGACAACCGTATCGCAACCTAATCCCTACTAGTCCAGTCGGATATGTACTGATATCGTATCGGCTCCACCGAGTCGTCCGCCAGGAGTCGCCCGATGCCGTCCGCCGTCCCCGCCGAAGCCGCCGCTCGACTGCCGAAGGCGCGGATGATCGACCCGCGTGGCCATCGGTTCGGGGCAGGCGTGTCGGCCATCCTGCTCATCGCAGCGTTCCTGACCGGGACGGAATGGCTGGTCGCCGTCGTCCTGCTGTCGATCGGGGTCAGCGCCACGTTCGGGCTGCGGTTCTCGATCTACGGCGTCGTCTGGCGCCGGATCGCCAAGGCCGCGTCACTCCCAAAGGTGGAGCCCGAGCACGAATACCCGCCGCGCTTCGCGCAGGTCCTCGGCAGCGTCGCGCTGATCCTGTCGCTGATCGCCTTCGCGCTGGGCGCGACGACCATCGGCTGGGGCCTGGCGCTCGCGGTCGCCGGACTCCAGACGCTGCTTGCCACGACCGGCTACTGCCTCGGTTGCCGGCTCTACTTCCTGCGCTGGTGGGTGCCAGACCTCGTCACGCGCATCTGGACGCGCGGCCGGTCGACCACGACCACGACCCTCGCCCCGGAGCCGATCCGCTACCGCTGATCGTTTCATCAGGTCGGGGGAGTCGGGGTCGAAGCCACGGTCCCGAGCCGATGTCGTCGCCGCGACGGTCGCCGTGGTTCGAGTGATCCGGCCGCGACCCGATATGCGCGATCCCCGCGACTGTGAGTCGACGAATCTGGCTCGAACCATCAGGGCCGTCCTGATTCGAGGCCCTTCCGATCGAATCGTCGCCTGGGAGTCGACATCCACGGCTCGAGAGGCCGCGATCGGCCTCGCAGGCGGCCGCGCGACCATTTCGAGCACTCGATGCTGCCTGGGAGTCGACGAACTGTGTCTCGCGCCATCGATCCGGGCGCGTGGGACCCATCGGAGCAGGATTCGTCGACTGTGGCTCGACGGTGGCCAAGCGGCGCCCGCCCCGCCCGGCCCGCCCCCTAGTCGGCGATCACGTCGGGCCGCGCATACGGCCCCGTAGCGAGCACCTCGCCCTCCGCCTCGTGCGGCTCGGCGCCCGTCGAGTGGATCACGTAGCGGTGGTGCACGACCGTGGCGCCGGCCGAGACCATGGCATTGACCGGGCAATACTTGGTCGCGGACAGTTCGATGGAGCGGCGGATCGCCGCCTCGGACAGGCCGCGCCCGGTGACCTCGTGGACGACGGTGACGTCGGTGAGGACCTGCGGGTACTCGTCGCGTTGCGAGCCCCGCACGTGGACCCGGTACTCGTCGATCACCTGGCGCTTCTTGAGCGCGATCGAGATGACGTCCATCGCCGTGCACGCCCCGAGCGCCGTCAGGATCGTCTCGACCGGGCTGCCGCCCAGGTTGGAGGTTCGGTCGTCGAAGTCCAACGGGTGCCCCGAACTCGGTTCGGCATGGAACTGCATGCCACCCTGGTGGTGGAGCTCGACCGACTTGAGTGTGGGCACGCTCAGCCTCCGGTCATGGCGATGGGCAGCTCCCGCTCGGGCTCGTCGAGCTCGTCCGGCTCCTCAGGCTCGGCCAGATCGACCGGCGCCCAACCCGCCGGGTCGTCGGCCAGGAACTGCTCGCGGTACAGCCGCGCGTAGACGCCGCCGAGTGCCAGCAGCTCCGCATGGGTGCCACGTTCCACGATCCGTCCATGGTCGTACACGAGGATCCGGTCGGCGCGCAGGATCGTGGACAGTCGGTGGGCGATGGCGATCGTCGTCCGACCCTCCATCAGGCTCTCGAAGGCGCGCTGGATGAACCGCTCTGACACCGTGTCGAGCGCCGAGGTCGCCTCGTCGAGGATGAGGATGCGCGGGTCCTTGAGCAGCACCCGGGCGATCGCCATCCGCTGCTTCTCGCCGCCCGACAGCTTGTAGCCGCGCTCGCCGACGATCGTGTCGTAACCCTCGGGCAGCTCGGTGATCCGCTCGTGGATCGACGCCGCGGTCGCGGCCGTCTCGAGTTCCTCCTCGGTCGCCTCGGGGCGCGCATAGCGCAGGTTGTCGCGCACGGAGGCATGGAACAGGTACGTCTCCTGGGTCACCGTCCCGATGACCTCGCCGAGCGACGCGAGCTTGATCCGGCGGATGTCGATGTCGTCGATCTCGACCGCGCCCGAGTCCACGTCGTACAGGCGCGAGACCAGGTAGGTCGTCGTCGTCTTGCCCGAGCCGGACGGGCCCACGAGCGCGACCAGCTCCCCCGGCTCCGCGATGAAGTCGACGCCTTCGAGCCCGAACTGCGGAGCCGGTTCGTCCTGCGGCGTCTCGCCCTCGATCGGCTCGCCCTCCGCGAGGGCCTCGATGCGATCGGCCGGCGCGCCAGCCTCGATGGCTTCGACCAACTGCTCCGACGCTCCGACGGCGCGCGACGAACCCGCGGCGCTCGCGAGCCCCGCCACGCCCCCGTCGCCCGAGCCGGCCGCGACGGCCACCTCGTGATCGTCGGCCGCATCGTGCGCCCGTTGCGACGGGACCGCCGCCGTCGGATAGGTGAACGACACGTCGTGGAAGCGGACCCGGCCCTTCGTCGTCGCCGGCGTCAGCGCGACGGCGTCGGGCGCGTCCACGATCTCGGGGTCCATCTCGAGGTATTCGAAGATCCGGTCGAACAGCGCCAGCGACCCCTGGATCTCGACCTGGATGCCAAGCAACTGGCCGAGCGGGAAGAAGAGGCGGCTCTGGAGCGTGGTGAACGCCACGATCGTGCCGGCCGACGGCGCGTTCGGGTTGCCGTTCGCGGCGAGCGTTCCGGCCAGCCAGTACACGAACGCCGGCATGATGGAGAAGATCGTGCCGATGATCATGAAGAACCAACGGCCGACCATCGCCTGGCGGATCTGCAGTGCGGCCAGCCGCTTGTTGAGCGCCCGGAACTTGTTGATCGAGTTCTCCTGCTGGCCGAACGTCTTCGACAGCAGGATGCCCGACACGCTGAGCGTCTCCTCGGTCGTGGCGGTCAATTCGGCCAGCGACTTCTGCGTCTCGCTCGACACTTCGCGACGGACCTTGCCGACCCGGTAGGTCAGGTACAGGAAGAACGGCGTGAGCCCCAGCGACAGCAGCGCGAGCCGCCAGTCGAGGATGAACATGGCGACGGTCGTGCTGATGGCGATGGCCAGGTTGCTCGTGATGGAGCTCGCGGTGTCGGTGACGACCGCCTGGACGCCACCCACGTCGTTCGCCAGCCGGCTCTGGATCTCGCCTGTCCGCGTCTCGGTGAAGAACCGCAGCGGCATGCTCTGGAGGTGGGCGTACAGGGCGCCGCGCAGGTCCTGCATGACGTTCTGGCCGATGACGTTGTTGAGGTAGCTCTGCCCGACGCCGATGAGCCCGGTGATGATCGGGAGCACGATCATCAGCCCGACATACAGGTTCAGCTTCGCGTAGTCGCCGCCGATGATCACCTGGTCGAGCAGGAGCCCAAGCAGCAGCGGGTTGATGAGGCCGATGAGGCTCGTCGACAGGATCGCCGCGAGGACGATCAGGACCTGGAGCTTGTACGGCTGGAAGAACGCCGCGATCCGCCGCAGGGTCCGCGCGCGACGTTCCTTGGGGACCGGCGTGAAGTCCGCCGATGCGCGTCCGAACGGACCACCGGCGCCACGACCGCCACCGCTGCCACGGCCAGGATTGACCTGGCCGGCGGCCCGCCGTGCCCCCGACATCAGGCGAGTCCCGGCTGCCCCGCCGTCGCGGAGACCACGATCGTCGAGCGTCGCGAGGGCGCGCCACGCGCCATGAGATCGCCGGCGAGTCCGACCGCGAACGTCGGCAGGTGCCGTCCCCATGCCCGCGCAAGGTGGCCCACCGTCTGGAGCCGGACCTCGGCGAACCCGGCTGCGGCCAGGTCACGACGGATCGTAGACGGGTCGTTGCAGATGCCGACGATCGGGTGCGCATCGGCGGCCGAGGCCTTGATCATCGGCTGGACCGCGTGCCGCGGGCCGTCGGGGAGGCCGAGATACGCGGCCACGAACGGGTGGCGGCGGTTGACCGTCGTCGCGACCAGCACGCCGCCCGGCCGAAGCCAGCGCCGGATGTTGGCGAGCGCGGCGGCGGGATCCGCGAAATGCTCCAGCGTGAAGCTCGACAGCACGACGTCGAACGTGCCGTCGGGGAAGCCGTCTGCGGCGCCGCACAGGTCCACGATCTCGAACTCGTCGAGGTGGGGGAGCGGCTCCGACGGCTGATGGATGTCGGCGCCCACGAGCCGCGCGATCCGGGGCCGGAAGGCCCGCAACGCCGAGACCCGCCCACAACCGGCGTCAAGGACTGTCACGGCCCCCGGCGAACGCGCCTCGCCGGCCGCGATCGCCTCATCCAACGCGTCTCGCACCAGCACCTGGACCGTCGGTTCGATGCCCAGCCTGGGAAGGAGCGCGAAGCGGGCAGCCTCGGTCATCGCGCGCGCTCGTCGTCGGTCATGCGCTACCAGGCCGTCGACGTGGCGGCCTCGGTGATCCCCTCGCTCTCCAGCCAGCGCTCGGCGTCGATGGCGGCCTTGCAGCCATCCGCGGCTGCCGTCACGGCCTGTCGATAGCGGTGATCGTGGACGTCGCCGGCGATGAACACGCCGTCGATCTTTGAGCCGGTCTCATCGTGAACGACGAGGTAGCCCTTCTCGTCGACTTCCAGCCAGTCGCGGAAGGCCTCCGTGTTGGGGCGATAACCGATGGCGATGAACACGCCGTCGATCGGCAGCACGCGCTCGACCCCGGTGACCGTGTCGGACAGACGCAGACCGTCGACCTTGTGCTCGCCCATGACCTCCTCGATCGCGGTGTTCGGGTGGATCTCGATCTTCTCGTGCTCGACGGCACGGTCGACCATGATCTTCGAGGCGCGGAAGGTGTCGCGCCGGTGGAGCAGGTGGACCTTCGTCGCGAAGCGCGTCAGGTAGGTCGCCTCCTCGAACGCGGTGTCGCCACCGCCGACGACCGCGATCTCGCGATCCTTGAAGAAGAACCCGTCGCAGGTCGCGCAGGCCGACACGCCGCGGCCGCGGAGGCGCGTCTCGCTGTCGAGCCCGAGCCAGAGGGCCGACGCGCCGGTGGCGATGATGACCGCCTGCGCACGGTATTCGGTGCCACGGGCCCAGATCCGGAACGGACGCTCGGAGAAGTCCACGCGATCGATGTCGACGTCGTAGATGCGCGTCCCGAACCGCTCGGCCTGGGCGCGCATCGCGGCCATCAGGTCGGGGCCCTGGATCGCTTCCTCGAAGCCCGGGTAGTTCTCGACGTCGCTGGTGAGCATCAGCTGACCGCCAGGCGCCGAGCCCGCGAGCACGACCGGCTCCAGGTTCGCGCGCGACGAGTAGATCGCGGCGGTCAGGCCGGCCGGCCCGGATCCGATGATGACGACCTTGGCATCGACGCGGCCTTCGGCGCTCCGGATCGTCGACGGGCCCCCAGTGGAGGTCGGCGCCCCCGTGGAATCCGCGTCCACCATCGAGATACTGAAGCCACCGAATGGGTTCGCGGCGGGCGGCGTCTTGCCGTTGGACTGATCGGTCATCTCGAGTAGCGTACCACGGACATACTCCCTGGGGGTATCGACGGCCGTCTCAGCCGAGCGGTACGTCCCCCAGCCAGACGATGTCATAGCCCGCGTGGCGTCCACGCTCGACGAGTGGTCGGTCGGCGGAGACCAGCGAGTGCCCGGTCGTCTCGCCGAGCGCCAAGTAATGCGCATCGTAGCCGCTGACACCGACGCGGAATGCGATCTCGAGGACAGCGTCGATCGAGGCCTCATGGATCGAGACCAATGGCTGGAGCTCCAGGATCGCGTCGGACAGGACGGGGACCTCGTCGATCGCGAGACGACCGCGGCGGATGGCACCAACGAGCGCATGCGCGACCTCCGGCCATAGGACCACCGGTCCCAAGGCTTCGAGATCCTTCTGGATCACCGCCTCGCGAAGGAACACAGCGTGGTCCACGAGCTCTTCATCGGAGATGAACCACTTCGCCACGACACTCGCGTCAAGGATCATCGGGCACCTGAGGGCGGCGGTCCCAGTTCGCATCGATCTCTCCGCGGGCTTCACGGATGTAGGCCTCCACGGTGTCATCCGGACCGCTTGGCGGCTTCGACCTCGCTCGAACCTCGTCCGCGAGACGTGCGGCGCGTTCGAAGCGCCGACGCCGAGCCTCAGCTTTGCGGACGGGATCATCGATGAATGCGACGAGCGCGTCGAACCTGGACGTCGGGGGCGGGGCCTCGCCGGCGTACGGTGCGGCGACCTCGCGAACGGCGCTCTCCGGGATCCGGATGCGGCCGCCCACCTTGTAGCCTTCGAGGCGTCCGTCACGGAGCCAGCGGCGGACCGTTCGTTCCGAGATCCCGAGGGTCTCCGCAGCCGCCGAAACGTCCAAGTCTGTCATGACAGAATGGTACATCCGATGTCCATCGATGGCAAGTCCGTCACCGACACCGCGAGCCTGCGGCGCCGCGCGTTCGCGCTCGAATACGCGACGATCGCCTGGAACGTGCTCGAAGGCGTCTTCGCCATCGCGACCGGGCTGCTTGCCGGATCCGTGGCGCTGGTCGCCTTCGGGCTCGACTCGTCGGTCGAGGTCTTCGCGTCCGTCGTCGTGGTCTGGGAGCTGCGCGGGTCGGGTCGGCGGCGCGAGCATCGGGCGGTCCGCGCGATCGGCGTGGCCTACCTGGTCGTCGCGGTGTACGTCCTCATCGATGCCGCCAATGCGCTCCGGGTCGGCAATCGGCCGGAGGCGTCGCCCTTGGGCATGGTCCTGCTGGCGGCCACGGTCGTCGTGATGCTCGGGCTCGGCTGGGCGAAGTTGCGGGTCGGTCGCGCGCTCGACAACCCGACCGTGCGCGCCGACGGCCGGTTCAGCATCGTCGACGGTTCGCTCGCGGGCGCGGTCCTGCTCGGTCTCGTGCTGACGGCCGTCCTCGGCTGGTGGTGGGCCGACGCGATCCTCGCCATCGTCATCGCCCTGGTTGCATTCCGCGAAGGGCTCGAGGCGCTGCGCCGCCCGGAGCCGGCTCGTCCGGACCGGCCGGCTACTCCGTGAGTTCGTGACCGAGTTCGGCGACGAAGAACTCGTGGGCGAGGAACGGGGTCCAATCGGCGACGGCGCTGTACCGCGCGAGGTTGTTTCGATTGATGAATTGGACCAGGACGGGATCGCGCCGGATCGCCGTGATGCTGGCCTTCAGTCGCCTGGGCGCGTTGGCCGGCGCCCCGGGCGTCGGCGGTTCGAAGCAGAAGTCGTTGATGTTCATCAGTGACCCGGTCGACGGGCCGGTCGTGAACGTCCCGCGTGGGGGCAGATGCAGGTCCCGAAGGAGCGTTCCGATCCTTGGGATCGCCGCGGCAGCTGTCGCAATGGCAGGACGCAGGGCGATCGCGTCCTCGACGAGGCGCGCGGCGCCGATCGCGGCAATGCCCTCCGTGTTCAGGTCGTGATAGGTGGCGCCCGCCACCTTGGCCGACTGACCGGTGACGAGATTCACCGAACGGTTCGTGGACTCGTACGCGGTGATGATCCCCGGGCTGATGCCGAGTGCCACCAGCTGCTGCACCCGGTTCAGCCGGACCTCGCCGCGACGCGGGTCAGGGCCGCCGCCGGCAACCGTTGCGTTCGTCGCGACGTGCTCGACGGCTTCGTCGAGGAAGACCACCCGGTCGATGCGAGTCGTGATCAGCCGTCGGGAAACCGTGTTGACGAGGCTGTCGCAACCGCGGCTATGACCCGTCAGCCGGACAGCGCGCGGCGCGGTGTTGATGCCGATGCTTTGCAGACAGCCGGTGATCTCCGCATCGCTGATCCGGTTGGCGCCGCCGCCGATCCCCGGCACGCCGATGGTGATCCACTCGGACTGGTTCGACGCACCGCGCAGCCCGTGGAGGAGGATGTCGTTGGTGTCGGCGCCCTGGACGCCGCCCGCCGCGAAGAAGATATGGACCTGGACGTTGGTGATGTCCTTGCGTGACCCGAGCGTCACCCGCTGCGGCACGAAGATCGTGAACTGACCGAAGTTGAACGAGTTGACACCGCTCTCGTCGGCCCGGATCGGCGCCGCCGTCTCGGTCGTGGCCTGACGCTGCACGGTGCCGGAGGCCGGCGCCGGCCCGGTCTGCTGGACGACATGTGCCAGCTCGTGCGCGAGCAGTTTCCGGCCGGGCAGGGAGGCGCTGTCGTACCGGCCGTCGCCGAACACGATGTCCCGCCCCACCGTGAAGGCTTGGGCGTGCATCGCCGCGGCGGACCTGGCCGCCGTCGCGTCCGTGTGGACCCGGACGCCGCTGAAATCCCAGGCCGAAATCGGCCCTCGAAGTACTCCTTGGCATCGGCCTCGAGTGGCCGTCCCGGCGACTCGAGCGCGGCCGCGACCTGCGGCGGCTCCGCCTCGTCGACCCCCGCGGGTCCATCGGCCTTCTGTTGCACGGCGCCGCCGGCCGCCCCGCTGGCACCGCTCGCGCCGACCGCCGCAGCGCCTGCCCCAGCCCCCGACGGGACCGGTGGGAGCAGGTTCAGCGCATCCTGCAGCTTGTTGTCACGGCCCAGGATGACCTCGTGGTCGCTATGGCCGACGGCGACGACCCGGTAGTGGTCTCGGAGGGTGGCATACATCGGTGAAGCGCGCCCACCGAGGGCCGTCGCGTGCCGGGCGAACCAGGCTTCGATCGACCCGTGCAGGGTGAGGTGGCGAGCGGCGTAGCTGCTGTTGGTGTAGTACGCCCGGAAGCGCAGGCTGGTCTGGAGATAAGCCGTCTGTTGGGCTGGCGTGACCCCGGATGCGGTCAACGCCGCGAGGTCTCCCGCGAGCCTGGCGAGGACCCAGTTGGTCACCGCGGTGAGCTCGCCAGGGCCGTTGATCGAATCGAATAGCGCGACCTCCCCCAACGACGCCGGGAGGCGCGGTTGGCCGGGTTCGCTGAGCATCGCGGCGATCGGCGCACCGGCCCCGCTATGACCGCTGAGGACGACCCGGGCGATTCGTGGGGCGGAGCGCTTGCCGAAGGCGCCGATGCCGCTCAGGATCCGAAACACGTCGGTGATGTAGGCGTTGCTGTCGAAGCCGCCGAAGCCAGATCCCGTGGTGCCCTGCGGCAGGATGCCGATCATCGGCCGACCGCTCGCCTGCAGCTGCTGCTCGATGCGGTCCGTGTCGATGTCCCGCACCGAGCCGACCTTGAGCGTGGGGTGCAGCCCCGCCGTGCGTCGCTGCCGGTAGCCGACGTTGTGTCCGTGCAGATGCAGCAGCACCTCGACGGGTTGGGTCAGGTCGATGGTCTCCGGGAGCAGGACGATGGCGCGAGCGTTGGCGGCCTCCGCCGCGGCGGCGTTCGGATCCGGGGTCATGTTGCCCACCCGCAACCCCTCGATCGGGATCCGTCGGATCCTGCCGACCGTCGTCTCGTCCCGGTTCCAGCCGTAGCTCGGCGGCGTCGTCTGGGTCGAGGTCGCACCGCCCATGGGGCCGAGTGGCGCGTCGGACCATTGGCGCTGGATGCGGAGCGGGACCGCGGTCGGCTTGACGGCCGCCTTGCTCGGACCCCCCGTCGCGCCACGCATCGGCCCGATCCGGCCGAGCGGCGAAACCGGGGCGTTCGAGGAGCCGGTGGCCAGATCGGCCGCGCGGTCGGCCTCGTTTTCGAGTGGATCGTCGATGCGAGCGGCGACGAGTTTCGCCTGGAGTGGCTGATCGGACCACCGGCCATCGGCCTGCCGCGCCGCGAACGGCGATGGTTTGGCCGGCTCGTGCTCCGCCGGCCTCGCGATCTTCGGTGCGTGCATCGCGGCCCCCCTCGACATCGGGAGGATACGCCTTGGCTCGCGGAGTCACAGCCCCCGGAGCTGCGGGATGATCTGGTGCCCTACGAGGTCGAGCGCGTCGGGGTCGATGGTGTCGCCCCGCAGGCCGACGATGATGTGCTGGGCGCCAGCGTCGGCGAGGTCGCCGAAGCGCTGGACGACCTGGGCCGGCGTCTCCGTGCCGCGTGCGCCGTCGGTCGAGGCCTGGAAGTACTGGAGGGTCGAACGCTCGATCTCGTTCGGGTCGCGCCCGACGTCCGCGCAATGTTGGTCGAGGATCGCGTACTTGCGTGCGAGGATCTCGGGCGTGCCGAAGACGTTGGTCGCGTCCGCGTACTGAGCGACGAGGCGCAGGGTCTTCTTCTCGCCGCCGCCGCCGATCATGATCGGGGGCCGGGGCCGCGAGATCGACTGCGGCGAGTTCATGAGGTGGCTGGCCTGGAAGCGGCGGCCGTTGAAGGCGGCCTCGGAGCCGCGCTCGCCCTGCCACATCTGGTGCGCGATCTGGAGCGTCTCGTCGAGCATCTCGAACCGATCGCCGAGGGGCGGGAACGGGAAACCGAGACCGCGCGACTCCTCCTCGTTCCAGGCGGCACCGATACCCAGCCAGGCGCGGCCGCCCGAGAGGACGTCGAGCGTCGTGGCGGCCTTGACCCAGAGCCCCGGGTAGCGGTAATGGACGCCACCGACCATCAGGCCGAGGCGCGCGCGTGTCGTGTGCGCGGCCATGAAGCCGAGCGTGGTCCAGCCTTCGAGCATCGGCTCCTCGGGCTTGCCGACACCGCGGATCTGGAAGAAGTGGTCCATGACCCAGATCGAGTCGAAGCCGACCTCGTCCGCCTGCTTGACCACTCGGGCGAGCGTCGGACCGATCGCTTCGGGGCCCCCCGGCCACGTGAATGAGGAGATCTGGAGACCGATCTTCATTTCGTTGCGAAGCGTACCAAAATTCCCGGCGCGCGACGCCGCTGAGACGGTCGCGTCGTAGGCTCCTCACCGAATCGCGGATGTCGACGACCTCGACGCCTCCGAGGGCCGGCATCCGGGGGAGGTCGCGGTGGCGAAGGGCAAGAAGGAACACCGGCCCACGATGACGTTCCAGGAGAGCGCCAAGAAGTTCAAGCCCGGCCCGGTGGCTCCGCCGGACGATCACGATGACGGTCCCGACATGAGCGGTGCCACGCAGCCGTCGGACCCGCGCCCGGACCACGAGCGATCGGTGGCGGCGATGCACGAACCCGTGCAAGTCGCGGGGGGCGTCCAGGAGGACGCGGCCATGACGGACGGGTCGCCCGGCAAGCTCACCAAGATGCCCGGCGAGCGAGCGCGGCGTCAGTCATGAGCCACCGACCGAACCTGAACGGCCTCTCTGCGACCTCTCGGGCGACGCTCGTCAACCTCATGCTCACCTACATCAACGATGCCGTCGTCTGGTCGCATAACCCGAACAACCCGAACGCGATCGTCCACCACATGGGCGAGCACGCCTTCATCACCCATCGAAACTTCATCGGCAACCTGGAGGCCTGGCTCAAGACCCACGGTGGCTCGGCCTACGTGCCACTGCCCGCCTGGAACCCGGCGAACCCGATCCCCGCCGAGTTCAACGTCGTCAAGCCGCAGGACGATGGGACGCCGCGCCCGGCGCTCGTGAACCTGAACCCGAACGTGGGCAAGCCCGCGGCGCTCGTCCCTCCGCCGCTGTGCACGATCGGCGACGCCGACACCCTCTGGGACGTCGACACCGACGGCTGGCACGGGCAGGTCCACATCACGATCGGCGGGACCATGGGCGACATCACGATCGCCCCGGCGGCTCCGATCTTCTTCGCCTGGCACGGGTTCGTCGACGAGATCTACGAGGATTGGCTCCGTTGCCACTGGAGCGGCTGGGAGGACCTTGGCGGGATCCTGACATCCGGCGTCGGCGTCGCCTCGTGGGCGGCGAACCGCCTCGATTGCTTCGTCAAGGGCAACAACAACCACATGTTCCACAAGTGGTGGAACGGGTCTGCCTGGAGTGGCTGGGAGGACCTCGGCGGCGTGATCGACGGCACGCCTGCAGCCGTTTCCTGGGGACCCAACCGGATCGACTGCTTCGTCCGTGGCATGGACAACCACATGTACCACAAGTGGTGGGCCGGTGGCGCGTGGCACGGTTGGGAGGACCTTGGCGGCGTCATCCTGTCGGCGCCGTCGGTCGCCTCGTGGGGAGCCAACCGGCTCGACTGTTTCGCCCGTGGGCAGAACGGGCACATGTGGCACAAGTGGTGGAATGGGTCTGCCTGGAGTGGCTGGGAGGACCTGGGTGGCGTCATCGACGGCACACCCGCCGCCGTCTCCTGGGGCCCGAACCGGATCGACTGCTTCGTGCGCGGGATGGACAACCGTCTGTGGCACAAGTGGTGGGACGGGGCTGCGTGGGTCGGTTGGGAGGAGCTCGGCGGCGCGCTGACGGCGGGTCCCGGGGTCGCCTCATGGGCCGTGAACAGGCTGGATGTCTTCGCCAAGGGCGGCGACAACTCGCTCTGGTACAAGTGGGTCGACCGATCCGTCGTCCACGGACACGCCGGAACGTGGAGTGGCTGGCACAAGCTCGGCGGGATCTTCGACGACGAGCCGGGAGTCGTCTCGTGGGGCTCCGAACGGATCGATGTGTTCGTTCGTGGAAGCGACAACCACATGTACCACAAGTGGTTCCAGCTCTGAGTCGAAGCGGGTGCCTGGTGGCACCGATCGTGACAGACAGCTGACAACGGCCGGGCGCGGGGTCGGTGGAGCGGACGTCGACCGGGACCTCCAGCGGGGTACGGAGGCGTTACGCTCCGCGTGATAACCACCGACCCAGAGGCCGCTCGGGACCAGATGACCGCCGTCGCCGTGACCAAGTCCGGGGAGTCGTCGGCTGGGCGCGCCGGGCGCTGGTCAGAGCCCCAGGACGAACCGGAGTGCGTCGTCGACGCGGGCGATCGCCTCGGGGTTGAGGCGGCCAAGCTTCGGGCCAAGCAGGACCGTTGGGAACGTCGCCAGCTGATCGCACTTTACGAAGCCGTCTCGAGGGATGCCGGCTTCGCGACCTGCAACGGGGACCAGATATCTTGGCTTTTCCGGGGCCGATCTAGGCGAACTCGTCATCGGAGCCACGATGACCAACGTCGACTTGGCCAATCGATCCGTCCGAACGATGACCGCCGGGTGCGGGCCCTTGATGACGTGGCCGCCAAGGTCCGGGAAGTCGATGAAATGGATGTCGCCCCGCGTTGGGCCGGCGACAGGTGGCGTTCGGCCGATCCCTACCATTCGAGTTCTGACCAGAGTTTCGCCGCGATCGGGAGATACGCCATCGCCCAGGCCAGGTTCTCCTCGGCATCGAGTTCGAGGGCGCGGTCCAGGCTCTCTTGCTCTACTTCGGCGAGCATCCGACGGATCGAGGCACCGATGGTTGCGCTGACCGAGAGTCCGCTCTCGGCGGCCGCCTCACGGACGACCTTCACGAGGTCGGCCGGCAGACTGATCGACAGCTTGGTGTGGGGTCCGTCGGATTCGTCCGAGCCGTACGGCGCGACCGCTTCCGCGAGAACCTTTGGCGAGTATGACCAACGTTCACTCATGGTAGGAGTGATGGTAGGACGGCCAGTATGACCGTGTCAAGCCTCAACGCGTCCGGCCGGCCTCACGACGACCCGATCCGGGTCGACTGGGTGGACCTCGCCCGTGTGCCCCACCTCGCCGCGACGCCCGGTCGCCTTGGCATGACGTTCCTGCCCGGCAAGCACGGCGACGGCTATACCGGGAGGCATCGCCGCGACCTCCGAGCCGACGTTGCCCGGCTGCGCGAGACCTACAGCACGGGCACCTTCGTGCTCCTCGTCGAGGACCACGAGCTCGAGTTCCTCGAGGTCCCCGACATCGCCGACGTGATGGCCGCCTCCGGCATCGACCTCATCCGCCACCCGATCCGAGACGGCGGCATCCCACGCGACCGAGTCGCCCTCGCCCGCATGCTCGACGTCATCCGGGCAGGCCTCGCCGACGGCGACACCGTCGTCGTCGCCTGCCGCGGCGGGCTCGGGCGCACCGGCACCGTTGTCGGTTGTCTCCTCCGCGACGGCGGCCTCGATGGCACCGAGGCGATCGCGCTCACCCGGGCGAGCCGCCACGGCACGCTCGAGAACGACGACCAGGAAGGCTTCGTGCGGTCATGGGGCGAGCGATGACCCGCCCCACGCGGTCACATGATCGGGAACGTCTCCGCCACCTGGACGCTCGCGCCGCCCGCCAGGACGGGGCAACCCTTGGCCAGGGCGACCGCGGCGTCGAGGCTCTCGGCCGCGATGATCGAGTAGCCGGACGCATGGTTCGTGCCGCCGTCGCTGACCGAGCCGTTCGGGGCGATCGTCTTCACGTTCGAGATCGGGTTCCCGCCGTCGACCAGCTTGTCACCCAGGGCACCGAACCAGTCGGTCCACGCCTGCATGACCTTGGCGCCCTCTTCGGGACTCTCGGGCATCGAGCCACCATGGAACGTGAGCAGGAAGTTCGCCATGGGTCTGTCCTCCGGGTGCCGTCTTCGCGACCGGTCGGCCGCAGGTGGCGAGGGCCACCCTAGTCCCGCGACGAACGGGATCCGCGGAATCGACAATGGCGTCATCGTGACAGACGACGACCGATGAGGAACGCCATCCGGCCCGTTTCGAGGGCAACCGCGTGCTGATGGCGCTCCTCCAGGTGGTGGCCGCCCGAATGGCCGGACTCGATCGATTGGTATTTCCACACAGGTGATGCCGGTGGGAACGGGCCGCTCGACGAGGCGCTGCGGCTGACACAAGTGGATCTCGAGGCCGACCCCGAGTTGACGACCCGCGATCTGATCACGCTGATCGAGACCATGGGCTTCGAGTGGGGCGTGAGCGACGGCAACTGACACGGTGGTTAGTCCACTGGTTGGTTCTTACTTCTGGACCAACGATGCGTGATGGTGCAATACTTTCGCACATGTTAACCACTAGTGTGACAGCCGAGGCTCGGATGCGAGCCAGGAACCAACTCACCCTGCCCGAACCGGTCGTCGAGGCGGCTGGCATTCACGAAGGTGACCGGTTCGTGGTCGAGGTGGCACCCGGCGATCCGGACACGGTCCGCCTCCATAGGATCCGGGCAAGCTACGCGGGCGCGTTGCGGGACGTGTACGGCGACGCCACCGAGTATCTCGAGGCGGAACGCGCGAGCTGGGACTAGGCCGATGGTTGAGCCGACCCTGGAGGCGACGATCCCCGCAGGCGCCTCGGTCCTGGTCGACACGTCCGTCGCTCTGGCCTACCTGACCGGGGTCGAGTCGACGAGTGCGCTCGCGGAACAGCTGTTGGATGCGTTCGTGGCGACGGGTCGAAACCCAGCGACGCTCTCGATGGTCACGGTCGAGGAGATCCTCGTGCGCCCGTTCCGGAGCGGGGCATCGGCGGTCGCCACGGCGGAAGGGTTCCTCCGCCATTTCGGGGAGATCCGGCTCATCGAGGTGAGCTACGACATCGCACGGGAGGCCGCGCGGGTCCGCGCCGCCACCGGGATGCGGACACCGGACGCGCTGATCATCGCGACAGCGATGACATCCGGAGTCGACATTCTCATAACCAACGACCGCTCGTGGTCCGGTGCCGTCGCAACCCTCGCGCCTGACGTCTCTGTGTGCGTGCTCGCCGACGTAATCGGTCGGTGATGTGCGTTGACAGGTTGGCGCGCGAGCGCATGCTTCGACCATGCCGATCAACCCGAACCTCGTCCACGTCTACCAGCTGATCGATCCGCCCGAGGGGCGCCCGAACGGCGCTTGGGTGTTCCAGTATCACGGTGAGGACTTCCTCACCGACCCAGACGGCGGCAACCCAGAGCCGTTCGCGTGGACCGACCAACCGCATCACGTGGTGGCCTTCGAGGTGAAGTCGCGCGAGGAGATCGCCGGCGCCCTGCGGATCAACCCGGCGAAACTGGGCCTCGTCACGAGGACCGACCCCACGTTCCCCGCGCCTATCCTCGAATTCCGGGACGGGCCGATCTGGGCGGCGGACGCCATCGAGCGCTGGGCGCCGACGGAGCCCCCAAGCCCGTCGCATGAAGGCAGCGTCCCGCGCCGCTGATGACTCGGCCGATGGCTCGGCCGCTGGGGCCCGGCCGTCGCGATGGGCTTGGGGTCGTCGCCGCAGGTGAACAAATCGCCGGGAGCCAGACCTGATCCTCGGCCGATGTCACCGAGACTGAACAAGTTGTCGGCAATGGGAGCCGGTCAACCGCAGATGTCACCGCAGGTGAACATTGCGACGCCCCGGCGGCCGACGTGGACCGCTCGACCCCGACTTGTTCACCGACGGTGACATCGCCGGCCGCCTAGGGCCGTTAGATCCGGTTTTGTTCACTGATGGTGACATCGGGACCGGCTGAACCCGCGCGACCCCGATTCGTTTCACTGACGGTGACATCGCGTCCGGCGCGACCCTGATTCGTTCACTGACGGTGACATCGCGGCCGGGGCCCGGCCCCCAGGGACGCTTAGGTGCGGCTCGACACCGCCGATGCCGCGTTCGTATTGAAGGCCCTGAAGACCACCTCGTGCCGCCCGCCGATCGCGTCGATCACGATGATCGGCTCGCCGTCCTTCGCGACGTGGCGGCCGGTCCGATCGGTCACGTCAAATCGACCGTTACCGTGACGTCGGATCGTGATGTCGGCGCTTCGGCCCTTATCGGCCACGACCGCCGTCACCTGCTTGGTGCCCGGATCGCGCACGAACCCCATCCCGAGCTTCGAACCGAACCCGAGGTTGGCCGTATGCACGACGTCGACGACCGCCAGCACGTACCCCCGCCGCCGGATCCGGAGCAGGGCCAAGAACGTGAGGACGAGCCCGATCGCCAGCGCAAGAGCCAGGACGGCGAAGATCGGTAGAAGGACAGGATTGCATTGGAAGGCCGACCCGCACGGTTTGACCGCGTCCGAGACCTGCGACGCATCGCTCTGACCGGAGGCATTCACGGCGTAGGCGCGACAGACGTAGTCCATGCCGTTTGTGAGACCGTCGATCTCCCCGACCGGGTTGACCGACGACGCCACGTCCAGCGCCGCCGGCCACGTGGTGCCGTTGTTGTCCGAGCACTCGTAGTGGTACGACGACACGGTCGCGGGATCCACGGGCGTGACGCCGATCCGCACCGCCTGGGACAACGGCTCGACCGCCGGCTTGGACGGAGGCACCGGTCGCCCGTAGGGTTTGGCGGTCGAGTCGGATGCCGTCCACGGGCCCTGCGTTGACGGACCGACCGCCGCGACCTCGCAGTGGTAGGCCGTTCCGTTCGCTAGTCCGGTGACCGTCGCCGCCCGGTCGAGCGTCACGGCGTCAGTCGACTCGATCCAATTCCCGTCACCCGTCCCGCAGCGGGCCTTGTATCCCGTGATGGACGTCCCGGTGGCGCCCGCAGCGGTCCAGGCGACATCGATCCGGCTGTCCCCCGGGGTGAGCCGGATGCTCCCCACCGCACCGATCGCGGGTGCCGGGGTCGGTGCCGGCGTGGGCGCCGGAGCCTGCGGCGCGACCGTGAAGGTGCAGGTGGCGTCCTGGAGCGCGACCGCGACCGCGTTCCCCGCGGCGTCGGCCGACTTGAACACGACCTGTGGCCAGTCGAAGGTCGCCCCGCTGACACACGCGGGCATGGCCTTGATGATCTTGAGTCGAACAAGCCCCTTCTCGAGCGCGCCGCGCTCCTTGGATTGGAGGCCCATCCCGACGGGGAGCAACGCGAACGGCGAGCGGTTCCCGAAGAGTCGATTGCGGGTGGGCTGGACCTTGCTGACGGGGACGCCCTTGACGTCGTGCTTCCCGTCGGTGAACAGGATCATCGCCGGTCGGACGGCGCTCAGCGGCAGGTGCCTGGCCGCCTGATCCATCGCCGCGACGTAGTTCGTGTCGACCCCGATCCGCTTGGCGAGCTTGGCGTTCCCGCCCTTGCGGTAGACAGCCGCTACCGATCGGAGGCAGTTCGCGAAGCGTGTGACGGCCGCCGGGTTGTCCGAGCAGCTTCAGGTCGGTGCAGCCCGGGTAGTCGATCGCCTTCTTGGCGAACTGGACCATCGACACCGTCGTGTCGCCCGCGACGAGGTCTGCCGACGTCTCGTCGACGCGGGCCGCGATCCGCTCGAGGGCGGCGGCGAAGCGCGCGCGGTTCTTGGCGTCCTTGAGAATCGACGCCGAGAAGTCGAGGACGAGCACGACCGCCGACCGGTCGGGTGCCGTGACCGCGCGCACATCCGGCGGGGGACTGGCGTCGCACGAGCACGGCCCCGATGACGATGGCGACGAGAGGCGCGCAGAGCATGACCGCGATCGACGCATAGTGTGCCCCTGTATGACTCGGCCACGGACGCTCGTCAAGGGTAGGTACCAAAGTACTAGGTGCGTCGACGCACCGTCGCCCTGGCTGGCCGCTTGCTCAGCCCGCGAGCCGCTTGTACCGGATGCGGTGCGGTTGGTCCGCCGCGACGCCGAGCTCGCGGTGGCGGAACTCCTCGTACTCGGTGAAGTTTCCCTCGAACCAGCGAACCTGGCTGTCGCCCTCGAAGGCGAGCACGTGCGTCGCGATCCGGTCGAGGAACCAGCGATCGTGGCTGATGACCACGGCGCAGCCGGGGAACGACTCGAGGCCCGCCTCGAGCGCGCGGAGCGTGTCGACGTCGAGGTCGTTGGTCGGCTCGTCGAGCAGCAGCACGTTGCCGCCCGACTTCAGCAGCTTGGCCAGGTGGACCCGGTTGCGCTCGCCGCCCGACAGCTTGCCGACCGGCTTCTGCTGGTCGGTGCCGCGGAAGTTGAAGCTCGACACGTAGGCGCGCGCGGGGATCTCGCGGGCGCCGACCTTGATGAACTCGTCGCCGCCGGTGATCTCGTCGAAGACGGTCGCCTCGGCCCGGAGGTCGTCGCGGCTCTGGTCGACGTAGGCGAGCTGGACGGTGTCGCCGATCGTGATGCTGCCGCGGTCGGGCGGCTCCTGGCCGACGATCATCCGGAACAGCGTCGTCTTGCCCGCCCCGTTGGCGCCGATGATCCCGACGATCCCGGCCCGCGGCAGCGAGAACGTCAGGTCGTCGATGAGGAGCTGGTCCGCCGTACGCCTTGCGCAGGTCCTTCACCTCGATGACGCTGTCGCCGAGGCGGGGCCCGGGCGGGATGGCGATCTCGAGCTCGCGGGTGTCGTCCTTGTCGGCCTGGGCCTCGGCCAGCAGCTTCTCGTAGGCGCCGAGGCGGGCCTTGCCCTTGGCCTGGCGGGCCTTCGGGGCCAGGCGCACCCATTCGAGCTCGCGGGCGAGGGTGCGTTGCCGCGGGTCGATGGATCTTCTCCTCGCGGCCCAGGCGCTCCAGCTTCTGCTCGAGCCAGGACGAGTAGTTGCCCTCGAACGGGATGCCCCGGCCACGGTCGAGCTCGAGGATCCACTGCGCGACGTTGTCGAGGAAGTACCGGTCGTGGGTGATCGCGACGACCGTGCCCGCGTACTCCTGGAGGAAGCGCTCCAGCCAGTCGACCGACTCGGCGTCGAGGTGGTTGGTCGGCTCGTCGAGCAGCAGCAGGTCGGGGTGGCGGAGGAGGAGGCGGCGCGAGGGCGACACGGCGCTTCTCGCCACCGGAGAGCGTGGTGACGTCGGCGTCGTCGGGCGGGCAGCGAAGGGCGTCCATCGCGATGTCGACGTTGCGCTCCAGGTTCCAGGCGTCGGCCGCGGCGATCTTGTCCTCGAGCGCGGCCTGTTGCGCGCCGATCGCCTCGTAGTCGGCGTCGGGGTCGGACCAGGCGGCCATGACCGCGTTGTACTGGTCGATGAGGCTCTGGACCTCGGCCACGCCGTCGAGGACGTTGCGCTTGACGTCCTTGGTCGGGTCGAGCTCCGGTTCCTGGCTCAGGTAGCCGACAGTGAAGCCTGGGGTCAGGCGCGCCTCGCCCATGAACCCGTCGTCGAGCCCGGCCATGATCCGCAGGAGGCTCGACTTGCCCGCGCCGTTCGGGCCGATGACGCCGATCTTGGCGCCCGGGTAGAACGAGATGGAGATGTTCTCCAGGACGGTCCGGTCGGGCGGGTAGTGCCGGGCGAGCTTGTAGGTCGAATAGATGAACTCGTGGGCCATGCCGTCAAGGGTAGCGGCGACTCGACACGGGCGCGGTCGCCTGCGATACGGTTGCCTCGACGCGCTCGGCTCGCGAGTGCACACGGGAGTGGACGACCTATGGCGACGGTCGAGGCGACGACGCAGAAGGTGCAGCGGATCCTCACCGAGGAGTTCAACGACGTCCGCCTCCGCAAGTCGGGCGGCTTCATCCTCGAGGTCGGGAGCACGGCGGCGTTCGTCGAGATCCAGGATTGGACGCCCGACAAGGACGGCAATCCGCGCTCGCTCATCTACATCTGGGCGCCGCTCGGGCGCGAGGTCAAGCCAACGCCGGAACTCTTCCACTGGGCCGCGGTCGACGGCCAGCAGTTCCGGCTCGGGACGGTCACGGTGATCGAGAACAAGGACACGGGACTGTGCTTCCTGCAGTTCGACCACACGATCCTGGGCGACTACCTGGATCCGGCCGAGCTTGTGTCGGCGGTCAGCGCGGTCATGTACACGGCCGACGACCTCGACGAGATCGTCCACGACCGGTTCGGTGGCAAGCGCTACACGGACCCGTCCGAGTGATCCGCGATCGGGTGCGGGACGAGGCGGTCGCGATCGCCAAGGCGTACTCGCACCCGCAGGTCGAGCTCCGGCATGTGCTGTGGGGGTTGGTCAAGGTGCTGGGCGACAAGGCCCCGACCGAGGTGTCGGCAGCGACCGTGAAGGGGTTTCTCGAACCGCCCGGCGAAGCCTGGGCCACCCCGACCGTCTCGCCGGCCGCCGAGGCCGAACTCGCCACGATCGACACCGAGGCGTCCGCCGTGGCGGCCGTCCTGGACCTGGCCAAGCGCCTCGGACCGGGCGGCGCCGATGCGCCAGGGGCTCCGGGAGCCGGTGGCACGCCCGGTGCGCCCGGTGCGCCCGCGGCGCCGACCTCGGGCGACGCCGGGGCCGCCGGGTCGACACCGACGGCGACGGGCGCCGCCTCGACCACGACGACCACGACCACCTCCGCTGAGTCGGCGACCGAGTCCGCCCACTCGACGCCGGTCGCACCCCCGGCAAAGGAGACCACCGACCAGATCCTCGCGGAGCTCGACGCGCTCATCGGCCTGGCCTCGGTCAAGGCAGCGGTCCGGCGCCTCCTCGCGGTCCATCTGCTCAACGCCGAGCGACGTGCCGACGGACTCCCCGAGGTGAGCGCGAGCCTGCATGTCGTCTTCACCGGCAACCCGGGCACCGGCAAGACGACCGTCGCGCGGATCATCGCGCGCCTCTACGGCAGCATCGGGCTCGTCAGCAAGGGCCATATGGTCGAGGTCTCGCGGGCCGACCTCGTGGCGGGCTACGTCGGCCAGACCGCGCTCAAGGTCCAGGCCGTGGTCGATCGGGCTCTCGGCGGCGTGCTGTTCATCGACGAGGCGTATTCGCTGGCGCAGGAGGGTGCCGGTGAGTTCGGTGCCGAGGCGATCGCGATGCTCGTCAAGCTGATGGAGGACCATCGCGACGACCTCGCCGTCATCGTCGCCGGCTACCCAGACGAGATGCGCCAGTTCATCGATTCGAACCCGGGACTCCGCAGCCGCTTTACCCATTACATCGAGTTTCCCGACTACAACGCCGCCGAGCTCGTCCAGGTCTTCGAAGGCTTCGCCGCGGTCGCGAAGGTGAGCCTCGGGCCGGGTGTGCCGGAGCGGTTGGGGCACCTGTTCGTCGACGCCCTGGGCGTCGGGAACTTCGGCAATGCCCGCTACGCGAGGTCGTTGTTCGAGCAGGCCTACGCGAACATGGCGACCCGCGCCGTGGCCGACGGCGCGATCGACCCCTCCGAGGACGACGAACTGCTGGTCGAGGATCTCCAGCCAGTCGTCCAGCTCTCCACCGAAACGAAGCGCCACATCGGGTTCCAACCCAGGTAGCGGCCCCGGCGCGAGGCCTCGACCGTCCAAGGCCCGTGTCGTCTGAGAGTCGACAAAACCTGCTCGGCGAGGCCGTAACGAGGACCTCGAGCACGATTCGTTGCCTCCCAGTCGACGAACCACGACCTGCGCCCCATCTGCGGACCCGTCTCTGATCGTCGCGCACGTTTTGTCGTCTTCCAGGCGACAGCGTGCATGCTCGGGCGGTCGGGCCGGCTGGCCGGCGCGGTCGGGGCGGCTGGACGCGTCGCCCTCGCGCTTGCAGGAAGCCAGTTTGCTGGTAAGCTGGGTCGATGAAGGTCACGATCGATCTCGATGGCGAGTTGTACCGGGCGGTCAAGGTCGAAGCCGCAAGGTCGGATCGCAGCGTTCGCGACATCGTCGACGAGGCGCTGGAGGCGTGGCTCGACGCGGCGGAGGCACATGAGGACGCGGCCTCGGCCGAGGCCGCACTGACCGAGTACCGGCGCGACGGTGGCGCGGCCGCGGAAGCCTTCTTCGGGTCGTTGGCCGCCGAGACGAAAGCGACGTACGGCCCCGACGGGGCGTGAGCGAACGCCGCCGTCGGGTCGAACTCGCCCCAGCCGCCCAGCGGCAACTCCGCCGGCTCCCACCTGGCGACGCCGCGAGACTCCGAGCGCCGATCCTGGCACTCGCCATCGAACCGCGCCCGCCCGGCGCCGCGAAGCCGCCCGGCACCGACCTCTGGCGACTTCGACTGGGCGACCTTCGGATCGTCTACCTGATCGATGACGCCGCCAGCATCGTGGTCGTCCTCAGGGTGGCTCGACGCTCCGAGAGCACGTACCGCCGGATGGACCGAGGCTAGCCGAGAGGGCCACGGCTGGAGACCGTCCGGAAAGGACCGGTGTCGACTCAGAGTCGACAAAACCTGCCCCGCCCGGCGACGACGAGGGCGTCGGGCACGATCCGTTGCCTGATAGTCGACGAATTGCCACGTGCAGGCCTTCGGCGGTCCAGATCCTGATCGCCGCGCACGCATTGTCGTGTGCCAGGCGACAACGCGGGGCGCTGGGGCCGGCCGAACCGGTCAGGCTGGTCGGACGGGTCGAACCTCGACAAGGGCTTGCCCCGGGGCCGCCCGAGGAGTACACCTTCCCGTGACGGCACACCGCTGGAGGGTCAGGCAATGGGTACCACTGAGGCACTGCTCGAGCGCTACAAGGCGGTGATCGAATCGGGCGACATGACCGCGCTCGGCGAACTGATCATGGAGGAGTCGACCGACGATTTCGTCGAGGAATGGCCGCAGTCGGGCGAGCGGATCGTCGGCCGTGAGACCGCGGTCAAGTTGGGCGAGAGCTACGCCGGCGCCACCGGGACGTCGCCGAGGCTGTCGTTCCGACGGCTCACCGGAGGTGGCGATGTCTGGGTCGCCGAAGGCACGATCGACTATGGCGACGGCATCCCGGTCAGCTACGTCAGCATCATCGAGCTCCGCGGCGGGAAGGTCGCCAAGGTGACCGAGTACTTCGCGAACCCGTTCGAGGCCCCTGCGTGGCGAGCCGGTTTCGTCGAGCGGATGGAGCCCGTCGGGGTCTGAGCGACCCCCTGTCGATTCCGGAAAACCCGTTCGTCGTCCGTTCGAAGGGGCAAGCGAGGCCAGAAGGGCATCGGTCCCGACGAGGAGATCGGAATGACGGAACCGCGGGTCATCCACTTCGAGATCACCGGCAAGGACCCCAAGGCCCTCCAGAGCTTCTGGAGCCAGCTCCTGGACTGGAAGCTCGACACGAGCTATCCGGGCGGCTACGGCATGACGGATCCCGGCCAGACCGGCATCGTCGTCGGTGTCGGCGGCACCCCGGACGGGTCGCCGGGCTTCGTGACGGGCTACGTCCGCGTCGCGGACATCAACGAGACGCTGGCCAAGGCGACCGACCTCGGCGGCACGGTGATCATGCCCAAGTTCAGCCCCGACGGGAGCGCCCAGCTCGCGCTGGTCGCCGATGCCGAGGGGCATGTCGTCGGCCTGAGCGAATAGCCCGGCCGAACGCCTACGCGGCCTCGATCCCCGGTGCGAGGCGGGGACCGGCTTGTGCCTCGAGCAGAGCCGGGACCGCCTCCGCCGGGACGGGGCGGCTGAACAGGTAGCCCTGGGCCTGGTGGCACCCGAGCGCCTCGAGACGCTCGACCTGATCCTGGCTCTCGACGCCCTCGGCCGTGACCACCAACTCCAGCGCCGACGCGAACGCGAGCGTGGCGGTCACGATGGCCGTGTCCTCGCGCGATCGACCCAACCCGCCGACGAACGAGCGATCGATCTTCAGCCCGTGGACGGCGAACCGCTTGAAGTATTCGAGCGCGGAGAACCCGGTCCCGAAGTCGTCGATCGCGAGCTGGACGCCGAGGTCGCGCAGCTGGCGCAGCTGACCGTCGCTGGTGGCCGACTCGTTCAGCGTCAATGACTCGGTGATCTCGAGGATCAGCGCCGACGGCTCGAGCCGTGCGTGCCACAGGATCTCGCGCACGTCCGCGGCGAAGCCGGGCTCGACGGCCTGTCTGGCCGACACGTTGACGCTGACGGTCAGGTGCTCGAGTCCCGGTCCGCTGTCCCGCCAGGCCCGGAGTTGCCGACAAGCCTGGGCGGTCACCAGGCGCCCGAGCGGGACGATCAGCCCGGTCGCCTCCGCCAGCGGGATGAACTCGCCGGGCGACACGAGCCCGCGTTCCGGGTGCCGCCAGCGCACCAGGGCCTCGAACCCCACGATGCGCCGCGACGGGAGCTCGACGATCGGCTGGTAGTGGAGCTCGAACGTCTCGCCCTCGATCGCGGCCCGCAACTCCGACTCCATCTCGAGCCGGCTCTGGGCGCGGATGCGCATGGATGGGTCGAACACCGCGTTGCGCGCCTTGCCCTGCGACTTGGCCGCGTACATCGCGGCATCGGCGTGCGTGAGGAGGTCGTCGGCCAGCGTGTCGTTGCCGCGCGCGATCGCGATCCCGATGCTGGCCCCGATCACCAGGGAGCGGCCCTCGAGCACCATCGGCCGGCGCAGCTCCGTCGCCAGGCGCTCGGCGAGGGCCACGGCCTCGTCGACATCTCGGACGCGCTCGATCAACACGGTGAACTCGTCGCCGCCCTGCCGGGCGGCGACGTCCCCTGGCCGGATGACCCCCGTGATCCGCCGCGCCACCTCGATGAGCAGGCGGTCGCCCGCCCCATGCCCCAGCGAGTCGTTGACGATCTTGAAGTCGTCGATGTCGAGGAACAGCAGCGCCACGCTCGTCCGCCGTCGGCGCGACCGGGCCAGCGTCCGGTCCACGTGCTCGCGGAACAGCACGCGATTGGCGAGGCCGGTCAGGGGATCGTGCAGCGCGTCGTGGAGGAGCTGTGCCTCGAGGCGCTTGCGTTCCGTCGTGTCCACCAGCAGGCCCTGCGAGACGCGTCGGCCGGGGCTGATCTCGTCGCGCATGACATAGGCCTCGTCATGGACCCAGACCACGGAACCGTCGGCGGCGACCATCCGGTAGTCGATGCGCAACGGCTGCTCCGACTCCCAGTGCTCGGTGTATGCGGCGATCGTCACGTCGCGGTCGGTCGGGTGGATCCGCCGCGGCCACAGCTCAGGGTCCTCGACGAAGGCCTCCGGCGGGAACCCCAGGATCGCCTCGATCTGCGGGCTCATGTAGGCGAGATGGCCGCCGTCGCTCACTGCCGAGTCGAACACGTCGATGTAGACCGCCGCCGGGACGCGCTCGACGAGGACCTGGTAGCGCATGTCCGCCTCGGCGCCCTTGACCTTGGCGACCTCGAGCTCGTTGCGGGCCCGCCGCGAGTCCTCCAACAGGCGACCGCGTTCGTGGACCAGGAACGTCTGCCGCAGGCCGGCCAGGACGATGACACCGATGGCGACCAGGTCCACCGGACCGATGTCGTCGCTGGCGAGCCGACGGGCGACCAGCACGGCCCCACTGGCGAGGAGGGCGGTGAACGGGACACCACCGATGATGACGCCGACCGCCTGGCGGAACCGCTTGCCCTGGCCCTCGCCGAGGCGCCACGTCGCGCCACCGAACCCGACGACGATGATCCCGACCGAGAACGCATAGTTGACCGGGCTGCCGGCCGGCGGCGGTCCGTCGAAGCCGAGCTGGAGCCAGTCGATCCAGGCCACGCCAAGGACGGTCAGGCCGGCCAGGAGCAGGTAGCCACCGCCGCGTGGCGCGGCCCGCACCGCCAACAACGCGACGAGGCCCGCGCCGGCGGTCCCGAGATAGAAGATGGCGTACGACACCCCGACCGAGACGTCGCTGGTGGTCGTGGCCGCGAGCGTGTCGCCGTAGATGGCCATGATGATCGCGGTGATCGCCACGAAGATCGCCACGGCGTCGAAGTAGACCGCGATCTCGTCGGCCTTGGGGAGGCGGCCATCCACCACGATGATCATCGCGGTGACGATCGGCGGGACGAGGAACAGGAACCCGATGTCCGACGGCTCGATGACGCCGGTGAAGTTCAGCGCCGTCTCGATGTCACGGCTGATCTGCCCGCAGAACCAGGCGAGCGCACCGATCGTCACGAGGACGGCCAGACGGCGCTGCTCGCCCTGCGAGCGGAGGGCCGCGAAGCCGGCGAAGGCTACGGCGAGGGCACCCGCCACGGTCCAGTGGGCGTTCTCCCACAGAACGGCCCGGCCATCGACGTCGAGCGCGGTGAGGACCATGAGCACGCCGACGACGACGATGCCGACCGCCAGCAGGGCGTTCGGGGCGTTCGTCCGGAGGTGTGGCGACCAGTGGCGTTCGGTCGTGCGCGGGCGCGATCGCGGGCCGGCCGCGCGGGGCATGACATCCCCGCTGGACACGGCCGCGGAGTCCGACGATGGCGCGGCGCTTTCCACAGCCTGAGGGTAGGGGAGCGTCCTGCCCCGTCACTACCACCGGATTGCCGAAGATGGGTAGCCCAAATACCTACGCCGTGGGCCGTAACGAGGGCCGTCCCGCGTGGTCCGGTGGGGTCCCGGATGGTCAGCGGAACAGGTCGTTGGCCGACGGCATCAGGAGGTCGTGGACGGACCCTTCGCCGCGGGTGAAGGCGGCGCCACGGACGATGGCGGCGGGTCGGCCGGCGGTCTTGCCGAGCGCCAGTTCCGCGGCCGATGCGAGTTCGTCGGCGACCGCGCGGACCGTGGAGCGCATGATCCGCCCGTCCGCGTCGGGGGTGCCGCGTAGGTCCTCCAGCGGCAGGAGCCCCGACACGCCGATGGCGACATCGACGATGCCCCAGCGCCACGGTCGCCCGAACGAGTCCGACACGATGACCGGGACGTCGATCCCGAACCGGCGACGGACGGCGGCCCGGATCGCCGCCGCCGATGCGTCGGGATCCGCTGGCAGGAGCGTCACGATCGACCCGGAGTCCGGCCCGACGTTCGATGCGTCGATGCCGCCGTTGGCGCACACGAACCCGTGCGCGGTCTCCGTGATGAGCACGCCGTTGGCCATCCGCACGACCCGACGGGCCTCGCGCAGGACGACCTCGACCTGGCGGGGATCGCGATCGAACTGGCTCGCGAACTCGACCGCCTCCGGGCGGGGTTCCACCGTGGTGAGGTCCACCACCGCGCCCTCGGCCTTGGACACGATCTTCTGCGTGACGACCAGGGCGTCCTCTGTCGTCAGCGGCAGGATCCCGGGTGAGCGATAGATCGCGTTCGCGATGAGGTCGCCCAGGTCGTCGCCGCGGCGAACCTCGGGGATGCCCTGGAGGGCGATGACGGACAGGACGGCGCCGGGGGCCGTCGCCCCGGGCGCCCTAGCCGACACCGATGCCCTCCGGCGCGATCGACTCCACGTAGACCAGGTCATCGGGCGTGTCGAGGTCGACCGCGAGCGGTCCGGCCAGCTCGGTGAACACGGCGCCGGCCGCTTCCGCGGCGAGCCGGTGTGCCCGCCGGCTGTCGGGCCCGAACGCGAACTCGATGACTTCGGGCGGCCGGAGCGCCAGCGCGTTCGTGCCGGTCTCGTGGCGGTCGGTCACGAGGACCACCGCCGACGCGGGCCGCAGCAGGAGCATCCCGAGCACGGCCGAGACCGCCTCGGTCGTCACGAACGGCAGGTCTATGGGGAGGACCAGGATCGCCTCCGCGCCCCCGGCGACGACGTCATCGCGCGCCTCACGGAGCCCGGCGTTGAGGCCCTTCGACCGTTGGCGCAGGGTCCGCGCGCCGAGGTCGGCCGCGCGACGAACGACCTCGGGATCGGGGCTGATGACGAGAACGTCATCAAGCCCACCATCCGCCTGCGCTGCCAGGGCCGCCCTCACGGTCCGTTCCAGCAATCGCTCCACGAGGTCCCGGCGCTCCTCGGCGTCCAGCATCCCGCCGAGCCGCGACTTGGCTCCCTCGAGCGTCCCGACCGGGACGATCGCGGCGACGTGCGTACGTGGGCCACTCGGGCGCGGGCTGCTCACGACCCCGATGGTACAGACCGCTCGTCACGCAGCGACTCGGCGAACGCCAGCACCTCACGGGCGAGGCGGGCCCGGCCGTCCTCGTCGGCCATGATCGTGTCGGTCACCAGCGTTCGCAGGCCGAGCGCCGCGATGTCGGGTTCGAGCGCCGCGTCGACCCGGTCGAGCACGAAGCCGTCGACGTCGCGGGCGAAGATCCGGGCCACTCCCCGGGCGCTCAATTCGTGACCGAGCGCGACGAGCATCCGGTCGGCCGGACCCTTGAGCGCCTTCCCGCCGACGATGCCGCTGACCGCCACGACCGGCACGCCTCGCTCGCGCGCGGCGGAGATGTAGGCCCGCATCCCGGGCACCGTGAGGATCGGGCCGATCGAAACGATCGGGTTGGACGGGCCGACGATCACGACCCGCGCGGCCCCCAGCGCGGCCACCACCGCGACGCTGGGCCGGGCGTCCTCGATGCCCTTGAACCGGACCTCGAGGACGTCGGGGGCCTGGTGTCGATGGACGAAGTACTCCTGGAAGTCGAGCCAGCCCTCCTCGACCCGGACCTCGGTCCGCACCGGCTCGTCGGCCATCGGCAGGATCGCGCTCCGCACGCCGAGCGCGGCCTGCAGCCCGAGGACGGTCGCGGTGAGGGAGACGCCGGCGTGGAGTCGGGCGGTGCGGGCGATGTGGGTCGCGAAGTCGCGGTCGCCCAGCCGGAACCAGGCCTCCTCGCCGTACTCGGCCAGCCCGTCCATGACCGTCCACGTCTCGCCGGCCAGCCCCCAGCCACGCTCGTCATCGAACCGGCCGGCGAGCATGTACAGCACCGAGTCGTGGTCCGGCATGACCAGCAGGCCGTGCCGGCCGGTGTCGTCGCCGGTGTTGGCGATGACGGTCAGGTCACCGGGTGGCAGGACCGCCTGCAGTCCGTGGCTGAGCTTCGCGCCACCGGTGCCGCCGGCGAGGGTGACGACCCTCACGCGGCCAGGAGTGCGCCGACCTGCGCCATCCGTTCGATGGTCTCGGGGTCGTAGGGGGCCGGCATCCGCACGATGACGGTCTCGAAGCCCATCGACTCGTACGGCCGCAGGGCCGCGGCGACCTCGGCCGGCGACCCGAACAGGCAGACGGTGTCGGAGAGCTCGGGCGTCCCGTTGAAGGCGAGCAGCTCGTCCAGCCGGGCCGTCGCGACGGCCGCGTCGTCGCGCAGGATGATCGGGAAGCTCAGCGTCTTCTCGATGGTCGCGATGTCGCGCCCGACGTCGTCGCAGTGACGGGCGAGGATGTCGAGCCGTTCGCGCACGACCTCGACCGTGCCCGACGTGTTCCAGGCGTCGGCGCGTTCGGCCACCGTTCGCAGCGTCTTCTTCGGCCCGGAGCCGCCGACGAGGATCGGCAGGTGGGCCTGGACCGGGTGGGGATGGTTGAGCGCGTCCTGGAACTGGTAGAAGCGGCCCTCGTGGCTGAACCGCTCACCGTCGAGCAGGCGGCGGATGATCATCACGGCCTCGTCGAGCCGGTCGAGCCGCTCGCCGACGCCGGCCCCGAAGTCGATACCGAAGGCCTCGTGTTCGCGGTCGAACCAGGCGCCACCGATGCCGAGCACCGCCCGCCCGCCGGACAGGTGATCGAGCGTCGTCGCGACCTTGGCGGTCAGGCCCGGATTACGGAACGTGTTGGCGCCGACCATCAGGCCCAGGCGAACCTTAGAAGTGAGTGGCGCGAGTCCGGCGAGGACGCTCGGGCCCTCGAAGATCGGCTGTTCCCACGGCCCGAAGATGGCCATCAGGTGGTCCCACGTCCAGATCGAATCCCAGCCGGCCGCCTCGGCCGACAGCGCCGCGTCGCGGAAACCCGGCCAGTCGGTGCGCTGCGACCAGAGTTGGAGTCCGAAGCGCATCAGTCGAAGTATTCGTGGACGGAGGTCGGGTGGACGTGGAACGTGATCCGCTCCTGCTGCTGGTAGCGCTCGCGGATGAGGCGCTCGGCTTCCGCAGGGTCGTCGGCGTGGTACCGCCGGCACATGGCGGCGATGTCGGCCTGCGCGGTCGCCTGGTCGGTCACGACCTCGACCCGGCCGTTCAACCCGACCCACCGATACGGGTCCTCGCGATCGCCCACGGCGATGGAGACGTGCGGGTCACGGACGAGGTTGGTCGGCCAGCGACGCCCGACGGCGCTATTGAGGATGACGACGTCGCCATCGAGCGTGTACCAGGTCACGGCCTGGCGCGGGTTGCCGTCGGCGTCGAGCGTGGCGATCGTCGCGAATCGGTCGGCAGCGAGGAACGTCCGAGCCCGGTCGGACAGAGTGATGGGGGTCCGGTCGGTCATGCCGTGATGGTACGCGGCTGGGCGGTCCCGCCGCCGGTATCAGAGGTCGCGTTCCGGGCGGCTCGGTCAGTCGACCCCGGCCGCCGACGACGATGTCAGCCGCATCCGACGCCGGGATGCCGACGCGGGACTGGCCTCCAGCTTGCGGTGGACGCGCAGGCTCCGTGGCGCCGCGGGCTCGGGTTGTGGCCGGCCCAGCAGGTAGCCCTGGCCGTAGTCCACGCCCATCTCGGTCAGCGCGGCAAGGTCGGCTCGTTTCTCGATGCCCTCGGCCAGGAGCTTGGCCCCGATCTTCCGACCGAACGACACGAATGCCTCGACCAACGCCCGCTTGGCGTCGTCGCGAGCCAGGCCCGACACGATGTCGCGGTCGATCTTGATGACCGACGGACGGAGCGCGGCGATGAGCGCGAAGCTCGCATATCCCGCCCCCGCGTCATCGATCGCGAAACCGAACCCGAGCTTGCGGAGGGCCTTGACTTGGCGCTTGAGCGGCGCGACGTCGTCCACTGCCTGCTGTTCGGTGCACTCTACGGTGATCTGGCTCGGCTGGAGCCCGGCGGCCCGGGCGGTCTCGGCCAGCACGGACGCCTCGAAGCTCGGCTGCAGCAGGCTGGCCGGCGTCAGGTTGATGGCGATTCGCAGCGGATCGCGGCCGGCGGCCCGACCGACCGCATCGAGACGGCCGGCCTTCTCCAGGATCGCGGCGACGATGAACATGTCGAGCTCGACCGATCGATCGGTGTAGATGGCGGCCTGGACGACCGAGGTGATCGACTGCGGGAGCATCGGCATGTCGGGCCGGAACAGGCACTCGTACTCGTGGAGGAGGCCCGTCCGCAGGTCCACGATCGGCTGGAAGGCCACGCCGTGGAGCCGCCGCAGGCTGAAGAAGTAGTCGAGCATCTTGGTCTGCACGACCTGGGTGGACTGAGCCATCCCGATCCGGTCGGCGAGACCCGACATCTGGACCGCCGCGCCCATCGCGAACAGGTGCCGTTCGCCCGGCGCGATCGACGGGTCGAGAGGCACGAGACCGTAGTCGGGGGAGTTCATCCCCTTGGCGATCTCGGCCACTAGCGAGTCGGTCATCACGTTCGCGGGGGCGATCAACACGCTCCCCGCATCGAGTTCGAGCAGGCGCCCGTCGGTGATGGCCTCACCCACGATGCGCACGAATCGGACGTCGCGCGACCACATCAGGCGTTCGTCGGGGGTGTGCCTGGCTGACGAGAGGAGACGCACCTGCAGATGATGCCGTCTTTGCCGGATTTCGTCTTCCGCCGAGGGTCATGGTCCGGGGTGGCCGTTGGTACCGTCAGGCTATGCGCTCACCGGCCCGAACGGCGATATCGAGGCGGTTCTCGGGTGGCGCGAGCGGGCAGGCCCAGCGCGGATCGAAGGCGCACGACGGCTGGAACGCGAAGTTGAAGTCGACCGTCAACGTGCCGGTCGCCGGGTCGCCGCCGAGGTCGGCGCTCTTGGCGGCATCGACGAGGTAGCGCCCGGCGCCGTAGGTCTCGACCCCGTTGGTCGCGTCGCGGAATGGGATGAACAGGCCTCCCGCGTAGCCGGCCATCCAGAACACCGACAGGCTTCGTTCGCCCTCCGGGAACGGGATCGAGATCCGGCCGACGCGGGTGAACGACAGGGTGTCGGGGCCGCTGTTCGGGAGTTGCAGGGCGAAGGCGCCGGGTGCGGGTGGCGGCGCCGGCTCGACCGCGACGTGAAAGCGGAGCGCCGGATCATGGTCGAAGTAGATCGACCGGAACTCGGCGCGCGTGTCGGCCGGGACCGGCGATTGTGGATGCTCGCGGTACAGCCGTTCGCGGACCGCTCGCCAGTGGGCGTGGGCGATCGGGGGATCCGACGCGGCCATCGCCCGGACCTCGGCATAGAGGCCTGCGACGTGCCGGCGCCAATCCGCCAGCCACGCCCGGTCGGCGGCCGAACCGTCGCCCTGGGTCCAGGTGGTGGTCGGCGGCGACGTCGCCGTGGCCGAGGTCGCCGCGGGGTCCCCGGCTATCGCCGTCGTCCCAACGAGCCGAGCACGACCCAGAGGCCGAGGCCGATCAGGAAGAGCGGCCACAGCTTGCCCCAGTCGAGCGACGGCAGGTCGATCCCGAGGGTGCGCTCAGCGAAGAACCACAGCCCGATGACCAGCAGGATGACCCCGAAGATGACCGAGGCGTAGCGGCCGCTGTCGCTCCGTGGCGGTTGCCAGGCCGGCGGGGCGGGCGGCGTGGGCGGCGTCGGGGCCGCCGGGGCCGCGGCGGGTGGGGTCGGGGCCGCGGGTGGCTGGCTCGGCGTCGAGGTCGTCTGGGTCGCAGGGTCCCCGGGCGGCACTGGGTTCGCGTCGGTCATGGGCGTTCCCTCGGTCGGGCTCCGATGTCGCCACCCATCCTAGCCCCGTCCGCCTAGAATCCGGGCAGCGCCGGCACATCCGTCCGGCGGCGAGTGTGGACGGAGGCCGAGCGTGGGGACGACCGTGGAAGCTGCGGAGATCGGGGTGTTCGGGGGCTCCGGCTTCTACTCGCTCCTCAAGGACGTGCGCGAGGTCAAGGTCGATACCCCGTACGGGCCGCCCTCGGATTCGGTCTTTCTGGCCGACGTCGCCGGGCGAAAGGTCGCGTTCCTGCCCCGTCACGGACGGCGCCACACCATCCCGCCGCACAAGCTCAACTACCGCGCCAACGTCTGGGCGATGCGCTCCCTGGGAGTCAAGGCGGTCATCTCGCCCTGCGCCGCCGGGTCGCTCCAACTCGCGGTCAAGCCCGGCGACTTCGTCGTGTGCGACCAGTTCGTGGACCGGACGACCGGCCGGATCGACACGTTCTACGACGGCCCCATCGTCACCCACCTGTCGTCCGCCGAGATCTACGACCCGGTCCTGCGCGACCTCGCGATCGCCACGATCCGCGACCACGGTATCCCCGTCCACGAGCGGGGCACCGTCGTCGTCATCGGCGGTCCGCGCTTCTCGACCAAGGCCGAGTCCAAATGGTTCAGCGACGCCGGCTGGGAGGTCATCAACATGACCCAATATCCCGAGGCGTGGCTGTGCCGCGAGCTCGGGATGGCCGTCGTCAACATCGCCCTCATCACCGACTACGACGCGGGCGTCATCGAGGGGACCGAGGTGGTCGATGCGATGAGCGTGCTCGAGGTCTTCCAGCAGAACGCCGAGCGGATCCAGGGGGTCGTGCTCGACCTCATCGGGCGGTTCCCGGCCGACCTCGACGCGCTGGGGGCGCGGGCGGCGCTCGAGCCGACGCGGGGCGACGGGCACGTCATGACGGCCGAGGACATCCGCCTGTTCGAGACCGGTTTGTGAGTTCCGGCAGCTCCGGCGGGGGCGGCTCGGGCGGGGGCGCTGCGGCTCGGCTGCCCATCGGGGTCTGCCTGCGCTCCATCCGGGCCGAGCCGACGTGGTGGCTCGAGAGCGCCCGACGCCTGGACGCGGCGGGCTATGCCGGGCTGTGGTCGTGGGACCACTTCATCGGTCAGGGCGATCGGACGGTGCCGGTCGTCGAGGGCTGGACGATCCTGTCGATGGCCGCGGCCGTCACGGAGCGGGCGACCGTCGGTCCGTTCGTCATCAACGTCATGAACCGCCACCCGGCCGTGCTGGCTCGGATGGCATCGACCCTCCAGATCGCCAGCGGCGGGCGGCTCATCCTGGGCATCGGCATCGGCGGGGCGCCAAGGGAGCACGAGTCGTACGGCATCGACTTCCCCGCGGCCGCCGAGCGCGTAGCCCGGCTGGGGGAGGCGATCGCGGTCATCCGGGCGTTGTGGACCGGCGGGCCTGTGACGCGGGCGTCGCCGTATTACCCGCTGGCCGACGCGTATGCGCATCCCGTGCCCGTGCCGCCGCCGCCGATCATCATCGGTGGGGAGACGCCGGCCGGGGCGCGACTGGCCGGTCGGCTGGGGGATGGGTGGTCCACGTTCGAGGACAACTTCGAGCAGCTGCTGCCGACCTATCTCGAGTCGCTGGCCGCTTCCGGCCGGAGGCGTGAGGACCAGCGGGTCTTCGTCGGGGTCCAGGGCGAATGGCTGAGTAGCGTGCCGTTGGCCGGCAGTCCCTGGGTCACCGGGCCCCGCGAGACCTGGGCACGCTGGGCTTCGGCCGGTGCCGACGGCGCGATCGTCCTGGCCCGGACCACGGCCGATGTCGATGAGCTGGTGGACGCCGCGGCACGCTGGTAGGGCGACCGCGGCCGCTGGCGGCCCGGCCCACGGCCGTGCGGCGGGCATCAACTTGGCAGAACTTGCCTGCATGGGCCGCTATGGCTGAATCAGAGAGCGGGAGGGCGAGCAGTCGCGGCCGCCCACGCTCGGTGACGTATGCGTTGGACCCGAGAATCGGCTGACCAAGGCCTGGAAGGTCTCGAAAGCAGCCATTGCGGTCCGTGGAGGCAACTTCTGCCAACTGAGGGGCCGCGCCGGCCGCGCAGCGTGGGCCGGTAAGGCTCAGTGCAGCCCGCGACGCCACCATCCGCCCATGGACGACCTCCGATTCGGCTCCGTCGTGCGGGCGGTGCGGATCAAGCGAGGCTGGCGGCAACGCGATCTGGCGGCTGCGGCCGATGTGTCGCCCTCGACCATCTCGCGAATCGAGCGCGGTCACCTCGACCATCTCTCACTGGCCGTCATCCGGCGCGTTGCGGCCGCCCTCGACGTCAGGGTCGAACTCCTCGCGCGGTGGCGTTCGGGTGACCTCGACCGCCTCGTCAATGCGAAGCATTCCGCCCTGCACGAGCAGGTCGCCCGGATGTTCCGTCGCGACCTCCCGGATTGGGTCTTCGAGCCGGAGGTCTCCTTCGCGATCTATGGGGAGCGTGGGGTCATCGACATCCTTGCGTGGTGTCCGCGGCGCCGAGCGTTGCTCGTGATCGAACTGAAGACCGACATCGTCGACGTGAATGACTTGGTCGGCGGGGTCGACCGAAAGCGTCGTCTCGCCTAGCAAGTGGCTCGGGCGCGTGGGTGGGACCCGGAGTCCGTCTCCGTCTGGGTCCTCGTGGCGGTTGGGCGGACCAACCGGGCGCGAATCGCGGCCCATCGCTCGATGCTCAGGGCTGCGTTCCCGATGGACGGCCGAGGGATCCGTGGCTGGCTGCAGGACCCGAACGGTCCGGTAGCCGCCCTATCGATGTGGCAGGACTTGTCTGGAAGGGTCGTTAAGGCCGATCTGGCGCCCGTCAGGCGCGCCCGAGTCCGGTCAGGACCGCCGCCCGAGCGTGGACCTGGCCTCGAAAGCGTCGCGGCCGACCCTCGGTGAAGCGCGGAGCGACCATTGCGGTCTCTGGGTGCAACTCTGGCCACAGACGAGACCGTTCGGGGGTCGGGAGTGGCCATCGACCAGAGATCGCGTGCGGGGCGTCCTCGCCCGCGGTTCGTGGCACCATCACGGTCGTGACTGCACCGTCCACGGTTCCGACACCTGCCGCAGCACCGCCCGGCCTCACGCACCCGTGCGTTCGCTGCGGTCGGCCGGTGCCGCTCGATGTCGGTCTGTGCGAGACGTGCAATCCCCTCGGGCTGCGCAATTCGTCGTCGTCGCAGGTGCACGGGATCGCGTTCGTCGGCGTGTTCACGGCGATCGTCCTGCTCGCTCTCGTCGGGCGTCTGGCGTTGTCGGGGGTCGGGCCGTTCGAGGGCTCCGTGACGAACGTGGTCGCCAATGGCCAGGCCCTGACGATCACGCTGAGCGTCACGAACAAGGGCAGCAGCACGGGCCAGACCACGTGCCACATCACGGATCCCGTCGATCGGACCGGCAGCGTCGGGGCATTCGTGCTCAGTCCGCGGATCGACGCGGGCGAGACGAAGACCTTCACCCAGCAAGTCACGGGCCTGGGTGGGACCGTCCGGCCGCTTGCGGCTGCGTGCAGCGCCCCATGACGGCATCGGCCGACCCGGTGGCCGACGCTGCGGCACCCACCCCAGGATCCGACCCCTACGCCACGGAACTCGCCTTCGCGGTGACCCTCGCCGAGCGTGCCGGGGTCGTCCTGATGGACCACTACGAACGGCTCGAGCAGATCGATCACAAGAGTGCCCGTGACGTGGTGACCGAGGCCGACCACCTGTCCGAGGCCCTGATCCTCGATGCCATCCGGGTGCGCTACCCGAACGATGCGATCCTCGCCGAGGAGACCGGCGAGCATCGAGCGGTCGCCGGCGAGGCGCCCACCTCGGGGCGTGGCCGGGTCTGGATCGTCGATCCGCTCGACGGCACCGTGAACTACGCCAACGGGATCCCGGTGTTCTGCGTGTCGATCGGGCTGGTGGTCGATGGCGTGCCGACCGTCGGGGTCATCCTCGACCCGACCCGGGGCGAGACCTTCGCCGCCACGGCCGACGGCCCCGCGATGCTCGCCGGCCCCGTAACGGTCGGTGGCCCCGCGACACTCGATGGTCCCGGCGCCGCCGGCGGCGCGGCGACCGCCCCCGCCCCCGCCCCCATCCCCGGTCGCACCGTCCACACCTCGACCAAGGACAAGCTGTCCGACTTCGTCATCTCGATGGCGCTCAATGGCCGGACCGCGCCGACGCGCGCGCGCAACGTGCGCAAGGCGATCCGCATCTCGCGCTCGATGGGCTCGGCGGCCCTCGCGCTCGCCTACGTCGCCAACGGCCGCTTCGACGCCTTCGTCCAACAGGGCGGACTGTCGGCGTGGGACGTCGCGGCCGCGGGGCTGATCGCCGAGCGGGGCGGGGCCACGGTCACCTCGATGACCGGCGGCCCGTGGTTCGACCTCAACCACGGCCCGAAGTCGATCGGCATCCTCGCCGCCCCACCGGCCCACCACGAGGCGTTGCTCAAGCTGGTCCGCTGACGCTGGAGCGGCCCGCTTCCTGTCGACGAATCGGGAACCGAGCCCGCTCGACGTGGTCCATACCCTATGAGTGCGGCCAGATGCGTCGCGCCAAAGCTCTGGAGCCCCGATGCGGCGGGACCTGGTCGAGCGGGCAGTGGCGGGCGATCACGACGCGTTCTCAGAGTTGGCGCGCGTCTCGATCGGCCGACTCTACGCCACCGCCCGCCTGATCCTCCGTGACGACGGACGCGCAGAGGACGCGACCCAGGAGGCGCTAGTCGCAGCCTGGCGCGATCTCTCCGCACTGCGCGATCCCGACCGCTTCGAAGCGTGGCTCCACCGCCTCCTCGTCCGTGCCTGTTACCGCGAGATCCGTCGCGGTCGCCATCGCTGGACGATCGAGGTCGACGTCGAGGGCTACGATTCGGTCGATGCCGACCCTGGCTTCGACATCGCCTGACGGTTACTCCGCTCGGGGATCGGAGTGCCGACCTCGTCTGGCAGCGGACCGCGCCCTGACCTGACCGAATCAGTCCTCCGCCAGCCATCGATGGGGTCTTGACCGCAACCGGTCGAGGCCCCATTCCTCGCAGAACGCCTCCCAGTCCGCACGCGGTGCGCCATCCCAGCGCAGTTCATCCGGGTCGTGCTGGCGGATCGGGACCCCGTCAGCCACTGACCTGAGACGAGCCAGATCGCGATAGAGCAGCGCCTCGTCCCAGTGGTCGCGGAGGGTCGCGGCGAGGGCGATCGCCCGCGAACCGCCGACGCCTGGGACCTCCCAGGACGACGCCTTGGGCGGGATGTCCTCGTAGTGGCCATAGCGGGCGAGGACTGCCGCCGCGGACTTGGCACCCCAGCCGGGCAGCCCGGGGAACCCGTCCGACGTGTCGCCGACGAGGCCGAGCCAGTCCGGGATGGAGCTGGGCGCGACGCCCCACTTCGCCCGCACGCCCGCATCGTCGTAGACCACGTCGCGACGTCGGTCCCAGAGGACGATCCGGTCGTCCACCACGAGCTGGGCCATGTCCTTGTCCGGCGTGCAGACGACGATCCGTTCGACGGACTCGTCCTCGGCGAATCGCCAGGCGGCGGCCCCGATGGCGTCATCCGCCTCGAACTCGACCATCGGCCAGAGGACGATCCCGAGCGCCTCGACGGCGGCCTCGGCGATGGGGAACTGGGCCAGCAGCTCGGGCGGCATCCCGGCCGACGACTTGTAGCCGGCGAAGAGGTCGTTTCGGAACGATTCGATCACCCGGTCCGTGGCGCAGCCGACGTGGGTGGCACCCTGCTCACGGAGCAGGAACAGCAGCTGGTCGCACAGCCCCGACACGCCGGACAGCGGGATCCCGTCGCGCCCGAGGACCGGCGGTCTCGGCGCGAAATGGGCTCGGAACAGCTCGTAGGTCGCGTCGACGAGGTGGAGCTGCACGGGCCTCAGGACGCCGTCGAACCGGTCTCGACGAGGTCGCGCAGGCGGACGAGGTCGGCCTGGAAGATCGAGGTGAGGAACGGCGTCTGGACGAGTCCGGCGAGGTGCGGGAGGACCGGCGGGACCAGGGTCTCGTCCCAGCGCACGATGGTGGTCGTCCCGTCGGCGCCCGACTCGAGAGTGATGACGCCGACGCCCTTGAACTGGCCGTCGTGGCGGATGGCGTAGCGGTGCGGCGGCTCGAATTCGGTGATCGTCACCGGATCCGTGACCGAGATGCCGAGGATGCGGACCTCGGCCTGGCCGACGGTGCCGACGCCGACGGGGCCGTCCGTCACGACCCGGACCGACTTCATCTCGTTCATCCAGTCGGGTTGTGCCTCGATGTCGGCGACGACCGCCCAGACCCGCTCGATCGCGGCATCGATGACGACCATCGAGCGGATCGGCTCGGGCTCGGCACCCTTCGATTGCTCGGCCAGGATGCGATCGAGCGCCCAGCTGACGGTCGCTCCAGCGATCGCGAGGCGAGCCATCCCGCGGATCACGTCGTCACCATATCGGTGCGGTTCATCGCATCACCGTGCGCCACATCGTGACCCCGGCAGCGCTCATCTCGTCGAGGGCTCGGGGGCCGTCACCCGGCTCGAGGTCCACCGCCGCGATCGCATCGGACAGGACCGCGGTGTCGAACCCGAGGCGTACCGCATCTAGCGCGGTCGCCTTGACGCAGTAGTCGGTGGCGAGACCGACCACCACGACACGCCGGATGCCGGCGTCACGGAGGAGGCCTTCGAGTTCGGTCGGGGTCGCTGCACCGCTGATCGGGTCGCGCATCGTGAAGCCCGAATAGCCGTCCTCGCCGTTGGCGCCCTTGTGGATCCGTGGCGCGTCATCGGGGAGTGCCAGGGCCGGGTGGAGCTCCGCGCCCCACGTGTCGGCGACGCAATGGACCGGCCAGATGCCGCCGTCCTTGGCGAAATGCGGTGTCGTCGCCGGGTGCCAGTCCTGGGTGGCGACGACGATGGCGTCGTTGTTGCCCGCCATGGCGATCTCGCCGTTGATGGTCGGGATGATCGCGTCGCCGCCGCTGACGCTCAAGCCGCCCGCCGGATCGGCGAAGTCGTTCTGCACGTCCACCACGATGAGGGCGGTCCCGGGCCCGTAGCGCTGCATGTCCTGAGGGTAGCGCAGCGGGTCGCGCGCTGAGCGCGGCGCGCCGACGACCTGGTTATCCGATCAGCGCCGTCGGCTCCTCGACCGGGAGGCTCGCGACGGTCTCGGGCGGAACGGGCGGCTCCACGTCCAGGAGATACCCGATGCCCTGGAAGGTCTTGATCCGGCCGGGCTCGCCGGGCTCGGCCCCCAGCTTGCGACGGACGCGCGACACCCACACCCGCAGGTACTGGAGATCGTCGCGGTATTCAGGCCCCCAGACCTTGGTCAGGAGTTCGGTGTGGAGGACGACCTTGCCGGCGTTCGCTGCGAGGTGTTGGAGCAGCAGCCACTCGGTCCGCGACAGCTGCACCAGTTCGCCATCCCGGGTCACCATCCGCCGCTCCAGGTCGATCTCGATGTCATCGAACCGGAGGACGCCGTAGCCGGGTTCCACCCCTGATGCCCGCCGCAGGACCGCACGGACGCGGGCGGCCAACTCATCGGGATGGAATGGCTTGGCGATGTAGTCGTCGGCCCCAAGGTCGAGCCCCTTCGCCTTGTCGGCGACCGAACCCTTGGCCGTGAGCAGGATGACCGCCACCGGACGACGTTCGCGCAGCTGGCGCATCACCTCGATGCCGTCGAGGTCGGGCATCACGATGTCGAGCAGGATGATGTCCGGTCGGATCTCCTCGGCCTTGGCCAGGGCCTCCTCGCCGCTGCTGGCGGTGACGACCCGGAAACCCTCCTCGCCGAGCGCGATCGAAACGAGCTTGGTGATGCGAGGCTCGTCGTCGGCGACGAGCACGAGCGGCTGGGTGCTCATGCTCCCTCCTGTGCGATGACGCGGTGACCGAACCCGCCTGGGGCATCATGGTCCTGAATTGGCCATGCCGCAGGCGCCCGCGCCGCGGCCCGTCGTGTTGCAGCAGCGTTGCAGTCGGCACCCATTCCGTCACCGTCGGGTCGCGACGAGATGGGCTACGCTGACCACATGCGTTTCGAACCCGGCGAGCTCGCCCTGCTCGCCGAGACCGAGGAGATCGAGATCGAGACCGCCCAGCCCGGCGGCCCGTCGCACCGAACCATCATCTGGGTGGTCGTCGACGGCGATGAGGCGTTCATCCGCTCCGTCCGGGGCGCCAAGGCGCGCTGGTATCGGGAGATCGTCGCGAATCCGGCCACGGTGATCCACGTCGGCGACCGCGCCATCGCGGCGAAGGCGACAGCGGCCGTGGACCCCGACTCCGTCCGTCGAACGAGTGACGCCCTGGCGCGAAAGTACGCGGCCGAGGGCGAGGACATGACGTCCATGCTGGTGCCCGAGATCCTCGACACCACGCTCCGACTGCAACCGAGCTGACGACCGATGTACTTCGACGAGTTCAAGCATCAACTCCCCGACATCGACCCGGCCGAGACGGACGACTGGATCGCGTCGCTCGACCAGGTCGTGGCCGAGGAAGGGGAGGCCCGCGCCCGGTTCATCATCTACAAGCTGCTCAAGCGCGCCCGACAACTCCAGGTCGGCCTGCCGCCGCTCACGCAGACTCGCTACATCAACACGATCAGCCCGGAGCAGGAACCGTACTTCCCGGGTGACGAGGATCTCGAGCGCCGGATCCGGCGGCTGATCCGCTGGAACGCCGTCGCGATGGTCCTCCGCGCCAACAACCAGTTCTCGGGGATCGGCGGCCACCTCGCCACCTATGCATCGGCTGCGACCCTGTACGAGGTCGGGTTCAACCACTTCTTCAAAGGCAAGGACGGCGAGGGCAGCGGCGACCAGATCTTCTACCAGGGTCATGCGGCGCCAGGCATCTACGCCCGGGCGTTCCTCGAGGGGCGGTTGAGCGTCGACCAACTCGACCACTTCCGGCGCGAGACGGTGCCGGGCCAGGGCCTGAGTTCCTATCCGCATCCGCGCCTGATGCCCGAGTTCTGGGAATACCCGACGGTCTCCATGGGTCTCGGGCCGATCAGCGCGATCTACCAGGCGCGCTTCAACCGATACCTGCACAACCGCGGCCTCCTCGACACCTCGAACTCGCGGGTCTGGGCGTTCATGGGTGACGGTGAATCCGACGAACCCGAATCGCTCGGGGCGCTGCACGTCGCCGCGCGCGAAGGCCTCGACAACCTGACCTTCGTCGTCAACTGCAACCTGCAGCGGCTCGACGGTCCGGTGCGGGGCAACGGCAAGATCATCCAGGAGCTCGAGGCGGCGTTCCGCGGGTCGGGCTGGAACGTCATCAAGGTCGTGTGGGGCCGCGAATGGGATGACCTCCTCGCGCGCGATGTCGACGGCGTGCTCGTCCAGCAGATGAACGAGACGCTCGACGGCGAGTTCCAGAAGTTCTCCGTGGCGGGTGGGGCGTACATCCGGGAGCACTTCTTCGGGCCGGATCCGCGGTTGCGCAAGCTCGTGGAGCACCTGTCCGACGACGACCTCGCCAAGCTGCGCCGCGGCGGCCACGACTACCGCAAGGTCTACGCCGCGTACAAGGCGGCGACCGAGCACGAGGGCGCGCCAACGGTCATCCTCGCCCACACGGTGAAGGGCTGGACGCTCGGCCCGGGCGTCGAGGCACGCAACATCACCCACCAGGCCAAGAAGCTCAACGAGGCCGAGTTGCGCATCTTCCGCGACCGGCTGGAGCTGCCGATCCCCGACGACACCCTCAAGGAAGCGCCGTACTACCACCCGGGCCCCAAGTCCGAAGAGGTCGAGTACCTCCTGGAACGTCGTCGTGCGCTCGGCGGTCCGCTGCCGCGGCGGGTCGTCCGGGCGGCGCCGCTCCCTGCCCCCGCGCCGGCGGTCGATGCCGAGTTCGATGCCGGCAGCCAGACGCCCGCGTCGACGACGATGGTCTTCGCCCGGATCCTGCGCAACCTCATCCGCGACCCGGAGCTCGGACCGCGGATCGTGCCGATCATCCCGGACGAGGCACGGACGTTCGGCATGGACCCGCTGTTCAAGGAGGTCGGCATCTACGCCGCCCTCGGGCAGCGCTACGAGCCCGTCGATTCGGAACTGGTGCTGTCGTATCGCGAGGCGACCGACGGGCAGGTCCTCGAGGAGGGGATCACCGAGGCGGGCTCGATGGCCAGCCTGCAGGCCGCGGGGACGTCGTATGCCACCCACGGACTGCCCGTCATCCCGTTCTACATCTTCTACTCCATGTTCGGCTTCCAGCGGACCGGCGACCAGATCTGGGAGTTCGGGGATGCGCGCGGTCGTGGCTTCATGATGGGTGCCACGGCCGGTCGCACGACCCTGACCGGCGAGGGCCTGCAGCACGACGACGGCCAGACCCAGATCCTGGCCTCGACGATCCCGAACGTGCGCGCCTACGACCCGGCGTTCGCCTACGAGCTGGCGGTCGTCGTCCGCGACGGCATCGAGCGGATGTACGGCGCCAAACCGGAAGACGTCTTCTACTACGTCACGATCTACAACGAGAACCACATCCAGCCGGTCCGGCCCGAGGGCCTGACCGACGAGGCGATCCTCCGCGGCGTCTACCGCTTCGCCGAAGCGCCCGACCTCGGTCGCGACGCCCACCCGGCCCGCCTCGTGGGATCCGGTTCGATCTTCCAGCAGGTCCTCGCCGCGCGTGACCTCCTGGCCGAGAAGTTCGGCGTGGCCGCCGAGCTGTACAGCGCCCCTTCGTTCCCGCTGCTCCGCCGCGACGCCCTCGAGGCCGAGCGATGGAACCGCCTCCACCCCGAGGCCCGCAAGCCGCGGGTCCCGTATGTCAGCACGATCCTGCCCCACGAGGGCGGACCGATCGTCGTCGCCACGGACTGGATGAAGGCCCTTCCCGACATGGTCGCGCGATGGCTGCCGTCGCATTACCTCGCGCTCGGCACGGACGGGTTCGGGCGCAGCGACACCCGCGAGAACCTGCGGTCCCTGTTCGAGATCGATCCGCCGCACATCGCGGCGGCGACCCTGGTCTCGCTCGCCCGCTGCGGGGCGCTCCCCGCGTCGAAGGCGACCAAGGCCATCCGTGAACTGGGGATCGACCCCGAGAAGGCCGACCCGCTCGCGCTCTGATGCGGGCCGCGCAGTTCGTCGCGAAGTTGCAATGAGGCGGCCTTCCACGGTGGCGCGCACGTTGGTCCAGTACACCTACGGTCGGTTACCGGCGCCGCGCCACCACGCGGCGCCGGGGTAGCCACACCGCCGGGGGGCGGGACCGCCAAGACGCACCAGGAGGCCCCTCATGGACCACGAGCACGACACCAAGCCGACCGGAACGAAGCCCGCCGAGTCGCGGCCCGCACCGCCCGGCGATACCATCGGTCACCCGGGCGATGACCTCCGCGGCATCCCGCCCGAGGACATGGGCCACGCCAGCGAGGCCAAGCGCGACGACGACAGCGGCGTCGCTACGGCTGGTCCGATCGGCACGAGTGACGACGCCGCGGAAGCCGTCGAGGAACCCGCATCGCGATGAACCGCCCGCTGCGCATCGCGCAGGTCGCGCCACCGATGGAGCGCGTGCCGCCGCTGGCGTACGGCGGCACGGAACGCGTCGTCTTCGAGCTGGTCAAGGAGCTCGATCGCCGGGGTCATGACGTCACGACCTTCGCCAGCGGCGACTCGGTCGTCCCTGGGCGGCACATCGTCACCGTCCCCGTGGCCCTTCGCCCGGCTGGGTATAACGGCGACGCGGCGCCGTACTTCTACGAGACCATGCGTGCGGTCCTGGATCGGGCGGACGAATTCGACGTCATCCACAGCCACCTCGAATGGGCGAGCGTGTTGCTCGCGCAGGTCTCGCCCACCCCGGTCGTCTCGACGTTCCACGGTCGACTCGACACCCCCTGGGCGACCGAGACGTTCCGGAACCCCCCACCTGGTCTGGTCGCCATCAGCGCCAACCAGGCCTCCACGCACCCGTCGTTACCCTGGGCCGGGATCGTCCACAACGGCCTGACGCTGGATGACGCCCCGTTCGAGCGCCGCCGCGGCGATGCCCTGTGCTTCGTCGGCCGGATGGCCCCGGAGAAGGGCATCGTCGAGGCCATCGGGATCGCGCAGGCCACCGGTCGCCCGCTCCGGATCGCGGCCAAGACCGGTCCGATGCCCGTCGAGCAGGACTACTACCGCGACGTGTTCAAGCCGGCCCTGGAGGCCGCTGGATCCACGGTCGAGTACCTGGGCGAACTGGAACAGGCCGAGCGCGACGCCCTCTTCGCCGAGTCCTACGCCTCCCTGATGCCCGGATCCTGGCCGGAGCCGTTCGGCCTGGTCGCTATCGAGGCGCTCGCGTGCGGGACGCCGATCGTCGCCAGACGTGTGGGGGCCCTCCCGGAGATCATCCGCGACGGCGTGGATGGGTTCTTCGGCGATGACGTTGACGAGCTCGCGTTCAAGGTCGCGGCAGTCGAGGGGCTCGATCGGGCGGCCATCCGTTCGTCGGTCCTCGAGCGGTTCTCCGCGGGCCGGATGACCGATGGCTATGAGGCCATCTACCGGACGATCATCGAGGGGACCGGCATCGGCCTCGAGACACAGGTCGGGCCGGCTGGCGGGGCAACCCACACGACCCGAGCCCTCAAGTCGATCGACGGCGACCTCGACGCGTCGGGTCGAGCCTCGTAGATCGGACCTCCACCTCCGACCTCGCGGCGCGCGCTCGCGCCTCAAGATCGATACGTGGCCGAGAGGCCCTCGGCCACGACCGCGAGGCGCTTGAACTGCCCTGTTGGCCACGATGGTGGTGACCCCCGGATCATCACGCAACGGAGGCACACTCATGTGCATGAACTGTGGTTGCGGCGAACCGAACAAGCGCCACCACCCGACCGACATCACGAAGGACGACCTGCAGCGGGCCGCTGACGGCAGCGGGATGACCTTGCGTGAGGCGGCCCGCAACGTTCGAGCGTCGGCTGACGCGGTGGCAGCGGCAGATCCACCTAAGGGTCCACGTCCGGCCTCGACCGCTCGGATCGGTGGCGACCGGTGGTAGGGCCCAAGCGGGCCTGAGCCCCACGACAAAGCCCCCGGATCCGTCCGGGGGCTTATGTCCTTGCCTGACCGGGGTCAGCCGCGGTCGGGGACCTTCGAGCGTGCTTCGTCACCGACCTGGTCGGCAGTCCGGCGGATGTCATCGCCGGCGTTGCCGGCCTGCTTTCGGATCTCGTCGCCGGCATTCCCGACCTTGTCCGAAAGGCTCTCGTCGCCATCGGCCTCGCGCCAGGCTTCCTTGGTCTTCTGCTCGCCTTCGCGATAGACCTTCTTCACATCGTCCATGGTTCGAACCTCCGAGAAACGCTGGTCGCAATCGAGTGTCGACCCGTGATCGAACGGTATGCGGGCCGCCGTCGCAGGAGTCCCGCTACGACGGACCGCGCGGGTATCAGCCGCCTTGCAGACGACGACCGGAGGGCCGTGTCCGACCCGACCGGTCGAGCAGGGTCAACGTCATCAGGGCGGCAGGGACCACGGCCCCCACGACAAGGAGCCGACTCGCTCCGCCGACGAGCAAGCCCATGGCGAAGCCGATCGAGAGGGCGCCCCCGATGGTCAGCATCTCGTCACTGCCCGCGTGCATCTGGCGGTTGGCATCCTCGAGGACGGACCTCGTGGTCGCGGCGACATCGGGCAGCCGCGACACAGCGTCGCCTGCCGCGTCCCGGACGCTCCCCGCCGCGTCGCTCATCGCGCCGCCAACGGCGCTCATCCGATCCGTGGTCTCAGCGCCCGCATAGGCGAGCTCCTCGTCGATGGATCGAGTCGTCATGTCGTTCTCCTTGCGTTGGACGGACTTGGGATCACGAGTCCTCGGAAGCACCCCGTCACAAGTGCCCGGGACGGTGGAATCGGCGTGTCGGCCCCCGGACCCCCAGTGGCTCGGGGGCCGACTCGATCGAGGATGGCGAAGTCGTGCCCACGTAGGCGCCGGTGCGCATCGGACTGCCGTTGCAGCTACACGACAGATCGCGCCCCGTGAATCGCGAACGCCCACCCTACGAGGGTGGGCGTTCGAAGGGTTCTCCGGCCGGGATCACCCGGTCGGATTCGGGTCAGATCGAGCCACGGCCCGCCCGAGCTCCACCGGTCACGGCACCAACGACGAGGACGGTCAGGATGGCCCCGATCGTCGCGACCACGATCGAACTGACGTCGAACGGGCCGTCGATCGGATGCAGATCGAAGAGGGCGCTCGCCAGGAAGCCACCGACGACGGCGCCGACGATGCCGAGCACGACATGCCCGATGACGCCGAGGCCCTCGTCGCCCTTGACGATGAACCCGGCCAGGTACCCGGCGATGGCGCCGAGGACGATCCACGCGATGATGCTCATGCGGTTTCCTCCATCCCCGAGCGGGCTCACCGCTTGCAGGGGCTCTGACTCCCGGTGATCCGGGGTACTGGCGTCACTCTCGTCTCGCGGACGCCGCGGGACGACAACGCCGTGCGTCCTTCGCGTAACAACGGGATGACAGGCGACGCGCCCCCGTTGCGACCGCGAAGTGGCGAAGCGGGCTATAGGCCTTCCGACTGCCCGTTCATCACGGCCAGGGCGAAGCCGAACTCGGCGCCGCCCTCCGGGCGCGGCAGGGCCCAGATCCGGCCGCCCATCGCCGCGATGAGCCGGGCACAGACGAACAACCCGATCCCGGCGCCACTGGCCACCGAGGCCGTCCCGGGCGAGCGATAGAACAATTCGAACAGGCGGTCGCGCTCCTCGACCGGGAAGCCGGGGCCGTCATCGAGGACGCGGGCGAGAACTTCCTCACGGCCGGCCTCGACGACGACCGTGACGCTCGACCCCGCGCCGCCGTACTTCGCGGCGTTCGAGACCAGGTTTCGGACGACCTGCTCGACGTAGGTCGGGTCGGCCGCCACCACCGGCAGCGCCGACGCGATCACGGAACTGAACGTGACGCCGGGCCAGCGACCACCTTCCGACTCGACGACTCGCGCGACGATGCGTTGGAGCAGGATCGGCTCCCGATTGACGTCGCCGGCCTCCTCGCCGAAGCGGTTCAGGGCGACGACATCCTCCACGAGTCGTTGGAGCCGTTCCGCCTCCTCCTGGATGTCGTGGAAGATCTCGCGCCTGGCCGCCTCGTCGAGCGTCGAAGACTCGCGTGCAAGCAACTTGGCGCCGCCGAAGATTGTGGTCACCGGGGTCCGCAGTTCGTGCGAGAGGACGCCGATGAATGTCTCGCGGATCGCCTCGCGCCGGCGCGCTTCGGTCACGTCGCGCATGACGACGATGGTCTCCTCGTCGGCGACTGTCATGCCGCCCCCGACGGTCACCGGATAGGTCGAGATCTCGACCCATCGCTCGACGGCGTCCACCGTTCGAAGGACCACGGGTCCTGTTTGGATCCCGAGACGTGGGGCCTCGTCGTCGGGATCGACCAGCTGGTCGAGGATGTCCTGATAGGTGCGCTCCTCGACGGTCGGGAACAGCGACTCACCGGCCGGATTCGTCAGCGTGATCGTGCCGTCGGCGCGGCACACGACGACGGCCTCGCCCATGGCCCGGATGACGGCGTTGAGTTCGGCCGCGCGAGCGTGTTCGGCCTGCGCCAGGCGCTGGAGCCGCACCTGGGCGTCGATCCGCTCGCGGATGTCGCGGGCGATGGCCAGGAAGGCGCGCTCGCCACCAGGGAGGTCCACCGGCTGGAAGACGACTTCCACCGAGACGGAGGTGCCGTCCGCGATCCGGTAATCGAGGACGAGGGTCGCCGCGTCCCGCCGGCCGTTCGACAACGAGCGGAGCAGGTCGTTCAGTCGGCCGGCCTCGCCTGGGTCCAGGAGCCGGTCCACCGGCTCTCCGATGAGTCGTTCCCGAGGCAGGCCGAGCAGCTCGCACGTGCCGCGATTGACCTCGCGGATCCGGTGCGTCTCAGGGTCGAACACCACGATCGCCTCGACCACCGAGTCGAGGATCGTCTCAGCCAGTTCTCGCGGTCGGCGCGCGTTCTCATGCCTGGGGCTGGGCGGCGGGACGACCATCTGGTCGATCCGATCTGGCGCCGTTGGTTCAGGCACGGTTCCTCGCGTCGAGAAGACTCTCATCATGGCTCTTCACCCCACAGAGCCGGTCATTCCACTTGACCAGAGATGCCGTTACGGACGATGGCTCGTTCCGGGACGCGGCGTTGCAGCCGCATCGCAATCGGGCGGACCGTCGGCGCCCGCGGAGACCGCCGGATATACTCGCGACCCAGGTCCACCACACGCTACGACGCAGGACACGCCCGCATGCACGTCGCGCCGGCCGACCTTCGGACGCTCCTCCAGGACACGATCATCGTCCGTTTCGCGATGCTCGGGTCGATGGCCTACGTGCTCGCCGAGATCCCCGAGAGTGGGTCTACCGGGACCTCGATGGAGGACGTCTGCGTCCTGCCGCATTGGGGCTTCGTGATCGACGGGACGATCACCGTCGAAATCCGCCGGCTTCAGCACCGCGATCCCGCCCGGCCGGGCGTTCCACATCCCCGCGGGCGGTCCGGAGCACCGCCTGCTCACCCCGAGCCGCGCGCGCCTGGCGGGATTCCAACCGGTCGATCCCGGGCTCGACGTCAGTGAGGCCACGCTCACAGCGCGGGGCTTCCAGGTGGTGGTCCCCGAGGCGCCGGTCACGGTCGCGCCGCCGATCGCGATCGCACACGTGGCCACAGGTCGGATCGAGGCCGAGACCTGGCCGATGGGACCATATGCGATGACGCGCTTTCGCATGGGACCGGCCAGCGGGTACACCGCGGGCTGGTGCGATGCCCCGCACTGGGGACTCGTCACCGATGGACGCCTGACCATCGAGTGGGAGGACGATGTCGAGATCCTCGTCGCGGGCGACGTCTTTCACTGTCCTGCCGGCCCGCCGGGGCACCAATTCGAGGCCGCCGATCCAGCCACTGTCGTCGACATCACATCGATCGACGCGATGACCGGCGACCGCCGGCTTGCCGACTGGCGACAGGCGGATGCCCTGGATCCCGTCCCGACCCGGCACGGGATCGCGGTCACGGCGCTCGGCTAGTGCGGCGCCATCACGGGAGGCCCAGGAGCTGATGTCGCGTCGCACGGCGGTCCGGACCGTCCCGGCGCCGACCCCGACGATCGTGGCGGCGACCGACCTCGGCAATGTCGAGGTCGCCAAGCACGGGAACTGGTATCTCCTGAGCGACCAGCGCGGCGATGTCCGCGTCGACGGCCGCGGTCTCGGCCTGTACGACCTCGACACGCGGATCCTGTCCACGTCCATCGTCCGTCTCAACGGCGATCCGCCGACACTCCTCCGGGGTCCGTACCAGGACGACGGGGCCGACACGATCCAGCTGACGAACCCCGAGCCGCGTCGCAATCCGGACGACAAGCGCGCCGCCGAACCCGGACTCGGGCGCCAGGAACTCAGCCTGACGCGAAGTCGCCGGATCGATGGCGGACTGCGCGAAGGGCTGACCGTGGTGAACCACTCCGGGACGGCGCAGTCGGTCGAGATCGAGCTCGGTCTCGGGGTCGACATGGCCGACATCTTCGAGATCCGCGGCTACCCTCGACCGACCCGGGGCACGCTCCTGCCGATCGAGTTGCACGCCGATCGGGCGGCCTTCGCCTACGACGGGCTCGACGGCCTCCGGCGAACGACGACGGTCGTGGCCGCAGGTGCGCGGCTCGAGCCGGTGGACGACGTCGGCTCATGGCCGGGAGCGAGCATCGTGGCGACTTGGGCAGCACGCCTCACCCCCGGTGAGCGACTGACCATCGGCTGGACGGTCGACAGCGAGCTCAGCGGGTCACCTGCACCGGCCCGCATCGGGCCGGGCGGTGCTGCCGACGACTCACCCACGCCCGCCGTGCCACGCATCGACTCCGACCACGAGCTTCTCGACCGGACCATCGAGCGGTCGCTGGCCGACCTGGTCACGCTACGCAATGACGGACCCGGCGAGGGAGAGCACTACCTGGCGGCCGGGATCCCGTGGTTCGCGACGCTGTTCGGGCGGGACACGATCATCGCGGCGATCGAAACGGTCGCGTTCATGCCCTCGCTCGCGGTCGCCACGCTGGAGGTGCTGGCCCGTCTCCAGGCGACGGCCGACGACCCGTGGCACGACGCCGAGCCCGGCAAGATCCTGCACGAGCTTCGAAGCGGTGAGATGGCTCGCGCGGGCGAGACGCCGCACGACGCGTATTACGGAAGCGTCGATTCGACGCCGCTCTGGCTCGTCCTCCTGGCCGAGACCCATGCGTGGACGGGCGACGACGGTCTGCTCGATCGGCTGTGGCCGAACGCGCTCGCGGCGCTCGGCTGGATCCAGCGGTCGGGCGATCTCGACGGCGACGGGTTCATCGAATACCGGCGTCGGTCGCGCCTGGGCTTGCTCAACCAGGGCTGGAAGGACTCCGGCGACGCGATCCGTCACCGCGACGGGCGCCCGGCCGACGGTCCGATCGCGCTCGCCGAGGTCCAGGGCTATGTCTTCGCCGCCTACCGCTCGATGGCCCGGTTGGCGCGGCATCGCGGCGAGATCGAGCTGGCGGAGCGGCTGACCATCGCCGCCGGCGATCTCCAGGCAGCCTTCGACGCGGCGTTCTGGGTGCCCGAGACCGGCTTCTACGCGATGGCCCTCGATGGCGCCAAGCGCCAGGTCGCGAGCATCGGTTCGAACGTGGGACAGGCCCTCTGGGCCGGGATCGTCCCGGCCGAGCGGACGACCGCCGTGGCCGAGCGCCTGCTCGCCCCGGACCTGTTCTCCGGCTGGGGCATCCGGACGTTCGCCAGCGGCCAGGCCGGGTACAACCCCATCGGGTACCACACGGGCTCCATCTGGCCTCACGACAACGCGCTCATCGCCGCGGGACTCAAGGCCAACGGAGCGGCGGACGCGGCGAACCTGCTCGCCGGGCGCCTCATCGAGGCCGCGCAGTGGTTCCCGGACTTTCGCCTCCCGGAGCTCTTCTGCGGGTTCGGGCGCGACGACGTCGGGGCGCCGGTCGCGTACCCGGTGGCCTGCTCCCCGCAGGCGTGGGCGGCCGCCGCGCCGTTCTACCTGCTGCACACGATGCTGGGGCTGCGGGCCAACGCGAGCGCCCAGCGTCTCGAGCTGATCCGCCCGACGCTGCCCGAGTGGCTGACCAAGCTGACGGTCACGGGTCTACGGGTCGGCGACGACTCGGTCGACCTGCTGGTCCACCGCTGGCGCGGCCGGACCAGCGCGGAACTGCTCGGTCGACGCGGGACGACCGACGTCATCATCCACGCCTGACCGACCGAGCCGGCGCGGACCCGCCCCCGCCGCTCAGTGAGCCGCGGCGGTGATCGCCAGCAGCTGCCCGTTCACCACGTCGGTCGCGAGCACGTTCCCGTCCTCGTCGTCGTTGATCGCGCTGATGGAAGCCCCGCTCTTGGACACGAGGACCGGTTCGCGGCGCCCGGTCCCGGATGGGTTCATCAGCCACAGGTTGCCCGAGCACTCGTCGCTGAAGACGTAGCCGCCGTCGATCGCCGGCTGGTTCGGGTTGCGCACGACCACGCCACCGATGACCGCGCAGCCGAGATCGTGCCCGTACTCGGCCAGTGGCAGGGTCAGGCCGGTCTGGTCACAGCCGCTCGACGGGTTGAAGCAGTGGAACCCCTCCATCGTGTTCCAGCCATAGTTCAGCCCGCCGACACCGGCGCGCGCGACGTCGATCTCCTCCCATGCGCCCTGGCCGACGTCGCCGATCCAGAGATCGCCGGTGGCTCCGTCGAACCGGATCCGCCACGGGTTGCGCAGGCCGGTCAGCCAGATCTCGGGTCTCGCGCCCGCGGTTGTAATGAACGGGTTGTCAGGCGGCACGACATACGGCGTCGAGGCGCTGTTCCCGTCGATGTCGATCCGGAGGATCTTGGCGAGGTCGGTGTCGAGTCGCTGGCCGTTGCCCTGCGGGTCGCCGGCCGACCCGCCGTCGCCCGCCGCGACGTAGAGCATCCCGTCCGGGCCGAAGACGACACCGCCGCCGTTGTGGTTCGGGAACGGCTGGTCGAAGCCTAGGACCTTGAGCCCGCCGGCCGGGTCGGCCAGGTCGGGATCGGTGGGGTCGACGCTGAACTGGGCGACCACCGTGTTGCCCTTGAGGTCCGTGTAGTTGACGAAGAACCGCGGATCGGTGGGGAAGTCCGGGTGGAACGCCAATCCGAGGAGTCCGCGCTCGCCGCCGCTGGTGATCCGATCGGCGATGTCGAGGAACGGCCGTGCCACGAGCACCCCGTCCTTGACGATGCGGATCCGGCCGCCCTGCTCGACCACGAACAGCCGTCCGCTCCCGTCGCCGGCCGATGTCACGTCGACCGGTGCGGCGAGCCCCTCGACCACGACCTTGACATCGAGGTCGATCCCGGTCGGATCGAACGATCCCGGTGGATTCGCCGAGGCCGACGCGGCCGGGCCCGACGCCGTCGCCGACGCCGATGGGGCGAGGTTCGGAGTCGCCGATGGCGCCTCGCTGCTCACGGAGACCGGGGGCGTGGTCGAACTCGGACTGGGCGCGGGCGAGCACGCCGCGGCGACCAGGACGATGGCCAGGAGCCCACGTCGCGGGAACCAGCGACGGAGGTCGATGGATCGACGCATCCCGCGATGCTAGCCCGGATGGGCGTCGCGGGCCTGCGACCGCCCACCGCGCTGCTACGCTTGAGACCGGAGGGAGCGCCCGATGTTGGACCGCCTGATCTCCGGCGCGGGGGCCGTGGCCGATGCCGCCGACGGCTGGACCCGAGCCCTGGGTCAGCGAGCGGATGGTCGCGTCCTCAGGCGAGTGCCGGGCTCGGTGATCGTTGCGGCGCTCCTGTTCGCGCTGGCGGGACTGCTGCTCCTGGTCGGCATCGAAGGGACGGATGGACCGACCCCCCGCGCGCTCGGACCGGGCGAACTCGCCACCGCCGATGGCCTTGGGCAGCGCACGTACGCGACGATCTCCGGGTCGCTGGCGGCCGCTGACGTCGCGACCTACGACGACGCGAACGAGAACGGCATCCAGGATGCCGGTGAGGCGATCACGGGCTGGTATTACTGGCTGGTCGATCCGGTGAGCCGCAACGCCGTGACGGTGCACTCTGCGCGGCCACCCTCGGAGGTGTTCACGACACACGTTCGTGGCGTCCTGGAATTCGACCCCGACTTCATCGCGCAGGACGTCCCGTACCTCGGCGACGCGACCAAGGCGCTCGGCCTCGACCTCGAGAAACGCAAGTTCGTCGACGCTCGCGAGCACCCGACCGGGTCGGCGGCCCCGATGCCGCTCGACGGGACCATGCCACGGACCGGGGTCCTGGTCGAGTTGGCCGGGTCGCGGATGATCGACTTCGTCGACATCTGCTCGGGGGATGCGGATCACGACGGGTCGTGCGACGAGGACGAGATCGACGCGTACGACATCATCGTGTACGACCCGGTCGGGAAGCACGCGATCACCGTCACGACCGATGTGTCGCCCGCGTTCCAGCCGGCGACGATGACGGGTCTCGTGTCCCGGAACGAACGTACCGTTGGCGAGGCCCGGACGACCGCCGGTCGCGATCTGACCGATCTCGACCTCCACGTGTCCGATCACTACCTCCTCGACGAGGGTGCCGGGCCCACGAGCGCGCCCGTGGCCTTCGGCCTCGCCGCCGCGATCGGCGCGCTGGCATCGGTCATCCTGATCGGCGTGGCCGGCGGCTATCTCATCTACCGCCGTTCCGACGGCCACCTGCCCGCGGCAGCCACGAGCCTGGCGACCGGCGAGGGGGTGTCACTGCGGATCACCGGGGTCGTCCGAACCGCGACGTCGGCCGTGCGCGTCCGTGAGGCGCCGGGCGCCCTCGTGAGGACGGTCCTCGATCGGCCGATGCAGGAAGGTCCCGAGCCCGATCCCAAGCCCGGGGCGCCGATGGCCACGACGCTGATGGTCGAGCGCATCGGACGGACCGATGGCGTCCCGGTCGGCCTGGGCGAGCTCCGTCGTCTGTCCTCGGGCCAGGTCTTCCCGCTGCGTGGCGTCCGCCCCGCCCTCCGTCTCGGCTTGACCGCCGGGCCGCTCGTGGTTTCATTCGATACGGAGGCGGACCGCGATCGAGCGGCGGCGGAACTCCTCGACGAGTCGGGTCTTGGGCCCGACGGCAAGCACATCGCGACGACCTGAAGGGAGATCGATGGACGCCTGGGAGTTGGCGGCGGTCGACGCCGCGCGTGCCACCGACGGCAAGCTCTACTACGAATTCCTGTCCGTGCCCGACCTGTCCGGCGGCCTGTACGTCCTCGAGGCCGGCGCCGTCGACCCGCAGTCGCCCCATGGCGAGGACGAGCTGTACTACGTCGTATCGGGGCGAGGGTCGGTGACGGTCGGCGACGAGACGCGACCCGTCGCCGCCGGCTCGCTCGTGTTCGTCGCCGCGACCGTCCCGCACAAGTTCCACGACATCGCCGAGCGGCTCGTGATCGTCGTGGCCTTCGGCCCGGCGGAGGGCTCCCGCCGCTGACGGCAGCTCTCGGTCTCAGGCTCGCCCGAGGGCCTCGGTCAGGGCCAGCGCGAGTTCCGGCCCGCGTCCGGTCTCGTCGTGGCGGAAGAAGGCGTAGACATCGTCGCCCGCGCTCAGGAAGGGTTCGAGTCGCGCCGCCCATGCCGTGATCTCCGCCTCGGTGTAGTCGTCGCGCCGGAGTCGCAGGTAGAGGAACGAGCCGGTTCGCCGGATCGTCGGCGGCTCGTCGTCATCGGGCAGTTCGGTCGCGCACAGCGCGGCACCGACGGCGGTCAGGGCCTCGAACGTCTCGTCGACGTGCCACGAGGGATCCTGGAACTCGAGCGTCAGGGGCATGTCAGCCGGCCAGGCCGCGAGCAGCGCGGCCAACCGAGCATCGTCGCGCCGCACCCCGTCGGGCACCCGGAACAGGACGGTCCCCAGCCGCTCCCCGAAACGTCGATACGGGCCGGTCAGCCACGGCACGCTTGCGGTCGGGTCCACCTGGAGCGATCGGAACGAGCCGCCCCGCTGGGCCTTGACGGCGAACCGGAAGTCCGACGGGGTGGCCGCGACCCAGGCAGCCACCTTCGCCTCGGACGGCGAGCCGTAGTAGGTGTTGTTGAGCTCGACGGTGTGGAGCCGCGACGCGTAGTGAGTGAGGAAGCCAGCCGCCCGCGTCCCCGCCGGATAGAACCGCGGCACCCAGCCGGGATAGGCGAATCCGCTCGTTCCGGCGAACAGCCGGCCGGGAGCGGTCGTGTCAGCGACCGCCGTTCGTGCTCCCGACCTCGGGCGCATCGACGGCGCAGCGCTCGGGCTCACCACGGCCGGGACCGGCCTGGCGGGCGACCGCGGTCATGGATCGCTCGAGCCCCTCGAGGTCGGCCGGCTCGAGGATCGACACGAAGTGTTCGCTGATCCCCCGCAGGTGCGTGCGCGACGCGGCGCGCAGTCGCGCCAGCCCGCGGTCGGTCAGGACGGCCTCGGCGCCGCGGGCATCGGCCATGCAGGCGCTTCGCTCGACCAGGCCGTCACTGACCAGTCGATCGATGAGGCGCGTCACACCGCTCTTGCTCAGCAGGACCTCGTCGGCGAGCTGGCCCATCCGGATCCGCCGTCCGGGAAATTCGGCGATGGTCAGCAGGGCGTCGTACTCGGCGAACGAGACGTCGTGCTCGGCGCGCAACTCCTCGTCGAGGCGCCGCGACACCCGAGCGTGGGCGAGCAGGAACGCGCGCCACGGCGCGAGCCGCGGATCGCGGGCGCTGAGCGGACGAGCGTTCGGTTCGGAGATGGCCATGGCGGCGATGCTACCACCCCTTTCAGGGATGCGATGCAATTCGTTGACAACGCAACGATAGTCGGATATGGTTGCTTAGTCAACAAAGCACCGCTCCGGCACGACACCGGGGCACCGGAGGCACCCATCCCATGGCGACATTCGCGATCGACGCGGCCCATACCGACGTCCAGTTCAGGGCCAAGCACATGATGGTGACGTCCGTCACCGGCAAGTTCACGGCCGTGACCGGCACCGTGGACATCGACGAGACGGATCCGACCGCCTCGCGCGCTGACATCACGGTCAAGACCGCGAGCGTCGACACCGGTTTCGGGGCGCGCGACAACCACCTGCGCTCGGCCGATTTCTTCGACGTCGAGACCTATCCGGAACTGCGCGTGACCTCGACGGCGATCCGGGCCAAGGGCGGCAACGACTTCGTCGTGACCGCGGACGTGACGATCCGCGACATCACCCGGTCGGTCGACTTCGACGTCGAGTTCCTCGGGTTCTTCGCGGGCATGGACGGTTCGCGGCACGCCGGCTTCTCGGCCCACGCGAAGGTCAACCGCAAGGCCTGGGGACTCGACTGGAACGTCGGGCTCGAGGCGGGTGGCTGGCTCGTGAGTGACGAGATCAAGCTCGACGTGGAAGTCGCGATCCAGGAGCGGATCGCCGTCGCCGCCTAGCCCCCGCCACGAGGCGCCCGGTGCGTCAGGGCGCCTCGAACCGGTAGATCGCGCCCCCGGCGAGGTCCACGACGTACAGCTCGCCGTGCTCGTCCTCGCCGAAGGAGCTGATCGACAGGCTGGTCGACTTGAGCAGGACCTTGGTGGCCGGCGCCGCCGCGGTCCGCGGGATCGACCAGATGCTCCCCGAACAGAAATCGCCGAAGACGTAGCGAGCGGCGAGGGCCGGGATGGCCGATCCCCGGTAGACATAACCACCGACGACCGAGCAGCCCTGCTTGTGCGAGTAGACGACGAGCGGCTTGGCCTTGCCGCCGGTGCTGCAGCCGCTCGAGGGCTTGTAGCACTTCAGGCCCTCGACGACGCGCCAGCCGTAGTCGGCGCCCCGTCCGAGCTTCTTCGCCTGGGTGACGCTCGCGCGGTCGATCTCCTCGTATCGGCTCTGCCCGACGTCGCCGATCCAGAGGTCACCTTTCACACGATCGAATGACCAGCGCCACGGGTTGCGCAGGCCGATCGACCAGATCTCATCTCGCCCCGGTCGCCCGACGTACGGGTTGGAGGCGGGGATCCGGTACTGGCGGCCGCCCGACTTCCCGTTGATGTCGATGCGAAGCATCTTGCCGAGCAGCGAGTTGATGTTCCTGGCTCGATTGCCGGGGTCGCCGGCCCCACCGCCATCGCCCATGCCGATGTACAGGTAACCGTCCTTGCCGAAGGCGATCCCACCGCCGTTGTGGTTCGCGTACGGCTGGCCGATGGTGAGGATCCGATGGGCCGTCGCGGCATTCGCGCGATCTGGATCGCTCGACACGTGGTACTCGTCGATCGCGGTCGCGCCGTCGGCCTTCGTGAAGTCGATATAGAACTTGCCGTTGTGCTTGAAGTCGGGGTGGAACGCGAGGCCGAGCAGACCCTGCTCCGCGCCGTGCGAGACCTTGGTGTGGATGTCGAGGAACGGCGTAGGGAGGAGCACCCCGTTCCTGATGACCCGGATGCGGCCGCCCTGCTCGACGACGAAGAGTCGATCCGATCCGTCCGCGGCGTTCGTCACCAGGACCGGTGACGACAGGCCCGACACCGCCAGGGCAAGCTTGACCGCGGGCGCGGCCGCGGGGGCGACCGAGGCCGGGACCGGGGCGGCGGCAGGAGCGTCGGCCGGAGCGGCGGAGCCGGTGGCGCCGGTCGGCCCGAGGGCCGCCACGAGCGCGAACGTACCGAGAAGGGCGACGATGGCCCGGGGCATGCGACGGGGTGTCTTCATCGCCAGATGATGGCCGGGGCCGGGCAGAGCCGCAATCGGACCATCGTCCCCAGCGGCGCGTCCGATGCTCCTCTCCGTGGTCATGCCTCGCCGGTATCCTTCGGGCGATGGTGATGACCGATCGCCGGTTCGGTGCCCAGAGCATGACCGCGCCGCTGCGCGAGGTCCTGGTCAAGCGACCCGGGCCGGCCTTCGGTGACGCGTTCGCCGATCCCGCGCACGGGTTCCTGCACCCCGTCGATCTCGACGTCGCCCGGCGTGAGCATGACGCGTTCGTCGAGGTGCTCGGCTCGCTCGGGCCGCGGGTGGAGGCGCTCGAGACGGAGCTCGCAAGCCCGGACCTCGTGTACACCTTCGACCCGCTGCTGGTGACCGATCGGGGGGCGATCCCGCTTCGTCCGGGCAAGCCGAACCGGCGCGACGAACCGGCCGCCATCGAGGCGTGGACGACGGCGGCCGGCATCCCGACGCTGGGACGGATCGAGGCGCCCGGCACGGTCGAGGGCGGCGACACGTTCTGGCTGCGCCCCGACTTGTTCTGCATCGGTCGGACGCTGCGAACCAATGCGGAGGGTGCTCGGCAGCTCGCGGAACTGGTCGGTGGCGACGTCCGGATCTTCGATGTCCCGTACTGGCGCGGGCCGGCCGAGTTGATCCACCTGCTGTCGCTCGTCTCGCCGGTCGCGGACGACCTCGCGGTCGTCTATCTGCCGCTCCTCCCGGTCGGGCTTTGGGCCCTTCTCCGCGAGCTTGGCATCCGCCTGATCGAGGTCCCCGATGTCGAATTCCCGACGCTCGGCTGCAACGTCCTCGCCGTGCGACCGGGGGTCGTGATCGTGGCCGAGGGCAATCCGGTGACGAGCGCCGCGCTGGCCGCCGCCGGTTGCGAGGTCCACACCTACCCGGCGTCCGAGATCGGGATCAACGGGTCGGGTGGACCGACATGCATGACGCGGCCGATCCTCCGTGACTGACGGCCCCGCGACGGCCCGCGCCGGGTGACGGGCGTGACGGCGCTGCCGATCGACCGCGAACGACTCGTCGAGGACCTCCGGGAGCTCGTCCGGATCCCGAGCATCACCGGTTCCGAGGAGGCCGTCGCCGACTGGGCCGCCGACGCGCTTCGCGCGCTCGGTCTCGCGGTCGAGACGGTCACGCCGGACCCCGCGTCGGTCCGCGCCGATCCGGCCTGGCCGGGCGAGGAGATGCCGCGGACGTCGTTGCCGGTCGTCATCGGACGGGCCGGGCGGACCGGCGGCCGACGGATCGTGCTGTCGGGTCACCTCGACGTGGTCCCGCCCGGCGATCCTGCGACGTGGTCCAGCGATCCATGGGGCGCCGAGATCCGCGACGGCGCGCTGTACGGGCGTGGCGCCTGCGACATGAAGGGCGGGGTGGCGGCCATCCTCGGCGCCATCCGGGCGCTCGGGGCCGCCGGCGAACTGCATCGTCTCGGCGGCGAACTCCTCGTCGCCTTCGTGCCGTCCGAGGAGGACGGTGGCCAGGGCACGCTCGCCGCCATCCGGGCGGGTGCGACCGGCGATCTCGCCATCATCCCGGAGCCCTCGAACCTCGATGTCGTCGTCGCCCATGCGGGGGCCATCACCTTCCGACTGACGGTGCCTGGGCGCGCGGCCCACGCATCCCAGCGGCGCGAGGGGATCTCCGCGCTCGACAACCTGTGGCTCCTGAGCCGGGCGCTCGAGGCGGACGAGACGCGACGCAACGCCGCGGAGACCGATCCGCTGATGACCGCGCTCGTGCTGCCGTATCCGACGATCATCGGGATCGTTGCGGGCGGGGAGTGGGCGTCGACAGTGCTCGACCGGGTGACCGCGGACGGGCGGTATGGCGTCCGCCTCGGCCAGTCAGAGGCCGATGCGGAGGCCGAGCTCCGGGCCTGCATCGCGACGGCCTGTGCCGGGGACGCGTTCCTGCGCGACCATCCCGCGAAGATCGAGATCACCGGCGGGCGGTTCGGGTCCGCGCGGGTGCCGTCCGATCACCCGCTGCCGGTCGGCCTGGCCGAGGCCATCGAAGCCGTGACGGGCCACCGGCCAGCGCTGCTCGGCGAGCCGTATGGAGCGGACATGCGCCTGTTCGTCAATGTCGGCGACACGCCGTGCGTCATCTTCGGGCCGGGCGACGTCAAGGTCGCGCACAGTGCCGACGAGCACGTGCCCCTCGATGAGGTCGAGGCGTGCGCGGCGGTCCTGGCCGCGTGGGTGCGGCGGGAGCTGACGGTCAGGAGCGGCTGACGATCTCGAAATGATCGACGTCCCAATCGACCAGTCGTTCGGGTCGTCGAGTGGCCCGAGGCCGGTGGACGTCGCCACCGGTGGCCGCTTCGATGTCGGCCCAGCTTCGCCAAGCGGAAACGGTCACGAACGAATCCAGCCCCGCCAGCGCGAGGTACAGCGAGACCGGGCCGTCGGGACGCCCGGCGTCGATGTGTACGCCCGCGCGGACATCGTCGACATAGGCGGCGACTTCGCCTGACCTGACGGTGCCCCGGAGGATCCGCAAGATCATGGCCGGCTCGGTCGTCGCGAACCGCTCGTCGATCTCCAGCGAGAGGATCTCGAGTCGCTGCTCCGTCGTTTCGGCGAGGTACTCGGGGTGGAAGCGGCCCTGGTCCTCGCCAAGGGCCCCGGCCATCGCCGGGCGAGTCTTCCAGACCGACGCGACGACGCGGGGGCCGATCTCGTCGGGGCCTTGGCGCGCGCTGTAATAATCGATTAGGCCGGGCGACGCTCTAAGATCGGGAAGGATCTCGTCGCGCAGGATCGCGTCGAAGGCGGGACGGACCGCGCGGAACGTGAATAGCCGGATGACTGACCCTTCGTCCACTAGAGCAGCCTCCCGTAAGGCGCTGATTCTCGCACACGCGTCCGGTCCGGCGGAACGGTCGGTGAGGTTCAGCTTCCGGAGCGCGTCCCGGGGGGCTCGGCACCGGCCGCCACGGGCACGACCCGTCCGATCGACTCATCGTCGGGCAGGACCATGAGTGAGAAGCCGAACTCGGAGCCACCTTCCGGTCGTCGCGCCGCCCAGATGCGCCCCCCCATCGCCTCGACGAGGCTGGCGCAGACGAACAGCCCGATGCCCGATCCAGACACCGTTCGAGCGCTACCGGGGTCGCGGTAGAACAACTCGAAAGCCCTGGCGGCGGTCTCGGGCGCGATCCCTGGGCCGGAGTCCAGCACGCGGATGGCGACCTCGTCCCCGACCCGCTCGGCGCGGACGACGACGTCCGTTCCGACTGGCGTGTACTTCGCGGCGTTGCCGAGCAGGTTGCGGACGATCTGCTCGACGTACGTCTCCTCGCCGCCCACGATCGGAAGGTCGCGTGGGATGTCGGCCGACACGGCGATGCCCGGCAATCGGCCGGCTTCGTGCTCGACCACGCGGGCGAGCATTCGGCGAAGCTCGAGCGGTTCGGCCTCGACGGCGAACCGGCCACGTTCCGCCTTCGTGAGCACGAGCAGGTCCTCCACCAGCCGATGGAGCCGCTCGGATTCGGCGGCGATGTCATCGATCAGGCCGACCTCATCGTGTGGGTCCGAACGGTATCCGGGTCGACGAAGGATCTGGGTCAAGCCGAAGATGGTGGTGATCGGGGTTCGCAGCTCGTGCGAGATCACGTCGAGGAACGCCTCCCGGAACGCCCCAGCGCGACGTTCGTCGGCCAGCAGGCCATCGCGCTCTTCCTCGAGGCGACGGGCCTCAGTGATGTCGGTCCCAGTTCCCACCATCCGGACCGGCGCGCCCCTCGCGTCGCGGAAGACGCGGCCGACGCCGTGCGTCCAATGGATGGAGCCGTCTGGCCAGAGCAGACGGAATTCCTGGCTGAACGATGACCCGGACGCGAGGACAGCGTCGATCGCTGCCTGGAAGCCGGCCCGATCGTCGGGATGGATCGTCTCCATATACCGCGCGTAGGTCGGTGCCTCCGCGGTCGCCTCCAGCCCATGCTGCCGGTAGATGGCTTCCGACCAGGTCAGGCCCCCGCCGCGGATATCCCACTCCCAGAAGCCGGTGCCGGATGCTGCGAGGACCAGCTCGAGCCGTTCGTCGCGGCGCTCGATGTCGACGGCCATGGCGCCGATCTCGGCCAGGGAGTTCGCGAGACGATCTCGGGAACCGCGTAACGACGCGATCATGAACGAGACGATCACACCGCCAAGCACGAACAGGAGCGTGCGGGCGAGGTCGAAGCCCGACAGCACGAACTGCGGGCCGCTCGGACCGTAGACGACCGCGTTGAGGAGTCCGGCGATGACCGTCGCAGTCAGACCACCGGCCATCCCACCGATCCACGCCGCCACGACGACCGCGCCGAGGAGGACGATGAATCCGGTCCCCCCGCCGATCAGCGCGTTGAGCCCGGCCTTGAGCAGGATGGCGGCGAACCCTATCGCGAACCCGATTGCGATCCCGCCCTTCGCTCCGAGTCGGAGGCGCCCGAGACGCGGCAGATCGCGCCGCGTTCGCAGCAGGGTCGCCCGTACCTTCCGGCTGATCGCGCGTCGGTCACCTGTCGATGCCGTCAACGTGGACCTCCCGGGATCGACGCCTCTCCGATGGACTCGACAGTCATACCACGTGCGGGCATGGAGGAGCCCGGCCCAAGGTGGGGCCGGGCTCCGGTCGACGTCCTGACCGCAAGGTCACCCCCGGATCGCCGCCGGACTCGAAGATACGCAGACCAGCATCCCGCGAACGTTGGTGCGACCGCGAGATGCATCACAACCGCATGTCGGCTCCCGCGCCGGCCATCTCGGCGAACCGACAGAACGCATTCGCCAGGCGCATCTGTTCGGGGGTCCTGGCGCGCACCCGGAGCAGGTCCGGCGACGCGACGACGATGCTGACGCAGCGCGCCCGCGAGGTCGCGACGTTCAGGCGGTGCCGGCTGTAGAGGAAATCCATCCCGCGCGGCGCCAGCTCGGGCGAGGACGTCGTCATGGAATAGATGCTGATCGGCGCTTCCTGCCCCTGGAACTTGTCCACGGTCCCGACCCTGGCCTCGGGCGGCAGGCGACGCTTGATCGCACCGACCTGCGCGTTGTACGGCGCGACGATCAGGACGTCGTCCCAGCCGATCGGTCGGACCGTTCCCAGTTTGTCGACCCAGCTGGCCGCACCGACCATCATCCGCGCCAGGTCGGCGACCGCGTCCGCCTCCGTCGACGACTCGTTGTCGGCGCCGACGGTGGGTACGCCAAGCAGGCGAGGCCCGACGCCGTCGACGATGGACTCGCCACTTTCGACTCGCTGGGCGGCGAGGCTCGGTTCGGGTTCGAGCCGATCGTCGTAGAAGACCTCGGAGGTGAACTCGCACAGGGCCGGCGCGAGACGCCAGGTCTTCTCGAGGAAGAGGCCCCTGGTCGGTGGCATCGTCGCGTCGTCGCCGAGGACGTGCGCCAGGGCCGACCGATCGGCGCCCGGCGGATGCGTGCCCCTGAGCGGTTGGTCGAGCTGTTGGGGATCGCCGAGCAGCACGAGATCCTCCGTCGCGCGCCCCACGGCGAGCACGTTGGCCAGCGAGATCTGGCCGGCCTCGTCGACGACGAGGACGTCGACCGCATCGACCATGCCGGCGCTTGCCCACAACCACGTTGTCCCGGCGGCGAGGTTGGCACGGCGATCGGTTAGTCGCGCCCGGACGTCCGCCGTGTCCTTGCCTCGCGTCACACGGTCGTCCTCGAGCACCTGCTCCGCGGTCCCGCGCTGGACCGGACGAACCTCGACCCCTTCCTCCGCCGCCGCATCGAGGACGGCGGTCAGGAGGTTGCCGATGACCTTATGGCTCGTGCCGGTGATGCCGACCTGCTTTCCGGCCGCGAGCAAGGTGCAGATCATGCGAGCCCCCGAGTAGGTCTTGCCAGATCCCGGGGGGCCCTGGATGGCCAGCGTCGTATGGTCGAGCGCGGTCGCGAGGCGGCGAGCGGCGTCCAGGTCGCGCTCACCGGTCCGGGCCACCGGCTCCTCGAGCCATTGCCCGACGCGTGGCGGCGTCCGGAGCAGGAGGTCGCGCGCGACGCGATATGGACCGGAAGCGTCGATCCCATGCTCGGCGACCCATTCGCCAAGGTCGAACAGGGAAGCCTGGTGGTCCTTGGTCCTCACCCAGTTGAGTGGCACGATCGCGCGGGGATGCGGCGCGTCCACGTTCCGGCGCAGGTCCACGGTGCGGTCGGCGGCGTCGACGGTCGCCCCGTCGCCGACGAGCCAGGAGAACGGGGAGTCGTCCGGTCGTGCCTGCTTGTTGGCCGGGTCGTACACCTCGCCCCGACCCAGGTCGTAGTCCTGGTCGGGGAAGGCGTACCGCCAGACCTGCTTGCCGTTCTTCGGTTCGTCGACCGGGCCGATGGGTTCGAGGAGGCCGATCGGGTCGTCCTCGTCGACGAGTTGTTCGGGCGTGAGTTCCATCAACCGGTGGAAGTCCCACCACATCGACTTGTCCTCGCGGCGGTGCCAACCAAGGAGCTGGGCGAGCAGCCACGTCGCCCGCTGTGTCGGTGTGCGGTCGGCTGGATCGGTCGGGATCACGGCCGGGTCCGCCAGGCGTTCGACCAACGCGGCGACGCGCGCCTGGCTCTCCGAGAGGTCCGGTGGAAGCTCCGCGACCCGCGGGCCTGGTCGCGGGATCTCCTGGCCGATCTCCCTGGCCAGCTCGACCCGGAGGCCCTCCAGCCAGTCGCGCAGGCGCAGGTTGCTGACGACGTCGTCCCGGTTGTAGGCCTCGATCCGGACGAGGTGGTCCGCGGCCGGTCGCTCGCCCTCGCCAAGTTCCAGCCACTGTTCGAAGGCCACGATGCTCGATCCCGCGTCGCGCAGGTCGATCTCGCGGACGAAGCCGTAGAAGGCCTCCATCTTCTTGATCGAATAGCTCTCGACCGAGGCGCGCATCGACTGCCGGACCGCGCGGAGCAGGTCGACCAGGACGCCCTTGCGCAGCAGCTGGTCGACCTCGTCCTCCCGGGTCCCATAGCGACCCATGAGCCGCTTGAGGGCGGTCGGTTCGTACGGGGCGTAGTGATAGATGTGGAGGTTCGGGTCCGCCTCGAGTCGAGCCATGAAGAGATCGATGAGGCGTTCGAACGCGCGTCGTTCGGCGGCCAGGCCGAACTCGCCGGTGTCGTCGTCCCGGGACCAGATCGCCTCGAAACCACCGTTCGTATCGAGGACCCCGAAGAGGTAGTCGAGACCGTCGTCGAACGCGTAGGGGTCGCCCTCGATGTCGAAGAACAGGTCGCCCGGAGACGGGGCGGGGAGGGAGGCCAGCCCGCGATCGAGCTCGATCGGATCGCCGGGGTCAGGGACGAACAGCTCGTACTTGAGCCGTCCCTCGCGGCGGCCCGCCAGCTGGATCCGCGCCTGTTCGCGGACGCGGAGCAGCGCGCCCGCACCGGTGTCCTTCAGCGGTGGATCCATCGGGAGCGACAGGTCGCCGAGGGCCTCGAGCGTCGGGACGTCACGGTCGATCAATGCGCGGCGCTGCCGGGCCGAGATCCCGGCGACGAGGCTCAGGTGGTCGTCGGCGCGTCGGCGCGCCACGCATTCAGCCGCCCAGCGGCAGACGTCGCAGTGGTCGACAGGCTCCGGGTACGTCCCGGTCGGCGGATACGTCGCCGCGGTCTCGTCTGCCATCGCCCGCCAGGAAGCGATCGCGAGCGCTTCGGTAGTAGGCCATGAAGTCGTCGACGCGGAGACGCTCGACCGCACGGGCGCTCCCGCCCAGCGCCACGTGGAGCCACTCGGGCCGAACGCCCTGGATCCGCTCCAACTGATCGACGTACGAGCAGATCTGCAGGATGGCGCTCGCCTTGACGTGCCGGGCGAGCTTGGTGTCGGCCACCTCGTAGTGGTACGGGCCCCAGATCGACGGGCGGTCCGCGGCGTCGACCCGCAGCAGGAAGTCGGCGTGCCCGCGGAACGTGCCGTCGAAGAACGTCGCCTGGTAGATGACATCCGCGCCGCCGGCCATGGCCTCGACCGTGCGGGCGGCCGCCGCCCGGAGCTCCTCGCCCCGATCGGTGGCGGACCCGTCGAGCTCGATCGTGACCGCCGATCGTCCCGCCGCCTGGAGGTCCGCCAGATAGCGCGCCTCGTGCTGGAAGCCCGCGTCTTCGGATGATGTCCAGTTCCGGGTCGTCGCGCATCGGACGTTTGACGAGACCGGTGATGGCGGCTCGCTCGAGCTGGGTCAGGTGCTCGCAGGCGAGATACGCGACGAGGTCGGTCGCCGAATAGACGGGTTGCCCGTCGATCCGGTCCATCTAGCGGCGATTCGCGATCGACGAAACGAGGGGGCGTGGCTGCACGCTCGAACCTTAGCCCGGAGTCGTGCCAGCTCGCCTGTCACGGGCGCGCTACGATCGGCCTATGAGCCCGCAACGTCGCGACGCCGATGGTCGCCGTCACTATTGCCGACAGCTGGGAGAGCCTCATCGAGCGGCAGATCCGCGAGGCGATGGAGGCCGGAGCCTTCGAGGACCTGCCGTACCAGGGCGAGCGCCTGCCACTCGAGGACGACTCGGCGGCGGGCGAATGGGCGATGGCCCATCGGATGCTCAGGAATGCCGGCGTCGCGCCACCGTGGATCGAGTCCGACAAGGAGGCGCGTCGGCTGCTTGACCAGCTCGCCGGCCTCCTTGCCCGGGCGCCGTCGATGTCGCCGGCGTCGCAGCGACGGGCGCGGATCGACCTTGCACGGATCGTGGAGGCGGCCAACCGCGCCATCGCCCGGGTGAATGCCGAGGCACCCACGGATCGGCAGCATCGGCGTCCGCTCGATCCAGCGGCCGAGGCGGCGCGTCTCGAACGGGCATTCCTCGAAGTGCGGGATGGCGACTGACCGCTGGCTCCTCGAAACCCTGTCCAGTCGGTGCTTGGCAGTCGACACCTAGGGGTCGAACGCGTTGTCCGGAGCTCCCACCTCGCCGATTCGTGTCCCGCAGTCACCGAAACGGCCCCAAGGTGGCGGTCGGCGGCCCTTCAAGGTCCGGATGTTGACTGGACGTCACGTCCCTCCGCAGGGCGAGACCGCATGGCCACCGTCAGCCCTCCAGGTCGTCCCGCAGGATCGAGTAGGTGACGAGGTCGTGGTACGCCCCGGCCCGGAACTGTGCGCCACGGGCGACCCCTTCGCGATGGAACCCGGCCCTCTCGAGCGAACGTTGCTCGGCGACGTTGTCGATGTCGGTCGACGCCTCCACCCGGTTCAGGTCCGTCGTGGCGAAGAGGTAATAGGCCAGCTGCGTCTGGGCCTCCGAACCGAACCCGAAGCCGCGTGCCTCCGGCAGCAGCGCGATCCCACAGTTCCACGCGTCGGACTCCGGGTTCGGGCCGTAGCGCACCTTGTGCCAGCTCACGCCGCCGATCGCTCGGCCGTCCGCCAGCCGCTCCACGATGAGTTGGCCGTTCCGCTCATTGCGCAGCGGCCCCCGGGCGAGGGCCTCGCGGTCGATGGGGTCGTGCGGCAGGCCGAAGTCGTTGAACTCGCCGGCGGACTCCGGATCGGTGTCCCAGCCGTCGAGCAGATCGGCATCGTCGAGCGTGACGTCGCGCAGCCGGACACGGGGCGGGCGGTTCATGGAGTCGCGAGTATGGCCGATGTCGGACCGTCGGGAGCGCCGTCCCGTTAGGCGTACAGCGCCTCGACCGCCTCGGCGAAGACGTCGGTGTGGCGGTCCACATCGGCCGCCGTGGTCGCCGGCGACATCAGGGCCATGTTGTGGAAGGGAGTCATGAGGATGCGCCGGTTCATCGCCCAGAGGTGCAGGAACCGCTCCAGATCCGGGTCCGCGTTGGCCCACTGCTCGGCGCCGGTGCGTGGCGGCACGGGCATGAAGTGGTATTCGGCGCGCGCCCCCAGACGAGTGACGTGCCACGGCACCCCGGCGTCGCGGATGACGCCTGCGACGCCCGCCTCCCAGCGCTCCCCGAGCGGGATCATCCGATCGAACGCCTCGGCGGTCAGGACCTCGCCGAGCGTGGCCCGGGTGGCCGCCAGCGAGAGGGCATAGCCGGCGAGCGTGCCGCCGACCCCGCCGACGTCGGAATCTTCGATCGCGATCGATCCATGGAGGCGCTCGGCGACCTCGGGGCTGAAGCCATAGGCCGCGGACGGGATGCCGCCGCCGATCGTCTTGCCGATCACGACGATGTCGGGGTCCAGCCCCCAGGCGCCCGTGGCGCCGCCCGGACCTGCGCAGATCGTGTGCGTCTCGTCGATGAGCAGGAGGGTGCCCGTCCGTCGGGTGATCTCGCGGACGGCGTCGAGGTAGCCGGGCTCGGGCAGGACGATGCCGACGTTCGTCAGCGCCGGCTCGAACAGGGCGACCGCGACATCGCCATCGACGAGGGCGGCCTCGAGCCCGTCGATGTCGTTGAACTCGACGACCCGGGTCGTCTCCGCCACGTCGACCTGCGGGCCCACGGACCCGCGAACCGGCACGACCGCGCCGTCCGGGCCGAGCATCGCGATCGCCTCATCGACCGAACCGTGGTAGCAATGATCGTGGACGACCACCTTGGATCGACCGGTGATATGCCTCGCGAGCCGCAGCGCCCACCGATTGGCGTCGCTGGCCGACAGCGCGAACTGCCACGACCCGACCCTGAACCGGCGGGTGAGTTCCTCGCCGACCCACGCCGCATCTTCGGTCGGGAGCATGTGGGTGACGCCACGGCGCATCTGGCGTTCGACGGCGGCGATCGTCGGTGCCGGGCCATGGCCGGCCATCGCGCCCGTGTCGCCGAGGCAGAAGTCGACATAGTCGTGCCCATCGACGCAGCGGAAATGCGCGCCCGACGCGACATCGACGTAGGGCGGGAAGGGTCCGGCCCACTTGACCATCCAGGGCATCGGGACGCCATCCAGCAACGACGCCTTCGCGGCCTCGTGGAGGGCCGCCGAGCGTGGATGGTCGGCGGCGAACCTGGCCATCTCGCCGGCCATCAGGCGGGCGAGACGCGAGCGATCGAGTCGGGCGAGCGTGGTCACGGCATCCTCGGGTGTCGGGGCGATGCCCGATGAGGATGGCGCGCAGGGACGCCGCCGGCGCGGTCATCCCGCGCGGCGCGACGTGGTTTGGTCAGTGGACCCGGCGGATCAGCCCGCAGATGGGGCAATGGGCCGTGTTCGTGTCGAGGTCGATCTCGAGGAACGAGGTGCAGCCATTGGTGCTGCAGTACATGCGGGTGGCGGCGGTGCTGCGCCGTCGCAGGCGCCGCATGGCTGAGGCTCGTCCGGTCATGGACGAGGTTGTGGAACGGGACATCATGGTGGTTCTTGCTTCGTGCTTTCTGGCGCGCCGTGATCGCGTGATGGGCGATCGGCTGCGCGGCCGGGGCTCGCTCCTTGGACCGTCTTGAGGCCTGGAGCAACGTATTCGGTGTTCCTGCGCGCCTGACCGGGAGCGAGTGTTGAGCGCTCTGACCGGGTCGTCGCGTGGGACTGGTTACCTGCCGAGTATCGCCCCGATCGCCGGGTCCGTCAAACGACCGATGGTCCGGGGTCGCCAGCAAGCCGCCCGCAATTCGCGCGTTTCGGCGAAGATTGCGGTCTCTTCACCGAAGCTTGGTTGATTCCGAGACCGGTCAGGCGTCAGACTCCGCGCCGTTCGGGCACGCCGACGACGCGTGCCCGTGATCCGGCTGCCCGTCAGCCGTCCCCACGCAACCGGTCCGTACACGCATACGAAATAGAGGAGGTGGCCCTGTGTCAGTGGTGTCGAGAGTCGGGGACGTCCGATCGCGTTCCGTGAGGCTGGGCCTCGCGGCGACGATCGTGGGACTCGCGTCGCTGCTTGGCGCCGCTCCCGCCGCGACAGCGGCTGCCGCCATCACGTTGTCGACGCCCTATCCGGCCGTCGCTGCGGCACCGGGTGCGAATGTCAACTTCGATATCTCGGTGACGACCGACGCGGCGACCCGGGTCGATCTCGCCGTCAGCAAGGTGCCCGATGGCTGGACCGCGGTCCTGCGCGGCGGCGGGTTCACCGTCGACGGCGTCGAATCCGATGGCAAGACCGCCACCAAGGTCACGCTCGGCGTGACCGTGGCCGCCGACGCGACCGCCGGCACGCAACACATCACGGTCAAGGGCACGACCGCCCAGGGCGACTCGACGACCCTGCCGATCGACATCCGCGTGGCCCCGAACGCGGCCGGTGATGTCACGCTGACGACCGACACGCCGACGCTCAAGGGAGCGTCCGATGCGACCTTCCCGTTCTCGCTCACGCTGACCAACGACACCCCCGAGGACCTGCCGTTCACCGCGACGGCGACCGGCCCGGCCGGCTGGACCGTGACCGCCCAGATCGGCTCGACGGCCCAGGCCGCCAGCGTGATCGTGAAGGCCGGCAGCACCAGCACCGTCGCGGTGTCGGCCAAGCCCGCCGACGGGACCGCCGCGGGCCAGTACCCGATCGCGGTCGACGTGACCAGCGGCAGCCGGACCGCGCATGCCGATCTCGGGGTCGAGATCACCGGGAGTTACAAGCTCGCGCTGTCGACCCAGACCGGGCGCCTGAACATGAACGCAACGGCCGGTTCCTCGACCGACCTGACGCTCGTGCTCTCGAACACGGGGACCGCCGACGTCGAGGCGGCCGCCATGTCGGCGAGCGCTCCGAGTGGCTGGAAGGTCACGTTCGACCCCGCCACCGTGACCGTTCCGGCGGGCCAGCAGGTCTCCGTGATCGCCCACGTGGTGCCATCGTCCGATGCGATCGCCGGTGACTACGTGACGACGTTCAAGGCGACGGCCCCGGTCGCGACCGCGTCCACGGACGTGCGCGTCACGATCGAGACCTCGCTCCTGTGGGGCGCGGTCGGCGTGATCCTCATCATCATCGTGATCGTCGGCCTGTTCTGGACGTTCCGCCGGTTCGGCCGCCGATGACCGAGGTCGACACCGGAACCACGCTCGAGCCGGCGCCGACGGCGGTGGCGCCGATCGTGCACGTCCCGGACGTCGCCGCGAGGCACGCGCCGGTCATCCGGACCCGCCGCCTGACCAAGCGATACGGGACCCTGACCGCGGTCGATCGGCTCGATCTCGAGATCTATCCGGGCGAGATCTTCGGACTCCTCGGGCAGAACGGCGCGGGCAAGACCACGACCATCCTGATGCTCCTCGGCCTGTCCGAGCCGACCGAGGGCGAAGCCACGGTCATGGGGCTCGATCCGGCCTGGGAGCCGCGCGAGGTCAAGCGTCGGGTCGGCTACCTGCCCGATGCCGTGGGCTTCTACGGCGGGATGACGGGACGCGAGAACCTCGGCTACACGGCGCGGCTCAACGGGCTGCGGCGCAAGGAGGCGGATGCCGCCATCGACGAGGTGCTCGATCAGGTCGGCCTCACCAGCCGGGCCGACGACCGGGTCGACACCTATTCACGCGGGATGCGCCAGCGTCTCGGCATCGCCGACGCGCTCGTGAAGTCGCCGGACCTCCTCATCCTCGACGAGCCGACGACGTCGATCGACCCACTCGGCGTGGTCGAGATCCTCGACCTGATGCGCAAGCTGGTCAACGAGCGTGGGCTCTCGATCATGCTGTCGAGCCACCTGCTGACGCAGGTCCAGTCGGTGTGCGACCGGATCGGCATCTTCGCGGCCGGTCGTCTCGTCGGCGTGGGCACGGTGGACGAACTCGCCGCCCAGTTCGGCGATGGCACGGCCGTCATCGAGGTCGGCCTCGAGCTCTCCCCAGCCGACGTCGATCGGGCGGCCACCACGTTGCGCGGTCTCGCCTCGGTCGAGTCGGTCGAACAGCCAGCCGCCGGGAGCGGGACGTGGCGACTGCACGTCCGTCCAGCGATCGCCGAGGGCCGCGTCCGCCAGGCCATCCTCGTCGCCGCGGTCGAGCAGAACCTTCGGTTGACCGCGCTCCGGCCGGTCGTGCCGTCGCTCGACGACATCTATCGCACCGCGGTCGAGCGTCCCCCGGTCAAGAAGGCCGGACTCAAATCCAAGTCGAGACAGCGGACCGATCGCGGTCGGAGGGCGACATGAGCCCGGCGACGGCTCCAGGTGACCTGACCCTGCCGGACGAAGCGGCACCCTCGACCCGGCTGCGCGTGCCGGGCTCCGGTTGGCGGGTCATCGCCGCCAAGGAGCTCGGCGACCACCTCCTAAGCGTCCGGTTCATCGTGCTGCTGGTCGTGCTCGGCCTGGCCGCGGCCATCCCCCTATACATCGCCGCCGATCGCATCCGCGAACTCGCCCCGCAGGCGAGCGGGTCGCCGGCGGTCTTCCTGGCGCTGTTCAGCCTTGGCCCGGCCGACGCCAATCTCGACATCCTCCGGGTCAACGCATTCGTCGGGATGGTGGCGCCTCTGCTCGGGATCGCCTTCGCCTTCGACGCCGTCAACAGCGAGCGAGCCGAGGGGACGCTGCCTCGACTGCTCGCCCAGCCGATCTACCGCGATGACGTCATCAACGGCAAGTTCACGGCCGGGATGGCGGTCATCGGGATCGTCCTGCGTGTCCGTCATCACGCTCATCGCCGCGTTCGGGATGATCCGCCTCGGGATCGTGCCGCACGCGCAGGAGGTCCTGCGCCTCATCGCCTGGGTCGCCGCCACGTTCGTCTACGTCGGGCTGTGGCTGTCGTTCGGGCTCCTGCTGTCGGTGCTCGTGCGCCGCGCGGCGACGGCGGCCCTGATCGGCTTCGGCGTGTGGCTGCTCGTGTCCGTCTTCGGCGGCCTGATCACGACCATCGTGACGGGCTTCTTCCAGCCGGCGGCCAGCGCGACCATCGACGAAGTCCTCGGCAATGCCCAGCTCCAGCAGTTCGTCAGCCGCCTCATGCCGAGCACGCTGTACCAGGAGATCTCGCTGGTCATCCTGAACCCGTCCGTGACGCAGGTGAGCGCACCGACGACGATCGGGCAGATCCAGCAGGGACAGCAGCAGATCGACCCGAGCCTGGTCTACCTTTCGCTCGACCAGAGCCTGCTGCTCGTCTGGCCGCAGCTCGTCGCGCTCGTGGCGCTGACGGTCGTCTGCTTCGGCGCTGCGTATGTCGCGTTCATGCGCCAAGAAGTCAGGGCCTAGCGCGGCGAGGCAGGTCGGTCAGCCGTGGCGGACGACCACGCCGATGATCTCCTCGCCGTAGCGATCGAGCTTGGTCGGACCGACTCCCGGAACCCGTCGGAGCTCGGCGATCGAGCGTGGCCGCTGGGCGGCGATGGCCTCGATCGTGGTGTCGTGGAAGACGATGAACGGCGCGACCGAGTCGGCGCGGGCACGGGCCGTTCGCCAGGCACGGAGCGCATTCGACAGGGGTGACCGATCGGCGGGATCGACCTTGGGGGCTCGTGCGCCGTTCGACCGCGACGTTTCGTCCACCGGTCGGGCGCCCGCCACCACGCGCGGCACGAGACCGTCGAGGAACCGGGATCGCTTGCGACGTCCCTCGCGGCCGGAGACGCCGCTCCTCGTCAGCGCCCACGACAGCCACAGGTACCGCCGCGCCCGCGTGATCCCCACATACAGCAGTCGCCGTTCCTCGGCGAGTTCCGCGGGCTCGGTCGCCTGGCGGATCGGGAGCGTGCCCTCCTCGAGCGCCGGCAAGAAGACGGCATCCCACTCGAGGCCCTTCGCCCGGTGGTAGGTGAGCAGCTCCACGCCTGCGGCCTCGCCGCCGGCCTCGATCGCGGTCCGACGCGCGACCTCGGCGAGGAACGCCGCGATGTCCGCGGCCCGGTCGGTCCTGACCAGGTCGTCGGCGAGCTCGAGCAACGTGACCACGGCGGCATGCCGTTCGCTGGCCCCGTCGCCGTCAGGGAGGACGTCACGGCGGACGCCGAGAGTGGCCTCGAAGGCGGCAGCCAGGCGGGTCGCCAGCGGGTCCTCGCTCGGCTCGCGCTCGAGGCCCTCGGCGACCCGGATCGCGCGACGCACCTCCGGACGTGCGAAGAATTGCTCGCCGCGGACGTGGAACGGGATCCCAGCGCGGCCGAGCGCATCCTCCAGTGCGGGCAGGAGCGCGTTGACACGGACCAGGATCGCCATCGCACCGTGCGGGGTGCCGGCCCGCCCCAGCGCCTGGATGGCCCCGGTGATGCCCGCCAGCTCCTCGTCATCAGTCGGGAAGCCGCGGATCTCCGGCGTCGGGCCCTCGTCACGGACGGCGATGAGGCGCTTGGGTGGTCGTGGGCGCGTCCCGGGCGGGCGCTCATCGGGGTTGGTGCGGCCATCCGCGAGGATCCGGTTGGCGAGTGCGAGCACCTGGGGCGTCGAGCGGTAATTCGACTCGAGGCGGACGACGGGGGACGCCGGGAACCGCTCCGGAAAGCCGATGAGGTAGTCGCTGCTGGCGCCCGTGAACGTGTAGATCGTCTGGTCCTCGTCCCCGACCACGGCCAGGTCGTCACGGCCGCCGAGCCACGCGTCCAGCAGGGCGGCCTGGAGCGGGTTCGTGTCCTGGTATTCATCGACCGAGAACCATCGATATCGGTCGCGGACCTCCGCGGCGATGGCCGCGTCCCCATCGATGAGCCCGATCGTCAGCTCGAGCATGTCCTCGAAGTCGATCCGACCGGCGCGGCGCTTGGCCGCTTCGTAGCGGCGATAGAGGCCCGCCATCAGGTCGGATGGCAGCGGTCCGTCGCGGTCCTCCTCGATGGCGCGATCCTCGTACGCGTCGGGACCGATGCGCCGGGCCTTGGCCCACTCGATCTCGCCGGCCAGGTCGCGCACCGCGAGATAGCGGTAGCCGCCCGGGAGCCCCTTCGCGAGGGGTGCCAGGATCGGCACCTTCGACTCGAGGATGGCCGGTGGCTCCGTGCCGTGGACCTGGGGCCAGAAATGGCGGAGCTGGCGGAGCGCGGCCGCATGGAACGTGGACGCCGCCACGCCCGTGTGACCGAGGGAGGACAGGCGCGCCCGCATCTCGCCCGCGGCCTTGTCGGTGAACGTGACAACAAGCACGTCCCGCGGTCGTACGACGTCGGTGGCGAGGGCGTAGGCCACGCGCCGCGAGATGACCCGGGTCTTGCCGCTCCCCGCGCCGGCCAGGATGCACAGCGGTCCGGAGGTGATGATGACCGCCTCACGCTGCGCCGGATCGAGATCGGCGAGGAGCGCATCGGTCGCGTGGTCTGGCACCCGGCCATCGTAGTCCGCCCCGATGCATCGCCGGTCACCGGGGGTTCGGGACGCCTGTGGTGCGTCCGCGCGCCTCCCAGCGTGAATGGGCTTGTAACGCGCGACCGGCTCGCTACGATTGGTCCCGACCCGATAGCGGGGCATGCAACCGACCCCGATCGACGCAGGAGGAGGCACAGTCCAGATGACCCAACCTACTGGCAGCCCGCCACCGGCAGCTCCGCCACCGCCGGCACCCGGGCCGACGGCAACCGGCCCGACGGCGGCTCGCCCGACCGGGATCACGATCCTGGCGGTCCTCGCCGGGATCGCTGGCGTGTTCGCGCTCTTCGCCGGGTTCGTCATCTTCTTCGCCGGGGCGGTCGTCTTCGGCGGTCTCGGCGCCATCCTCGGCCTCGCGTTCCTGGCGTACGCCGGCCTGATCCTCGCCTTCGCCTACGGCGCCTGGACGCTACAGCCATGGGCATGGCCCCTGGGTGTCGCCGGAGCGATCCTCGGCGTCGTCCTGGGCGTTCTCCAGATCCTGGGAGGCTCCGGGATCCTGAACCAGGCCATCGGCATCATCATCGACGGCGGCATCCTCTACTACCTGAACCAGCCAGGGATCAAGTCCGTCTTCGGCCGCGCGTAGGCCTCAGCGCGGCGGGTATCCGGTGATCCGCCGGATCTCGCGGTAGAGCGGCTGGAGTCGCTCGTACATCGGGCGATACACGTCGCGATACAACTCGTCGTAGATCGCGTGGGTGGCGGGGTCCGGGTCCCGGACCTCGCCGACGCGCACCATCTCGCCGGTCGCGACCCGGACGTCGCGATGCAGGCCGAGGCCTACGGCCAGATCGATGGCGGCCCCCAGACCGGACGTCTCGTGCGTGTGTGCGCGCGCCACGGGGAGTCCGAACACGTCCGCGGTCAACTGGACAGCAGCCGGGCTCTGCGACCCACCGCCGGCGATCCGGATCGACGTGAGCGGCACGCCCGTGCGCTTGGCGGTGCGCTCGGCGCCTTCGCGCAGCGCGTAGGCGAGACCCTCGAGGATCGCCCGGTAGAGATGGGCCCGCGTGTGGACGTCGCCGAAGCCGATGATCGCGCCCTTCGCCTCGGGACCCGGGATCTTCACGCCCGGTGACCAGTACGGCTGGAGGATCAACCCCATCGAGCCCGCCGGGACCGCCCGGACGAGATCGTCGAACAGGATCTCCGGCTCGATCCCGCGGGCTTCGGCGGCGGTCACCTCGCGATCGCCGAACTCGCGCTTGAACCACTCGACCATCCAGTAGCCGCGGTAGATCTGGATCTCCATCGTCCAGGCGCCCGGCAGCGCGGCCGGGAACGGCGGGATGAGCCGGATCGGTTCGAGATAGCGCTCCGTCGTCGTGTTGACGGTGGCCGCCGTCCCATACGACAGGCTGGCCATCTCCGGCGTGATCGCCCCGGATCCCAGGACCTCGCAAGCCTTGTCGGCGGCCGCGGCGATGACCGGCAGGCCGACCGGCAATCCGGTCGCCTCGGCAGCGGCGGCCGTCAGCGCCCCGAGTCGGCCGGTCGGCGGCTCGAGCTCGGGCAACCAGCTCCGCTCCACGGGCGCGACGGTCCAGCGCCAGTCGCCGTCGGTCGCCCAGTCGAGCTTCTTGTAGTCGAACGGCAGATAGCCGACCTGGGCCGCGAGCGAATCGGCGAACCGTCCGGTCAGGCGGTGGACGAGGAACCCCGACAGACCCAGGTAGTGGCGGATGGCGCCCCACGTGGCGGGTTCGTTGGCGCGGATCCAGTTGGCCTCGCATGCCGCGGCGAACCCACCGACCGTGTCGCTCAGCCCGAGGGCGCGGAAGGCGAGACCCATCGACCCGCCGACCGGCGGCAGGCCCTCGGTCCGGCGCCCGTCGAGCCAGACGATGGCCGGGCGGATCGGCCACCCGTCGTCATCGGTCACGATCACGGTCCCGCGCTGGGTCGTCACCGCGAGCCCGGCGATGGCATCGCGCCGGACAGCCGGCTCCGTGAGGACACGGCGACACACCTCGCCGAGCGTCCGCCAGTAGAGCTCCGGGTCCTGCTCGGCCCAGCCCGGCTGCGGCGAGACGTACGGTTCGATGGCGATCCGGGCCGCGGCGACGACCGCACCGACGGGATCGAAGACGATCGCGCGCACGCTCTGGGTCCCGACGTCGATCGCGAGCAGCTGCTCGGTGCCGGTCATGGCGATCCGTCCTCCAGCAGGACGCCGCGGGCCATCACGCCGTCGGGGTCGAACGTGCGGACGAGGGCGCCGATGGCGTCCATCCCGAGCGCTCCCTTCTGGGCCGCGAGGTACGGCGCATGGTCCGTGCCCACCCCATGTTGATGGCTGATCGTCGCGCCGTGCTCGACCACGACGCGGCTGGCCGCGGCCTTGAGCGTCCGCCAGCGCTCGAGCGTCTCGTCCGGGTCGTCGGCCAAGCGGAAGACGTACGTCGCGTACAGGCTGGAGCCGGTCGGGTAGGCGTGCGAGAGGTGGCTGAACGCATGGACCCGCTCGCCGGCCGCCTCGATACCGTGCCGCAGCGTCCGCCCGATCGCCGCGGCGAGGTCCGGCAGCGTCGCCCAGTCGGTCGCGGTCTCGAGCGTGTCGACCGCGTAGCCGGCGTCCCACAGCGCGTTGCGGAGGTATGGCGCCGCGAACCGGCCGTGCTGCCAGGCCTTCCCGATCCCGGGACCGGCGACACCCGCCGATCCGCGCACCAGGTCATCGACGGCGCGAGCGGTGGCCCCGACGACAGAGGGGTGGCCGGTGAGGCCGACGAGGACGAGGCAGCGCTCGGCACCCATGCCGCGCCAGCCGAGATACCGCCGGAGGAGCCCGGTCGAGCGCGCCTCGCGGGCGAGGGCGAACGTCGTGGCCGTCTCGAGCGGGGTGGAGACGCGGACCATGGACAACGGCAGCCCCGACTGCGCGAGTCGTCGCGCCAAGGATTGCCCGATCCCAGTCGGGCACGAGATAGCCTTCGAACCGCTCCAGCTTCGGACGCGTGGACGCGCGCACGACGACGTCGGTCAGGATCCCGAGGCGACCCTCCGAGCCGAGCACGACCTCACGCAGGTCCGGGCCCGCCGCCGACGCCGGGTGGACGCGGAGGTCGAACGGTCCGCGTGGTGTCTCGAGGTGTCCGCCGGCGAACAGCTCCTCGATGCGGCCGTAGCCGCGCGACTGCTGACCGGCGGAACGGGTGACGACCCAGCCACCGACCGTCGACGCCTCGAACGACTGCGGGTAATGGCCCAGCGTCAGGCCGTGCGGGGCGAGGGCCGCCTCGAGGGCGGGACCACGTGTCCCGGCGCCGAACGTCGCGAGACCGCTGACCTCGTCGAGCCCTCGCAGGCCGGCCGTGCCGGCGAGGTCCACGGTGATGACCGGTCGATCGGCCGGCCGGACGGTGACCCCTCCGACGACGCTCGTCCCACCGCCATAGGGCAGCAGCCCGGCGCCGGCCCGACCGGCGAGCGCGACGAGCTCGGCCACGGCCGCGGCGTCGACCGGGCGCGCGACCGCATCCGGGACGGCACCCAGCCGGCCGCCCCGCAGGGCGATCCAGTCGGGCAGGCTCTGGCCGCGAGCGTGACGGACCCGCTCGAGCGGGTCGGTGTCGAGTCGTGGATCCGCTCCGAGTCGCGACTCGGGGACGGCCGCCGTGACCGAGTCGATCGTCGCATCGCGCGGGGGCGTGCCGGGTCCCACGAGCGACTCGAGGAGCTCGAGCGCGCGGGGCGGGAGGCTCGTCTCGATCGTGTCGTCCCCCCACCCGTTCCAGCGCCGCATCGCCACCTCCGGCGCGTATCGTGCCCTACGCGCGCCGGACGCCGTCGGTCAGAACGGTGGCCAGGGGACCGCGGGCCAGTCCGGCGAAGGGAACGGGAACCGCCGCGACTCGAGGAGCGCATCGGTCCGTCTTGTCGTGGCACGGACCTCGAGCCGCGAGATGAGCCCGCCCAGGGTCTTGCCGAGGTCGGCGTCGAGGGCGATCCGGATCCGTTCCAGGCCAGCCAGTTCGTCGTCGGCGAGCGGCTTGCCGCGCCAACCCCACAACACCGTGCGGAGCTTCGGGACCGGCGAGAAGGTAACCCCGTGATCCACGCCGTAGACGTGGCGGCCGCCGTCGACCGGGAGGATGTGGCCGCCCTTGCGGTCGGTGTTGTTCATGACCGCGTCCAGGACCGCCATCCGTCGGAGCCGCGGATCGTCCTCGACGACCAGCGCCACCACGTCCACGTCGGGGTCGGCGTCGACGAAGGCCTGGACCATCCCCTCACCGAACGGTCCGTCACGCAGGATGGTCGGTGGCACGATCCCCCAGCCGCTCGCTTCCGACACGTGCCAGGCGGCCACCTCGCGGCGCCCGAGCGTGCCGTCGGGGAAGTCGTCGAGCGGACGCTCGCCGAGGGTCGGCTTGTAGATCGCGTCGATGACGAGCGCCGGCTCCGGATCCGGACAGGTCCAGGTGACGGTCACCAGCATCGCGTTGTTCGACGAACTGATGATCCGCCCGACGATGTCGAGGTCACCGTCGCGCATGGCTTCGAGCGTCGTCGCGCGGTCGAACACTGGATCGCGTTCCGCTAGTTGATGTAGTGGCCGTTGCGCCGTGGGCAGATGTGGCCGCCCGGATCGAGCGGCGCGCCACACAGCGGACAGGGAGGTCGCCCGGAGGCGACGATGCGGGCCGCCCGCGCCACGAACGAACGAGCCGCGTCGGCGGTCAGCCGGACCCGCAGCAGGTCCGGGCCGTCCTCGTCCTCGTCGTCATCGTCGTCGGGGTCGATCTCCTCGCCGTCCTCGGACTGGGCTCGTGCCTCGACCAGGACCCGCTCCGAATCGCCGTCCCAACCGAGCGTCAGCGAGCCCGCACGAAACGCCTCGTTGAGGGGTTCGTCGAGCGGACCGGTGTCGTCGCCGGCAGTCGCCGCCTCGGACGCGGCCGCGGCGGCCACCCCGCGCCGTTCGAGCTCGGACAGGAGCTCACCAAGGCGGTCGGCGAGCACCGCGACCTGGGTCTTCTCGAGGACGATGCTGACCACGCGGACACCCTCGCGGGCCTGAAGGAAGAACGTCCGGTCGCCAGGTTGGCCGACGGTGCCGGCGACGAAGCGCTCTGGCGGATCGAACAGGTAGCGTCGTCGAGACATGCCCGGACTCTATACCGAAACGCCATCCGGTTGGGAGGACCGAACGACGCGCGGTCAGCCGACCCCCACCTGTACGGTATGCCAGCCGCGCGCGCCATCCGGTGCCGGCGGTGTCGGTGCCTCGGGCTGGACCTGCCCGGTGCCGTCGGTGGCGCGGACCTGGATGGTGTGCTGGCCGGGTTCGGCCGCCCAGTCGGCGACCCATTGGACCCACGTCGCGTCCGAGATCGGCTGCGAGAGCCTGGCGTCGCGCCAGACGCCGTCGATCGACACCTCGACGCGGGAGATGCCGCGATCCGGTGCCCAGGCGATCCCCGCGATATGGACCTGCCCGGCAGGCGCCGAGCCATGCGGCGTGTCGATCCGCGACTGGGTCAGGATCGGCCCGTACTTGGACCACCCGAGCGGGACCCAGTAGCCGTTGAACGCCTCGAGCGTCGTGAGTTCCAGCTCCTTGAGCCACTTCGTCGCGGACACGTAGCCGTACAGGCCGGGCACGATCAGGCGAGCCGGATAGCCATGCGCCGGCGGCAGCGGCACGTCGTTCATCTTCAGGGCGATCATGGGCTCGCGCGACGGATCCATGACCCATGCCGTCGGCATGCCCGCGGTCCAGCCATCGACCGATCGGCCGACGAGCTGGGTCGCCGACGCCTGGACACCGGCGATCTCGAGCACGTCGCGCAACCGGACGCCGGTCCACTTGGCATTCCCGACGAGCTTGTCGCCGACCTCGTTGCTGACGCAGGCGATCGTGACGTACTGCTCGAACATGGGCAGCTGGATGAGCTGATCCCAGGTCAGGGTCGTCTCACGATCGACCAGGCCATGGATGCGCAGGGTCCAGCCGGTCGTGTCCACGATCGGCGTGAGGAGCGAGGTGTCGATCCGGTAGAAGCGGTCGTTGGGCATGACGATGGGGGTCAGGTTCGGGATGGTGGCCGACAGGTCCTGGGTGGCATCGAGGGCCGGCACCACGACCGAAGCCGGCGGGACGGCCGGTCCGGCCCCGACCGGCGCGACGCGCTGGCGGTCGAGCAGGCTCCGGCCGAGATAACCGGCCCCGACCGCGACGACGCCCACGGCGCCGGCCCGGACCAGGAACGACCGGCGCGACCAGTCCGGCATCGGGAGGGTCGTTCGCGCGCCGGAGGCCGGAGCCGGCGATGGCCCGAGTAGCCAACCCAGGACCCACAGCCCGGCACCGATCGAGATGGCCGTCGCGGCGGCGGCTGTCGCCGTATTCGCGAGCGGGTCGCCGAGCGAGGCGAAGAAGCCGATGACGCCGAAGGCGATGAACCCGGCTGCCCCGACCTCGAACCGCCACCTCGCGAGGATCCCGAGACCGGCCCCGATGACGAGCGAGAGGGCGACGATCAGGAGTTCGAGCGCGAGCTTGTCGTTGGTCCCGAACAGCCCGACGACGATGTCCTTGGCGCCTGGCGGCTGGAGATCGACGACGACCTGGCCGACCGCGGCGACGAGCGACGTGGCACCGGGCAGCAGCCCGGCGAGGAGTTCGGACACGCCGAGGGCCGCGGCGGCTGCGACGAGTCCGGCGAGGGCCGCACGCCATGTCCGCCCATCGACCTGCGTGCTCGTCCCCGGGGCGGTGCGGAAATCGGTGGCGGTGCTCACGTGGTCATCATGGCGACTCGTTGTGACATTCGCGTGTCACGGGTCGTCGGTTCAGTCCGGCCGTTCGCCGGGTCGCGCGCCCGGCCCCACGCCCGGCCCCGGCATGTGTGCCCAGGCGCGCCCGTCACGTCGCTCGACGGTGATCGGCAGCCGATAGGCCCGGCTGAGCACCTCGTCGCACAGGACCTCCTCGAGTGACCCGGCGGCGACGGCTGCACCGTCCGCCAGGACCAGCCCATGGCTGAAGCCCGGTGGGATCTCCTCGAGGTGATGCGAGACCATCACGATGGCGGCCGGGCGCGGTTCGACGGCGAGCGCGGTCAGGTCGCGCAGCAGCGTCTCGCGCGCGCCGAGGTCCAGGCTCGCCGCGGGCTCGTCGAGCAGGAGCACGTCCGGGTCGGGCATGAGCGCGCGGGCGATCGACATCCGCCGTCGCTCACCAGCCGACAGCGTCCCGTAGGTATGGTCAGCGACCCCGGCCAGCCCGAGCCGCTCGAGCAACTCGCGCGCGCGTGCGCGATCGTCGTCGGTGAAGGCGTGCCACCACGGTTCGGTGGCGGCGACGCGTGCCGTCATGACCAGGTCGACCGGTGTCAGGTCGGCGCGGAGTCCGGCTTCGACGGCGCTCCCGGCGGAACCGATGCGACGACGCAGCTCTCGTGAATCCACCCGTCCGTAGCGGGCGCCCAGGACGTGGACCTCGCCGGCCGTCGGCCACAATTCGAGCCCCACGACCGACAGGAGGGTCGTCTTGCCCGACCCGTTCGGGCCGAGCACGACCCAGCGTTGACCCTCGTGGACGGTCCAATCGAGCGGGCCGAGGATCGTCTGGCCGGCGCGCCGGACGACGAGGCCGCGGACGTCGATGACCGGATCGGTCACAGCGCCGGTGGCGGCGTCGGGGTCGGACTCGGCGAGGGTGTCGGGCTCGGCGACGCGGTCGGCGTCGGGCTCGGGGTCGGACTCGGCGAGGGCGTCGGAGCCTCGGTCGGCGTGGGTGTGGGTTCCAACGGAGGTGGCGTCTCGGTCGGCGTCTCTGTCGGCACGGGGGTCGGGCAGGGGAGTGCGACGGTCTCGGAACCGGACGGCGAGGGGAGCGCGAAGGACGGGATCACGCCGCTCGGGTCGGGCGTCGGCAGGGGGAAACAGGTGGGTGACGGGCTCGGCTGGCCGCACCCGTCGCCGCCGACGATCGCCCCCCACGTGAGGCCATAGGGGTGCCACAGCGGGTTGTAGAAATAGGCGGTCCGGTTGCGGTCGGGACCGCCGGCTCGGCCCGGGCCTTTCTCGGCGCGCCGGATCCAGTCGCGATCGTAGTCGAGCCACGTGGCCTCGTGGGCGTCGGGGCCATTGACCCGGATGACGGCGTCGATGCCGCAAGTGCCGGTCGCGATGGCCTCCTTCGGCTCGGTGTCGATCAGGAACCATTCATCGACCGAGGCGCCCCCGGGCGATGCGACGAGCCCGGTGAACGGGTCGATCTTGACCTTCACGAGTCCATCGGCGGGCTTGCGGAAGTTCGTCTCCGGCCACTTGGCACTGGCCTCTTCCATGAAGCCCTGCCAGACGAAGGTGGAGACCTGGATCGAGTACAGCGGCGCACCGGCTGTCGACACGAGGCTGTTGTCGGAGTTGCCGTTCCAGACGCCGACGGTCAGCGCATAGGCGCCGGCCGAGCGCCCCGCCGCGGTCGGTGGCGCGATGTAGCCGTACGCGTTGAGGTCCTTGGCGTCGTTGTTCGTGCCCGTCTTGAGCGTCGCCGGCCGGCGTCCATCGGGACCATCGATGGCGAACTTGCCCCAGAACGGGTTGACGTTCGGGTTCGTGTTGCCCGCCAGGATGTCCGTGACGATGTAGGCGGTCTGCGGGCTGACGACCTGGACCCCGGCCGGCGGGACGTACGGCGGGATGACATTGGCGTCGTCGCGGTCCTTGACGGTCAGGATCGTCGTGTGCCCGATGGCCTTGCCGCCGTTGGCGAGCGTGGCGTACGCCGTGTTCAGGTCGATCGGGCGAACCTCCTGGACGCCCAGCGCGAGTGCCAGTTCGGCCGTCCGGTCGCCCTGGAACTGCATCCCGAACTCCTTGGCCTTGGCGAAGACGTGCGCCGGTCCGTTGACGGCCATCACCTTGACCGACGGGATGTTGAGCGAAAACTGGAGGGCATTGCGGACGCGGACGGGTCCGCGTTCCAGGTTGTCCGCGTCGTTCGGTGTGTAGCCCTTCCCGAAGTCCGTCACGACGTCCATGAGCATCGTGCCGGCGGTCACCGCCCGGTCGTTGATCCCGACGGCGTAATTGAACGGCTTGAACGCCGAGCCGGGCTGGCGGTAGCCCTTGCCGGCCACGTCGTACTGCGGCTGGAACTCGGGCCTGGTGGACGCGGCATAGTAGTTGGCGCTGCCGACGTAGGCGACGACCTCGCCGGTCTGGTAATCGAGCGCCGTGAGTGCGCCATTGCGCAGGTTCCTGCTGTGCAGGTCCGACATCCACGGCTCGAGGCGCTTGAACCCGAGCGCCTTGGCGGCCGCCTCGGGGTTCTTGCTGTGCGGGACGATGGCCGCGGCACGAACCCACTTCTCGGCGATCTTCTGGAGCCTCACGTCAAGGGTCGTGGTGATCGCCAGTCCGCCCTGCTCGAGGCGGTCGCAGGTGGACGCCTCTGGCCCGCACAGCTTCTCGGTCAACTCGTCGCGGACCGCCCAGACGAAATGCGGTGCGATCCAGCGCGGCGTCGCCTGGCTGCCGAGGACGACGTCATCGTTCTTGGCGGCCTCGAAGTCGGCGGCCGTGTACTGCCCGCCCGACATCGGCGTCCGCCCGGCCGCGAGCAGGTCCAGGATCTGATCGCGCCGTTGCACGACGGTCGTCGTGTTCGGCACGACGAGCTGGCTGTTGGGGCAGGTCTCGCCCTCGTCGACGGCCGTCGGGCAGCGCTCGATGGCGTTGCGCACCAGGTCGTAGTTGGAGGGCGACTTCGGCAACCCCGCGATGATCGCGGCCTGGGCCGGATCGATCTTGGACAGGTCGATGCCGAAGTACGAATCGACGGCGGCCTTCACCCCGTAGCTCTGGTTGCCGTAGTAGTTCTGGTTGAGGTAGGCGGTGATGATCTGCTGCTTGCCGACCTGGCCCGGGAAGGCCTGCGTGACGCGGACCGACTGGATGATCTCCTTGAGCTTGCGCTCGATCGTCCGGTGCGGATCCTGGACGAGTGCCGGGTCGAGCAGCCGCTCACGCACGAGCTGTTGGGTGATTGTCGATGCACCGCGGCTGCTCCCGCGCAGGGCATCCAGTCCGGCGGCCACGATCGCGACCGGATCGAACCCGGCGTTGTCCCAGAAGGTCTTGTCCTCGACCGCCGTCGTCGCATCGAGCAGGACCTTGGGGATCTCCTCGAACGTGACGATCTGGCGCTTCGCGTCGCCGAACGTGGCCAGCTCGATCTTGCCGGTCCGGTCGTAAATGACCGATTCCTCGTTCAGGACGTACTTGGTCAGCGTGGTGGGATTCTTGAGGGTCGGGTCCGAGGCCAGGCTGTTGTACGCGAGGACCGCGGTGATCGCGCCGATGACCCCGAGACCGGCGAGGAACAGGAAGATGATGATGCCGATCCAGCCGGCGGTGGTCGGCTGGCGCGTGGCGCGGCGCGGTCGGGCGGCAGGTCGGGCGGCGGACATGACGGTGGAGCGGCTCCGGTACGTGGGGCGGGCGCGAGCCGGCTAAGGATGCCGTACCCACGCGGATGACGCCGTCAGGGGCGTCGTGACCCACGGTCGGGGCGTCGTGCGGTCGGGGGGAAGACGCCCGGGCTCGGCCGGATGTTTCGCGCGGTCCGCGGGCTCAGGCGAGGCGCCCGGCGCCCTCCGTCGCTCGGACGGGCAGGACCATGGGTGGCAGACCGGTCCGCCTCGGGTACTCGGCTTGGACGGCGACCCGGAGCGCATCGATCGCGTCGGGACGGACGAGATTGACCGTGCAGCCACCGAATCCGGCTCCGGTCATGCGGGCTGCGAGGACGCCGGGCACCCCGGCCGCGATCTCGACCATGGCGTCGAGTTCGGGCGAGCTGACCTCGAACAGGTCGCGCAGCGACTCGTGGCTTTCGGCGAACAGCCGGCCGACGGCCGCGAGGTCGCCCGCGGCGAGTGCATCGATGGTGCCCATCACCCGGATGTTCTCGTTCACGATGTGCTCGGCCCGGCGGTAGGCGACCGGATCCAGGCGGTCCGCGGCCGCCGCGAGCGCCTCGGGCGACACGTCGCGCAGGCTGTGGATGGCCGGGTCGTCCTCTGCGAGCGCTTCGACCGCGGCCTCGCACTGGGCCCGACGCAGGTTGTACTCCGAATGACCGAGGTGACGAGGCGATCCCGTGTGACAGACGACCAGGGCGAGGTCCGGCGGCAGCCGGATGGCGCGCCAGTCGCCTGATCGACAGTCGAGCAGGAGCGCCGAATTGGCCACGCCGCAAGACTCGGCGAACTGGTCCATCAGTCCGCTCTGGACGCCGACGTAGCCGTTCTCCGCGCGCTGGCAGATCCGGGCCAGGCGGAACCGGTCCACCCCCGGGGCGGCATCGTGCAGCATCGCCCACGCGGAGGCGAGTTCGATGGCGGCCGACGACGACAGGCCGGCATTGGGCGGCAGCGTCGAAGCGATGACGCCGCGCAGACCGGTCAGCGGCAGGCCGGCCTCGCGGAGCGCCCACGCGGTCCCCGCAGGGTAATCCAGCCACGTCCCGGTCTTCGAACGCGTCGCGTCGAGCTCGAAGGCGTCGCGCTCGCCGGTCTCCAGACGAACCAGTTCCACGCGACGGTCGTCCGAGGGAACATACGCGATCCGGATCTCGAGATCGATCGCGGCCGGCAGGACGAAGCCGTCGTTGTAGTCGGTGTGTTCGCCGATCAGGTTGACCCGACCTGGGGCGCGGACGACGCGGGCGTCAGCCGGACGGGCGGACGAGGCAGCCGGGTGGGCGAGGTGGAGCGCGCCGACCAGGGCATCGGGTTCGAAGGCCGCTCGAGCGCCCCCTACAGTCATCGGACGGTGTCGGGTCCGGTGACCGGGTGGAGGAGGGCCGCCAGTTCGGAGCGGTCCGGCAGTCCGGTCTGGTCGCCAAGGGCAGCCGCCGCCGAGGCGCCACAGGCGTTGCCCGCGTCGAGTGCCGCTGCGACGTCTGCGCCGTCCAGTCGGGCGTCGATGAACCCCGTGCAGAACGCGTCGCCGGCGCCGACCGGGTCCACGACCTGGGCGAGGGGGCGGGCGGGTCGGGCGATAGCCGTCGCCGGTTCGGTCGCATCGACCGCGAGCGCCCCGGCGGCACCGAGCTTGGCCACGGCGAGCGACGGGCCGAGGGAGAGCGCTGCCCGGGCCAGGTCGGCCGGATCGTCATCGATGGACCCGCCGCCCACGACGGCGAATTCGTCCGGACTGCCGAGGATCACGTCGGCGTCGGCGGCCAGCCCTCGGAGGACCGGTGCGGCCGCGGCATCGGACCAGACGCGGCGACGCAGGTTGAGATCCAGACTGACGGTCAGCCCGTCGGCTCGCGCCAGCGATACGGCCCGCTGGGTCGCCGCGCGAGCGTCGTCGGACAGGCCCGGCGTGATGCCCGTGATGTGGAGCCAACGGGTGCCATCGAACAGACCGGCGGCCGCAGCACGATCGACGTCGTCGGGTGTGAGCCGGGAGCCAGCGGACCCACGCCGCGCATAGACGACCTGTGCCGAACCGATGACGCGGCGCTCGCGGAACATGACGCCGGTCGTGGCCTCCGGGTCGATGACGAGGTGATCGACGGACACGCCCTCACCGCGAAGGCGTCGCCGGATGGCCAGTCCGAACCCGTCGTCGCCGACCCGCCCGACGAATACCACCGAGCGGCCGAGCCGCGCCAGGCCGACGGCCACGTTCGCCTCGGCACCCGCAACGAACCGCTCGAAGACCGCCGCCTCCGTCAGCGGACCTGGTTCGCTCGCCACGAGCGCGACGAGACACTCCCCGAGCGTGACGACCTCGGTCACGCCCGGGGGTCGTTCCGGGCCGCCGCGACGGCCGCGACGGCGCTTGCCGCGCGCTCACGGACCAGACCGGGATCGCCGTCGCCCAGGAGCCAGCCGCCCATCCCGACGGCGATCGCCCCGGCCGCGATGAATGCCGCCACGGTCTGGAGGGTCACGCCGCCGGTCGGAAGGAGCGGGATGTCGGGGAACGGCCCACGGCATTCGCGCACGAAGCCGGGCCCTGCCGATGAGGCCGGGAAGAGCTTCACTGCCGCCGCGCCGGCGCGCCATGCGGCCAGGACCTCGGTCGGGGTGGCCGCACCCGGGATGGCCGGGATGCCCCGCAGGGTCGCCCAGGCCACCAGTTCAGGGTCCAGGTGCGGCATCACCAGGAAGGTCGCGCCGGCGTCGATCGCGCGCCCAGCCGCCTCGATGGACAGGACGGTCCCGGCGCCGATGTCCATCCCGAGCGAGGGGCCGTGTCGGGCGACGGACTCGATCGCGCGAATCGCCTCGTCCTCGGGTTCGTTGAGCGTCAGTTCGAAGGCGCCGATCCCACCGGCAGCGAGAGCCTCTGCAACGGCCGGCGCGAGCGCGGCGTCGATGCGGCGGCCGATGGCGACGACGCCACCGGCGGTGATGCCTGCTGGGATGGCCGGTCGGATCGGATCGATCCCCGCAGCACGTTCCCCTGACGCCGTTTCCTGCATGGAGAACAGCGTAGCGTCGCTGAGGGCCGTCGGCGCATACTCGACGGGATCGCACGTGGACAGGCGACCTAAGCGACGCGACCCGGGCATGGAGACCAGGGCGATGGACGAACCACCTCAGACCGCGACCTCGACGGTCTCGCCGATGCGGTCGGTCGCGATCATCCGTCGGGTCGCCGACCCCATCTGGCTTCGGGTCGGGATCGCCGCCGTCCTCGAGGTCCCGGGCAGGCGTTCCGGCACACCACGCAGGTTCACGCTCGTGCCCGTCGCGGTCGACGGCACCTGGTACCTGCTGTCGACCTACGGGGTCACGGACTGGGTTCGCAACCTCCGAGCGGCGGGTCACGGCCGGCTGCGCCACAAGGGTCGGACCGAAGCCTTCACGGCGATCGAGGTCGAGGGCGACGAGCGCGACCGGGTCATCGCCGCCTTCCACGCCAGGACCCCCAAGCCCTTCAGCACCGACTTCGATCGGCTCCCTGCGGCGGCGGACCATCCGGCGTTCAAGGTGGTGCCGAGCCAATAGCGGACGGGAGCCGCGCGGGGAGACCGGACGTCCACGGGTGTGCCGACGGTACCGACGTCGCTAGTCGCGCCGCCCCGCCGTATCCTGCGTTGACGATGGCCGACAGCGGAGACCGTCCCTCATGGTGACCTGCGCCCATTGCGGGACGAAGAACGAAGCATCTCGCAGGTTCTGCCTTGAATGCGGGCAGCGACTGGTCATCGAATGCGCCGTCTGCGGCGTCACGAATCCGGCCGGCGCGAAGTTCTGTGGCGACTGCGGGAACCGCCTCGGCGCGACCGGCACCGCGGACATCTCCGGCGAGGACGCGATGGCCGTGCCCGCCACCTCCAGGACAAGCGCCGGCGATGGCTCGGTCGACGAACTCCGTCTCGTGTCGGTCCTGTTCATCGACCTCGTCGGCTTCACGCCGCTGTCCGAGCGCCTCGACGCCGAGGATGTCCGCGAACTCCTCAGCCGCTACTTCGAGATCGCACGACAGATCGTCGATCGCCACGGGGGCATCATCGAGAAGTTCATCGGCGACGCGGTGATGGCGGTGTGGGGGACCCCGGTCGCCCACGAGGACGACGCCGAGCGCGCGGTTCGCACCGCCCTGCAATTGGTCGAGGCGGTAAGCCACATCGACGCCGCCGGCGAGTACCTGCAGGCCCGAGCCGGCGTCTTGACCGGTGCTGCAGCCGTGACGGTGGCGGGCGCGGAGCGGGGGATGGTCATCGGCGATCTCGTCAACACCGCATCGCGGCTGCAGTCCGTGGCCGAGCCGGGGACGGTCCTCGTCGGTGACGCGACCTATCGAGCCACGTCCGGCGCCATCGCGTACGAGCCGGTCGCCCCCCAGTCGCTCAAGGGCAAGGCCCTGCCCGTGGCGGGCTGGCGAGCCGTCGCCGTCGTGGCCCGACGCGGGGGTGAGGGTCGAAGCGCGAACCTCGAGCCACCGTTCGTCGGGCGGGACGAGGAGTTGCGCTCACTCAAGGACCAGTTCCACGCCGCTGAGCGCGAGGGCAAGCCCCGACTCGTCACGATCGTCGGTCAGGCAGGGATCGGCAAGAGTCGGCTCGCCTGGGAGCTCGAGAAGTACCTCGATGGCCTTGTCGACACCATCCTGTGGCACGAAGGCCGTTCACCCTCGTACGGTGACGGCATCAGCTACTGGGCGCTGGCCGAGATCGTCCGTGGACGCGCCGGGATCGCCGAGTCGGACGACCCGGCCGCGGCCAGGGTGCAGCTCGCGACGATGCTCGACGAGATCGTCCCGGATCCAGTCGAGCGTCGGTGGATCGAGCCGCGATTGGCGGGCCTGCTCGGGCTCGAGGACCTGCCGGTCGAGACCCGGGAGGAGCTGTTCGCCGCGTGGCGCACGTTCTTCGAGCGTCTGGCGGCCCAGTCGACGACGATGCTCGTGTTCTGGGACCTCCAATGGGCGGACCAGGGGCTGCTCGACTTCATCGAGCACCTCCTGACGTGGGCGAGGTCGTCGCCTGTCTTCGTCCTGGCCGAGGCACGACCGGAGCTCTTCGACCGTCGCCCCGGGTGGGGCGCGGCGGTCCGCCACGCGGCGTCGATCCATCTCGACCCGTTGGGCGACGACGACATGCGGCAGCTCCTCGTCGGCCTCGTGCCCGGGCTCCCAGAGCAGGCCCTGCGCGCCATCGTGGAGCGGGCCGAAGGCGTGCCGCTCTACGCGGTCGAGACGCTGCGCATGCTGATCGATCGCAACGTCCTGCGTCGGGAGTCGGACGAAGATCGCTACGTCCTGGCCGCGGAACTCCCCGGGCTGACCGTTCCGGAGTCGCTGCACGCTCTCATCGCAGCCCGGCTTGACACATTGCCGCCGGTCGAGCGCTCGCTGCTGACTGACGCCGCGGTGCTCGGGCTCAGCTTCACCGTGCGGTCGCTGGAGGCTCTGTCCGACCTTGCCGGCGAGGCCCTCGCGGGGCACCTCGATCGGCTCGTCCGGCACGAGATCCTCGTACTCGACAGTGAACCTCGGTCGCCAGAGCGCGGCCAGTACCGGTTCGTCCAAGGGGTCATCCGCGAAGTCGCGTACCAGTCGCTGGCCAAGCGCGAGCGGCGGGCCAAGCACCTCGCCGCGGCTCGCTATCTCGAGTCGCTCGGGGACGAGGAGCTCGCGGGCGTTCTGGCCAGCCACTACCTCGCCTCGTGGCAGGCGACGCCCGCCGGCCCGGAGGCAGACGCTCTCGCGGCACAGGCGCGCGTCGCGCTCCGGGCTGCCGCGGATCGTGCGAGCGCGCTGCATTCGCTGGAGGTGGCCCTGGGTCATCTCGAGGGGGCCATCACCGTCACCTCGGATCCACGGGAGCGGGCCCTGCTCCACGAGCGTGCCGCGACCGCCGCCACCTACTCGGCGCAGGTCACCCGTGGTTTCGACCACGCCCGGGAGGCCGAAGCCATCTTCGCCACCCTCGACGATCGACTCGGGGTGCTGAGGGCCAGGTCCTCGCAGGCCAACGCGCGGCTCGCCGAGCACGGCGATCGGGCGGCACTCGAGATCCTCGAGCGCGCGCTCGCCGACGTCGCCGATCTGCCACCGGCGCCGGAGATCGCATCGGCCCAATCCGAGCTCGCACGGACGCTGATGCTGGCGTCGTCGCCCGAGGCCATCGCGTGGGCCGACAAGGTGCTCCGGACGCCGACGCTGGTCAGCCCGCTGGTCCTCGTGGAGACCCTCATCACCAAGGCGACCGTGCAGTTGAATGCCGGGCTCCTGGTCGAGGGAGAAGTCGGGCTGCGAGGTGCGATCGCCGTCGCGGACCGCCTCGGCGATCCGATGTCGTCGCTCCGAGCCCGGAACAACCTATTCGGCCGCTTCTATCTCGTCAGTCTCGATGATGTGTTGGCGCTCGTGCGGGAGATGCATGGGATCGCCCTCCGATTCGGTCAGCGGACGTGGGTCCAACAGGCGATCGGCGTGGGTCTCGGGGCTGCCTTCGAGGCCGGTCGTTGGGATGACTGGGTGACCGAGGCGGACGAGGAGGCGCCGCTGGCGAGCAGCTTCTATCGCGACTGGTTCCGCGCCGAGATGGCGCGTCGTCTCGCGTACCGAGGGCGACCCGACGAGGCGACCGCGATCATCGATGACATCGTCAAGAGCGACACCGTGAAGGTCAGCCGGCAGGCGATGGTGGGATACGCCCTGACCCTCGCCGAGATGCAGATGCTCGGCGGGCGCTGGACCGAGGCATTCGAGTCGGCGCGGCATGCCTGGGACGAGCCCGAGTTCGCGCTCTCGGGATTCGGGACGTCGATGCTCGCAGCCGTTGGCGCGGCGGACCCAGAGCGACTCGCCGCAGTGATCCGCTATCGCGACTCGCAGTTGACGGACGACGAGCCGATGACGATCGCGAGTCGGCAGGTGGGCACGACCTTCGAGGCGATATTCGAAGGACGCTGGGATGACGTCGGGCAGGCCTACCTCCTGGCGGTCCGGACCCTCGATGAGGTTCGAAGCCTGCTCATGCTCGCGTTGTTCCAGATGGCCGTCGGGCATCACGCAGCGGGGCGGATCCCGGAGGCCGCCGAGGCGCTTGCGGCGGCCGAATCATTCTTCTCGGAACGCGGCGCGGGTGCCGTCGTCAGCGGCTACCGTGCGATGGCCCTGCCGCTCCCGGGCGGTACCGCGGGGGACGACCGGCAGGCCGGACACCGGAGTCGAGCGGTGGCCGGGGCGAGGAACGAACGTCGAACGTCGAGCGCCTCGCCGGACCCATGACGCGCTGAGACATGGGTCCTGGCGACACGGCCCGCCTTTACCATCGCCTGACGTCGTACACCTACGTGCCGGGGGAGCTGTCGCCGCCGCCGGCCGACGATCCGCGCATCCTGCAGGACTTCGTCCAGCTCGACCTGGACCGGCTGCCGCCACCGTGCAAGGCGTATCCGCCGGGACTGCCGTCGCACGCGCTTCCGCGTAGCTGGCCGCTCGTGGCAACTCCGGCGACCGCCGTGCTGGCCGGCCACGACGCGACACCGACGCCCCTCGACCTGCCCGGGCTTGCCCGGCTGTTGCACCTGTCGGCCGGCGTGGTTCGCTTCTCTGACCGGGGCGGTCGTCGTTGGCTGTTCCGCGCGGCTGGCTCCGCCGGGGGACGGTTCCCGCTCGAGGTCTACGTCTCGGCGTGGGGGCTGGACGGACTGCCAGATGGCGTGCACTGGTACGACCCGGTCCAACATGCGCTCGTCACGGTCGCCCCGCCCGCGGCCGGCGAGGCCACCGCGCTGATCGTGACCGGCGTCCCGTGGCGCACCGGTTGGAAGTACGCCGAGCGAGGCTTTCGTCATCTCTACTGGGACGCCGGCACGATGCTTGCCCAGACGCTCGCCCTGGCGGAGTCGGCCGGACTCGGCCCGCGACTCTGGACACGGGTTCCCGACGGGGAGCTGGCGCGGCTGATCGGGGCCGACGGTGTCCACGAATTCCCGCTGGCGTTGGTCGGGCTCGGCGACCGGACGCCGGCGATCGGGCCGTCTGGCGAGGCGGCCCACGGGACCATCGCCGCAGCGCCCACCGAGTTCCCGCTCGTGACCCTCGCGCAGCGCGCGGGCGATGGCGACCGTCTCGGCGAGCCCTGGGCGATCCCAGGGCCTCTCCCAGGCGAGCCGCCCGCCTCGGCCGACCTCGACGCCGTCATCCTCCGCCGGGGCTCGACGCGTGTCATGGATCCTGCCGCGTCCGTGACGCGCGAGGTGTTCGAGTGGTCGCTGGCCGCGTCACTGCGTGGGACCCGGGTTCGGCATTTCGTCGCCGTCCACGCCGTCGACGGGCTGGAGCCGGGGCTCTACAGCTGGCCGGACTTCGATCGACCGTTGCGCCGCGGGCCACTCCGCGATGCGCTGTACCGAGTGTGCTGGGACCAGGACCTTGGTCGCGACGCCTGTTTCGTGGTCATCGCCGCCGTGGATATGGACCTGGTCGACGATCACGGGTACCGGGAGGCACAGCTCGATGCCGGCATCGTCGAAGGCCGGCTGCACCTGGCCGCATTCGCGTTGGCGGATCGGAGCCTCGGGCATGACCTTCCTCGACTCGGAGATCGCAGGGTTGGTCGGCGCGTCGTTCGCCGGGCTGCTCTTGACCTGTGTCGGGGTACCCGCCTATCGCAGCAGGGATGGCGGTCCGCCCGGCGAGCCGGTCTCGGTGATCCTTCCCCGGGTCAGGTGACGCTCAACCTTTTGGCTGCACGACCGCGAGGACGTTCCGGCTCGGGTCAAGGAACCACGCGGCCCAGGAATGCCCCATGTCGGCGATGCCGTCCGTCGTGACGGGATCTGGGCTGCGGTACTCCTCGATGCGGACACCACGAGCCCGGAGGTCGACGATGGCCGCTCGGATGTCGGGCACGCGCCAGGCCATCTGTGTCTGGGTGTCGGAGGTGCCGATCGTGCTCAGCGTCACGACCAGCTGCGTCCCTCCGCCGCAGCGGAACACGATCCGGTCGCCCTCGTCCTCCCGCAGGATCTCCAGTCCCAACGTCGCGTGATAGAAGGTCCGGCTGGCGTCGAGGTCTATCGACAGAAGGATCGGGAACACCGGATGGTCACTGAGCATGCGCGTGCGCTCCTTGCGTAGCGGGGATCCCCGCAGGTCATGTTCCTGTCGGGATTGTCGCCCGCTGCTTCCGATTCGTCAGGCCATACAGACCGACGAGGATGCCGAGCAGCCCGACCGGGATCGCCATCAGGCCCGGCCCGAGCGCCGCCGCGAAGGCGAACGTGAGCGGCAGGGGCAGGACGAAGAGCAGACTCGGCCACCTCAAGCGGCCGTCGTCGGTCGCCTCGGTGTGGAGGAGCGCTCCCACGATGACCGCGGCGATGAGTGCCGTGAGCCACCCAGCCAGGACGGTCATCCAGAGGAGCGAGCGGACGATCGCTCCAGCTCCTCCCTGATGGGGCAATCCATAGGCGATCCAGTACTCGCCACCGTTCCCACCGGCCATCATGGCGAACCCGACCACCAACGCGAGTAGACCAGAACGCGTGGCCCCCGAGACGGACGGTCGGAGCAGCCAGAACAGGCCGACGGCCCCGATCAGCATCGCGGTGAGTGGGGGCGTCCATAGCCGGTTGCAGTAGACCTCGGAAGCCTCCGTCGGCGGCACGCACTCGGGCGGGAAGAATCCGAGGCTGATCCAGAACAGGCCACCGACGATCCCGACCGCCAGGGCCGACCGCTGCATCACTCCCTCCACGTCCTGGCGAGATGAACGTCGACGAGCGACGCGCTCAGTCGCGGCCCATCGTCGTGGCGATGTCCGCCTCGTTCCCCGCCGCATCGGCCAGCGTCCACCACGACGGAGCGAAGTCGTCGCGGACCAAACGGCCGCCCGCGGCCAGCGCCGCAGCGATCCGGGCCTCGGCCTGCTCGTACGGCACCCAGATCGCGAGATGGATCGCGCCGCCGCCGTCCGGGCGCGGTTCGTCCATCGACTCGAACCAGAACGCCGGCCCGCGGTCGTGCGGGTCGACCAGATCCTCCTCGGGACTGTCGGCGCGCGGCTCGTACCCGAGCACGGCCCGCCAGAACGGCAACACCTCGGCGACGATCGGCGCGCCCGGGATGACGAGCAGGCTCTGGACGGCGGATGGGTCCGCTGCCAGACCCAGTTCCCGCGCCACCGCCGAGATCCGGCGGGCCAGGTCGACGTCTCGCGTCGTCATCCCGCACCACTCCTCGTTGATCGTGATCAGCCGCACGGTCACGCCGTCGTGCCGGAGGTCGACGTCGGGGTGGTGCCTGTCGAGGCCTGGCAACTCGCCGATCGCGTGAACGAGCTTTGCTCCGACCGCGAACGACCCGGTGCGGAAGTAGGCGCACGCGCCTTCGCCGATCACGCGCCAATCGTCGACGCCCTCGGCCTCGTGGAATTCGCGCGGGCTGATCCCGTCGATCATGACTCGAACATACCAGTCCGCGGCGCCGGGTACCATGCTTCGACCGCGGGACAGCCCGTCTCGCGAAGTCGGACAGGAGACCATGGACCAGGCAATGTCGTCCGAATCGCCGCCTGCGACCGATGCGCCGGCAGGCGAGCGGTATCTGCTCCTGGCCGACATCTCGGGCTACACGGGCTTCATGGCCGGTGTCGAGCAGGAGCACGGGGTCGATTTCAGCGCGGGCATCCCAGCGGCCTATGCCGTGCTCGGAGGCCTCCTGGACACCGTCATCGAGGGCGTCGGACCCGCCTTCGCCCTGGTCAAGCTCGAGGGCGATGCTGTCTTCGCCGCCGCGCCGGCGTCGAGCCTCGACGGCCAGGGCGACCGAGTGCTCGAGAAGCTGGCGGCGATGTACCGCGCTTTCATCGATGGTCGCACGAGGGCCATCCCCGCGAACGACCACATTTGTACGGCGTGCCCCGCCGTCGCGCGGCTCGACCTCAAGGTCGTGCTCCATCGCGGCCACGTCGTCCGCCAGAAGGTCGGCGCCGGCAGCGACCTGCTCGGTCCGGCCGTGAACGTCGCGCACCGACTGCTCAAGAACGACATCCGAGCGCGGATCGGCTCGCGCCCGTATCTGTTCCTGACCGATGCCGCCGCAACCGCGTTGGGACTGTCGGAGGTCGGCCTCGCCCACCGCGAGGAATACGCGGACGTGGGCCAGGTCCATGGTCGCATCCTCGATCTCGATGGATCGATGACCGAGGGCGTTTCAACGTAACGCGCGTTACCCGGAAGTCGGCCCCACACTGGGCGTCTCCTCGACCACACGATCACGACCGAATTCACAGTCGCCAATTCGCCTCAGGTCAGGGTTCGATCCGGTCGGCGAGCTTCGAAGCCTCGGTCGACACGCGCGACCGGAGCGCGCCCTTCTCCGCAGCCGTGAGCCACGTGGCGTCAACGCCAGCGAGCGCGACCCCGGTCATCGTGTCGAAGCCGTAGCCGAAAGCCCGTGCGAGTTCGGCGTACTCCTCGCCGATGTCGGATCGGATGAAGGCGGGGTCGTCCGAGTTCAACGTGAGGTGGAGACCCGCTGCGGCCATCTCGGGCCAGGGGTGATCCTCGAGTCGCTCCACGGCGTTCGCGATGCGGACGTTCGAGAGTGGGCAGACCGTGATCGGGATCCCTCGATCGACCAGGAGGCGAGCGACGGCCGCGTCCTCGAGGATCGAGATCCCATGGTCGATCCGCTCCACGCCGAGGACCTCGACGTCGTACCGGATCGCCGATGCTGGGCTGTTCTCGCCCTGGTGGGCCGTGAGATGCAGCCCGGACGACGCGGCCAGGCGATACGCATCCAGGTACTCGGCCGGGTCGATGCCCAGCTCGGTGGAATCCATCCCGATCCCGATGACCCGCTCGGCCTTGCCGCGACGCCGCAGCTCGGCCAGCTGTCCGATCAGCTCGAATCCGGCCTGCCCGCCAAACGCCCGATCCATGTCGCAGATCAGCATCACGCGACACCCGGTCTCGGCTTCAGCCGCAACCAGTCCCTCCTCAAGCCCGAGAACGATGTCCTCGAGATCCTGGCCCCCGGACAGGTGTCGCGCCGGAGTGAAGAAGCTCTCCCGGTAGATCAGGCCATGCGCTGCACCGTGGACGACGGATTCGTACGCGAGGCGAGCCCAGTCCTCCCGCGTCGCGAGACACGACTGGGCGAGCCAGAACAGCTCCAGGAAGCCATCGAGGCTGTCATAGCGATAGAGCTCGCTCGGCTCGGACGTCCGGAGCGCGCGATCATGCTTGGCGGCCAGCTCGACGAGCGTCTCGAGCCGCATGGTGCCTTCGATATGGCAGTGCAACTCGACCTTCGGCAGGCGGTCGAGCGCCTCCGTCAGCGTCAGCTGGAGGCCGGGGTCCCTCCCCGGAGCCTCGTCAGTCATGTCGATACAAGGCTGGCGCCACCAGGGCGGCGATGGCGAAAGAAAAGCGGCCACATAAGAAGGCCGACGACGCCTACGACAGTCCCAGCCGGGGTTGCAGCACGATCGCAGCATAGCCCGCCGGGAGGCTGTTCCGACTACCGCAAAGGGATCGCCTGTCCGGTTGCGTCCTGGACGGCCCTGGACGCGAGGTCGGTGGTGAGCGAGACGGTCAGATCTTGGTTGGCGAGCTCGGCCGTGCCGGGGAACGGGAGCGGGCAGGGCCATGTCTCGACCTTGACCCGGACGTCGGTGGGTGTTTCCGCAACATCGGTGACCCGGGTCCAGCTGCACGGAGCGACGGCGACCTTCACGGCGATGGTGCGCTGGTTGACGACGGCGTAGGAGTCCATGTCGGGCACCAGGACCGTCGAGTTCTGCGCCACAAGGAGAGCCCCCACGACGACGACGAGGGCGACCACGATAAGGAACGTACGACGAACCCGGGTCGGTCGCTTCGTCTGCATCGGCAGCATCTCCCCTCCCAGATCCACACCGGCAGCGGTGTGAGGCGATAGCCTTGTGGATTCTCAGACATGGGTCAACGCGTCGCTTCAGGTGCGAATGTCCGCTCTGTCACGTGATGGTCATCGCTGGATGGTGTTGCGCGACGGGCCGCTGAGGCCTAGCATCGTCGAGCACCTGTTCGGGACATCTTTCGAGGCCCCTCGCGTACTCCAGAGAGTGGGCCACCTGGCAGGCGTCGGGGAGGAGGTGTCTGCAGGATCGGTCGCCAATGATGCTTGGGCGCCTCCGCACCGCGGACGCCAGATCCGCCGCGACCGACCTCACATGCCCTGCCAACCTCGACCTGCAGACGAGGTGCGACCCACGAGTCAGATGGGTCGATCCAAGCCCGGACAAGATCCACGTCACGCAACATGGAGCCATAGTCCCTGATGAGAAGGAGCCTGGATAGATGAGTGATGAGTACGGTCAGACCCTTGCCGTGTTCGTGCTGGACACGGGCAAGCAGTCGCGGCGGATGCTGAAGCGGATCCAGGAGATCGACGACGTCGACGCCAACGTGAAGATCGTCGATGCCGCGATCGCCGATCGGACCAGGTTCCGGGTCAAGGTCCATCAGACCAAGGATCTCGGAGGCGCCAAGGGCACCGTCCGTGGGGCCGGGCTCGGTGTCATCGTCGGCGCGATCGTCCTCGGGCCGGCCGGTGCCGTCGTCGGCGGCGCGGCGGGTGGCGTCCTGAATGGGCTCCGAAACCGCTTGCACGACATCGGGATCAACGACAAGTTCATGCGGCAGGTCACGAAAGAGCTCGACAAGGGGAAGAGCGCCCTCTTCATCCTGTATGAAGGGAACTGGGCCGCATCCATCGGGATGATCCAACAGGCCGTCACCGCCGAGAAGGCCCTCCTGATCCACAGCACGCTTCCCGCCAAGACGGAAACCGCGCTCAAGGCGCTCGTCGACCCGGCCGTCGAACAGCTCGGCGGCGCTGAGGTCGTGGCGGACTACGAGGTGGAAGTTCCCGAAGAGGCTCCGGCCGAAGCTCCCGCGCCGGCCCCGGTCGAGGCGGCCGCGCCGGCCCCTGACGACCTGACGCAGCTCAATGGCATCGGGCCCAAGGCGAGCGCCGCGCTGGCGACCGCCGGGATCACCACGTATGCGGCCCTGGCCGAGGCCAACGAACCGCAACTCCGGCACGCGATCCACGAGGCGGACATGGTGCCTCCCGCCAATATCGCGTCGTGGCCGATGCAAGCCAGCTTGGCCGCGAGCGGCGACTGGCAGGGCCTGATGAAGTACAACCAGCGAGCCTCCGAGCCGAGCCACGGCGGCAAGAAGGCGGCACCCGCCAAGGCGGCCAAGGCCGCGGCGCCCGACGACCTGACGCAGATCAATGGCATCGGGCCACGGATCTCGTCGATCCTGTCCGACGGCGGCGTGACGACCTACGCCGAGCTCCAGCACTCGGATCCATCGGACCTGCGAAAGATCATCGCTCAGGGCGGGGCGCTACCGCCCTCGAGCCTCGATTCGTGGCCGATCCAGGCCTCGTATGCCGCAAAGGGCGACTGGCAGGGCCTCGCGACGTACAACAAGGGCAAGTAGTAGCGTCAGACGGCGCGCCGGCCCCGCGGGTGGGGCCACCACGAGTCATGTCAGAGACCCTCCCGGTCGCCGGGAGGGTCTTTTCCTGTCCAGATGAGCGGCCCTAGTCGACGTACTGCAGCGGCGTGACGTCGAACTACGTGGCAGACGGTGCGCGACCGAGGAAGTCGCGAAGCATCGGGTTGACGATGGCGGGCCGACTGATATCTGGACGATGGCCCAGGCCGTCGAGAAGCGCGAGGTCCGCGCCGGGGATGGACGACGCGACAGCCCTCACCGAGTCAACGTCAAGCGTCCGATCGTCGGTTCCATGGATCACGAGCGTCGGGCAGCGAAGCTCCTCGAGACGACGCGGGGCCTCATCCCAGTCGAGTTCCTTGCTTTGCTGGAGCAGCATCGCGTGATCGGCGCCAAGCGCGATCTGCACCATCTCCGTGATCGTCGTTTCGGAGCCAGGTTCCGGGAACGCCGTGGAGATGAACCATGGAACGAATGCCGCTTAGTCGGTCCTCCAGTCGGGCCGGGGTGCCCCGTGCCCCGTCTCCGCGGGCGAGTCACGCCGGTCGCCGGTCGGAACGTCCATCGGGGGCGCGATCAGGACGAGGCGCCGCACGAGATGGGGATAGCGGTGTGCGAGCAGGACCGCGACGTGGGTGCCAGCTGACGCCGCCACGACGGATGCGGCCGGCGTCTCCGTCGCGTGCAGCACCGCGACGGCGTCCTCGAGGTGGTCGGTGAAGCGGTAGCCGGCCGAGGGGCGATCGCTTTCGCCGGACCCGCGCGCATCGTAGGTCAGCACTCGGAACCGATCGCGGAGCCCATCGACCTGGTGTCGCAGAACGCGGGAGGCCCAGGGTCAGGGCAGCCGGCGGATGACCGTTGCCCGGAGATTAGAAGATCTTGCCGAGGAACTTCCACTGGCTATTGAACTTCACGAGAGTGAAGGATTCGGTGGAGCGGTGCCTGTCCAGTCGTCGGTGTCCAGACCGTTGTCGAGTCAGCGCTTGCTGGCTGCGGCTCGCCGCGGGACGGATGGTGCACACGGACACGAGCGCTTTCAGTTCTAGGCTGCCCCGGTTCCGGTCCCGATCGACTTACCGATGGCGGCGATCAACTGTCGTGCTTGATCGCGATCCTTCTCGTTCGGATGCTCGTGGTCGGCCATGATGCCGCAGTACACGTTGTGGACCGCTGCCGTCATCGTGTCCTCATCGGCCATCCACACGCCCTGTTGTACGAGTGCGTTCATGACGCCGGCCGGGGTTTCGTGGTGCATGGCCTCTTCCAAAGCCGCTTGGACAGTCATCGGGGGCACCTCCGACGCAAGCCTAACCTGCGTCGGTCGTGAAGTCACCACAGCTGGATCAGCAGCACGACGGCGATCAGCGTCCCGATCACGCCAGTCGCGGCCGCGGCCCGCGGCCCGACGCGGATCTTGGCGACCGCGACGAAGACGGTGACGATCGCCGCCGCGGCGAGACGCACGGCGATCGGGGAGGCGACGTGCGATGGTGATGCGCGGTTCACGATGATGCCGACCGCCACGATCGCGACGATGCTCACGAAGGAGACGAGCCAGAGCCGCTTCTTCTCCGGGCGATGCTCGCGGATCGTCATAGGAACGCGACCTTTCATCGCGCAGTCTATTCCCATCGACAGACTCCCCCCGAGTGCGACAACCTCGACTCGTCCGGCGACGGCACGACGATCGTCGGACCCTGCGGGCTGGAGCGGCGTCACGGTGAGGTCGGCGCAGGGCCGCTCCGGTCGAGTGGTTGGGCAGTAGCCCCGAGGGTTCTCAGACAGGTAAACGTACGGCCGGGTTGAGAGAGCGTATGCGAGGGCACACGTGCACCGGCTGCGCTCAGCGATACTCGCGGCCATGAAGCTCTATCTCGCCGGCCCGTTGTTCACGACGCCCGAGCGCGCCTGGAACGCCGAGGTCACCGCGGCGCTACGGGCAGCCGGCCACGAGGTGTTCCTGCCGCAGGAACAAGAGCCCGGCATGGACGCAGCGGGCATCTTCGCCACCGATGTCGGCGGGATCGACTGGTCCGATGGGCTGGTGGCCATCATGGATGGCCCGGACCCCGACTCAGGCACGAGTTGGGAGGTCGGCTACGCGTTCGGCCTGAAGAAGTGGATCGTGCTGGTTCGGACAGACATCCGCGCGAATGCCGGCTCGGCGGGCGACTACAACTCCATGCTCGCCGAGGCCGCGACGATTCGGCTCGACTTGCCTGCGGCATCGACGGTCCAGGTCATCGCCCTGATCCTCGGTGCCCTCGCCCGCATCGAAACGGGGAGCGTCTAGTCTCACCCGCTGCCTTATGAGCCTCGGGCTCAGTCCAAGTACTGCAGCGGCGTGACCACGAAGCCGTCCGGCAACTTCACGCCGGTCGCGTGGGTCGGGCTGTAGCCGCGCGGGTTCTCGAACCTGTCGGGGTACTGCCGCTCGGTCGACGTCAGCGCGGGAGAGTGTTCGGGCCGGTCGCCGTGACCAGCCGCTGGGGCACCCAGTGGTCGACGTGGTGGAACCCGTCCTCAAAGCGGCCACCATCGAGTTCGACAGATGCCTGCAGTGACAGTCGATAGAACTTCACGTGGGTGAAGTCCTCGAACAGGATGTAGACGGGGTCGGGCGTGCTGTTCGGGCCTTGGAACTGCTGACCTGTCAGGACGGGCTTGTGGGCTCCGACGAACGTGTCGAACGTGTCGCCGACGACGACGCCGAGGTGCTCCAGGCCCATCTTGTAGACGCGCTGGTGGACGGGCGGGATGAGCTCGATGAGCGGAACGGCCTTGCCTTCCAGGACGTCGAGCGGCTCGGCGGGAACGATCAAGGAGATCGGACGGCCGTTCCAGACGTTCTCCCGATTCGCGCTCGCGTGGCGCTCGAGGAGCGTCCGGACCTGGACGTATTGGTCCCACTCGGGCACCCGGTAGGCCAGGTGGCTGAGCGCGCAGGGGCGATGTCGATGCCGCGCGCCAGCAACCGGTCGCGCTGCTGGGCAGCGAACGCTCGGTAGTCGCCGATGATGTCCGCGATCGGGTCGATCATCTCACGCCCTCCTCCCGGCATCGTAGACGCCGGGCCGTCGGACGACCTGTCGGCTTCGCGAGCCTGCTCGACCCTCAGTCCACGTACTGCAGCGGCGTCACCGCGAAGTCATCGGGCAGCTTCACGCCGGTCGCGCGGTTCGGGCAGTAGCCTCGGGGATTCTGAGCCAGGTCAGCGTATTGCCGGAGGCACCATGAGACACCGGTCCGGTGTGGGGTATCGGCCGCCGTCTGGAGTTCCGACTGAGCGTTCCCGGGCCAGTACGTCGCTGGATCATGGCTCGGAAGCCCCACCCGGAGTCTTCCGAGAGTCGAAGAGACCTCGGCCGACGCCGTAGCCGACGGTTGTCAATACGGGCCAAGTGAGCCAGATCGCCGCTCTCACCATCGCCCCGACGAAGTCATAGAAACCCGCGTCTTCGGTGCCGATGCCATCGTTTGCGGAGTCCGTGATCCAGATTTCCCACGAGCCCCCCGACGTACCCTCCGATGAGCAGCCCCGCCATACCCCTGAACCCGCGCGAAACCCAAGCCGCGAGCAGTCCGACGCATATGGCAAAGGTGAATCCCCCGAGGAAGCCCTGCTCGACGCTCAGGCTCAAGCTAAGGCCCGACACCCAGGCGATCACGGGGACGATCGCGATCCCGCCGATCAGCCCACACGCGAAGCCACGGGTGAAGGATCGGCCGGTTCCCGATCGTCCCCGAGCGTCGACGAACGGTGCTTCTTCGGCATCGTTGCCGGCCGGATAGGCACTCGGGTCGCTCATCGGTCGACCTCCTACCGCCTGTTCGCGGACTGTGCGCCGCACCCTGCCCCTAGGACGCCGTCATTGCGATCGTGTTACGCGATCCTGGATACGCCGCAGTCTGCTCTGTGATCAGTCGACGTACTGGAGCGGCGTGACCACGAACTCGGCCGGCAGCTTCACGCCGGTCGCGTGGTTCGGGCAGTAACCCCGGGGATTCTTGTCGAGGTACTGCTGGTGGTAGTCCTCGGCGTAGTAGAACGGGTTCGCGGCGGCGTCGACGATCTCGGTGGTGATCGTGCCGTAGCCGGCGGCCGATAGTTGCTTCTGGTACATCGCCTTCGAGGCCTCGGCTGCGGCTCGCTGCTCGTCGTTGGCGACGACGATGATCGAGCGGTAGCTGGTGCCGCGGTCGTTGCCCTGGCGCATCCCCTGGGTCGGGTCATGCGCCTCCCAGAATGTCTTGAGCAACTGCTCGTAGGTGACCTTCGACGGGTCGTAGGCGACCAGCACGACCTCGGCATGACCGGTCCGTTCGGAGCAGACCTCCTGGTATGTCGGGTTGGGGGTGTGCCCACCGGCGTAGCCGACGGCCGTCGTCACGACACCGGGGAGTTGCCAGAAGTCCTTCTCGTCGCCCCAGAAACAACCGAGACCGAAGATCGCGGTCTTGGTGCCCTCAGGCCAGGGGCCTGCAAGTGGAGTACCGAGGATGGTGTGTCGGCCGGGAGTCATGATCGGGTCCGGGCGGCCGGGCAGGGCTTCGGCGGGGGAGGGGAGGGCGTCGGTCTTGGAAGTGAAGAACCTCATGCCGAGACTATAGGCGCAGCCCGTGACGGAACGGTGACGGCGAGGACCCCGGACGAACGAGCCCGGGTCCTCGCCGAAGCGGACGGGAGGCGCATCAGGGCGCCAGGCGCTGCCAATCCGGCAGATTGCTCGTCTGCAGGTTCGTGATGGTCTCGCGCCCGCCCGCCGGGTCCAACAGGTAGATGCGCGGTGCCCCGTCGGCAGCATCGTCGGGGCGCATGACGATCGTGCTCGAATCGGGCGCCCAATTCCAGCCTGCGATGCCGCTCAGCTCCGGCTTGGTCTGGATCACCGGACCGGTTCCGTCAGCGCGCACGACGGCGACCGTCCCCGTCCCGACGACTCGCCAGAAGGCGACCCACCGACCATCTGGCGACACGGACGGCACCCCTTCCCACGATGCGTCGACATCGCTCACGAACCGATGGGCGTCGGAGCCGTCTGCGTTCATGACCCACAGCTGGCAGCATCCGCCGTCGGGGGTCACCTGGACTGCCTTCTGGAAGAAGATCCTGGTCCCATCCACCGAATACACGAAGTTGGCAAGGTCAAGGTCATTGTCTTCGGCCGTCGTGATGAGCGGACGGATGTTGGTCCCATCCGTGGCCATCGCATACAGGCCCGGGTGTCCATCCTTGACGCCGCGGAACAGGATCTCCTGTGCGAGCGGGGGTCGGAACACGAGCGACGAGACGGGCATGCCAGTCACCAGGCGCTGCGCGCTGCCGCTCAAGTCCATGATGTCGATCTCGTCTCGTCCACCCGAAGTGGGGATGACGGCAAAATGCCTGCTGTCCGGGGTCCAATTGACCCAGGTATCTGACGCGAACGAAGTCGTCGTGACGCGCTTCAGGTCGATCCCATCGGGGCGGATAACCACGAGGTGGCTGTTCATGCAGCATTGTGCGGTGTCGAGTCTGAGGAACGCCACGAGCGTCCCATCGGGGAGAACCCGGGAGCGCTGTCCGTCTCGGATCCGCCGACGATGAGCCGGCTATCGCCCGTCACGGGATCTCCGACGTAGATATCGCCGTTCGACCTCGTACGTGGATCAGGCCGTTGCTGCGCCGGCCCGAACGGAGCCGGGACCCGTTGCTGCCGCGAGCCGACGTACGCGAACAGAGCGGCGGCGATGAGCGCGATGACGACGAGCGCGAGCGCGATCATCCGCCATGGGGGCGCGGGCGCGAACGCCCGCGAGCGAGTGATGTCAGCCATCGGGAACCACCTTTCGGGGAACGTCCAGCCGGGCCGCTGCCGCATCCGGCCGGTCCGTGCAAAGACGTCATCGAGGTATTCGGGGGTCGGTCCCGCCGACAGGTCGTCGAGGATGCCCGGCAGGTTGCGCTCTCGCGTCGGGGTGGTCATGCCACCTGCCCTCCCGGGATCGGCGACGGCGACGGGGGTTCGGTCTCGACCGTCACTCGCATCTCGCCCAGGGCGCGATGCAGGCGCGACTTGACCGTGCCGATCGGGATGCCGAGCGTCGCCGCGACGTCGGTCAAGGGCATCCCGAGGAAGTAGTGCAGGACGACGATCGCCCGCCCGTTCTCGTCGAGGCGGCGCATGGCAGCGTCGACGATCTCTCGATCGGCGAACGCGCCAGACATGTCCATGACGGCCGGTCGCGTCGATCGGGTCGAGCTCGACCTCGATGACGCGCCGGCGCCGGTGACGGGCGATGTCGAGACAGGCGTTGACGGTCAGGCGATGGAGCCAGGCGTCGAACCGGTCGGGGTCACGCAATCGCCGGAGATCGCGCCAGGCTCGGATCAGCGCCTCCTGGACCGCGTCGCGAGCGAGTTCCGGGTCCCGGAGGATGAGGCGGGCCGCCCGGTCCAGCCGCGTGACGGACCCATGGGCGAGTTCGGTGAAGGCGTCATGATCGCCTCCCCGCGCTCGCTCGACGAGTCCTCGCTGGTCCACGGTCGCCTCGGCTTCGGCACGCCATGGTGGTCGTGCTCGATAGGGTATGGCGTCCGGTTCCGGGATTCGGTTCTTGCGGTGTCGCGTCAGTTCGCGCGGGTCACCCGGATGTCGTCGATCTCGACCTCGAGGAGGTTGTTCGGACCGCCGTCAGTCGCCTCGAAGCGGAGGCGCACGGTCTGCCCGGCGAACGCGTCCATCGAGATCGACGCGGTCTTCCACCGGCCGTCGACATCGACCGGTTTGCCCGCGGCCAGCAGGACCGGGACCTGCGTCCCGTCGGCGAGTTCGACGAGCGCCCGGAAGCGGTCGGCCGCGGTCGACTTGGCGTCATGGGCGAAGACGTACGAGAAGGTCAGCCGCTGGCCGGCCATCGCCGGCAGGGTGATGGCCTGCGAGCGGAGGGTCGTCCGGCCGTCGAGGTCACCGGCGTTCGGCGACGTCCCGGCCGCGGCTGCCGGTCACGAAGGCGATCGAGCCCGACGGCGTCGTCCCGAGCTGCTTCGGCCCGGCGCTCGTGGTGGCCGCCGGATTGCCGCGGCGGAATCGCCCGGCCGCGGGCGCGGTGTCGGTCCCATCGGGGTTGACGACCCAGCCGCGGGCGACCTCGAGATCGTCGTCGAAAGCGCCGCATCGGGCCGTCCGGACGGCCACGCCGAGCACGGCCAGCGGACACGACGCGCGCTCCATGAGGTAGAGCACGGCTTCCTTGTTGCGGCCGGTCTCGGACGCGATGAGCGAGTCGTCCGGGTAGTCCGTGATCGACAGCTCGAACGTGTAGGCGAAGATCCGATAGACACCGTACTGGTAGTCGCGCGACGTCCCGGAGCTGATGTACAGGTCGCTCGCCTGTTCCGGCTTGTAGCCGTTGGTCGCCGCCATGTGCTTGCCGATCTTCGACGAGCGCGGCCTGATCCTGCTTCGTCATGTCGCCCGGGACATTGGTCATCGTGTAGCCGTACGGCCACATGACCAGCCGGCCCGACTCGTGGAATGTCATCGCCATCTTGATCTGCTGGCGACCGTTGACGACGCGGCTGGCCATGAAGTCACGCATCGCCCGGTCCTCGGGCGTGGAGAACGCCGCGGTCCCGCGATACGTGATGGCCGCCGGGTTCGAACTCGTCCGGCCGCCGCCGCCCCAGCGGTAGCTGTAGTTCCGGTTGAGGTCCGTGCCGATGCTCGTCGTCCCCGGTGTCGGCTGCCGGTTCTTGCGCCAGAAGTGGAACTTGCCACCCGAGATGTCGTACTCGGAGCCGTCCGGATTGACCATGAACACGATCCAGATCTCGCGGGTGTTCACGATGTTCGTGATCCGCGGGTCCACGCCGTAACCGTCCACCAGCCAGTGGAAGATGTGCAGCGTCATCTCGACCGCCATGTGCTCATCGGCGTGATGGAGGCCGTCGAACATCACCTCCGGCTCGGTCTCGTCGACGTTGACGTTGTCGGAGATCTTGACCGCCCAGAGCTCGCGGCCCTGGTAGCTCTTGCCGATCGAGAAGCGCGACACGATGTCGGGGTGGGCCGCGGCCACGGCGGCGACCTCGGCCGTCACTTCGGTGTAGCTGTGGTAGCCCTCGCGGCCCTTGGGAAACTCGGTCGCGCTCACGGCGCTCGTGGCGATCAGCACGAGGGCAGCGGCGAGGAGCGGCGCGATCGTACGCGGGCGTCGGGCCGAGGGGGGTCGCATGGCCAACAGGATGGCGTATCGGGGCCGATCGGGCCAGCCGCCCGGACGGACCAATCCACGGTCGCCAGACGTCCCGGCCGCGCGCGCACCCGCGGCAACGGCACGTGGTAGAACAGCGGTCATGCCCACGCCGTCTCCGGCCACCGCCGTCACCGCCCTCGAGCGCATCGACGGCTGGGGCGCCGAGCACGCGGCCGCCGCGCTCGTCGCTCCGGACGGGGTCGTCGCCCTCCACGGTGACCCGACGTTCGCGTCTCGATGGGCGTCCGTCACGAAGCCGGTGACGGCCATGGTCGCGCTCATCGCGGTCGAACGCGGGCTGCTCGATCTCGACGAGCCGGCGGGGCCAGTGGGGTCGACCGTTCGACACCTGCTCGCCCACGCAGCAGGCCTTCCGTTCGAGGGCGAGGGGACGCTGGCCAGACCCGGGACACGGCGGATCTATTCGAACCCGGGGTTCGACACGCTCGGCGCCCTCGTCGGTGAGCGGGCCGGCGCGCCCTTCGGGGACGTCGTCCGGGACTGGATCCTCGGTCCGCTGGGTCTTGACCGGACGGCAGTGCGCGAGCGGCCGTCGCAGGGTCTGGTCGGGCCGTTGACCGACCTGGTCGACGTCGCGCGAGAATGGCTACGGCCCACACTCCTCAGCGAGGCGAGTTTCACGGCGTTGACCACGGTCGCGTTCCCGGGCTTGCCGGGTGTCGTCCCCGGTGTCGGCCGGTTCGATCCGTGCGACTGGGGTCTCGGGTTCGAGATCCACGACGGGAAATCGCCACACTGGATGGGCGAACGCAACAGCCCGGGCACGTTCGGCCATTTCGGTGGGTCGGGGACGTTCGCCTGGGTCGACCCGGTGGCCGACCTGGCCCTGGTGGTCCTGACCGACCGGGAGTTCGGCCCATGGGCACTGGAGGCCTGGCCGACGATCTCGGACGCCGTGTTGGCGGCCACCGTCGACTGAGTCGGGACGAGGGGGCATCGATGGAGATCGCAGTGGGCATCCGGCGGCTTGGCAAGGGTCTGGTCAACGCCTACCTGGTCGAGACCGCCGGCGAGGTGACCATCGTCGACGCCGGCGCCCCCGCCTACTGGGGCGACCTGCCGGCCGAGCTCGCCTCCATGGGGCGGACGCTCGACGACGTCCGGGCCGTGGTCCTGACCCATGGCCACACCGACCACATCGGCTTCGCCGAGCGGATCCGGCGCGAGCGCCGCACGCCGATCCTCGTCCACGAGCTCGATGCCGCGTTGGCTCGCGGCGAGGTCAAGAACCCGGCGCGCGGCATGGGGCCGACCAAGCTCCGCCCCCTGCTCAGCTTCCTGGCCTGGTCCACGGCCCACGGGTTGATGCGCGTCTCGCGGATAGCCGAGGTCTCGACCTTCGGGGATGGCGCGACCCTCGAGGTTCCCGGGTCTCCCACGGTGATCCTGGTCCCGGGCCACACGCCCGGAAGCGCCGCTCTCCATTTCGCGGGTCACGACGCCCTGCTCACCGGCGACGCCATGGCGACCTATAGCGTGACGACCGGTGCCGCGGGGCCGATGATCGCGCCGTTCAGTGCGGATCCGGCGGCGGCGCTGGTGTCGCTGGACCGCCTCGACGGGCTCGAGGCGGGGTACGTTCTCCCTGGACACGGGCAGGCCTGGACCGGTGGCCTTGGCGAGGCGCTGCGGCTGATCCGTGTCTCGGCCGATGGCGCAGCCAAGGGTTAGCCGACCTCGTTCCGGCCATACTTGGGACGCCAGGAGGTTCGGTATGACGGATTCGGACATCTTCGAACGAATCAACGCGCTCTCCGACGAGGAGGAGCGGCTGTTCGCCCAGGCCGGCGATGGCGGGGGCCTCAGCCAGCCCGAGATCGAGCGGCTCGAAGCGATCAAGGTCGAGCTCGACCGTGCCTACGACCTGCTCCACCAGCGGGTCGCCCGACGGGCGGCGGGTCTCGATCCATCGGCCGCCGAGCCTCGACCCCCGGCCGTCGTCGAGCACTACGAACAGTAGCGGCATGGACTACGGGCTGGCCCTGCCGAACTTCCCGGCCGGGGCGTCACGTGAAGGGATCGAAGCCGGGGCGGAGGCGGGCGAGCGGCTGGGCTGGTCGACGGTGTGGACGACCGACCACGTGCTGGTCACGCGCGAGAACGCCGGGGACTACGGACGCATCTATGAGGCGATCCTGACGCTCGCGTGGGTCGGGGCCCGGTATCGGCGGGTCCGACTCGGGACGAGCGTCATCGTGGTCCCGCAGCGGAACGCGGTGGTCCTGGCCAAGGAACTCGCGACGCTCGACGCGCTGAGTGGCGGGCGGGTCATCGCGGGCATCGGGGTCGGTTGGAGCCGCAGCGAGTTCGCCAACCTGGGGGTCGACGAGCGGTTCCATGTCCGCGGCGCCTACCTCGACGAGACGATCCGGTTGTGGCGCCACCTGTGGTCCGGATCGACCGAACCGTTCCCTGGCCGCTTCACGACGATCGACGACTTCGCGTTCGGGCCCCTGCCGGACCAGGGAGCGAACCTGCCGATCGTCGTCGGTGGCCGCGCCGGGCCGGCGCTCGAGCGGATCGGCCGACTCGCGGACGGTTACCACTCGAGTTCGACGGGGCCGGAGACGTACGCGTCGCGGATCCCGATCATCCGTGCCGCGGCGGATGCGGCCGGCCGGGCGATGCCGACGCTGTCGGCTCGCGTCCGCGTCCAGTTCGACGGGGCGCCGGACGAGGACTATGCCATGCGCGGCTCGGTCGACGACATCGCGGCGGAGGTTCGGGCCTACACGGCGATTGGCGTGACCCACCTGGCCCTGAATTTCAGTGTGACCGACCCCGATGCGCTGGTCCGCGCGATGGATCGGTTCGCGACCGAGGTCGTCCCGATCGTCTGAGGTCTCGGCCTGGGCCTATCCGCCTGTAGCCACGATCGGACGGCAGCGATAGAGTGGCGCGACTCGGTCGACCCGCACGGGTCGCGGTGGCCGAGCGAGACGGGGCGTGCTCGTGACGATCGACAGCATCCAGTGGTTCGGGATCGGCCTGCTCGGCCTGTACCTGATCGTCTCCGAAACGCTGCGGTACCACCTGGTCGGGCGCCCGGCGCGAGCGGCGCTCGAGGCCGAGATCGAGGGCGCCCGGGCCACCGCCCGGCGGCTCGGGGTCGCCGACGGGGATCCCGTTCACGCCTTGCTGGAGGGGGCCGGGATCCTCGTGCATCGGCGCCGGTTCCAGTGGCCCTGGACCGGCGCGGGACGAGGCGGCCGGCTGGACCCTCGTCCATCGGGCCGAGATCACGCTCATCCCGCCCGGGCGGCCGGATCTCGATGTCGCCGTCAAGGCCGCTCAGGACGTCCAGGAACGAGCGTTCGAGCGATTCGTGGCCCGACAGAGACAGTCCGCCTATCTGGGCATCATCGGGATCGGCTTCGTCGCCGGCGTCGTCCTGCTCGGCCCGGCGCTCGTCGCGGTCGTGTTCGTGGGTGCGCTCGGCGGTTTCCTGAACGCGATGCGCCGAGCCCTCAGGGCGCGACCAGAGACCGTCGATGAGGGGAGCCGCTGGGGGTCGATGCTGCTGGCCCCGGTGATCGGCGCCCTGTCGGCCTTCGTCGGGATCGGACTCGTCCAGCTCGGGGTGGGTGTCGGGCTGCTGGTCCTTCCCGCCTCGCTGACGCTCTCGTACCCGGCCACCGCGGCGAGTCCTGGGATTTGCGCTGGTGTTCGGCTTCGCAGAGCAGGCCTTCGAGCCAGCGGCGGAGGGTGGGCCGATCGGGGGATCGGGAGCGACCGCTCGCTCCGATGCGTCATGGATGGTGGCCACAGCCCGCTCGGCGACGGCCGGCGCGGACCCGGTGGTGGCGTTCTCTGCGACGGGGTCCGCACCACCAGCCGTGGCCCCACCGCCCACAGCCCCGGCCACCGAGCCTGCCTGGCCGTCGGTGCCGCCGGCGGACACGCCGACACCCACGATCGCCCCGGAACCCGTCGCGGCGACACCGGTGGCCTGGCCTGTCGTCCCGGCAGCGCCTGCACCAGCCGCCCCGACCGCGCCGCCGGCCGACTCGACCGTGCCGCCGGCCGACTTGGCCAGCGTCCTCTACGTCGGATGGCCGAGTGCCGCGCAATCGCCGGCACCGGCCACGACCAACGGCGCTGGACCCTTGGCGGAGCCGTCACCGGTCGCGTGGCCCGATCGTGCCGGAGACCGGCTGCGGTGGTGGACGCCACGCCGCCGAGCCGCAGCCGAGCCCGACGCCGAGCGCGCCGCCGCCGAGCGAGCCGCCGCCGAGCGAGGTCACGTGGCCATTCGCACCACCGGCGTCGAACGGCGTCGAGACCGAGGCGGCTCCGCCGGCCACCGAAACCTCCACACCGGCCGCCGAAACCTCCACGCCAAAGGAGCCCGCTCGGGTCGACTGGCCGTAGCGGTCGCCCTCCAGGGGCCTCACCGGGTCGCTACCATCGGTCCATGCCCACAGCCATCTACCGCCTTCGCCTGCCCGATGGCGCCACCCGGCTCGCGCGGGGCGACGTCGATACCGGACCGGCCGAACTGATCGTCGCGGGTCGGACGCTCGACGCCGCCCTCGCGACACGCGGAGGCATGGCCGAGCTCCTCGTCGCGCCGGGCGCGGGGCCTGTCCCGGTCGGAGCGGCCCTGCTCGCACCCGTCGAGACGCAGGAGATCTGGGCGGCCGGGGTGACCTACCTCCGCTCGCGCGACGCCCGGATGGAGGAGTCCGAGGCAGCGGCATCCGTGTATGACCGCGTCTATGACGCCGAGCGGCCCGAGATCTTCTTCAAGGGGCCGGGCTGGCGGGCGAGGGGACCCGGCGAGACGATCGGGATCCGGCGCGACTCGACCTGGGACGTGCCCGAGCCGGAGGTGGCGCTCGTCATCGCGGCGGACCTCTCGATCGTCGGGTACACCATCGGCAACGACGTGTCCTCACGCAGTATCGAAGGCGAGAACCCGCTCTACCTGCCGCAGGCCAAGGTCTACGACGGCTCGTGCGGCCTCGGCCCGGCGATCGTCGTCGCGGACGCGGTGACCCCGCCGTTCGCGCTCAGGCTCGACATCGCCCGCGACGGGGCGACGACCTTTTCCGGCGAGAGCTCGACCGCCGAGATGCGCCGTGGGTTCGTGGAGCTGGCGCAGAACCTTGGGGCCGCGCTGACGTTTCCCGTCGGGGCGATCCTGCTGACCGGGACCAGCATCGTCCCGCCGCCGCCGTTCACCCTCCGTGCCGGCGACGTCATCCGGATCGCCATCGCGGGTCTCGGAGCGCTCGAGAACACGGTCGAGGACGTCGGCCGGGGCTAGGCTCGCACCCTCCGTGGCTCGTAACGCCGGAGGTCGCCTGTCGCTCGTACCAACGCCCGCAGCGTCTCGAGATCGCCCGACACCATCCCGTGCGCCCGTGCCTGGACGAGGAGATTGCCGAGCGCGGTGGCCTCCACCGGCCCGGCCACGACGGGCAGGCCGCAGGCGTCCGCGGTCGCCTGGCAGAGCAGGTCGTTGCGGCTGCCGCCACCGACCAGGTGGACGACCGTGACGGACCGACCCGACAGGCGGACCGCATCGTCCACCGCCCTCGCGTAGGCCGCGGCGAGACTGTCCACGATGCAGCGGACGGTGGCCGGTCGTGTCTCGGGCGGCCGCTGGTCGGAGCGCCGGCAGAGCTCGGCGATACGCGCGGTCATGTCGCCCGGTGGCAGGAAGGACGGATCGTCCGGGTCGATCAAGGGTCCGCCATCGGGCAGCGCCGCGGCCGCCTCGAGCAGACCGGCCAGCCCGGGGGCGTACCCCTCGCGCTCCCAGGCCCGCAGCGCCTCCTGGAGGATCCACAGGCCCATCACGTTGCGCAGGTACCGGACCCGGCCATCGACCCCGAGCTCGTTGGTGAAGTTGGCCATCCGGCTGTCCTCGGTGAGGATGGGTGCGTCGAGTTCGAGCCCGACGAGCGACCACGTCCCGCACGCGATGTAGGCGAAGTCGTCGCCCTCGGCCGGCAGCCCGACCACTGCCGATGCCGTGTCGTGCGAACCGACGTGGGTCACCTCGACCCCCTCGGACAGGCCGGTCTCCGTCGACACGCCGGCGCGCAGCGGCCCAAGCGCCTCACCCGGTCGCCGGGTCGGCGGGAAGAGCGACGCCGTCAGCCCGAGCTCGTCGACGAGGTCCGTCGCCCAGGCTCGCCGACGGACATCGAACAGGGCCGTCGTCGAGGCGTTGGTCTCCTCGCCGGACGCGATGCCGGTCAGCCAGTACCCGATCAGGTCCGGGATCATCAGGAAGGTCCGGGCGGCAGCGCCACGCGGTGTCGCCCCGTCGGCGGCGAGCTGGTAGACGGTGTTGAACGGGAGGTACTGGATTCCTGTCCGCGCGTAGAGGCGCTCGCGATCGATCTTGGCGTGGACGGCCGGGATGACGGCCTCCGTTCGGGTGTCGCGATAGTGGAACGGGTTCCCGACGAGCCCTCCGCTCTCATCGAGCAGGCCGTAGTCCACGCCCCATGAGTCGACCCCGACGCCGCCGAGATCGTCCGCCAGCCGGCCCGCCAGGCGAAGGCCATCGACGACGTCGCGGTACAGCCGCAGGATGTCCCAGTGGAGGCCGTCGGGCAGCGCGACCGGCCCGTTCGCGAATTGATGGACCTCCTGGAGGTCGAGCGTCCCGGGGCCGACGCGACCCAGGATCACGCGCCCGCTCGAGGCGCCGAGATCGACGGCCGCGAACGACCCCTCGGTCACCGCAGGAATGCGGCGGCGACGCCCGCGTCGACGGGGATGTGCAGGCCGGTCGTCTGGCTCAGGTCGCCCCCCGTCAGTGCGAACACGGCGGCCGCCACGTGTTCGGGCAGGACCTCGCGCTTGAGCAACGTCCGCTGGGCGTAGAACTCGCCGAGCGCCTCCTCCGGGATGCCGTACGTACGCGCACGGTCGGCGCCCCAGCCCTTGGCGAAGATGCCCGAGCCGCGCACGACGCCGTCGGGGTTGATGCCGTTCACCCGGATCCCGTAGGCCCCGAGTTCGGCGGCCAACAGGCGGACCTGGTGGGCCTGGTCGGCCTTCGACGCACCATACGCGATGTTGTTCGGACCGGCGAAGAAGGCATTCTTGCTGACGATGTAGATGAGGTCGCCGCCCATCCCCTGGTCGATCATGATCCGCGCGGCCTCGCGCGACACGAGGAACGAGCCGCGGGCCATCACGTCGTGCTGCAGGTCCCAGTCGCCGACGGTCGTCTCGAGCAGCGGCTTCGAGATCGACAGGCCCGCGTTGTTGACCACGAGGTCGACGCCGCCGAAGGCCAGCACGCCGGCGCGGAACGCGGCCACGACCTGCGCCTCGTCGGTCACATCGGCGGTCACGGCGATCGCCACGTCCGGGCCACCGAGCTCGAGTGCGACTGCGTCCGCGCTGGCGGCATCGATATCGGCGACGACGACGCAGGCGCCCTCGGCCGCGAGGCGGTGCGCGATGGCCTTGCCGATGCCCGACCCGGCGCCCGTGACGAGCGCGATTCGCGTCGCCAGTGGCTTCGGCTTCGGCATCCGCTGGAGCTTGGCTTCCTCGAGCGCCCAGTACTCGATCCGGAACTTCTCGGCTTCGGCGATCGGGGCGTACGACGAGACGGCCTCCGCGCCGCGCATCACGTTGATGGCGTTGACGAAGAACTCGCCGGCAACTCGCGCGGTCTGCTTGTTGGCGCCGAAGCTGAACATGCCGACGCCCGGCACCAGAACGATGGCCGGATCGGCGCCACGCATGGCCGGGCTGTCGGGCGCGGCATGGCGGTCGTAATAAGCGCGGTACTCCTCTCGGTAGGCGGCGTGCAGCTCGTTGAGGCGCGCGACGACGTCGCCGGTCGGCGCGGTCGGCGGCAGGTCGAGCACCATCGGGCGCACCTTCGTGCGCAGGAAGTGGTCGGGGCAGGACGTCCCGAGCGCGGCCAGCCGCGGATGCTCGGACCTGGCGAGGAAGTCGAGGACGACCGCCGCGTCGTCGAAATGGCCGACCACCGGCCGGTCCGTGGAGGCCAGACCGCGCAGGAGCGGGAGGAGCATCGCCGCGCGCTCACGGCGTTCATCGGGCTCGAGCGGTCTGTAACCGGGTAGCGGCTCGCCGAACGGTTCCGCCCGCCCGTTGTCGGCGATGAACCGCTCTGCGGTCCGGATGATGTCGAGTGAGCGTTCCTCGCACTCGGCCGAGGTGTCGCCCCAGGCCGTGATGCCATGCCCCCCGAGGATGACCCCGATGGCCCCAGGATCGGCCGCCTTGATCGCGGCGATGTCGAGCCCGAGCTGGAAGCCCGGTCGGCGCCACGGGACCCACGCCACGCGATCGCCGAAGCAGCGCTTGGTGAGCGCCTCGCCGTCGGCCGCGGTCGCGAAGGCGATGCCCGAATCGGGGTGGAGGTGGTCGACGTGGTCGGCCCCCACGAGGCCGTGCATCGCGGTATCGATCGATGGCGCCGCCCCGCCCCGGCCGTGCAGGCAGAAGTCGAACGCGGCGACCATCTCGTCCTCGCGCTCGACGCCCGGATAGACGTCGACGAGCGAGCGCAACCGGTCGAGGCGAAGGACCGCGAGCCCAGCTTCGGACAACGTGCCGAGGTCGCCGCCCGACCCCTTGACCCAGAGCAACTCGACGGGCAGGCCCGAGACCGGGTCGATGGCCGTCCCCTTGGCCGAGGTGTTGCCGCCGGCGTAGTTGGTGTTGCGCGGATCGGCTCCGAGGCGCCTCGACCGGTCGAGCAGGTCGGCGACCGGTGACTTGGCTCGCGGCGCGGGGGCGGTCCTCGTGCTCATGCGCCCCAACCCGCCTGCGCGCCGCCCACCCGCTCGGTCACGATCCGCTCGCCGTAGCCCGACCGGGCGTACGCGCCCATCGGATCCGGGTCGAGCCCGAGCCCGGTCCGGACCTCGGCCAGCAGCGGGCGCACGTCCGTGTTGAACGCGTCCATCAGGATCGCGTTCGCGCCGAGGACGTCACACGAGGTCTGCGCCGCCTTGAGCGCATCGGTATCCACGAGCAGCGCCTTGGCGGTGGCCTCCTGGACGTTCATCACCGATCGGATCTGGCCCGGGATCTTCGGTTCGATGTTGTGGCACTGGTCGAGCATGAACGCCACGCCGACCTCGGCCGCCAGCGCGCCCGCGCTCACGACCTCGTGCATGATCCTGAACAGTTGGAATGGGTCGGCCGAGCCGACCATCAGGTCGTCATCGGCGTAGAAGCGCGAGTTGAAGTCGAAGCCGCCCAGCTTCCCGGCACGGAGCAGCGACGCCACGATGAACTCGATGTTGGTGCCGGGCGCGTGATGGCCGGTGTCGACCACGACCTTCGCCTTGGGGCCGAGGGCGAGGCAATGGGCGAACGCCGTGCCCCAATCCGGCACGTCCATCGTGTAGAACGACGGCTCGAACAGCTTGTACTCGAGGACGATGCGCTGGTCGGGCCCAAGCCGCGCGTAGAGGGTCGCGAGCGACTCGGCGAGCCGATCCTGGCGGGACCGGATGTCGTCCTGGCCCGGGTAGTTGGTCCCGTCGGCGAACCACAGCTTGATGTCGCGTGAGCCGGTCGCATCCATGATGTCGACGCACTCGAGCAGGTGGTCGAGCGCCTTGCGCCGCACGTGTGCATCCGGATGGCAGACGCTGCCGAGCATGTAGTCGTCGTCCTGGAACGTGTTCGAGTTGATGGTGCCGAGCGCCACCCCGAGATCGGCGGCATGGCGACCCAGCACGGCATAGTCGTCGACCTTGTCCCACGGGATGTGCAGCGCGACGGTGGGTGCGACACCCGTGAACCGGTGGACCTGGGCCGCATCGGCGATCTTCTCGAACGGGTCGCGCGGCACCCCCTTCTGCGCGAAGACCTTGAACCGTGTGCCGGAATTGCCGAACGCCCACGACGGAAGCTCGATCCGCTGGGACCCCAGGGTGGCGACGATCGCCTGCTTGCTCGTCACGTGTCTCTCCGTCGCTGCATGCGCGGTGTCGTGCCCCCAAGGATGGCACGGCGGCGTGCCGTGGATCCGTCTGCGGACGCCAGGTTCGTGTCCGGGTGACAGCCTGACACAACTTTCGTTTGGTTTCAATAAGATTTGTTGACATTGCATTCACGTTCGCACTATGGTGCGCCAGAACCGATACGAAACCCGAATGCCCCCCAGATCGGCCAGCGGAGAGACCGTGAACGAAGCCACTCCCGGCGTACCCGGCGACGTGTTCGCTCGCGAGCGTCAGGACCACATCGCCGGCATCGTCGAAGAGCGCGGTCGCGCCCGGGTGAGCGATCTGGCCTCCCGCTTCGGCGTGTCGTCCGTGACGATCCGCAAGGACCTGGTGGCGCTCGAGGCCAACGGGCGCATCGTCCGCACCCATGGTGGCGCCATCGCGCCGGACCGGAGTCGCTCGGAGCTCGCGTTCGATATCCGCGAACGACTCCAGCGCGACGAGAAGGCGCGCATCGGGGCGGCGGCGGCTGAGCTCGTCCAGGACGGCGAGAGCATCGTCATGGATGCCAGCACGACGTCACTCGCGGTGGCGCGACGCCTCAAGGCCCGCGGCGGCTGGAGCCAGTTGACCGTCATCACCAACGGACTGCGGCTGGCGTCGGAGCTGGCCGGGTCGCCCGGGATCATCGTGCTGATGCTCGGTGGCCGGGTCCGCTGGGAGGCCCTGTCGGTCGTCGGACAACTGGGCGACGGCCTGTTCAGCCGGATCAACGTCCAGAAGGCGTTCGTCGGGGCGGCCGGCTTCACGATCGAATCGGGGCTGAGCGATGCGACCGAGGAGGAGGCGCAGATCAAGCGCTCCATGGTCGCGGCCGCCCGCGAGGTCCTCGCCATCGTGGACCACACGAAATGGGAGCGAACGGCCTTCGCGACGTTCTGCAAGACGGGCGACGTCACGACGGTCCTGACCGACGACGAGGCTCCCGCCGGGATGGTGGAGGCCTTGCTCGACCGGCGGATCCGTGTCCATCTCGTCGGACGCCAGGGCTGGCCGACGGACGGAGTGCCCCGTCGATGACGGGACGGTGGCCGTGACGACCGGGACCTCGGAGACGATCGGGCCCTCGGCAGGATCGCCCGTCGCCCCGCCACGAGCCGAACTCCGCGGCATCTCCAAGCGGTTCCTCGCGACCCAGGCGCTCGACGACGTGTCGCTCGAACTGCGCGCGGGCGAGGTCCACGCCCTGGTGGGGGAGAACGGGGCCGGCAAGAGCACGCTCGTCAAGATCCTCGCCGGCGTCCACCAACCCGACAGCGGATCGATCTGGCTCGACGGCCAGGAGATCGTCCTGCACGGCCCCGCGCATGCGCGATCGCTCGGGATCGCCGTCGTCCACCAGGAGCCGCGGCTCTTTCCGGACCTGACGGTCGCCGAGAACGTCTTCCTCGGTCACGCCCCGTCGGGTCGATTCGGGACGGTCGACTGGGGCGGGATGCGCAAGGCGGCGACATCGCTGTTCGAGGAGCTCGACGTCCATGTCGATGTCGGTGCGCCGGTGCGCGGCCTGTCGATGGCCGACCAGCAGCTGATCGAGATCGCCAAGTCCCTGTCGGTGGAGGCGAGCGTCCTCATCCTCGACGAGCCGACGGCATCACTATCGGCCCACGAGGTCGACCGGCTGTTCACGATCGTCCGGCGACTGCGCGATCGCGACGTGGCCGTCCTGTTCGTGAGCCACCGGCTCGACGAGGTCTTCGAGCTGTGTGACGTCGCGACGGTGTTCCGCGACGGCCGCCACGTGATCACCACGGCCACGAGCGGATTGACGACCGCGGACCTCGTCCGGCACATGGTCGGCCGCAGTGTCTCGCTCTTTCCGAAGGTCGAGACGCCGATCGGCGAGGTGCTCCTCGAGGTCAAGGGCCTGACCCGGGCCGGCGTCTTCAACGACATCGGGTTCGCCGTGCGCGCGGGCGAGATCGTCGGGTTCGCCGGGCTCGTCGGGGCGGGTCGGACCGAGGTCGCCCGGGTGCTGTTCGGCATCGACCAGCGCGATGCGGGCGAGGTCGTGCTCGACGGGACGCCCGTCAGCTTCGCGAGCCCGTCAGCGGCGATGACCGCCGGAGTCGCCTATCTCCCGGAGGATCGCCACCAGGAGGGCCTGGTCCTCGACTTCTCGATCGCCCAGAACGTGACGCTGCCGATCCTGCCGCGTCTCTTCCCGAAATTCCTGGTCCATGCCTCCACCGAGCGGGCCGTGGCCGGCGAGTACACCGAGCAGTTCAACGTCAAGATGACGGGCGTCGAGCAGATGGCCGGTGCGCTGTCGGGTGGGAACCAGCAGAAGGTCGTCCTCGCCAAATGGCTGGCCTCCAAGCCGCGGCTGCTCATCCTCGACGAACCGACTCGTGGCATCGACATCGGGGCCAAGGTCGAGGTCCATCGGATCGTCTCCGAACTGGCGGCGTCCGGTCTCGGGATCATCCTCATCTCCAGCGACCTGCCCGAGGTCCTCGCGATGTCCGACCGGATCATCGTCCTCCACGAGGGCCGGATCACGGCCGAGATCGCGCGCACTGACGCGACCGAGGAGCGAGTGATGTTCGCGGCGACCGGCAACCTCGCCGCCGACCCGCTGGAAGCGCATGACTGACGCCGGCGTCACCGCCAGTCTCGAGGCACCGCGCGACCGCGGCGCGTGGGTGGGCGTCGTCGCGCGCCAGCGCGAGCTCAGCCTCGTCGCGATCATGGTCGTGCTGGGTGCCCTGGTCTCCATCGCGGCACCCCAGTTCCTGACCGTCGACAATATCTCGCAGGTCGCGGTCCTTGCCTCGATCGTAGCCGTGGCCGCCGTCGGCGAGGCCCTCGTGGTCATCACCCGGAACGTGGACCTGTCCGTCGAGGCGATGATGGGCCTCGTCGCCTACTGCGTCGCCGTCTCGCTCGAGAACCAGATGTTCGGCGCGCCAGGCGCGATCCTGTTCGGGATCGGCATCGGGCTCGTCCTCGGGATGATCAACGGGTTCATCGTCACGGTCCTGCGGGTCCCGGCGATCGTCGCGACCCTGGGCACCCTGAGCATCTTCCGCGGCGTGGACTACCTGATCGCGGGCAGCCACCAGGTCCCGAAAGCAGGCCTGCCGCCAGGCTTCACCGACGCCGCCCACCAGGACATCCTCGGCATCCCGATCTTCGTCCTCATCGCCGTCATCGTGGTGGCGATCGGGTCGGTCCTCCTCCGCTGGACCAAGTTCGGGCGTCAGTTCTACGCGGTCGGCAGCAACCCGGAGGCGGCCGCCATCCTCGGCATCCCGTCGCGGTTGGTCGTCTTCGTGGCCTTCTCCCTGTGCGGCCTGCTCGCGGGCGTCGCGGGAGTCATGTATGTCATCGAGTTCGGGACCATCAACGGGACGTCCGCGGGCGGGTATACGCTCCAGGTCGTTGCCGCGGTCGTGGTCGGAGGGGTCGGCATCTTCGGTGGCACCGGGACCCTCGTCGGCGCCGCCCTTGGCGCCTTCTTCCTCGGGTTCATCGCCAACGCCCTGATCCTCATCGGGCTCTCGCAGTTCTGGCTGCAGGCCATCTATGGCCTCGTCATCCTCGTCGCGGTCAGCGCCGATGCGTACATCCTGCGTCGGCTTCAGCGTGCCGCCTCGTTGAACCGCAGCCGATGAGCGTCACCGTGACCCCCGGCACCGAGCGCCGATCGTGGACCCGCCTGCTGGCACGCTGGGAGGTCCTCCTTCTCGCCGCGCTGCTGGGTCTCATCGTGCTCGGCAACGCCTTGTCGCCATTCTTCCTGTCGGCGGGCAACTTCGGGAACCTCATCGCCTCGCTGATGGAGGTCGCGATCATGGCCCTGCCCATGACGCTGATCATCATCGCGGGCGAGATCGACCTGTCGGTCGAGTCGATGGCCGGCCTCTCCAGCGCGATCCTCGGCTTCATGTGGGCGGCAGGGATCCCGATCGAGGTCGGGATCGTGGCCGTCCTCGTCGTCGGCGTGCTCGGCGGCCTCTTGAACGGCCTGCTCGTCGCGCGTGGCGGCCTGCCGTCCCTGGTCGTGACACTCGGGACGCTGGCCCTCTTCCGGGGACTCGCCTTGATCATCCTCGGACCGCGCGGCGTGAGCGACTTCCCACCCGGCTTCACCGAGATCGGCTTCGGGCACGTGCCCGGAACCGACATCCCGTGGCCGTTCGTCATCTTCCTCGCGCTCGCACTCATCCTCGGCGTCATCCTCCATCGGTCGTGGGTCGGGCGCCAGGTCTACGCGATCGGCAAGAACACCGGTGCCGCGCGCTTCTCTGGCGTGCGTGTGGCCCGCGTCAAGATCGGCCTGTTCGTGCTCACCGGCCTGATCGCTGCGCTCGCCGGGGTCATCCTGACATCGCGCCTGTCGACATCCCGCGCCGATGCCGGCCAGGGCATGACCCTCACGGTCGTGACCATCGTGCTGCTCGGCGGCGTCAACATCTTCGGCGGATCGGGGACGATCCCCGGCGTGGTGCTGGCCGTCCTCGTCGTGGCGGTCATGCAGAACGCGCTTCGTCTCGCCGGCGTGTCCGTCGACGTGCAGAGCATCGCCCTCGGGCTGCTGCTCATCGTGTCGGTCGTCGTCCCCACCTTTGCTCACCAGGCCATGTCGGCCATCGATCGAGTCCGTGGGGGTCGGCCGCCGCCGGCCGACTCGGTCGTCCATGGTGAGCGGGCCCTGTCATAGATAGAGGAGGAATAGCCTTGAACCTCAGATCCATCGGGCGAGCCGTCGCCCTCACCAGCGTCGTGGCCGTGATGTTCGCGGCCTGCTCGAGCGGCTCGGGCTCATCGGCCGCGCCGTCCGCGGCCGCCTCCGGCGCCGCCGGCGCCATGTCGATCGGCTACCTGCCGAAGGACATCGTCAACCAGTACTTCGCCGCGGCGAAGGTCGGGATCGACAAGGGCGCCAAGGAGTCCGGCTCCACGGTCACCCAGGTCGGGCCGAACGAGCCGAAGGCCGACCTCCAGGTCCCGTTCATCAAGGACCTGATCACCAAGAAGGTCAACTCGATCATCATCTCCGCGGATGACAAGGACGCGGTCGCTCCCGACCTGAAGGCCGCGATGGCAGCCGGGATCAAGGTCGTGGGCTTCGACTCCAGCCCCGCGGTCGGCGCCTACAACGTGTTCGTCAATCAGGTCGACTTCAGTGGCGTCGGTGTCAACCTCGCCGACTGGGCGTGCGAACTGGCCCCGAACTGCACTGGCGACATCGCGATCCTGTCGGCGGCCGCCACGGCCACCAACCAGAACGCGTGGATCGACCTCATGAAGAAGACCCTGTCCACCGACGCCAAGTACAAGGGTCTCAAGCTCGTCGACACCGTCTACGGTGACGACAAGCCCGATGTCAGCACGACGCAGGCCCAGGGCCTGCTGACCAAGTACCCGAACCTCAAGGTCATCGTCGCCCCGACCACCGTCGGCATCCTCGCGGCCGCCCAGGTCGTGTCCGCGGCAAAGAAGTCGGACAGCGTCAAGGTCACCGGCCTTGGCTTCCCGAACGACATGAAGCCGTTCGTCAAGGACGGCACCTCCCCGGTCTTCGGGCTGTGGAGCGTCCCGGATCTCGGCTACCTTGCCGAGCAGGTCGCGGCCAAGCTGGTCAGTGGCGAGATCAAGGGCAACGAAGGCGAGACCTTCAGCGTGAAGGGCCTCAACGGCGACAAGCCGTACACCATCGGCAAGGACAGCATCGTCGTCCTCGGCCCGGCGTTCCGGTTCGACAAGACGAACGTGGACAACTTCAACTTCTAGGTCATCAGCCACGTCCGACGGGCGCGGATCGGAGCCCCGGGAGCGATGCTTCCGGGGCTCCGCCCATCTCAGGAGGAGTGACCGATGGAACGTGTCGGCTTCACGATGCGGCTCCTGCCCGGGCAGGAGGCCGAATACCGCCGAAGGCACGCGGCCGTCTGGCCGGAGATGCTCGACGCGCTCAAGGCCGCCGGCTGTCGCGACTACTCGATCTTCATCCTCGGGGCGCAGCTGTTCGCCTACCTCGAGGTCGACGATTTCGCGGCATTCCGTGCCTCGATGGCCGCGGCCCCGGTCAACGACCGCTGGCAGGCGGAGATGGCGGCGCTGATCGATCCGATGACCGATCCGGCCACGGGCTTCCACCAACGGCTCGAGGAGATCTTCCACCTCGATTGACGCCGTTCGGCGGAGCCGAGGTCGCGGTCGCCCGGCGCCGTCGCTCGGTTGACACGGCTTCCTTTCCGAAGGCACTATCGGAGACCCGCCCGTTCGGAGATCGCCCATGACCGACGGACTCGCCCTCGCGACGCGTGGGCTCCAGAAGCGCTACGGCCAACGGATGGCCCTCGCCGGCCTCGACCTGTCCGTCCCGTCCGGCGTCGTCTACGGCTTCCTCGGGCCGAACGGCGCCGGCAAGACGACGACGATGCGCCTGCTCACCGGGCTCATCCACCCGACGCCGGCACGATCGAGATCCTGGGTCGCCCGTTCGGTCGGCGCGATCGGCGCCGCCTGTTCGAGGTGGGCGCGCTCATCGAGTCGCCGTCGTTCTACCCGTACCTCTCGGCGCGCGAGAACCTGCGCTCGCTGGCGGCCACGGGCGCCGCGACCCCGAGCTCGCCGGATCGAGGAGCTGCTCGAACTGGTCGGCCTCCGCGACCGGGCGCGCGACAAGGTCCAGACCTACTCGCTGGGCATGAAGCAGCGCCTCGGGATCGCGGCCGCGCTCCTGAGCGACCCGAGCCTGCTGCTCCTCGACGAGCCGGCGAACGGCCTGGACCCGGCCGGGATCGTGGCGATGCGCGAGACGCTGAGACACCTAGCTTCGACGGGCAAGACGGTGTTCGTGTCCAGTCACATCCTCGGCGAGGTCCAGCAACTGGCGGACGTCCTCGGGATCATCGCCGCCGGCCGGCTCGTCCGCGAAGGCCCGATCGAGCAGCTCCTGGAGGGCGAGGGACTCATCAAGGTGCGGGTCGCCCCGGCCGAGGTCGCCGCTGCGCGGCGGGTCCTCGACGGCCTCGTCCCCGGCACGGCTTCGGAGGGCGACGGGAGCGAAGGCTGGCTGTCGCTCAGGATCGATCCGAGTCGCGCCGCGGAGGTCAACCGGGCCCTCGCCACGGCCGACATCTATGCGTCCGGCCTCGAGACCGGCAGCGACCTGGAGTCGCTCTTCCTGGAGCTGACCGCGGGCGAGGCGTCCACGAGCCATGAGGGGACGTTCTTCGGCGTCGCCGGCGGCAACGTCCCGCCACCCGGCTCCGGTGGAGCGGCCACCTCGGGCGGGGGAGGCGCGGCATGAAGCTGTTCGTGGCCGGCCTGCGTAAGCTCGTCCGACGACCCGCGACGTACGTGACGTTCGGCCTGCTGGTCGGGCTGCTGGCCCTCATCTACATCGCGGTCGGGGCGACCGCACGGCAGGCGACCGGCGATGGGAGCGAGGGCGCCCTCCTCCTCCTGACGTTCCCTGGCGCCTACACGCTGCTGCTGTCGTTCATCCTTGGTCTCGGCGGCCTGTTCGCGATGATCTACGGGGCGGCGATCGCAGGTTCCGAGTGGACCTGGGGCACGCTCAAGGCCGCGGTCGCCCGCGGTGAGAGCCGGAGCCGCTACCAGCTCGTGTCGTTCGTCTCGATCGCGGTCATGGTCGGGATCGCCCTCCTCGTCGCGTTCGTCGTCGGGGTGGTCGTCGCGATCGTCGCGGCGAACCTCGCGCAGGTGCCGACGAGTGGGGTCGGCGATACGGCGACGCTGGGGACCCTGCCGAACATCCTCGGACGTGGCTGGCTCGCCCTCGCCGAGGCGTGTGCGCTCGGGTTCGCCATCGCGACCCTCGCGCGCAGTCAGCTCGCGGGCATCGGCGTCGGGATCGCGATCTACTTCGGCGAGTCGTTCGCTGGCGATCTTCCTGCCCGATGTCGTCAAGTACATGCCGTTCAACGCGGCCGGCGCGGTCGTCCGGGCGACCTCCACCGGTGGCGGTGGCGGAGGCGGCGGGCCACGTCTCGAACCCGACGTGGCACTGATCGTCGTGTCGCTCTGGTTGATCGGCGCGCTGGTCGTCACGGCGTTGTTCACCGAACGGGCGGAGATCTCCGGCTGACCGCGCATCCGTCCCGGACTTCGTGAGCGCAATCGTATGAGTGCATCGCGGGTGCTACGCTTGGACCGTGGCAGTGGAGGACGCGATCGAAGCGGTCCCGGCGACGCCGAGCGCACCGGCGCCTGACGCCCGACGCGCGTCGCCCGTCACGACGATGCGTGACATCGCGACCATGGCCGGCGTGTCGCAGAGCACGGTGTCGCGGGTCCTGAACGACGCACCGACCCGGGTGCCGATCGCGCCCGAGACCCGCGAGCGGGTCATCCTCGCCGCGCGCAAGCTCGGCTACCGTCCGAACCCGCACGCGCGCGGGCTGCGGGGGGCGTCGACGATGCTCATCGGCGCGGTCGTGCGCGACTTCAGCGACCCGTTCTTCGCGGGTGTCATCGAGGCGCTCGCGGTCGAGGCCATGGCCCGCGGCTACAACGTCGTCCTCGGCCATGCGCACGGGCGCGTGGACGAGGGCCTCGCCCTCACGGCAGTCCTCGAGACCCGTCACACCGACGCCATCGTGATGCTCGGCGACATGCAGGATCAACCGCGATTGCTCGACGACCTGCGGAACTCGTCGGTCCCCGTGGTCGCGACGTGGCAGGGGACGAGTCCGCTCGAGTTCCCGACGGTGGACGTCGACGAACGGGCCGGCATCCTCCTCGGACTCGAGCACCTGATCGGTCTCGGGCACGAGCGGATCGCGTTCGTCAGCAGCCGCCTGCCGGGCGACAACTGGCAGCGCCAGGATGCGTTCATCGAGTCCATGCGTGCGCGGTTCGGCGGCCTCCCCGACGGCTACGTCCAGGTCGTCGACAACAGCCTGGCCGGCGGCGAGACCGCGATCAAGGAACTGCTGGAGCTCGACGAGCCGCCGACCGCGGTCATGACCTCGACCGACCTCGTGGCGGTCGGCGTCCTGCATGCCGCCTACAGCCTCGGGCGGACGGTTCCCGACCAGCTGTCGGTCGTCGGGTTCGACGACCTCCTGCTGGCCGCCCACACGGTGCCCGCGCTTGACGACGCTGCGGATGCCGATCGCCGACATCGTGGGCGAGAGCGTCCGACTGGCGATCGGGTTCGCCAAGGATCCGAGCGTATCGCGCGCACCGCGGGTGAAGGTCTTCGAGCCGACGCTGGTCGTCCGCCAGTCGACCGCGGGGCCGGCGGCCTGATCCCGGCCCGCCCGGATCAGCCCTCGGCGACCTCGTCGTCGGTCTCTGGGTCGGTCCCGCCTGAGCGGCGCGGGATCCAGACCCGCATCGCGTCCAGTCGGCGGTTCGCCCAGGCGAAATAGGGGACGGCACCGATCTCGACCGACGTCCACGCGTCCGGTGTCCCGGAGGCGTGTCCCAGCTGCCGACGGACCGCCGGGACGGCCAGGCCGATGGCCGAGTCGAGCAGGTCGGGGCGAGGGACGGTGACAGGCTGGGCGGCGGGCTCGAGCTCCAGCTCCTCGAGGTGGACACCGGCCGGAAGGTCGACGGTCTCGACGCAGTAGACCAGCGGACCGCGTTCCAGCGCCACGCACCCGCGGACGGCATCGACACGGGGGTCCGGTTCCGTGACCCTGATCGGCATGTCGAGAGCGAGGACGACGGAGTCGCCGGGCCGCCACGATCGCGTCTCGCTGGCGTGGCGGGTGCCCGATGGCAGCTGGACGCCCTCGCCCGCCGGGGTCCGCAGGGTCGCCGAGCGGCACCAACCGGGCACCCGGAGGGACAACGTCCACGGTCGCTGTGGCGACTCCAGGATGGTCACGCTCACGGTCCCGTCCCACGGATAGGCGGTCTCGGTGGCGACCCGGGCGGTCCCGCCCGCGACGGGCGCGAGGATCTCGCCGGTCGTGAACTGGTGGAGCTGGAGCCCGCCGTCATCGGTCGTGGCGATGTACTGCTGCCACGAGCTCAGGAACCGCATCACGTTCGGTGGACAGCAGGCGCAGACGAACCAGGGCGACCGCTCGCCCTGGCCGGCGCCGGCGGCGGCACGCTCCGTTCGACGCTGGAGGGGGTTGTCGTAGAAGAAGCTCGATCCATCGAGCGAGACACCCGACAGTAGCCCGTTGTACATCGTCCGCTCGATGACATCGGCGCAATCGGGATCGCCCGTGGCCAGCAGCAGGCGCCAGGCGAGCATCACTCCGGCGATCGACGCGCATGTCTCCGCGTACGCTCGGTCCGGCGGGAGTTCGTACGGATCGCCGAATGACTCGTCACCGTGCCGGCTGCCAAGGCCGCCGGTCAGGTACATCCGCGTGGCGGTCATGTCGCGCCAGCGCCGCATCACGGCGTCGAGGAGCCGGCCATCGCCCAATTCGGTGGCGACGTCGACGGCACCGCAGTCGAGGTACAGCTGACGAACGGCATGGCCGGCGACGGTCGGCGCATCACGCAACGGCGCGTGGTCCTGCCAGTACGTCGTTCCGTGTCGACCCGCCCCGATCCGCCCGTGACCGCGCGCGTCGATCATCGCGGCGGCGAGTTCGAGGTAGCGTCGCTCGCCCGTCGTGCGGAAGAGCTCGACCAGCGCCATCTCGATCTCGGGGTGGCCATCGAGTGCGACACGCCCGCCGGGGCCCATCGCCCCCTCGATCGAGTCGACGGTCCGGGTCGCGACGTTCAGGAGTCGATCGTCGCCGAGGGCCCGCCTCCAGGCGATCGCGGCCTGGATGAGGTGACCGAAGCTGTAGAGCTCGTGCCCCCATGCGAGGTCCTGGTATTCCTGACCGGGGGCCACGACCTGGACGAAGGTATTGAGGTACCCATCGGCCCGCTGGGCCTTGGCCACGAGGGCGATGACCTCGTCCGCGGATCGCGCCAGCCCGCGGTCGGGGCGGCGTCCCAGCTCCCAGGCCACGCCCTCGAGCCACTTGTAGACGTCGGTATCGAGGAACGGGAACACGAGCCCGACGTCCCGGCCGAGCGCCCGGTACGTTCCCTTGGCACCCGCGGCCATGCGGAGGTTGGCCAGGTTACCCGCGCGCTCCAGCTGCTCGAACCCGTGGGGCAGCGTTCGCTCGCGGTTCGTGCGCAGGCGAGCGTCCCAGAAGCCGCCGGTGACCCGCAGGCTCTCGGCGCCGACCGGCGTGTACACCGACGTGGCCGATGCCGTCGGCATGACGGCCGCACCCGGGCTGAGGACGTCGAGGGTCATTTCAGGGCGCCGCTCGTGAAGCCCGAGACGTAGTACTTCTGCAGGAGCAGGTAGATGCCGATGCACGGGATCATGGCGATCGTGATGCCGGCCTGGAGCATCCCCCAGTCGGTGCCACCGAGGCTGGTCTCGGCGCGAGCGGTGGCCAGGATCAGCGGCAGCGTGAACGTGGACGCCCGGCTCAACAGGACCAGTGCTGCCAGGAACTCGTTCCATGACGTGACGAAGGCGAACAGCGCGACCGTGACGATCGCCGGCACGACCGCCGGGATGAAGATCGACGTCAGGATCTGCCACGAGTTGCCGCCGTCGGTGAGCGCGGCCTCCTCGAGCTCGCGGGGGACCGACTCGAAGCTGTTGCGCATGATGTAGAGGCTGAACGGGAGCTGGATCACCGTATGGACGATGGCCAGTCCGATCAGCGTGTTGGTCAGCTTGACCTGGGCGAACATCAGGAAGATCGGCGTCAGCAGCGCCTGGTAGGGGATGATCAGCGCCAGCAGCAGGAAGACGAAGATGAGCTCCTTGCCCGGCACCGGGAAGCGGGCCAGTGCGTAGCCGGCGGGGATGGTCAGCGCGAGGGTGAAAGCGATCGTCATGAACGCCGTCGCGAAGCTGTTGAACAGATAGGTCGGCAGACCCGCCTGGTACGACCACAGTCGCTGGTAGGAGTCCAGGCTGAGCTCGTGCGGGACATAGGTCGGCGGGACCGCCGCGGCTTCGCCGGTCGTCTTGACCGACGCGAGCATCGACAGGACGATCGGCGTGAGCATGAACACGCAGATGACCAGGCAGATCGCGCCCACGAGGTAGCGATTCCGACCTGCCCAGACGCGCGACCAGACCCGCGCAGCAGGCGCTCGGACCGTGACGGCGGTCACGTGTCGCTCCGGCGCGTCAGGGCCATCTGGACGATCGTGAAGACGAGGATGATCGCCGCCAGGATCAGCGACAGGGCGGCCCCGTACCCGAGATGCAGGTACGGGAACGAATTCTTGTAGATGAAGAAGACCGCCGTCGCGGTCTGGTTGAACGGCTGGCCGGCGGTCATGATGTAGAACTGGTCGAACGCGAGGAGCGAGCCGATGACGCTGACCAGCGTGACCAGCAGGATCGTGCGGCGGGTCAGGGGCACGGTCACCCGTCGGGTCCGCTGCCAGAAGGTCGCCCCGTCGACCATGGTCGCCTCGTTGATCTCGCTCGGGATGGCCTGGATCGCGGCGACGAACAGGATCATGCCGAACCCGAGGACCTTCCAGACGACCGACGCGATGATCGACCAGGTCGAGATATCGGCGTCCACGCCGAGCCAACTGGATGGGCTTGTCGATCACGTCCGAGGTCGAGGCAGCGCCTTGTTGATGAGTCCGGACGACGGGTCGAACAGCCAGACCCACAGGAGGCTCGACACGCCGAGGCCGATGACGACCGGCACGAAGATGATCGCCCGGGTCGTCCGACGCAGCGGCGTGTTCGGCGCGACCAGCAAGGCCAGCAGGTAGCCCCCGACGATCAGGATCGGGGTGATGAGCAGGGTGTACTTCAGGGTGTAGCCGAGCGAGCCCCAGAACTGGGCATCGGCCGATCGCCTGTTGGAAGTTCGTCAGTCCGATGAACTTCGGTGGCGTGATGAGCGACCAGTTGGTGAACGACATCGCCACCATCCCGGCCAGTGGTACGGCCGTGAAGATCAGCACGAAGACGACGGCCGGCGCCACATAGAGCAGGCCGGTCAATCTTCGACGTCGTCTGGCGGTCATTCGGTCTCCACGGCTGGGCTCCACCTGCCGGACGGCCGGTGGCACCTGCAATGGTGAAGGATGGAATCAGCCGCGGCGCTCTGGAGGAAGCGCCGCGGCCGTCCATGTCGGATTCGACTACATCGGTGGGCTTACTTGCAGGAGATCGCCTTCATCGCCGTCTTGGCGTCGGCGATGACCTTGTCGAGATCGTCGGTCGTGTAGTAGGCCCTCTGGAGCTGCTGCAGCCACGGACCGGCCGGATCGTTGATCTGCTCGAAGAACGTCAGGGTGTACGGCGTCCTGCCGACGGCCAACGCCTTGGCCACGTCTCGCATGAGCGGTTCGGCCTTGTAGTACTGGTTGTCGGTGAGTTTCGGGTCGGTGCGGGTCGGCAGGTTGAGCGCCTTGGCGTACAGCTCGACCTGCTGCGTGTCGTTGAGCAGGTAGTGCATGAACGCCAGCGAGTCGTCGACGCGCTTGCTGCCCTTGGGGATGACGACCAGGTCGCCACCGATGAACGATGCGTACTTCCCGGCCTCCATGCCCGGCAACAGGCTGATTCCGAAGTCGAAGGGATGGCCCTTCATCTGGTCACGCGCGAGCACGATGTTGAAGTTCCCGGTCCCCATCATGCCGATCTTGCCCGAGCCGAACTGCTCGGCGAAGGTGGCGCCGGTCTCGGCCCGCGCGCCATCGGGGACGTTCTTGGCCGCGACCATGTCACGCGTCCACTGGTCCACTTGCTTCACGCCGTCGCCGACGAGCGGTTCGTCGCCGCATTTGTTGGCCTCGATCGTGGCCCCGGACGCCCACATCAGCGGGCCGACGGTGAAGATGTTGCACCCTGCGCAGTTGCCCGGCAGGTAGTAGCCCTTGGTGTCGCCACCGAGCGCGGTGATCTTGTCCGCGTAGGACCGGATCTCGGCAAGGCTCGTCGGCGGCTTGGCCGGGTCGAGGTTCGCCTTCTTGAACAGGTCCTTGTTGTAGAAGAGCGCTGACACGTCGGCGTACAACGGGACGCCATACAGGCGGTCGTTGAACGTGGCGACGGTCTTGTGGCCAGGGCTGACGTCGGCCAGCTCCGGCCAGGCCTTCGACTGATCCGTGATGTCGACCAGCTGACCGGCGTTCTCGAACTGCGGCGCATAGATGAGGTCCATGCCCATCAGGTCCGGGACGTCGCCCGAGGCGACCCCCTGGGCGATCTTCGCCACCATCTCCGTGTGGACGATGTAGCTCAGGTTGATCGGCTTGGTCGGGTTGGCCGCGTTCCAGGCGCAGACGAGGATGTCGACCATCCCCTTGTTGCCCCCGGAGCGCTCCCACATCTGCATCGCATTGGCGTCGGTGCTCTGCGCACAGGCCTTGGCCGGTTCCGGCGTCGGGGCAGCGGCGGCGGCGCTTGGCGATGCGGCGGCCGACGGCGCGACCGATGCCGGCGCCGCGACTGATGCCGGCGGCGCGGCCGAAGCGACGGAGGCGGCTGCGCTCGGGGCGGAGCTCGCCGATCCGCTGCTGCATGCAGCGACGATGATGATGGCCACGATCGCGAGGGCAGGCAGCTTGAGACGGGTTCTCATCCGGTCCTCCTCCAAATCGATCCAGTCCGAGGGCTATCGGTCCGTGACCGGCGCTCCACGACCCTGGGCGTGTGCCAGACTACCATGCCTGCAATCGAGTGCATACATTCGATTTCATCGAGTTTTCGGAGGCGCCGAGCATGCCTGACCTCAAGCTTGGGATCGCCCTGTGGAGCCAGGCCAGCGACTGGACCGGGTTCCTCGGCGCTGCCCGGACGGCCGAGCGACTCGGCTATGACCACGTCTGGACCTGGGACCATCTCCAGGCGATCTTCGGCGACCCCGAGCAGCCGATCTTCGAGGGCTACACGGCCCTCGCCGCCGTCGCCCAGGCGACCGAGCGCGTTCGACTCGGCCTCTTCGTCGGGGCGAACACCTTCCGCAATCCGGGTCTGGCGGTGAAATGCGTGGCGACGATCGACCACATCAGCGGCGGTCGCGCGGTCATGGGGATCGGCGGGGCATGGTTCGAGGGCGAGCACCGCACGTTCGGGCTGGACTTCGGGACCGGCTTCGGGCAGCGACTCGACTGGCTGGCCGAAGCGGTCGCGGACATGCGGACCCTGCTGGATGGCGGCGAGGTCACGAGCGGGGCCGGCCACCGGTATGCCTTCGATCACCTACGGATCGCGCCGCCACCCGTCCAGGCGCACCTGCCGATCATGATCGGTGGAGCCGGCGAACGGAAGACCCTTCGCATCGTCGCCGAGCACGCCGACATCTGGAACGTCTTCGGGACGCCCGAGACGCTCGTTCACAAGGACGCGGTCCTGCGAGGACACTGTGCCGAGGTCGGACGCGATCCCGCGACGATCGAGCGGACCGTCGGCTGCAAGATCACGATCCGGCGGACCGATGGCCGAGGCCGAGCGCGTTCGGCGCGCGGTCCTGGACCACAACCGGACGCCGCTCGAGCGGGTGGCGGGGGACCACACCTTCTGGACGGGCACGCCGGAGCAGATCGCGGCGACGATGATCGACTACCGACGGATCGGCTTCCACACCTTCCTGGTGGAGTTGCCGGCGCCGTACGACGCGGAGACGATGGAGACGCTCATCGACGTCGTGAAGCCGATGGTCGAGGACGGGTTCGTCCCCGCGTAGGTCGCGCTGACGCGACCCGCCCTACCGCGCCGAGGCCGGCATTCGCCCCGCGACCAGCTCGTCGACCCACTCCCGCAGGCGGTCGAGATGTTCGTCGTAGTGGGCGACCACTGACTTGCGGATCCACCACTCCGCCTCATCGTTCGGGATCGGCAGCTCGTGCCAGACCTGGAGCATCCTCGTGCGGCCCGACGTCGCCTGGGTCCACGCGACCTCCCACGGCTGGCCTTGCATCGCGGCCAGGAACGCGGCGTTGAGGGCGTCGATGTCGACGTCGTGCCCCTCATACGTCCCGGCGTTCATCCGCTCGAACTGGACCGCCGCCTCTGCCAGCCACGTCCCGAGGTGGGCCACGACGTCGCGGACCGTCCAGTCCGGTTCGCGGTAGTAGCCGGGCACGAGACATTCCTCGGGCGTCAGCGTCCGGACGAGATCGGCGACCACATACCAGCGCTCGCGCTCCTCATCGAGGACGGCGGCGTACGGCAGATCCCTCGGTGTCATCGGCGACTCCTCGCACAGGTCGGCCCGAACATGCTAATCCGCCGGCGGCATCCTGGGGGTCCAGCCGAGCTCGACCCGGGCCTTCGCATTGGCGACCGGGCCCCCGTCGTCGACGATGTTGAAGACGCCGGCTGTCCCGTGATCCACCGCGAGCGCCGCCGCCCCGGCCGCGTCGTCGACATGCACGGTGGTCGGACCCGATGGCCGGGGTGTCGCCGCCCCGGGTCCGTACAGCAGGCCGTAGCGGAGGACGATGCCGTCGACCCCGGGCGTCGAGGTCACGAGGCGCTCGAGCTCGAGGATGCCCGGCAGGGTGATCGCCATCCACGGTTCGGAGATCCCGAGCGGATCGATCTCGACGTGTGGCTCGGGTCCCGGGACGTACAGCAGCGCGAGGCTCTGAGCGACGACGCGGGCGGTCCCGGCGGCGGCGGCCGCCTCCATGAGGTTGGCGGTGCCGATCGACCTCAGTCGGGCGGTCCGGGCGAGCTGCTCGTCGGTGATCGGACCGCCGGTCGAGGGTCCGAGATCGGTCAGCTGATGGATGACGACCTCGGGGCGGGCAGCTGCGAGGGCGTCAACGAAGGCGTCGCGGTCGAACGCGTCGACGATCACGGGCCGGGCGCCGGCCGCTCGGATCGCCGCGGCCCCGTCCCTTCGGCGGGTCGTGCCCGTCACGTCGTGACCGGCGTTGACCAGCAGCGGCAGGAGGCGGCGCCCGATCGTCCCCGTGGCGCCGGCGATGAGGATCCGCACGCTCGATCAGCCGAAGTCGGCGTGGTGCAGATGTCGCATATCGTCCTCCTGCCGTCAGCCTGACGAGCCGTCCGACCGCCCGAGGAGCAGGTAGACGGGCGTCGAGCCCTTGCCCTTGAGCTCGACCGAACCGCCCGCCTCGAGGACGAAGGCATCGCCGAGCGCCGCGGCGACCGCGCCCGACACCTGGATCGAGCCGTGCGGCGCCGTCGTCTCGAGGCGGCTCGCGACGTTGACCGCGTCGCCCCACAGGTCGAAGACGAACTTGCTCGTCCCGATCACCCCGGCGACGACCGGGCCAGCGTGCAGGCCGATGCGGACCTGCCACGGCTCGCCGGCAGCGTGGACGGCGGCACGCATCGCGAGGGTCAGGTCCGCGGCGGCCCGGACGTGGTCGCCGGATGTCCCCGGCAGGCCGGCGGCGGCCATGTAGGCGTCGCCGATCGTCTTGATCTTCTCGACCCCGTACGTCGTGCAGGCCGCGTCGAACGCCGAGAACAGGGCGTTCAAGGACGCGACCAGCGTCGCCACCGGCATCTGGGCGGAGATCTCGGTGAACCCGACGAAGTCGCTGAAGACCACGGCGACGTCCTCGTGCCGGTCGGCGATCAGGTCCTCCCCGGCGTTGAGCCGATCGATGATCGATTGCGGCAGCACGTTGAGCAGCAGGTTGTGCGACCTCGCTCGTTCGATCTCGAGCTCCGCCATGAGCCGATCGAGCAGCCGCGCGTTGGTGTCGCGGATCTGTTCGACCCCGCGAAGGGTCGCCTCCAGCTGGACGACTCGTCGCGCGTACCGCGCGCTTTCCTTCCGGAGGCGCTCGGTCGTCGCCTTGGGGTCCGGGGCCGGCTCGTCGGTCACGTGCCGAGGAGCAACGTCACGAAGGTCTCATTGAGGAACCGGCTCGTCGTCGCGCCTCGGACGGGGCCGATCTCGCCGTAGCAGTAGAGGCCCGCGAGCGGCATCTTCGAGCCGTACGCCGTCCGCGCGAGTTCCGCTTCGACGTGGGTCCGCGACCCGAGCAGGAACTTCCGGACCGAGCAGGAGAAGATGAGGGCCGCCTCCGGCTGGGCGCCCACCGGAAACTCTGCGGTCGCTCGAGCGAGTGCGTCGCCGGTCCCGGCCAGGATGTCCTCGATGTCGGCGGTCGTCAGCTGGACGGTCGCGCCCACGGGGATCGAACCGGCGAGGATGACCGATCCCGACGCCGGGTCGGAGCCCTGGATCGCCCGAAGGTAAGAGCCGCCGCCTCCGGACTCGACCACCGCGAGCGGATTGCCGTAGGACGCCGGCCCGGTGACGTCGAGGTACCGAGCGAGGAATTCCAGGGCGGGGCGTCCGTCGATCTCATGGAGGCGCCCGTAATCGGACCGGGTCACGGTCCCGACCGCACCGATCGTCCGCCAGCCCGTCCCGACCGCGGTGGAATAGGCGATCGGTCCCGAGAACAACAGGATGGCGACGCCATCGCGGACGACCAGGTCGTCGCAGAACTGGAAGGTGGGGGTCACCGTCACGAAATCCCGCCGTGCGGAGGTCCCGCCGACGATGACCACGTCCTCCGGCAGCGCCCGTGCCATCGCATCGAGCGTGCGTTGTGGATCGACCACGAAGGTCTCGGTGAGGACGATGCAGACCTTCGGCTCGCGTGTCGTCGCCCGGAGCGCCGCCCCCGCCGCCGCCCGGCATGCCGCGTCCACGTCGGTGCCCAGACCGTCGCCGAGACCGGTCGTCACATCGACGCTGTCCGACGCGAACAAGGCCAGCGTGATGGAGTCCTCCTGGTAGCCGTCCGATGAGATCTCGGCGGCCGACGTGGAGCCCATCACGGTGACCCCGGGGAACGCGTCGCGCACGGCGCCGACGATCGCCGGATCGAAGCTGTCAAAGGCCGAGAAGAGGATCCCCGCCTGCGGTGTCAGACCAGCGAGCGACGCCCGGCATTCGTCGATCGCGGTCGCGATGGCGTCCATCGGATCGACGTCGTCACTGTGTCCGACCGCCATCGTGAACACGGGTCTACCTCCACGGCGCACTGTACCCCCGGTCGCGCTCGACGGCTCGACCCGCGGTTCGGGGGTTGACCGGCGACGCGAACCGGGGAGGATGAGCGTCATCGAGGAGAGGAGCGAGGGATATGGCGACGATGGGGGAAGGTGGCGTTCAGGTGCGGACGGTCCGGCATCGGCAATGGATGCTGGCGGCGGGCCTGATGGTGTTCATGGTCGGGCTCGCAGCCTGCGACACGTTCGGCGTCATGGGCGATGGGACACCCACCACCGAGACACGCAACGTCGGCGCGTTCACGAGGATCGACGTCAGCGGCGGGATCGCGGTCACGGTCCACACCGGACCGGCGGCGCCGCTATCGATCAGCGCCCAACCGAACATCATGCCGCTCATCGCCACCGACGTGGTGGGAGACACCCTGCGGATCCACGGCACGAAGCCGTTCACCGCCACCAAGACGGTCGAGGTCACGGTCACGACGCCGACCCTCGCCGGCATGACGATGAGTGGCGGGTCGCGAGCGACCATCGACGGGCTCGCGGCCGATGCCTTCGCCGTGGACATCAGCGGCGGGTCGAACCTGACGGCCGCCGGCTCCAGCGGTTCGCTCACCTTGAACGGCAGCGGCGGTTCCCGCGCCGACCTCGGGGACCTCACCGCGAAGACCGCGACCGTGGACGTGTCGGGTGGGACCAACGCCACGATCCGGGCGACGGACTCGGCCAGCGGCCAGGTCACGGGTGGTTCCCACCTGACGGTCCGTGGCGACGCCAAGCTGGACATCGCGACGTCCGGCGGCGGGTCGGTGTCGCACGAGTAGGCCGGACGGGGCCGCCCGGAGCGTCCCGGTCTCGCGGATCAGGCCGACCCCTCGGTCTCGGCGGTTGGCGTCGGCGCTACCGGTCCCGTCAGCCGGTAGCCCAGCCCGTACTCGGTCGCGATGTACGACTCGCCCGGCGCGCTGGCTTCGAGCTTGAGGCGCAGGTTCCGGATGGTCATGCGCAACAGGTGGACGTCGCGGTCGTAGCCGGCCCCCCAGACCGACCCGAGGACCTGACGATGGGTCACGAGCTGCCCGGCGTGCTCCACGAGGTAGGCCAGCAGACGGAATTCGGTCGGGGTGAGGTTGACGTCCTGGCCGTGGAGGCGGGCCTGGTGCTCGTCGAGTTCCACGACGAGATCACGATGCCGGAGGCGCCGCGCTCGCTCGGGGGCGCTCGTCGCGGCGCGCCGGAGCGCGGCCTCCACACGGGCCGTGAGCTCGGGGAGGCTGAGCGGCTTGGTGATGTAGTCGTCGGCGCCGAGCTTCAGGCCCCGGATCTTGTCGGCCTCGGACCCGCGCGCGGTGACCATGATGATCGGCACCCGGCTGAATTCCCGGATCCGCTCGATCAGTTGCCAGCCATCCAGGCCGGGCAGGGCGACGTCGAGGATGACCAGGTCCGGGCGCTCGTCGTAGAAGCGACGGAGGCCGTCGGGGCCGCTCCGGGCGCTGACGGTCCGATACCCGGCTCGACTCATCCAGAGTTCCAGGAGGTCGGCGAACTCGGGCTCGTCCTCGACGATGAGGATCGCCTCAGCCACGGTCACCCGCTCCGGTCGCCGTCTGTGCCGGCGGTGACGCCCGGCGCCGTCGATCCCGCACGAGCGGCAGCGTGAACGAGACACGCGTGCCGGGTCGCTGGTCCGGGCGATCACCCAGCCACAGCCGACCGCCGTGGGCCTCGACGAGGCGGCGAACGATGAACAGCCCGAGGCCGGTCCCCGGGATGCGCGATTTACGGACGTTCCAGGCTCGGTGGAAGGGTTCGGTGACCAGCGAGCGGTCGGACTCGGGGATGCCGACGCCCTCGTCCTCGACGGTGACCGCCAGCCACGGGCCGTCGACGGTGCGCGTCGATGACCACGGGCGAGCCGTCCGGTGCGTACTTCAACGCGTTGCCGACGAGGTTCGACAGGATCTGTCCGACCCGCGCCACATCGACCTCGAGCGGGCGGCAGGTCGGGTGGCGCCTGCATCACCAGCCGCTCCGCGTCTGCCGGCGATGGCGAGGTCGCCGCGCAACCGGGCGACGAGCGCCGCGAGGGTCGTCGGCGTCCGTTCGAGGATGAGCGGATCGGCCTGCAGATGCGTCACGTCCAGGACCTGGTCGACGAGGACGGTCAGGCGCGTGCTCGCCTCGTCGATCCGCTCCACGTAGGCGCGCTGTTGCGCCGGCTCGAGGTCGAGGTGGAGGAGTGTCTCGGCGTACCCTCGGATGAGGGCCAGCGGGGTCCGCAGTTCGTGGCTGACCGTCGCAACGAAGCCTTCGCGCAGTTCCTCGAGGGCGCGGACGGCGCCGATATCGCGAAGGATGGCCGTCGCCCGGGCGGGCGTCGCCGCCGAGGGTCGCCGCGTAGCTCGCCGGCGACCCGGATGGGTCCGGCGGCGCCCTGCACGGACGTCTCGCGGTAGGCGATCGAGGCACCGCCGGACAGGACCTCGACGAGCGGACAGGCAGCCGCGCCATGGCCGCCGGCGACCTCGCAGCCGAGGACGTCGGCACACCGTCCTCCCGCCGCCGCAGCCGATGACGACCCGAGCAGGCGTTCCCCGGCGGGGTTGAGGCGCACGACGCGGCCGTCCGCGTCGACCTGGACGATCAGGTCGGTGGCCCCGTCGACGATGGCGCCGAGCTCTCGTCGCTCCTCGTCGAGGGCCTCGCGCAACCGTGCGCCGGCGAAGGCCACGGCCAATTCGTGGCGGGCGAGTTGGGCGACCCTGAGCCCCTCGTCATCGAGGGTCGCGTCACTCTCGGCCCACACCACGAGGACCGTGGCCGGTGGTTCATCGGACAGGACCAACGCACGGGCGGTCGGTGCGGACGCAGCCCACGCACGCGCGGCGTCGGCGGTGGCCAGATGATCGGGCTCGGGGATCGCGGGCGACGTCCCCGCCCCTGCGATCCGGTCCAGCCCATCACCGCCCGGCGCACCGAGCCAGAGCGCCCCACCCGCCGCACCGGACAATCGAACGAGTTCCAGGACGACCGCCGGACGCGAGATCTGCGACGGACCCGCCGGACGCGATCAGTTGACTCAACTGGTATTGGGCGAAGAGGGCATCGGCCTCGCGCTGCGCCTCGTCGAACCCGCGCCGCCGTTCTCGCTCGAGCGACGCGATCCGGGCAAGGAGGACCGCCTGATCGTCCGCCCCGGACCGGTCGTCGCTCACCGCGTCGTCGTCCAGACCGGTCAGGCGTCGCCCAACGCCCGCAGGAGCAGGAGACAGCGACACGGCACCCGGGTCGAGATGTCCGACGGCGCGGTCCCCAGGCGCAAGGCGAGTCCGCGTCGGGCGACGAGGGGGCGCGTCGACCGCATGCCTCGCGCACCCGCGCGAAGGGCCGCCCCGACGCGACGTCGCAAGCCCGCGCCCACCGCCACGGCGTGCTCCAGGGCGACCGCGGCCGGAGCGAGCGTGTCGAGGATCGTCTTGTCGCCCGGCGTGCAGCGGCCGCGGCGAGCGAGACCGTCCGTCGCGGCGCGGAACATCCCCGTCGACGCGTTCCGTCCAACGCACGCACGTCACCGGCCCAGGCACCGGCCTCCAGGAATGCCGTCCCATAGAGCGGCCCGGACGCCCCACCGACCGCCGCCACGAGCCGATGGCCGACCGCGCGCAGGAGATCGCCCGGGGGCGTATCGTCCGGGAGGTCGACCAGCAGGTCGTCCACCGCGCGAAACCCGATGACCAGGTTGTCGCCGTGATCGCCGTCGCCGAGGACCGTGTCGAGTCGCGTCAGGTAGGCGGCATGCCGCTCGACCACGGACCGGCAACGACCCAGCGCGTCCCGGATCGCCGGCGCTCCGACGAGGACTGGCGGCGCGTCGTCGACTCGGCCGACGTGCGTGCGGACGGGGGCAGCTGAGCGGTCACGGTCGGCCGAGTGTAGGCGGGCTCGACACCGCACGGCAACGGTTCCAGAGCTCGGCGCTGCGACCCCGTCGCACCTTTTCCGCACCTCTTGCCGAGTCCTTGCTTGGTTCTTGCCAAGTCCGGGCGGAGCATCCCGACATCCACGAAACGGGGCAACGAAAGGAGGAGCGATTGGTGGGCCTGGTCCTGATCTCCCACAGCGGGATGCTCGTCGAGGGGCTGCGCGACATGGTCGTCCAGGTCGCCGGCGATTCGGTCCCCGTCTCCATCGCGGGGGGGACCGAGGACGGACGGCTCGGCACCAGTGCCCCGAAGATCGCCGCCGCGATCCGTTCGACCCTCGATGCGGGCGCTGACGATGTGCTCGTCCTGCTCGACCTCGGGAGCGCGGCGCTCAGCCTCGAGCTCGCGCTCGACGACCTCGACACGAGGCCGACCGTGGCCGAGTGCACATCAGCGAGGCGCCCCTCGTCGAGGGCGCGATCATCGCCGCCGTCCAGGCGAGCGTCGGCGCCTCGATCGACGAGGTCCGCTCGGCCGCCGACGGCGCGGCGACCATGGCCAAGCTGCCCCGAGGTTGACGATGTCCGAAGTCCGCCTCGTCGTCATCGATCCATCCGGGCTCCACGCCCGGCCCGCGGCGCGGTTCGTCCAGGCCGCCAGCCGCTTCGACAGTCGGATCGTCATCCGCCAGGACGGACGCGAGGCGGATGCCAAGAGCCTCATCGCACTGCTCGGGATGACCATCCGGCCGTCGTCCGAGATCACGCTCGCGGCGGATGGCCCGGATGCCGAAGCTGCCATCGCCGCCCTCGAGGCGGAACTCGCCCCCTACGTCAGCCAGGCCGGCTGACAAACCGAAACGCAAAGGAGGAGAAGCAGATGTCGTCCCCGACCATGTCCCAGAAGTTCGTCGCCGAGATCACCGGAACGGCGATCCTCGTGTTCATCGGTGCGGGCTCCGTGCCGTTGACCGTGTTCCTGACCGCGGGCGCCGGTGGCACCGGGATCGCCGGCACCGCCGGGCTGTCCACGATCTCGTTCGCATTCGCGTTCGCCATCGTGGCCGCGGTCTACTCGGTCGGCCACATCAGCGGCTGCCATATCAATCCGGCCGTCACCATCGCCCTGCTTGCGACCCGCAAGATCGACAGCCGGACCGCCGGCTTCTACATCGTGGCCCAGCTCATCGGCGCGTTCGTCGGTGCGGCCCTGACGCTCATCATCCTGACCGGCAACGACCCTGCCAAGCTCGGCCTGGGCGCGGTGTCGGTCAACGCCAACGCGGGTCTCGCGGTCGGTTTCGCGGCGGAGGTCATCGGCACCGCCATCCTCGTCTTCACCGTCTTCGGTGCCGCGGTCTCGGGCAAGGCGCCGGCGGGCTTCGCCGGGCTCGTCATCGGCCTGATCGTGTACGGCATCATCATCCTCGTCGGTCCGATCACCGGCGCCTCGCTCAACCCCGCGCGTGAACTCGGACCGGCCATCCTTGGCCAGGCCATCGGCGCCTCGGCGGTTCCTGTCGACCAGCTCGTCGTCGTCTACATCTTCGGCTCGACCATCGGCGGCACGCTGGGCGCGTTCCTGTACGAATTCATGGGCAAGGAAGCCCCGGCCGCGGTCGCCGCCACGTCCCGCTCGGAAGCGGTCGGTGCCGACGCCTGATCGTCCGCCCAGCCCTCACCACCCATCCAACGACCGACAAGGAGGACCCGAGATGGCGACCAATGCGCCGAGTCGCGTGAAGAAACTCATCAACGACGTCGATGACATCGTCCCGGAGAGCCTGGCCGGGCTCGCCGCGGCGCACCCCGATCTGGTCAGGATCGACACGGCCCAGAACCTCGTCCTGCGCGCCGGTGGCCCCAAGCGCGGCAAGGTCGCGCTGATCTCCGGCGGAGGCTCCGGGCACGAGCCGTTGCACGGCGGGTTCGTCGGCCTCGGGATGCTCGACGCGGCGGCGGCCGGCAACATCTTCACGTCGCCTGTCCCGGATCAGATGGAGGCGGCGACGCGCGCAGTCGACGGCGGTGCCGGCGTCCTGCACATCGTCAAGAACTACACAGGAGACGTGCTCAACTTCCAGATGGCCTCCGAACTCGTCGCCGGCGAGATCGAGGTCGCGACCGTCGTCACCAACGACGACGTCGCGGTCCAGGACTCGCTCTACACGGCGGGTCGCCGCGGTGTCGGCGTGACCGTCCTGCTCGAGAAGATCGCGGGCGCCCATGCCGAGGCCGGCGGGACGCTCGCGCAGGTGACGGCGACGGCCGTCAAGGTCAACGACCAGGGGCGGTCGATGGGCCTCGCCCTGACCTCGTGTGTCGTGCCGGCCGCCGGCACGCCCACGTTCGAGCTCGGCGATGACGAGGTCGAGGTCGGGATCGGCATCCACGGCGAACCGGGTCGACGGCGCGAGAAGCTCGCGCCCGTCGACGAGATGGCCGAGTGGCTGGTCGGTCCGATCGTGTCCGACCTCGGGCTGTCGCGTGGTGACAACGTGCTCGCATTCGTCAACGGCATGGGCGGCACACCGCTCATCGAGCTGTACGTGGCGTTCAACAGCGTCACCAAGATCCTGGGCGGCCAGGGCATCTCCATCACCCGCTCGCTCGTCGGTAACTACATCACGAGCCTCGAGATGGCCGGCTTCTCGGTCACCCTGTTGCGGCTCGACGATGCACTGACGGGCCTGTGGGACGCGCCCGTCAACACGCCGGCGCTCCGCTGGGGCGTCTGAACGGTCTCCTCTTACCCGCGACCGTCGCTCCAGATCCCTCCGGAGCGACGGTCGCCACACTAGACTCGCCGGGCGGCAGGCCGCCGGCATGAGTCGAGGTACCAACCCATGATCGAGATCATCGAGGCCTGGTTGCGGCTGGCCGCGGCCCGGGTCCACGATCAGGCCGCGACCTTGACCGCCCTCGACCAGGCGATCGGGGACGGCGACCACGGCACGAACATGGACCGTGGCTTCAAGGCCATCGTCGCGTCACTCGATGCCGGCCGGCCGGAAGGCGACGACGAGCGGGCCACGAGCGCAGCGGCGCTCCGGACGGCTGGCCGGACCCTCATCTCGACCGTCGGCGGCGCGGCCGGCCCGCTGTACGGCACCGCCCTCATCCGCGCGGCGACCGCCGTCGCGGCCGCGGAGTCCACAGCATCGCCCCAGGAGGTCCTCGTGTCCGCACTCGAGGCGGCCGCCGCCGGGATCGGATCGCTTGGCAAGGCCACGGTCGGGGAGAAGACCATGCTCGACGCGCTCGTGCCTGCGGCACTCGCCGGTCGCGCCGCCATCGACACCGGGTCCGGCGCCGTCGACGTGGCGACCGCGATGGCATCGGCGGCCGAGGCCGGCGCCACGGCGACCATCCCGATGCTCGCCACGAAGGGTCGCGCGTCCTATCTCGGCGAGCGCTCCATCGGTCATCAGGACCCCGGGGCGACGTCATCCGCGCTGTTGCTCCGGGCGCTGGCCGACGCGGCCGCGGCCGGATCGGCCTGAGCGCCGATCCGGGTGGAGGGAGCCGACATGGCGCGAGCGATCCTCGTCGGGCGGTCCGGTTCGCCGGGTGTCGGGATCGGGCGGTTCCTGCCGATCGATGGCCTCCCGCCGAAGGACGGGTCGTCGAATGGATCCGTCACCTCCGAGCCGGCTGTCGAGCGGGAACGGCTGTTGACCGCCCTAAGCGCGGCCGCGGACGAACTCGAGTCACTGGCCAGGCAGACCGCTGAACGAGCCGGGGAGGATGTCGGCGCGATCTTCGAGGCCCAGTCGCTGTTCGCCCGCGACCCGGGCATCGTCGACCCCGCCTTGGCCTACGTCGACGATGGGTCGTCCGCTGCGGATGCGATCCTTCGCGCCACCGACGACCAGGCCGAGATGCTCGCCGCGGTCGATGACGACTACTTCCGCGAGCGGGCCGCGGACGTTCGCGACGTCGGTCGCCGTGTCGCTGCGCTCCTCCGCGGCGAGGCGCGCCCCGACCTGTGGCACCCGGACGGCCACCCGGCCATCGTGGTCGCGAACGATCTCGACCCGTCGGCGGTCGCGACCCTGCGGCGCGAGCTCGTGACCGGCATCGCGCTGGCCGGCGGCGCGCCGACCGGGCATGTCGCGATCGTCGCTCGCGCGCTCGGGATCCCGCTCGTCCTCGGCCTCGGCGGGGCGCTCGAGGCGGTCGTTCGTGACACGGATGGCGCCGTCGACGGGTCCGCGGGGCGCCTGTTCATCGCCCCGAACGAGACGGACCTCGCGTCGCTCATGTCGACCCTCGGTGCGTCGACGGCGGTCCCGGTCGCGGACGCGACGACGCACGGCATCGCCATCCTTGCGAACGTGGCCTCGGTGCTCGAGGCGGAGGCGGCGGCCGCCGCCGGTGCCGACGGGATCGGCCTCGTCCGGACCGAGCTGCTCTTCCTGGGTCGGAATGCCCCACCGACCATCGCCGAACAGCGGGCCACCTGCGCGCGGATCCGTGCCGTGATGGGGGACCGACCGGTCGTCTTCAGGACCCTCGACATCGGCGGTGACAAACCGGCGGCCTGGCAGCGCGCGGTCGAGGCGAACCCGGCGCTGGGGGTTCGCGGTCTTCGCCTGGGCCTGCGCAGTCCGGGACTGCTCGACGATCAACTGACTGCCCTGCTGGAGGCGACCGCCGGGCGGGAGCTTCGGGTGATGCTGCCGATGGTGTCGACGCGCGAGGAGATCGACCTCGCCCGCGAGCGACTCGACGCGATCCGCGAGCGTCTCGATGCCGAGGGCCGCGCCGTGGCGACGTCGGTCTCGCTCGGCGTCATGATCGAGGTGCCATCGGCCGCGATCATGGCCGACGCGCTTGCGGAAGCGGCCGACTTCTTCTCGATCGGCACCAACGACCTGGTCCAGTACACGCTCGCCGCCGATCGGACGAACCCGGACCTGGCCGACCTTGCGACCGCGCTGCAGCCGGCCGTCCTGCGGCTCGTCGACGGCGTCGTGCGGGCGGCTCGGCCGCGCGGCCGGCATGTCGCGGTCTGTGGCGAGGCGGCCGCCGACCCGCTGGTCGTGCCCTTGCTGGTCGGTCTCGGCGTGGACGAACTGAGCGTGGCGCCGACCGCCGTCCGCGCCGTTCGGGCATGGGTCGCTCGCCTGGACCTCGAGGCGTGTCGGGCGCTCGCGGCCCGAGCGGTCGCCGCATCGACCCTCGCGGAGGTGCGTGCGCTCACCATCGGTGTGGTCGATTCGGCCGTTTGACGACTACCCTTGGGAGATGGCGCAACGGTCATCTCACGACAGCACCGCCGCCGAGCACCGCGGCCGTCTCCTGGCCGTCTTCGGCCTGACCCTGGCGATCTTCGCCGTCGAGGCGATCGGCGGGTTGGCGGCCAACAGCCTGGCGCTCCTCGCCGATGCGGGGCACCTGCTCACCGACGTCGCCGGCATCGGCCTCGCCCTCCTCGCAGTCTGGATCGGGGGGCGTCCCGCGAACCCGGAGCGGACGTTCGGCTACCAGCGACTCGAGATCCTCGCCGCGGTCGTCAACGCGCTCCTCCTGTTCGGGGTCGGGGCGTTCATCCTGGTCGAGGCGATCCGTCGCCTGGCCGATCCGCCCGACGTCGAAACCGGGCTGATGATCGCGGTCGCCTTGATCGGTGTTGCCGGTCACGGGGTGTCGTTGTGGCTGCTGCGCGACATCCAGGCGGTCAGCCTCAATGCGCGCGGCGCCTACCTGGAGGTCCTCAGCGACTTCGCTGGTTCAGCGGCGGTCATCGCGGCCGGGCTGGTGATCGTCGCGACGGGCTTCTGGGCGGCCGATGCGATCGCCTCGATGCTCATCGGCATCCTCATCTTCCCGCGCACCTGGCGGCTGCTCCGCGACGCGGTCGACGTCCTCCTGGAGGCGACCCCCAAGGGGCTCGACATGGCGCTCGTCCGCTCCCATATCCTCGAGGCGCCGGGCGTCACCGAATGTCATGACCTCCACGTCTGGACGATCACGTCGGGCGTGAACGTGGTGTCGGCCCACGTCGTGATCGCGCCGGACGCGGACCCGCCGGCCGTGCTCGATCACCTGTGCGAGTGCCTGTCGGGCATCTTCGACATCGAGCACAGCACGTTCCAGATCGAGACGGCCGATCGGCGGCGCCTCGAGGGCGTCGCCCACGCGTGATCCGGTCGGATGGAGGAGCGCCCGAGGAGCATCACGCGGGCACCCGCCGGGCGACGTGGAGTCGCAAGGCACCGGTCAGGCCCTTGAGTTCGACCGGTCCGATCTCCGTGAAGTCCACGCCGCTCCCGCCTGATGCGTCGACGACCTCCTGGGTGACGAGGACCTCACCCTGGCGCGCGTAGTCCGCGATGCGGGCGGCGGCGTTGACGGTTCGACCGAAGTAGTCACCCGCCTGGAAGAGCACGGGTCCCGCGTGCAGGCCCACATGGGCCGGTGGCAGCCCGGCCGTCGACGCCTGGTCGACCATCTCGAGGGCGGCCACCACGCCCGGCCCGGGATCGTGAAAATGGAACATCACGCCGTCACCGAGCCATTTGACGACTCGACCGCCATGCTGGGCCGATGCGCGCTGGACGAGTCGCGCCAGCCGCGCTGCTAAGTCCGCCGCCGCTTCGTCGCCCCGTTCCTCCGTGAGGCGCGTGTAGCCGGTGAGGTCGAGGAAGCAGATTGCCGGCGGACGGTCCGGTGGTCTGTGGATGCCGGACGCCGTCAGCGTGGCCTCGAGGCCCTCGAAGATGTTCTTCATCCAGGCGTTGGTTTCGTGACCGTGAAAGATCGCCAGGATGGCCTGATCGGAAAATCTCGCGAGGTCGGCGTCGAGTCGCGCAGTCACCTCGCCGATCTCGGTCGGACTCTTCCCGGCGGCGAACATCGGCCCAAGGATCTCGGACCTGAACCACTCGCCCTCGGTGTCGGCCACCCGGCGCATGCTCTCGCCGTAGACGCGCAGCCAGCGTTCGACGACCGTCGGGCGGAAGCCCTCCCGAAGCTGCAGCTCGATGAGCGGGACGACCAGGAGCTCATCATCTCGCACCCGGTCCTGAGGCGACGGTAAGGCGAACCCCATCGCCTCGCGGATGGTCATGAGGATCTCGAGCGGGATGCCGGTGCGGCCGCTGAGCTCACCGAATGACTCGGTGCCGACTGCGCCGAATCGGGCGTAGCTCGGCTGGTCGACGAAGCCCAGGGACAGATCGCCACGTTGGATCGCCTCGCCGACCGCCTCCAGGGACATGCCGCCACGCTCCAGTCCCGCGGCTACGCCCACTCGTTGGACGTCTCCCGTCGTGAGTCGGTCGTCGTCCCCCGGAACCAGGATGCCGAGCGCGATCAGCCGCTCGACGAACTCGAACTCGACCCCCGCTCGCTCAGCCACGCCTTGTCGATCGAAGCCTTCGACGCCATCGTTCACGGCTCGAGCGTGGACTGCGGGGTTGGGCGTGTCAATCCCGTGTGGCGGCGTGCCCTCAGGTCGGCGGGGCGTGTCGTCGGGGTCGGTGTGACTTCGTGGCAGGGGCCTTGAGGAACGGTGCGAGCCAGTCCTCATAGGCCCCGACCAACGTGTAGATGCCGCCGTCGCCGCACGTACGGATCGCGGTCGCCGTCGCTCGCGACGTGGCACCGGCCAGCAGCCAGCCCGACCGAGTCGAGACGTAGGCGGGGCCGCCGCTGTCGCCACTGCAGCTGTCGCGATCCAGGAATGGTGAGCCGGCGACGAACTCCGTCTTGGCGTCACCCCCGAAGCGTGGGTCGTTGGTCGCGAGTGGCACGTCCACAAGGCGCCGGAGTCCGTAGCCGACCGATCCGTACTGGTCGGTGGTGCCGTACCCGACGGCCCGGATGCTCCGCGCACCACTGAGCGCCGATGCCGGCGCGATCGCCCGCGGCGGCACGTCGTCGACGGCGTCGGCGAGGACGAGGACCGCCAGGTCGTCCTGCTTCCGGGGCGGCTTGTACCCGGGATTGGTGACCCGGTCCGCGACCTTGATGACGCGACCATCGTTCGGCTTGGACACGTCCGTGCCAACGAAGATCCGCGCGCCGCATCCGCCGCGGTCGCAGTGTCCGGCCGTGACCACCACGTTCGGCGCGACCAGCGTGCCCGTGCAGCACCATCGATCGGCGCTGCCGACGGCGACGCAGTCCGCGTACTCGGTCGCGGGGATGCCACCAACGATGCGCTTCCGCTTGGCCAGCATCCACCTCGCGTTGTCAAGGTAGACCGGGTCGGAGAAGACGCTGTCGGCCGGGATCCCGGGCGGCATCGCCGCCGATTCGGCCGGACGGGGGGCCGCACCGCCCCTGGTGCGCCTGACAGGCGTCGGCCCGCCCGGCGTCCCGCCGCTCCCCTGGAGCTCGGGTGCGTCGGCGGCGTTGAGCACGGCGTGCACCGTCCGCACGAAGCGCGCGTCGTCGTCGCCGGCGACGACGCGGGCCAGCCGCTGGGCCGCGTTGACGCGGGCCTGCATCGGATCGACCGGATCATCCTTGGCTGCCACGTTCGCGCCTCCCTATGGTTCGTCCATGGTCGTGATGACGATCGTCGTCCGAGTCAGGCTGCCCTCGCGGTGTCGGCGCGGCCGCCCCCACGCGGCTCGTCGTCGCCATGTCGTCCAGCACCATCGTCGCTGATGGCGGCGTCGCCGCGTTCGGCCGACCCGGCGTCGCCGAAGAAGACCGATCCGAACGCGGTCAGGTCGGCACCCTCATCGAACCGGGGTCGCAGCGCGCGTCGGGCCTCCAGGATCGCTCCGCCGACGTTTACCAGCCGGAACAACGCGCCGTAGAAGGTCGATGCGAAGATCCCGGCCGGTTCGTCGCTGACCGGCCAGAAGTGGCCGAGGTAGGCGACCGCACCCGCGGCGAGGAATGCCGACGGGAGCGCGTTGAGATGACCGTTCGCCCTGAGGCCACCGCCAAAGGCGACACGGCCCGACTCGCACGAGCTGTTGAACACGACATACGGCGGCGCCGACCAGCGGAGACCGGCGATGGCGTCGGCGATCAGCGGCCCGTCCGCGAGCTCGATGGAGCTCTCGTGCGCGGCCTTCTCGGCGTAGTGGCCGTGGCCCGCGAAATGGATGATGTCGAACGCCTGGCCGTCGACCTTCGCCGTCAATCCGGCCCGTGTCGCCTCCGCACGTGCCAGCACGGTCAGGACGACCGCCGGGAGGGGCCGGCCGTCGACCTCTACGGCGTCGTGCTGGAGGGCCTCGATCGCCGCCAGCTCGGCGTTCGTTGCGTCGAGGTCATCGGTCGGATTGACGACCGCGAGGATACGCACGACCGGATCCTCGTCCGTCGGGTCCCGTCGGTCAGTCGGCAGGATCCCAGTGGTGACGATCCGACCGAACGGCACGTCGATGGCCGGGCGGCCGTCGCTCCACCGGAGCAGCTCCCAGGGCAGCCCGACGAGGGTCTCGTCGAGGTCGAGCAGCAGCGCGGTCGGATCGATGGCGGCGAGGACCTGACCGACGTCTCGTCCGATGAAGGTCGTGTCGAGGAGGCGGCCGAGCTCGAGGGCGCCGTTCGTGCCATCGTCCTGGGAGGGCCCGGCATCGAGACTCCAGCGATGGAGGAGCCCGACCAGCTCGACGAGTCGCGCCTCGACCTCGCGGGTGACGGTCACGTCGCGTCGATAGCGCAGGCCGGTAGCCTCTTCGTGGAGGGTCACCCTGAAGGCGTGCGAACCGCGAAGCGACGTTCGGGCGGCCCGGATCGGCATGATGCCGACCTGGACGATCCGTGGCAGGAAGGCCCCGCCGCCACCAGCCCGTTTGCTGTATTCGGCAAGGATCACGGCCCCCTCCGATAGCGCGACGCGACCCGAGCGCGTCAGCGGACCATAGCCCGTCATCGTCATCGACCCATCATGGGTCGCGCCGACGGTCAGCGGATGACGAGCGTGCGCGGTCCCGTCATCGCGGCCTGGCCCTCGTTGCTGCGCGATTCGGCGATGGCGGTCTCCCAGGCGTACGTTCCGGGTGTCACCACCCGCGCGTAGTAGCGCAACAGGATCCGGCTCGACTTCGGGTTCGGCTCCACGCAGAAGAAGACCCTCGGTCCGGATTGATCGTACGGGAAGACGCACCCCGACGAGATCGGGCTCCTCGTTGTCGGGATCGGGCCAGGTCTCGAGTGAGCTGACGGGCGTCAGGCCGCTTGGCACGAGCTCGGTCACCTGGTGGCAGCCGGCGGAGGCCAGGGGTCCGAACTTCACGACCAGCTCGACCTTGACGAGGTCGGAACTCGCGACCGTCTTCGTCGGTGTCACGGTTCGGGTGAGGCTGACATCGCGATCCGGCTGGAACTCGCTCGGCTTGACCGGCTCATGCCAGCTCGTCGTCACGCCGATCGAGCCACTGATCCGTTCGATGGTCAGCGAGCGCAGCTGGCCGGCGTTCAGGGTCAGCTCGAACGATCGGCCGCCCTCGAGGTCGACGATGCGGCGGGTCCCGTCGACCGTGTAGGCGAAGCTCGCGGGCTTGACCGGCGTTCGCTCGAGGCGCTTCGCGACATAGGCGACGGCGGGCAACACCTCGATCTGGTCGACGGCGGGGTTGGCATCCACGTACGCCCAGAACAGCGGTGCCTGTTCGTCACCGAGCGCGGCCGCGAGGACGGCCATGAGTGCAGTCGCGCTCGTGATGTCCGCCGCCTTCTTGCCGACCCTGAGTCGCGCCTGATCGCCCGAGACGCTCGCCGTAGTCGGCGATCAGTCGGGTGGCGATCGTGCGGGACGTGGCCAGGTCGCCAAGCGCGGCAGCGCCCAAACCGATCATCAATCGTTCGCGGATCGTCAGGCGCGTCGTCTGCGGCCGCGGCCTGGATCGCCGGCAGGACCGGGTCGCCGAGACCGGCGAGCCCCGCCAGTGCGAACATCCGGCGTTCACGCGTCTCCTTGGGCGCCGTCATGACGCCACGCAGATACCGCTCGAGGCCCGCCCGATCCACTTGATCGGGTGCGAACAGCGCCACGCGCGCCGACAGCTCCAGCTCGTCGCTCGAGTACGGAAGCAGGGCGAGGCCACCATCGGCCGATTGGTATCGGCCCGCGGCGAACGTGCCGCCGTCGAGATCGCCTCGCGGCACCCCGAACTTGTCGGCGAGCATGGCCGAGGCGAGTTCGGCGGCGAGACCGCGGTCGAGGCGCGCGCCGCCGCCGGCGGAGATGTCGGTCAGGAGCGGCAGGTACTGGCCGGCGCTCGCATCGGAGACCGCGAGCGTCGTGAAGCCGTCGCCCCCCGCGAATCGGCCCGAGCTCGGGAGTTCGACGTAGGCCGTCCTCGCCCGGGTCAGGTGCGTCGCTACCACCGAGAAGGTGCGGGTCAGTCGATCGGTCCGCCTCGCGCTTCCGCTGCCCGTGGTGGCTGAGATCGTGAGTGTCTGCATGCCGGCGCGGAGTCTCGGCAGCGGCACGACCGTCGTCTTGAAGGCCGTCGTCCGGATCGGCCCGCTGTCGAAGCCGAGGCTCTTCGAGGTCACCTGGACGGTGACCCGGTCGCCGGCAGAGATCGCCGAGCCGATACGCCCGAACGGGGATCGACGGGCGGTCCGCGAGCAGGTATTCCGGAGCGATCGTCGCGTCCACGAAGAACGGCAGGCCGACCGGGACGAGCACCGATCCCGTGCCCGTCTGGAGCTTCGGACGTGATGGCCGACGCGGCGACACGCCAGGAGGTCAGGTCATCCGACAGCCGGAACGAGACGCTCCCGCGGCCATTCGCATCGGTCGTGATCGACCGGAACAGGACCGAGTCGCGGAAATCGACCCGGTCGTCGCCGCCACCGCCGGTGTCGCCTCCGCCGCCCGGCTGATCGGAGCGCGGGTTCCGGTGCGACGCGTACGTGTCGATCATCCCGGTCGGCAGGGGCTCGTAGAGCTCGGTCAGGGGATCGTCCGCGGATGCGGCCCCGATCGAATACAGCTTCTCGTCGACCGCCCGAAGGACGACGTTGGCCGAGATCGGACGGCCCGATGCATCGCGGGTCCGGATGCGGACCGTGGCCATGTCGCCCGGGGCGTAGCGAGTCGCCGCCGGGGCAAGGTCGACCTGGAGACGTCGGTCCGATGTCCTGAAGTCGGCATCGAACTGGTCCGATCGGACGTAGCCGCGACCCGTGAAGCGGACGGCCGTGACCATCATGTTCGGGGTGGCCCAGGCGCCGAACGTCGTGATGAACCGCGGGACGACTGGACGCTCGCGTCACGGATCCCTCGCTGTGCCACGAGGAAGAGGTAGCGGCTGGCGTCCGCGCCCTTCGCGGCCGGGTCGATCATCGTCAGGTCGACGCGGTCGCCCACACCGTACGTGCGCGTCTCGTTGGCAACGGCGCCCGTCGGGAGCAGGGTGACGAGCGGGCCTTCATCGATCGACCATGGATGGCGGTTGGCGTCGAGCGAGACCCTCGCTACGCGGCCCTCGGTGTCGGCGACCGTGACGACCACGCCGTAGTCGTGGTCGGCTGTCGTCGCCGGGATCGACGCGTTGAAGGTTCCCTTCGCTGTCGTCTTCACCCGGACGGACCCGGCGGCGCGCTCCCGGACGGAATACTGGTACACGGGCACGACCTTCTTCTCGAGGAAGTCGTAGGCGGTGCCGACCTTGGTCCGCACCGGGATACGTTCGACGAAGCGGACCGTCACCGTCGCCCCGCGGACGACCGCGCCGTTCTCGTCGAGCTCCCAGAATCGATCGACCGGCATTGATCTCGGATTCGAGGCGGTCGACATCGACGAGATGGACACTACCGCTGACGCGGACCTTGCCGGCCGCGATCCGGGCCTCGCCATCGACGGTGCGATGGCTCGGGAAGATGACGAATTCGCGACTCACCCCGGTGATCTCCGCCTCCTCGGCGCGAGCCGTCCCGACATCGAAGGAGACCGAGTTGGGGCCTTCCTGGTTCCTGTCGGCCTTCGCGACCGTTCGATAGACGGCCGTCCCGGTGGCATCCGTCGTGACGTTGCGTTCGCCGTAACCATCGATCCTGAGGGGGACACCGACGACCGGCGTTCCCTCGAAGAAGGCGGCTCCGACGGTCACCTTGATCCGGTCGCCTGCGACGTAGACGCGATGACCGGTGGTGACGTCCAGTCGATAGGTCGGCTTGATGAGCTGCGTGACGTACAGGGACGACGATCGCACGAGCCTGTCGCCGACGAACACTTCGACCGAGTACGAACCTTCGGACAGGCCCGCGAAGGCCAGCGAGCCGGTGAAGGATCCGGTCGGTCCGGGGCTGGCGGCCAGGTCCGCGACGGGCGGGTGGGCATATCCGCCGTCGTCGTCCTGCGACGACAGGCGCACATGGACTCGCGACGGGACCACCCCGGTGTCCCGGTCGCGGATGACGCCCCACAGATTGACCGTGTCCGTCGTTCGGTATGCGTCCCGGTCGGTGTGGAGGAGGCTCCAGTAGCCCGGGTCGGCCGCGTACCAGTAATACGAATCCCCGAAGCCTTCCAGCTTGTCGTTCTGCGATGCCGCCGGGAGGAAGATCGCCCGACCATCGGTCGTGCGCACGGTGACGACCGGATCGCATGGGTGGGTGCACGATTCGAGCGGCTTCGGGAGCAGATCGCCTGGGGTGTCGCCGATGGCAAGCCCGTCGGCACCCGTTCGTCCGACCTGTGCGAGGTCGCTCGCGGCGCTCGCGCCTGCGATCGGTCGGCCGGTGGCGAGGTCGTTGGCCCACACGAGGGTTCGGGTCGTCGAGACGGCGCAGATAGCCCGCGACGTCGGTGACCTGGAGGACGATCTGGCTCGGCCGAGTCCCGTCCGGCTGCTGGACGAGGTACCAGCCGGCCGGGAGCGCCTCCGGGAGTTGGACCCAGAAGGCGTCGCCGTTCGGGTTGAACGGCGCATCGAAGGCGACCACGCGGTCGAGGGCCTTCGTATCGACCAGTCCTTCGGTCGACCAGCGCGTCCAGTCCGGCCGCGCTCGGAGCGTCCGGAAGGCCGCGACACCCGCCGCGAGGTCGGCGAGGCGGTAGACCTCGATCTGGACCGTCTTGGGCGCCGAGGGTCGCTGGTCTTCCTCATCGCCGTCGCCGAACCACCACATGCCGATGGCCGGGCGTTCGGAGGTCGGCGACTCGACGACCTGATCCGTGAACGAGAGTGTCGATGTCCCGGCGGGCGGCGTCGTCGAGGCCGTCTCGAACCGGAACCGGGTGTCGACCTCGGTCGCCTCGCCGGTGCCGGCGACGGCCACGCCGCGGCTGACCATGACGCTGTACGTGGTCGCCGGCGCGAGCGGGGCGTCGGGAACGAACGCGACGACCCGTCCGTGCTCTTCGAACCGCCCGGGCGTCGCGGGCACGATGCGAGAAGTGGGAGGCGGCGTCCGTCACACCGTCCTGGTCGAACGTGACCTCGATCCCGGTGTTGACGGGGACGTCGGTGGCCTGGTTCTCGGGCAGGGTCGTCACGACGCGTAGCGGTTGTCGCGCCTGGAAGGCCCACGAGTCCAGAAGCTCGCCGGCGGGGCCGCTCAGGGCGAAGCGGTAGACGCGTCCGGGCTCGAGGGCCTCGGCCGGGGTGAGGACCGCGGAGCGGTCGTCGGCGTCGGGCTTGACCGAGAAGGCGAAGGCCGGCTGCACCGTCAGACGGGCGGCGAGTGCCGACGCCGGGGTCCCGTCGATGCTGGCCAGGCGGAATCCGGCATCGAGGGGGATCACACCCGCCGACGCGCGATCGGCGACGAGGGTGGCCGAGGGCGCGGCCGGCTGGGCCGGTTGTCCGCCGGTCACGGGCGATGGCTGGAGGCTGGCCCATGGATCGGGTCCATCCGAGGACTCTGGGCCACCAGAAGCGCGGGGTCCTCGGAGGCACCGGCGCCGGCCGATCCTGACGGGGCGCTCGTCGACGGTCCGCCCGCCCCGGCGGTGGTGCTCCCAGCCGGCCCGGATGCGCGCCAGGCGAGGCCACCGGCGACGAGCGTGACCGCCACCGCTCCGACGGTGATGAGGACGGCCGGTCGTCGCACCAGCCGGCGGAGGCGCTCACGGTCGAAGCGTGCCGGCCGAGTCGGTGACGGAACCGGAGCGGGATCGGGCTCCTCCCCGCCGATGGCGGCGCGACACGCGTCACAGGTCGCGAGGTGCTCGGCGAGGAGATCGTTGTCGGCCGGATCGAGGCTGGAGAGCTGCGCCGCGCCCGAGAGTTCCAGAGCGCGTTCGTGGTCGATCATCGTTGGGCTCCACCACTTCGAGTGGTCTTAGGAGGCCACGACGGGGCGCCTGGTCGGGAACCTGCCGCGTGACGGTGCGCTGCCCGTGAGACGCGCTTGGATGGTCCGTGTTACGGCGTCTGGTCCCTGGCCGCGATCGACGCGAGCGCCCGCCGGAGCAGGACCTGCAGCAGCTCCGCGCGGTAGGCCCCGGATGCATACGGATCGGAGACGAAGTCGAGGCCGTCCGACGCGACCCCCGCCGCCGCGCGGACCGCCTCCTCCGCCAGCGAGCGTCCGTTCAGCGTCGACTCGGCTCGCACGAGGCGGCTCGGGCGGTGGGTGGCACCCGCGACCGCGAACCGGCAGAGCTCGACCGCGCCGGTCGCGTCGACCTCGACACGGACGGCCACGGCACACACCGCGTCGAGCGTCGCGGGATGGCGGACCTGCGCGTAGGCACTCGCGCCGGTGATCGCCGGCAGCGCGACCGCCGTGGCGATCTCACGCCCGGCGGGCGTCGCCGTCGGCGGGGCGGTGAGCAGGTCGCCCAACCCGATCGTGCGCTCGCCGTTCGGGCCCGCCAGCGTGACGGCCGCATCGAACGCCAGGAGGGCTGCGACGACGCCGCTCGTCGCGACATCGTGGGTCAGGCAACCGAGCACGGTCTCCATGTTGCGCAGCTGGGCGTCGCCCGCGAGCTCGGCAGCCGTGGACAGCGCGGCGTATCCGGCATGGATCGCGGCACCGTCCATGAGGGCCCGAAGCGTGGTCATCGGATCCGATCCGGACTCCGGCGCCATCGGCCTCGATCCCGCGCAATCGCTCGATCCGGCGAAGGTCCACCAGGCGACTCGGCGAGGCCCGCCGCATCTTCAGGTCGATCACGGACCGCGGACTGGCACCGATCAGCATCGCCTCCGGATCGGCCCCGAGCGCCGCCACGGCTTCGGCGAGCGTGGTGGGTGCCTCGTATTCCACGGAGGCCGGGAGCATGTCGTCGCGCGCCCTACAGCCCGGGCCGCGCGCGCTGCATCGCGCGCCAGATGGTCTCGGGCGTGTACGGCATGTCGAGGTGCTCGACGCCGCAGTCGCGCAGCGCGTCGCAGACGGCGTTGCCGACCGCGGCGGCCGCGCCGACGGTCCCGATCTCCCCCGCCCCCTTGGCGCCGAGCGGGTTGTGTTGGGTGGGGGTCATGAGGAAGTCGAGCTCGAACCTCGGCAATCCGACCGCCTTTGGCAGCGCGTATCGCTCGAGCGTGTCGCTCACGAGACCGCCGTCCGCGCCGTACTCGGCCCGTTCGAACAGGGCCTGGCCGAGTCCGTGGACGATCCCGCCATGGACCTGGCCCTCGATCACCATCGGGTTGCCGATGTTCCCGACGTCGCTGACGGCAACGAACCGCTTGAGGTCGATCTCGCCGGTCTCGTCGTCGATCTCGACGACCGCGACCTGTGAGGCGCTCGGATAGTTGAAGTCGGGTGCGTCGAAGAAGGTCGTCGCCTCGAGGCCGGGCTCCATCCCCTCCGGCAGATCCCAGGCGTACCACAGCGCCAGCGTGATCTCGAGGAGCGTCCGGCCCTGGCGCAGGTCGCCCCTGACGAAGTAGCGGCTGTGCTCGAAGTCGATGTCGCTCGGCGACGCTTCGAGGATGTGGGCGGCCATCAGGCGCCCCTTCTCGATCAGCTTGGCGGCGGTCAGGTGGAGAGCCGGGCCGCCCGTGCTGAACGACCGACTGCCGTAGCTGCCCTGGCCGTGCGGCGTCCCGACCGTGTCCGAGTGACGGATGACGACCCGGTCGACGGGCACACCAAGCTGGTCGGCGACGACCTGGGCGAAGACGGTGTCATGGGACTGCCCATGTGGTTTCGAGCCGACGGTGCAGACGACGTCGCCGGTCGGTTCGACCCGGATGCTGGCCGCCTCCCAGGTGCCGCCGATCATCCCTTCCTTGGCCATCCGTGGCGATGGGCCGACGCCGGACACGGCGACGAAGCTGGCGATCCCCGCGCCAAGGCGCTTGCCGCGGGCCCGTGCCTCCGACCTGCGCGCGGCGAGGTCCTCGTAGCCGACCATCGCGAGCGCGCGCCGCAGCAGTTCCGGATAGTCACCCGAGTCGTAGCGCCAGCCGAGCCCGTTGTCGAACGGCATCCGGGCGGCCGCGATCATGTTCTTCGCGCGCACGTCGGCCGGGTCGAGACCGATCCGCGCCGCGTACATGTCGACCAGGCGCTCGGTCATGAAGGTGGCCTCGGCGCGGCCCGAACCCCGTTGGGCGCCGAGCGGCACCTTGTTGGTAAAGGCCGCGTAGACCTCGCAGAAGGCGCTGTCGATGGCGTACGGGCCGGTGATGCTCCGCCCCATCATCGCGGTGGCGACGCCCGGTCCGATGGTCGATGGATAGGCACCGAGATTCGCGTAGCTCGTGCACCGCAGCGCCGTGATCCGCCCGTCACGCGTGCCCGCGATCGTCCCGTGCTGCCTGTGATCGCGGCCCTGGACCGTCGAGCGCATGTAGCCGGTCCGGCTGTCGACCCATTTGACCGGCCGGCGCAGCTCGCGGGCCAGGAACAGCACGAGCGGCATGTCCGGGTAGACGTAGCCCTTGGTGCCGAAGCTTCCACCCACGGTCGGCGAGATGACGCGCATCTTGTTGAGCGGGATGTTGAGGACGTAATAGCAGAGGATGCAGCCGGTGGTTGTGCGGCGACTGGCTGCTTGCGTAGAGCGTGTAGGAGCCGTCGACCGGGTCGAACGCCGCCAGCGCCCCGCGCGGTTCGATGGGGCTGTTGATGGTGCGCTGGTTGACGATGTCGACGTCGACGACCACCTCCGCATCGGCGATGGCTCGGTCGGTCGCATCCCGGTCGCCGCACGTCCAGTAGGCGTTGAGGTTCCCCGGCACCTCGTCGTGGAGCTGCGGCGCCCCGTCGCGTACGGCCGCGTCCGCCTCCAGGACCACCGGCAGCCGCTCGTAGTCGACCACGATGGCCGCGAGCGCGTCCTGGGCCTGATACCGCGTCTCCGCCACGACCGCGGCGACCCCATCGCCGATGAACCGGACACGGTCCGACTGGAGCGGCATCCCGGCGCCCGGCACATCCTGTCGGGTGGCTCGGGAAGTGACTCTCGACGCCGCCAGGGATCCACACGCACGGCAGTGGCTTCATCCGTCCGATGAGATCCCGGCCGGTGATGACCCGCACGACGCCCGGCATCCGCTCCGCCGCGGAGGTGTCGATCGCCCGGATGCGGGCGTGCGCGTGCGGGCTGCGCAGGATCTCCATGTGGGCCATGTGCGGCAGCGTCAGGTCGGCGATGAACGTGGCACTGCCCTGCAGGAGGGCAGGATCCTCGCGCCGCTTGACGGGTGCTCCGAACGGGCGTGTCGACACGATCCGATGCTCCGACCTAGCGGATGAGGGGGATGGCGCCCGTGAAATGCCGGTAGATCCGGCCGTCACGGAGCACGAATGCGTCGTGGACGCGGGACAGGCCCCACTGGGTCCGCGCGGTCGCCTCGAACGCGAACGTGGTCGCGGACTCGGTCCACTTGTCCGTCGTGACGACGTCGAGGTGCGCCATCAGGCCCGCGTACTTGGCGAAATGGGCGAGCAATTCGGCCCGACCGACGACGACGTAGTCGACGGACATGACGATGGCATCCTCGCGGTAGTGGTTCTCGACCAGACCGACGTGGTCGCGGGCGTCGAGGTAGGCGACGTGCTCCTCGTAGAACCGGCGCATCGGCGTGTCGATCGGGATCCGGATCCGGCTGTCCGCGTCGAACGGCGGCCGTGCCCCCTCACCGACGACGATCATGCCGGTCCCTGCGGCCTACTTGACGCCGGCGAACTGGTGGGCGATGAGGCCGTCGCGGACCACGTACGAGTTGTAGACGTGGGTCAGGGCGCCGTCGACGCGGACGGTCGTCTCCACGTAGAAGGCGTCATCGGCCTCGATGAACCGATCGGTCGAGGCGAGGTCGACGTGCGGGTGCCGCTCGAAGTAGTCGCGGTAGAAGCCGACGATGTCGGGGCGCCCGACGACCACGCCGTCGAATGTCGTCAGGACCGCGTCCGCCGCATATCCCTCGCCCACGACGACGGCATCCCGGGACCAGACGCGGACGACGTGTCCCTCGTAGAGTCGCTTGAGCGGGGAATCGGAGAGCATGTGGGCAGGATTGGCGGCGATGCTCCGGGCCGCGGCGAACGCGCGGACCACGTTCTCGTAGCCGGTGCAGCGACACAGGTTGCCATCGAGCCAGACGCGTACCTCGTCGTCGGACGCATCGGGCCGCCGGGCCATCAGGTCGGTCAGCGACATGATCATGCCCGGCGTGCAGAACCCGCACTGGACGGCGTGCATCGCCTGGAACCCCGCCTGGAGCGGGTCGAGGTGGCCGGGCTCCGACACGCCCTCGATCGTGGTGATCCGGGAGCCGTCGGCCTGGACGCCGAGGAGGGCGCAGCTCTTGACGGAGACCCCGTCCATCAGGATGACGCAGGCGCCGCACTGGCCGGTATCGCAGCCGACCTTGGTGCCCGTCAGGCCAAGGTCCTCGCGCAGCACGTCGACCAGCAGCACCCGTGGCTCGACGTCGACCTCGTGGATACGGCTATTGACCGTCAGCGAGAGGTGCATGCGCGACCGTCGGAGGCGATGGGCCGGTCTACGAGGAAGCGGGTGCGTTCGGGGTGAACCCGAGCAGACCGGCGAAATGCCGCCAGATCTTGCCGTCACGCATCACGAAGACGTCGTACACCTTGGCGACGCCGCCGGCCGTCTCCACGGTGGACTCGAAGAACATCGAGTCCTGTCCCTCGGTGTACTTGTCGGTCGACAGGAGCTTGATGTAGCCGAGGCTCGCGATGTACCCCTTGAAATACTCGATGAGCGCCGGCGCGCCCTTGATGTCGTAGGTGAAGTTCACCAACTCGGCGTCTTCGGTGTACTGGTTGTGGATCAACCCCTCGACGTCATTGGCGGCGATGAACGCCAGCTGACGATCGTAGAAGTCCTTGTACTTGAAGGTGGCTTCTGCCTGGGCCATCGCGGTGTTCTCCTCGCAGCTGAGCGTGCCGATCCGATCGCGAACTGGCTCCCCTGGGGCCCTCGTGACGAGAACCCCAAGGGTAATCCTTTGCGAGCGCCCGCCGACCCGTCGCTCAGCTTCCCTTGAAGGTCATCGTCCCGGCGTTGCTGGCCAACGTCATGACCAGCTGCCCGCTGGTGATCGCGTATGTCGCGACCATCGGCAGCGCCGCGACATAGAGCGGGGCGAGGGACGTGTCCGGGCACGCGGCCAGCGTGGATGGCCCCATGGTGATGGTCAGGTTCGAACCGCTCGTCGTGTACGTTGCCGCCACGTTGTTGCAATCGGCCTTGATGGCGGCCGTGCCGTCGCTCTTGAAGGCGATCGTGTAGTTCTGCGGGTCGGGCACCACCGACTGGCTGGCCGGGACGGTGGTCGTCGAGGCCGTCCATTGCCAGGTGCCACTCGTCAGGCTGGAACTGCCGCTGCAGCCCCCGAGGAGCAGCGTCGCGACGAGGCCAAGGGCCAGCACGATACGGGACATTTTGGTTCCCCCTCTCTTGCCGTCCTGCGCGAACCGGCCGGAGCTTGCCGGTCCCTGGATCCGCAGCACGCAACGATGCGCCGTCAGCGCGAAGCGATGGTACTCGTCCGCCGGTCGCCGGGTGACGAGGACGCGCAGCCGCTCGATGGACGATGATGGGGTCGATCCTTCGGAGCGTTCTTGCTCGGATCAGACGTCGGGGAAGAGGAGCGTCTTGCAGATGAGCCACGCGTTCAGCGGCACCATCAACGTCGACATCCGCGATTCGGTCGAGGACTGGTCACCGTTCGTCGCGCCGACGGCGCCCGAGAGCGCTCCGAATGTGATCTACGTCGTGCTCGACGACGTCGGCTTCAGCGCGATGTCGTGCTATGGCGGACCCATCGCGACCCCGAATATCGACAAGATCGCCGCGGACGGCTTGCGCTACACGCAGTGGCATACGACGGCGCTGTGTTCACCGACGCGCTCCTGCCTGCTGACGGGAAGGAACCACACCCGCAACAGCATGGCCTGCATCACCGAGGGAGCCAGCGGCTTCCCGAACGCGAGCGGCACGATCCCACCCGAGAACGGCATGCTGCCTGAGATCCTCGGCGAACGAGGCTGGAATACGTACATGGTCGGCAAGTGGCACCTGTGTCCGACCGTCGAGATGAACCTCGCCTCGACGCGCCGAAACTGGCCGACCGGACGCGGGTTCGAGCGGTTCTATGGGTTCCTCGGCGCCGAGACGAGCCAGTGGTTCCCGGAGTTGATCTACGACAACCATCCGGTCGACCAGCCGAAGACGCCGGCCGAGGGCTACCACTTCGGCGAGGACATCACGGACAAGGCGATCGAGTTCATCATGGACGCGAAGGCGGTCGCGCCCGACAAGCCGTTCTTCCTCTACTACGCCCCAGGTGCCGCGCACGCCCCGCATCACGCCCCGAAGGACTGGATCGACAGGTACAAGGGCCAGTTCGACATGGGCTACGAAGCCATGCGGGAAGCGACCCTCGCCCGTCAGAAGTCGATGGGCCTGGTCCCGACCGAGACGGATCTGCCGCACATCAATCCGATCGGCACGGCCCAGACGCGAACGGGCCCGGAGGGGAAGCCCTTCCCGGCCATGGACACGACTCGACCATGGGACTCGTTGTCAGACGAAGAGAAGCGCCTGTTCGCGCGGATGGCCGAGGTCTACGCCGGCTTCCTGTCCCACGCCGACCACCAGGTGGGGCGACTGCTCGACTACCTCGAGATGACCGGCCAGCGCGAGAACACGCTGATCATCGTGGTCTCCGACAACGGCGCCAGCGGCGAGGGCGGGCCGGACGGTTCGGTCAACGAGATGCTCTTCGCGAACGGCATCCCGGATGACATCAACGCCAATCTCGCGATGCTCGAGGACCTCGGCGGGCCCAAGACCTACAACCACTACCCCAACGGCTGGGCGATGGCGTTCAACACGCCGTTCAAGATGTGGAAGCGGTACGAGTTCAACGGCGGGACGAGCGATCCCTGCATCATCTCGTGGCCCGCGGGAATTGCGTCGACGGGTGAGATCCGGACGCAATACCACCATGCGATCGACCTCGTCCCGACGGTCCTCGACGCGCTCGGCGTCGCGGCGCCGGAGAAGATCAAGGGCCACACGCAGAGCCACTTCGACGGCGTGAGCATGCGGTACAGCTTCGACGCCGCAGATGCAGCCGGTGCCCGTCACACCCAGTTCTACTCGATGCTCGGCTCGCGCGGGATCTGGCACGACGGCTGGAAGGCCATCACCACGCACCCGACGATCGCCGGCTGGAGCCATTTCAGCGAGGACACGTGGGAGCTGTACCACACGGATGTCGATCGTTCCGAGCTGCACGACCTGGCCGCCGAACAGCCCGAGAAGCTCCAGGAGATGATCAACCTCTGGTACGCCGAGGCAGGAGCGAACGAGGGGTTCCCGCTCGACGACCGCTCCGCGCTCGAGATCTTCATCTCGCCTCGGCCGCAGCTGTCACCGCCGCGTGCGCGTTACGTCTACTTCCCGGAGCATGCCGAGGTCCCGGAGGCCCAGGCCGTAGTCGTCCGTGGCCGATCGTTCGTGATCGGCGCCCTCGTCGACCTGCCGGCTCCGGGCGCGCAGGGGGTGCTGTTCTCGCAGGGATCGCGGTTCGGCGGCCATACGCTCTACGTGAAGGACGACCGGCTCCACTACGTGAACAGCTTCGTCGGCATGTTCGAGCAGAAGGTGGTCGCCACCGAGGATCTGCCGACGGGCGAGAACCTCATCCTGTCCGCCTCCTTCGAAAAGGAAGGGTCGGGGCCGTCGCCGGTCGCGGAAGGCGTCCTGACGCTGTACCACGGCGACCGGAAGGTCGGCGAAGGCCGGATCAAGACCCAGCCGGGCGGCTACATGATCGCCGGCGAGGGCCTCGCGATCGGCCGTGACGTTGGCGACCCGGTGACCGACGACTATCCGGGCGAACGGCCGTACCCCTTCACGGGCGGCACGATCAAGCGCGTCGCGGTCGATGTCAGTGGCGAGCCGTACATCGACCTCGAGCGTGAGGCGGCCGGGATGCTCATGCGCGAGTGACCGGAACTTGAAGTCCGTCGGATCAGGCGTCAGTCACTCGTCTCGAACCTGAGGACCAGGGTGTCCCGTCCCGCGACGTCGACGTCTGCGCCCGCGTCTACGACCCGCGATCCACGCCCTCTACGGCTTCATCGGGCTGGTCGGATCAGTACACCTCCGGGACGAAGGTCTGATCGGTCATCGGGGGTCGGATGTATCCGTCGTCGGCCTGCCGAGGCGGCAGTTCGATCGGATCGGGCGTCAGGTCCTGGTACGGGATGAGGCTCAGGAGGTGGGTGATGACGTTCAGCCGCGCCCGTTCCTTGTCGTCCGAGTTGACCACGTACCAGGGGGCCTCCTTGATGTCGGTGTGTCGGAAGTTCTCGTCCTTGGCCTTCGAGTACTCGACCCAGCGGCTGCGTGACTCCAGGTCCATCGCGCTCAGCTTCCAGCGCTTCGTCGGGCGCTCCAGCCGCTGGCGGAAGCGACGTTCCTGCTCGGCATCGCTGACCGAGAACCAGTACTTGACCAGGAGGATCCCGGACCGGACGAGCATCCGTTCGAACTCCGGGCAGGAACGCATGAATTCCCGATACTCCGCATCCGTGCAGAAGCCCATCACCCGTTCGACGCCGGCCCGGTTGTACCAGCTGCGATCCATCAGGACCATCTCGCCGCCCGCCGGCAAGTGGGCGATGTAGCGCTGGAAATACCACTGCGTCTTCTCGCGCTCGGTCGGGGCCGGCAGCGCCACGACCCGGGCGATGCGCGGGCTCAAGCCCTCCGTGATGCGTTTGATGGCGCCACCCTTCCCGGCCGCGTCGCGACCCTCGAAGATCACGACGACGCGTAGGCCTTCGGACTTTATCCATTCCTGGAGCTTGACCAGCTCCACCTGGAGGCCACCGAGGGCCGCCAGGTACGCCTTGTTGCCGAGGCGATCGCGCGGCTGACGTGATCGCGGAGGGCCGGCCGCGTCCGCGTTGCCCCGCTTCGCCTTCGCCTTCATCTTCGTCGCCATGCTGCGAGCCTCCCTACGCGCGAGTCGCCTCGGCGACCACCTCGTTGTCAGACCGGTCGCGTCATCCAGATCGCCACGCCCGGCGCCATCGTCGGGAGCGCCAGGGCGCCGCCCGCGACGCGGCCGGCGCCCCGACCACGCCCGGTACATCATCGCCGTCACCGGCTCTGAGGGTCGCTTGACCTGCCTGGATCGGCCGGGCTGAGTCCCCTCCGTCCTACCAGCCCGCGGCCGCATGCTCCGCGATCCGCCTGGGTGTCCCGCCATCGGCCGACACGACCCAAACCTCGGCGTGGTCGAGGCCGTCACCCGCGACCATCGGCGTGAAGTGCCAGTACGCGATCCACGTCCCGTCGGGCGACCAGTCAGGGTTGGAGCCGCCCTCGGCGAGATGCACGATGTGTCCACCGTCCCGATCCATCACGAACAGACCGTCCTGAGTGCTCGTCGGGGTGGGTGAAGGGGACGCGCCCGGGTCCCGGGTCCACCTGGAGCAACAGGCCGCCGTCAGGCTATACGCCAAACGCGTCCCGTCCGGCGACCAACTCGGCGACCCGGGGATCCCGTCGCCTGCCGGCAGCTCCGTCTGCCCGCCGCTCACGGCGTCGATCAGGACCAGGTTGCCCGCACAGACGTAGGAGCTGGCCCGGGAGTCCTTGTGCCGGCACAGCGTGTCGGTCACGACGATCGTCCGGCCGTCCGGCGACCAGTCCGGTTCCGCCAGCGTCCGTTCCTCCCAGTACCCCGTTGGCGTCGGCGGGTCCGTCTTGACCTCTGTAGTGTCGTGCGCGACCACTCGCGGCGTCGAGCCATCGACTGGGATGACGGCCACGTACTCGACGTCGGGCGGGCCATCGCCCAGGCACGGGCCACAGCCAGCGGCGGCCAGCGCCTGCTCATCGGGTGACCAGGCCAGCTCCGTGACGGCTCGCATGGCGGGGATCTTCAGCCGGGCGAGCTCGTTGCCCGCGAGATCGGAGATGACGATCGTCTGCCTCGCACCGGTCACTTCGTCGACGCGCGCGCGCCGGTCGCCCCGCGGCGAGATGGCCTCCTTCCACTGGCCGGCAGGCGGCGGGCCAACGGACGTCAGCGTGCCCGTGCGGAGATCGGCGATGGCCCGGAGGTACTCCACCGACATGAACGCCCGCTGCCGGTCAGCCGACCACTGGACCGCCTCCGGACAGCAGGTGTCCTCGTTCACCGGGAGCGTGCCCAGGTCCGTCCGCTGCCCGGTGCCGACATCGACCGTATAGACGCTCTCGGTCTTCGCCTCGGTGGGATCGATGCCGTCGAGCTGCCAGACCATCAGGAGGCTGCCCCCGGTCGGCGTGCCAGGCGCAGGGGCGCCGGATGCGGGCGGTGTCGACGCGGCGGCGACCTCGCTGGGCGTCGGGATGGGTGCGGGCGACGGGGTCGGCGGCGGGGAGGCCACGGCGACTGGGACGACCGGCACGAGCGCGGCGGATGGTCCCCAATCGGCGGCGGCGTTGGACGCGATGAGGCGCGGGGTGCCGCCGACGCTCGGGACCAGCATGAGGTCTCCGAGGCTCGTGTCCGAGACGTTGCGGGTGAAGGCGACCCATGCGGCGTCCGGCGACCAGACCGGCTCGCCGTCGTTCTCATCGGAACCCGCCGTCGTCAGTCGCGTGGCCGGCCCGCCGGCGGCATCGACGACATAGATCCCGGGCTCGCTGGTGCCGCGCTCGAAGGCGATCCAACGGCCGTCGGGTGACCATGCTGGGGCGCCATCGGCCCCGCTCTCGGTCAGTTGGGTGACCCGACCGTCAGCCACACGCAGCGTCGCGATCCCACCGGAGCACGTGTCGCGGCACAGGGTCGTCGAATAGACGATGGTCGAGCCGTCCGGTGAGAAGCGTGGGCTGCCGAACGGGGCACTCGTGTTGTCGGTCAGCGTTCGGATCGGGCCCCCTTCGAGCGGTACCACGAAGAGATGTTCGTGGCCGACCGGGCTCGGGGCGTTCTTCATGTCGCAGGGCAGGCAGCCGGTCAGGAGGACCGAGGATCCATCAGGCGCCCAGTTGATGTCGGACGACACGGCCGCTCCATCGGGCAGGGCGACATGGACGAGTTCCGTCCCATCGAGACGGACGACCGACAGGCTCATGCCATTCGTCGGATCGCCGTTCAACCGCGCGATCCCATCGCCGTTGGGTGACACCTCGTCACGTTGCGTATCGGATGGCGGGAGAGCGATCGGGATGATCGCGTGCGCCCCCAGATCGACCTCGGCCTGGACCCTGTCGGGATCCCCGAAGACGAAGGCACGACGACCGTCGTTCGCCCACCGGATTCGTTGACCGCCAAGCTGGGCCGTGAGTTGGACGCTCCCGAGCGGCGTCTGCTCGCCCGTCGTCACGTCGAGGGTGTAGACGTCGGCATAGGCGCCCCGGACCTGGTAGATGATGAGTGGTCCGCCAGCGAGCGTCGCTGACCGGCGCATGAGCGCCGATCCGACGAGCAGCGCCCCGACGGTCGCGCCAACGAGCAGGAGTGCGCCCGCGAACACCCAGGTCGAGCGCCACGACGTGGGTCCCGGCCAGGCAAGTCGAGGCAGGGCCGTCGCTCGCTGTTGGGGCGTGGCCCCGATGACATCGACGATCTCGCGCACGAGCTCCCTCGGCGCCCCAGGCCCGCCCAGTTCTGAGACATGCAGTTCGAGGAACGCGTCGGTCAGGTCGATCGGCGTCGGGCGGGTCATCGTGGCGCCTCCCCCTCGACGACGAGCGCTCGCTGTAGTGCGATACGAGCGTCGTGCAGTCGTGATTTCGCCGTCCCGATCGGGATCCCCAGGGCCGCGGCGATGGCCGCCACCAATTCATGCTCCAGGTGCCGGAGGACGAGGATGGTGCGTTTGTCGGCGTCCAGCCGTGCGAAGGCCCGGGCGAAGAGGTCGCTGTCGGACACCCGGTCGGACAGCGACGGCGCCGGGTCCCCACGGTCGAACGTCTCGTCGAGCTGGATCTCATTGACCCGCCGTCGCCCACGCAGTTGCGCGCGACAGGCGTTGACGAGGATCTGGCGGAGCCAGCCGTCGAAGCTGTCGAGGTCACGCAGTCGCGGGAGTTGACGCCACGCCGAGACGAATGCGTCCTGGGTCGCGTCCCGCGCGTCCGAAATCGTTGCCGGTGATGGCTCGGGCGACGCGGAAGGCTCGGTCCGCCCGTGCGTTCACCAGGTGCTCGAAGGCGACCTGGTCACCCCCGGCGGCACGCCGCACGAGCTCGGCGCCGGCCGATACCGGCATCTCGGCGACGGTCGCCGCCCGCGGCTCCATCTAGCCACCAGCCATGGTGCGGTCGCGGACGATGGGATCCAACTCGCGGTCCATGACACCAATGATGCTTCCAGCGGTCCAACGGTTCGGTCGAACTTTCGGCGACGGACACGTCCCCGGGTCATCCGGCACACTCTGCTCTGCCATGACCGACCAGGAACGGCCGAACCCGCCGGCCGAGAAGACGAGTGACGCGCGAACCGAGGATCTCCCGATCGAGTCCGCGCCGGACGCTCCGACTCGACTGGGTCGCCTCCGGGCGAAGTCGGAGGCGGTGGCCGAACCGCTCGTCGGGACCGTCCGTGGCGGCGTCAGTTCGGCATTCGGGTCGGCCGTCACCGGTCTTCGGGAACTCGAGTTGCCCGGCGCCAGGGTCCGCCGCGTCCGCCGCCTGGGGAGTCAACCGCTGGCGTCCCTCGCGGACCTCCACCCGGACGTCTCGAGGGCGCATCCGCTCGAGGTCGGTGTCCGTTCGATCAGCGTCGACGACATCTACGGCACGGCGGTCGGTGGCGGTGACCAGCGTGGTGGCGACTTCCTGCCGCTGAAGGCGTTCCGTGGCAAGAACTGGGCGGCCCGCTGGCAGCGACTTAGGTCGGCGCAGGATCGCCTGGCATCGCTCCCGCCGATCGACGTCGTGAAGTACGACGGCGCCTATTGGGTCACAGACGGCCACAACCGCGTCGCGCTCGCCAAATACGCGGGCCAGCAGGACATCGACGCGTCCGTCGTCGAACTGATCCTGCCGGGCGCTCATCGGACGGAGCCGATCGGGTCCCTCGCGGCCATCGTCGAGGCGTCTCGGCCGGCCCGCGCGCGGGTCGACAGCGAGGAGCCGTGATCCGCCGTCTTCGACTCCAATGGCCGGACCCGAGCCCATTCCAGGGTCGCGCCGATCGCCCGGTCCGATGGCTGGTCGTGTCCGACGATGTCGACCCGGCGCTAGGGTTCGAGGTCAACCGCGAGGGGCTCGGCCCGATCGATGCGATCGTCGGCGCCGGCGACCTCGAGCCCGACTACCTTGGCTTCCTGGCCGACGCCTTCGGGGTCCCCCTGGTCTTCGTTCGAGGGAACCACGACCGTGGGGGTCGCTGGTCCGAGTCGGTCGCGAAGCTGTCCCCGATCCCGCTCGAGACCGGCCGACTGCATTCGGTCGACGGCATGCCGGTCGTCGCCCTCGAATGGCCCGGGCTGCGCCACAGCGATCGAAAACGTCACGACAGCAGCGCCTGGGTCGACGTCGCGCGGGTCGCCGCGCACCAAGCGAGCCGCCTGCACGGCTGGCGTTCGCCCGTCGTCGTCCTCAGCCATGCGCCACCGCGGGGCGTCGGCGATCGCGCGGCCGACGCCTATCACGTCGGGTTCGGCGCCTATCGGTGGCTGCTCGATCGGTTCCGTCCGCCGCTCTGGCTGCACGGGCACGTCCCGCCCGCGACGGTGGAGGGCTGGCGCCTCGTCCATGACGGCTCGACGGTCGTCAACGTGACCGGTGCGGTGTTGCTCCAGTTGGACCCACCGGGGCCCGAATGACGCTCGGCCCGAGACAGCCCTGAGATGCGGGCGTGCTAGCGTCACGGGATGGACGCGAAGCAGCTGATCGGGTCGTGGAGCGCGGTCTCCGGCGACTCCAATATCGAGTTCAAGGCCGATGGGACGTACATCCGGGTCACGAGCGTCGACATGCCGATGACCTACACCCGGCTCGCCATCGACGACGAGGGAACGTACGCCGTGCGAGACGACACGGTGACGTTCACCCCACTGACCGGGCACTATCGACGCAACGGGGTCGATGAAGGCCTCGACGATACGGTGAGGGAGCAGCATGTCCGACTCGCGCCGAACGCCGATGGGAGCGGGAACGATCTCGTCCTCGACGACGCCGTCTGGGCGAGGGCGTAGGGGCGTGGTCCGAGCCATCGGCCGATGAACGCGGACGCCGCCCAGCCGGTCGACGACGCCTGGCTCGTCCGCAACCTCGGGATCGCGCCGGCCGCCCCAGGACCGGTCGCGGCGGCGGCGCCGGTCGGCCCTCCGGGCGGGGAGGACGATCGGGACCGGATGCTGGACCTCATCGAATTCGACTCGGAAGGACCCGACGGGCGCGCGTTCTTCGCCGGCGCGTCGCTGGCGCACGGTCTGTCCAAGTTCGTCGACATCCCATGGCCGGCGGGTCTCGCCCCGACGCCGGGTCCGAGCCCGACCGGCACGAAGCTCCCTCAGGCCGACGTCCTCATCGTCACCTGGACCGTGGACGAGGGCCACGCGCTCAGCCGCGTCCTGACGCCCGGGTTCGACAGCCGCGACGACTGGCTCCCCTACACGCGGAACTTCGACGCCATCGCCGCCAAGATGCGCAAGGGTTGCCCAGCACTCAAGGTGGGCCGCCTCGGCACGTACTGGACGACGACGATCGGTGACCAGCGGGTGACGCTGTTCAAGTCCGATTCGCACATGTCGCAGGACGGCGTGAAGCTCGCGAATGCCGATGTCTGGCGCCAGATCATCGACGACGTCAAACCCAGGTGGGTCATCACCACCGGGACCGGCGGGGGGATCGGATCGACGGAGGAGGTCGGCGACGTCGTCGTCAGCCGGTTCGTCACATTCTCGTGCCACGGCCAGTTCAAGTCCCTCGATGGCGGGACCTACGCCAGTGGGACGACGGTCCCGACGAGCCGGTTCACGCAGGCCAAGGGGCTGTTCGAACCGAACGCCGGGTTCCTCCCGAAGGACAACACGCGAGCGCCCAAGATCATCCGCTCCGGTTCCGCCCACACCGGCATCCTCACGACCGACTATTTCGGCTTCGACAACAGCACGAACACGTTCGGGCTCCAGGGCAAGGGCGACATCGCGGAGATGGGTGACGCGGTCCTCGGGATGGTCTGCCACGACCTCGGCGCGACGGCGCCTGCCTATGTCGCGGTCCGGAACGTGTCGGACCCCCAGATCGAGGCGGACGGCCTGACCCTGCAGGAGCAGGCGAGACGCGCGGGCATCATCTACAAGGGCTTCGGACGATGGAGCACCGTCTGCAGCTCCATCGTCTGCTGGGCGATCGTCGCGGGGCTGGAGTAGGTCCCGCCCGCCGCGGCCGGCGAGGGGCCGCCGCCCGACGCCGGGGGCCGCCGCCCTACAAGGCCTGGAACGGCAGCGTGAAGGTACCTCCCGCCGTGTCGTCGTAGTCACCGTCGAGGGCGGACCCGTCATCGGCTGCCCTGATGCCGATCTGGCCGGCGGCGCCGCCGAGACAGGTCAGGACGTAACTGGCTTCGAGGAAGATCTGCGGGTCTCGGATGATGTACAAGACGACGTCCGGACTCTGGAGCCGCAGGGCACCCGTCATCCGGGCCGAGCCCCGGCCGGATCGAGACGATCGACGAAGATGTTCGGGGCGTCGCCCGGGCCTAGGCTGTCCGGCGAGATGGGTCGGTTGAACGTGATCTCCGCGATCTGGATCTCCTCGCCCGCCTTGAACATGACCGGCTCGTTCGGGCCGACCGGGGGCGTGATGTCGCCGGCGCTGCTCGGGGCGAGGTTCGGGTTGAGGAACCGGACCTTGCTGACCTGAAGCGTCGTGGGAGCTGCCCGGCCACCCACGAAGAACCAGCTCTCGAAATCACTCGCGACGTCCGCGTGCCCGGATGGGAACGCGAGGTCGATGCGACTCGACTTCCCGTCGGCCCTGAGTCCGGGACGACCGGTCGCCTGGCCATCGAGGAGGACCCGTCGACTGGTCACACCGTCGCCGGCAGCCGCCGCGTCGCTCCAGATGAAGCCGCCCTTGAGGGTCACGCGGATCGTGATCGGCGACAGTTCGATCAGGGTGAACCCGGCGCCCTCGACGCCCATCTGGGCGGCGAACTGGGTCGCGTTCCGCGGCCTTCGCCTCGCGAGCCTTGCGTCGACCGCCGCGGCCCGCCTCCCGCATGCCTGGTGCGGGCTTGGCGACGGGCTTCGTCTGCCAGACGATGACCTTGTCGTCGGCCGGGTCGCGTCCGACGTTGCCGCGTACGTACAACCGTTGACGGAGGTTGGGCGAGGCGTTGTCCCCAGTCCCCGATGGCGCCTCGATGACGACCTGCACCGTGTCGTTCGTCAGGCTGGCTGGATCGGGGGCGCCATCGAGCGTCACCCGCAGTCCGGTCGTGCCCAGGTTCGCGGTGGCGAAGACATCGTCGTTCGACCAGTTCGTCCCGACGACATGGAGCGAGTCGGCCTCGCAACAGCTTTCTGTCAGCGGCGGGAAGAGCGCTCGGCAGTCCTCGACGACCGACCAGCCTTCCTTCGCCGGGTCGAACTCGAGGAGCGCCAGGCGACAGAAGTGATGGACGATCCCGCGTCGAGCCTGGGCCTCGGGAGCGCTGTTCGGGATCGCGAACGGCGGCCACTCGATCTCGCCGGTCGCGGTTCGAGCGGGGATCGTCCAGTAGTCGCCGGTCCGGAACTCGGCGTTCGAGAACTGGACCTCGATCCCGTCCTCCAGGGGTAGCCATGCCGCCGTGGTGGCGACGCCGGCGTTCGTCGCGATGGTCCCCGTCTGATCCCAGCGGCGGAGCTTCGGGTGGCGAGCCGGGTCGACGCCGTCGGCCGTCGCCGCGAGCGGTGCGGGGGCCGTCATCAGCGTGATCTTTCGCAGGGACGTGTTGATCGTGTCGATCTGGACCAACTGACCGGGATTCCCGGCGAGTTCGCTCACGTCGTCGGCGATCTCGACCCATTGGCCGCCGGCAAAGCCGAGGACGTCGTCCGGGCCGAGGTCGTGGACCGTGACGTCCTTGCCGCTGATCTTCTCGATGGTCGTCGCCACGCTGCCGTTGTCGCGCGACCACTTGAACGTCGCCACGCCGGGCGCGCCCGGGGAATGGACCTCCACGCGATAGAGCTGGTTCTCGAGGCGCCGGTAGCCCGCGGTCGGCGGGACGACGCACGGCCCGTCAGGGTCGGTCGGCGGCTGCGTGCGCGCGTTCAACGTCCGGTCCGGATCGGCCACGACGTCGTCCCACTCACTGAAGGGCGAGTCGCAATGGGCGTCGCCGCTGGCCGCCGCGATCGCGGCATCGAGCTTGGCGATGGTGGCCTGCAGTTCGGCGATGTCGGCCGCACTGCCACCGGAGGCCTGGACCTCGGCGAGTTTCTTGGCCGCCGCCGCGCGCCGCGCCAGCAGAGCCTTGCGCTTGGCCGGGTCCGCGCCGCTGTCCACCGCGAGGACGCGGACCTGCCAGACGGTCTTCACCCGCGTGGCGGTGTCCGGTCCGCCGAGCGCGACCTCTCGCAACCGGGCGTCGTCGAGTGGCGTGATATGGCGCTCCCACACGTCGAGATAGGCGAGTGCATGGGTCGCCTTCGCCTTGTTCAACGCCGCTAGCCAATCCTCGGCAGCGGGCAGGTCGGGCTGGGCCTCGTATGCGAGACCGGCGACCTCGTTCTCGGCGAGGAGGCCATCGACGTAGTAGCGCCCGGCCCCGATCGTGAGTTGCGCCCCGGCGATGGCGACCGCGAAACCGGCATCGTCCTGCGGGCCGCCGCAGTGCCCGATGACATCGCGGGCCTCCACCTGGGTCCGCCGGCGTTGGATGGTCTCCTGCTCGTTCCAGTCGGCGTCGGTCTGGACCCGGCCCTGCTGCATGAGCACGCCGGCGTAGTGCTTGCGCTGATCGAACGTCTGACGGCTGAAATCGCCCTTCATGTCGGCTGCTCCTCAGCTCCTGTGGACCAGTCCGGCCTCCAGGCCGAAACGCAGGTACTCGTCCAGGCGGACCCGGACGTTCGTGTCTCGTTGCGGATCGAACAGGTCATGGAACGCACCCATCTCCGACTCGTCGTCGGCTCCCGTGCGGATCTCGATCGCACACCGGCCGCTCAGCTGGCCGTAGGCGGGTTGGCCATACCGCTCGGACGTGAACTCGGGCTGGAACCGCATGGCGTCTTCGTTCGTGGCAGGCAGGCATCGATAGCGCCGCGGCGTCCTCGAAGCGGGCGGCACGTACGAGAAGCGGAGGCAGCCGTCCTGGCGTCGGTCCGCATCGACCGGATACGGCCACGTGTCTGCCTCGCCGAGCCGCGCATCCAGGATCGAATTCGAGACGAGCCGCAGGATCCGTGCGTGGACCTTGCCCACGATCGTGCTCTGCAGCACCTCCAGCTCCCCGCCGGCGGCGATGCCGTCGAGGGCGGCGTAGGCCACGTTGGTCGGGTCGGTCGCATCCACGATACTGGCGACCACGCCGACGGTGGCATCTTCGTGGACGCGCAGGCCCCCGACGATCGAGTGATCGATATCGACCGCCACCGAGCCCGACTCGACGATCAGGCTGGCGGCCGTCGGCTGGGCCGGCGTCCCGTCGAGGTTCACGCCACGTCCGGGGACGAGGGTGCAGTGCCGGATGCGGAGGCGCCCGGCTCCGGCCGACGCGGGGATGCGGATGGCCGCGCCGACCAGGAGCAGCCCATTGAGCGTGACCTCGGCGTCGTCGGCCAGGTCGATGACGAGTTCACCGCCGAGGATGACCGTCGGCCGGCTACCTTCGGCCGCCCGGACCTCGATCCGGACACCCTTGCCGGCGGTGATGACGGGCGTCTCCGGGAACCGGCCATTGCCCAGGATCTCGACGGCACCGGAGCCGGCCAGGCCGCCGATCGCGGCGCCGATCGTGGCCGGCGAGGTGACGGTGACGACCGGCGCGATGTCCCGGTCGAACGTCCCGAGCCGATCGTATGGGCCGCCGCCCATCTGCGCGGGGAAGCCGTAGTGGAACGTGACCGAGGGCTTGGTCATGGTCACCGACTGACCGTCCACGAGCAGGCTGTTCGGGAGGGACAGGCGGCCGAGCACGGGGTCGATCAGCACCTTGTCTGTCGCGGCGTACCCCCAGCCCGAGCCGACATCGGACAGGTCGCAGGCGGAGATCGAGTCGACCGGCAGCGCCCTGCCGGCGAAGCTGACCGACAGGCTGGCCGGATAGAACGCCGCCGCGTCGTCCCAGAGCTCCCGCCGCGTGATGGGCTGCGGGACGTTGGCCCGATCGGCGAGGTGCGTGATCTCGTCTTCGGTCGCGGCATGGTTGAAGAGTGGTGCGTTCGCCCCGAGCGGACTGAACAGGTAGCGGCGATCCGCGTTGTTCCCGTTGAATTTGACGGCCGGCGAACCGGCCAGCTCGTAGTCACGGATCCGCCAGGCGAAGATCCCGACATTCGGGATGTTGTACCGGCCGCGGCCTCGAGCGATCCGACGGACGTCGGCGGTGTGCGTCGTCGTCTCGAAGGGCGTGCCAAGGTCGGCCATCGTCCCGTGCGAGCGGACCGCTGCCCAGGCGACGTTCCGCGGCCTGACGTGGTTCATGTACTGGGTCGTGGCCAGGAGCCCGAAGAACTCGACGGCCCGTGCATCCCAGCCGGAGACGTCGCGTGCGACCTGCTCCAGCATGGAGGCCGTGCCCTTCCGACGACGGTACGCGATCGTGTTGGCCACCTCGGCCCGTGGACTGCCGACCTTGTCGGTCAGGCCGTAGAGGGTCCGGTACCCGATGAGGTCGCCGATGTACGGCGCGACCCACTCCGCCGCCGTCTCGATGAACTGGTCGTCGTTGAGTTGGGCGATGTCCTCCTCCAGGACCGCCATCTGCCCGGCGATGACATCGAGAAGCGCTCGCAACGCGCCCGTCCCGCCGCCTGGACCGGGCGCGTCGCGCAGCCGGTAGACGGTCGGGAGGAGCTCGTACAGGCGGTCCGCGTCGAAACTCATGTCATCGCTCCGGGCACGATTGGATCGGATCGGAGCGTGAGCAGCTCGGCCGCCTGGCTCCCGGCAAGGGACCCGATCTCGGGCAAGGCGGCCGGCAGCGGCTGCAGGAGCCCATTCCCGCCGACGCCATCGGTCCGCGCGAGCGAGTCGACATCGATCGCGATGACACCGGTGACGGCCTGGAGCGTGGCGACCACCTCGGACAGCGCGACGCTCTGCCCGAACGCGCGGGCATCGAACCCGAACGCCGATCGGAGTGCCTCGACCAGGGCGGCATCGACCGCGACCCGGTCGTAGGCGGCGTCGACCGCCGCCTTGAAGGTCACGCCGAAGGACGCCGCTCGAAACGACTCGACGCGGAGCGGCACGAAGCGGTCGCCGGAGACGCGGATCTGGTCGAGCAGGAGCTCGACGACGTCGTCCGCGACCGCCGTACCGTCGGGGCCGGCGACGCTGATGAAGACACCCCGGCGCTGTCCGTCCCAGGTCCACGTGGCGAGGGCTTTGGCGATGCCCGAGTACGCGCGGGCGAAGTCCTCGTAGTCGCGGAGAGACACGACCCGATCGAGGGTCAACACGGTCAGCGGCGCGTTCTCCCGCGCGGCCTCCCGAGGCTCGGGATCGTCCCCTCCGGTGGCGGGAGCCGGATTGATGCCCGACTTGAGCCCGAGTGGTCGTGTCAGGAGTGTCGAGAGCTGGCCGGCGCGGACGTTCCCACCGAGACCCACGCCTTTCCGATACCGCGCGCGAACGTTCTCCTGACCCGTCGGCAGGCGGGCGCCGTGGACGCCATCTCCGAACTGGACCGTCGTCGTGCCGTCGTCGGCGCGGCGAGTGACGTAGGCGCGGTCATCCGGGGCCAGCCCGTAGAAGGAGGGGGCCTCGGTCCACAGCACGTCGTTGACGCGGATGCCGAGGCTCGAGGCGACGCCGCTGGGGGATCCCTTCGCACGGACGTACGTCAGCGGCGGCTGTCGCAGGGGGAGCCGCTGGTTCGGCCGGCCGGCGTCGCCGCCTCCGAGTACCTCGTCGACGGTCTCGCCGTTCGTCGCCCGCGCGACATTGCCGTTGATCGTGAGTGACTCGAGCCGATAGCTGTGCTCCAGGGCCGTCGTGTAGACCAGGCGGTCGCCATCGCCGGCCGACTCGACGTGATCGAGCGTCACGGATTCGACGGCCGGTCCGCCGGTCGTCGCATCGATCCCGGCGAGGAGCAGTGTCCGGCCGGCCGGCAGGTCTCCTGCGGTGCCGGCCAGCAGCAGCTGGCTGACGATGCCGGTCTCAGCCGGCGTGATCGGCCAGCCGGCCAGCGGCAGGAGCTCGCTCTCGGCAAGGACCGTCGTCTCCCGCACCAGGTCCGTGAACGACAGCAGGTTCTGGCCGTCGAGACCAATTCGCGTGGTCTTGGCGCTGACCGCGAACTGGGCGCGCGAGGTCTCGACGGCCTTGTTGACCGAACACAGTTCGGCTACCTCCGGTGTCGAGAGGACGAGCCAGTCGCCCGGCACGACCGTCGGATGGGCGAATTCGAGGTCGATCGTGCCCGATGCATCGGTCGCCGTTGTGCCGGGCGAGAAGATCGAGAAACCCGTCCACTGATCCTTCTTGTCAGCGGGGACCGGCGAGACCCCGAGGTACGTCTCCTGGAAGTCCTTGGACATCGACTTCCAATCGGGCGCGTTATTGCCGAAGATCCCGGCCCGCGTGCGAAGCGCATAGACCTTGGGAGACCCGGACCATCCGCTGACGGCCCCGGCGGCACGAAGGCTGCCGCCGAGCGACACGTGTGTTCGTCCCGCGGCAAAGTCGACGGTCGCCGCCTTGACGGGGCGGACGTCCCAATGGTCGTCGCCGGCGTTCGACTCACGCTCGCTCCCGACCAGGAGGATGGCGTCGCCGACGCGGAGACCGGTCGCGGTGCCCGCGAGCCAGAGCTCCGTCACCGCGGGAGCGGAGAACGCGGGTGGCGCGGTCAGCGCCGGCGTCATCGCGTTCCATTCGACCCGGCCTTCGATCTCCTCGACCGTCTCGAATGTCTGCGGCTTCTCGTCGTGGCCCGGGATGCTCTGGATCTTGAGTCCGATATCGATGGTCGCCACCCCTGGCGCGCCGGGCGTGTCATCGATGGTGAACGCGAGCAGGGTCCCGGCCGCCGCGCCCGGTCGGAGTTCGTAGCCGATCAGTCGGGCGAGCTCCAGGACCGACCGACGCTCCGTCGCCGTCCGAAGGTAGGTCTCGTTGGCGATCCGCTCCCCGTAGAAGGTCAGGACATCCGCGCAGACCGCGACCGAGTCGAGCAGGGCGATGGTGAGGTCGTCGTCGGCCCGGGTGGTCAGCCCGGCGAGCTCCGGGTGATCGCTGGCGGACAGGCCGGCGATGAGCGACTCCTTGAACTCGTGCCACGTCCCGCTTCGGTAGGCGATGGCGCGCAGGGCGGGCCGATTGAAGACGATGCCCGGCGTGCTCGGGCCGATCCCCGAGCAGCACCCGCACGAGCTGAGGCCGCGCACGCTGGGATCGAGCGGCGTCGTCACTTGCCGCCCGCCACGTCGAGGTTGAAGAGGCCGCGCTCCGGGACGCTGCCGTCGTTGTCGAGCCGGGCGATCTCGAGTCGCCCGAAGTCGAGCCGACCGTCCTCGAGCGGCTTCGCGTCGGGCGTGCCCTGCCGCTGGAACGTCGTCACCGTGACCGTGTCGACCCCTTCGACCGCATAGGCCGCCGCATACAGGCGCGACAGGTACAACGGCTGGCCGAAGCTGAAGTTGTCCGGGTGGAAGACGCCTCGGCGCCCGTCGGCCAGGACCTTGCTGCTGAAGACCTCGGCGAGGGCCCGCTTGACGTCAGACCGGAAGTGGTCGGGCTTGGCGCAGACATCCATCCCGATCGCGAGTGGGACGTACCGAGGCAGGTCGATCTCGAGGTCATGGCCGGCCATCCGGAAGGGCTCGAGGTGTGCGAGCAGGTCCGGGTCGAACGGGGCGTCCGGGTCCTTCCGGGCAAGCGGATCGACCGTGACGAACACCGTCCGCCAGCTCCCGGTCCAGCGGAAGGTGGCGGCCGCGCGCTGGATCTCGCGGTGGCGTTCGGTCATCGTCGCGTAGTCGCTCTCGGTCACGGCGCGCTCCTGCGTCCGGAAGGCGACTGGGGCGAACCGCCGGACATCCTCGATCGGTTCGGGGTCACGCCCGCCGACGGCGGGCAGCGGGTTGCGGACGGCCGCGATGCCCGCGACATTCGTCGCGACATGGGCGATCGCCTCGGGCCCGACGTTCCCCTGGAGCCCGTTGCCGACCCGGTAGAACGCCGTGAAGCTCGTCCCGGGCACCGGTCGCAGGCCATGCCGGTCGTCGCCGAAACGGATCGCCGCAGAACCGTCCGTCTCGGTCTCGACGACGAAGTCGCGGCTGTTCGGACGCGATCGAAGGAGGTCGCGACGGACGTCCCAACGATCACTGGTCGAGCCACTCTCCAGGTGGATCGCCGGCAGGGCACGCCCGACATCGGAGAGCATGACCGCCGATGCGGCCGCCGTCGGATCGAATGGCGCCGCCTGGCTGACCGGGCCACGGGCGAGTCCGGGTCGGAAGCGAGCCGGGATCGGCTCACGGTCGTGGACGGCGCACGCGCCACCGGCGGCCGTGGGTCGGAGGATGTCCGGGGCCGGCACGGGATCCGGCAGGGTCTCGACGACGCTCAGGCCGTGATCGACCGCCACCATGTTGCCCCGGGCCACGCTCACGGCGATCGGCCGGGCGGGTCCGGAAGGCGGTTCGAAGGTGGCGGAGACGCAGACCGGGAAGGTCAGCGCGTCGGCCGTCGACCACTCGATCTCGGTGATGTCAACTGGGTCGCTGGTCTTGGGGTCGAAGAACTGGCCGCCGAGCGGATCCGTGGCCAGCGCCACCGATGTGAGGCGGACCGCCTGACGGTGACTCGGGTCCGCGTCGCCGGGCGCATCGGTCAACGGACCCGTCACCTCCTCGAACAGGAGCACGTCACCTGGCGACAGCGCCTCGAGATGGCCGGTGAGGGTCGCACGGGTCGCCCCGCGGGGCAGACAGCAGTCGGCCGCGCCCCACGTGTAGAACGCGATCTCGTTATGCGCCGGGATGAGCCGCACGTCGGCCAGCGGCTCGAACACCTCGGGACGCCGCGTGGCGATCGCGTCGAGGGCGGAAGCATCGTCGAGCGTCTGCGCCGTCGCGAGCATCCGGGTCAGGAACTTCGTCGGTGCACCGGTTCCCGTATCGACCCGCGGCAGGCTGATGCCCGTCGGCGCGACATTGCCATCGAGGACGACGTGGACCCAGGTCCGGGCGTTGCAGCCGTCGTGCATCGGATAGTCCACGAGGCGGGCATGGCGCTTCACCGAGACCCGCTTGCGGGCGGTCCCCAGATAGGCCTCGGTCGCGACGGCCTCCTGGCGATAGCTCAGGTAGTCGGCGACGTATGCGATCAACTCGACCAGGGCCATCCCGAGATCCGGCGGATGCCGCTCGCGCCAATCCGGGCTCAGCGTCGCGATCCGGTCCAGCATCAGTCGCCGGAACGATGCGTAGTCCCGGGTCAGATAGTCGACATCGATGGTCGGGCGGATGACCGGCGGACAGATCTCGCTCGGCAGGCAATCGAACTCGTCGAGACACTCGACGGCGAACGAGAAGTCGACGACCGCGGTGACCGGGTCGAAGCCGGCCGGCGCGTCCTGGGCATCGGCCGCGGCGACGATGCGCAGGCGATAGGTCGACTGGTCGCCCCGACGTGCGGCCCGCAGGACGATCGAGTTCGCGGCGCTCGACCGCACCGTCAGGCCGATGTTCCGGCTGTCGGGGCGCTCGCCACCCTCGATCCGAAGGTTCGCCTCCTTGAGCGACGCCAGGTGCGCCGGCAGCAGGGGATTGACGAAGAACACGCTGAGCCGACGCTGCCACAGGAGGCGATCACGCACTCCGAGCGGGAGGCTCGCGTACTCGGTCGCCTCGTCCGGATCGAGTTCCGCAGGCGCCAGGTCGTCGACCTCGAGGTAGTCGATTCCGTTCAGCGCGGGTTGCAGCCCGAGCGCGGCCCGGCGATGGTCGGAGCAGCACAGGAACGTGGTGCCGGCCATCAGCGAGTCACCGTCGCAACGCCGATCTCGCCGGTCCGGCGGACGACGAAGCGGATCTCGAGACGAAGGGTGGCGTCCTCGTTCTCGACCACGACCTCGGTCACCTCGATCACGTCGCCGAGCCACTCCTGGAGGGCGGCCTGGAGTGACAGACTGCGTCGCGGCGGCGACCACATCGCTGTTCGGGGCGAAGACCAGCTGGAGGGCGCCACTCCCGAACGAGGGCCGGTTGACGCGTTCCCCTGGCGCGGTCAACACCAACTGCTCGATCATGTCGACGATGTGTTCGGCATCGGTCGCCTCGGCCGTCCGGCCGCGACCGTCGAAGTGGTAGGCGAAGTCGACGTTCATCCCGGGCCTCAGGACGCGACCACGCGGGGCTGGACGACGACCGGCAGGAGGGGCGTCCCGGTCGGTACGCAGACGGCACTGCCCGTCTGGATGACGACCGGCGCCCCGCCGGCGAGGACGCGAACGGCACCGACCACCCACTGGGCGGTGACACAAGGGCCACCGGAGACCGGCGGGAACGGACAGCCCGCGACCACATACGGTCCGCTGATCGTCGTGATCGGCTGGCCGCCGGCGAGCACGCGCGGGAAGGGGGCGACGGGTGTCGCCTGGCCGCCATGGGCGCACAGGACCGTGGCGCCGACGTGGAGGATCGGTCCGGGCATCGATCTCCCCCGCCTCAGGTGATCACCAGGGCGCCGGCGTTGATCGTGACCGTCGGGCCGGTCAGGACGATCGTGGCGCCCTTGCCGTTGGAGATGGTGATGCCGACGTCGTTGACCATGATCATCGCGCCGGTCGCGGTCTTCATCAGGATCCCGCCTGCCGGCCCGGGCAGGTCCGACATCTGGAAGGTCACCTGGCCCGCGGTCTGGAGGAAGACCGATGACAGCGGCGGCTGGGTGGCAAGCGCCAGGGCGGGCACGTCGGCCGCGGAGCCGTACCAGCACCCGGTCCAGATGGGGTGGTCGACGTCACCCTGCTCGAACTCGACCCACACGCCGGTCCCGATCTGCGGGATCGACCAGAAGCCCATCTGCTTCCCCGTCACCGGGAAGCTCGGCATCGCCCAGCTCGACGTCGACACGCCGAGCACGTCCGGGACCTGGATGAGCAACCGACCCATCTGCATCGGGTCGACGTTGCTCAGGACCATCCCGCGGTACTTCCCGTAGTAGGTTCGCGTCGTCATACCGGCACCGCCGGGCTGATCGACACGAGGGCGTTGCGCGACAGCGAGAAGCGCTGCTTGAACTCGCCCTTCGAGATCGTGCTGGTGACGCTCTTCACGTAGTACAGGCCGTCGAAGGCAAGGCCCGCGCCGCGGACGCCCACCAGTCCGCGCGCGGTCAGCAGCCGGCCGTACCGGGTCACGTCGAGCGTGCCCGTGCCCTCGATCGTGTCGGCCGACCCGGCGGCGCGTGCCACGCCTCGCCCGAGGGCCGCGATCGGCGACAGCTTGGCCGTGTCCTTCATCAACTCGAACTTCGACGGGATCGGGATCGCCGCCCCCAGCGGTGGCTGGAGCGGGTTGACGTCGGGGATCGGGATCGGGATCGGGGCCTTCGTCTGCGCGTTCTGGATGAACACGATGGGCATCGCCTTGTCCTTGTGGCTGATGTTGAACGTGAGCGACTCGACGTTGGTGTGGGCGTCAAGGCCGGTGTTCAACGCCGGCTGCGGGATGCCGACCTTGATCTCGGGACCCCAATACGCGGTGTTCATGCCCGGCAGGGGCCCGGGAACGATGTAGAAGGTGTGGCCGACGTCGGCTGCGAGGCTGTTGACGTAGGCGAGGTCCGTGCCCTCGTGCGACGGGATCCGCTCGACCGGGATGGGGATGTCCTGGAAGAACGAAGGGATCACGAGCGGGACGATCCCGTACATCGCGTACTTGGCGATGACGAGGGCGACACGAGCCTCGGCCGGCATCGCGGGGTAGGGGATGCCGTTGAACTCCTGGCGATCCATGACGGTCGTGAGGTCCTCACCGGTCACCGTCAGGGTGGACGTGTCCGGTGTCTGGCCGGGGGTGATCTCCTGGCGCGTGATGATCCCGTCGGCGAGCACGTTGGGGGTTCCGTTGATGGTCGCGACGAGGACCACTCGGAGGGTCAGCGGCGAGGCGTTCGCGGCCAGCAACAGGACGGTGTGCAAGGGCGAATGGTTGGACAGGTCGAACGACAGCTGGAAGCCGGAGCGCGACCCGGCGCTGGTCGTGACCTCCACCCGCTGGAGCGCGTCCATCACGACCTGCGGAGCCGGCACGACGACCGTCGGACCGACCAGGAGCGTGAGCTGCACGTTCTTGATCTGCATCGTTCAGCCGTCCTCGGTGCCGGGCACGCCGGCGGGCAAGGTGATGCGCAGCCGCCGGCCCGCCTCGTCGGTCAGCTCCTCGGGGGCGGGTGCGCCGTTCGCGTCGGCGATCCGCCAGAACTGTTCCGGATCCCCGAGGTACGTCGCGGCGACGTGGTCGAGGCGTTCGCCGGCTCGGACGCTGTGCTCCCGCAGCAGCGCGAACGACTCCGGCGGCGGAACGAACCGGCGGCGCAGGTAGGCCACCGTGCGGCCGTCGGGCAGCGTCAACTGCGCGACCTCGATGTCGTGATAGCGGCTGCCGGGCGGGAACTTGTCGCTGGTCATGGGATACCCGTCAGCCCGAGCGAGGGCAGGGCGCCGCCGGTCGCGGCCCCCGCCAGGCGCTCCTTGTTCTGCTGGTAGATGAGGTAGAGGTTGCCGCCCTTGTGGTCGAAGCCGAGGTCGTCGACCGACAGGACGCGCAGGGTCACGCTGACCTTCGCCCGGATCGGATTGAGCGAGGCGTCGAAGGCCTCTTCGGTGATGCTGAAGTCGGTGACGCGCACCGGGACGACCCGTTGCGTGCTCCAGACGAAGAGCGCGAGCGGTGTCTCGACCGGCGTGATCTCCAGCGTCCCCGAGGCCTGGAGCCCGTTATTCGCGACGAGCGACCCGCTGGCCGGATAGAGGAGCAGTTCGAACGCGGCCAATTGCGGACCGATGCCGAACCGGACCGCGGTCGGGTTCTGGTCGGCAGCATCGAGCTGGTCGGTCGCATCGACCTCGGCGTCGAACTTGATCGTCTCGACCGGCGGCCCCTTGAGACGGAGCGCCTGGGAGCGGTCGTGGCCGTCACCGGCCATCGCCTGGGGCTGCAGCGTGCGGGTGAGGGTGTCGGGGTTGTACTGGAGCGCGATGACCCGGACGACCGCCCCGGAGGACGGGTCGATGAGCACGATGCCGCCGTGCAGGAGACGCGGGCCGTTGGAGAGCGTCATGGCGCGGTCTCCCCGGCCGGGGCTGATTGCGTCGCGGACCGGAGAGATGAGCCCGGCGCACCCTCGCGCCGCCGCACGCGTTCGATGTACGGCTCGGCCAGCGTCACCGTCTCGTAGTCGGTCAGCTTTCCCTTGTCGGCGTTGATCTCGCGCAGCGAGGCGTTGTAGTCCGAGATGCACTCCGCCTGCTGCTCGGCGTTCCAGTCCTCCCAGGGGATCTTGGCGCGGATGGCCGCTCGCCAGTCGTAGGCGACGTTTCGTGACAGCCCTCGGACCCCGGCGACGATCTGCGGGATGAGGCTGGAGGGGATGTACGCCAGACCACCGTTCTGGTACTGCCAGACGTGACCCATCTCGTGGATCAGCGTCAGCTCGCCCTCCTCGGACAGCTCCATCGTGTCGCCCTTGAAGTGGCGGGCCTGCAGGTTGATCGTGTTGCCGATCGTCCGGGCCGCGCCCGTGGCCGCCATGCTGCCCTTGGTGATCGTGATGGCGTCGTAATCGACGCTCTCGTGATAGATCTCGTGGGCGTACTTGCGTTCGTCGGCGGTCAGTCGACGGCTGCTGCGACTCGCGACATCGCCGACGATCGCGCCACCGACCAGGCCAGCCAGCCCACCGACGATCCCGCCGACGATGGCACCCGCCGGGCCGAGGAGCCCACCGAGGAGCGCGCCACCGATCGCCCCCAGCGTCGCCCCGGCGGCCCCTCCGAGCAGGCCGCCCAGCAGGGAGCGGCTGAGCACGGGTTCGGCGTGGCGAGCCGTCGGCTGGGTGGCGGGCTCGCCGCGCGCGACGGCCCCCTCGATCCGGCCCGCCTCGCGTTCGGCATCGCTCGATGGCCGGTCGAGTCCGACGCCGCGTTCCGCCTCCACGCCGGCCGCCTCGGCCCCATCCGGTCGCTGGGCGATGTGGGTCAATTCATGGGCCAGCAGCGCGCGCCCCGCCGACGTCTCGGGCTGGTAGGCGTTCGGTCCGAACACGATGGACCGCCCGACCGTCATCGCTCGGGCTCCGATGGCAGGCGCGAGCTCCGACGTCTCGCCGGATGCGATGACGCGGACCGACCCGAAGTCGTGGCCGAGCTGACCCTCGAACTCCGTCCGGATCGCCGGCGGCAGGGGTTCGCCGATCGTCCGTGGTTCGGACGAGGCGACCTTCCATCGCGGGCGGCGATCGGCGACCGCATCCGACCGATCCTTGGCGGCCTGATCGAGGTGCTGCCGACTCATGAGGAGCCTCCCGGATCCTCGGCGGGGCCGGCCGGACCGATGACCCTGGCCGCCTCGAGGCACGCGGCGACCGGATGCGCGAACATCAGCGCGACTCCCTGCGCGCGGATCGGCCAGCCGGCGTGGCGACGGCCGATCGTCGCTCGCTCGCCGGTCCGGACGCGGCCGTGCCACGGGGTCCTGATCCGCGGAACCCGCCGACGATGCTCGTCGCGATCGACGCCCCGAGCGCGTCGGCGATCGGATCGCGCCACCTCACGACGTCGCCGACGCGGGCGTCCGGCGCCCGAACGACGTCGGTCCGGATGCCCTCGGAGGGCCACGTCTCGACCCCGGTCCCCGCCAGTCTCGCTTCGAGCGCGCGTTCGACCGCGTCGCCGATCCGGCGGCGGTCGCGCGGGTCGAAGCCGACCAGGACGAGCTCGTCGATGCGGAGCTCGACGCGGGTCACGACCAGCCTCGGAATTCCGCGTCGCTGAGCGGTCGCTCGAGCTTGGCGTACTCGGCCTGGGCGGCCTGGGCCAGGTCGCTCATCGTGACCGCGTCGGATCGGTCGGCGGCCAGGAACGCGGCTCCGAGGGCGATGTTCCGGATGTGTCCGCCCGCGACATCGAGCTGCGCCAGCCGGTCGTGATCGAGCGTCGCGGTCGGCGTCTCCGCCGGGAAGATGCCGCGCCAGATCCGCGCCCGTTGCGCCGCGTCGGGGAACGGGAAGTGGACGACGAACCGGATCCGTCGGAGGAAGGCACTGTCCAGCGCCGTCTTGAGGTTGGTCGTCAGGATCGCCAGTCCCCGGTACGACTCCATCCGCTGGAGCAGGTAGCTGACCTCGATGTTCGCGTACCGGTCGTGGCTGTCCTTGACGTCGGAGCGCTTGCCGAACAGGGCATCGGCCTCGTCGAAGAACAGGATCGCGCCACCCGCTTCGGCCGCGTCGAACAGGCGCTTCAGGTTCTTCTCCGTCTCCCCGATGTACTTGCTGACGACGGTCGCCAGGTCGATCCGGTACAGGTCCAGCTGCAGGTCTCGAGCCAGGACCTCGGCGGCCATCGTCTTGCCGGTGCCGGACGGTCCGGCGAACAGGGCGCTGATGCCCAGCCCTCGCCGGCCCTTCGTCGCGAACCCCCAGTGGTCGTACACGCGGTGCCGCTGGCGGACCTGGGACGCGATCGTGTGCAAGGTCCGAAGCTGGCCGTCCGGAAGGATGATGTCGTCCCAGTCGGCGACCGCCTCGACCCGCTCGGCCAGGCCATCGAGACGAGGCCGCGCCTCCGTGCGACACGCGTCCCAGACGACCCGCTCCACGTCCCTCGACGATCCGGTCGCGACGACCGTCGCCGCACGCGCGGCGACGGCTCGAAGCGACTCGGGCCCGAGATCGAACTGCGCCGCCAGCGGCCCGAGTGAGCCATCGAGCCGGCTGGACACGTCTGGCCCGAGGGCGGCGCGCCAGATGGCGAGTCGTTCCGTCGCGGGTGGAACGGACACGTCGATGACTGGCGCGCCGGTCATCGAACGCAGCGGCTCGGCAGCGCCCAGGACGGCCGGCACGACGAGGGCCTCGACGAATGCCGACACCGACGCACCGTCCACGTCATCGCATTCGATCAGCACGAGGGCTCGCTCGAGGACGGCCTCGCGAGACACGAACCGTGCGAGCGCGTATCGGTCGGCGGCGATGACCGGCAGGTCCGCCGCCTCGACGCGCCAGAGGGTTCGTTCCGTGCCGGCAGCCGCGAACCCTGCGATGGCGAGCCTCGTCGCCCGATCCCCACCGATGACCTGGACGGTGGCGTGGGGAGGCCCGGCGGCCAGCACTGACGCGACTCGGCCGGCGATGGTCGTCATGGTGGGCGTCGCGCCGTCAGGCTCGGGCGACGATCGTTCCACGAGGCCATGCAGCCGCTCGTCCGGCTGATCGATCCCCGCCAGGAAATGCAGGATCCGCTCGTCGATCCGGAGCGGCGCGGTGGCCGGGCCGGGTCCCGCCAGCTCGATGAGCCGCCACGCGCGCAGGGGAGCGGCCGGCGTCAAGGCACTCCAGTGGCCATCCGGCAGCGTCGCAAGCGCCAGTCCGAACGTGGGAGCCGGCAGACCGGCATCGTCGAGCGCCGCGGCGATGAGCGGACGGAATCGCCAATCCAGCTCGACCCCGGCGCACAGCAACAGGACATCTCGTTCGAACGGCGACAGACCGAACAGGTCGACCAGCGCTCCGAGCGCGAAGCCCGGCTCGCTCTCGCGCGCTTCGGGTGTCGGCTCGTCGGCCGCGACTCCCGAGTCGCTCGGAGTCCCGGCCGCGACCCGGGCTTCGAGGAGCTGGCGGACGCGAGCGAGGGCTCGGACGAGGTCCTCCTGGTTGGCGGCATACCAGTCGACGGTGGCCGTCATGTCAGCGCCACCCGCGGCTGGTCGAAGGTCCCGCCACCGCCCAGCGTCAGGACGCTCTCCGCACCGTTGACTCGGACGCGCACGAGGTACGACCCGGCGACGACCCGCCGGAACGGGAACTCGATGGTGGCCGTGTCGTCGTCACCGTCCGGAACCCCGTTGGCAGATGGGGCCTCGAACGTGTAGTCGTGCGGTTTCGTGTTCGGTGGCGGGTTCAGCTGGTTGAGCAGCAGCGAGACCCGCTGCTCGCGACCGACCCTCGGATCGAACGCGATCCGCAACCGGCCCGCCCGGAACTGGACGGTGACGCCATCGATGACCTCGGTGGATGAAGTCTTGGCGAGGACGTCGCCGGCCGGGATGACCGGGCCGTTCGTGATCGACGGGCGCAGCACGAACGCCGCCACGTTCGACTCGACGCCTCGGTGATCGGCCTCCGGGTCGCCCATCTTGACCCGCTGGATGACCTGGACGCCCTTGACGCCCGAATACACGCCGTCCGGCAGTGGCGACGTCAGCGTCAGGCTGATCTGCGCGGCCGTGATGTCCGAGTCGGGCGGCGTGAGCTCCGCGCCGTCGAGGTCGACGAGGGTGACGTCACCGCGCAGGTCGCGACCCCGGATCGCGATCCTCGACCCGACGGCGATCGGGGCAAGGTCCCCGGTCACGTTGACCACCCGATCGATGACCGGCGCCCGGAGCGGCACGACGTAGATGTGGCGCCGATCGTCGGCGACGGGCAGGGCGGAGCGCGTCGAGCGGCGCGACTCGATGAGGACGACCGACGCCTGGTAGGCCGCGGTGGGTCGATAGTGCGACTGGATCGCGCCCCACAGCTTCGAGATCTCCTCGACGCTCATCGTTTCCGGGGTCAGGCGGATCTGTTCGACCTGGTCGGCGAGCTCGGAGGCGACCAGGGTGTCGAGGGGTGGTGGCAGGATCGCGCCCGTCACGGGCGAGGCCGGCGAGAGGGTCTTGCGGATGGCGTCGCGCGTCAGGATCGGAGTCTCGTGCAGGAGTTGGAGCGCATACCCGAGCAGGATCTCGGCATGGAATTCGCTCGCACCGTAGGCACTCACCAGGTAGTGGAGGTCCAGCCCGAGCGGCGGGTTCGCGACCCGATCGCCATCGGCGTCCCGGCTGGGATAGCCGACGTTGCGCCAGCCCGCGTTGGGCGTGACTTGGTACATGAAGATGTTGATCCGGCTGGTCTCGGCCTGACCTTCGGGCAGGACGCGGTCCGGGGGGAGCGCGGACACGGTCACCTCGCCGACCACGCCGGACAGCTGGTGATCGATGACGCCCGTGTTCAGGAGGTCCTTGAGGACGGCCGACACCGAGGCGATCGCGAGGGCGTTGCTCACGACCGTCGATCCCCGGCCAGGTAGCGATCGAGCGGGAGCGGACGTGGGCCGTCGGCCCGACGCGCGGCGGGCGGCTGCGCCGGGACGGTGCCGATGGCCCGGACCTCGACCCGGCCGATGTGGACCTGGACGACATCCGGTTCGCGCCGCCCGGCCCGGAACCCGTCATCGGTCGACACCGACCGCGCCTCGGCACGGATCGGCTGCCGGGCCTGGTCCACCCGACGGACGATGGCCGTGGTCTCCGTTCGAGCCGCTGCCTGGATCGGTGACGGCGGGGACCCGTCGACTTCGCCGAGCGCCGGGCTGGGCCGCCAGGCCAGCGTCGCGGCACGGGCCGGCGCTGATGATCGCGAGGTCGCTGGTTCGGGCGCGACCGTCGCTGGGGCCACCGAATCCACGGTCGGCGGCGCGTTTCCCGCGGTCAGGCGCCTGACGAGCGAGGCCAGCTCCGGGTGCCGAGCCGGGAGGAGCCCGGGGTCCACGGCGCCCGCCGGCGGAGGCGCCGCCGGAACGGCTGCGGATCGATCGATCGTCGGCACCTCGATGGCGTCCGACGGGGTCTCCAGGAGCTCCGGCGCCCCCTCGTGGCTGCGCCCGACCGCCTCGGCCTCGAAGCGCGAGGCGACCCGCGGACGGATCGACGGTTCGTCCGTCATCCGCGTCACGAGGCGGGTCAGGTAGCCGCTCATCCGGCCGCGAGCTCCAGGTACCGGCGCCGCCGCTCCGGGGACAGCGCGAGGACGTCGGCCTCGCGCCAGCCATAGGCTCGCGCCAATCGGTCGACCTCCGTCAGGAGGTGTCGGGCGTGACCGTCCAGGGCCCGCGACAGGAAGTCGACCGGGTCGAAGAGCGTCTCCCATCGATACCCGCAGGCCGGACAGTCGACATCGACCAGCACTTCCGCCTGCGGGTCGAGATCGGCCATCCTGGCGATGAGCGCCTCGATCGCGGCGGCCGGCAGGTCGTCCAGGGTGGCCGTGCGCCGACCGTGGCGCACCCGTTCCACGCACTGACGAAGGAGCAGCGACGCCACGTCGCCGTCGACCTCGCGGCAGGCGGCGAGGGCGATGCTGTCCGGCAGCCGGAAGGCGATCGACCAACCGTCGGCTTCGATCTCGTGCGTCGTCGCCGACCCCGAGCCCGGTTGCCGGACCTGCTCGATGTCGAGGTCCAACTCGAGACGTTCACTGCAGGCGGGGCAGGTCACCTCGGCATCGAACCTTGGTCCGAAGGTCCGCTCGTGCAGGTCGAGCACGAGGCCGTCCCGGGTCCCCACCGGCAGGCGGGCGACCTCTTCCGCCGGGCCCGCTCCGGCCAGCTGGAGGAGGGCGAGTTCGCGCCATGGACGAGCCAGGTCGGTCGTCCGCTCCCATGCGTCAAGCAGCCCGGCGTCGTCGAGCCGCCGGTCGTCGATCGCTGCCATGTCGAGGGCCGCGCCGACGCGGGTCAGACCGCGGGCTCGACGAAGGTGGGCTCGGTCGGCTCGACGACCTGGTAGTCGCGCTCCCAGCCCTCGTTCTCCAGCTTGAGATGCTGGATGGCGACCGCATTCGCGTTCGAGTCGAGATCTGGCAGCGCCTGGAACTCGGAGACCCAGCAGCGGAACAGCTTGTAGGCGATCGCGAGTTGGCCGGCCTCGTTGTAGACCTCGAGGATCACGTCCTTGCGGAAGTCCTGGAGCGAGACTTCCGCGCCGAGACCCGAGCCGAAGTTCCAGACCTTGTTGGCCCATTTCTCGAACTCGGTGTCGTGGGTGACGCCGCGCTCGAGCGTGACCGCCTCGAACTCCGTCCGGCCGGGCATCTTGCGGCTCGAGGACGGGTCACCGCCCTCGCGGTACTTGACCACCTCGGTCGTCCGCTTGAGGCTCGACACCTTGCTGACGCCGGCCACGTACTTGCCGTCCCACTTGATCCTGAACTTGAAGTTCTTGTAAGGATCGAAACGGGTCGTGTTGACGCTGAACTGTGCCATGTCACTCTCCGGGCATTAGCGGGAACGGGCCGTCAGGTCTGGATCTGGCCGGCGAGCTGCTGGATCCGGATGACCACGAACTCAGCCGGCTTGAGTGGCGCGAAACCGACCAGGATGTTCACGACGCCGCGGTTGATGTCGTCCTGCGTCGTGGTCTCCTTGTCGCACTTCACCAGGTAGGCGTCCCGCGGCGAGGTCCCCTGGAACGCACCCTGGCGGAAGAGGCCCTGCATGAACGCCCCGACATTGAGCCGGATCTGCGCCCAGAGCGGCTCGTCATTCGGTTCGAACACCACCCATTGCGTGCCGCGGTAGAGGCTTTCCTCGATGTAGAGGGCGAGCCGCCGAACGGGCAGGTACTTCCACTGCGAGGCGAGGATGTCCGAGCCGTCCAGCGTGCGAGCGCCCCAGACGACCGTCCCGACCGCCGGGAAGGTCCGCAGGCAATTCACACCGAGCGGGTTGAGATCGCCGTTGTCCTTGTCCGTCAGGTTGCCGGGGATGCCGTTGACCGACAGGCCCATGGCACCCCGCACGCCTCCATCGAGACCCGCGGGGGCCTTCCACACGCCTCGTTCGGAATCGGTGCGACTGATGATGCCTGCGACGGCCCCGGACGGCGCGAAATCCTGGAGGTTGCCATCCTGGAGCGGGTCAGCGGCTCGCAGCCGAGGAAAGTAGATCGCCGAGTAGCTCTTGTCGACCGGGATCAGCCCTGCGCCCGTCGCGGCATTCGCCACCGTCCAAGCGGACGGGGCGTCGACCAGCAGCACCGCACGACGTTGCTTGCAGAGCGAGGCAGCGGCGGTCCATGTCGAGTTCGGTAGGTCGGTGACGTCGAGTGGTGGCTTGTTCGGGCTCGAAGCGGTCGTCAGCGGCGGGATGCACAGCAGATTGAAGATGTCGGTCTTGAGCAGTGCGTTGATGCCCGTCTTGTCTCCGGCGACGCCTTCGACCTCCGCGGCGGCATCGGCGGCCAACGTCGCGAGGCCATCCGAACCGGACGTGAGACCTGCCCTGACCGTTGCGTTGGCGGGTTTGGCTGCGCCGACACCCGTGACGCGGACGAGCTGGGACTGCTGCTCGAGCACGAGGGTCACGAACCGAGCGCTCGCCGGATCACGTGAGACGTTCAGGAACGACTCTCGTGCGCCACTTCCGCCCCGTTTCAGGCTGTCCGCTGCGTTGGCGGGATCCGAGTCGTCGAAGATGGTGAGGTTGAACAGGTTCGTGTCGGACGGGTCCTTGACCGTGTCGTCGACCGTCACCGACAGGTTCCGACCCCACGTCCCGGGCGAGGCCGCGGCCAGGGTGTTCCCGCCACCGAGGTCGATCGTGGCGGGCTTGGCGGCCCCGCCGCCAGACCGGGTCGCGACCCGGACGACGATCGCCTGGCCGCCACCATTCAGGAAGAACTGCTGGACGGCGTAGCTCATCGTGCTCGACCGCCAGAGCCCGCCGAAGATGCGGTCGTAGTCGGCGAAGCTGCCGATCTTGATCGGATCATCGAGCGGACCGCGCCATGCCCGACCGACGAAGGCCGTGATGGAGGTCGGAACCCCGGTGATCGTCCGGACGGCGCTCGGCAACTCCTCGATATAGACGCCGGGATACGTCAGCGGAGAAGGCATGCGGTGATCCCCTTTCGTGGCGATCGTCGGAAGAGCCCGCCACCCCACCGTCTCCGACGCGTCACCACGACGTCACCGCCGGTCCTCCTCGGTCGGCGGCGTCGCCGACCCGACGAACTCGGTCAGCCAGGCGCGCACGATGGCGCAGGCATCCTCGATGCTCGTGGCGACCGGGTGGACGCGGGACGAACCCCGCTCCAGGTCGACGACGTCGGTGATGCGCACGCGCAGGCCGCGGCCCGGACCGGTCTCGGTCCATGCTCGCAGGACCGCTGCCGCCGCGCGCTCGGGGAGCTCTTCGTTCACCGCGCCGAACGCTGGCGCCGCCCCGTCACCGGAGCATTACCGACGCGTCACGCCTCAGGTCGGCCGCAACCCGGCGACGAGTTCCTCGATGAGCGGTGAGGGATCGAGACGGAGTTCTCGACGGAGGATGTGGCGATAGGTCTTGTATTGCCGCATCGCGTCGCTGACGTTGCCTTCCGCGAGGTACGCCCTGATCAGGGCCCGGTGAGCACTCTCCCGCAACACCTCGGCGGCCACGGCCGCCAGGCCGAGTTCGATCGCGCGGCCGAACCGACCGACGGATGCCAGGCGCACGCAGCACGTCTCGAGGGCATGCAGGCGGATCTGCCGGAACCGCTCGCGCTCGAGCAGGAGCCAGTCGTCGTACCAGTCACCCAGGATCTCGTCCGCGGACAGGAGCCTGTCCAGGTGAAGCTCGTCGAGATCGACCGGGTCGGGGCGGTCCAGGCCATGTGCCCATTCGGTCAGGTCCCGCACATCGACTGACACATCGGCTGCCAGGGACAGCCGGTCGCCATCGACCTCGAAGATCTCGCAACCGGGACGCCGCAGCCGCCAGAGCGCCGAGCGAAGATTGGCCATCGCGCGTCGTTCGCTCACGTCCATCCAGAGGGTGCCGGCGACATAGGGTCGCAGTGCCGGTCGATTGAGGAGCGCGACCAGGGCAACGAGGCGCTGCGCGCTCCTCGGCAGGTCGTACGACTGCTCCCCCTGGGACACGCGGAACCCGCTCATGAGGTCCACCCGGATCGCTTGCCCGCGCTCGAAGGGAGCCGCCCCGAGCGGAGCGGGCGGAGCGGCGGTCGCCATGGCCGGACGTCGTCCGTCGCCATCGGACGCGTCTCGATGACTCGTCCCGTCCGTCGGCCGGCGAGGAGGAGCGTGCGTTGTCATCCGGCGGATCCCCCCAATGACCCGACTGTAGCCGCCGCCCGTCGCGGCGGCATCTGCGAACTACGGGACTCGCGACTCGGTCAGGCCCGACCCTCGGCGAACCCCGCGATGAACTCCAGGAACCGGCTGAGGTCGCGCTCCGTGGTCGCGATCCCGACCGAGACACGGATCGCACCGAGCGCCCGGCCGGGGAGCAACGCGCGAAGGTCCTCCACGCCGGGTTGCCGGCCGAATGCGAAGACGCCCTCCATCTCCGGCGCGGTCAGTTCACGGGCCGTCTCGCTGGCGCCGGGATTGCAGAAGCAGCCGGTCCGGAGCGAGATGCGTCGCTCGGCCGCCAGCGCCTCGACCTTCCAGAAGTCGACCACGCCACCGGTCGAGTCGAGCACGTTGAATGGGATCGTGCCGCCACGATCGACGTCGTCGGTCGGTCCGTAGAGCCGTACCAGCGGCGCACCGTCGGGATGACGCAGCGACGGCAGGCGCTCCAGCAGCCGGCGCGTGAGGTACTGGACGCGTTCGTGGATCACCGGCACGCCAACGGATGTCACGTGGCGCAGTCCGATCTCGATGGCGGGCAGCCCCAGGTAGTCGACCGTCCCGTCCTCGAAGCCGATCTCCCCATCGGCGAGCGTGTGATGCGGCACCACGACGGCCGCGACCCCGATGGTGCCCCCGGCGAACCACGGGCGACGCAGCCTGGCGAGCGCCTCGTGGCGGACGATCAGCGAACCGATCCCGGTCGGATACCCGAAGACCTTGTACCAGGAGACGGTCACGTAGTCCGGGTGCCACTGCGACAGGTCGAGCGGATTGGTCGGCAGGAACGCGGCGGCGTCCAGCAGCACGTCCCAGCCTCGCTCGTGCGCCTGCGTCACCCAGTCGAGCGGATGACGGACCCCCGAATAGTTGGATTGCGCGGGATACGCGAACAGGTGTCGGTGGCCCGATGGAGCCCGACCCAACTCGGCCATCACGACAGCGGGTTCGTGCCGCAACTCCGGGGCACGCAACGGCAGGTAGGTCAGTTCCGCGCCGCGCGCCCTCGCGAACTCCCGGATGCCGTTGACCGAGTTGTGGTTGTCCGTCGTGAGGAGGTACCGGCTCCCGTCGCTGAACGGGAACGCCTCGCCGACCAGCTTGAGGGCAGCACTCGCATTGGACGTGAAGATGACGGTGTACTCGTCGGGAGAGGCGTTCACGAACGCCAACACAGCGCGACGAGCGGCGTCCACGAAGCCCGTGGAGGCGCGTGAGGCGGGGCTGTTCGAGTGCGGGTTCCCGAGGACGCCGTCGCGCAGGATGGCGTGGTGGTCGCGTAGCTGCGACGCTGCGTACAGCCCACCGCCGGTGTAGTCGAGGTAGGTCTGGTCGTGCGCGTCGAGTCGGGCGTACTCTCGCGCGCGCAAGGCCTCCACGGCATCGGCGTCCCAAGCTGGTTCGTCGGTGCGGGCCGGATCGCGGCGGCGGACCACGGCGGACGACTGGCCCCCCGCGGCCAAGGTGGTCACGACCCGATCATCCGCCCGTCGGCCCGCCCACGTCAAGGATCCAGAGGTCCCGTGTGGCCCACCTCGATCCAGTCGCGTCAGATTCGCTGTGTGTCGTGCGAGGCATGCCCCGGGTGTCCGTCAAAGGCAGTGACGACCGGCGCTTCCGGGAGTAGGCTCGCGGCCGTGGCCAGGTCACCCGCCACCGATGGAGGGCATCCCTTGCACGCGGACGCACTCAGACCACAGCTCGCGGAACTCCTGGACGGGATCGGCGCCCACATGTCCTTCGAAGAGGCGACCGCGGACTTCCCCGATGACGCCATCGACGCCCGGGCGCCGAACGTCGACTACACGCCATGGCACCTGCTTGAGCACGTCCGGCTCACGCAGGCCGACATACTCGACTACGTCGTCAATCCGGGCTACGTCGAAATGGACTGGCCAACCGACTACTGGCCGAACCGCGACGCGACCGCGACACGCGCCGAGTTCGACGAGACGATCCGTGCGTTCCTCGCCGACAGGGCGGCACTCCGAGCCCTGGTGCTGGATCCGTCCCGTGACCTCTTCGCGATCCTACCCGGAACCCCCGGCCACACCCTCCTGCGCGAAGTCCGGATCGATGCCGACCACAATGCGTACCACGTCGGGGAATTCGCGATCCTGCGCCAGATCATGGGGACGTGGCCGGCGGGACGCGGTTAGGACGCGAGGCCAGCATCCGTCTGGTCAGACGTAGATCGAACTCGATCGCGCCATCTCGCAGGTCCACGATGAGGTCGGACTTGACCCCGTCGATCGTGTCGTCGTCGAGGTAGGCGCCACCGGCCAGGTAAGCCTGCGTCACGAGCGGCTCGTGGTCGTCGGCCTCGATGAGGAAGTGGATGTGTGCCGGGCGCCAAGGATGGCGGTCGACGGCTTCCAGCAGGCGTCCGACCGGGCCGTCGTGCTTCACGGTGTAGTGGAGCGGGCGCACTGTCTCGATGGCATATCGACCGACGTCATCCGTCGTCTGGCGACCGCGCAGGTTCCACGGATCGAGGGCCGCATCCTCGTTCGAGTAGACACCATGCGCATCCGCCTGCCAGACGTCGACGGTCGCACCCGGCAGCGGCGCCCCGGTCGTCGCATCCATCACCCGACCGGTGATCGCGATCGTGGGGTCGGCGCCGCCTCGCACGATCGATCCCGGGTTGTCGATCCATGGCGCGCCAGGCCGGTAGAACGGGCCGAGGACATTCGAAGGGGTCGCGGCCCGGTTCGATGCCGCGTGGGTCTGGTCGTCGACCAGCCGTGACAACCCGAGAACGTCGGACAGCAGGATGAACTCGTCGTTCCGTCCGACGTCGGTGAGGAAACCCAACGTCGCCAGCAGCTCGTCGTTGGTGAGGTCGAGTTCCCGTGCGAGTTCGTGGAGCGCCTCCACGACCCTCGGCAGCGCGCCCTTGAGACGGTCCTCGTCGATCATCGCTTCCTCGTCTCGGGCTGACGGAAGGTGTCGACCGGGGCGGGCGGGACGACGGCATCGGATGGCAACCCGGCCAGTCGTCGTCGCGCCTTCTGGATATCGGCGTCGTACTTGAGCAGGACATGGAGCGTGTCGCCGGCCTCGTCGGGTCGGATGCTGTCGATCCCGAGGAGGACCAGCGTCCGTGCCCAGTCGAGCGACTCGGAGATCGACGGCGACTTCTTCAGGTCGAGGTCGCGGATCGAGCGGACGACCTGGCTGACCTGCTCGGCGAGATCGGGCGTCAGCCCGTCGACGCGTGCGAGGAGGATCTCGCGCTCGCGCTCGACGGTCGGATAGTCGATGTGGAGGTAGAGCGCCCGACGCTTGAGCGCCTCGGACAGGTCGCGCGTGTCGTTCGAGGTGAGGAAGACCATCGGCCGGCTGGTGGCGCTGATCGTCCCCAGCTCCGGGATGGTCACCTGGAAGTCACTCAACACCTCGAGCATCAGCGCCTCCGCCTCCACCTCGACCCGATCGATCTCATCGATCAGGAGGACGACCGGCTCCTCTGCGCGGATGGCCGCCAGGAGCGGGCGTGCGAGGAGGAACGCCTCGGAGAAGATGTCGTCCTCCAGTTCGGACCACGTCTCGCGACCTTCGTCCGCCTGGATGCGTAGGAGCTGTTTCTTGTAGTTCCACTCGTACAGCGCCTTCGATTCGTCGAGCCCCTCATAGCACTGGAGCCGGATGAGGCGGGCCCCGGTCATCGCGGCGACGGTTCGTGCCAACTCGGTCTTGCCGACGCCGGCCGGACCCTCGACCAGGATCGGCTTGCCCAGGCGATCGGCCAGGAAGACTGTCAGCCCGATCGCGGCGTCGGCCAGGTAATCGCGCTCCCGCAGCCGCGTGACGACCTCCTCGGCGGAGGCGAACCGCGTCGCCGCCGCCATCAGGCCTGTCCTCCGGGATCGGCCGGGCGGGATGGCTGGACCGGCGGTGGCGCCGGGGGCGCGCCCCGTCGATCACGAGCCGTCGCTGGATCCCGAACAGGGCCATCGGCCGATACCTCGTGATGAGACCCCACAAGCCGCCCGGCGCGAGGAGCGTGATGGCGATCGCGACGGTTCCGAGGATGATCAAGTACAGACTCCCGTAGTCCGACAGGCTCTCCTGTAGGGCGAAGAACACGATCGTCCCGAGGATCGGGCCCTCGATCCGTCCGAGCCCTCCGATGATCACGATGAAGATCATCTTCGCGGTCCAGTCCACGCCGAAGGCGGAGTTCGGCTGGATGCGCAGGAGTTGAAGGTAGACGACAGCGCCGGCAGCCGCACAACCCATCGCCGCGACCAGGTAGATCACAAGCTTGGCCCGGAAGAGGTCCACGCCGAGACTGCGCGCCGCGACCTCACTGTCCCGAAGGGCCTGCAGGGCGAGCCCCAGCCGCGAGCGCATGATGAACGCCGCGAGCACGATCGACCCGGCACCCACCGCCAGCGCCAACCAGTAGGCCAGGGCCTGGCGATCGGCGGGTGCCATCCGAACCGCCGTCTGGATCGTCACGCCGGTCCCCGCGCCGAGCTCCTTCGTGTTCGAGACGACGATCCGGAAGACCTCCGCGATGACCCACGTCCCGATGGCGAAGTAGCCACCCTGCAGGCGGAATGCGAAGAGCGACGTCACCCAGGCGATGCCGCCACAGACGATCGTCGTGACGACGATGGCCGGAACCACCGGCAGCCCCAGGCGATCGGCCGCCACGAACAGGCCGTACGCCCCGAGCCCGATGAAGGCCTGCTGACCGATCGACACGAGACCGGCATACCCTGCGAGGAGGTTCCACATCTGTGCCATCGCGAGCAGGGTCAGGAACTCGACGAGCACCTTCAGCTGCCCACTGGAACCCCACGCGGGCAGCGTCGTCATGATCGCGACCAGCAGGATCGCCGCCGCGAGCGCGATCCGGCTGGCACGGGTGCCACGCTGGACCTTGAAGGCCGGAAGCGTCGTCGCGGTCACAGGTTGCGTCCTGGGCGTGAGAACAGGCCGGCTGGGCGGAACGCCAGGACGATGAGGAACACGATGTGCCCCGCGAGCACCTGGTAGGCGGGGTTGATCTGGTTTCCGACCGTCTGCGACACACCCAGGATGATGCCGCCGACGAGTGTCCCCCACAGCGACCCCAGACCTCCGATGACGACAGCCTCGAACGCGAAGATGAGCCGTACCGGGCCATCCAGTGGCCCGAACGTGGTCCGGATCCCGAGCAGCACACCGGCGACCGCCACGGTCCCCATCGCGATGGCGGTCGCCACGCCATAGACGTGGCGGACGTCGATCCCGGTCAGGCGCGCGGCGTCGTGGTCATCGGCCGTCGCCCGGAGTGAGCGACCCAGCTGACTGTGCCCGAGCAGGGTCTGGAGGCCGACGATGATGACGATGGCGATGATCAGGGTCGTCAGCGGCAGGACGCCGATGGACAGGTTCGAGGTGATCGCGATGCTGGCGCCCTCGATCGATCCTGCATCGATGCCACGCGAGTCGGCGGAGTAGAGGCCAAGCAGGACGTTCTGGAGGATGACGGCGAGCCCGAACGTGACCAGGATCGGCGGCATGACGCCACCCGCCAGCGTCCGGTTGAGCAGACCTCGCTGGAGGATGTAACCGCCGACCATCATCAGCGGGACGACGACCACGAGCGAGACGAGTGGCCCGACGCCGGTCGCTTCGATCAGCGTCAACGACAGGAACGCGGCGAGGATGGTCAGGTCGCCCTGCGCCAGGTTGACCAGGCGCATGACCCCGAAGACGAGCGACAGCCCCGTGGCCAGGAGGGCATAGAAGCCGCCGAGCAGGATGCCCTGGACGACCGCGTTGAGCCACTCCATCAGTCGAGTCCGAAGTAGGCGGACGTGATCTGGGCGCGGGTCAGCACCGATGGCAGGCCGGTCAGCGAGATCCGCCCCTCGAGCAGGCAGTAGACGCGATCGGCCGCCGCCAGCGCCTGGTCGACGCTCTGTTCGACGAGCAGGATCGTGGCTCCTTTGGCGGCGATCGCCGGCAACGCGTCGTACAGCTGCTTGACGACGATCGGCGCCAGACCGAGCGAGACCTCATCGAGCAGCAGCAGGCGCGGGTTCGCCATCAGCGCGCGACCGATGGCCAGGACCTGCTGCTCGCCGCCCGAGAGGACCGCCCCACTGCGCGCGGCCCGCTCGCCGAGGATCGGAAACAGCTCGAAGATCGCGGCAAGGTCCCATGGCCCGCGACGTCCGCGGTAGGTTCCGATGCGGAGGTTCTCCTCGACCGTGAGACTGGCGAAGATGCGCCGGCCCTCGGGGACCAGGGAGACACCCATCCCGACCCGAAGATGCGCGGGGACGCGGTCGATCGAGCCCCCGTCGTAGCGGACCGCGCCGGCCCGCACCGGCTGCAGGCCGGCGACCACGTTGAGGAGCGTGGACTTGCCGGCTGCATTGGCACCGATGATGGCGACGGTCTCGCCTTCATCGACCCGGAGCGACACATCGAACAGCGCCTGGAGGTCATCGTAGAAGCTGCTTGCGCCCTCGACTTCGAGCAGACTCAAGCCACGACCTCGGCACCGAGGTACTCCGCCTGCACCGCTGGGTCGGCCATGACGGCTGCCGGGTCGCCGTCCATGAGGATGCGCCCCCGACTCAGGGCCACGAGTCGGTCGACGACCGCCATCAGTGCCGGAACGACATGTTCGATCCAGATGATGGTCACGCCTTCGGACCGCAACCGCCTGATGGTTGCCACGAGCTCGACGACCTCATGTTCGGTCAGTCCCCCGGCGATCTCGTCGAGGAGCAGGAGGCGGGGCTCCGTCGCCAGGGCGCGTGCGAGCTCGAGTCGCTTGCGGTCGAGCAACGGCAGCGATCCGGCCAGCCGGTCGGCGCGATCGAGGAGGCCCGTCCGATCGAGTGCGGCGACGGCCATCGTGTCGGGGTCGAGCGCCGACGCACGATGTCGGCCCGCGTAACTGGCGCCCAACAGGACGTTCTCGAAGACCGTCATCCCGCCGAAGGGGCGCGGGACCTGGTAGGTCCGTCCGACGCCGAGCCGGGCACGGAGATGCGGCGGGTCGTTCGTGACGTCCCGCCCATCGAGGCGGATCAATCCGGCGTCGGGCGTCAGGTTGCCGCTGATGAGATCGAGCAGGCTCGTCTTGCCGGCCCCGTTGGGACCGACGATGCCGATCGTCTCGCCGGCCGTCACGTCGATGGACACCGCATCCGCGACGACGACTCGCCCAAAGGCCTTCGAGACGGCCTCCAACCGGAGGGGCGTCGCCATCGCGGACCGGTCCTGCTGGGTCAGCTTGGGATGGGGCGCATCGTCCCGGCGGCGGGGATCTCCGGATGATCCTTGTTGCTCACGATCGTCAGGTCGTACTTGAACGCCGTGCCCTTACCCCACTGGCCACCGACCAGTGGCGTCTTCGCGACGTTCTTGAACGGCTTGCCGGTCCACGCGATCGGTCCGACGATCGTGGCCAGGTTCGTTGCCGCGATCGCGTCGCGGATGGCCGCCTTGTTCTCGATATCCTTCGTCCGCTTGAGTGCGTCCGTCGCGACCTCGAACAGCGCATGGACGAAGCCGATCGGCTGGGTCCATTGCTTCGTCGTGACCGTCGTGTAGGAGTCAGCCAGCGACTTCGCGGTCTCGCCGGTGATCGACGACTTGAAGGGATGGCTCGGACTCCACCAGACCTCGGTCGACATGCCGTCTCCGTGGTCGCCGAGGGCCTCCACCGACGACGGGAAAAGGAGGGCCTTGCCGATCGACGCGACCTTCGGCTTGAAGCCCTGCTGGATGGCCTGGGTCCAGAACGTCGTGAAATCGGGCGGGATGGGGACACCCGTCAGGATCTCGACACCGGCGGTCTTGAACGCACCGATCTGCGCCGAGAAGTCGTCGGTCGGCGTCCCATTCCCGTAGCGGCCGGGATCCGTGATCGTATAGCCGGCCGCCGTGAGCGCGGGTGGAAAGCCGGTCTTCTTGTCACTCCAGGCGTTCCCGTCGCCATCGTTCGGCCAGAGCCCACCGACCTTCTTGTTCGTGGGGACCTGGCTCCACATGTCGAGGAAGACGGCGATGATGTCCTCCAGGCCCCAGAAGAAGTGGTAGGTCCAGTCGAAGTCCTTCGGGGCCGCCGGGTCCGCCTGACGGGCGAAGAACCACGGCTGCCAGGGCGCCACCGTCGACAGGCAGGGCACCCCATTCGCCTCGCAGGTATCGGCGACCGGGTTGGTCGTTTCCGGTGTCGACTCGACCAGCAACATGTCGACCTTGTCGTCGGCGATCAGTGAACCCGCGACGGCGGCCGCCCGGCTCGGATCGGATTGGCTGTCCTTCGACACGATCTCGATGGGATGGAGCGCGCTCCCGACCTGGATGCCATCCTTGAGGGCCGCGAGGATCCCGGCAAACACGAACTTGTCGGCCTCGCCGAAGCCGGCCAATGGCCCGGTCTGGGGGCTGACGAACCCGATCTTGATCGGTCGACCGGCCGCCGCGCCCGCCGACACTGAGGGCGCGGTCGAAGCGGTCGGCGCGCTCGGGGCCACCGATGGCGGCGCGGCGGATGGTGCGGCCGCGGACGGCGAGGCTGACCCGGTCGAGCAGGCGGCCAGGAGCCCGCCCGCCCCGACGGCAGCCCCCCCGAGCGCTGAGAGGCGCAGGAAATCGCGTCGGTCGATCGGTCGGGTCAGGATCTCCGGTCGGTCCTTCCGACCTCCATTCTCGTCTGCCATGCGTCCAATCTCCTCCTCGGTCCGCGACGGCGGCCCGCTACGCGCTTGGGGCAAGGGCCCCTGGGTCACCTATGCGGTGACGGGTGGTGAGACGGTGCCGGCCGTGGTCGGCCGCCGACCGTCATAGGCATCCCCCAGCAGGTGTCGGATCGTCGGCTCCTCCACATCCGCGATGGAGCCACGCACGGCCTCGGTGACGAGACCGGCGGCTTCGTCGAGTCGATCGCCCGGCATCCCGATCGACGCGAGATCGGTCGGTGCACCGATCCGGACGGCCAGGTCGAACGTGGCCCCAGCGACGTCGTCGTCGCCGAGGGCCCTCCCGATCCGGGCGATCGCCGCGGGTTCCCGCGGCGTCATGAAGGCGACGGAATGGGGCAGGACGACCGTATGCATCTCCGCATGCGGGAGGTCGTAGGCGCCGCCCAGGACGTGGCAGATCTTGTGGTGGATGCCACTCCCGGCGGCGGCGAACGCGGCTGCGGCCAGGTAGGCCCCGGCCAGGACATCCGTCCGCGCATCGACGTCCCCGGGGCGCGCGACGACGGCGGGCAGCGACGTCGCGAGGACCCTGATCCCTTCGAGCGCCATCAGCGTCGTGATGGGATTGGCTCCGTCGGCATAGACCGCCTCGACACAGTGGGCGAGCGCGTTCATGCCGGACGGCCCGGCGATGTGCGGCGGCAGGCTCAGCGTCAGGAGCGGGTCGTAGATGACCGCCCGTGGCTGGACCCGGTTGGCACGGCCGGTCTCCTTGCGGGCCTCGCTGGTCAAGCCCCAGATCGGTGTCATCTCGGACCCGGCGTACGTCGTCGGGATGGCCAGGATGGGCAGCGGCAGGACGAGCGCCACGGCCTTGCCGAGACCGGTCGCCGATCCGCCCCCCAGGGTCACGATCGCGTCCGCCCCGGAATCACGGGCCAGTGCTCTCGCGGCCTCGGCCAATTCGATCGGGACGTGGGGCAGGACGTCGTCGATACGGCCCACGAGGCGCGCTCCAAGGCCAGCGGCCAGCTGGTCGGCCCATGACGAACCCGAACGATCGGCGATGAGCAGGACGCGCTCCGCGCCCAGCCGCTCGAGCTCGGCCCCGGCTCGCGAGAAGGCGCCTGCGCCGAAGACGACGCGGCCGCCGAGGGCCTCGTAGACGAAGGATCGCATCGGGGTGCTCAGGGCCGCCCGGTCAGCCCTTCCCGGCCAGCCAGGGGTAGCGACTCGTGTCCTTGCCGGCGTAGTCGGGGTCGAGGTAGATGAAACACCGCTGGATCAGGCCGTCCCGGACCTCGAAGACGTCGCACCAACGCCCCGCCCCGTGCTCGGGCTGGCCCGCTTGCCACGGGCCGTCGCGATGCTCGCCGACGCTGGTCCCCTCGACGGCGAACGTGTCGGTGCCGGTCATCACGTAGTTGAAGGTGTCGTAGTCGTGGAGGATCGACCTGATCGTCGCCCCGACGTCGCCGAACATCCGGCCGATCTCGTCCCGCCCCGTGGCCACGCCCCACTTCGGGAAGTAGACCCGGGCGTCCTCGGCGAACAGCTCGAGGATGCTGCCGCCCGAGTCGGTCACGCCCGCGTTGTCGAACGCCTTCAGGTACTCGAGCGCGATCGCCTTTCGTTCCTGGTCGGTCGTCCCTTTTGCGATGGCCATCTCGCTCCTCCTGGTCAGCCTGGTCAGGGTCGCTTGTAGAACGGTGGGATCGCCGCATCGACGTTGACCCAGACCGATTTCGCCTCGGTGTACTCACGGATGGCTTCGAAGCCCATCTCGCGCCCGTAGCCGGACAGGCCGACGCCGCCGAACGGGGAGCCCGGGTTGACTCGCTTGTAGCTGTTGATCCAGACCATGCCGGTGCGGATCGCCGCCGCCATCCGATGGGCGCGCCCGAGGTCGCGCGTCCACAACCCGCCACCGAGTCCGTAGTCGACGTCGTTCGCGATGGCCAGGGCCTCCTCGTCCGTCCGGAAGGTCGTGACCGTCACGAACGGCCCGAACACCTCTTCGCGACAGACCCGCGAGGAGGGCTCGGCACGGACGACGGTCGGGCGGACGTAGTAGCCCTTGGCGAGCGCGGGGTCGTCGGGGGCGGTCCCGCCGGTCAGCACCTCGCCACCCTCCGACACCGCGACGTCGACGTAGCTCAGCACCCGGTCGCGATGGCCGGCCGAGGTGAGGGGCCCCATCTCGGTCTCCGGGTCGAGCGGGTCGCCGATCCGGATCGATTCGGCCAGGGTGATGAATCGCTCGAGGAAGCGTTCGGCGATCGCCTGGTGGAGGATGAGCCGCGAGCCCGCGATGCAGGCCTGGCCCTGATTGTGGAAGATCGCGAAGGCGGACCCGTTGACTGCGGCGTCAAGGTCCGCGTCGTCGAACACGATGTTGGCGCCCTTGCCACCGAGCTCGAGCTGGACGCGTTTGACATTGCCCGCGGAGGCCTCGACGATCCGTCGCCCCACGGCGGTCGAGCCCGTGAAGGCGATCTTGCGGAGCCCGGGATGGCCCGCCAGGTACTCACCGGTGGTCCGGCCCGGACCCGGCACGATGTTGACGACGCCGGCCGGGATCCCGACCTCCGACATCAACTCCGCGACGCGCAGGGCGCTCAATGGCGTCAACGCGGCCGGTTTCATCACGACGGTGTTGCCGGCCGCCAGAGCCGGTCCCATCTTCCAGCTGCAGAACATCAGCGGGAAGTTCCAGGGAACGATCATGCCGACCGGACCAAGCGGTTCGCGCAGGACGTAGTTCAGGAACCCGGGCTCGACCGGGATGACGTCGCCCTGGACCTTGTCGGCCATCCCGCCGAAGTAACGGAAGGTGGCGGCGGTCCGGGCGACATCGAGGGCGCGACTGTCGCGCAGCGGATGGCCCGTGTCGATCGACTCGAGCGTGGCCAGTTCGTCGGCCTGGGACTCGATCAGGTCGGCGAGCCGAAGCAGCAGGCGGCCGCGTTGGGACGCCTGGAGCCGCGCCCACCCGGGGAACGCCGCGGTCGCCGCGGCTACGGCGAGATCGACATCCGCCTCGGCAGCCCGTGCGACGGTTGCGATGACCGACCCGTCATGGGGGTCGAGCGTCTCGAAGGTCGCCCCATCCGCTGCATCGACGAAGGCGCCGTCGATGAACAGGCGGTCGCGAAGGCGAACGTCGGCACGGGTCACGATGGTCACGGTCGGGCGGTCCGGCCGATGGGTGGCTGGTTGCTCAGATCTCGACGGGCACTGAGGGCAGCTGGCCGCTCGAGATGAGCGCCGGCAACTCCGGATCGGCGTTCTCCCAGACCAGCAACATGGCCCGTTTCGGAGCGTAGCCCTGGTGCCGGATGTCGGCGGGCATGGCCGCCACGTCGCCGGCACGCATCGTCACCTTGGCCCGGGCGGTCCCGGCGTCGCGGTCCTCGACCTGCCAGATGAGCTCGTCCGACAGCTGGATGAACCATTCGACGCGGTCGTTGCCGTGGATGATCGGCAGGATGTACTCCTCGGTCGTCGGGCAGTACAGGCTGTCCCCACAGACCGACACGACGGACGGATTCCAGGTGACCTGCGAGCGCGACAGATAGGCGAACAGGTTGAACGAGCTGAGTTCGCCCTCGAACCCGGGCTCCGGGTACTTGTCGGGCTCCTCCTGCGTCACGTCGAGGAACTGCCGATTGACCGGGTGACCGTTGTCGTCGGTGCGGAGCGGCTCGTCACCCGGCACGCTGACCATCCGCGCCGCCGTCACCCGATGGCGAGTGATGGCTGCCTTGTTCTCGCCGTGCTTCACGCCGAAGGCGGATCCGGTCTCGGTCGGAGACGCGAACGGATCGAACCCATCGTTCGTCCAGTCGTCGAGCATCTCCTCGAACGTCGTCTTGATGAGCGATGTCTCGAAGTTCTCCTGGTGGTCGAGCTCGGCCTTGCGATATACGTCGTTGTAGCGGCCGGCGAAGAGGTCCACGGTGCCGTAGTGGTTGACCGTCCCGACGACGCCATCGAAGTTGACGATGCCGTAGAAGAACTGCCACGCGACGTCGCGCTGGAGGGCCTTGAGGAAGGCATCGACCGACATCACGTGCTTGCCGGTCGGCCACTCGACATAGGCGAAGTACTCGTCTCGGGTGAACTTGAATTCGCCGAGGCTGTAGGACCGATAGCCATGCTTGTTCGGTTCCGTGGTCTTGACCCCGGACGGGGCGGAGATGCTCATCGATGTCCTCCTGACCGTGCGATCCGCGTGCGATTGTGGTGCGACCGGGCGAACCCGGTCATGGGACGGTCTGGATGATCTCGGCCCAGCGATAGACGGTGTCGGGGCCCTCCTGGGTCTGCAGGAGGATCACGGACGGGCCTTTCGCGTGGAACTGGTAGGCGGCGCCCACGGGCAGGAGGGTCATGTGGCCGCGCTTGGCAACGACGCGACCCATCGCCGGGCCGCTCGGTGGGGCGGCCAGCGCATTCGATCCTCGCTCCGCGGTCGGGCCGAGGTCGTCGGCGCCCAGCTTGCGGAGGCGGATCTCGACTTCGCCGTCCATGACCAAAGCGAACTCGTCGTGCGGCGACGTCCGCCACTCCGAAGTGCCCTCGGCACGGATCGCCTCGACCACGAACTGCCGGTTCTTGCCGACCGCGACCTTCTCGTACGGTCGGGCGGTGGAGGCGACCTCGAAGACGTTCGAGAAGGCGTACCGCTTCGGGTCGTCATCGATGATGTCGATGGTGCCCTTCGAGTAGTTGTCGAGCGACCCGAACACGGTGGTGTAGGTGGTCATCGGCCGGCTCCTCGTCGATCGGTTGCTGATGCGGCGGCGCGGGTGGACGCCTGAGGTAGGATAGCCTCGAACAACCCCGCTGTTCGCTCTGCGAACAGATGTACGCTTAGCGCACCGAGTATCCGCCGGGAGTCTAAACGATGTCAAGCACGTCGCAGGGCGGCGTCAGCGCCGCCCGGAGCGAGCGGCTGCAATCGCTCGAGCGGGGCCTGATGGTCCTCCGGGCGTTCGGTTCCGATGCGCCCAGCCTGACCATCAGCGAGGTCGCCGAGCGGACGGGCTTGACGCGGGCGACCGCGCGACGTGTGCTGCTGACGCTGCAGGACCTTGGCTATGTCGAAGTCGCGCGCCGGTCGTTCAGCCTGACCCCGGCCGTTCTCGACCTGGCCAAGCCGTTCACCGCGAGCGGCGATCCGTGGGCCTTCGCCAAGCCGTACCTTGCCTCGCTGACCGAGCGGACCGGCGAGTCGGCATCGATCGCGATCCTCGACGACACGGAGATCCTGTACGTTGCCCGGGTGGAGACGCGTCGGCTCATGACGATCGCGGTCACCGTGGGCTCCCGCCTGCCGGCGCACGCCACGTCCAAGGGCCGCGTCCTCCTCGCCGGGCTGCCGGATGCGGAACTGCAGGCCTACTTCGCCCGGACGGCGATCGCGCGGTATACCGAGCGGACCGTCGTCGACGAATCGGAACTGCGCGCGATCCTCGACGAGATCCGGCGCCAGGGCTGGGCGATCGTCGATCAGCAACTCGAGGAAGGCCTGTCATCGGTCGCTGCGCCCGTCATCGACCGGAACGGGCGTGTCAGCGCAGCCCTGTCGGTGTGCGCACACGCCGGCCGAGTCGACCCGGCCTCGCTCCGCTCGGAGTTCCTGCCGCTGGTGGTCGAGACCGCGCGCCGGATCAGCGCCGTCTGGACCCGCCACTGATCGACGGCCTGGCCGAGACGGGTCCGCGACCGCCCCAGCCGTCGGGCGGTGGAGGTGAGGCGGATCGCAGCGAGCCCGGGATGAGGACATCCGTGGTGCCCAGGCTGATCGCCGTCAACTGGGCGATGACGTCGTGGACATCGAGCGTCGCCGGGATGATGCAACGGAGGTCTGCGATGCCGGCGTGGGCGAGCGCGATGACCCGGTCCTGGCACTCCTCCAGCGTCCCGAAGATGCCGATCTCGGCCGGGTCGCCGACGCGTTCGAAGACCGGGTCCGCGGCGACTCGCGCCTCCGCTTCGGCCCGGGTCCGTCCGATCGACACCGGCACGATGGCCCCCACGCCGAGATCGGCCGGGTCGCGGCCGGCCTCGAGCGCCTCGGCCCTGACCTCGTCCGCGGCCGCCTCGAGGTCGGGGAAGCGCCACGCCGGCAGGACGAGGTCGTCCGCCACGAGGAGCGCATCGGTCACGTCGGCGAGGTCGTCCAGGATGACTCCGCGTCGCACTCGAGGTGCGTCCGGGGGAGGCGTCGTCTCGGCGCGACCGGCATGCCATGTGGCATCGAGCCGTCCGGCGAGCACCAGCGACGCGAACGAGGACGACCGATCGAGCGCCTCGAGGTCCGTTCGGTCATCGACGAACAGGCCCAGTGCGGCACGCTCGAGGGCCTCGACCAGTCGCTCGGCATCCGCCGCCGAGACACCGCCGGCGCCGTCGGCAAGCCCAGACCGATCGGCGAGCCACGCGATCTCGATGCCCGCTCGGTCGCACAACGAGGCGAGCGTCGGCGCGCGGTCGTCCGGATCGAGGATGACGCCCACCCTCGCCAGTCGGCCGGCGGGTGCGCGGACGGGTCGGAACGGCGTCAAGGGGCAGCCACCACCGTCGTTCGCTGAGCGACCATTCGGTCGTGTACCGTACCGCGATGTCGCCTGACGCCGCAACGCAGGGCGGTCGCGCGGGCGGCGAACCCCCGCTCCTGCTGCCCCCGCTCCTCCGCTTGGCCCATTCACTGCGGGGCGCGGGCGTGCCGGTCTCGACCTCGGAGTTGCTCGACGCGACGGCCGCGCTCGGCCTCATCGACCTGGCCGATCGGGCAGCGGTGAAGGGCGCTGCTGCGGCGACGCTGATCAAGCGCTCGGAGGATAGGGTCACCTTCGACGCACTGTTCGAATTGCACTTCGCGATGCGAGCCGGTCGTCGACCCGACGCCACCGCGGTGGGCGACGCGCCGCACACCGGAATCGAGGGGGATCGACCACGCGCGATCGAGACCAGCCTCGACCGTGCCGCGGGTGGAGGCGCAGGCGAGGGCGAGGACCCCTCGACCGCGCTGCTCGAGGCGCTCATCGAGGCGCTTCGGCGGGGCGATCTGGACGCGCTACGTGCGCTGGCGGAGATGTCGGTCGAGCGCTTCGGTGGCCTCGCGACCGCGACCGCGACGTCGGAGCGCTATCTCGTCCATCGCGTCCTGCGGGCGCTCGAGCTGTCGCAACTCATGGCCAGGGCGTTGGCGGCGGATCGTGCCGAGGCCGGGCCTGGCGGTATCGACGAACGTCGCGCTCGGGCGGACCTTCTCGAGCGCATCGACGCGTTCAAGGCGATGCTCGCGGCGCAGGTCCGCGTCCACCTCGCAGACGTCCTCGGCGCCGATGCAGCCGCGCGTTCGATGGGTCACGTCGTGACCGAAGACACCGACTTCCTCGGCGCCTCACCGCGCCAACTCGCCGCCATGCGCGAGACGATCAGACCGTTGGCCCGGGCGCTCGCGACCAGGATGGGACGGCGACGACGCCGACGGGATCGAGGACGGCTCGATGTGCGGCGGACCGTGCGGCGATCCCTGTCGACCGGCGGGGTCCCGATCGATCCCGTCTTCCGCCACCCCCGAGTGGCCCGCCCCGACCTCTACGTCCTGTGCGACGTCTCCGGCTCGGTGGCCGAATTCGCGTCGTTCACCCTGACACTGCTCCAGGCGATGGCCTCGGAGTTCCCACGGATGCGGACGTTCGCATTCGTTGACGGAGTCGATGAGGTCACCGCGCATCTCAAGGATGTGGCTTCGTTCCTCGAGGTTCGGCATGTCCTGTTCCGGGCGAACGTCGTGCGTGGCGACGGGCACTCGGACTACGGGGCCGTGCTCGAACAATTCTGGGAGCGGCAGGCCGCAAGCATCGATTCGCGCTCGACGGTCATCATCACCGGCGACGCACGGAACAATCGACGACCACCCGGTGTCGCGGCATTGAAGGCGCTGCATGCGCGAGCCCGGCGCGTCTACCTGCTCAACCCGGAGCCCGCGATCGAGTGGGATACGACCGATTCGATCGTGGAGGTCTACCGGCCCTATCTCGACGAGGTGTTCGAGGTTCGCAACCTCCGCCAGCTCGCTGAGGCCGTCCTGCGCATCGGCTGAGGCCCATTCGGGACGACGCCGTGGCGACTCCCGGATCACGGTTGACGAGGGGTCTACGATGCACCTGTTGTTCGCAGAGCGCCCCGTCGTTCGCATCGCGCACACAGTTCCCTGCCCGCGCACGACGCGTCGAGATCTGCGGGATCGGTGATGGAGAGGGAGGCCGCGACGTGGGCAAAGGGCTCATCGATGACTGGCGTAACTACGTCACTAAGCACCGACTGATCGTTGCGATCGTCGGTGGCCTGGTGGCAACGCACGTGACCACGAACCTGGGCATGTGGTACCACGGTCTCGGGGGATTGCCCGACCTGAACTTCAACCTGCTCAATGGCTACCTCGTGTTCGGGAACGCGGCCAACGCCTTTGGCAAGGATGGGATGCAGGACCCGGTGATCCTGACGGCCTTCGGCGGGGTCGTTCACTACGGCCAAGGCGTCTGCTTCGCACTGATCTATGCGTTCGGGATCCATCCGCTGTTGCCGATCCCGAACACCCTCCTCGGCAACTTCGCCAAGGCGATCATCTGGGGTCTGATCCTCGGCACGCTCAGCGCGCTGTGGTGGATCAACCTCTTCCCGAATCTCGCCGGCCCGGGCGTGAGCGCCGGGTTCTTCTTCAGCAATTTCGGACCCGACCAGTTGAAGTGGGTCGTCGCGGTGTACCTGTGGCACATCGTGTACGGGTTCACGCTCGGTGCCTTCTACCAGCCGAAGGACATCCCGGAGACGGCCGAAACGTAGGTGCGGATCGGCGGGCGACCTCGGTCGACGGCTCATCCCCGATGCGACCGGGTCGCCCGCATTCTGTTGACACCGCAACGCATCATGGACCCGGTGCACCGGTCGCCCATTTGTTCGGAGTGCGAACAGGTTGACCCGGCGCGGGTCACATCCCGACTCGCCCGACGCGGCACGAGGAGGCCAGGATGCGAGCGATCCGGTTCGACGAGTACGGCGACTACGACGTCCTGCGACTCGTCGATGTCCCCGAACCCGATCCCGCGCCCGGTGAGGTCGTCGTCAAGGTGGCGGCGGCGGCCGTCAACCCGTTCGACAACACGGTGCGACGCGGCTGGGTCGCGCAGGTCCCGCCCGGTCTGATCCAGGGCAACGAGGGGACCGGGCGTCGTGGTCGGGGACGGATCGCCGACACTGCCGGCCGGCACGCGTGTGATGCTCATGGGTGCCTACGGGTTCGCCCGGTCCGGCACGTGGCAGGAGTACGTGACCGCCGGCCCGACCGAAGCCACCAAGGTTCCGGACAACCTGAGCGATGTCGAGGCGGCGGCGGTTCCCGTGGCCTACATCGCCGCGCAATTGGCGCTGATGAACGGCGTCCGCCTCGATGCCGGGCATGACGCTCCTGATCCCGGGTGTCGGTGGGTCGGTCGGCAATGCCGCCATCCAGCTCGCGAAGGCGCAGGGCGCGGGCCGGGTGATCACGTCGGCCGGACGGACCGAGAAGGCCGAGAAGGCCCGGGCCCTCGGCTACGACCGACGTCATCGATCTCGTCAAGGAATCCCTCAGCGAAGGCGTGATGCGGCTGACCGATGGCAAGGGCGTCGACGTCGGCCCTCGATTCGATCGGCGGTTCGATCACGGGCGAGGCGCTGAAGTCGGTCGCTCCCGGCGGGCGCGTCATCAACATGGGCTATACCGGCGGCACGGACCTGACGGTGAACTCGCTCACGCTCATCTGGAGTGCGCTCGGGGCCGGCGGGTCGACGAGCGTCGAGGGGTTCAACATCTACTTCCAGCCCGCCGAGGCCTACGCCGCCGCGTGGGGGACCGTCCTGCCGCTCCTCGCCAACGGCACGGTCAAGCCCGCCATCGACCGCTCCTATCCCCTCGAGGAGGCCGCCGAGGCGACCCGGCACCTGATCGAGGATCGGCCGTTCGGCAAGGTCGTGCTGACGATCTGATCGCGAACAGCTGGACGTGCGTCGGAGCACGGATCCGCACCCCGACGCACCGCCCGCGGAGCTAGATCGCCGAGGGCGTCCGCTCCGACATCGCGACGTGGTCATCCGAATCGAGGCTCGGTGCGCCGGCCCGTGCGGGCGCCTCCCGAAGGAGTAGCACCAGGCCGGCGGCGAGGGCGGCCGCCCCGATCCCGAGCACGAACGTGCTGGACGTCGCGATCGAGATGGCCTGGTGGATCGCCGCCACGGTCGCCGGCACGTAGGGCTCCACCTGGGCTCGCGCGGCCTCCGGGATGGACGCCAGGATCGCGGAACCCAGGTCGCCGACGCCGGTCAGTCCGTCGAGACCGCCCCCATGGCCCGCGAGCACGCCCGTGACTTCCGGGGGGAGGCCTGCGGCGCCGATCTGCCGGGGCAGCTCGTCGGCGATCGAGGACGCGAAGATCGTTCCGGTGAGCGCCAGCCCGACCGTCCCACCGACCTGCTGGAAGAAGGTCAGGTTGCTCGTGGCGGTCCCGATCTGCCTGACGGCGACGTTGTTCTGGACGATGAGGGGGAAGACGGCGAACGTGGGGCCCACGCCGAGGCCGGTCACGAACATCCAGGCCCACAGGACCGGCAGCGGCGTGTCCGCTCGCAGGTGGGTCAGCATGAACAGCCCGCTCGCCATCGCCACGAGCGCGACGAACGTCAGCATGCGATATCGGCCCGTCCGGCTGACGATCTGGCCCGAGGCCACCGCGCTGACGATCAGGCCGCCGAGCAACGGCAGCATCTGGTAGCCGGACACCGTCGCGGATGCCCCGGCCACGACCTGGAACCAGCGCGGCAGGAACACGACCGTGGCGAAGAACCCGAACGACGCCAGGAACACCGCGGCGACGGAGACCGCGAACGACCGATTCCGGAAGAGCCCGAGCGGGACGATCGGCTCGGTCGCGCGCGATTCGACGGCCAGGAAGGCGATCAGGATCAGGGCCCCGATGCCGATCAGTCCACCCACGGTCGGGTCGCCCCAATCGGCGGTGCCCTTGTTGGTCAGCCCGACGAGGATCGGGATCAACGCGGCGGTGAAGAGGGCCGCCCCGGCGTAGTCGATCCGTGGCCGCTCGCCGGCCGGGTGATAGAGCGGCATGTTCCGCCAGACCGTCACGAAGACCACCGCCCCGACGGGCAGGTTGAAGAAGAACACGAACGGCCAGCCGATCGTGTCGGTGATCAGACCGCCGATGGCCGGACCGACGAGGACCGACAACCCGAACACGGCGCCGAACAGGCCCTGGTAGCGGCCGCGCTCGGATGGTGCGAACAGGTCGGCGATGACCGCGAGCGCGATCGGGAAGACTGCCCCGGCGCCGAGACCCTGGACGCCACGGGCGACGACGAGCTGCCACATCTCCTGCGTGAGCCCTGCCAGGAGCGAGCCGACCATGAAGATCCCGATCCCGAAGAGGAAGATCGGGCGCCGGCCGAACAGGTCGGACAGCTTGCCGTACAGCGGTCCGCTGATCGTCGAGGTCAGCAGATAGGCCGTGAAGGCCCACGTGTAGAGGTTGTTGCCGCCGAGGTCCGTGATGATCCTCGGGAGGGCGGTCCCGACGACGGTCTGGTCGAGGGCCGCCAGGAAGACGCCGATCATCACGGCCCCGAGGACTCGCATCCGAACGGGGTGGGGGAGCTCGATGGGAGCTCGATCGGCCGGATCGATCCATGCCTGAGGTTGGTTGGACACCGTCTCTCCTCTCGCTACTCGTTTTCGGTAGCGTAGGTGCCCATTAGGCCAGTTTCGTTCCTAAACAGGTGGTATTCTCCAGGACATCGTGAGTACCTCGTCGCGACTGCTTCGACTGCTCTCGTTGCTCCAGACGCCGCGCGACTGGACGGGGAACGAGCTTGCCGAGCGACTCGAGGTGAGTCAGCGGACGATCAGGAACGACATCGATCGACTCCGGGCGCTCGGTTACCCGGTCCACGCCACGCGCGGTTCGATCGGCGGCTACCGACTCGAGGCGGGCGCGACGCTTCCGCCGCTCCTGCTCGATGACGAGGAGGCGGTGGCGGTCGCCATCGGCCTGCGGACGGCGACCGGTGGCGCGGTGACCGGGATCGAGGAGACCTCGCTGCGCGCCCTCGCGAAGCTCGAGCAGGTGTTGCCACCGCGACTTCGAAGTCGCGTCAGTGCGATCCAGGCCTACACCCTCTACGTCCGGCACCGGAGCGGGCCATCGGTCGACCCGGGCGTCCTCACCGAGCTGGCCCGCTCGTGTCGCGAGCGAAGCCGGCTTCGGTTCGACTATTCGGATCGCAGGGGCGCCGCGACGCAGCGGCGCGTCGAGCCGCATCGCATCGTCAACTGGGGCCAGCGCTGGTATCTCGTGGCGTGGGACACCGACCGCGAGGACTGGCGGACCTTCCGTGTCGATCGGATCGTGCCCGGCATATCACCGGGGCCGCGGTTCGTCCCGCGCGAGCTGTCCGATCGAGCCGTGGAGGCGCTCGTGTCGCGCGGCGTCCCGGCGACGAGCCGCCGGTACCAGGCGCGGGTCACGGTCCACACCTCGGCGCCGGCGCTGGCGGACAGGATCGGCCCCTGGATCGGCACGCTGACCGCCGTCGACGACACCACGTGCATCCTCGACGCCGGGGCGGACAGCCTGGAGGTCCTGGCCGTCCATCTCGGCATGCTCGGGGTGGACTTCACGGTGACCGAGCCCGCGGAGCTGGTGGCCCACGTCCGCTCGCTCGCCACCCGTTATGCGGGTGCGACGGGCTTCTCCGTCACGGCTGGGCCCCGGGCGGCAGCACCGCCACGTTGAGCCAGCGCGCACCCGTCGCGCGACGTGTGACGAAGACCTTCTCGAATGGGGACGTCCGGCTGGACTGGAGTGTCCCGGCCGCGTCGTAGGTCTCCTCCGTCATGGTGCCGCGGGCATCGAGGCCGATCGTCAGTCCGGTCTGCTTGCCGAAGGGCCGCAGGACGGACATCTTGACGTCGTCGATCTGATAGTGGGCGACGGTCGTCGTCCCGCTGGCGACCGCATCCGCGAGCCGCGCCTGCATCTCGTCGAGACGGTCCCCGTGGTCGATCGCGGGCAGGATCGCCCCGTCCCGTCGGAGGAGCGCCTGGTTCTCGAGTTCGAGGTTCTCGGCGATGGTCAGCAGGAGCTGCTGGGCCGCGGGCCCGGCGAACCGATGGTCGAGGTCGAGGACATCCTGGCCGACCGAGATCGTGGGGAAGGTCGTCGGATCGATGACGTGGGGCACGGGGTTGAGGGCCTCCGCGACGTCCGGCGACACGAAGCCCCGGGCGGGCGAGCCGGCGAAGACGATGCCGACCCCGACCGCGAGCACGGCGACCACGATGAGACCGACCCGAGCGGTGCCTCGGGCGATGCCCGCCCCGGCCCCGCCGATCGCGAGCCGGCGGGTGAACCGGCCGACGTCATCGTCGGCTGAACGCGCCTCCGGCAACAGGCGGTCGAGCAGCGGCCGAGCCGCGCACACGACGACGAGTCCCGCGAGCAGGCCGACCTTGGTCCCGAACTCGTTGGTCTGGGGCGCCATCAGGAGCGTGCTGGCGAGCGCGACCAGCAGCCCGAACACGATCCGCCCGACCCGGCCGGCGGGCACGGTCTTGGGGTCGGTGATCATGAAGAACAGGAAGATGAGGACCTCGGGCGAGGTCACGATGACCCGCCAGAAGTCGGGCCCGCAGACGGGCTCGAACGCCCAGTTCGTGACCATGCAGTGGCCGGATCCCGCCAAGAGGCCGACCCCAGCCGCCAGCGCCAGCCAGAAACTCGCCGCCAACGCCAGCAGGCGCAGTCGCCGGGTGATCAGCAGTCCGCCGGTGATGATCACGGCGTAGGCCACCAGCATCGGGAGGTCAAGCGGCCCCCACCAGAAGTCGAGCGGCTCCACGCGTGTGCTACCGAGGATGACGAAGGCGAGGACGAGACCGATGTTGGACGGGTTGAAGACGTGCGAGCCGCGGTAGCGGATGACGTACTTGGTCAGCAGCGACAGGCCGGCCACCCCGGCGAACACGTACCAGCCGTCCGTGTTCCAGGGGTCGTCGGGTGGCGTGCCGACGACGCGCAGGATGAGGGCGACGCCGCTGCCGGTGAGCATCGCGCTGGCCGGCCACACGAACGAGCGGCTCGTCCGGAAGGTCAGCACGATCTCGATGACTGCGCAGGTCAGGATGGCCGCGAGGATCTGCGGCACGCTCACCCGGAAGTGCAGCGCGACCTGCCCGAGGACGTGGATGGTGATGATCACCGCCGCGACATGCAGGCGCGGGTCGCGCACGTTCGGCAGGACCAGCGGATAGGCGGTGTCGCCGAACGTGAGCGTCCGGCTCGTCACGGCATCTCCATACGATCGGTAGGGTCACCTGGACTCGCGTTCGACGACGGATCGTCCATGCCGAGCGATGTCGATCGGACCCGGCCGCGAGAGTCGGCGAGATGGTAGCGGACGTTTGGTTCGTCCGCTTCGAGTGGCCGATCCCGTCTGTATCTTAGGGAACCACCGTCATGAACGAACCGACCGGCCCGATCCTGATCCGCACCGAACGGATGCTCATGCGCCCGCTGGTCGAGACCGACCGTGCCGAGTACCTCAGGGTCCTCGACGTGAGCCGCGACCATTTCGCGCCCTGGCTGCCGGCCGTCGAACCCGATCGGACCCACGACGAGCGATTCGACGAACAACTCGCGCGCACGTGGTCGGACGAGACCGCGGGCACCGGCCTGCGACGGGTCGGCGTCCTCGGTGACGGGCACTTCGCCGCCTTCGTCAGCCTCGGCCAGATCTTCCGCGGGTCGTTCCTGAACGCCTACTGCGGGTGGAGCGTCAGCGCTGACTGCATCGGGCGCGGCCTAGCCACCGAAGCGGTTTGGGGGATGCTCGATGCGGCCTTTGCCGCCCCGCCGCAAGGGCTGGGGTTGCACCGCGTGCAGGCGAACATCATCCCGACCAACGGTGCGAGCCTCCGCGTCGCCGACAAATGCGGCTTCAGGAGCGAGGGTCTTGCCAAGGCCTACCTGAAGATCGCCGGCGCCTGGCAGGACCATCTCATGTTCGCGAAACTCGCCGAGGACCACGAACTGCGGTCGGAGCTGAGCCGCTCATAGCTGGGCGGGCGCCGCGGTGGCGGTCGGTCGTTCGGCCGGCGGGATGCTATCGCCGATCGAGCCGTACAGGTCCTCCTCCTGCGCCTGATGCAGACGAAGGATCGCCTCGAGGCCGTACAGGAGCCGTTGAAGGTCCGTCCGATCGTCGCGGCTGGGGCCTTCCGGTGGGAGGTCGCCCACCAGGCGATCGAGCAGCCGCGCGATCCGGAAGATCTCCTGGTGCGTCCGATGCATCGACCCGGTCGCGTCGTCGGAGCCCATCGCGGTGGCCAGCATCGGGTAGATCGTCCGATCCTCCAGCTCCTCGTGAGGCAGGAGGTCGTCCGAGACGAACCGGCGAACCTCCTGGAGAGCGACGGACGCCGCCTCGGTGGACATGCGATCGAGGGCATCGGCGGTGCCGCGGATCCGCGCGATGGACGGTTCGAATGCGAGGTGCGCAGCTCGCAGGCGGGCTCCCGTGTCGGTCCAGCCGGGGACGCGGGCAGGAACCTCCACGCCGCCCCGCAGGGCGCGGAGCGCGTTGAGGATCACGATGACATCGATCGCCTCCTGCAGGATCGCCCCGGCGACCACCGGGAGGAACCCGAGCGCGGCGACAGACATCGCGACGATCGACATGCCCATCCCCAGGACGACGCTCTGGACGGCGATCGAGCGGGCTCGCCGCGCGATCTGGACTGCTTCGGTCAGGCGGTCTAGACGGTCTACCGTGATGACGATGTCGGCCGCCTCGGAGGAGGCGCTCGCTCCCCGGGCTCCCATCGCCACGCCCACGTCGGCGAGGGCCAGGGCGGGAGCGTCATTCAGTCCGTCGCCGACCATCACGATGGGGCCGGAGGCCTCCGACCGCTCGGCGTGGACGACATCGACCTTTTCCGACGGCACGCGGTCTGCCAGCACCGCGTCGACACCGATGGCCGACCCGATGATGTCCGCCACCCCGGCGTTGTCCCCCGTGACCATCACGATCCGGGTGAAACCGATCCGGCGAAGCGATCGGATCGCGCGGGGCGTCTCGGAGCGGAGTGGGTCGTCGAAGACGAGCGCGCCGCATACCGCGTCGTCGATCCGAACGAAGGCGCAGGTCGAACCCTCGATCGCGGCTCGGCGCCGGACGTCGCGCGCCCATCGCGGCAGCCCGCCTTCGCCAGCACAGAACTCCGCGGTCCCGACCGTCACCCGCCGGCCATCGACGAGTCCGGTCACGCCAGCGCCCGGTGTCTCGGCGACATCGTCCGGCATCGATAGCGCCAGTCCCCGATCTCGGGCCCCATGGACGACCGACCCAGCGAGCACGTGCGGCGACAGCTGCTCCACCGAGGCCGCCAACCGAAGGACCTCGCTCTGATCGATGGCCGCCAGCTCGGTCGTCGGACCGACGTCGATCGAGGCCAGCCGAGGCCGGCCGGCGGTGAGCGTTCCGGTCTTGTCGAAGAGCACAACCCGAGCCCGCGCGAGGGTCTCGAGCGGACCGCCACCCTTGACGATGACGCCTCGTCGCGCCGCGCGCGAGATCCCCGAGACGATCGCGATCGGGGCCGCGAGCAGGAGCGGGCAAGGCGTCGCCACGACCAGCACGGCCAGGGCGCGGACCGGATCGCCGGAAGCAACCCATGCCGCCGACGAGATGACCAGGGTGAACGGGACGAAGATCAGGGCGTATCGGTCCGCAAGTCGCACGAACGGCGCCTTGCTGTGCTGTGCCTCCTGGACCAGCCGGACGATCCCGGCATACGAGCTCTCGGCGGCCGTGGCCGTGGCACGAAGATCGAACGACGAGCCGGCGTTGATCGTCCCGGACGAAACCGGGTCGCCTTCCTCGCGGGTCATCTGGCGGGATTCGCCGGTCAGTGCCGATTCATCGAGGACGGCCGGGCTCCCGACGACCATCCCATCGACCGGGACCACCTCGCCAGGGCGGATCGCAAGCAGGTCGCCAGGGACGACGGCCTCGATGAGGGCAGTCTCGAGACCGCCATCGACGTATCGCTGGACGTCGCGTGGCGCCCGTCCGAGGAGCGCGGTCAGTTCGCGGTGAGCGCGACCTTGCGCATAGCGTTCCAATGCCTCGCCGGTCGCCAGCATGACGGCGATGACCGCAGCGGCGAATGGTTCCCCGAGCATGAGCGCCCCGACGATGGCCAGGATCGCGATGAGGTCGACCCCGAGTTCGCCGTGGAGCAGATCGCGCACGATCGCCCATGCAAGCCGGACTGCGACCACGACAGACGGGATCGTCCAGGCGATATCGGCGGCTTCGGACCTTCCGGCCCACGTGAGCCCCAGCCCGACCACCAGCCCGACGACGGTCATCGGCAGGATCGCGCGACCCACGATGTCGCGCGCCAGGTCGATCGGGTCCGAGCTATCGGTCGCCCCTCCAGGGGGCGCGTCGGGACGTGGGCCGCTGGCCGTCGCACTCATCGTTCAAACCTACGGCAGCATCCCAGGCAGGGGCGCCGGCCGGACCTCCCTTCGTGAGGGGCCATCGGGCCTGATCCGTATCCGGGCGACAGACGTCGGGTGCGCCGACCCGATCATCGATCCGAGCCCCATCCGGAAACGTTCCTGCGGTACGCTCCGGGCAGGAGGCACGACCCGATGAGCGACCGCCATACCACCGCGACCCTGGAGCCCGGTCCCCTGGGCGTCGACGATCTCCGGCGGATCGACGGGTACTGGCGGGCCGCGAACTACCTCTCGGTCGGCCAGATCTACCTCCTGGACAATCCGCTGCTGCGCCAGCCGCTCCGGCCGGACCACGTCAAGCCGCGACTTCTCGGCCACTGGGGGACCACCCCTGGGCTGAACTTCATCTACGCACACCTCAACAGGGTCATCAAGGCTCGCGACCTCGACGCGATCTGGATCGTCGGGCCGGGGCACGGCGGGCCGGCAGCGGTCGCGAACGCCTACCTCGAAGGCACCTACTCGGAGGTCTATCCCAACGTCACCCGCGATGAGCCGGGCCTTCGGGAGCTGTTCCGACAGTTCTCCTTTCCAGGGGGTATCGGCAGTCACGTCACGCCCGAGACCCCGGGAAGCATCCATGAAGGCGGCGAGCTCGGCTATGCCGTGTCGCATGCTTTCGGGGCGGCATTCGACCATCCGGGACTCGTCGTCTTCTGCGTCGTGGGCGACGGTGAGGCCGAGACGGGTCCGCTGGCCACGTCGTGGCACTCGAACAAGTTCCTCAGTCCACGGACCGACGGCGCGGTCGTGCCGATCCTCCATCTCAATGGGTACAAGATCGCCAATCCGACGATCCTGGCCAGGATCCCCGACGACGAGCTGAGGTCCCTGTTCGAGGGGTACGGCTACGAGCCGTTCATCGTCGAGGGCGACGACCCGCCGATCGTTCACCAGCGGATGGCGGTCGTCCTAGACGCAGTGTGCGATCGGATCGCCGCCATCCAACAGGCTGCCCGGGAAGGCGGCGACGAGGCCCGCCCTCGGTGGCCGATGATCGTCCTGCGCACGCCGAAGGGCTGGACAGGCCCGAAGGTGGTCGATGGCCTGCCGGCCGAGGGCAGCTTCCGCTCCCACCAGGTCCCGTTCGCCGATGTCCGCAACGACCGGGGCCACCTGGCCCTCCTGGACGACTGGCTGCACAGCTACCGACCGGAAGAGCTGTTCGATGATCGTGGGCGACTCCGGGACGAACTCGCGTCGCTCCCGCCGGCGGGGGACCGTCGCCTGAGTGCCAATCCCGTCGCGAACGGTGGCCTTCGCCTGCGCGACCTCGCCCTGCCGGACTTTCGCGATTACGCCGTCGACGTGCCGGCGCCCGCGACGACGACCGCCGAGGCCACCAAGGTCCTTGCGGGGTTCCTCCGTGACATCATCCGCGCGAACCCGACGACGTTCCGCATCTTCGGTCCGGACGAGACCGCGTCGAACCGACTCGGTCCGGTCTTCGAAGCGACGGATCGCGTCTGGGCCGCTGAGATCCTGTCCACCGATGATCATCTCGCGCCGACGGGACGCGTGGTCGAGGTCCTCTCGGAACACAACTGCCAGGGCTGGCTCGAGGGCTATCTGCTGACCGGTCGGCATGGCTTGTTCAACTGTTACGAGGCGTTCATCCACATCATCGACTCGATGTTCAACCAGCACGCCAAGTGGTTGAAGACGACCTCCGAGATCCCGTGGCGGCGGCCGATCGCCTCGCTCAACTACCTGCTCACGAGCCACGTCTGGCGCCAGGACCACAACGGCTTCAGCCACCAGGACCCGGGTTTCATCGACCACGTCGTCAACAAGAAGGCGGAGGTCATCCGGGTCTACCTCCCACCGGATGCGAACACCCTGCTGTCGGTCGCCGACCACTGCCTGCGCAGCCGGCACTACGTCAACGTGATCGTGGCCGGCAAACAGCCTGCGCTGAACTACCTGTCGATGGATGAGGCCATCCTCCACTGCACCCGCGGGATCGGGATCTGGGATTGGGCGAGCAATGACGCCGGCGAACCGGACGTCGTCCTCGCTTGCTGCGGCGACGTGCCGACGCTCGAGACGCTCGCCGCGGTGGACCTCCTGCGACAGCACCTGCCCGAGCTGCGCGTCCGGGTCGTGAACGTCGTCGACCTGATGCTTCTCCAGCCGGACACTGAGCACCCACATGGACTGTCCGACCCGGAGTTCGATGCGCTGTTCACGACCGACCGGCCGGTCGTCTTCGCGTATCACGGCTACCCGTGGCTCATCCACCGTCTTGCATACCGGCGGACGAACCACGCCAACCTCCACGTACGCGGTTACAAGGAGGAGGGGACGGTCACCACCCCGTTCGACATGGTCGTCCGCAACGACCTCGATCGGTTCCACCTCGTGATGGATGTCATCGATCGCGTCCCGAGCCTCGGATCCCGGGCGGCCAGCCTGCGCCAGATGATGGGCGATCGCCGGGTCTCGGCCAGGGCGTACGCGCGCGAACACGGTGAGGATCCGCCCGAGATCACGGACTGGACGTGGCCACACTGACCGACTGAGGCGAGCGTGCGCATCCTCGTGATCAACCCCGGTTCGAGTTCGCTCAAGGCGGCTGTCCTCGAACCTCCGGGGCGCGATGCGGTGGCGACGATGACACTCGATCTGGGCCCCGATGCGACCCGGATCTCGGGGCTCGCATCGGCGGTCTCGGCCATCCTGGAGTCGCTTTCACGGAGCGGCGTTGACGCTGCGTCCCTCGACGCCGTCGGCTACCGCGTGGTCCACGGTGGGACCCGATTTACCGGTCCGACGCGGATCGATGACGCGATCGTCGAGGCGATCGACGACCTCGGGGGACTTGCCCCGCTTCACAACCGTGTCGCCGCCGACACGATCCGATCGGCCAGGTTGGCGCTCCCGGCCATCCCCCACGTCGCCGCGTTCGACACGGCGTTCCACGCAAACCTTCCGGCGGCCGGGTTCCGCTACCCGCTGCCTGCTGCTTGGTTCCGCGACTGGGGGATCCGGCGGTTCGGCTTCCACGGCCTGTCGGTCAGTTGGTCCGTCCGACGTGCGTCGGAACTGCTCGGGCGCCCGATCGACGATCTCCGGCTCGTCGTCGCTCATCTTGGCAGCGGCTGTTCGGTCACCGCAGTCGACGCGGGGCGGTCCGTGGACACGTCGATGGGGATGACGCCGCTCGAGGGATTGATGATGGGCACGCGCGCCGGCTCGATCGATCCGGGCGTGATCCTGGCGCTGTTGCGCAACGACCGTCTTTCCCTGGAGGACCTCGAGGACGTCCTTGACCATGGCTCCGGACTCCTTGGCGTTTCCGGCCGCTCGTCCGACGTCCGCGTCCTCCTCGAAGGGGAGGCCAGTGGCGACGACGCCGCGACGCTCGCACTTGCACTGTTCGTTCACCGGGCCGCCGCCGGGATCGCAGCGTGCGCGTCAGCCCTTCCGGTCTTCGATGCTCTCGTCTTCACCGGTGGGATCGGCGAGCATTCGGGTCCGCTCCGGAAGCGGATCGCCGATCGCCTTGCCGTCCTCGGGGTGCCGGCGGTCCCGGCCGTCTCCGTTGGCGAGGACGCTGTCCTGAGCGCGAGCCACGGGCGACCGGCCGTCCTTCGGGTCGCGGCCCGCGAGGACCTCGCCATCGCCGAGAGCGTCCGCGAGCTTCTCGACCCGTCGGATCGCGCTCGAACGTAGGGACCCTGGGCCGTCGAAACCTGATGATGGTACCCGTGGACCTGCCGTCGACCCGAACCCTCACCTTCCTGTTCACTGACCTCGAGGACAGCACCCGGCTGTGGGAGCGATTCCCCGAGGCCATGAAGGACGCCTTGTACCGGCATGACGCGATCCTGCGCACCGCGATCGAGTCGTCGACCGGACGGGTCGTCAAGACGACCGGGGACGGGATGATGGCGGTGTTCGGCAACGCGTCCGACGCGACGGGGGCCGCCCTGGCTGCACAGCTCAGCGTCGCCGCCGAGCCCTGGGCGACACCGGTCCGCTGCGGGTGCGGATGGGCATGCATTGCGGTCAGGCCGAGCATCGTGGCCGCGAGGCCATGACGTCCTGGTACAGCCAGTCGGAGGACTGACCGGGCGGCTGTCATACTCGTCGGGCGACAGCGGATCGCGACCACCGCCGGACACGACGCTGGCCAGATCCGATCGAAGGAGGGATCGAACCGTGGATCTGCAGCGCGACGCCGCTCGGCTCGCTTCCATCGCCACCGTCTTCGTCTGGGTCGGCTGGCTGTCGATCCTGTACGCGTTCATCGCCGGGATCCTCTGGTGGATCGACCTCGCGAGCCGAAACGGCGTCAACTGGCTGGAGGCCTTCGCCATCTCGGCCGCGGCCATCGGAGCGCCGCTCTTCCTCGCGTTGATCGTCGCCGGCCTCGGTCATTTCCTCCGGCTCTTCGCCCTGTACGTCGCAAGCTCCAGCGCGTCCAGGTAGGGGCCGCACGGCATGGCGATGGGCACCAGACGATTCCTCGCGCTCGCCGCGATCGCCCTGTCGGTGGTTGCCTGCTCATCAGGTGCGGCCGCCGACCCGACGGCCGACGAGGGGGCCGGCGGCGAACTGCAGGCGACGACATGGGTCCTGCAATCGTTCGACTCGGCCGGCACCCTGGCCGTGATTCCGCCAGATCAGTACGCCGACGCCGAATTCCGGGCCCAACGGGTCAGGGGATTCGCCGGCTGCAACGACTTCGACGCGGTCTACCGGAGTGGTGGACGGATGCTCGACGTCGGGATGACCATCGTGACCACGATGTCCTGCGGCGAGGCGGGCGACGCCTTCCAGACCAGATACCTCACGTTGCTTCAGGCAAGCCGCTCGTACAACATCCGGAACGACACGCTCACGATCCGCGGGCCTGACGCCCACATCCTGCTCGTCTTCGAGGCCGCCCCGTCGAACCCGCTCCTGGGGTCGTGGATCGTGGATTCCATCGCGACCACGCCCGGGACCGTCGCAGTGCCGCTCCCCGGAACGGAGCTGACCGTCGTCTTCCGCCTCCGAACCGTGTCCGGATCGTCGGGCTGCAACTCCTTCCAGGGCCAGTACACGACGAACGGCACCGCCGTCGCCATCGGTCCCCTGGCCTCGACGCAGATGGCCTGCGCGGAGGACGTGATGACCCAGGAACAGCAATTCCTCAAGGACCTGCAGGGCGTCGGGCGCGTCGAACGACGCCTCGATCGGCTCACCCTGAGCGATGTCGGCGGCAGCCTGCTGCTCGGGCTGGTGAAGCCGTCGACGCCCGAAGCGTCACCCAGTCCCGGCGCGGTACCGGTCCCGAGCCTCAGCTCGGCACCCGCGACAGCGACTCCGAAGCCGAGCCCGACGCCGACCGCGACACCGACGGTCGCCCCGACCCCGTCGCCGACCCCGGTGCCGACCGCGACGCCGACCGTGGTGCCATCCGCCGGCCCCAGCGGGACGCCGGCGCCGACCGTGGCCCCGCCCGCGTCGATCCCACCCACCGCAAGCTGTCAGCTGGTGTCCGCGACGAACGTCGCGTTCACGATCATCTACCCGGCGACCTGGTTCACCCTCAGTCAGCCGACGACGCTTGCCTGCCGATATTTCGATCCCGCCCAGATCACCGTGCCTGCGGACCCCGCGACCCTCCACACCGCCGTCATGGTAAAGGGGGACGACGCCATCTCGTATCAGGACGCACTCGCGGCTGCGACGAACCCGGCGTCCTGGGACGTCCTGACCAATCAACCCGTGACGATCGGAGGCCTGCCCGCAACGCGTCTGCAGGCGACCTCGAAGGTGGCTAGTCCCGGATACCCGGTCGGCGTGACACGGTACGGCTACCTGATCGACGCAGGAGGGCACGCCGCCTGGATCGAGACCTCGGGGACCGTCGGTTCGCCGACCTTCGCGACCGATGTCTCAGTCGTCGACCTCATCGTGTCGCAGTCGAAGATCACGCCGCCGCCGGCGAGCTGACGCGCGGGCGCTCCTGGCGGGCATCAGGTCAGCGGGGCCTCCAAGCGCCGGGGGCTCTAAACTGGACGATCCAGCAGTCATTGCCCGCCGCGTGGTTCGACGGGTAGAGGTGGCGCGGGAGGCCTGAAAGGGGCCACACCGATCGGTGAACGGGGAGGTCTGAGATGACGGTCAACGCTCCGGATCAGTCGACGCTCGAGCAGGGGGCAGCGGGAGCCGACATCAGGCCGTTCCGGGTCGAGGTACCCCAGGCGGAGATCGACGAGCTCCGGCGGCGACTCCAGCGGACGCGCTGGCCTGAGCAGGAGACGGTCCCCGACCAGTCGCAGGGCGTGCCGTTGGCGACGATGCATGAACTCGTGCGCTACTGGGCCAGCGACTACGACTTCCGGAGAGTCGAGGCCAGACTGAATGCCCTACCGCAGTTCCTCACCGAGATCGACGGCCTCGACATCCACTTCATCCACGTCAGGTCGCCGCACGAGAACGCGCTGCCGTTGATCATCACGCACGGCTGGCCCGGCTCGATCATCGAGATGCTGAACGTGGTCGGCCCCCTCAGCGACCCGACGGTCCACGGCGGCGACGCGGCGGACGCGTTCGACGTGGTCGTGCCGTCGATGCCCGGCTACGGCGTACTCCGGGAAGCCGACCGCGACCGGCTGGGATCCCGTCCACATCGCGGACGCCTGGATCGCGCTGATGCGGCGCCTGGGCTATCCACGATTCGTCGCCCAGGGCGGCGACTGGGGCGCGCAGATCACCGACGTGATCGGTGCAAAGGCACCACCGGAGTTGCTCGGGATCCACTCCAACATGCCCGGCACCGTTCCACCCGACGTCTCAAAGGCACTCACGTCGAACGTCTTCGGGACCGGGCACCCGGCGCCGACTGGCCTGTCGGCCGACGAGCAGCGCGCCTACGACCGGCTGAGCTTCCTCTTCACGAAGGGCGTCGGCTACGCGCTCGAGATGGGGAATCGCCCGCAGACGCTGTACGGGCTCGCCGATTCACCAGCCGCCCTCGCCGCATGGATGCTCGACCACGACGCATACAGCCTCGAGGACATCGCACGGGCCTTCGCAGGGCGACCCGCGTCGACGGCCTCACACGAGACGAGGTCCTCGACAACATCACGATGACGTGGCTGACGAACACCGGGGTGTCGTCCGGTCGTCTGTACTGGGAGAACACGCTCGGCTTCTTCGACGTCAAGGGCGTCTCGGTCCCGGCTGCCGTGAGCGTCTTCCCGCGAGAGCTCTATCAGGCGCCGCGAAGCTGGACCGAGAAGGCCTACCCCAACCTCATCTACTTCAACGAACTCGACAAGGGCAACCACTTCGCCGCCTGGCAGGAGCCGGAGCTGTTCGCTTCCGAGCTCCGCGCCGCGTTCAGGTCACTTCGGAAGGAAGACTGAGCGAGGAGCAGCAGCGATGTCAGAACCCACCATCGCGACACCATCTCGCCCAGCGGGTCTCCTGAGATCGCTCGCCCACCGCCTGGCCGGCGACGATGCCGAGCTACCGGTCGAGGGGGCCCTTCCGTCGTTCGACGGTGCGACTGGATGGCTCAACTCGGAGCCGCTGACGCCCGAGGGACTCCGCGGACGGGTCGTCCTCGTCGACTTCTGGACCTACACCTGCATCAACTGGTTGCGCACGGCGCCCTATGTCCGTGCCTGGTCCGCGAAATACGGCGCCATGGGGCTACCGGTGATCGGCGTCCATACCCCGGAGTTCGGGTTCGAGCGGAACGTCGACAACGTCATCGCGCAGTCGAGGGTCTTTGGCGTCGACTATCCGATCGCTGTCGACAGCGACTATGGCGTCTGGGAGGCGTTCGCCAATCACTTCTGGCCGGCGCTGTACATCGCGGACGCGGAGGGCCGCATCCGATACCACCACTTCGGCGAGGGCGAGTACGCCATGGGCGAGATGGTCGTGCAGCAATTGCTGCTCGAAGCGGGTGTGGAAGGCGTCGACCCCGATCTCGTGTCCGTCGACCCCGATGGCTTCGAGGTGCCCGCCGACTGGCGGACCCTGAGGTCGCCCGAGACGTACGTGGGCTACGGCCGGAGTGCTGGATTCGCGTCTCCGGACCCGGCGCGGTTCAATATGCCGTACACCTATCCCGAGCCCGCGCGGCTCTCGCCTCAACGAGTGGGCGCCGTCAGGCACATGGACGCTCGCGCAGCACGCCGCCGTGCCTGAACGAGGCGGGTGGACGGATCGCGTTCCGGTTCCAGGCCCGCGACGTCAACCTCGTGATGGGACCGGCAGACCGAGCCACCTCCATGCCGTTCCGGGTGCTCCTCGACGGGGCCGCGCCGGGCGGCGCCCACGGGTTCGACGTCGACGAACAGGGCAATGGCACCCTCGCCGACCAGCGTCTCTACCAGCTGATCCGGCAACCGGCGGGACATCGCGGAGCGACGATTCGAGATCGAGTTCCTCGAGGCAGGCGCCGAGGCGTATTGCTTCACCTTCGGCTGAGGTGACGCCTCCGGGCACGCCCGAGACACTGGCCGCCACGACGAAACGGATCGTGGTCCTCGGCGGAGTTGTCGGATTTCGGCTTCCCGGCTGATCGCTCGTCAGTTCCGGATGTCGGCCCAGGAGTGGAGCGTAGCCATGTAGTTGGCACGCTCGAATCCGGATGGGTCGGTGACATTCGCGGCACTGACACTGCCCCGCAGCTCGGAGACAGACGTGTACCCGTGCTCGTCCATCCAATCCCTGAGCTCTGCTTCGACCGAAGTGACGTGCTCGGGCCCGTTCCGAAGCAATGCCGAGGTCATCATCACGACATCGGCTCCGACCAGCAGGCCCTTGGCCACGTCGCCGCCGGAGTGAGCGCCCGAGGTTGCCGCCAGCGAGACGCGCGGATCGAGCTGCGGCCGCAGGAGCGCGATCCAACGGACGGGGAGCCGCAACTCCCAAGGTTGGCTCAGCTCGAGTCGTGGGACCACTTCGATCAATTCGAGGTCGAGGTCCGGCTGGTAGAAACGATTGAACAGCACGAGCCCATCGGCGCCTGTATCCGATACCGTCGCGGCGAAATTGGCGAACGACGAGTAGAACGGGCTGAGCTTGACGGCCAGCGGGATCGTGATCGAGGCGCGGACGGCAGCGATGAGTTCGATATCACTCGCCTCCGCGCCCGCCGCCGACCGTCGGGGATCAGCCGCGACGTGATAGAGGTTGAGCTCGAGCGCGTCCGCCCCGGCGTCCTGGATGCGTTGCGCGTACGTCACCCAGCCGCCCGCGCTACTCGCATTCAAGCTGGCGATGATCGGCACGGCGGCGACAGCCTTGACGCGCCCGATCGCCGTCAGATACCGGTCAGCGGCCCCGGTGAACGATTGGACCGCAGGGAAGTAGTCGAGTGCCTCCGCGAAGACTCCGGTGCCTTGCTCGAGCGAGCGCGTGAGCTCGATCTCCTCGTTGAGGATCTCCTCCTCGAACAATGACGGCAGGACGATCGCGCCGACGCCGGCTCGTTCGAGCCGCCGGGCCATGACCGGGTCCCCGTTGTGGGGCGCCGCCGAGGCGACGATCGGGGAACGAAGCTCCAGCCCGAGGTAGCGGGTCTGGAGGTCAACGGTCATGACCCGTCTCCTTCGCCATCGTATCGATAGCCTGCGTCGCTCTCGACCTCGGGCACGATCTCGGGATCCAGCCGATGGACGTGCGGAACGGTGCGCTCGATGCCCGCAAGCTGCTGGTAGTAGTGCCACCGCTCGTCGGCATCGGCCTGCGCCAGGGTCGCGAGCTCGGCGGCGCGATCCGGATGCGTCCGCTTGAGGACCGCGAAGCGCGTCTCGGTAGCCACGAAATCGGCGATGGGGATCGACGGCGCGGCCGAGTCGAGCTTGAACGGTTTGCCTCCCTCGACTTCCGACGGGTGGAAGCGATACAGCGGCCAGTAGCCGCTCTTGACGGCGTCCTTCTGGTGGGTCATCGACTTGGACATGTCGATCCCGTGCGCGATGCAGGTGCTGTACGCGATGACCAGCGACGGACCCGGCCAGGCATCGGCCTCGAGCAGTGCCTTGGTGGTCTGCTGATCGTTCGCGCCCATCGACACCTGGGCCACATAGACGTTGCCGTACGACCGGGCGATCGCGCCGAGGTCCTTCTTGGCCGTGCCCTTGCCGGCCGCGGCGAACTTGGCCACCGCCCCGCGCGGCGTTGCCTTCGACGATTGGCCGCCGGTGTTCGAATAGACCTCGGTGTCGAGGACGAGGATGTTGACGTTGCGACCGGACGAGAGGACCTGGTCGACACCGCCGAAGCCGATATCGTAGGCCCAGCCGTCGCCACCGATGATCCACACCCCCTGCCGAACCAGATCGCCGGCAAGGGCCAGCAGGTGGCGAGCGTCGGCAGTCTCCGGACCGATCCGGATGAGCGCATCGCGCAGCCGATCCACCCGCTCGCGCTGGAGGACGATATCCGCCTCGGTATCCTGGGTGCTGTCCCGGAGCTGACGCGCGAGCTCATCGCCGATCTCAGGCGCGAGGCGATCGAGCAGTCGGCGTGCCTGGTCTGATTGCGCGTCAAGCGCGAGCCGCATCCCGAGCCCGAACTCCGCGTTGTCCTCGAACAGCGAGTTGCTCCATGCCGGTCCGCGTCCGGCGGCGTTCACCGTCCATGGCGTCGTCGGCAGGTTGGCGCCGTAGATGGACGAACAGCCGGTCGCGTTGGCCACGATCATCCGGTCCCCAAAGAGCTGGCTGACGAGGCGGATATATGGGGTCTCACCGCAGCCGCCACAGGCGCCGGAGAACTCGAAGAGCGGTTCGAGGACCTGGCTGCCCTTCACCGTGTCGTGCGGCAACGCATCTCGATCGAGCCGCGGGATCGATTGGAAGAAGTCCCACCGTCGACGCTCGACCTCGCGGTGTTCGGCCACGGGCTCCATGTTGATGGCCTTGTGGCTCGAATCGGTCTTGCTCTTGGCGGGGCAGACGTCGACGCAGACGCCACAGCCGGTGCAGTCGTCGGGCGCGACCTGGATCGTGAGCCTGTGCTCCGGGAGTTCGCGCGAGCGGAACTCCTTGTGGAGGAAGTCGACCGGTGCCGCCTCGACCGATGCGGTCGGAAAGACCTTCATCCGGATCGTCGCATGCGGGCAGACCATGGCGCACTTGCCGCAGTCGATGCAGATCGCGGGATCCCAGATCGGGATCGTCTGGGCGATCGCCCGCTTCTCATAGCTCGCCGTACCTGTGGGGAACGCGCCGTCCACCGGGAGCGCGCTCACCGGCAGCTGGTCGCCGTCGCCGGCCATCAAGCGCGACGTGATCCGAGCCACGAAATCCGGGACGTCGTCGGAAACCTGCGTCGTGGTCGGCTGGTCGTTCGTGACGACACCCGGCGTCACGTGACCGAGGCGCTCCAGCGACCGATCGATCGCGGCGAAGTTGCGCGCAACGACCGCCTCGCCGCGCTTCGCGTATGTCTTCTGGACGAACGCCTTGATCTGGGCGATGGCCTCCTCCGGCGGCAGGATGCCGGCGAGCTTGAAGAAGCACGGTTGCATGACGGTATTGATCCGGCTGCCCATCCCGGCCTCGTCCGCGACGGCGAGGGCATCGATCACCCAGAAGTCGATCTCCTTGTCGATGAGCAGGCGCTGGACGCCGCCGGGGAGGTGATCCCAGACCTCGTCGGGCCCGTAGGGAGCGTTGAGCAGGAAGGTCGCGCCGTGCCTGGCGGACTCGAGGACCTTTGTCCGGCCGAGCATCCCGAACTGGTGACAGGCGACGAAGCCAGCCCCCTCGACGAGATAGGTCGAACGGATGGGCTGCGGCCCGAACCGCAGATGCGACACCGTGATCGACCCCGACTTCTTCGAGTCATACACGAAGTAGCCCTGCGAGAAGAGGTCGGTGCTTTCGCCGATGATCTTGACCGATGCCTTGTTCGCGCCGACCGTCCCGTCCGAGCCGAGCCCGAAGAAGACGGCCTGGACCTCGCCCGCCGGACGTTCGATCTGGAATGCGCCCTCGATCGGCAGGCTAAGGTGCGTGACATCGTCGTAGATGCCGACCGTGAAGTGGCGCTTCGGTCGCGCCGCGGCGAGCTCCGCGAAGATCGGCTTGATCATCGATGGCGTCATCTCCTTGGACGACAGCCCGTAGCGTCCGCCGATGACCTTCGGGGCCGCGGCGTATGGCGGGTCGTCGCGGTCCATCGCTTCGGCCAGGGTCGCCACGACCTCGAGGTAGAGCGGTTCGCCGACGGCGCCCGGTTCCTTGGTCCGATCGAGGACGGCGATCGATCGAACCGTGGCCGGCAGCGCGGCCACGATCTGCTCGGCGGGAAACGGCTGGAACAGGCGGATACGGAGCATCCCGACCTTCTCCCCGTGCGCGACCAGCGCATCGACCGTCTCCTCGACGGCACCGTTGGCCGAGCCCATCACGATGATCACGCGATCCGCATCGGGAGCGCCGTGGTAGTCGACCAGCCCGTAGCGGCGCCCGGTCCGCATGGCGAGTTCGTCCATGACTCCCTGGACGATCCCGGGGACCGCAAGGTGGTACGGGTTGGATGCCTCGCGTGCCTGGAAGAAGACATCAGGGTTCTGGGCCGTCCCGCGGACGACGGGCGTATCCGGGGTCAGACCGCGGGTCCTGAACGCAAGGATGTCGTCGTCGCGGACCAGGGCCCGGATGTCGCCTTCGTCGAGCACGGCGATCTTGTTGATCTCGTGCGAGGTACGGAAGCCGTCAAAGAAATGGAGGAACGGGATCCGCGCCCGAAGCGTCGCGGCATGCGCGACCAGCGCGAGATCGTGTGCCTCCTGGACCGAGCCCGCCGCAAGGATCGCCCAGCCGGTCGTGCGCGCGTGCATGACGTCGCTGTGGTCGCCGAAGATCGAGAGCGCGTGCGTCGCGATCGTCCTGGCCGCCACGTGGATGACCGCCGGCGTCAGCTCGCCGGCGATCTTGAACATATTGGGGATCATCAGGAGCAGGCCCTGCGACGCCGTGAACGTCGTGGCCAAGGCCCCCTTCTGGAGCGCCCCGTGAAGCGCTCCAGCGGCTCCTGCCTCGGACTGCATCTCGACGACCTCCGGGACTTTGCCCCACAGGTTGGGGCGGCCCGCCGCGGACCAGTCGTCGCAGTGCTCGGCCATGGGAGATGCCGGGGTGATCGGGTAGATCGAGATCACCTCGCTGACCGCGTATGCGATGCGGGCGGCCGCCTCGTTGCCGTCCAGACACTCGTACCGATGGTCCACGTCGGACTCCCTTCGGGGAACCAGTCGGGGCGGGTTCGTGGCTGGGTCAGCCCGATGTCGTGCGCGCGACCGGACGACGATTATCCGCCGGATCCGGCTCCGCTGCGACGTGGAACCGAGATACCCTCGGTGGCGCGGAGTCGTTCAGTCGTGGTTCGCGAGCCAGACGCCGACCTTCGGCCAGAGGTTCTGGCTGGCTGATCGGCCGACGACGATCCCGACGTGACCGCCCTCGACGATGATCTCGGAGGCGTCCGCGCTGGCGACGCGTGCCGTCACGACGCTGGTCGTCGGGCGCGGCGCGATCTGATCGCGACTGGCGGCGATATTGAGGACCGGGCAGCGGATGTTCGCCAGGCGGACCGGGCGGCCGTCCATTTCGAGCATGTCTCGAGCGAGCCGGTTGTCCTGGTAGAACTCGACGATCCACTGGCGGAATGCCGCCCCGGCGAACGGGACGCTGTCGTTCACCCAGCGATACATCGCCTGCCAGCCCTGGACGTCGAAGCTCTCGACGCCCAGCTTGTCCCACAGCTGGCGATAGGTGCCCACGTAGCTCGCGATCGGATTGAGCATCTTCGTTCCGATGTCCGGCAACTGCGCCGGCACCGTCGGGAACGTGTCGGTCAGCTGTTCGACGGGAAAGGTGCCGCGTGCCGTCATCCGACCGAACTGGCCCGCGTCCGAGAAATCGAGCGGCGCGGTCAACAGCACGAGATTGCGCGTGACCTCGGGATGGAGGGCTGCGAAACAGGTTGCCAGGACGCCGCCGATGCAATAGCCCAGGACCGTCATCTGGTCCTGTCCGGTGACCTTCTGGATCGCCTTGGCGGCACGCGGCAGGTAGCGCGTCACGAGGGCGGTCACGTCCAAGGCCTGGTCCTCGTCGCCCGGCGTACCCCAGTCGATGAGGAAGACGTCGTGGCCCTGGCTCAGCAGGAATTCGACGAAGCTCGCCCCCGGGCGCAGGTCAAGGATGTATGACCGGTTGATGAGGGGGAGGACCAGGAAGATCGGCGTCTGGTGGGTCGCAGGCTCCGAGCGGATGTAGCGGTACAGGCGAGCCTTGTTCTTGCGCCAGATCAGTTCCTTCGGGGTGAGCCCCACGGGAGCATCGGCCGAGCCGAGGACGGCTCGCAGCATGTCCAGCGCTCTGTCATTCGACGCCCACATGCTTGCCGCGTCCGGCCCGGTCGGGGTCGCGGTCGCGGTCATCGGACGCCCTGGGTGGGCTTGTCGCGCCTGGTGGCAGCCGCGGGCATCACGCGCGCCGCCGCCCCTGCCGGCCCCGTGGCCCCTTTGGGCCCCGTGCGTCCTGTTGCCCCCTTGAGCCCCGCGCGTCCCGCTGGCCCGGTGGCACCCTTGGGTCCTGTGGCGCCCTTGGGCCCTGTGGCGCCCTTGGGTCCTGCGGGCCCTGCGGCCCCGGTCGGCCCAGCGGGCCCAGCGGGCCCACCGGGCACGGCCCGAATGGCGTCCTCCATCGTATCGAGTCGGTCCATGACCTGATCGATCTTCTCCTCCAGCCCGATGACGATCTCACCAAGCCGCGCGATATCCTCGCGGGTCGGCAAGTTCATCGTCTCGAGGTAGGTCCGCATGTTGTCGCGAACCGACTTCTGGGCGGCGAGCATCGTCTCGAGCAGCTTCCCGCTCGAGTCGGCGAACTCGGGGCTGCCCATGGCCTCCCCGAGGGCCGTGCTCCAGGCCCGCTCGTTGGCGTCGTACAGCTGGCGCCAAGTCTCGAACGGATCGGTGGCTCGGCCCGTTTCTTCGGTCTTCGTCATGCCTCTGTCTCCTTGTCGCTCGTCGGCTCGTCGGGCTGGTCGGGGTTCGCACCCAGGCCGGCTCCGTACAAACCGAAGAACCGGTCGATCGTATCGCGATACGCATTGAGCATCGATGTCGACGAGTCGAGCCAGACATGGCCCGAATCGGTGATGGTGTACACGCGCCGGGCCGGACCTGTCGGCCCGGGCTCCCAGGACGACACGAGGAGGCCGTCCTTCTCCATCTGGCGGAGGGTCCGGTACAACGTGCTCATGGTGATCCCGAACAGTCCGAGCGCGCGCAGGTAGTCCTCGATCACGTAGCCATGGGACCGTTGGAGCGAGACGGCGAGCAGGACGAACGGGGCCAGGAAGTCGCGTGGCGGCCAGCCGGGAAACGGCTCGCGCTCATCCATCGGTTCGGCCGGGTCGTCAGTCCCAGGGCCCTGGCCCTTTTCGGCAGTCGGCTCCGGCGGGCCTTTGGCACGCGTGCGGCGGGCTCGGGACGCGCGCGCGCCCGAGGACGGATCCGGTGCGGAGCTCTTGTCGGATGTTATCTGGCGGTCTGGCATCGCTCGTCTCATGGTTCTCGACTGCCGGTGGCGGCTTGACAATCCTAGCATAGTAAGTGCATACTGCACATAGAGTTGTCACGCAAGTAGAGGCAGCTGGATAATAGTCGAAGGAGGACCTCGATGTCCACCACAGTCAACGAGATGCCCGAGTCGGCAGCCGCTGCCGTCACGGAAGCCACCCGCATCGCCGCACAGGCGGCCCGCAACGGCACCGAGACCGCCAAGGCTTCGATCGAAGCCGCGCGATCCTACGCCGATGACAGCAGCGCGCTCAGTCGGGATCTGCTCAACACCTGGTCCGTCCAGAGCGAGTCCGTCCTCAAGACCGCGTTCGATGCTCAGAATGCCGCGATCGAAGCCGGCCTGGGCCTGTTCGACCTGGGCGTGAAGGGCAATCGGCAGGCTGTCGACCAGTTCTCCGAGATCGTCAAGCGAACCCAGAAGGCGACCCTCGAGAGTTGGCAGACCACGGTCAAGATGGCCGCGAGGATGACCGAAACCGCGAAGCGCTGATCGGCGCACATGACCACCGAGGTGGCAGGCGATCTGCCGGCCACCTCGTTCCCGTCCTGGTCGCGTCGAGGAGGTTCGTGCCATGAATGAACTGAAGGGCAAGGCCTGCCTCGTCACAGGCGGGTCGCGCGGCATCGGCCGGGCGATCGCGCTCGAACTCGGACGGCAAGGCGCGTCCGTGGCCGTCGGCTATGCCAACAACAAGGAGGCCGCCGAAGAGGTCGTCGCAGAGATCGCGAAGTCCGGAGGCGAGTCGTTCGCCTTCCGCTGCGACGTGGGCGATCCGGCTGCGATCGAGCCGGCCGTCGCCAACGTCCTCGAGCGCTTCGGGAAGATCGACGTGCTCGTCAACAACGCCGGGATCACCCGCGACCGCTCGCTGGCCAAGATGTCGCCAGAGGAATGGGATGCCGTTCTCCAGACGAACCTGAGCAGCGTCTTCCACCTGACCTCACGAGTGTTGCCGCACATGGTCGCGGCCGGCTACGGCCGGATCGTCAACATCAGCTCCGTGATCGGCCTGCATGGCAATTTCGGCCAGGCTAACTATGCTGCGGCGAAGGCCGGGATCATCGGCTTCACGAAGTCCGCGGCGCTCGAGACTGCCCGCAAGGGCGTCACGGTCAACGCGATCGCGCCCGGTTTCATCGAGACGGAGATGATCGCCGCGATGCCGGAGGAGGTCCGCGCAACCATCCTGACCAAGATCCCGATGGGTCGCTTCGGACGTCCGGACGAGATCGCCCAGGTGGTCACGTTTCTCGTCACGCATGGCGACTACATCACCGGCCAGGTGATCGAGATCAACGGCGGGATGTACACGTAGGTCCGGTGCCCCAGCCGCTCCGCCACCCAGGTCCTGAACCCCAAACCGGCTCCGCCCGCAAAGCCAGGAGAACCACGATGGATACGACTCAAACCGGTCGCAATGGCGACGTCTATCTTGTCAGTGCGGCGCGAACGCCGATCGGCAAGTTCGGTGGCGCGATGGCCGGTGTCCCGGCGGTCGAGCTCGGCGGGGTCGCCATCCGGGCGGCCATGGAGCGGAGCGGCCTGCCGGCCGAGAACTCGGTCGACGAGGTCCTGATGGGCCAGGTGATCCAGGCCGGCGCCGGCCAGGCTCCCGCCCGCCAGGCCGCTCTCCTCGGCGGTCTGCCGGTGACCACGAGTGCCACGACGATCAACAAGGTCTGTGGCTCGGGGCTCAAGGCGATCATGCTGGGCGCCGCGGAGATCCGGGCTGGTGACGCCGACGTGGTCGTCGCCGGCGGTATGGAGAGCATGAACGTCGCGCCGTATCTCCTGCCCCAAGCCCGCTTCGGCTATCGCCTGGGCAACGGGACGATCGTCGACTCGACGGTGCACGACGCCCTGTGGTGCGCCGTCGAGGAATGTCATGTCGGCACACATGCTGAGCGGACCGCCATCGCCAAGCAGGTCAGCCGTGAAGACCAGGACGAGTTCGCCCTGCGCAGCCACATGAACGCGATCGCTGCCATGGACGGGGGCCGCTTCGACGCCGAGCTTGCGCCCGTGACCGTCCGTGACGCGAAAGGCCGCGAGACGATCGTCACCCTGGACGAGGGCCCCCGGCGCGACTCGACGATCGAGTCCCTGGCGCGTCTCAAGCCCGTCTTCGATCTGCCCGAAGGCGAGGATCGCGGCGATGCGACCAGCGGCACCGCGACAGCCGGCAACGTGCCCGGCATCACGGACGGCGCCGCTGCCACGGTGGTGGTCAGCGAACGGACAGTCGAGCGGTACGGCCTCAAGCCGCTCGCCAGGATCGTGGGTTATGCCCAGGCTGACATCGAACCGAAATGGCTCTTCCTCGCCCCCGTCATGGGCGTCCGCCGGCTGCTCGATCGGATCGAGATGCCGATCGAGGCCTTCGACCTGATCGAGATCAACGAGGCGTTCGCCGCCCAGGTGCTCGCCGACGGCCGGGAACTCGGCTTCGATTGGGACAAGGTCAACGTCAACGGCGGAGCGATCGCCCTCGGTCACCCGGTCGGGGCGTCCGGTGCCAGGATCGTCGCGACCCTGCTCCACGAGCTCGTGCGACGCGAGGGCCGATACGGCCTGGCGACGCTCTGCCTCGGCGGCGGCGGGTCGGTGGCGATGGCCTTCGAGCGGGTCTGAGCGGCAGGCAAGGGCAGTCGAACGGCAACCGTCAGGTCCTCGCGTCGAGCAGGGACCGAACAGCGGGTCCCGGACGCTTCGTGACCCGCCCGCTCACTGTCATGGGCGCATGGCGCGCCTGTGCTTGGGAACCGCAGGTTGGGTCCATATGGCCCTATGACGAGTCGCCATCTTGCTCGACCATGATGCTCAGCCGTGGAGGAGGTTGTGACATGGGCAACAAGAACCTGCTGGTCGCAGACGTGATGACATTCGACCCGCTGGTCGTTGCCGTGGGTGCGTCGATCGAGGAAGCCGACATTGCGCTTCGTTCCACGTACGTGATGGGCCTCCCCGTGGTCGACGACAATGGATCGCTGGTCGGTGTCATCACTCACGCGAACCTGGCCGCCTACAGATTTGATCGGACGCCTTCGTCCGAACGAGACCAGAAGGACTCTCCGGCGGCCAGATGATCGGCTCCTGATCGGTCGATTCCGGAGCTAGGTGCTACGCCGGTTGAGGGATCGGCTTCCGGATGAGCTGGTCGAGTTTCTCCCCGTCGGGCGCGACCAGCTCCGCGACCAACTCTCGGTCGACATCGGCGACGATGATATGCCCGATCTCGGTTCTCACGACCGTGAAGATCCCGAGGTCCCGCATGCGCTGCACCTGTGATTGGTTGTCGTCGCTCGGCGTGAGGTAGTGCAGCGATCCGGCGCGGTAACGATGGATCAGGAAGAGCTGGACGAGCGTCATCAGCCGCCGCCGTCGAATCGACGGCGCCGTGTTCTGGTCACGGATCGACAGGATGCTGCGGCCCCGGCGATCGGCGATGCTCGCGAAGATCACGTTGGCGAGCGTCTCGCCAGTCACGCCCAGCACCCGAAGCTCCAGCAGGTCCGACCCCGCGGTATGTGGTCGCAGCTCGACGCGGATCCTTCCCGGTCGATCCCAGTGAGTCGCCCACATGTCCAGCCACTCCTCGAGCACCCTCGTCGGCAGCTCGGTCTGGACGAGATGCTGGTGTTGGGTCGATCCCTTGCCCATCGCCTTCGTCGCGGCGGTCCGCCCGGAGGCTGCCATCAGCGCCGCGTCCAGCCTGTCACCGCCGACGAGGGACTGCGGCGTGCGGTATGGAGACTCCAGCAGCCGGAGTTTTCGTTGGAGGCGGGCGAGGGCGAGCATGCCGTCTTCTTGCAGGGCCGTCGTGAACTCCTCGGTGGCGAGGCCATCGATCTGGTGCCCCGCGTAGGTGATGAAGTTGAACACGAAGCCCAGCTTCCCGAGCTCCTCGGGAAATCGTCGCATTTCGTCGTCACTCAACCCAGTGGTGTCCCAGTTGAATGATGGCGACAGGTTGTACGCCAGCATCTTCTTGGGATACTCGGCATGGATCGCCTGCGCGAACGTGCGGGCCTCCTCGAGGTTCGCGGTCTTTGTCTCCATCCACAGCAAGTCGGCGAACGGCGCGGCCGCAAGCGACTTGGCGATCGCGTAATCGATCCCGCCTTGAACCTGGTAATAGCCATCCGGGGTCCTGGGCAGCTCCGGATCCCAGGCGACAGGGAGATCGAGTGAGTTCGCTTTCTCGCGGATCTCGGAGAACGACGCGCCCCTCGCGAAGGCACGCCACGCCCCGAGGGTCAGACCGAACTGCTCGCCCTCGCTGATCCTGAGTTCGAGGATCTCCGCGACGGCCTCGGCGTGGGTCTTGAGACCCGCTTCCGCCTGCCAAACCTCCGAGTACTTGGTGTCGATCGTGTCGAGCAGCCCATCGATCGGGCTACCGACACCGGCCGCGAGCGCGATCTGGGCGCTCCGCTCGATCAGCGGCATGAGCCCGACGTGCCCGAGCCAGGCAGCGGCCCGCCGCAATTCGTCGTCGGGTACCGCGAACAGCAGGTGACCTCGGATCTGGTCGAGTCCAAGGTGGTACAGCGCCTCGAGGATCGCCAGGAAACCGACGCGATAGCTCGGCAGCTCCAGGTTCGTTGCCCCGAGGATGAACGGCTGATCTCGCTCGTCGCTGCAGTCGTCGAGGAACGTCGCGGCCTCGGCATCGGTGCGGGCAACGATGATGCCCGGTACCCGCATGATGTCCAACTGGAGACGCGCCGCGTTGAGTCGCTTGTTCTGCTCGTTCTGGGCGACCAGCACCTTGCCGGCCTGGTGCCCGCATTTCTTGGCGCCCGGTTTCTGGTCCTCGATGTGGTAGCCCGGCACGCCGACCTCGACGAATCGACGGATCAGGTTGCGAACGTGCGCGTCGCCGCCGTGGCCCGTGTCCGCATCCGCGATGATGAATGGACGGAAATCGACGGCTGGTGTCGATCGACGCTTCTCCTCGTTCATCTGGGCCCAGGCAAAGTGCTGGTTCTTGTCGGCGGTGAGGAGGGCGCGAACCAGGCCCGCGGCTTCGTCGGGGACCTGGCTGAGAGGATAGCTGGCAAGGTCCGGACCTGGGTCTTCGGCAAGCGAACCCTTGGCCGATGTGGCCCAACCGCCCAGATAGATCGCTTCGATCCCCAGCCGCTTCATCACAACCGCCTGACCCGGTGAGTAGGGACCGAAGGTCGTGATCTGCCCGCCTCCGGCGAAGAGCTCTTGGAGGCGGGAATAGAACCCCTCGGCCGCGGCGCGGGCGACCGTGTAGTCGGGCTGGATCGTGCCCTGTTGGGCGGCGACCTCGCGGGCGGTATGGAGACGCAGGATGCCTTCGAACCGGGACTGTGCGAACCATTCGTGGACGACCGCCACCTGCGTCTCGAACGAGTCCGCGACTGGCTCGGAAAGGGTACTCATCGGCTGCTTCTCACTCGTTCGCGTGATCCCTGGGACAGTCGTCGGGGCAATCGCACTCCGCCAGGTAGCTGTACGGGCGTCTTGCATCCTCGATCGGACCGACATCGTCGCGATCGAGTCCCAGCACCCATAGGTGCGATGGCTCCAGCGACTCGACGGTCGGGGCCACCCGTTGTCTTGGATCGACCTTGAGTTCCAATGCAACCTCCTGGCGACGAACCGACGAGGCGACCGTACGACGCGACGGTTTGATCTGTCCAATCAAATCGAATGTGGCGTACGATCGACTCTGTTGATGGTCGCCGGAGATCGAACCCGTGCTTCTCGCCCAGGTTGAAGGGTTCATCGAAATCGCTCGGCAGGGCAACATGCGACGGGCCGCCGATGCCCTGTTGATCAGCCAGCCGGCGCTCACCGCACGGCTCCAGGCACTCGAACAGGAGCTCGCCACGCCACTCTTCCGGCGATCGCATGCCGGGATGGTCCTGACACCGGCGGGGCGCGCATTCCTTCCTCACGCGGAGCGTGCGATCGAGGCGATCCGGAGCGGTAGTTCTCTCGTCCGCGAACTCGAACACGGTGTCATCGGCGAACTTGCGCTCGCGGTCGCGCCGGCGGTCAGCGCCTACGTGCTGCCGGAGATCCTGGTCCGCTTCACCGAACTCCACCCGGACGTCCGTCTTCTCGTCCGGACCGGCCACTCGGAGGAGATCGTTGATCTCGTTGCTCGCAACGAGGTCGAACTCGGAATCGTCAGACAGCTCCGCGATGCCCGCGTCCACAGCCGTCCGCTCTATGAGGACGAGCTCCTCCTGGTCGCTCGGCCGGACCACCCGTTCGCCGAGGCCGGCACCGTCGACGTGTCGGAGATCAGCCACGCTCAGCTCATCCTGTTCGACCGGACATCGAGCTACTACGACGTAACGAACGCGTTGTTCCGCGTCGCTGGGGTCATCCCGCGCGGCGTGACCGAGGTCGACAACATCGAGGCGGCAAAGCGTATGGTCGAGCGCGGGCTGGGCGTCGCGCTCCTCCCGGGCACGGCGGTCGCCGACGCGCTCTCCGTCGGCTCGCTAAGGGAGATCAAACTCGCCGGCGCGGCTCCGATCCGGCGACGGATCGTGGCGGTCGAGCGGCTTGGCTCCCGCTCGGCATCGCCATTCCTGAGCACATTGTGGGGACTCCTCGAGCGGATCCCGGAGCTCATCCCGCGGGCGTTGAAGATCGTCGAAGACTGAGAAGCGGGCCACCGATGGTTCAAATCACCTTCACGGTGGTGACACTCGGCCTGCCGGTCGACGACGAGATGCGCCTCGGACTTCACGCCTGCCGGCGATCCTGTGATCTCCTGATCCAGAGGACTCCCGCGCACGCGCCTGGGCAGGAGGCCTGCTGGATCTTCCCTGTTCTCGTCGTGACATCGGCAGCCCGAATATCGTTGAGCAGAGATCTGGCCATCGTGTCGGATCGAGTCGGACCCGTTCGTAGCCAGTGTGAAAGGCGGTCAGAGAGGCCGCCGTGACACAAGGAGTCCAGCCATGGTGCAGTACCTTCTCTCGGTCCTCCACACCGAGGCCGACCGCGAGGACCCCACTAGCGTCGGCGGCTACGGGTCGGCCGAGGCGGCAGAGGCCGCCTGGGAAGCGACGGGGAGGTTCAACGACAGGTTGAAGGCCGGGGGCTACTTCGTCTTCGCCAACGGGCTCGACGCTCCGGAGACCGCGACGGTGGTCGACGGTCAGGGTGAGACCCCGATCTTCACCGACGGGCCCTACGTGGAGACCAAGGAGTACGTCATCGGCCTCTGGATCATCGACGCCCCCGACCTCGACGTCGCGCTCAAGCTCGCCGCGGAGGGGTCCAATGCCTGCCGACGCCGCGTCGAGGTGCGGCCCCTCGGCACGGGTACCGCGAGCAGGTAGTGCACGGGGTAGATGTGGCACCTGAGTGAGCAGACACGTCGACGAGGCGATCATCCGCGCCCACCATGAGGAGTGGGCGCGGGTGGTGGCTGGCCTGGCCCGGCGCTTCGGCGATCTCGACATCGCCGAGGACGCCACCGCCGAGGCGTTCGCGGTCGCCCTCGAGCGCTGGCCGGTCGATGGCGTGCCTCCCAATCCCGGCGCATGGCTCACCACCACGGCTAACCGCAAGGCCATCGACCGGTACCGCCGCGAATCCAGGCGTCACGAGAAGCACAGGGAAGCTCACGCGATGTACGACGACGCACCGTCCGAGCCCCTGGGAGCCATCGACGACGACGTGCTCCGGTTGCTCTTCACGTGCTGCCACCCGTCGCTGGCTCCCGAAGCCCGCGTCGCGTTGACGTTGCGGATGGTCGGTGGCCTCACGGTCCCCGAGATCGCGAAGGCGTTCCTGGTCCAGGAGGCCGCGATGGGCCAGCGGATCACCCGGGCGAAGACCAAGATCAGGGCCGCGCACATCCCATACAGGGTCCCGGAGCCCGAGGACCTGCCGCTGCGCCTCAGTGGCGTCCTGGCAACCCTGTTCCTGGTCTTCAACGAGGGCTACCTGACGTCCGGCACCCGCGTGGATCCCGTCCGGAGCGACCTCACCACCGAGGCGATCCGGCTGATCCGACTCGTCCGTGATCTGCTGCCTGAGGACGGCGAGGTCGTCGGCCTGCTGGCGCTGATGCTCATGATCGAGGCGCGGCGCGCGGCTCGGGTCTCGGCGACCGGCGAGCTGGTCCGGCTAGACGAGCAGGACCGTGGCGCCTGGGATCGGGCACTCCTCAGGGAGGGGCATGCCCTGGTGCAGTCCCGGCTGGAGGTGGTCGCGGCCTATGGCCCACCACCGGGTCGCTACCAGATCCTGGCTGCGATCAATGCCGTCCACACCGCGGCCAAGGACGTCCGTGACACCGACTGGTTCCAGGTCGTGGCGCTCTACGACCAGCTCGTCCGCCTCGACCCGTCACCCATCGTCGCCCTGAATCGAGCGATCGCGGTTGCTGAGCTGGACGGGCCCGAGGTGGCGCTCGCGGCCGTCGATCGGCTCGACCTCGACGGCTACCACGCGTTCCACGCCACCCGCGCCGATCTGCTGAGCAGGGTCGGCCGGAGCCAGGAGTCGCGGGCGGCGTACGACCGGGCGATCGAACTGGCCGACAACACCGCCGAGATCGCCTTCCTGACCGGTCGCCGCGACGGCTTCCCGGGAGGATGATGTCGTCGACGGGCTAGGTGAAGATCCGGGTCCAGGTATGTGGTCAACGCGGTCCGGTCGGCCGGTCGGCTGCGGAAACCGATGTACCCGTCCGGGCGGATCAGGTACAAGCGTCGGCAGATCGGCCTGGTAACGGTGATGCGCCGCGGCTTCGGTATCCAGCAGCGCGCCGCTCGCTCCAGCCAGTTCGTCGGGGATGCTCGTTCCATCCACGACGACATACGCCTGGATCGATGTCCCGTGCTGTTCGCGCAGCGGCCTGCTGCGATGGCGATCAGATCTTGCCAGCTGGCCGCGTCCGGCTCGGGACCGCCGAACAACACGAGCGTGTGATGGACACCTCGCAGCAGGTCATAGAGCCGGACGGCCGTGCCATCGGCAGTCTGCAGCGGACGGCTGTCGGGTGCCCGGTCGCCCGCCTTCGGTCCTCCGGCGAACCGCACATGCCCGAACCGCCCATGGTGATACTCGCTCACGATCGGGCTGTCGTCATAGTCGATGCTCAGCTGCGCATCCTGGACCGCGATCTGGTGCTGCACGGCACCCAATCCACTCAACATCGGCATCAGGTGGTTGCGTAGTTGTTGGGTGACGGGATTGGTCAAGGTCAACATGGTCGTCAACTCGACCAGCAAGGCGCAGCACGGCATCCGCGACTGGGATGCGCTCGGCTTCATAACTGTCGAGCAGCGCCGGGTCGGCGAGTCCACGGATGACGAGCGCCAACTTCCACGCCAGGTTGTACCCATCCTGCATCCCGGTATTCAGCCCCAGTCCTCCGGTCGGGCTGTGGATATGCGCGGCGTCTCCGGCGATGAAGGCCCGCCCCACGCGATACCTCGCCGCCCGTCGCGCATTGACCTTGAACGGCGTGATCCATCCCGGATCGCTGAGGGTGGCGTTCCCTGGTCCGCGCTGGTCGAGGGCTGCCTGGAAGTCTTCCAGGGTCAGCTCGGTGTCGACGGGTGGCTCCTCCGCTTCCATGACGATCCGAAAGCGCTCCTCACCGGGCAGGGGAATGGCGAAGAACAGTCCAGTCGGATGGACGAAGCCATGCAGTTCGTCATGCCGCAGACCCCAGCTGGAGCGTGGCATCGGCCAAGCCGAACCACTGCGAGTAGCTCTTGCCGGCGAAGTCGATCTCCAGCGTATGCCGGACGACGCTGTGCGCGCCGTCACAGCCGACCAGCCAGGCGGCACGGACCGTCTCTTCCTGCCCGTCGGCGTCGCGCAGCGTCGCGGTCACGCCTTCGGCATCCTGCGTGAAGCCGATGAGTTCGGTCCCCCACTCGACCTCCAGCCCCACACTCGTGACGAAGTCCCCGAGCACCCCTTCCAGCGTGCTCTGAGGGATGTTGAGCAGGAAGGGGTACGGAGACTCCAGGTCGTCATAGGAGACGTGCAGGAGGCGGTCATCCCCGTGATAGATGTTGACGCCGTGACTCTTCGTACCGGCGCTGAGCGTCTTGTCGACGATGCCCATGTCGTCGAGCATCTCCAACGTCCGCGCCTGCACGGTGGTCGCCTTCGACAGCGGCGTCGGTCCGGCGCCTTTGTCGATGATCCGGCAGGTGGTGCCGTGCCGGATCAGTTCCGCCGCAAGGATCAGTCCGGTCGGGCCGGCGCCGACCACGAGGACGGGCAGATCGGGACGGGCCTCATTCATCACGGTAACCTCGATGATATCGGTCGGCTAAAGGCGACGTGCGAGGTCTGGCACGGTCTACGCCCCAGGGAGCACCGAATCGGGTTCCGGCCCATCTGACGCCCAGGCCGTGGGACACTTCGCCCCTCGCGTGACATCTATGGGGCATGGTGCGTGAACTGACGGTCCCCGGAGGCATCGCGGCGACGACCGTGGCAGAGGCCGCGAGCGGTGACGCGGATGCCCTCGCTCGGATCGTGGGCGCTCATCACGACGACATGGCCCGGATCTGCTACGTCATCTGCGGCGACCAGGACAGCGGACATGGAGCGCGACGATGGGCATGAGCGCGCCGCGCGCCGAGTCGTCGTCGTCGAATCTCGCCGACGGCAGGGTCCTCGTCGTTGGCGGCTTCACCGACCCGACCGAGCCCGACCCGTTGCTTGCATCCGCCGAGCTGTATGACTCGAAGACAGGCTCGTGGACCGGGCCGGAAGCATGAGCATCAAGCGCTTCGATCTCACCACGACCCTGCTCGCCGACGGTCGGGTGCTCGTCGCCGGCGGAGTTGTCGTCGGAGGTGACACGCCGGACCCGAACGGCGTGACGTCGTCCGCCGAGCTCTACGACCCCGCCTCGGGTACGTGAGGACCCCGGCGAAACGTCGGTCTGAGGCCGATGATCCAAGGGACTTGTCAGGGGGCCTCCCGAGGGCGACCCCTGAGCTCGACTTCGCCTGCGCGCCTGGTGCGAATGTGTCTCTGTTACGAAGCTTGAAACATCTGTCACAAACGGAGTCAGGCGTGCAAGTCGGGAATGATCAGGCGCACAAACGACCGTTTCACGCTCAAAACAAGTGCGCCTGACTTCCGGGGGCCGGTGCAGCCGAGATAGACAACCGACGCCGACACAAGATGTTGCGGCCCTTCCCGTCCAAGGCCCCAACGATCCAGAGGACTCCCGACGTATCTGCCGATGGTCGCTACGATTTGAGCGTGACGGGGACTCGGATTCTGTCAATCCGGCGGGCAATCAGGTTGAACATGCCGGACGGAGTCAGGCGAACGTCATTCGTTCAAGTGACTCCGGGATCGACCGTATCGCGCCCCCGACGACGGTTGGAAATGGGAGCGGTTCCCGCTGTTCCCACTACTCCCACGAGCCCGGCACGCCAGCCCCCCATCGGGACATCGTCAAGACATGGCGACGTAGGTCGGGATCTCCGCGTCCGAGCTCGGCAGCGACTGGAGCGGCACCGGCGCCGGCCGCGGGCAGCGGCTCGCGACGTCGACCCGGCGACCGGTCCGGGCCGACTCCAGGAGCAATTCCATGACGTCCAGCACGTGGAACGCGAGGGCGCCACCGGCGCGCGGCTCCTCTCCGGCGGGGGTCGCCGCCAGGTCCGCGATCCCGTAGCCGCGCGAGCTGCGCTCGTACCCGGCGGTGATCGGGAGCGTGACCCAGCCGGTCCCGTCGAGCTCGCGCAGCTCGACGTCGCCGCGGAACAGGTTCGGGTCCGGCGCGATGAGCGACCCCAGCTCCCCGTGGATCTCGATCCGCGACGCCCTGGAGGCGACCGCGTCGAAGCTCATGACGAGCGTCGAGATCGCGCCCGACTCGTGGATCAGGGCGCCCGTCACGTGGCTGTCGACGGCGACCGGGACCGTCTCGCCGGCGCGCGCGCCCGAGCGGATCGTCCGCGTCCCGCGCGTGCGGCTCGCGGCGCCGATGGCGGCGACGACCGGGCCGAGGATCGTGACGAGGGCGGTCACGTAGTACGGCCCCATGTCCAGAAGCGGGCCGCCGCCAGGCTGGTAGTAGAAGTCGGGATCGGGGTGCCAGCGCTCATGGCCGGGCGTGACCATGGTCGCGGTCGCCGCGATCGGGGCCCCGATCCGTCCGTCGTCGACGGCCTTCCGCGCCGTCTGGATCCCCGTTCCCAGGACCGTGTCGGGCGCGCAGCCGACCTGCACGCCGGCCGCCCCGGCAGCCTCGAGGATCGAGCGCGCCTTCGCTGTCGTGGCTGCCAGCGGCTTCTCGCCGTAGACCGCCTTGCCCGCGGCGATCGCCTGGAGGGCGATGGCGGCGTGGGCGGCCGGGATCGTGAGGTTCAGGACGACATCCACCTCGGCATTCGCGAGGAGGTCGGCGACCGGCATCGCGGGGATGCCCTCGGCCGCCTCGACCGCGGTGGCGCGGGCCGGGACGCGATCCGCCGCCGCCACGATCTCGATCGCGTCGAGCCGGCGGGCGGTGTCGAGGTACTGCCGGGCGATCGCGCCGCAACCGATCATCCCGATCCTCACCGGCCGGCCCACAGCAGCCCCCGCTCAATGACGGTGTGGACGGTCGGATGGGCGAGGACGTCGAGGCTATGGCCGGGGGTGCAGACGAAGATCCGGCCCTTGCCCCAGCGCCGCGTCCAGATGGCGGGCGAGGTGATCTCGCGGTGCCACGCATCCCACGGCCGGACCTTCTGGGTCGTCGTCGCGAGGACGTCGAGATAGCGGTCCCAGAGCACCCAGTACTGCTCGGTGACCAGGTCGAAGTCCGCGAGGCCCCGGGTGATGGGGTGGTCGGCCGCGGCCGGCAGCAGGTTGACCGTGTACGGCACGTAGTTGTTCTCGGGTCCGTCGCCGGTGATCGTCGCCGGGTCCTTGCCCGGATGGCACGCGAACTGGGCGCCGATGAGCTGGAAGTAGTCGGACGAGTTGCGATACAAATCGGCGATCCCGCCATGCCAGCCCGCCATGCCGGTCCCGTTGGCGATCGCCGCTCGCAGGCCCGCAAGCTCGTCGCGGGCGATCGTCGCCATGGTGTTGCACTGCATGATCAGGTCGGTCCGCGCCATCAGGTCCGGATCGGCGTACGGCGCCGGCGAGTCGAAGATCCGGACCTCGTAGCCGTTCGCCTCGAGGTGCGGGATGAACAGGTCCGTCGCCTCGATGGGCGCGTGGCCGTCCCAGCCCCCGCGGACGACGATGGCGAGCTTCGATGGGGCAGTCGGCATGCGGGACGCGGTCTCCGTTCTAACGGTGGGATGGGCGGGCGACGCGATCCGCGGGTCCGAGCCGGGCGGCGCGGGCGCCGCGTGATCCCGGGCGACAGCCCTGGCGGACATCGTCCGAGTTCTATCACGGCTCCGGCGGGCTGCCAAAGGCCGCGTCGCTGGACCGGCGCTGCTCGAGCGCGGCCTTTGAGCTGATCGAGGAGACGCTCGGGCCGGTCGACATCCCACTCCTCGATGGAGACGTCGAGCGCATCCTTCTTTAGAGCGATTCCGGCGTTGTTGACCAGGGAACTGGCTTAGCCTTTCGCTTGGAAGTCGAGCCAGCATGACTTGGGTGGTACCAAGGTCTCGAGCTCGATCCACAGGTCAGGCGGCAGCTCGACGGCGGCTGATGCCATGAGCGTCGAGATCCGGCTAGGTTTCGTGAAACCGATAACGGTTGAGTGCACGCGGGGATCACGCATCGAGAATTGCAGGGCTGCCGTGGCTAGATCAGTGCCGTGTCTCAAGCAGGCGTCGTTCATGGCAGCGACGGCATCGAGGACGAGCTTGGGTGCCTCGGTATAGCCGTACCTAGACGACCCAGTTGGGTTGGCGAGGACACCTCCGCCGTAGATCGCGGCGTTCAGCACCCCCATGCCGGCCGCGGTTGCCTGGTCGATTAGCTCGTCCGCGCTTCGATCGACAAGGGTCCAACGATTGTGTGTGAGTAGAACCTCGAAGACGCCCAGGTCGAGGTAGCGTGAAACAACGTGAACATTGCCTGCGGCGATGCCGATGTGTTGCACCCGGCCTTCGTCCTTTAGAGCAACCAGCGTGTCAACCGCTCCTCGTGCCTGCGTGATCGTGGCGAAGTCGTGGTATTCCGGATCGTGCAAGAAGAGCAACGGAAGTACACCAAGCCCGAGCCGGTCCTGACTCTCATCAAGCGAGCGTCGCACCCGATCACCGGAGTAGTCACCGTGCCGTGCGTCCACTTTGGTGATCACCGTAAAGTCCGATGGCAGTCCCCCCGCGGCACCGATGCCGACGCCGATCCGGCGCTCGCTCTCGCCTTCGCTGTAAGCGTTGGAGGTATCGAAGGCCCGAATCGGACTCTTCAGTACCTGTTGGACGAGATCGATGGCATCGGCCTCCGCGACCGCGTAGCCGTAAAGCGACAGCATGGTCCCAAGGGGGGAAGCACCCGCGATGATTGCCGAGGTCGAAACTGAAGTATTGCCCAGTCTGCGGATCCAATTCGTGGGCAATGGGTCAGTCATCGAGAGCCTCCCCGATCCGCGCATGGCCGTCAAACAGCCAGTCCCGTTCGCGCACGGTGCCGACGCCGACCGCGGCGGCCTGACCGCCGGCGGTCACGGTTGTCTCACTGCAAGCACCCGAACATCCCAGGGTCCGAGTCGGACGTGATCTTGGGTGTGGAACGTTTCCCCAGTCAGAATGTCGTGCACCTCGGTGGGCACGGATACTGAGGCGGGATCCCAGGACCAGTTGTGCAGGAATCGGAGCCTGGTTCCGTCGACGGCCGCTGCGCCGGTCGAGGTCATCGTGGCCGGCAGCTCGCACCAGGGTTGAACGAGGTCGGTGGCTAGCCACTGGAAGAGCGACTTGGCAAAGCTCGAGTCGGGGATGGTGCCGACGCATGTGACGCGACCCTTCTCGTGGTCACGCGTGGTCATCGCCGGCCATTGACTGAAGTGCGGGTGTTCGTATGTCGCGACGACCTGCGCGTCGTCTACGAGCAGTCCGTCACACCATCGGGTGGCCGCAGCCGCGTCGAGCTTGATCGTGGCCCCGTCGGCAGGAAGAACAGGAATCATGCTCTTCAGGTTGCTGAACTCGTCATAGTGGACGCCTGAAGCCTGTGCCAGGCGGCCGGGAGCCGTCTCGGTCCGAGCGCGCGCCTCGTGATCCGCGTATCCGGTCCGTGGGCCGATGACGAGATGCCCTCCCGCGGCCGCGTAGTCCGCCAGCCAGTCGAGTAGGTGGTCCGGGCTCATGTAGTGGCCGGGCACGACGAGGAGCGGATGACTGGCGGCGAACTCGGCCGGATGGGTGGCGGTCGCCTTCCGGGAATGCAGGATCCGGGCCGAGAGTCCGGCGTCGAAAGCGCCGCGGTAGAAGGGGGCGAAGATCCCGTCGTACGCCCGGGCATCGGGTCCGCCTCCCGCTGCCGCCAACGGCGGGTATTTCTGCATGAGCCAGCGGTTCGGGAGCGAATACAGGAAGGCGACTTCTGCGTCGGGTCGACATCCCGCCACCAGCCGTCCTGCGCGCCGGAACTCGTCACCGACCTGGCGGAGCTCGTCGTAGGTTCGGCCTGGGTGACCCGCGTGGGGAAGGACCCCGCCCCAGGAGTTTTCGGTACCGAAGTGCAGCGTGTGCCAGTGCCAGTACTCGACCATCCTCGCTCCACGAGCGACCAGCGCCCATGCGACCTGGCGCCACTGGCCGTCGAAGGCAGGGCGGTTGTCCCAGGGAGGACCGATGTGCATGGCATTGGTTTCGGTGACGAGGAAGCCCTCTTGGCGTGAGGAGTACATCCGGTCTGCGGAGAAGTACAGCGCCCAAGTTCCGGTGGTGGCCCACTTCTCGTGCGGTCCGGAGCCGTCGTCCGGGAGCTGTAGCCCGTCCTGCATGGCGTAGTAGAGGTTCCCCCCAGTGGTGTCGAGGGCATCAGTGACCAGATCGTCGTCGACGGCGGGCCGGTCGTAGGCGATGCAGGTCGTGACGAACTGTCCGGGGGAGGAGTACTCCCGGACGATGTCGGCCTGCCAGTTGATGAACTGGGTGGTCTGCTCGGCCTGGAAGCGACGCCATGCGACGTCGTACTGGGGCTGCGTGTTGCCATCGGGTGCCCAAAGATCGTCCCAGGTCGAGAGTCGGTGCGACCAGTAGACGAGGCCCCACTCACGGTTGAGGCTGTCTACGTCGCCGTAACGATGACGCAGGTCGTCCACGAAGCGTTGGAAGACGCCGCGGTTGTGAAGGAGATGTAAGCCGGGTTCGTTGTCGACTTGGAAGCCGACGACGGCGGGATGCCCCGCATAGCGACGAAGGATCTTGCGGATCACCCGGTCGGCATGGAAGAGGAAGGCTGGGTGCGTGAAATCGACTTCCTGCCGAGCCCCCCAAGGGATCCGTTCGCCCGTGGATCGTTCGCCGGCGATTTCCGGATACAGCCGGGCCAACCACGGCGGCACGGCATACGTGGGCGTGCCAAGGATGACGGAGATGCCCCGCCGCGCGGCACCGTTGAGAACCGGCTCGAGCCAGTCCAAATCGAACTGGCCGTTCTCCGGTTCCCACGTCGACCAGACCGACTCACCAACTCGGATGACCGAGAAGTGCGCCTCCTGCATGAGATCGAGATCGACATCCAGCCGGTCATACGGTTGGTACTCGTGGTAGTAAGCCGCACCGAACAACACGCGGTCGGAACCGGCCAACATCGCCCCACTCCTGTCGTCGTTCACTGCCCGGGTCACTCCTTGACGCTCCCAGCAATGAACTTCGGGATCCGCCTGGCTTCATCGGTCGCGCTCCCGCCGACGACAAACGTCTCCAGCCGCTCCAGCGCTGACACCAGGTGGGCACGCATCGCTTCCTCGGCCCCGTCGGGATCCTGGCGGGCGACCGCATCGGCCACGGCCAGGTGCTCGTTCTTCGTCACCGAATGAAGGCCCGCGTGGTAGTAGAGCCGGAAGGTGTGCAGGTGGCTGTGCAGTCGGGTCAGCATGTCGCTGATCGTCTGGTTGCCCGCGAGGTCGGCGACCATGGCGTGGAAGGTCGCGTCATAGACCATGTCCAACCGGTTCGCCGCAGCCGTGATCTCGGCGCCGGCTCCACCGGCCCGGGCAGCGCGGCGCAGCTCCTTGATCTCGTTCGGCTCCGCCTGCGCAGCGACCTTGGCGGCCAATGCGGGTTCCACGAGCAGCCGCAGCTCGATGAGCTCGCGCATCTGCTCGATCCCCATGAGGGGCGCCACCGTATAGCTGCGCCCTGGGTGCTTCACGATCAAACCGTCGGCCTCGACGTGTGCCAAGGCCTCGCGCACCGGTGTCGGCGACACGCCGAGGGTGCGGGCGAGCTCTTCGATGTTGAGCCTGGCGCCGGGTTCGAACGCGTGGGTCATGAGCAAGTCGGTGACGATCTCGTAGACCGAGCCGGGCAGCGGTTGCCGTTGGGCCAGGCGCTGTCCTGCGGCGGACTCATGGATTGCTTCGATTTGATGACGGTCCATCTCGGCCTTCGCGTGTCGAGTACTGGACGGCTACCATACAGCATCCCAATCATCTCTATCCTATAGACAATAGGATGGCGTGCTGGCATAGTCCCCGACGATGGAGACAACGGAGGGCGCGACGTGCTCGACGACGAGTCGGTGACTCGCCTTGCTGCCGACGTCGCCGACGTCGCCCCAGAGCCTGAGATCGGGAGGGATCGGGATACGGCCAACGACCGATCGTCGCGCGCGATCAAGGGAGTCCTGCTGGCGCTGAAGGCGGGGCCGCTATTCGTCCTGGCGCTGATGATGCTGTTCCTCTGGGCGGCTACCGAGGGCCACGTCTTCATGACGTTCGGGAACATCGGCAACGTCCTCGAGCAGTCCGGCGGTGTCTGCATCATCGCGTTGGGCCAGCTCCTCGTGATCCTGACCCGGGGCATCGACCTGTCGATCGGCTCGAACGTCTCGTTGTGCTGCGTCATGGTGACTGTCGTCTACCGCGACACCCACTCGGCGGAGCTGGCCATCGCGGTGACCTTGCTGACGGGGTTGTCCGTCGGTCTGGTCAACGGGCTGCTGCTGGTGTGGGGGCGTCTGCCGCATCCCTTCATCGCCACCCTCGCCACCTTGAGCATCTGCGCCGGCCTCGCCCTCTACATCGCCGGTGGCTCCACCGTCCTGGGCTCCCCGCCGATCGTCCACCTGCTCGGTGGCGGACGTATCGCAGGGATCCCGGGCGCGGGCAACATCGGATGGTTCCCCTTCGCCACGCTCGTGGTGATCGTCTTCGCGGTCGTCTGTGCCGTCATCTTGCACAAGCTGGTCTGGGGACGATGGATCTACGCCGTCGGTGGCAGCCCCGAAGCCGCGGTCCGCACGGGCGTGCCGATGAACGGGACGTTGATCTCGGTCTACGTCATGAGCGGGCTGTCCGCCGCCATCGGCGGCATGCTCTTCGTCGGAACCGCTGACGCCGGCTCGCCGTTCACCGGGCAGGGCTTGGAGCTCAGCGCCATCGCCGCGGTGATCATCGGCGGCGGCAGCTTCCTGGGCGGCCGTGGCGGTGTCTTGAACGCCCTGACAGGTGCGTTGATCCTCGGGGTCATGCACAACGGCCTCAACCTGCTCGGTCTCGACCCGAACTTCCAGTACATCGCGGTAGGAGTGGTCGTCCTCGTCGCGGTCGAGCTCGACGTCTTGCGGGCCCTCGTCGAGAACCGGTTCCGAAGCATGCAGGCGAGGCTCGCATGACTGACGCCGTTCACGTCGCGGTGCCCTCCGACGTGGAACCCGTCCTGAGCGTGCGTGATGCCACCAAGACCTTCGGGGCCGTGGTTGCACTCGAGGGCGTCGACCTCGAGGTCCGCGCCGGTGAGGTTCTCGCCCTGCTCGGTGACAACGGCGCCGGCAAGTCGACCCTCATCAAGTGCATCAGCGGCGTCCACAAACTCGACCGAGGCGAGATCCAGATCGACGGGGTCCCCGTGCAGATCAACTCGGCGGCCGATGCCAGAGCAAATGGGATCGAGACCGTCTACCAAGACCTGGCCCTGTTCGACAACCTCAACCCGACGGCGAACTTCTTCGCCGGCCGCGAACTGGCGGGGCCGTCCTGGCTGCCGCGCGGTCTCCAGTGGATGAAGCAGAAGGAGATGTCCACCCGTACAAAGGACCTTCTCGACCGTTTGCAGATCCGGCTCCCTGACTTCGATGCTGACGTGGCCCTGATGTCGGGGGGCCAACGCCAGGCGGTGGCGGTCGCGCGAGCCGTCGCGTTCTCCTCGAAGCTCGTCATCCTCGACGAGCCGACTGCCGCCCTCGGGCTTCGGGAGTCGGCGCGGGTCCTGGAGCTGGTCGATCGGCTCCGATCCTCCGGCGTCGCGGTCATCTTGATCTCTCACAGCATGGATCACGTGATGGCGGTCGCGGACCGGGCGATGGTCATGCGCCGCGGCCGCAAGATCGGCGAGGCGCCGGCGACCGCGGACAACCAACAAGAACTCGTGTCCTGGATCGTCGGGGCCGGAGGGAGCACCACCGTTTGAAGCTTCACCACTTGGACGCACGGCACGTGCGGCAGATCCGACAAGGAAGATCC